>MKWR01000027.1 GCA_001899855.1 Lysobacterales bacterium 63-13
TCGAGGTCGGCTCCCATGCTGGTGGTGGTGTCTGGTAGCTTCACCTTAGCATTTGGAGCCGACTTCACTTTTCAGATCAGTGGCTTGGGCTTAAGTAAGTGCCATTCGACTCTGACCCCGGTTTCCGGACCCCGGTTTCCGAGAAATCAGGGGTAGTCCACTAGCCATGGGATTTCCCCGGCATCCGCCGTCGCCTGTGTTTGGGTTGGCATCAATGGAGCTGAGGCGACTACCTCAAGCGGGAATTTGGGTGCGTTGACAAGGAGCATCGCGGCTGAAGCCGCTCCTACAGAACCTTACGAAGCGCTGGGTGTGGTTGCGGAGGACTTGCGTTGCTTGCGCAGCAGATTCTGCTGGACATCGCTGAAGGCGCGATAACGTTGCTGCCAGTCGGAGGGTTGGGTTACGCGGGTGATTTCGACGGCGGTGACCTTGTACTCGGGGCAGTTGGTTGCCCAGTCCGAGTTCTCGGTGGTGATCACGTTAGCGCCTGAAAATGGAAAATGGAACGTGGTGTAGACGACGCCGGCTTGCATGCGCGCGCTGATCTGCGCACGCAACACGGTTTCCCCGGCACGACTGGCGATGCCGACCCAGTCGCCATCATTGATGCCCCGCTGCTCGGCATCGTGTGGATGGATCTCGAGGCGATCCTCGCCATGCCACACCGTATTCGGCGTGCGCCGCGTCTGCGCGCCGACGTTGTACTGGCTGAGGATGCGGCCGGTGGTCAGGATCAGCGGGAAGCGCGCATTGACCTTCTCGGTGGTCGGCACGTATTCGGTGAGCATGAAGCGCCCCTTGCCGCGCACGAATTCATCGACATGCATGGTCGGCGTGCCGTCGGGCGCTTCGGCATTGCACGGCCACTGGATACTGCCGAGCTCATCGATACGGGCATAGCTGACGCCAGCGAAGGTCGGCGTCAGCCGCGCGATCTCGTCCATGATCTCCGACGGATGCGTGTAATGCATCGGATAACCGAGTGCGTTCGCGATCAGCTGGGTGATTTCCCAGTCAGCGTAACCGGCCAGTGGCGGCATGACGCGACGCACCCGCGAGATGCGCCGCTCGGCATTGGTGAAGGTGCCATCCTTTTCGAGGAAGGTCGAACCGGGCAGGAACACATGGGCGAACTTGGCCGTCTCGTTGAGGAACAGATCCTGCACGACGATGCATTCCATCGCCGCCAGCGCGGCGGTGACGTGGCGGGTGTTCGGATCGGACTGGGCAATGTCCTCGCCTTCGACATAGAGGCCCTTGAACTCGCCATCGAGCGCTGCCTCGAACATGTTCGGCAGGCGCAAGCCAGGCTCGGCCAGCAGGGTCACGCCCCAATCGTGCTCGAAGGTTCCGCGCACGCTCGAATCCGACACATGCCGATAACCCGGCAGCTCGTGCGGGAACGAACCCATGTCGCAGGAACCCTGCACGTTGTTCTGCCCGCGCAGGGGATTCACGCCGACCCCGCGGCGGCCGATGTTGCCGGTCGCCATGGCCAGGTTGGCAATCGCCATGACTGCGGTCGATCCTTGCGAATGTTCGGTGACGCCGAGGCCGTAGTAGATCGCCGCATTGCCGCCGCCCGCAAACAATCGCGCGGCGGCACGCACCTGCGCGGCAGGCACGCCGGTTGCGGATTCGCTGGCCTCCGGTGAATTGCGCGCCTCGCCGACGAATGCCTTCCAGCGCGCGAATGCCTCGGCCTCGCAGCGCGCCGCGACAAAGGCCTCGTCGACCAGCCCTTCGACAACGATCACATGCGCCAGCGCATTGAGCAGGGCGACATTGGTCCCGAGCCTGAGCTTGAGCAGATGATCCGCCTCGACATGCGGCGCGCGCACCAGATCGATGCTGCGCGGATCGGCGACGATCAGCTTCGCGCCGGCGCGCAGGCGTCGTTTCATCTGCGAGGCAAACACCGGATGCGCGTCGGTTGGATTCGCGCCGATGACGAAGATGACATCGGCGTCATCCACCGAGTCGAAATCCTGGGTGCCGGCCGATTCGCCGAGCGTGGCCTTCAATCCGTAGCCGGTTGGCGAATGGCAGACGCGCGCACAGGTGTCGACGTTGTTGTTGCCGAATGCCGCGCGCACGAGCTTCTGCACCAGCCAGGTTTCCTCATTCGTGCAGCGCGATGAGGTGATGCCGCCAATCGCGTCGCGCCCGTGCTCGGCCTGGATGCGGCGGAATTCACGCGCCGTGTGCGCGATCGCCGTTTCCCAGGACACTTCCTGCCAGGGATCGTTGATGCTTGCGCGGATCATCGGCGTGGTGATGCGCTCCTCATGGGTGGCATAGCCGATGGCGAAGCGCCCCTTGACGCAGGAGTGGCCATGGTTGGCCTTGCCATCGATGTGCGGAACCATGCGCACGATCTCGTCGCCGCGCAGTTCTGCACGGAACGAGCAGCCGACCCCGCAATAGGCGCAGGTCGTGACCACGCTGCGCTCGGGCCTTCCTTTTTCGAGCAGCGATTTCTCGAGCAAGGCCGTGGTCGGGCAGGCCTGCACGCAGGCACCGCAAGACACGCATTCGGAAGCGAGAAAGGATTCATCCTGGCTGGCAACGACGTGCGAGGCAAAACCGCGCCCTTCGATGGTCAAGGCAAACGTGCCTTGCACCTCGTCGCAGGCACGCACGCAGCGCGAACAGACGATGCATTGCGCGGGATCGAAACGGAAATACGGGTTCGAGGCATCGCTGGCGACAAAGTGCGGGTTGGCAACGCCATTCTTTTCGACGCTGAAATGGTTGGCACCTTCCAGCCCATAACGGTTGTTTTCAAAACCCACCACGGCCGCCATTTCCTGCAACTCGCAGCGCCCATCGGGGGCGCATCCCACGCAATCAGGCGCATGGTCGGAAACGTAAAGCTCGATCACGCCACGACGGATTTCGGCCAGCCTGGTGCTTTGCGTGGTGACCTTCATGCCTTCGGCAACAGGCGTCGTGCAGGAAGCCGGATAACCCTTCATGCCTTCGATCTGCACGAGGCAGAGACGACATGAGCCGAAGGCATCGAGGGTATCGGTCGCGCAAAGTCGCGGGATGTCGATGTGGTGTGTCGCCGCCGCGCGCATGACCGACGTGCCGGCGGCAACGCGCACCGCCACGCCGTCGATTTCAAGCTGCACCGGTCTCAGCGAATCCAGCGAATGGATGGCCGGCGTGCCGTAGTCGATGTCATCAATTGATCGCATGCCACTCCTCCAGCAAGCAGCCGGTTGCGACCACGCAAGAAATCATGCCTGCACAACCGGTTGTGGTCGCGCAGCAAAATCCTCGGGGAAATGCCTGAGCGCACTGAGCACCGGCAAAGGCGTCAATCCGCCCAGCGCACACAGCGATCCGTGCAGCATGGTGTCGCACAGGCTCTTCAGCAGATCCGTGCTTGCCTCGGCGTCGACGCCACCGCGAATGCGATCGATGACCTCGACCCCGCGCGTCGAGCCAATCCGGCACGGCGTGCACTTGCCGCAGGATTCAATGGCGCAGAACTCCATGGCGAAGCGCGCCTGTTCGGCCATGTCGACCGTGTCATCGAAGACGACGATGCCGCCGTGACCGAGCATCGCGCCAATCGCGGCGAAGGCTTCATAGTCGATCGGCGTGTCGAATTGCGCTTCCGGAAGATAGGCGCCAAGCGGGCCGCCGACCTGCACGGCGCGGATTGGCCGACCACTCGCCGAGCCACCGCCAAAGTCATGCAGCAATTCACGCAAGGTCACGCCAAACGCCAGTTCGATCAAGCCGCCGTGCTTGATGTTTCCGGCCAACTGGATCGGCAGCGTGCCGCGCGAACGGCCCATGCCCATGTCGCGGTACCACGCCGCGCCATGCACGAGGATATCCGGCAGCGAGGCCAGGGTGATGGCATTGTTGATGACCGTGGGTTGCCCGAACAATCCCTTGATGGCCGGCAGCGGCGGCTTGAATCGCACCTGGCCGCGACGCCCTTCGAGGCTTTCCAGCATCGCGGTTTCCTCGCCGCAAATGTAGGCACCGGCGCCCATGCGCAACTCGATATCGAAATCGTGCCCGCTGCCCTGGATGTCGACACCGAGCCAGCCCGCGCCGCGCGCACGTCCAAGGGCTTCGGCAAACACCTGTTGCGCCAGCGGGTATTCGCTGCGCAGGTAGACATAGCCCTTGCTCGCAGCCACCGCGAGACTGGCGATCAACATGCCTTCGATCAGGCGATACGGATCACCTTCCATGAGCATGCGATCGGAAAAAGTTCCGGAATCGCCTTCGTCGGCATTGCAGACGATGTATTTCCGCGCAGCCGCTTGATCGAGCACGGTCTTCCATTTGACGCCGCAGGCAAACGCCGCGCCGCCACGTCCGCGCAGGCCAGAATCAGTGACCGCCTGCACGATGTCGGCACCTGTCATGCGCAACGCATTCTCGGCGCCACGCCAGCCGCCATGGGCGCGATAGTCGTCCAGTGCCAGTGGTTCGGTGATGCCGTTGCGCGAAAAACACTGGCGCTGCTGGCGTTTCAGCCAGGGGATTTCGGCGACCGGGCCGAGCGCCTTCGGATGCCCTGCATCCGCTGCGAAGGCGATGTCGAACAGTCCGCCGACATCCTCCTCGGTGATCGGTCCGAAGGCGTAGCGGTTTTCGCCATGCTCGACTTCAAGCAAGGGTTCCAGCCAACACATGCCTCGAGAGCCGTTGCGCAGGATGGTCACGTCAACGCCACGCGCTTCGGCTTCGCCCCGGATCTTCAACGCCACCGCATCAGCTCCGCAGGCCATCGCGCTGGTATCACGCGGAACAAACAGGCGCAGGCTCATTCCGACGCTCCACAGGCATCGACAAGACGGTCGATGGTCTGCAGCGAGAGTCGCCCGTGCACCTGGCCATCGAGCATCGCCGAGGGCGCGCAGGCGCAATTGCCGAGGCAGTAGACCGCCTCCAGGGTCACCGCGCCATCGGCACTGGTTTCATCGAAGCCGACGCCCAGCCGCGTGCGCACATGCGCTTCAATCTGCCTAGCCCCCATTGCCTGGCAGGCCTCGGCGCGGCACAACTTGAGCACATGCCGACCCGGTGCCACGCTGCGGAAATGATGATGGAAACTGACCACGCCATGCACTTCGGCGCGGCTGAGGTTGAGCGCCGCGGCGATCAGCGGCAGCGCCGCGGGTGGCACGAATCCAAGCTGATCCTGGATGCCATGCAGGATTGGCAACAGGTGGTCCTGACGCGCGGCAAAGGAAGCAATCACGTTGCCGATCGCGCTGGCCAGCGCCGCATCGAGGTCCGCGGCGGTCGCGGATGCGCCTTGACTGGTCGCGTGATTGGTCATGCACTCCTCCGTCCGTCTGCCAGGATGCTGCCGTGCCGTTGTCGTGTTCGGGTGGCTGCCGGACTGCCTTACTGTGCTGCCGGAGCCTCGGCCGTGCCACGACCGGTCAGCACGACCAGATCGTAATTCCTTCCTGCCGTTTCCGGCGATGTCGACGGGAATGCGAGGCTGAGCGGCTCGCCAAGCACGTTGGTGACCGAATGTTCGGCGCGCTTGACCCAGTTGCCGCCGATCTTGTCGTAGAAACCGAGGTCGATCTTCAGCGCCTCCTTGACGCCCAGCGTGCCTTCGAGCGGCGTCGCGGTCACCAGGATGCGAAATGCGTTCTCGGGCTTCTTGTCGCCATCATCGCGGATTTCCGCTTCGGCTCCGGCTTCGACCACCATCGCCGGCTTGCCGATCAATTCACCGTTTCGCGAGAGGACAAGATCGATCCGGTAGAGCTTTGCGGCGCTATCCGCGGCCTCGGCCAGACCGCACAGGGACAGGGCGAGCACGACTGCGGTCAGGATGTTTCGGATGTTCATCAGGGGGATACTCGTGTTTGGAAAGGATTGCATGATCGATCTGCGGCAGCTTGCGTTCGCGGATTGGATGATTGCGCATTGCGCCAGCTCGGACCCGCTGCCCGCCAGGTCGTTCCCGCTGCGCGCGGACTCTGGAATCCTGGTGATTCAGCGCCCGCTGTCGTTCGGCGGCGCCCAGCGTGCCAGCGCTTCGCGGGTACGCTTGCGGCCCAATTCAATCACGCTTTTCGCGAGATGGAAATCATAGAACGTGCAGACGTTGCGCGGGATGGTGACCAGCAAGTCCGGTGGCTGTGCGGCCAGCTTGAGTCGGGTGATGGTTTCCTGAACGGTGTCGAGCGAGCGCGAAAGCAACTCCAGGACGTTCGGCTCGCGCATCTGCGCGATCGGCTTTTCGCTGCCCCACAACGCCGCCATGGCGCGAGCAAACGGATTGCCGGAGCGGGATTCGGCATCGCTGCCAGGATCGGCTTCGGGCACCCCGCCTGGCGCCTCATCGGCGCTGGAACGCAATGGCCACGCTGGGCTGCCATCCAGCGGCTCCGGCGTTGCATTGACGTCGACGGCGATGGTCGCCACGGTGTGATCACGCAAGGTCGGTGACACCGGCAGCGGATTGAGCAGGCCGCCATCGACCAGCAGGCGGCCCTGATAGCGGTGCGGCCGGAAGATCGTCGGGATGGCGATCGAGGCGCGGATTGCGTCGAACAGCGAGCCGCGCGAAAACCAGACTTCGCGATGCGCATCGAGATCGACCGCGACGGCGGTGTAACTGATCGGCAAATCCTCGATGTTGACATCGCCGACCTGCTCGCGCATGGCATTGATGATGCGGTTGCCCTTGATGAAACCGCCGCCGGTGATGGTGATGTCGAGCAGCTTGAATACATCGTAGCGGGCCATCGGCAGCACCCAGTCACGAAAGGCGTCGAGTTTCCCGGCCGCATGGATGCCGCCAACCAGGGCACCCATCGAGCTGCCGGCAATTGAACGGATCTCGAAGCCTTGCGCGATCAGCTCCTCGATCACGCCAATGTGCGCATAGCCGCGCGCGCCGCCCGAACCAAGCACGAGGGAGATCGGGATTCTCGGCTTCGGCAGTGCGCCCATGATGGGGGCCGGCTCGCTCATGTCGGCGCTGCCTGGTAGCTGCCGATGGCAAGTTGCAGGAGGATGCGCATCTCCTCGCGCAACGAGACCGGCGAGACGATTTCAGCATCCGGACCATACTTGAGCACGTCCATGAGCAGCTCGCGCGAGTTGCTGTAGGGCACCTTCAGTTCATAGCGGCCATCCGCCAGCCAATGGCCTTCCTGCTGCGAATGCCAGTGTTCATCGGCCACCCAGCGTGCGGCATGTTCGGAAAAACGGATCACCGCCGTGGCCTTTGGCGCGCCGGAAAAGATGCCGTAGCTGGAAGCCAGATGCGCATTGAGCTCCTCGAGATCGCAGTCCAGCGCCTCGTGCTCGCCCACCTTGGGACTGCGCATGCGATCCAGGGCAAAGCTGCGCAACCCCTCGCGGCCATGATCCCAGGCATCGAGATACCAATTGTCGCGATAGTGGGCGAGGCGTTGCGGCGAGACATCGCGCGTGGTCGGCGCGTTGGTCGTGCGTGCGCGATATTCGAAGGTCAGGCGCTTGCGACTGAGCAAGGCGCTCGACACGCTGCGGAAGACGACCTGATCGAGCTTGCGCGCGCCACTGGAGATGACGCGGATGCGCTCGACCGGCAAGGTGCGGCCACTGGCATGATCCGACAGCAGGGATTCGATGCGCGCGCGGAACGGCGCCAGCGCACCGGCGAGCACGCCGGGGTCGGAGCGATCGAGCAATTCGTTGAGGGCGAGCAAGGCGGCCAGCTCCTCGCTCGACAGCCACAAGCCGGGCAACTCGAAGCGATCGCCTTCATCCCTGGCGTAGTGGATTGCGCCATTCTCCGGATCACTCTCGATCGGCGCACCCAGTGCATCGCGCAGGAAGGCAATATCGCGATACATCGTCGCCCGCGAGCACTGCAATTCTTCCTGCACGCGCTTGAGTGCGACCGGATAGCGCGCGGACTTGAGCATGCGGTGAAGCAGCAGGGTGCGTTCGTAGCGATCCATGGACGTGAGATGCCGACTGCAAGTGCGAATGCGAGTTTGGCACAGGGGGAAGGGCCGGGAATAGGGAATGTGTGGAGCAGGGAATGGGGAACAGTGGGAAGCAAAGCGGACAGCGGCTTCGCTCTTGCCCTTGCTTCAACCCATTCCCTATTCCCCATTCCCGATTCCCCCACCCGCGGATTAAGCGTTTACCATTCGTTGTTCCTGCCGATGCCTTGACGATTGATGCCACACGCAGCCCTCGACCTGAACACGCCGACCGCAGACGAGGTCAAGACGACGACGTGTTACATGTGTGCGTGTCGCTGCGGCATCCGCGTGCACCTGAAGGACGGCCGCGTCCGCTACATCGATGGCAATCCGCAGCACCCGGTCAATCGCGGCGTGATCTGCGCCAAGGGTTCGGCCGGGATCAAGCAGCATTATTCGCCGGCGCGATTGAGCAAACCGCTGCTGCGCACGGGTGAGCGCGGTGCCGGCGAGTTCCGCGAAATCGAGTGGGACGAGGCACTGGCGCTGGCGGCGCAGTGGCTGGGCGATATCCGCAAGCGCAATCCCGATGAACTGGCGTTCTTCACCGGTCGCGACCAGTCGCAAGCGCTGACCGCCTGGTGGGCGCAGCAGTTCGGCACCACCAACTATGCCGCGCACGGCGGCTTCTGCTCGGTCAACATGGCCGCCGCCGGCATGTACACCTTTGGCGGAAGTTTCTGGGAGTTTGGCGAACCCGATTGGGAGCTGACGAAATACCTGATGCTGTGGGGCGTAGCCGAGGATCACGATTCCAATCCGATCAAGCTCGGCCTCGGCAAGTTGAAGGCGCGCGGGGCAAAGATCGTCGCCATCAATCCGGTGCGTACCGGCTATGGTGCGATTGCCGACGAATGGGTGCCGATCAATCCCGGCAGCGATGGCCTGCTCGCCGGGGCCTTCATCCACGAACTCCTGCGCCATGACCGCGTCGATCTCGATTACCTCGTGCGTTACACGAATGCGCATCACCTGGTGATTCGCGACGCTGGCGCGGCGGACGATGGCTTGATCGCGCGCGACGCCGCAGGCCATGCGCTGTGTGCTGCGCGCGCGACAGCGAATGATTCCACCGATGGCGGCGACAAGGGCGCGGGAACCATCCTGGCTCGTGCGGACGCGATCGACATTTCGCCCCTGGTCGTCGGCGAATACATCCTCGCCGACGGGCGCACGGCAGTGCCCTCGTTCCAGTTGCTCGCCGAACGCTTTCTCGCCGACGAGTACACGCCGGAATCGGTGAGCGCACGCTGCGGCGTCGATGTCACGACCATCCGCCGGCTGGCCCGCGAACTCGCCGAAACCGCGTTCGACCAGGCCATCAGCCTCGACCAGGCGTGGACCGATGCCCACGGTCGCGAGCACGCGAGCATGCGCGGTCGCCCGGTTTCAATGCACGCCATGCGTGGCATCTCGGCGCACGCCAACGGCTTTCATACCTGCCGCACCCTGCACATCCTGCAGATGCTGCTCGGCGCCATCGATACGCCGGGCAGCTTCCGCTACCAGCCGCCGTATCCGAAATCGGCACCACCGCCGAATCGGCCCGGCAAATCGCGCAAGGACAACGGCAGCCTCGATGGTGGCCCGCTCGGGTACGTGCAATCGCCCGAGGACCTGCTGGTCGATGCCGATGGCCAGCCGCGACGCCTCGACAAGGCCTATTCCTGGCAGCATCCGCTGGCCGCGCACGGCATCATGCAATCGGTGATCCGCAATGCCTGGGCCGGCGACCCGTATCGCATCGACACCTTGTTCATGTTCATGGCGAACATGGGCTGGAACTCGTCGATGAACACGATGGGGACGCGGCAGATGCTGTGCGACCGCGATGCCGACAGCGGCGAATACCGCATTCCGCACATCATCTATTCCGACGCCTACCTTTCCGAGACGGTGGCGTTCGCCGATCTCGTATTGCCGGATACGACATACCTGGAACGCCACGATTGCATCAGCATGCTCGACCGGCCAATCTCCGATGCCGATTGCGCGGCCGATGCGATCCGCCAGCCGGTCGTCGAAGCGGATCGCGACGTGCGCCCGTTCCAGGACGTGCTGATCGATCTCGGCACGCGCATTGGTTTGCCGGGCCTGCTGAATGACGATGGCACGGCGAAGTATCCCGGCGGCTTCGCCCAGTACATGGTCGAGCACGAGCGCGCGCCCGGCGTCGGCATGCTTGCCGGCTGGCGCGGCGCGGATGGATCCCGCTCGGGCTTTGGCGAGCCGAATCCGCAGCAACTCAAGCGCTATGTCGAACACGGCTGCGTTTGGGAGGCGCGGGTTCCCGATGCGGCGCGCTACTACAAGATGGCCAATCGCGATTACCTGGCCTGGGCCAAGTCGCTGGGTTTCGTCGGCTCGACCGAGGCCATCGTCATGCAGTTCTACTGCGAAACCCTGCAACGTTTCCGGCTTGCCGCGCGGGGGCATGGCGCACAGCAGCCGCCGGAGAGCGAACGTGAACGCGTGGCGCGCTATTTCGATCCGTTGCCGTTCTGGTACGGGCACCTGGATTCAAGCGGTTCCGCAGGCGAAGCCGACTATCCACTTTCCGCAATCACCCAGCGACCCATGTTCATGTATCACAGCTGGGGTTCGCAGAATGCCTGGCTGCGACAGATCGCGACACGCAACTATCTGTACCTGAACCCACGAACCGCCGGGACGAATGGTGTTGGCGACGGCGACTGGATCTGGCTGGTGTCGCCAATCGCGCGCATCCGCGTGCAGGCACGATTCCACTCGGCAACCGCGCCCGGGACCGTGTGGACGTGGAACGCGATCGGCAAGCGCAAGGGGGCGTGGAAGCTCGCTGCCCATGCGCCGGAGAATCGCGATGGCTTCCTGCTCAATCACCTGATCAACGAACTGCTGCCCTCGGAGCGGAATTCGCCAGGCTGCGCGAATGCCGATCCGCTCACTGGCCAGGCCGCCTGGTTCGACCTGCGCGTACGCATTGAACGCGATCCAACGCCGCAGGTGGATGGCCACCGCATTGAAATGAACGAGACGAGGGCGATGCGATGACCCTGCCGCAATGGATGACCCTGGTTATCGTGATCGCTGCGGTGGCCCTGTTCGCCAGCGAGAAGGTGCGCATCGACCTGGTTGCGCTGATCGTCCTCGTCCTGCTGGTTGTCCTGCAACTGGTTACACCGGCCGAGGCGCTGGCCGGTTTCAGCAACGAGGCGACAATCACGGTCGCCGCCATGTTTGCCTTGAGCCTTGGCATCGAGCGCTCGGGGGCGCTGGAGCCGCTCGGGCGCGTGCTCTCCCGCATCCGCAAGCCATGGCTGCTGACGCTGGCGCTGATGCTGGCGATCGCACCGATGGGGGCCTTCGTCAAGAACATCGCCCTGGTCGCGACCTTCCTGCCGCTGGCCTTGCGCGTCTGCGCGAACACCGGCACCTCGCCGGCGCGCGTGCTGCTGCCGATGGCCTATGCCGCGCAGATGGGTGGCGTCTGCACCTTGATCGGTACCTCGTCGAACCTGCTTGCCGACAGCCTCGCCCAGCAACACGGCCTGGCCGGATTCGGCGTGTTTGAATTCACCCGCCTCGGCGCGCTGCTGGCCGTGGTCGGCATCACTTACCTGATGCTGGTCGGGCGCTGGCTGCTGCCGAAGGAAATCTCGCCGGTCGCCGCGGCCGAAACCGATATCGGCAAGTACGTCACCGAGCTCAAGGTCACCGCGCATTCGCCCCTGGTCGGGCAAACCATTGCCGACGCCAAGCTTGGCGAAAAATACAGCATCTACCCGCTTGAGCTGCTGCGCGGCGATCGTCACCTGTGGTCGCCACGCTCGCAGGTGCTGGCTGCCGATGATGTGCTGCTGGTGCGCGGCGATTGGGACAAGATCGAGGAATTCCGCAAGCGCGCCGATCTTGAAATCGACCCGGAAAACCGCTTCGGCCATGACCGCAAGTCGGCACGCATCCTCGTCGAGGTCATGGTCAAGCCGGCCTCGACGATCGAAGGCAGTTCACTGGAAGAACTCGATTTCAGGCGCAACCACGATGCCATCGCGCTGGCCATCCATCAGCGTGGACGCATCCTCCGCGACAAGCTGAAGGACGTGCGCCTGGCTGCCGGTGACGTGCTCTTGCTGCTGGTCAGCGAGGAAGCGGCGACCGCATTGCGCAGCGACGAGC
Source organism: Lysobacterales bacterium 63-13 (assembly GCA_001899855.1). Classification (GTDB taxonomy): domain Bacteria; phylum Pseudomonadota; class Gammaproteobacteria; order Xanthomonadales; family Rhodanobacteraceae; genus Dokdonella. The sequence goes on from MKWR01000027.1 coordinate 12,144, forward strand.
GTTTCGTCGTCCTCAGCGAACGCGAGGACACGCGCCGCACTTCCAAGCGCGCCGTCGCCGCGGTGCTGATCATGATCTCGGTGGTGGTCGTCTCCGGCCTGCACTGGCTGCCGATCCCGGTTGCCGCGATTGCCGGCGCCGTGGCCATGGCCATTGCCGGGTGCTACGGGCGCAAGGATCTCTACGAAGGCATCGACTGGAAGATCATCGTCCTGCTTGCGGCAATCCTGCCGCTCGGCACAGCCATCGAGAACAGCGGCTTGTCGCATACCCTGGTCGCGGCCGGCATGGGAGTCGTCGGCGAACATGGCCCGATCGCCGCCTTGCTGATGGTCTACCTGCTGACCGCCCTGCTCACGGAATTGATGGGTCACAATCCCTCGGTGGTGCTGATGATCGGCATCGCCATCACCGTGGCGCATTCGGTCGGTGCCGATCCGCGACCGTTCGTCGTCGCCGTCGCCTTTGCCGCGGCGACCTCGTTCGCCACGCCGGTCGGTTACCCGACCAACACCATGGTCTACTACGCCGGCGGTTATCGCTTCATGGATTTCATGAAGGTCGGCATTCCGCTGATCGCGATCTTCTGTGCACTCTCGATGTACCTGATCCCCCTGTTCTGGCCGCTGCAACCATGACCAGCCTGCCCGCAGCCACCACCCGCAAGCTCGGCCTGGTCATCGATCTCGACACCTGCGTCGGCTGCCATGCCTGCGCAGTCGCCTGCAAGGAATGGAACGACGGCGGCTCCTTTGGCCCTCTGCCCGATGCCGACCCGTACGGCAAGGAACCGAGCGGGGTGTGGTTCAACCGGGTGCACAGCTACGAGGTAGCGGGAATAGAGAATAGGGAATCGGGAGTCGGCGAGAAGCGTGAGCGCTTGGTTTCAGGCTTGGCTTTTCCCACTCCCGATTCTCCATTCCCTGTTCCCGAGCCATCGGCTCGTCCCATTCCCGATTCCCCATTCCCGATTCCCGCTCATGCAATGAGCCTCCACTTCCCCCGCTCGTGCCTGCATTGCGAGACGCCGGCGTGCGTGACGGTGTGCCCGACCGGGGCGAGCTACAAACGTGCCGAGGACGGCATCGTCCTTGTCGATGAAGACAAATGCATCGGTTGCCAGTTGTGCGCCTGGGCGTGCCCGTATGGCGCGCGCGAGTTCAGCGCGCAGCGCGGTGTCATGCAGAAATGCACCTTGTGCGTCGATCGCATCTACAACGAGACGCTCGACGAAGCCGATCGCCAGCCGGCCTGCGTGATGGCCTGCCCGACCCGCGCGCGGCATTTCGGCGATCTCGGCGACGCGCAATCGGATGTATCGAAGCTGGTCGCCGAACGCGGCGGCTACGCGCTGATGCCCGAGTTCGGCTACCAGCCGGTCAACCGCTACCTGCCGCCGCGCCCGCGCCGCGATGCAAGCTGCGCGCAAGCGCAACCAGCCGTTGAAGCAATCGATACCGCGCAGCTGTCGCCCCTGCTGCGCTGGGTCGATCGCGTGCTGTCGCGCTGAAGTCGACGACGATGCGACCGACCTTCTCGATCATCTTCTTCACCGTCGTTTCGGGTGCGGGTTATGGCTTGTGGCTGCTGGTTGGCCTCGCCCATGCGCTTGTCTGGCCGGGCTGCATGCTCGATCCGGCCACCGGCACCGTGGATGTCCAGGTTTCGGTTTGCCGGATGCCAAGCACGCTGACGCTCGCCTGGGCTGCCGGCTTCCTCCTCGTCAGTGCCGGCCTGCTGTCGTCGCTCGCTCACCTCGGCCAACCGCGACGCGCCTGGCGCGCGCTCTCGCAGTGGCGCAGTTCCTGGCTCTCGCGTGAAGGCATCGCGGCACTGCTGGCCTATGTCCCGGCGACGGGACTGTTTCTGATCTGGTTGGGCCAGCAGTCTCCCGGCCATCTCGTTCCCGCACTGATCCTGGAAAACGAGACTCTCGTGCGCGTGACAGGCGCACTGCTCGCAGCCGCGTCCGTCGTCACCGTGTTTTGCACGGCCAACATCTATGCCTGCCTGAAGCCGATCAGGGCCTGGCACAATCGGCTGGTTGTTCCCGCCCACCTCGCATTCGCGGCGCTCAGTGGCATGCTGCTGCTTTGGGCCCTCGCTGCATTGCCGCGTTGGGACTTGATGCCGGCAGCGCAGGAAACAGTCTGGAGTGTGCTGCTCCCGTTCGCGGTCATCGTGCTTGCCGTGATCTCCGCTGCCATCAAGCTCGCCTACTGGAAGCAGATCGACCGACCATCAGGCCTGCGCACGGCGCATGCCATCGGCCTCGATGCGCTGGGCAACGTGCGTTCGTTCGAGCAGCCGCACACGCAGGAAAACTACCTGACCCACGAAATGGGTTTCCGCATTGCACGCAAGCATTCACGCAAATTGCGGATGATCTGCCTGCTGGCGGGTTTCGCCACGCCGGCAATCCTTGCCCTGCTGGCCTTGCTGCTGCCCGCGCTTGGCGCGTTCGCTGCCTGGCTTGCCCTGCTCGCGGGCATGTCCGGCATCTTCCTCGAGCGCTGGCTGTTTTTCGCCGAAGCGCGCCATGCGGTGATGCTTTACTACGCTGCCCACGGCGACTGAGGACGGGACGTAAAGTTCTGTTTCAGCACCGGTTTTCAGGATAACCGTTCACTTCGCATTCAATTCCACTCGCTAGGATCGCAACGCCTGCACGTCTGCGATCCAGCGGATTGCGCATCCGGTTTCATCCGCACTCCCCCAGAAGGTAACTCCAATGAAAAATGCACTCCTTGCGGGCGCTGTCCTGCTTGCCGTTCCCGCGATTGCTTGCGCACAGACTGACGATGGCACGTGGTCGGGCAGCGGCGAGGCCGGCCTCGCCCTGACCAGCGGCAACACCAAGTCGCAGAACCTCAATGTCAAGCTCGCCTTCAAGAAGGAAGACGCGCAGTGGAAGCACAATTTCTTCGTCAATGCCTTGCGCAGCAAGGGTGAAGCGAACGGTGAATACGACCTCACCGCCAACCGCTACGACCTCGGCGCCTCCTCCGGCTACAAGCTCGATGAACGCAGCTACATTGTTGGCGCGGCGCGTTACGAAAACGACGATTTCTCGCCGTATGCGTACCAGTGGATCGTCTCGCTCGGCTACGGCTACACCTTCATCAAGAACGCCGAAACCGAGTTTTCCGCGGAGGTCGGCCCCGGCTATCGTCGCCTTGATCCCCGCGCCTATGCGGTCGTGGCCGGCGACCCGCCAGTGACCACGATCATCGACCCGGATGTCGAAGGCAACGTGGTCGGTCGCGGCTTGATCAGCTACAAGCACAAGTTCAATGATTCAACCGCATTCGAGAACACGACCCTGATCGAAGCCGGCTCGAACAACACGTTCCTGCAGAACAATGCCGGGCTTTCCGTCAGCATGAGCGAGAAACTCGCCCTCAAGCTCGGCTACGAAGTCCGCCACAACTCGGACGTCACCCCGGACAAGAAGAAGACCGACCAGCTCGTCACCACCAATCTCGTCTTCAAGTTCTGATCCACGGCAAACGCCGTTGCCGGAATGGCGAGCCCGCTGCGGCTCGCCATTTCACGGCTGCATTCTGCAATCGCATGGCAGACTGCCTGGCCTGCGCAGATGCTCTCTTGCATCCACCCGGATGACCTGGCAACTCAGTGATCGCGAAGCCTGCCTAGGATTTCTGCCGCACCGCGCTCCAGCAGCAGTGATGCGACCTGTTCGCCGAGTTCGATGCCCCGATCGCGGCCGGAAATTTCGATTTCCGCACGCACCAGCCGCCCCGTGCCGGCATCGCCAACCAGGCCATAGAGGGCAAGGCCGTTCTCGGTTTCCACGCAATAGCCGGCAATCGGCACATTGCAGCTGCCATGCAGGCGGCGATTCATGGCGCGCTCGCACTCCACGCAACGGCGTGTATTCGCGTCATCCAGCACGCCAAGCAGGTCGGCCACGCGCTGGTCGCCGCTGCGCTGCTCGATGGCAATTGCGCCCTGGGCCACGGCGGGCAGCCAGTCCGGCGCCAACAAGCGTGAACGGATGCGCTCCATCATGCCGAGGCGTTCGATGCCGGCACAGGCGAGGATGATCGCGTCGTAGTTTCCGGCATCGAGTTTCGCCAGCCGCGTATTGACGTTGCCGCGAAGATCGAGCAGTTGCAGATCCGGCCGCAGCGCGCGCAACTGCGCCTGCCGGCGCAGCGACGAGGTGCCGACGCGCGCGCCTTGCGGCAACTCGGCGAGTCGCGTGCAGGCATTGCTGATGAAGGCATCGGCGGCATCGGCGCGTTCGAGCACGGCGCCAAGGGCGAATCCCGGCTCCAGGTCCATCGGCACATCCTTCAGCGAATGCACGGCGATGTCGGCCTGGTCCTCCAGCATCGCGACTTCGAGCTCCTTGAGGAACAAGCCCTTGCCGCCAATCTCGGCCAGCGGACGATCCAGCACCTGGTCACCACGCGTGGTCATCGGCACCAGTTCGATTTCCAGTCCCGCATGCGCGGCGCGCAGGCGCGCGGCCACGTGCTCGGCTTGCCAGAGGGCCAGGGCGCTCTGCCGGGTGGCGATGCGAAGTCGTTTCATAGGGTTCTCACCAGTTTGCGCAAGGCCGGCAGGTTGCGGCGGCTGACCTCGAGCTCGGTAGCGACACGTTCGAGTTTGGCCAGCACGCGGCCGTCGCTGGTGCGGCTGAGGCCGGCCAGCTTGTCGAGTGCGACCAGGCAATTGCGATGGATGCGCACGAAGCGATTGCCGAATTCGACCTCAAGCGCCTTCAGCGGCTCCTCGATGAGGACTTCGCAGCCGGCATGATGGACGACCACGTACTTGTCTTCGGCGAGCAGGTAGTCGATCTCGGTGACCGGCACGAGGACGAGGTTGCCGCGCACGCGTGCGCACAGGTGGGTGCGTTCGCGTGCCTTGGCTTCGCCCTTGTCGATCTCGCGCAGCACGTCCCGGTTGAAGCGCCCCGCGCGCTCGATGGCCGCGCGCAGCCGTTCGAGACGGATCGGCTTGAGCAGGTAGTCGACCGCATTCGCATCGAACGCGGCCAGGGCATGTTCGTCGTATGCGGTGCAGAAGATGATGGCAGGTGCATGCTCGAACGAGGCGAGGTGGTGCGCCGCCTCGAGGCCGTCCATTCGCGGCATGCGGATATCCAGCAGCAGCACGTCGGGGCGCAAGCGTTCGACCAATTCGATCGCTTCGCGGCCATCGCCTGCTTCGGCAACCACTTCGACCGAGCCGACCTGACCCAGCAGGTCGATCAGTCGCTCGCGCGCCAGCACCTCATCGTCGGCTACGACAACCCTCATTGCCTGATCTGTTCCGGAAGCCTGACCGTCACCGTGAATTCTCCGCGCGCAGGCTGCACGATCAGCGCGGCCTTGTCGCCGAAATGGTACTCGATGCGTGCGCGCACATTGGCCAGGGCGTGCGCATTGCGCGGATGCGCCACATCATCCGGCAGCGGATTGCGCACGACGATCTCGATCATGCCGTCCTTGCGCGCGCCGTGCATGCTCAGGGTTCCACCCTCGGGCATGCGCTGGATGCCGTGGTAGACGGCGTTCTCGACCAGCGGTTGCAGAAGCAGCGGCGGCAGCGGCAAATCGCGCGGCAAGGCCTGCAGATCCAGATCGAGCTTGAGGCGCTCGCCCAGGCGCAAGGATTCGATACGCAGGTAGTGGCCGATCAGATCGAGTTCCTCGCCAAGCGTGCCGAGCATTTCGCGCGTGCCGAGGGCGGCGCGGAACAGTTCGGAGAGATCCTCGACCGCACGCTCGGCATCGGTCGGGCGCTTGCGGATGAGGCTGGCAATCGTGTTCATGCTGTTGAACAGGAAATGCGGGCGGATGCGCGCCTGCAAGGCATCGACCTGCGCCTTTGCCGCCGCATGCACGCGCTCCTGCCAGAGCTCGCGAACATACAGATAGCGCAGCAGTGCGGCAGCAATCAGCGCACAGATTGCCGCATTGCCGATCGAGAAGCGCCAGATCGCTCCGGGCGGCCCCGTCAGGCCGAAACCCAGGGCATGGTCCATGGAATACACCACGGCACTGCCCAGGGCCGTGGTGATGACGGCAAGCGCCCAGGCCGAAAAAAATCCAGGCCGCACCGGCAAGCGCTCGAGCACCTCGCGCGAGGAGCACAGCACCACGGCATTGAGCAAGGCCAGCCACTGCACGAACACGCTGGCGATGCCGAGTTCACTCAGCCACGAGCGTGCCGCGCGATCCGGTGCCATGGCGATGACCAGGGCAACGATCTCGGCCACCACCATCAGCGCAAACAGCGTCGGCAGACTGCAGAATTGCGGCAACCAGCGCTGCTTGTCAGTCTCGCTCATGTCGACTCCGACCGTGCCTGGCTGCGCTCATGCCGCATCAATCCGGCGCGATGCTGGTGATCCGCTGGCCAAGCCACTGGCGCAGATCGGCGATTTCCTCGGCGCACACCTGATGCGCCATCATGTAGCTGTGCCATTCGACGACATGGCCCAGACTGCGCAGGAAATCGCGCGCGAGCATGCCAAGCACCTGTGGCACCACGGGATCGACGCTGCCATGGGCAATGAACAAGGGCAAGCCGGCGTTCGCCGTCGAGCGCTCCTTGGCAAGCTGCTGCTCAAGCGGAAGATATCCGGACAGGGCAATGACGCCCGCCAGGGTTTGCGCATGGCGCAGGCCAGCCGAGAGCACCATGGCCGCGCCCTGCGAAAACCCGGCAAGGAAGATCCGCGATGCGGGAATGCCGCGGGCGACCTCGCGGGCAATCAGCGCCTCGACTTCGGCCATCGAGGCGCGGATGCCGATCTCGTCCTGCTTCTGGGCGATTTCCATGCCGGTGATGTCGTACCAGGCGCGCATGCTCATGCCGCCGTTAACCGTGACCGGCCGGCGCGGCGCGTGCGGAAAGACGAAACGGATGGCCGGCCAGTCCTTGTCCACCAGTTCCGGCACGATCGGGCCGAAATCGTTGCCATCGGCACCCAGGCCATGCAACCAGATCACGGCGATGCGTGGATCGGCACCGGTTTCGGTCTGTACGCAATCAAGCATGGGCAATCCTGACAAGGGAGTGTCGCGCAGGCTGCCCGATTATCCCGCGCCTGCCAAGACTTTCGACGCATGGCGAGGGAGCCGGCAGCGGTTATCCTTGGCGATCGCCTTTCGCTGGAGATACGTACCGATGACCCGACTCGCCATCGCCGCCCTGTGCGCCCTGCTGTCACTGTCTGCGGCACCCGTCCAGGCCATCACCCTCGATCAGGCCATGGCCAATCCGGACTGGATCGGGCCGGCCGTCGAGTCGCCCTACTGGAGCGTCGATGGCAAGGCGATCTACTACTCGCTCAAGCGCAGTGGGTCGAGCGTGCGCGACCTGCACCGCATCAACCCGGCGAATGGCGAGGATGTCCTTGTCGATCCGGCCATGATGGCGGATGCCGATGGCCGCAATGCCGTATTCAGCGGCAACCGCCAGCGTGCCGCCTTCATCCGCAATGGCGATGTCTTTGTCCGTGAGCTGGCCAGCGGCGCGTTGCGGCAGATCACGCGGTCACAGGAAACCGAGAGCTCGGTGCAGTTTTCGGCCGACGATCGCGCCGTGCAGTTCCGTGTCGGCAACGACTGGTTCACGCATGACCTGGCCAGCGGCGTGAATGCGCCCGCTGCCATCGTGCTGACCGAAAAGGACCCCGCCGAGAAGAAATCCGATGACCTTGGCGACCTGCAGTTGCGCCTGTTCTCGACGCTGCGCGAGATCAAGGCGGAGCGCGAGACGAAAAAGGCCATCGACGAGACGTTCCGCAAGGGTGATCCGACGCGCGCACCGGCACCGTTCTATCTCGGCACCGAGGTCAAGATCGAAGGCAGCGCCTTGTCGCCCGATGCACGCCACCTGCTCATCGTCACCCGCGACAAGGCCTATGACGACGGCAAGATCGCCAAGCTCCAGCATTACGTGACCGAATCGGGCTACGAGGAACAGGAAGACGAGCGCGTCCGCGTCGGCCGCAACCTGCCTGCGCCGAATACGCTTTGGCTGCTCGACCTGGTGGCACATACCCAGGAAAAGCTGTCGCTGGCCGAACTGCCCGGCATCAACGAGGATCCGCTGGCGAAAATCCGCGCGGAAAATCGCAAGGCCGGTCTGCTCAAGGACGAGCCGGCCAAGGACGACGGCAAGGCGGATGCCGCCAAGCCACGCGGCGTCACCGTGGCCGAACAGGTCTGGAACCGCGACGGCAGCCAGGTTGCCGTGCAAGTGCGCGCAATCGACAACAAGGATCGCTGGATTGCCACGGTCGATTTCGACAAGCATCGCCTGGTCAGCCAGCACCGCTTGAACGATCCGGCCTGGATCAACTGGTCATTCAACGATTTTGGCTGGAGCCGCGACGGCCGCAGCCTCTGGTACCTGTCCGAGGAATCGGGTTATTCGCAGTTGTACACAAAACTGCCGGGCGCCAGGGCCAAGGCGCTGACATCGGGCAAGTTCGAGATTTCCGATCCGCAGTTGTCCGCCGATGGGCGCTGGTTCCATGTGCGGGCAAACGTTGAAGCGCCGTATTCGTATGACGTCTATCGCGTGGCCAGCAGTGGCGGCAAACTCGAGCGCGTCAGCTCGGTCAAGGGCATGGACGGTTTCGCCGTTTCCCCGGATGGCAGCCGCCTCGCCCTGCTGCAATCCACATCCTATGTGCCCGCCCAGTTGGGCGTGGTTTCGGCCAATGGCGGCGCATCGCGGCAACTGACCGACACGCGCACGGCCGCGTACAAGGCACTGGCCTGGCCACAGCTGGAAATCGTCAGCGTGCCGTCAACGCATGTGAAGGAACCAATCTACGCCAAGCTCTACAAACCCGCCGATTTCGATGCGACGAAAAAGTATCCGGCGGTGTTGTTCGTGCACGGCGCCGGTTACCTGCAGAACACCGAACTGGGTTACCCCAATTATTTCCGCGAGCAGATGTTCCACAACTTGCTGACTGCGAAGGGCTATGTCGTGCTCGACATGGATTACCGCGCATCAGCCGGCTACGGTCGTGACTGGCGCACGGCGATCTATCGACAGATGGGTCACCCGGAACTGGAAGACCTGATCGACGGAGCAAACTGGCTGGTCGCCAATCATGCGGTCGACAGCAAGCGGGTTGGCCTCTACGGCGGCTCCTACGGCGGCTTCATGGCGCTGATGGCCATGTTTCGCGCACCCGAGGTGTTTGTCGCCGGTGCCGCGTTGCGCCCGGTCACCGACTGGACTTCGTACAACCATGAGTACACCTCGAACATCCTCAACACGCCGCAGGACGATCCGCTGGCCTATCGGCGCTCCTCGCCCATCGAATTTGCCGATGGCCTCAAGGGCGGCGTGCTGATTGCCCACGGCATGATCGACGACAACGTGCTGTTCCAGGATTCCGTGCGCCTGTACCAGCGCCTGATCGAACTGCGCAAGGATGACTTCGAACTGGCCGGCTACCCGCTGGAACGGCACGGCTTCGTGCATGCCGACTCCTGGTATGACGAGTACCGGCGCATCCTCAAGCTGTTCGAGACGCATCTGAAATAGTTCGCGCGCGCGATCGCGCAATGCGGCAATTCGCCTGCTTGCTTCCGCATTCCAGGCAAGCAGGCCATCCGCCATCCACGGCATGGCCTGCAAGTGCTCGGCAACTGCTCCTGCGTAGCAGGCATACAGGCCATCCATGGCATCGCCTGCAACTGCTTCTAGGAAGAGCGTTCGATCACAGATCGAACCCACATTGCTCCTTGGTCGATTGCTGATGTGGGCCAGCGGCTGATGTGGGTCAGCGCTGTGCGCTGACGTCATCCATGGCATACCGGCCATCCATGGAATCGCCTGCAACTGCTCCTGCGTTGCAGGCATACAGGCCATCCATGGCCATAAAAAAACCCCGCCGAAGCGGGGTTCTTGTTTGTCGGGGCAGGCCCGATCAGTCAGTTCATGCGACGGCGGCGCAGGCCGGCAAAGCCGAACATGGCGAGCAAGGCACCGAGGCCGATCATGGCGCTTGTGCCGAGCGAAGGCAGTTCAATGGCCGGGCCCGCAGGGTCACCGCCACCCGGCGTGCCCGCCGTGATCAGATCGACATCGTCGATCCAGAAATTGGTGGTACCGGAAACCCCGAATACCTGGCTATGGAAAGCGAGCGTATGGCTGCCGCCATCGGCATAGCTCGACACGTCGACCGAAATCGACGAATAGGCCGCGTTGATATCGCAATAGGTGGCATCCGCACCGTTCGTCGACCACACGCTGACGCCATCGATGGTCGCCTCGACAAAGTCCGGCGCATCGCCCGAGCATACGGGGGCCATGAATGCGAAGCTCAAGGTGGCAGTCGCCGCGGCCGGGATGGTGATGGCCTGGGAAACGCTGCCTTCTTCATTGGCGGCAATGCCGCCAAACCACACCCAGAACGAACCCGTGTTGGGACCGATGGGAGCACCACCCGTTCCGCATCCGGCGGTGTCGCAGATCGGCGTCCCGAAGTTCGACGACGCTTCGGTCCAATTCGAGCTGGGTGTTCCCGACTCAAAGCTGCAGTCAAGGACAATCAAACTCGAGCAACTCGCCGCACCGGCAGGCGTGAAATCCGGTGTGGGTGCAGCAATCTTGTTATGGACGGGAGCCGCAATGGCCGCCTGGGCCAGGCAAAATGCAGCACTTGCAACGGCCAATGTCAGTTTATTCATTCCGCAATTACCCCTAGTTGATGGTGTCAGTCTATTGGTTTGGTCTGGATCAGGGCCGCTCTACGGGCAGTTCAACCCGTCAGTCAGGCAGTCGACTGGGCGCGAACCTTGCATGCGTTTTCAACCGAGAAACGGAAAACTAGCAGCTGAGAAGCCTTGCTGCAAGCTGAACAGATCACCCAAGTGCAGGATCCGCCACGGGAAAAACAGCACGATTGCTCATTTTTGCCGCAAAACCTGCAGAAAATGTGACCGTGTTCAGGATCGGTTGCCGCATAAACCGCCAAGATGTTAACGCGCCGTTATTCCAGCATCGCGTGATGTTTGTTAGGATTGACTCGAGGTTTTCTGAATAACCTCCTGATGGAATTGAAAAATGTCTAACCAATTCTTCTGGATGAGCGTGCTTTCACTGGTTGCCTTCGCGGCCGTGTGCGTGCGGCGCATTCCGGAAGGCCAGGTCTACTCGTTGCGTCGAGTGGACGGAAACACGCGATTTGTCGGTGCCGGGATGCATTTCGTGCTGCCCTTGATCGAGCGCGTCTCGCACAAGATGAGCCTCGCCGGCAGCCGCATCGAAATCCTGGCCACGCTGGCATCCGGTGAAGACTGCGAGGCTTCACTGTATTTCCAGGTGCTTGATCCGCAGCGTGCGGACCATGTGATCGAGTCCGTCGACAACCTGTTGCGCGAGCGCACCCGGGAACTGCTTGGCAGCAAGGCAATCCCGTCCGATCCGCTCGAACGTCGCCTCTGGCTCAAGCAAAGTCTCAATGCCGAAGTCCGCGAGCGCGGCCTGCTGGTCACCCGCATCGACTTGCGCACGCTGGCTTGAGTTTCCATCTGGCTGGATTTTGCCTGCGCACGCCGCGATACTGCCGTCCCCTTTCGATTCCGAGCGACTCATGTCCAACCGCGAAGCGCTGAGGCAGCGGCTTCGTGCAGGACTGACGACGCTGAAGCTTGAACTTGATGATCCGACCGTCGAGCAGCAACTCGATTATGTCGACCTGCTGCTGCGCTGGAATGCCGCCTACAACCTGACCGCGGTGCGTGACGCGGGCGAAATGGTCACCCGGCATCTGCTCGATTCGCTGGCGATCCTGGCGTACGTGAAGGGCAAGACCTTGGCCGACCTTGGCACCGGCGCCGGGATTCCCGGCATTCCCCTGGCCTTGGCCCGGCCGGAGCTCCAGGTTCACCTGGTCGATTCAAACGGCAAGAAGGCGCGTTTCCTGCGCGAAGCCGTGCGCCAGCTGAAACTGGCCGATCGCGTCCGCGTGGACGAGTGCCGGGTCGAGGCCGTGGTCGGTGAATTCGATTGCATCACCGCCCGCGCATTCGCGACACTGGCCGACATGCTGGCCTGGGGCGGCCATCTGCTGGGTGCCGAAGGGCGCTGGCTGGCGCTGAAGGGGCGATTCCCGCAGGATGAGCTGGACAATCTGCCCCCCGGATTCAAGATCGAGGCGGTACATCGACTCGAAGTGCCCGGCCTTGATGCCGAACGGCATCTGGTCATCATCAAACGCAGTTTCGCTGAGCCGAGCGCACGGATACTTCCATGACACGCATCATTGCCGTTGCAAACCAGAAAGGCGGTGTCGGCAAGACCACCACGTCGGTGAACCTTGCTGCCGCACTGGCGGAAACCCGGCGGCGGGTATTGCTGGTCGACCTCGACCCGCAGGGCAACGCGACGATGGCCTCGGGCATCGACAAGCGCGCGGCGAAGCCGAACGGTTGCGACGTGTTGCTGGAGGAAGCGGCGATCGAGGATGCCATCGTCAGGACCGAAGGCGGCTTCGACCTGCTGCCCGGCAGCGGCGACCTGACTGCGGCCGAGATCAAGCTGATGGACGCGCTGGCCCGGGAACATCGCCTCAAGGAGCAGCTCGACAAGCTCGGCGACCGTTACCACACGATCCTCATCGATTGCCCGCCATCCCTGCACCTGCTTACCCTCAACGCGTTGACCGCGGCGCATGGCGTGCTGATTCCGATGCAGTGCGAATACTTCGCCCTGGAAGGCCTGTCGAGCCTGATCGACACGATCAAGGCGGTGCGCAAGCGCTTGAATCCCGGGCTGGAGATCGAAGGGCTGCTGCGCACGATGTACGACGTGCGCAACAACCTCAGCAACGATGTTTCGGCGCAGTTGCACAAGCACTTCGGCGACAAGCTGCTGCGTTCGATCATTCCGCGCAACATCCGCCTCGCCGAAGCGCCCAGTCACGGCAAGCCGATCAATCTCTATGATCGCGAATCACGCGGCGCCATCGCCTATCTCGGCCTTGCTGGCGAAATGCTGCGCCGCGAACGCACGCCGCCAGCGGCCGCACAACCAGCCATCTAGGAACCGACGCAATGGCAGCAAAGAAACGCGGGCTTGGGCTCGGACGCGGGCTCGATGCCCTGCTCGGCGGCAACGATGACGTCGACGCGGCAGGATCCGCAGGCAATGGCGACAGCGAGCTGCGTTCGCTTGCCGTGGCCTCGATCACGGCCGGCAAGTACCAGCCGCGTCGGCATTTCGATGATGATCTGCTGCAGGAGCTGGCCGATTCGATCAAGGTGCAGGGCGTGATCGAACCGATCATCGTGCGCGGTGTCGCCGGTGGCCGCTTTGAACTCATCGCCGGTGAGCGGCGTTGGCGCGCCAGCCAGTTGGCGGGCATGAGCGAGATTCCGGCACTGGTCCGCGACATCGACGATCGCGCCGCCATCGCCATTGCCCTGGTCGAGAACATCCAGCGCGAGGACCTGTCGCCGCTGGAGGAAGCGCACTCGCTGGCGCGCCTGATCGCCGAGTTCAAATTGACCCACCAGCAAGCAGCCGATGCCGTCGGTCGTTCGCGCGCCGCGGTAACGAACCTCCTGCGCCTGCTCGAGCTGCCGGAAGCCATTCGCAAGATGCTCGATGAAGGCACGCTCGAGATGGGTCACGCGCGCGCCCTGCTGCCGCTGGCCGAAGCACGCGCCATCGCCCTGGCGCGCAAGGCCATCGACAACGACTGGAGCGTGCGCGAGCTCGAAGCGGCCGTGCGCAATGCCAGCGAACTGCCACAGGGGAAACCGCCCAAGGCAAGGCGCGATGCCGATATCGAGGCGCTGGAAAACGAACTGGCTGAAAAGCTCGGCGCGCGCGTCGCCATCAACCACGGCCGCGGCGGACGCGGCAAGCTCGTCATCAGTTACCACAGCCTCGACGAACTTGACGGCATCCTCGGCAGGATCCGCTGAGCGGTGCTTTGCAGGAAATCTGAAACAGCGATAATCGTGACTTGCCGGCTCGCCATCGTTCGAACCGGCACTCCAACCACAGGATCCGGGCCATGACCCAGCTTTCCGTCGTCGTGCCGGTGTTCAATGAGCGCGACAACGTCGTTCCGCTGATCAACGAGATCAGCGCTGCCCTGCGCGGGCGGATCGATTTCGAGATCGTCTACGTCGATGACCACAGCACCGACGACACCCTTGCGGTACTCGGTGCTGCCAAGGCCGCCAATCCCGAGTTGCGCGTGATCCACCACGTCTCGCAAAGCGGGCAGAGCACGGCCATCCGCAACGGCATCAAGGCGGCACGCGGCCACTGGATCGCGACTCTCGATGGCGATGGCCAGAACGATCCGGCCGATATCCCGAAACTGCTGGCGATGCGCGATGAATCGCCGGCGCAGATCAAGCTCTTTGCCGGCTGGCGCGTCGAACGCAAGGACAGTGGCAGCAAGCGCATGGCATCGAAGTGGGCCAACGCGATCCGCCGCCGCCTGCTGCGCGACGAAACCCCCGATACCGGCTGCGGCATCAAGCTGTTCGAGCGCGAGGCCTTTCTCGATCTGCCCTATTTCGACCACATGCACCGTTACCTGCCGGCGCTGATGCAACGCGCTGGCTGGCAAGTCAGGAGCGTGCCGGTCAACCATCGCGCCCGCGGCACCGGCGTTTCCAAGTACAGCAACCTCAATCGTGCCCTGGTCGGCATTGCCGACCTGCGCGGCGTGGGCTGGCTGATCCGCCGCTCGAAACGCACGGAAACCCGGGAAATCTAGCCTGCAGGGGCTGCCGGGGAAGTTGCCAGTCGACCCGGAATAGGCTATAAAGCGCGGCTCGCTTCGGCCCGTTCGCCGGTTTCACCGGCTGCGCAGATCCCGGTACACGACTGCCCTGTCGCATTGCCGAAGCACCCCCAGCATCGTGTGGCGCATTGTCGCCGCTGGGCCGCTTCCGTCCTGGCCAAGGGCGGTAACCGACAATGACGAGGTTCGCATGTCCAATGTATGCCAGGTCACCGGCAAGAGTTTCCAGTCCGGTAACAACGTCTCCCACGCCAACAACAAGACGCGCCGCCGCTGGCTGCCGAATCTTCACGAACGCCGCTTCTGGGTCGCCGGCGAGAATCGCTGGATCAAGCTCAAGGTATCGAGCCACGGTCTGCGCACGATCGACAAGAAGGGTATCGAAACAGTCATTGCCGAGCTGCGTGCGCGCGGCGAGAAGATCTGAGGAGTATTGAATCATGGCATCCAAGCGCGACAAGATCCGCCTCGTGTCCTCCGCCGGCACCGGCCATTTCTACACGACGGACAAGAACAAGAAGAACACGCCCGAGAAGATGGAGATCAGGAAATACGATCCCGTCGTGCGCAAGCACGTGGCGTACAAGGAAGCAAAGATCAAGTGATCCGTGCTTTCGCATGATGGAAACAGCAAAAAGCCCGCCCTTTGGCGGGTTTTTTGTTTCCAGCCAGGCGACGTCCGGGTTTCCCGCAGGGCGGACAAGCGCAGGTCATCCGCCGTCCACCGGGCGATGCCAGAGTTCCGAATCGGTGCGATACGACGCGCAGCTCCCGATTCATGCGCACGCAAACCTGATGGCGGATGCCCTGTGCTTGTCCACCCTGCATTACCCCGGATGAACTCCGCTTCAGCTCGATTCCGGCATCAGGCCTTGCCCTTCTCGCCAATTGTCAGAACAATCCCTGCGGCATGAATGACTCCTCACCTGCGCTTTCCCTCGCTCGCGTTTCCCGGCGTTTGTCCGGGCGCGCGATCATCGAGGATCTTGACCTCGATCTCGAACGCGGCGAGGTGCTGGGCCTGCTCGGCATCAACGGTGCGGGCAAATCGACCACCTTGCGCATGATCTCCGGCATGCTCGCGCCGAGCTCGGGCACGGTGAAGCTGGGCGGAGAAGATCTTTACGAAAACCCGCAACGCGCGCGCCGCGATATCGGCTACCTTCCCGAGGAGCCGCCGTTGTACGGCGAACTCGATGTCGAGGAATACTTGACGTTCTGCGCGCGCCTGCATGGCGTCGCCGGCGCGGCGATCAGTGCCGCCGTGGAAAAAGCCATCGAGCGCTGCGAACTCGGGGAAATGCGCCATCGCTTGACCAGCTTGCTGTCCAAGGGATTCCGCCAGCGTGTCGGCCTGGCCCAGGCCATCGTCCACGAGCCGGCCTTGATCGTGCTGGACGAACCAGCTTCCGGCCTCGATCCGATCCAGGCCCTGCGCCTGCGCGAACTGGTCCGCACGCTGGGCCAGGATCATGCGGTTGTGCTGTCGACGCATGTGCTCTCGGATGTACTGGCCTGCTGCGACCGCGTCGCCATCCTGCATCAAGGCCGCCTGCGCCATTCGGCGGTGTTGGCGGAGATCGCCGCGGACAGTGCCTTGCGCGTGCACATCGAACGCGATGTCGACAAGGATGCCTGGCTGCGCATGCCGATGGTCGCAAGCGCACAAGTCATCGACAGCAGGCGCTGGCGCATCGGACTCAAGCCGGGCGCCAGCACCGGCGAACTGGCCAGGGCGGTCAACGACAGCGGCTTCGGCCTGCTCGAATTGCGTGCCGACAGCAATGCACTGGAAGAGACCTTCGTGCGCATCGCCGGCCATGGCAGCATCGGGGCGGCGGCGTGAGCACGATCCGCCTGATTGCCGGCAATGACATCAAGCGCCAGTTTGCACAGCCGTTTGCATGGATCCTGCTGGCACTGACCAGCGCCCTGCTCGCCTGGCAGTTCCTCATTGCCCTCGATGCCTATCTGCGCCTTGCGCCAAAGCTCGATGCCTTGCCGAATTCGCAAGGTGCCACCGACCTGATCGCAATCCCGCTGTTGCGCAGCCTCTCGGGACTGCTATTGCTGGTCGTGCCGCTGGCGACAATGCAGAGCCTTGCCGGTGAGCGCCGCGCGCATACCCTGCCGCTGCTGCTCGCCGCCGGCGTCGGCAATCTCGGCATCGTCCTTGGCAAGTTTCTCGGCGCATTCGTGCCGGTGGCGTTGATCGTGCTGATTGCCGCAAGCATGCCGCTGATGCTCGAGTTCGGCACGGCGCTTGATCTGGGTCGCCTGGCGGCGGCCAGCCTCGGCGTGTTGTTGTTCGCCGCCAGCCTGACCGCCATCGGCATTGCCTGCTCGGCATGGACGGCGCACCCGGCGCTGGCCGCTGCAGCAGCACTGGTCCTCGGCAGCCTGCTGGCGATGATCGACATGGGCGCACGCTTCCAGGGCATCGACAATGCGCTGATCAACTGGCTGTCGCTGTCGACCCATCTGGAGCCGTTTTATTCCGGCCTGGTGGCCAGCGTCGACATTGTCTATTTCCTGCTCGTCAGCGTGCTGGCGCTGCTGCTCGCCGCGCGTCGTCTCGACAGCCTGCGTACGCGGGGCTGAGCAATGCACGAACGCCTCAACAACTTCATCCATGTGCTCTTGCTGATCGCCGCTGCGCTGCTGGTCGGCTTCCTCAGCACGCGCTACGGCTTTGTCCACGATTTCAGCCGCACGCAACGCGCCAGCCTGGGCGTGGCATCGGTGAAACTGCTCGATTCAATGCCGGGTCCGATTGAAATCGTTTCCTATGCGCGCCCGCAAGGCAACCTGCGCAAGACCATCGGCGATTTCGTCGCCCGCTACACGCGGGCCAAGTCCGACCTGAGCCTGCGCTTTGTCGATCCCGACGCCGATCCCGATGCCATGCGCGAGGCCGGGGTGCAGGTCGATGGCGAGATCGAGCTGAAATACAAGGGTCGCAGCGAGCGCCTGAAGATCTTGAGCGAAAGCGAACTGAGCAGCGCCTTGCTGCGCCTGTCGCGCGATCGGCAACGACTGGTCGCCTTCCTCGAAGGCGAAGGCGAGCGCAAACCCGATGGCGTGGCCAATGCCGACCTCGGCCAGTTTGGCGCGACGCTCAAGCAGCGCGGCATCCACACCGTCAATCTCGCCCTGGCCACGACCGCCAAGGTTCCCGACAACGTCGACCTGCTGGTCATCGCCAATCCGCGCATCGCCCTTGCCGGTCCCGCCGCCATGGCGATCGTTGATTACCTCGAACGCGGCGGCAACCTCCTCTGGCTGCTCGAGGCAGGCGAGGACAATGGCCTCGATGCGCTGGCTGAAGCCTTGTCGATCCGCGTACTGCCCGGCGTCATCGTGGATGGTTCCGGCCAGGCCTATGGCATCCAGGATCCGAGCTTTGTCGCGGTCAACCGCTACCCGGCACATGCCATCGACAAGGATTTCGACCTCGGCACGCTGTTCCCGCAGCCCGTTGCCCTGGCCCAGCTGGCGCCACCGAAATGGGATTTCAAATCAATCCTGCAGAGCTCGGCGCAATCCTGGAACGAAACCGGGCATATCCCCAAAGCCGGGGAAGCCGCCGGCGACGTGCGCTACGACGGCACCGACGGCGAGATATCGGGACCACTGGATTTCGGTTTCGCGATGACCCGCCTGTCGCCGCGCCCGGGTACGCACGAACAACGTGTCGTCGTCATTGGCGACGGAGACTTCATTTCCAACAGCTATATCGGCAACGGTGGCAACAAGGATTTTGGAACACGCGTCTTCGACTGGCTGCTGGCCGATGACGCACTGATCGAAATTGCCGAGCCAGTTGCGCAGGATCGTGCAATCGGCCTGTCTGACAGCGCGCTGGCAATCCTCAGTTTCGGTTTCCTGCTTGGCCTGCCAATCCTCCTTGTCGGCAGCGGCTTGTGGATCTGGCGTCGTCGCCGGCGTCGATGATGAAGCGCGCGACTCGCATCAACCTGATCCTGATCGGCATCGTCGCCGTCCTTGGCCTGGTGACCTGGTGGCAGGTCAACCGGGAAGTTGCGCAGTTCGAGCCACCGCTGAGCGCACTGGATCCGGCAACCGTCAAACAAGTCCGCGTGGGCTGCCTGCAATGCGTGGCGCGACGCTTCGAGCGCCTTGGCGAGCATTGGCAGATGCGCGAACCCTACGACCTGCCTGCCGACGATGCGCAGGTTGCGCGGCTGCTGTCGATCGCCGCCACACCGGTGCGCAGCCGACGCGCGTTGACCAGCCTGGATGCGCGAAAAATCGGTCTCGCCCCGGCACTGCTGAGCCTCGCCCTGGACAACGAGCATTTCGATATCGGCACCACCGATGCCTTTCATGGCGACCGCTTTGTCCGCGTCGGCGACACCATTGCCATGGTGCCGGATCGCTTCAGTCCGTTCCTTGTTGCCGCACCGGCGAGCGAGCTGGATCGTCACTTGTTGCCACGCGGAACCGTGCTGGCAAGCCTCAGGATCAATGACCAGGATCGTACTGATTTGATTGACGCATGGACCGTCGCCGTGGCCGAGCGGATTACCGCCAGCAGCACACCGGCGGATGCGGCCGGTACCCGCATCGACCTGCAACTTGGCGATGGTGCGATGATCCGCTACCAGATCATCCGCAGCGCCGATCGCGTTGTCGCCCGGCGCAGCGAACCGGCGCTCGACTACGCGCTGTCTGCCGAACAGGCCGGCATGTTGCTTGGCGATGCCGAAGCCGCCACGCCCTGAGTCGATGCCGCCGTGCCCGAACTGCCCGAAGTGGAAACAACCCGCCTTGGCATCACGCCGCACCTGTTGGGTCGGCGCATTTCCCGGCTCGTCATCCGCCAGCCGAAACTGCGCTGGCCGATCCCGCAGCGCCTGATCAGCAGCCTGCCTGGCCAGCGCATCGAAGCCATCGAGCGCCGCGCGAAATACCTGCTCGTGCATACCGTTGCCGGCAGCGCCCTGTTGCATCTCGGCATGTCCGGCAGCTTGCGCGTGCTCGACGCCGACAGCGCCGCCGACAAGCACGATCACTACGACTGGCTGCTCGACTCGGGCCGCCTGCTGCGCTTCACCGATCCGCGCCGCTTCGGCAGCCTGCTCTGGCAAGCCGCTGGAACGACGCACGAACTGCTCGCTCGCCTTGGGCCCGAACCGCTCTCTGCTGATTTCAATGGCGATCGCCTGTGGCGGCTATCGCGCGGCCGGTCGGCGCCGATCAAGACCTTCATCATGGACCAGTCGATCGTCGTCGGCGTCGGCAACATCTATGCAGCCGAAGCGCTGTTCGCCGCGGGCATCCATCCGCGACGCAAGGCCGGCTCGGTGTCACGCGAGCGCTGTCAGCGGCTCGCCGAGGCCATCAAGCGCATCCTCGACCACGCCATCACGCGTGGCGGCACGACGCTGCGCGATTTCATCTCGCCGGACGGCGTGCCGGGCTATTTCGAGCAGGAGCTGTACGTCTACGGCCGCGCCGGCGAACCCTGCCGCAACTGCGGCTCGGCAATCCGCTCGATCTCCCTGGGACAGCGATCCTCGTTTTATTGTCCCCAGTGCCAGCACTGAAGCGGGGATGACCAGCCGTTCGGCTGGTCATCCCCGCTTCAAAGCGGCAACACCGGTTGCTGCAGCTCAATGCGGCCCTCGCCGGCGACGATCTTCTTGAACTCGGCGCGGCTGACTGACACATAGCGTTCGTTGCCGCCGATTTCGACCTGCGGGCCGTCGGTCACGGCGCGACCATGCTCATCGACACGCACGACCATGGTGGCCTTGCTGCCGCTGTGGCAGATGGTCTTGATCTCGTCGATATTGTCGGCCCAGGCCAGCAGATATTGGCTGCCTTCGAAGAGCTCGCCGCGAAAATCCGTGCGCAAGCCATAGGCCAGCACCGGAATGTCGCGGCGGTCGACCACATCGGTCAGTTGCCAGACCTGGGCCTTGCTGAGGAACTGCGCTTCATCGACCAGCACGCAATCAAGCGTTCCGTGGGCGGCGATATCGGCATCGACAAGCGCCAGCAAATCGTCCTCGCGATCAAAGCGCAGTCCTTCGGCCTTGAGGCCGATGCGCGAGGCAACGACCCCCTCGCCCGCGCGATTGTCGAGTTTCGGCGTGAGGATGCGCGTGCGCATGCCGCGCTCATGGTAGTTGTACGCGCTCTGCAACAGCGTCGTCGTCTTGCCGGCATTCATCGCCGAGTAATAGAAATAGAGTTTGGACATTGGAGGGCCGGGAAACGGGAATAGGGAATAGGGAATAGGGAATCGGTAGAAGCCGCAGGCGCGAGATTTTGGCACAGCTGTGTAACCTCGCGGCTCCGTGCATGACGTGGGCGCGTCACCCGGGCACAATTGCGCGGATCTGCTTGACCGATTCCCCATTCCCCAATCCCCATTCCCCGCTCCAACATGCTCAACCCCCAACAACGTGCCGCCGTTGACTACTGCGATGGCCCGCTGCTCGTGCTTGCCGGCGCGGGTTCGGGAAAGACGCGGGTCATCACCGAGAAGATCGCGCATCTGGTCAAGCGCAAGCAGCTGTCGGCCTCGAAGATCGCCGCCATCACCTTCACCAACAAGGCTGCGCGCGAAATGCGCGAGCGCGTCGGCAAGCTGGTGCAGGGGCCGGCGGCAGAAGGGTTGACGGTCTGCACCTTCCACGCCCTGGGCCTGAAGTTCCTGCAGCTCGAACACGCGCGGGCCAATCTGCGCCGCGGATTCTCGGTGCTCGATGCCGACGACAGCCAGGGCTTGATCAAGGACCTCGCGCCAAGCGGGATCAAGAACGATGCGTTGTGGGCGCTGCAGTCGCTGGTGTCGCGGGCGAAGAACGCGGGTCTGTCTCCAGCGCAGGCCGAGGCGCAGGCCGGCGGCGTGCGCGAGCGCGAGGCGGCGGCAATCTATGCGGCCTACCAGAAGCGCCTGGCCGCCTTCAACGCGGTCGATTTCGACGACTTGATCCGCCTGCCCCTGCAGATCCTTGAATCCGACGACGAGGCGCGCGCAGCGTGGCAGGAGCGCATCCGCTACCTGCTGCTCGATGAATACCAGGATACGAACGCGGCGCAGTACCGACTGGTCAAGGCGCTGGCGGGGCCGCGCGGCATGTTCACCGCCGTCGGCGACGATGACCAGAGCATCTACGCCTGGCGTGGCGCCAATCCCGAGAATCTCGGCGAGCTTTCCCGCGATTATCCGAAGCTCAAGGTCATCAAGCTCGAACAGAATTACCGCTGCGGACGGCGCATCCTGCGTGTCGCCAATGCGCTGATTGCCAACAACGAGCATCTTTTCGAGAAGAAGCTCTGGAGCGAAGCCGCTGAAGGGCCGCCAATCCGCGTGCTGGAATGTCGCGATGACGAGCACGAGGCCGAGCGTGTTGCCGCCGAGATCGCCCATCTCGCCGAAAAACACAAATCGCGCTGGAACGAGTTCGCCATCCTCTACCGCGGCAATCACCAATCGCGTGCACTGGAGAAGGCCTTGCGCATTGCCCGCGTGCCCTATCACCTGAGCGGCGGCACGGCGTTTCTCGAACGCGCCGAGGTCAAGGACCTGCTCGCTTACCTGCGCCTGATCAACAACCCGGATGACGATGCGGCATTCCTGCGCATCGTCAATATCCCGCGTCGCGACATTGGCGCAATCTCACTGGAAAAACTCGGTCAGGCGGCTGGTGCGCGGCACACCTCCATGCTGCGCGCGGCGCAAAACGACACCGTGCTGGCCGGACTCGCCGCACGACCGGCCTCGGCCCTGGTCGGTTTCGTGAACCTGATGCGCGAGCTTTCCCGCAGCGCCGAGCACTCGGCGGCCGCCGATCTGGTCGATCAGCTGATCGAACGCATCGGTTATGCCGAGCACATTGGCGCGCAGGTCAAGGAACCCGGCCTGCGCGCGCGGCGGCTGGAAAATCTCAAGGAGCTTGCGGAATGGTTCCGCGCCATGCAGAAGGAAGGTGCCGCCGGCGACCTGGCGGCGCAACTGGCCTTGCTCACCCATGGCGACCGCGATGATCCAGGCAATGCGGTGCGCCTGATGACCCTGCATTCGGCGAAGGGACTCGAATTCCGCTTTGTCTTCATCATCGGTGTCGAGGAGGGCTCGTTCCCGCACGAGGCCAGTGTCAATGAAGGTCGCCTCGACGAGGAACGCCGCCTGATGTATGTCGGCATCACCCGCGCCAAGGAACATCTCGCGCTGAGCTTTACCCGCCGCAAGCGGCGCTTTGGCGAAATCCTCGCCAACGACCCGAGCCGTTTCCTTGCCGAACTGCCCGCATCCGATCTGCACTGGTCCGGCCGCGACAGCGAACAGGACGAAGCCCAACGCAAGGAAGTCGCCAGTTCGAGCATCGCCAGGCTGGCCGCGCTGTTCGACGACTGATGCGGGGATTCGGGATTGGAGATTCGGGAAAGCGGACTTCTCGCATTCTTGCCGAGTTCTTCACGAACGCGTCGAACCCGCTTCTCGCATTTGCTAATCCCGAATCTCGTCGCTAGACCAGGCCGACGCCTTCCAGCTCACGCTTGAGGTAGGCGAAATAAATCGGCGCGGCAATGACGCCGGCGAGACCGAAGGCGGCTTCCATGACCAACATCGCGACCAGGAGTTGCCAGGCGCGCGCGCGGATCTGGCCGCCGATGATGCGCGCGTTGAGAAAGTACTCAAGCTTGTGGATGAGGACGAGGAAGGTCAGCGCGGCGATGGCAACCCACAGCGATATGGACAGGCCGATGACGAAGATCAGCGTGTTCGAGATCAGGTTGCCGACGACTGGCAGCAAGCCGCATACGAAGGTCGCCAGGACCAGGGTCTTTGCCAGCGGCAGGTTCACGCCGAACAATGGCAGCACGACAAGCAGGAAGATCGCCGTGAACAGGGTGTTCAAGGCTGAAATCTTGACCTGGGCAAAGACAATGTCGTGGAAAGCCGTGGCCAGGGTGATGCTGCGGATGCGCAACTGCTGCGTCAACGGGCCTTCCAGCGGCCGGTCCAATGCACTCTGCAAGGCCAGCATGGCACCGAGAACCATGCCGATCAGCAGGTGCACGATGATGCGGGCGGCATTGGCACCGGCAAGCTGGAGTTGCGCGGCGTGTTCACGCAGCCACTCCATGACCGCCACACGGATCTGCTCGGAATTGTCCGGCAGGTGATCGACGACGATTGCCGGCAACTGCGCGCGTGCACGCTCGATCAGCGGTGCCATGCGCTCGAAAAGCTGCGAGGGACTGCCATGCTCCGAGCCGAGATAGGCGACGCCGCCGACAATCGCAAAACTGAGCAGGCCGACCACCAGTGCGGCCAGCAGGGCGACCAGCAGCCAATGCGCCTTGGCCCCGGGCAAGTGCCGTTGCAGGGAGGGCGCCAGGGCATTGACCACGGCAAACACCAGCAATCCAGCCAGCAAGACCGGCAGGAGATGCAGGTGCAGGATGGCCAGCAGGGCGAGTGCGGCGAGCACCTGGCTGACCTGGCTGAGGCGTGCGGGATTGAATCGGGCGGAAAGCGGCATGGGGCGGGTGGATTCCTGAGCGTCGCGCAGTCTGTCAGTCGCCGTGGCGCAATGCCAGTCCGGGCGGTCATGTCGGTGCAGTAGACTTCAGCAATACTTCATCGCCATTACCCATTTGCAACCCGCGGAGTTCCAGCATGACCAGATTTGCAGCCTGCATCGTTGTCGCGATGCTGATGACCAGCGCCTGCCAGCACACGGTGCGGCGGGCCGACCACCCGGCCACCGTCGTCACGCCGACGAGCCAGGCGGCTTCAGCGGACGCCAGCGCCCTGCCCTTGCCCGACGACAACCTGAATGCCGTGGCCTGGACCCAGACTGCCGTCGAACGCGACCTGATCTATCGCCAGGCCTATCGCAATGCCGGCGAAGAGCTGGCACAGGCCCTGGCGGATTCCACCTGGGAAGCCCTGCCGCAGGGCGAGCGCAAGGTGCCGGTGACCGATCCGGGCAGGACCGCGGTGATTCTCGACATCGATGAAACCGTCCTCGACAACTCGCCGTACCAGGCGCGACTGGTGGTCAATGGCGAGCGTTTCAACGAGGTCACCTGGGCGGCGTGGTGCCACGAGGAGAAAGCTAGGGCGATCCCCGGCGCACTTGCCTTCACCCGCCTTGCCGCCAGCAAGGGCGTCACCGTTTTCTACCTGTCCAACCGCGCCAGCGACCTCGGCACGGCCACCCTGGAAAACCTGCGCAAGCTCGATTTTCCGATCGCTGCCGACGAGCAGGTCTTTCTCGGCCTCGGCACGATCGTCCCGGGATGCGAGCAAAACGGCAGCGAAAAAGGTTGCCGGCGCGAGCTCATCTCGCGCAAGTACCGCGTGTTGATGCAAATCGGCGATCAGCTTGGCGACTTTGTCGATGTCCTCGCCAATACGCCGCAAGGCCGTGAGCAAGCAGTTGCGCCCTACCTGGACTGGATCGGCCAGCGCTGGTTCGTGCTGCCCAATCCGACCTATGGCAGCTGGGAGCCTGCCTTGTTCAACAACGACTGGACGCAGTCGCCTGCCGACCGACGCCGCGCAAAAGAAGCGGCCCTGCGCACTGACTGACTTGCAAATCGTTTGCAAATCAATATCTTGAACTTGGTAACTTAAAGTATTGCATTAGCTTCGGGATCTTATTAAGATGCGTCCGCCTGCTCCTCGTTGCAGCGACCTTGTCAACGCTCCACACCGCACAGAACGACGCATCAGTTCCCCCTCCGGCCTTGCCGGATTCAACCCGGACAGCACCGCTGCCCGGGTTTTCTTTTGCCGCCCGGTGCCACCGGGATGCGGCTGACCGATGCAGCCCGGACTGCTAAAGTGCGTACCTTTCCCGATTCCGGATTGCCCATGTTGACGATGCTTGTCCGAACTGCCCTGCTGGCCACCCTCGCCCTGTCGATCACGGCCTGCAACCGTGATTCCGCGACCTCGGGCGCTGCCGCAGATGGCGCCCAGCAAGCGCTGCAGAAATCCATTGCGCTGACCCGCGAAGGGGACATTGGCGGCCTGATCGAACACATGCTGCCGCCAGAGGAGTTCACGCGGATCAAGGCCGAATGGACCAGCGAAAAGGATCAGCCGCCAATTGATGACGCGGCGCGAGCACGCTTTGCCGAAACGATGTCGAAGTTGACCGCGCCGGATGCCGCCGAGGCGCTGTTCAAGGAATTCGAGCCCGATATCCGCCAGTTCGATGCGCAATACCAGCAACAGATGCCGACCATGGTGGCGATGGGGCGCAGCTACTTGAAAGGAGTCGTGCAGCAGAACCAGGAGCTTTCGGTCAGCGAAAAGGAACAGGCCACCAATATCATCGAAGCGCTGGCCAAGTGGGTCGAAAAGACCCGATTCACCGATCCCGAGCTGGTCAAGCAGACCCTGGACGTTGTCACCGACGCCGCGCGGCAGCTGGATCTGAAGTCCCTCGATGAGGCGCGCGGCCTGGATTTCCAGCAATCGGCACCGAAACTGAAGATTGCCTTCAACAGCCTCAAGAAGGTGCTGGCGCTGTACGGTTTCTCGATCGACCAGACGCTCGATTCGGCAACCACCGAACTGGTTTCAGGCAATGCCGACGAAGCACTGGTCAAGGTCAGCTACGTGTTGCTCGATACGCCATTCCAGGCCAATGTCGACATGGTTCGCGTCGGCGAGCGCTGGTACAACAAGGACACGATCGAAAAGCTCAAGGCGCGCAAGGCCGAGAAGGCGATGGCAACCGCAACTCCCGCGGCGGCCAATGGCTGATGCGCATGCTGTCTTGATTGACGGCAGGGCATGAATGAAATGCAGCAGGACCTTCCCCTTCACCGGACGCCGGATCCGGCCGCCCGCGCGCCCTTCTGGCTCAAGCTGTTCAGCGCCTTGCTGCGTCCGTGGATTCGCCTACGGCGCGAACCGCGCGAACCGCGCGAGCTGTTGCCCGACGATGACATTCCCGCAGTCTACGTGGTCGAACGCTACGGGCTCTCCGACACCCTGATCCTCGAACAGGCATGCCTGGAAGCCGGCATGCCCTCGCCCTACGAAGCGGCCACGCGCCTGCCGATCAAGCGCAAGCGCGCCATCATCGCGCTGACGCCGCGGCCCAGCCTGTTTCGTGATCGCACGCATGTCTCGCGCTCGGAAACCCTGAGCAAGCTGGTCGAACTGATCCACGCCGGGCGCGAGGACGACATCCGCCTGGTGCCGGTGTCGATCTTCGTCGGCCGAGCTCCGGACAGGCAATCCGGCTGGTTCCGCGTGCTGTTTGCGGAAAACTGGGTGGTCGTCGGACGCTTCCGGCGCCTGCTGGCGATCCTGCTCAACGGCCGCGACACGATCGTGCAGTTCTCCGCGCCGGTGTCGCTCAAGCAGATCGTCGCCGAACAGGAAGGCCTCGCCCTCGAACGCATCGTGCGCAAACTCTCGCGCGTGCTCAGGGTGCATTTCCGGCTGACCCGCACCACGATCATCGGTGCCGACCTGTCGCACAAGCGTACCGTTGTCGATTCGGTGGTCAATGCCGATTCGGTGAGGCAGGCCATCGACGCGGTGAGCGCAAAGGAAAACGCCAAGGTCGAACAGGTGCACCGACGCGCCCGCGGCTATGCCCTGGAAATCGCCGCGGACTACTCGCACACCGTGGTGCGCTCGCTTTCCTTCATGCTCATTGCGCTGTGGAACAAGCTGTATGACGGCGTCGTCATGCACCACTTCGACAAGCTGCGCGCAGTGGCGCCGGGTCACGAGGTGATCTATGTGCCCTGCCACCGCAGCCACGTCGACTACCTGCTGCTGAGCTACACGCTGTACCAGAATGGCCTGGTTCCACCGCACATCGCCGCTGGCGTCAATCTCAACCTGCCCGGACTGGGTGCGATCCTGCGTCGCGGCGGCGCCTTCTTCCTGCGTCGCAGCTTCAAGTCGAATGCCTTGTATTCGGCGGTGTTCACCGAGTACGTGAGCCAGTTGTTCGCGCGCGGCGTGGCCCTGGAATATTTCATCGAGGGCGGTCGCTCGCGTACCGGGCGCCTGCTCAGCCCGCGCAGCGGCATGCTCGCCATGACCCTGCGCAGCTTCCTGCGCGAATCGCGCCGGCCGGTGATGTTCCAGCCGGTCTATTTCGGCTACGAGAAGCTCATGGAGGGCAAGTCCTACATTGGCGAACTCTCCGGCAAGCCGAAGGAAAAGGAGTCCCTGCTCGGCCTGTTCCGCGCCTTCGGCGTGCTGCGCCAGCGCTACGGCAAGGTGGCGATCAATTTCGGCGAGCCGATCGACCTCGGCACGTTGCTCGACGAGGTCGCGCCGGCCTGGCGCGCATCCACGGCAATGCCGGAGGCAAAGCCAGATTGGTTGCCGGCGGCGGTCGATATCCTGGCCAACCGCATCCAGTCGAACATCAACCGCGCCGTCGACGTCAATCCGATCAACCTGCTCGCCCTTGCCCTTCTGGCGATGCCCAAGCACGCGATGACCGAGGCCGACCTGCTCGCCCAGCTCGAGCTGTACAAGGATCTCCTCATCGCGCTGCCCTTCGGTGATCGCGTCACCATCACCGGCAAGTCACCGGCCGAGATCATCGCCTATGGCGAATCGATGCAATGGATCCGCCGGGTCAACCATCCACTTGGCGATGTCCTCGTCGCCGAGGGCGACAACGCGGTGCTGCTTTCTTATTTCCGAAACAATGTGCAACACGTGCTTGTTTCCAGCGCATGGATTGCCTGCTGCTTCCTCAACAACCGGCGCATGAGCCGTTCCGGCGTTCTGCGCCTTGGTCGCCTGATCTATCCGTTCATCCAGGCCGAGTGGTTCCTGCCCTGGAACGAGGACGAGTTCAGCGAACGCCTGCGTGCATCACTGGATTTCCTGGTCGACCGCGGCCTGCTTGAAAGCGACGCCGATGGCCGCGTGCTCGAACGCGCGCCGGGCCAGAGCGACAGCGCATTCCGCTTGCGTGCGATGTCACACAGCTTGCTGCAGGCGGTCGAGCGCTACTACATCACGATCGCCCTGCTGGTCAGCAACGGGCGCAACACGCTGAGTGCCGCCGAGCTGGAAAATCTCTGCACGCTGACCGCACAACGCCTGTCACTGCTGCACGAACTGAATGCGCCGGAGTTCTTCGACAAGTCGCTGTTCCGTGGCTTCATCCAGAAGCTGCGCGAACGCCGGGTGATCTGGGCAGACGCCGACAACAAGCTGGATTTCGATCCCGGCCTCGAGGAACTGGTCACCGAAGCCAAGGTAATCTTGAGCCGCGACATCCGCCACGGCATCCTCAAGCTGACCGCCGGAAAAGCGGAAGCAGGAAATCCGGAACATGCCGGCAAGACCAACCAGGCAGCGTGAGCAACGTTGTCGAACCGGCCTTGCCTGCGCAATCCGGCAGGCCCGTGCGGTCAGGCGTCGAGATCCGGGATCAGGCTACTTTCGAGCAAGGCGATGGTGTCCTTGAGATACAACTTGCGCCGCTTCAGGCGCTTGATTTCAAGCTCGTCATTGCCGGGGTCGATCGCCAGCCGTGCAATCATCGCATCGAGGTCGCGATGCTCGGTCTTGAGCAAGGTCAGTTGACGCACCGTGTTGGCCGGATCTTCGGGGTTCATGAGCATCCCTTGGCTTTGGCGAAGTCTAAGCCAAGGCCGCAGGCGATGCATTCCAGACCCGTTTCCGCAGCGCTGACGACACCGGTTGATCGATGAAGGTGACCATGACGGAATTGCCCGAATCCCGTGCCGACAAGCTGGCCCGCCGTCTGCGCCGACAGGTTGGCCAGGCCATTGCCGATTACCGCATGATCGACGCCGGCGATCGCATCATGGTCTGCCTGTCGGGCGGCAAGGATTCCTGGGTCATGCTCGACATGCTGCGCGAATTGCAGGCGCGCGCGCCGGTCCGCTTCGACCTGCTTGCCGTGCACCTCGACCAGAAGCAGCCGGGCTATGACGCGACAATCCTGCCGGCTGCCCTGCGCCAGCGCGACATTCCGTTCCGGATCATCGAGCAGGATACCTACAGCGTGGTCGAGCGCGTCATCCCGGCCGGTCGCACGATGTGCAGCCTGTGCTCGCGCCTGCGCCGCGGCGCGCTCTACGATTTTGCTGCAAAAAACGGCTATAACCGCATTGCGCTGGGCCACCATCGCGACGACATAGTCGAAACCCTGTTCCTCAACCTGTTCCACCAGGCCCGGCTCAAGGCCATGCCGCCAAAGCTGCAGGCCGATGATGGGCGCAACACCGTGATCCGGCCACTGGCCTATTGCGCGGAAAGCGACCTTGCCGAACTGGCCCGGCAGCGCGCCTACCCGATCATTCCGTGCGACCTCTGCGGCTCGCAGGAAACCCTGCAGCGCAAGGCGGTCAAGCGCATGCTGCAGGCCTGGGAAATCGAGGCCCCGGGACGCATCGAAAACATCTTTCGCGCCCTGACCCGCGTTGAACCCTCGCAACTTGCGGATCCGGCCTTGTTTGATTTCAGCGTGCTCGGCTTGAGCACGCACGAGCGGTATCCTGCGCCACCGCTGCATGCCCTCGACGAATGACGGAAGCACCCGGCGGCTTTCTCACCATCTGATCCTGCATTGCGCAAGGATCGCCAATTTGTTCCCCCAAGGAATCCAGACACTCCCATGTTTTTCCGCAACCTGACCCTGTTCCGCTTCCCGAAAAGCACGTCAAAAAGCCTGGCTGAACTCGATGGCCTGCTCGACGATCACCGGCTGCGCCCCTGCGGCCCGATCGAACTGGCCACGCGCGGCTTCGTTTCGCCGTACGGGCGCGATTCCGATGAGCTGACCCATCGCGCCGGCAAGTTCACCCTGCTGGCAATCGGCAGCGAGGACAAGCTGCTGCCCTCCTCGGTGATCGGCGAGGCGCTGGCGGTGAAGATTGCCGAAATCACCGATAAGGAAGCACGCCGCATTGGCGCGCGCGAGCGCAAGCGCCTGAAGGAAGAGGTCATGACCGACCTGCTGCCGCGCGCCTTCGTGCGCCCGTCCCGCGTCTTCGCCTACCTGGATGAGGCGCAGGGTTGGATGGTGATCGACACGGCCAGCCGCAAGCTGGCCGAGGAAGCGGTGACCCAGCTGCGCGAGGCCCTCGGTCGTTTCCCGGCCACGCCAATGGCCCCCGCCGACTCGCCGCGAACCCTGATGACGGATTGGCTGGTTGGTGGCAAGCTCCCGCAAGGACTGAGTTGGGGTGACGAGTGCGAATTGCGCGATCCGGCCGAAGCGGGCGCGGTGGTTCGTTGTCGTCGCCAGGATCTTGAATCGGACGAAGTGCGCGAGCATCTGAAATCCGGCAAGCAGGTCTTCCAGCTTGGCCTCGAACTCGATGGGCGCATGGCCTTCGTGCTCGGTGAGGATCTGACCATCCGCAAGTTCCGTTTTCTCGATATCGTCCTTGACGAGATCGGCGAGGATGCTGCGGAATCAGCCCGTGCCGAACTCGATGCGCGCTTCGCCTTGATGACGCTAGAAACCCGGCGCTTGCTGGAAAAACTCGATGAATGGTTCGGTCTGCCGCGCCCGGATGAGCGCGACCAGGAACGATGAAAGCGGATGGCGTGAACGATGAGCCAGGAATCCGAAGACCAGTATCTTGAATTGCCGACACCGACCGGCGAGGTGATCCGGGTCCTGCGCCGCAGTCATCCGCAGGCGCGGCGCCTGCGCCTGACCGTGACTTCGGGCGGGGCCAGGGTGACATGTCCGAAAGGCACGCATCCGGCCCAGGTATTCGCCTTCCTGCGGAAGCACGGCGAATGGCTGGAGCGCAAGCTCGACGAGCTTCATCTCGGCGCGCAGCCGCCCGCACTCGAACCCGGGGCAACGACGGTCATTCCATTGCGTGGCGAAACCATCCGGCTGAGCTGGTGCGCAGGTCCTTATCCGCGGATCGAACTGCTCGCTGACACCTTGCTGTTGACCTTGCCACAGGCCAACCGGCGCTCGCTGGAAACCGCCCGCGGCCTGCTGCAATCCTATCTCGATGCGCAATTGCGCAAGGATGTGTCGCGCTGGCTGGCACGCTATTGCCCGCGCCTGGGTTATGCCCCGACCGTGATCCGCGTGCGCCCGTTGAAGAGCCTCTGGGGCAGCCTCGATACCCGCGATCGGGTGACCCTGGACCTTGCCCTTGCGCTGGCTCCTCCGGCAGCCCTCAAGTACGTGCTGGTGCATGAGCTCTGCCACCTGCGCATCCGCAGCCATTCGCCGCGGTTCTGGACGCTGGTCGCATCCATCCTGCCGAACTGGCAGGAACAGCGCGACTGGCTGCGCGTCAACGGCCAGGCCCTCAAGGCCGAATTGCACCGGCTCGTGCAGGCCCCCTGATACAGGCGCCGCTCAGGTGTCGCGCAGAGGATGTCGGGCGAGAAAATCCTGCATCGCGCCCACCACCGCTTGCGGATTTTCCAGATGCAGGTGATGCGTGCCCGCCATGCGCACGACTTCGATATCCCTCAGCAAGGCAATCCGCGCCGCGACCATCTCCGGCTGCAGGTAAGGCGCATGCGGTTCGGCCAGCACGAGCAAGGTCGGTGCGGCAATGGCCGGCAGGATGTCGGCAAGCTGCTCTTCGCTCAGCCGCGTCGCGCTCGGCAGGGTCAGTCGCGGATCACTCGACCAACTGAGGTGGGTCAACGCGTGCACGTCCTCAAAGCCGGCATCTGTATCGCCACTCTCGATCTTGCTGCCCGCAACGGAAGTCGCTGGAACGTTTTCCAGCGCGGAACCCGAGCCCTGCATCGGCAATCCAGCCGAGGCACCCATTCGCCGCACCCCGCGCTCGACGATGCAACGCGCCGCTTGCGCCGACAGATGCCCCGAGCGGCAGCGGGCTTCGATGGCTTCTTCCAGATCCGCAAACACGCGCAAGCCATCGCCCTTGAACGCCGCCCGCGCCGTGTGCGCCCGGCGCAATTGTTCAAGGGTCCTCTGCGTGTCCAGGGTCAGCGGCCCGAGGCCTTCGACCAGCAACAAGCGGCGAATCCGCTGCGGGCAGATTGCGGCGTACATGCTGGCCAGGGCCGCACCCAGTGAATGGCCGAGCAGGTCGAGCGACGGCCAGGCAAACCAGTCGATGACCTGGCCGATCTCGTCGAGATAATCGGCAAGCGCATACCAGTTTGCCGCGGGCCGATGCGCGGAACGGCCATGACCGGCCAGATCGAGCGCGACCAGGTAGTGCCCGCGCAGCAAGGGGGCCAGGCGATCGAATGTGCCGGCATTGTCGAGCCAGCCATGCACGGCCAGCATTGGTGGAGCGGATGGATCGCCCCAGGCCTTCGCCGCCAGGGTCAGGTTGCGCAGCGGGATACGCAACTCGACGGCCATTGGTTCACTCACGGGCGAACGTGCGCGGCATTGCCGGATTCCGGCCAACCCTGGCAATGGCGCAGCACCAGCTCGCGCATTGCCGCGACCTGGTCGTCACCGGCGTTGAGGCAGGCAATGTAGTTGAAGCGCTCGCCGCCGGCGTGCAGGAAGATCTCGCGCCCGGCCATATCCATTTCCTCGAGGGTTTCCAGGCAGTCTACGGCAAAACCGGGACACATCACATCGACACTGCGCACGCCCTGCACCGGCAATTCGGCCAGGGTGCGGTCGGTGTAGGGCTGCAGCCAGGGCTCCCGGCCCACGCGCGACTGGAAGCTCAACAACAGCTCATCCGCGCCCATGCGCAAGCGTGCGCGAAGCGCTGCTGCCGTCGCTTCGCATTGCTGGCGATATGGATCGCCATTGCGCACATAGCGCTCAGGAATCCCGTGGAACGAAAGCAGCAGGCGCTCGCTGCGCC
Source organism: Lysobacterales bacterium 63-13 (assembly GCA_001899855.1). Classification (GTDB taxonomy): domain Bacteria; phylum Pseudomonadota; class Gammaproteobacteria; order Xanthomonadales; family Rhodanobacteraceae; genus Dokdonella. The sequence continues at coordinate 45,727 of MKWR01000027.1, forward strand.
CGTTTGCCTGCCAATGCCGCTCGATACTGCGGGCCAGCGCCTCGACATGCGCCGGCTCCTGGCAATAGTCGCTGACCAGGCGCAGCTCGGGCGGACAGCGCCAGCGACGAAACTGCGCGGTAACCGCATCGAAGACCGAAGCCGTGGTGGTCGCCGAGAATTGCGGAAACAGCGGCACGACAAGCAGGCGCCGCATCCCCGATCGCGCCAGCCCGGCCAGGGTTTCGCCCAGGTTCGGAGTGCCATAGCGCATCGCATGACGAACGATCACGGCATTGCCGAAGTCCGCCTGCAAGGCGTCCTGCAGGCGATCGGCCAGGTCTAGCGTGCCGGCCTGCAGGGGCGAACCGGCGCTGGTCCAGACCTTGGCATAGGCGCGGGCCGAGCGCGCCGGGCGGATGCGCAGGATGATGCCATGCAGGATCAGCCACCAGAGCCAGCGTGGCTGTTCGACGATGCGTGGATCGGCAAGGAATTCAGCCAAGTAGCGCCTGACCGATGCACTGTCGGGAGCATCCGGCGTGCCCAGGTTGACGAGCAGGATGGCCAACCGTCGCGGTTCTGCCGGATCCGAAAACGAGAGAAAACGCGACATGCGATGGCTCAGCCCGGGGACAAGATCGGAATCGCAGAAGGTGCTCCAAGGCCTTGTCGGCATGGAGAAAACTGCTAGACTCAAGGCCGCCTCACGGAAACGTCGAGGCAGACGATTACCAATAACATAACAAAAGAACGCCACCATGCGCTTGCGTGCCTGCCTCATCGCAGCTGTGCTTTCGAGTGCTCCGATTTCGCCGGCAATGGCGAATCCGGTTGGCTATGGCGTGGCTTTTGACCAGCTTTATCGCATCGAAACATCGCCGCCGGGAGCCACCTACATTGGTGAAGCCGGCAATTTCGGCGGACAGCCGTATGGTTTGCTGAAGGGCCTCACGTTCGGCCCGGGCAACACCCTGTATGCGATTTCCGACAGCCTGACGCAAAAGCCGATCGTCACCCTGGACACGGCCAACGGACGCGCGACCTACCTGTCGTCCCTGAACCTCAGTGGTGGCACCGGCCAGTTCAATTCGCTGGACTTTGCCTCGGCCTTTACCTGTGACGGGCAAATGTGGCTGACCTCGGCCACGACCCGAAAGCTTTGGCGGGTCAATCCGGCCACTGGTCAATCAACCCTGGTGGCCACGCTCGCCGAGACCCTGACCGGCCTTGCTGCCCGCGGCAACGAGCTGTTTGCCGCCGGCGGACGCGGCAACAACAGTCTGTACAAGGTCAACACGCAGACCGGCACGGCCACGCTGATCGGCGGATTCGGCGCCGCCGGCAGCGGCTGGATCAGCACGATTTCGCTGAGTTTCGACGCCAACGGCACACTCTGGTCGGTACTCAACTACCTACCTCCCGCACCGGGCGGCAGCACCCTTGTCGACTGGAGCGATCTGGCGCGGATCGACCCCGCCACCGGACTCGCCACGGTGCTGGGTCCGATTACCGGTCCGGAAAGCCTGCGCGGCATCGGCATCACCGGATTCACCGTGGGGCAGACCCCCTGCGCTTTGCCGCCGCCTGGTGGCAGCACACCGCCACCGGCGACCTTGCCCTCCAGTTCGACGTGGAGTCTGGCGATTCTCGGTCTGCTGCTCTTTGCCGCGTCTGCATCACGCATTTCCCGGCGCCGCAGCGCCATGTTTCGAGCGGGCGGCAATCGAGCCTGAATCCCCCTTGGCGAACCGTCGCAGTGGACGACGGGAATGGTCGTTTGCCCTGTTCCTGCATGCAGTTGCCAGTCGCTTCCGATCCCGCGCTTTGCCGCACCTCGCAGCGGAATGCTGCGGGTTCCATCCGCATCGATACGCGCTTCATCGCAGACTCAGCTTGAGCTGCTAACTTGCTGCGGTTATCTCTTTCGGAGTCAACCATGCCTGCCTTGTTGCGTCTGCTGACCGGATTGCTTGCCGTCGCCGCGATCACTGCCCACGCCGCCGACCCCGAGCTCAAGCGCGCCGAGAACGCCGTGCGCGTGCTCAACGAAATCATGCAGGCACCGGACAAGGCCATTCCCCGTGAACTGCTGCAAAGCGCGCACGCCATCGTCGTCGTTCCCGACGTGCTCAAGGCCGGCTTCGTCATTGGCGGCCGCCGTGGCGAGGGCCTGATCGCGGTCAAGACGCGCGACGGCACATGGTCCAATCCAGCGTTCGTCAACCTGACTGGCGGCAGCGTCGGCTTCCAGGCCGGCGTGTCGTCGACCGACGTCGTGCTGGTCTTTCGCACCGAACGCGGCGTCGATTCCATCGTGCACGGAAAATTCACCATCGGTGCCGACGCCTCGGCTGCCGCCGGCCCGGTCGGTCGTACCGCGCAGGCATCCACCGATGCCCAGCTGAAGGCCGAGATCTTCTCCTATTCACGTGCCCGCGGCCTGTTCGCCGGTGTCGCCTTTGACGGCTCGGTGCTGTCGATCGACCACGACAGCAATCAGTTGATCTACGGCGAGGGCGTGACGCCGAGGCGCATCTTCGAGGACGGCGTCAGCAATGTGCCGAATGCGCTGGTAGACTTCCGCGACCGCCTGGAGGAGTACACTGCCCAATAGTCCGGCGCGGAATCCCCTCCCGCCATTGACGAAACAGCAATGCGCAGCTGCCCGTTGATGGCTGCGCGGCAAATCGCACCCCCGGTCGCCTACCTGGCACCGACAAAATGTCCGTGGAGTAATCAAGATGGGCGGTTTCAGCATTTGGCATTGGCTTGTTGTCCTGGTCATCGTGGCCTTGGTGTTCGGCACCAAGAAGCTGCGCAATATCGGCGAGGACATGGGTTCGGCGATCAAGAGCTTCAAAAAGGGCATGCAGGAGGGTGACGATCCGGCAAAGCCTTCCGAACTCAAGTCCGATCCACCGGCGGCGGTGCATTCAGCCACCGACACCGACAAGGATCGCAGCGAGCGCTAGGCCACCGTCATGTTCGACTTCAGCTTCGGCGAACTGGCCCTGATCGCCGTCGTCGCCTTGCTCGTGCTTGGCCCCGAGCGGCTGCCCGGGGTCGCGCGCACGGCAGGCGCGCTGGTGCGCCGGCTGCGCAATGGCTGGCAAGGCGTGCGCTCGGAGATCGAGCGCGAACTGGCTGCCGAAGACATCAAGCGCAGCATCCAGGAAACGGTGAAGCAGGTCGATGTCCGCGAGGATATCCGCGCGACCGCCGATCAGCTGCAAAGCGCCATCAGTGACAAACCGCAAGCGCGCCCGTCCGATGAGCCGCACTGACGACGCTGGCGACAAGGAACAAACCTTCCTTTCGCACCTGATCGAACTGCGCTCACGCCTGCTGCGTGCGGTCGCCGCCGTGCTGCTGATCCTGCTTGGCCTGGTTCCTTTCGCCAACAAGCTCTACGCGTGGTTGTCCAGGCCCTTGATCGAACATCTGCCGGTGGGTGGCGCAATGATCGCCACCGACGTCGCCTCACCGTTCTTCGCACCGCTGAAACTGGCGTTCTTTGTCGCCCTGTTCCTGGCCATGCCGTTCATCCTCTATCAGCTCTGGGCATTCGTTTCCCCGGGCCTGTACCGGCACGAGCGACGCCTGGCCATTCCCCTGCTCGCCTCTTCCGTGCTGCTTTTTTATATCGGCTGCGCGTTTGCCTATTTCCTGGTGCTGCCGGCAATCTTCACGTTCATGACCAGCATTGCCCCCGCAGGCGTTGCCGTCATGCCCGACATTGCCCGCTTTCTTGATTTTGTACTCGTGCTGTTCCTTGCCTTCGGCTTCTGTTTCGAGGTGCCGGTGGCCTTGGTGATCCTGGTGGCCATCGGTGTTGCCACACCTGAACAACTGGCAAAGAGCCGTCCGTACACGATTGTCGGCGCGTTCGTCATTGCCGCCATCCTGACTCCGCCGGACGTGGTTTCGCAGCTGTTGCTGGCGATTCCGATGTGCCTGCTCTATGAAGTCGGCATCTTCGCATCGAGACTGCTGGCCAGGCGCTTGCCAAGTGAAAACGGGGCTTCCTCGGCCTGAAGCCGGTTTTCTCGCGCAGTCCGGGAACCTGTCCGTGATTTGGCGGTCACCGCCCCGTTCACCTGAACGCTTTTGTTCACAAATCATTACCAACCCAACCAGTGGCACATTTTCTTCCGGGCTGGAATGTGGCTACACTTGTAACGCTGGCGAAAAAGGATATCGTCGCAGTTGACTCTTTACACTATCCCGAAGGGGGAAAACATGGCTACGAAGAAGAAAGCAGCAGTTGATGATGATGCACGCGATGCCAGCCTGCGCGTTTCCAAGCGCATGCGTGACAGCCTCAAGGCAACCGCCGCCGTCATGGGTCGTCCGCTGTATGACGTCACCAACGAGGCGATCAACAGCTACCTGTCGACGGTGAAGCTCGGCGATCCGCTGAAGGCGATCCGCAGCAACGCGGCACGCGGTCGCAAGTAAGCAACACGGTAGTCAGGCTGTACCGACCGGGTCGGTCGGGCTGCTCGCAACTGCAAACGCCATCCGCCTGCCGGATGGCGTTTTTGCATGTGGCATTTGCCGGGCGCGGATCGGGCCCGGTCTATTCGATGGGCGGCAACACGTTCATGACTTCGCGCAAGGTCGTCACCCCACGTGCAACCTGTGCCGCCGCCGACACGCGCAGTGGACGCATGCCCTCGGCGAGGGCCGTCGCGGTGACCGCAGCCAGGTCCATGTTTGGCTGGATCAGCGCCCGCAGAGGTGCGGATATGCGCATCATCTCGTAAATGCCCGTGCGCCCCTGGAAGCCGGTCTTGCGGCATTCCGTGCAGCCCTTCGGCCCGAAGTTCTGTTGCGGCGGCGGCAGTTTCCAGTTTGCCGTCATCGCCAGCCAGCCGCGCTCGTCGAACGGCACCTCGACCTTGCAATGCGCGCACAAGGTGCGCACGAGGCGCTGCGCGACCACACCGGTCAGGGTCGACTGGATGAGGTAATGCGGCACACCCAGGTCCAGCAGGCGCGTCAACGCGCTCGGCGCATCGTTGGTGTGCAGGGTCGACAGGACGAGGTGGCCGGTCAGCGAGGCCTGCACGGCCATTTGCGCCGTCTCCAGGTCGCGGATCTCGCCAACCATGATGATGTCGGGATCCTGGCGCATGAGGGTGCGCACGCCGGCGGCGAAATCGAGATCGATCGCGTTGTGCACCTGCATCTGGTTGAACTCGGGGCTGACCATCTCGATCGGGTCCTCGACCGTGCAGACATTGAGGTCGGGCGTGGCCAGCACCTTCAGCGTCGAATACAGCGTGGTCGTCTTGCCGGAACCGGTCGGGCCGGTGACGAGGACGATGCCATGCGGCCGCTCGACCATGCCGCGCCAGTTCGCCTCTTCCTGGTCGGTGAAACCGAGCTGGCGGAACTCCTTGACCACGATATCCGGGTCGAAGATGCGCATGACGATCTTTTCGCCAAATGCGGTGGGCATGCTCGACAGGCGCAGCTCGACCTCGCGCCCACCCTGCGAGCGCGTCTTGATGCGGCCATCCTGCGGGCGCCGCTTCTCGGCCACGTCCATGCGCCCAAGGATCTTGATGCGCGAGGTCACCGCGGTCATCACCGGCGTCGGCAGCTCGAACACCTTGTGCATGACGCCGTCGATGCGGAAACGGATCGCGCTGGTATCGCGCCGCGGCTCCAGGTGGATATCCGAGGCACGCTGCTCGAAGGCGTACTGCAGCAGCCAGTCGACGATATGCACGACGTGACGGTCGTCGACGCCAAGGTCGCCGGTCTTGCCAAGCTCGACCAACTGCTCGAAATTGAGCAGGGCGGAATTGTCCCCGGTTTCGGCCTTGGCATCCCTGGCGCGCTGGATCGAACGCTGCACGCCCCACCATTCGGTGAGGAAACGGCTGATGTCGATGGGACTGGCAACCATGCGCTGGATGTCGCGACGCAGGATATGGCCGAGATCGGCCATCCAGCGCGTATCGAACGGCTCCGAGGTCGCGAACACCACCTGCATTTCGCTGACCGCGACCGGCAGGATCCGATAGCGCAGCGCGTAGGCGTGGCTGACGACCTGGGTCACCGCAGCGACGTCGATCTTCATCGGATCGATCTTCAGATACGGCAGTTTCGCCTTGCCGGCCAGCCAGTGGGTGAGCACTTCGAGACTCAGCGGCTTGGCCGGATCCCGGGCATCGGCCAGCTTCAGGTTGGCGACGAGAATCAAGGGATGCAGCTCAAGTTTGCCGCGCGCGGTGCGCACATCGGCTCGCACCCGCCGCATGTCCGCTTCGGAAATGACCCCGTCGCCGAGCAGCGCAGCCAGTGTTTCATCAAGATCGATGCGATGGTGCAGGCCCAGCGCCGGGCCTTGCGCCGTGGCCGCGGCAGCCGGCTGGGCGATGGCATCGGTTGGCAGCTGTCGTGTCGCCATGCCGCGTCTATCCTCGAAGATCGTGGGCGCCCGTTATACTAGCGCGCTTTGCCGCCGCTTCCGTGATCGAGAACATGTCAGGACTCAGTTTCCAGGACGTCATCCAGACCCTCAACCGCTATTGGGCGGAGCAGGGCTGCGTGTTGATTCAGCCGCTCGACACCGAAGTCGGTGCCGGCACCTTCCATCCAGCGACGTTCCTGCGGGCGCTCGGCCCCGAGCCCTGGTCGGCGGCCTACGTGCAACCGTCACGGCGACCGACCGATGGCCGCTACGGGGAGAATCCGAATCGACTGCAGCACTATTACCAGTATCAAGTGGTGCTCAAGCCGAACCCGGATGACATCCTCGATCTCTACATTGGTTCGCTGAAGGCGCTTGGCATCGATCCGCTCGTGCACGACCTGCGCTTTGTCGAGGACAACTGGGAGTCGCCAACCCTCGGCGCCTGGGGGCTGGGCTGGGAAGTCTGGCTGAATGGCATGGAAGTCACCCAGTTCACCTATTTCCAGCAGGCCGGCGGCCTTGAATGCCGACCGGTCACCGGCGAGATCACCTATGGCCTCGAACGCCTGACCATGTACCTGCAGAACGTCGACAACGTCTACGACCTGGTGTGGACCGACGGTCCGCGCGGCGTGGTCAGCTACGGCGACGTGTTCCATCAGAATGAAGTCGAGCAGAGCACCTACAACTTCGAACACGCCAATGTCGCCAAACTGTTCGAGTGGTTCGATACCTGCGAGGGCGAGGCGAAGAAGCTTGTCGCCGCCGGACTGCCCCTGCCCGCCTACGAGCAGGTGATGAAGGCCAGCCATACCTTCAACCTGCTCGACGCGCGGCGTGCAATCAGCGTGACCGAACGCCAGCGCTACATCCTGCGCGTGCGCACGCTGTCCCGCGCCGTTGCCGAGGCCTATGCCGCGCAGCGCGAGAAGCTCGGCTTCCCCGGGCTGCGCACGCGCAAGGAAGCCGCATGAACACGAACAGGAAACCGGCTTCCCTGCTGATCGAGATCGGCACCGAAGAATTGCCGCCGAACGCGCTCGATGCGCTTGCCGACGCCTTTGCCAGGGGCATCGTCGAGGGCCTCGAAAAAAGCGGTGTCGCCCTGGATGCGGCAAACACGAAGACCTACTGCTCGCCGCGTCGCCTTGCCGTGCTGGTTGCCGCGGTCGCCCACGAGCAACCCGACCAGGCCATTGAACGGCGCGGCCCTGCCGTGGCTGCAGGTATCGATGCCGATGGCCAACCGAGCCGTGCCCTGATCGGCTTTGCGACAAGCTGTGGTGTCGAGGTATCCGCGCTCGCCAAGCTCGAAACCGACAAGGGCGCATGGTTCGTCCATCGCGCAGTCCAGCCCGGCCAGGCGACGGCGTCCCTGCTGCCGGCGATCCTTGCCGAAGCGGTCAAGGGCTTGCCGATTCCCAAACCCATGCGTTGGGGCGAGCATGAGTTCGCCTTCGTGCGCCCGGCACACTGGCTGGTCATGTTGCACGGCAGCGACATCATTCCTGCCGAGTTGTTCGGCCTGCAGGCGGGACGCCAATCACGCGGTCATCGCTTCCACCACGACGCGCCGGTGCACATTGCCGATGCCGACACGTGGCTCGACGCCTTGCGCAATGCCAGGGTCATTGCCGATCCGGCCGCGCGTCGCCAGCGCATCGTCGACGAAGTCGCGCGGGTCAGCAGCGAGAGCGGTGGCAAGCCGCGGCTTTCCGCTGCCCTGCTCGACGAGATTGCCAACTTGACCGAATGGCCGGTGGCGATCGTCTGCGCATTCGATCGGGCATTCCTCGATGTCCCGCAGGAAGCGCTGGTGATGACCATGGAGACGAACCAGAAATTCATCCCGGTGTTCGATGTGGACGGCAAGCTCAGCGCACGCTTCATCGGCATCGCCAACATCGAATCGAAGGACCCCGCAGAAATCCGCAAGGGTTATGAACGCGTGATCCGGCCGCGCTTCGCCGATGCCAAGTTCTTCTATGACGAGGATCGCAAGCAGGGCCTGGAATCATTCCAGGAATCGCTGAAGTCGGTGACCTACCAGCAATCCCTCGGCAGCGTCTGGGACAAATGCATCCGCGTGGCTGAACTGGCTCGCGTCATCGCCAACCGCGTCGGCGTCGATGCCGCCCTGGCGACGCGTGCGGCGGCCCTGTGCAAGTGCGATCTGATGTCGCGCATGGTTGGCGAGTTTCCCGAACTGCAAGGCATCATGGGGCGCTACTACGCGAGCCAGGGCAACAAGCCCGAAGTTGCCGAAGTCGCCAGTGCGCTGGATGAGTTCTACCGTCCACGCAATGCCGCCGATGGCATTGCCGAGGGCAAGCTCGGCCAGGTGCTGGCCGTCGCCGAGCGCCTCGACACCTTGACCGGCATCTTTGCCGTCGGCATGAAGCCCAGTGGCAACAAGGATCCGTTTGCGCTGCGCCGCGCGGCGCTCGGCCTTGCCCGCACCATGATCGAGGGCGGGCTCGACCTCGACCTCAAGGCGCATCTCGCCGAAGCCCTGGCCAGCCTGCCGGAAGCGGCGTTCGTGGCCGGGCTTGGCAAGGGCAAGGACGGCAAGCCGCTTGAACTCGATGCCGGCAAGCGGCGTGACGAACTCGCCAGCGAGATCTTCGACTTCATCATCGAGCGCCTGCGCAGCTACTACGCCGACCAGCACATCGGCAGCGATGCCTTCGAGGCGGTGCGTGCCCTGTCGCCGTCCTCGCTGGTCGATTTCGATCGCCGCCTGCACGCCGTGGTCGCCTTTGCCCGGCTTCCCGAGGCGCATGCCCTGGCTGCGGCCAACAAGCGCATCGGCAACATCCTGCGCCAGGTCGGCGATGACGCGTCCGGAGACATCGATGCCGCCCTGCTCGAATCCGATGCCGAGCGCGACCTGGTCGCGGCGCTCGCCGATGCCGAGACCGACAGCGCGCCGCTGATCGCCGCCGCGGACTATGTCGGCCTGCTGCAGCGCATGGCCCGGCTGCGCGATCCGGTCGATCGCTATTTCGACAAGGTCATGGTCATGGCCGATGACCCGGCGCTTCGCCGCAATCGCCTGCTCCTGCTTGGACGCCTGCGCCGCCTGTTTCTCCGCGTGGCGGATATTTCCCTGCTTCCGTCGGCAGCGGCACCGGCTTGAGCGCGATTGTGCGCAACAAGCCGGATTGATCGCGTAGACTTTGCCAGGGCAACAGTCGGCGGCAACCCGCCTGGGGAGCATGACCCGAAGCAGCAACGATGCCAGCACCACGCAACGCCGCACGATGCACCCGCACCGACGGGTCGGGGCTGGCGAAGTGCCCGCATGCCTGGTCGTGCTGCAGGGCCAGCGGCTCGGGCAGCGCATCAATCTCGGCGATGAGCCGTTGATCATCGGCCGTGCACCCGAAGCCGGGTTCCAGATCATCGAGCGCAGCGTGTCGCGGGCACATTGCCGGATCACCCGTGATCCCGCCGGCTACCGCATCAAGGATCTCGATTCGACCAACAAGACCTTCCTCAACGACCAGCCGATCATCGAGGCCGAACTCAAGGATGGCGACCACATCTCGGTGGGCAGTTGCGTCCTCAAGTTCATGGATCGCTCCTCGGTCGAGGCGCGCTACCACGAGGAGTTGTACCAGCTGGCGACTGCCGATCCGCTGACCGACCTGTACAACCGACGCCAGTTCCTGGAGCTGATCGATCGCGAAATCGCCCGTGCGGCAAACTACAAACGTCCACTGACCCTGCTCATCATCGACCTTGATCATTTCAAGTCGATCAATGACCAGTTTGGCCATCCCAACGGCGACGTGGTGCTGAAGAAGGTCGCCCTTGCCCTGCGTGGGCACTCGCGCGAGGAGTTCATCGTCGCGCGCATCGGCGGCGAGGAGTTTGCCATTGTCCTGCCCGAGAACGGCTTGTCCGAAGCAGTCCGTTTCGCGGACGGTTTGCGTTGCGCCATCGGCGAGCTTGAATTCACCTTCAATGACGAAACGCGCAGGGTCTCGGTCAGCATTGGTGCGGCCTCCTGGTCACCCAACCTGTCCTCGACCGGCGACCTGATGCGCGCCGCCGACGCACAGCTCTACCGGGCCAAGCAAGCCGGTCGCAACCGGGTCTGTGCGGACGCCTGAATACGGCCTGCCATGGCCTGTGGCGATTGATTCCCCGGCCGCCTCGCATTATTGTGCTCCGCCCCCGCGGGATTCCCTCGAGGATTCCCTCGACCCAAAACCCCACCCCTGCCCATAGTCCGTTCATCCAGCGAGCGCTATGCTCGCCCAGTGAACTACGATTCATTTCGTTTATCGTCTGTTGAGGATCCTGTCATGATCAAGCTTGTCGCCACCGCGCTGACCGCGCTGGCTGTTCTCGGAGGATGCAATTCCTCCAATCAAGACGCCGCCCCGTCCGCCGCCGGCAACAATGGCTCTGCATCCGCCACGCAAACGCAGGCGCAAGCGCCGGTGGCAAACCAGGTCAGCGGCACCATCAACTTGCGTGAGCCGGCAGTCATCAATCCCGGATCCAAATTGAGCATCCAGCTGGTCGATGTCGCCCAGCAGGAACTGGTGCTTGCGGAAACTTCCGAAACAGTCAGCACCCAACCCCCCTACTCGTTCAGCTTGCCCATGGATCCGGCGCGGATCGACCATAGCCGTGTCTATGTGGTCAATGTCAGCCTGATCGATGGCGAGCGCCATTATGTGCAGGCCTTGCAGGCTCCCGTATTGACCGGTGGTGCCGGATCAACCGTCGACATCGTGCTGAATGGCGAAGCGACGCCGGGCGAAGAGCTCAAGGAAGCATTCAGCAAGCTGAAATCGCACATCGGTGGCATGAAGCGTATCCAGGACTCATTCCTCGATGGTGACCTGTCGGTGGCCTGGGACGGTTTCGTCGAAGCAGGCAACAAGCTCCGTTTCATGCGCGTCAATTCCGAACTGGGCGACGGCGATACCGCCGTGCGCAGCAACATCGAATATGCCTTCCTCGATGGCAAGCCGATGGCAATCCTGAAGAAGGGCTCGGTGACGACGCGCGTCGGCTGGGACGCGGAAGGTCAGGTCATCCTCAATGAAAAAGGCGGCGGCACGGTCAGCGACGAAGAAGCCAAGTCCTACTACAACGACGCGCTCAAGGCCTTTGCCATGGGCGAGCGCAAGCTGCCAAACAAGAAATAGTCCTGCCCTGCAGGACAGCAGGCGAAAGGCCGGCCATGCCGGCCTTTCGCGTTTTGCGGATCACGCTTTCGACATCGATCAGCGCCGCGCCTTGGCGAAGGCATCGGCAAAGGCATTGCTTGCCGCCGGCTGGCTCGATTGCGCTGGCCGCATTTCGCGCGCCGGCCGCGCCGTCGGCACGGCCTTCCCTCCGGCGTTGCGGCTTTCACCCGGCTCATCATCAAGGCGCATGCTCAGGGCAATGCGCTTGCGCGGGATATCCACCTCGATGACCTTGACCTTGACGATGTCGCCGGCCTTGACCACTTCGCGCGGATCCTTGACGAACTTGTTCGACAAGGCCGAAACGTGGACCAGGCCATCCTGATGCACGCCGAGGTCGACGAAGGCGCCAAAGGCCGCGACATTGCTGATCACGCCTTCGAGAACCATGCCCGGCTTGAGATCACGGAGATCCTCGACGCCTTCGGCAAACGCCGCCGTGCGGAACTCGGGGCGCGGGTCGCGACCGGGCTTTTCCAGCTCCCTGAGGATATCGCGCACGGTCGGCACGCCAAAGGTGGCATCGGTGAACGCCTGCGGATCCAGCGAACGCAGGAAGGCGCTGTCGCCGATCAGTGATTTCACCTCGCGGCCACATTGCTTGATGATGCGTTGCACGACGGGATAGGCCTCCGGATGCACGGACGATGCATCAAGTGGATCATCACCGGCGGCGATGCGCAGGAATCCGGCGCATTGCTCGAAGGCCTTGTCACCGAGGCGCGCCACCTTGAGCAGGGCCTTGCGCGTGCGGAATGAACCGTGCTCGTCGCGGTGGCGCACGATGTTCTCGGCCACGCCTGCGCTCAGCCCGGCAACCCGCGCCAGCAGCGGTGCCGAGGCGGTGTTCACGTCGACGCCGACTGCATTGACGCAATCCTCGACGCGGGCGACCAGGGCATGGGCGAGCTTCACCTGGTTGACGTCATGCTGGTACTGGCCGACGCCAATCGATTTTGGATCGATCTTGACCAGTTCGGCCAGCGGATCCTGCAACCGGCGCGCGATCGATACGGCGCCACGCAGCGAGACATCGAGATCGGGGAATTCCCTGGCCGCGATTTCCGAGGCGGAATAGACCGAGGCACCGGCCTCGCTGACGACAACCTTCGACAACTTCAGATCCCCGTGCTTGCGCATCAGTTCGGCCACGAGGCGGTCGGTTTCGCGTGACGCGGTGCCATTGCCGATGGCGACCAGGTTGACGCTGTGCTTGCGGCTCAGCGTGGCCAGTTCGGCGATTGACTGGTCCCAGAGCTTCTTCGGTTCGTGCGGATAGATCACCGAAGTCGCCAGCAATTTCCCGGTGCCATCGACAATGGCCAGCTTGACCCCGGTGCGGATGCCCGGATCGAGCCCCATCACGGTTTTCGCGCCGGCCGGCGCCGCCATGAGCAGATCCTTGAGGTTGTCGCCAAAGACGCGGATCGCCTCGGCCTCGGCGGCTTCGCGGGCGCGGCCAAACAAGTCGAGGCCCAGATGCAGATGCAACTTGACGCGCCAGGTCTGCCGCGCGGTATCGAGCAGCCAGCGATCAGCCGGGCGTCCACGATCGACAATGTCGAAATGCCTGGCGACGCGACCTTCGGCTTCGGCATGACCGGCAGCCGCTGCCTCGTCCAGCGCCTGCGCCGGATCCTCAACACTTGCCGTCGTCTTCGCCGGCGTGGTCGGGCGTGGCGCGAGTTCCAGATCAAGCACGCCCTCGTTGCGTGCGCGGAACAAGGCCAGCAGGCGGTGCGAGGGAATCGTGCCGATGGCCTCGACATGCTGGAAGTAGTCGCGGTACTTGGCGCCGGCCTCTTCCTTGCCGGCGACCACCCTGGCGCGAATGACCGCCTTGGCCGCCAACCAGTCGCGCAAGGCGCCAACCAGGGCCGGATCTTCCGAGAACGATTCAAGCAGGATCGCCCTCGCGCCATCAAGCGCGGCCTTGACATCGGCGACGCCCTTTTCGGCATCGACAAAGGCCACTGCCCGCTCTTCCGGAGCTTGCGTCGGATCCTCGTGCAGGGCGAGCGCCAGGGGTTCCAGCCCCGCCTCGCGGGCAATCTGCGCGCGGGTCCGGCGCTTCGGCTTGTACGGCAGGTAAAGATCTTCCAGTCGCGCCTTGTTGTCGGCGGCGAGAATCTCCGCACGCAAGGCATCGGTCAACTTGCCCTGCTCGGCGATGCTTGCGATCACCGCGCTGCGCCGATCCTCGAGTTCGCGCAGGTAGCCGAGGCGCTCCTCGAGCAGGCGCAGCTGCGTGTCATCGAGCCCACCGGTGATTTCCTTGCGGTAGCGTGCAATGAACGGCACGGTCGCGCCGCCGTCGATGAGCTCGATCGCTGCACGCACCTGTTCCGGGCGCGCGGCGACTTCTTCGGCGATTCTCTTTTCGATGCTCGACATTCTTTCTCGATGGTCCTGCTTGAATGGATGGAAACGCGACGAGCCGCAAGGGCGGCCGATCGCAACGGAAAAAGCTTGTCAGGCGACGCGCGAGTGTCGCTTGAGATGGACCAGCAGCAGCGAGATGGCCGCCGGCGTGACGCCGCTGATGCGCTGCGCCTGGCCGATCGTCGTCGGCCGCGATGCCTTGAGCTTGATGCGGACTTCGGCGGAGAGGCCGCGCACGCCGTCGTAGTCGAAGCCGTGCGGAATGCCGGTGCCCTCGTGGCGGCGGCTGCGCTCGATCTCGTCGCGTTGGCGATCGAGATAGCCGGCGTACTTGATCGAGATCTCGACCTGCTCGGCAACCTGCGCATCGGCGACCGCCGGGCCGATGCCGTTGATCGAAGTCAGCCGTGTGTAGTCCAGTTCGGGACGGCGCAGCAGGTCATGCACGCTGGCATCGCGGCTGACGCTGACGCCCAGCGCGCTGTCGATCGCGGCACCCATCGCGTTGCCGGGAGTGACCCAGAGCGCGCGCAGGCGTTCCGTCTCGGCATCAATCGCCTCGCGCTTGCGCAGCACCCGCTCATGGCGCGTATCGGAAACGCAACCGAGGGCATGGCCAATCCCGCTCAGGCGCAGGTCGGCATTGTCTTCGCGCAGGTGCAGGCGATACTCGGCACGCGAGGTGAACATGCGGTACGGCTCGATCGTGCCGTTCGTGGTCAGGTCGTCGATCAGCACGCCGATATAGGCTTCATCGCGACGCGGCGTCCATGCGTCCAGCCCGCGCACGGCACGCGAGGCGTTGAGGCCGGCGATCAGGCCTTGTGCCGCGGCTTCTTCGTAACCGGTCGTGCCATTGATCTGGCCGGCGAAATAAAGGCCGTCTATGGCCTTGGTCTCGAGCGAGGGCTTGAGTCCACGCGGATCGAAATAGTCGTACTCGATCGCATAGCCGGGACGGGTGATGTGCGCGTTCTCGAAACCGCGGATCGAATGCACGAGTTCAAGCTGGACATCGTAGGGCAGCGAGGTCGAGATGCCGTTTGGATAGATTTCAAACGTGTCGAGGCCTTCCGGCTCGATGAAGATCTGGTGCGAGGACTTGTCGGCGAAGCGCACGACCTTGTCCTCGATCGAGGGGCAATAGCGTGGGCCCGTGCCTTCGATCTGCCCGCTGTAAAGTGGCGAACGATCGAGGCTGCCACGAATGATTTCATGCGTGCGTTCGCTGGTATGGGTGATCCAGCAACTCAGTTGCCGTGGATGTTCCTCGCGCGAACCCATGAACGAGAACACCGGCGGTGGATTGTCCCCAGCTTGTTCTTCGAGTCCGGCATAGTCGATGCTGCGCCCGTCGATGCGCGGCGGCGTGCCGGTCTTCAGGCGATCCACGGCGATCGGCAGCTCGCGCATGCGTTCGGCCAGGCGTTGCGCTGGCGCATCGCCGGCACGTCCGCCGGCATGGGTGGTCAGGCCAATGTGGATCTTGCCGGCGAGGAAGGTTCCTGCGGTAAGCACGATTGCCGGGGCGTGGAAACGCAATCCCGTCTGCGTCACCACCCCGATCACGCGCCCACCTTCGACAAGCAGGTCGTCGACCGCCTGCTGGAACAGGCGCAAATTTGGCTGTGCCTCGACCATGGCCCGGATTGCCGCCTTGTACAGCACGCGATCGGCCTGGCAACGGGTGGCGCGCACGGCAGGTCCTTTTGACGCGTTGAGGGTGCGCCACTGGATGCCGGCACGATCGGCGGCATGCGCCATGGCCCCGCCAAGCGCATCGATCTCGCGCACCAGGTGACCCTTGCCGATTCCGCCAATGGCCGGATTGCAGCTCATCTGGCCAATGGTTTCGATGCTGTGGGTGAGCAGCAAGGTGCGCGCACCACTGCGTGCCGCCGCAAGCGCCGCTTCGGTGCCGGCATGTCCGCCACCGATGACGATGACCTCGAAATTTTGCGTTGAACTGGACGACATGGCTTGGGGAGTCTGCAGCAAGGCGCGTGATTCTAGGGCAACACGGATTGTCTGGCGCGACCGCCATGGGCAAGGCACGTGCCGCGCGCGCAGTTGGCACGGATACTGCTATATCCAATTCGCACTCCCACCGGCGCTAGGCGTATGCGAGCACGCCGAAGGTCGGAATTCAGGGGCTGGCCCCGTGCCGGTGGGAGGATGCACCTGCGCAAGCAGGCAACTGTTCTGATGATTGCAGGATCCGGCATCGAAAAGGCTGGCACCCGGCGGTCATAGGAACAGGGGGGATCCAAGAGGACCATATGCCGGGTGCCAGTTTTGACTGGATCACAGGCCCGATCCAGCGATGCCACGTCTGCAAAGGCGTGGCATTCGTGTTTTCGGGCGGTGAAGAACCTTATCGGTAACAGCGTTTGACAGACTGTGACCTAAATCGCGGAAAACCCGCAGGCCGCGTAGACCTCAATCATTGCCGGTCATTTTACGACAGGAAACGTCAACCCATTCGCATGGAAATGGAAGATTCAGGTGAATTTCACGTTTTGACGGGCTTGGCACGCCCCTTGCTACCTCTAGAACATCCACCCCATGCCCAAGGAGTCCACCGCCATGCTCACCTCCGCCACCATGAGTCTGAATCCCCTCTTCCTCCGCCACGACCTGATGATCGAACTCGGTCGCCTGGAAATGGCCATGCAGGATATGCGCGGCACCGACAGCTACGAACAAACCCCCGTTCAATTGCAGCAACTGGAAAACCGCCGCGCGCGCATCAATGAAGCGCTGAGCCGCCTTCCGGCCTGAGATACTTCACCCTGGCGGCATGCCGGGCGGGCAAGAAAAAACCGCGCACTGCGCGGTTTTTTTATGGCCATGGATGGCCTGTATGCCAGCAACGCAGGAGCAGTTGCTGGCGATCCGCATCATTGCTTTTGCGGGATCGGTGCCGAGCGCGTCGGTGGCGGCGGGCTGGAAGAACGCATCGGCGCGGAACCCGACCGGGAAACCGGGGCCGCCGAACGCACCGGTGCGACCGAACGCGCTGGAGCAACCGGCTGTGGCGCAACCATCACGCGCGGAGAAGAAGCCCGCGGCATGCCCGCATCGGCATTTACCCTTGGGCCCATGGATGACTGCGGATACGCGGGCTGGGCACGAAACATCGTTGCCGCCTCCGGAGCGTGCACCGTGTCGCGGCGGATCAACGCACTGCGCGAAGCGCGATCGCGTTCAACGCGCTCGCCGCGCAGGACGCCTGGTTGATCATGCGGCTGCAAAGGCTGCCACCAGATCGGCCGGTAGCCGTGGCCCCACCAGGAGTACGGATAGCCATAGCCATATCCGCCATAGCCATAACCGAAGCCGCCATTGAAGCCCGCGTAGTGACGGACATGGTCCGGCGAGTCGATGTAGACATCCGCGGTGGGCGAACCGTAGTAATAGTCGCCACTGCCTTCATGGCCGTAGTAATTGCCGCCAGTCGTCGCGCAGCCGGCCAGCAGCAACGCGGAAAGCAAGGCCATTGCGTGTCTCTTCATGATTCCTCCAGCTTCTGGCATGGGCACATCTGCCTCCAACATGCACCCGGACACCGGCAGATTCAAGCGCTCAAGCCCTTGGCGGGCCGTCCTCGCCTGAATGCGCGAGGCTGCGCGCAAGGATGTCGGACACGTCGGGGGACATCGCAGCCGTCTCCTGCAAGCGCGTCAGCTGTGTGTGCATGCGCTCGCGCAAAGTCGGCGGATAGCGTCGCCACGCGGCAAAGGCCGTGGTCAATCGCGCCGCAACCTGCGGCGTGATGCGGTCGATCCGGCGGATCGAGTCCGCGATGAATTCGTAACCGGCGCCGTCCTCGCGATGGAAACCGACCGGATTGCGCAAGGCAAAGGCAAGCAGCAAGGCATACACCTTGTTTGGATTGTCCCAGCGGAACGCGGCATGCCGGGTCAATGCCTGCACACGCTCCAGTGCATTCGCGCTGGGCAGGGTTGCCTGGACCGAAAACCAGCGATCCATCACCGTGGCTGCCGCTGCATAGTCCGTGGCGAAGGCATCGAGGGCCGCTTGCGCGCCGGCCGCTTCTCCGTGCACGAGGCAGGTCAATGCGGCCAGCTTGTCGCTGAGGCAGGTGGCCTCGCGGAAATGCCGCTGCGCCAGCGTGTGATGCTGCGCATCGGCGCGGCAAAGCAAGGCGAGGCAAGCGTTGCGCAGGCCCCGCTGGTTTTGTGCGGCCGGCTCCACTCCAGCCGTGGATGCCGCCTCAAGTCGCTGGTATCGCGCCAGCAATTCCGCTTCGAGCGTCCGCGCGATGGCTGTTTCCAGGCGCCGACGCGCGGCGTGGATTGCCAGCGGATCGATTTCGACAAGCGCTTCGCCAAGCGTGGATTCGTCGGCGAGAGTGAGCATCTCGGCCAGTGTCGCCGGATCCAGATCCGCCTCGGCAAACGCGGCACGCAAAGCCGCTGTCCAGGCCTGCAGCACGGCCACGTCCGCCACGCCGTCGTGCAGTTCGGCCATGAACAGATGGCGGATCAGGCCATCGGCGGCCTGCCAGCGATTGAATCCGTCATCCTCGTGCATGGCCAGCACGGCCAAGGAGGCACAATCTCCATGCTGGGCCAGGCGCACGGGTGCCGAATAGCCGCGCAGCAGGGATGCGATGGGTGCTTGATCGAGATTGCGAAAGGTCAGCTCCATGCGCGCGCGATCAAGCAGGACCAGTGTTTCACGGCTGCCGCTCGGGGTGCCTCGCCGGTCGATGGCGAGGCGATTCCCGGCCGCGTCGAAAAGAGCCAGGGCCAAGGGAACCGGCAAGGCCTGGGCGGGCGCGGCGGTCGGCGGCAGGTGCTGCGACAGTTCCAGCGTGTAACTGCGCGTGGGCGCATCGA
Source organism: Lysobacterales bacterium 63-13 (assembly GCA_001899855.1). Lineage (GTDB taxonomy): Bacteria > Pseudomonadota > Gammaproteobacteria > Xanthomonadales > Rhodanobacteraceae > Dokdonella. Next base: position 64,593 of record MKWR01000027.1, read on the forward strand.
ATACACCCGTCGCCTCAAGTACCGGCGTGCCGGACCGGGTGTACCAGGCCAGCCAGGGAGACAGGTCACGCTGGTTGGCATCGCCCAGCGCCGCGAGGAAATCCTCGGCGGTCACGGCGGCACCGTCGTGACGATCGAAATAGAGATCCATGCCGCGCCGAAAACCGTCCCTGCCCAGCACGGTCGCCAGCATGCGCACGATCTCGGCACCTTTCTCGTAGACGGTTGCCGTGTAGAAATTGTTGATTTCACTATATTGCGATGGCCGCACCGGATGCGCCAACGGCCCCGCATCCTCGCTGAACTGGTTGCGCCAGAGGACGCGCACATCCTCGATGCGGCGCAGCGTTCGCGAGGTCTGCTCGGAGACGAACTCCTGCTCTCGATAGACCGTCAGGCCTTCCTTGAGGCACAACTGGAACCAGTCGCGGCAGGTCACCCGGTTGCCTGTCCAGTTGTGGAAATACTCGTGGGCGACGACGGCCAGCACATGCCGGTAGTCGTCATCGGTGGCATGCAGCGGATCGGCCAGCAGATACTTCGAGTTGAAGATGTTGAGGCCGGTGTTCTCCATTGCACCCATGGTGAAATCGTCGGTGGCGACGACATGGAAGACATCCAGCCGGTAGTTGCGGCCGAAACGCTGCTCGTCCCAGAGCATGGCCGCCTTGAGGCAATCCAGCGCATACCGGCAGCGCGCGATCAGCGGCGCGGGTGCCCAGATCTTCAAGCTCACCAGGCGGCCTTCGGCGGTGCGGTGCTGATCCTCGATGACGGCGAGGCGGCCAGCGACAATGGCAAAAAGATAGCTGGGCTTGGGCTGCGGATCGACAAAGCGCGCCCAATGCCGGCCATCCGCCAGTTCACCGGCACCATCCGCATTCCCGCCGGCAAGCAGCACCGGAAAGCGCGCGCGATCCGCGCGCAAGGTCACCGTGTAGCGGGCCAGCACATCGGGGCGGTCGATCGACCAGGTGATGTGGCGAAAACCTTCGGCCTCGCATTGGCTGAGCAGGAAACCCTGTTCCGCGCCACCGCTCAGGTAAAGGCCCTGCATCGCCTTGTTGTCGGCGGGGCGGATGCGCGAACGCGTCTCGATGACGGCCTCGCCGCGCACCGCGTCGAGGAACAGCAACGCGCCCTCGATACGGTACTCGTCGCTGGCGAGGACGCGGCCATCAAGACGGATCTCCAGCAGTTCGACATTCTCGCCGTCCAGGCGCAGGCCAACGTCCGCCTGTGCCGGATCCTGGATCACGTGCAGGCGCGCGCTGACCCAGGTCTCCTCGACATCGAGGTCGAAATCGAGAGCGATCGTGTGCATGCGCCATGCCGGTGGCCGATAGTCCTCGATGCGGGTGAGCGGTTTCTTCATGGCTTGGTCCATGGATCCTTGGCAGTCCGCCATCAGAGCATGTGCATCACGGGCTGGGAAGCACTACACCGAAGCGTGGCGTGCCCTGTATTGTGCGCACTCCCCTCGCCCCGCATCTGCCCATGACCACGAATGCCGCACCCGAGGCCATCGAATTCGCCGACATCAAGGCTGCCGCCTCGCGAATTGCCGCCCATGCGCTGGTGACGCCGGTGCTGCAATCGCGCTCGCTCGACACCCTGGTCGGCGCCGAATTGCTGTTCAAGTGCGAAAACCTGCAGCGCGTCGGTGCATTCAAGTTTCGCGGCGCCTGCAACGCGGTCTGGTCGCTGCCCGCTGCACAGGCCGCCAGGGGCGTGGTCACGCATTCCTCCGGCAACCATGGCGCGGCACTGGCATTGGCCGCGCGCACGCGTGGCGTCCCGGCCCATGTGATCGTGCCCGAGGGGGCCGTGCGCTCGAAAGTCGAAGCCATTGAAATGTACGGTGCCACCTTGCACCGCTGTGCGGCAACCATCAGTGCGCGCGAGCAGGCCTGTGAACAGGTGCGTGAGCAGACCGGCGCAACCCTCGTGCACCCATATGCGGATGCGCGCGTGATTGCCGGACAAGGCACGGCGGCGATGGAATTGATCGCGCAGGGCGGCCCGCTGGATGTGCTGCTGGCACCGGTCGGCGGTGGCGGCTTGATCAGCGGCAGCGCGATTGCCGCTGCCGCTCTGGCCCCGGACTGCCGGGTCATTGCCGCCGAGCCGGCAGGTGCCGCCGACACCTTCGAATCCTTGCGCCAGGGGGAACGCATCCGTGCTTTCGTGCCCGACACGATCTGCGATGGACTGCGCACCCTGGTCGGTGAAATCAACCTGCGCATCATGCGCGCGCACGGCGTCGAGGTGCTGACCGTCGACGACGACGAAACGATCGCGGCAATGCGCCTGATATGGCAGCGCATGAAGATCATCGTCGAGCCATCCTCGGCAATCGTGCTGGCGGCGGTGATCAAGCATCGCCAGCGCTTTGCGGGCCAGCGCATCGGCTTGATCGTCAGTGGCGGCAATGTCGACCTGGACGCCTTGCCGTGGCAGGCTCGACCATCGATTGCGGGCGAAGCCTGAGCATGGCCGGCACCACCTCGAAATCCAGCAAGGCTGCGCGTGCACGGGAAGAAGGCAAGGTGCCTGACGACGGCAGGACGCGCTGCAACTGGGCCAGCGGTGCGTCGGTCGACCTGCCTTACCGGCGTTACCACGACGAGGAATGGGGCGTGCCGGTGCATGAGGATCGCCGCCTGTTCGAGTTCCTCGTGCTCGAAGGCGCCCAGGCCGGCCTGAGCTGGCGCACGGTGCTCGGCAAGCGCGACGCCTATCGGCGCGCATTCCACGATTTCGACATTGCCAAGGTCGCCGCCATGTCCGATGCCCGCCTCGAAAAGCTGCTTGGCGATCCGGCCTTGATCCGCAACCGGCTGAAGATCTTCTCGGCGCGCAACAATGCGCGTGCGGCGATGCAGATAATCGACGAGTCCGGCAGCCTGGACGCCTGGCTCTGGTCCCGGGTGGATGGCAAGCCCTTGCTCAATCACTGGCGCTCGCAAGGCGAGGTTCCGGCAACCAGCGGCATTTCCGATGCCCTGAGCAAGGCCTTGCACAAGCGCGGCTTCCGCTTTGTCGGTTCGACCATCATGTATGCCTTCATGCAGGCCACCGGCATGGTCAACGATCACCTCGACAGTTGCTTTTGCCATCCACGAAATCACGGCAAGGCCAAGCGCGCATGATCGTCACCGAGCCTGGGGCATTCCTGCGGGCCGTCGACACGCTGGCCTTGAAGCCCGAATTCCCGGCCGTTGCCAACGCGGCCTTCCTGGTCAGTCCGAACGGTTTCAGCCTCGCCGCCGAATCGGCCAGCGACAACCGCTACATGGATCTCGCCAGTCAACCCGATCCACGGCGCGCCCTCGCCGAGCATGCCGACCTGGCACGCCGCCTCAGCGAGGATGTCCCGCTGATCACCTTTCCGGGCGATCCCGAAGCCATGGACGGGGTATTCCCGAACAACGTCTTCGCCACTGTCCCCGGTCGCCTGATCATCGGTCGCATGCGCCATGCCGTGCGCCAACGCGAAGCATTGCGCGAGGACATCCGCCATTGGCTCGGTGTCCTGCAGGGCCGGCAAGTCATCGATCTGTCAGCGCGGAACCTGGTTGCCGAACTGACCGGCGCCCTGGTCATCGACCGCGCCCGCGGAATCGGCTATTGCGGCCTTTCCGAACGCTGCGACATGGCCGGGGCCGAGGCGATGCATGAAGCTTTCGGCCTGCGCCTGACCTATTGTTTCGAGCTGGCGGCCGGCGAATACCACACCAATGTCGTGCTCGCGGTGCTCGCCGGTCGCGCGGCGATCATCGCCGCATCGGGATTCCGCGACCGCGCCGCGGCAACGGCGATTGCTTCGCTGTACGGCGCGCACGTGGTCTGCATCGACGAAGCCCAGAAACAGGCCTACGCTGCCAATGCGATCAGCCTTTCCGGTCGCCGCGTGTGGATGAGCACGCGCGCCGCCGGCAGTCTCGCGCCGGCGCACGTGCAAACCCTGGATGACGCCGGATTCGCCATTGGCCAGGTCGAACTGGGCGAAATCGAGAAGGCCGGCGGCAGTCTTCGCTGCTGTGTCGGCGAAATCTTTTGACGCGGCGCAAAACCTGCGCCGCGCCGCCGCTGCAGGACGTCCCGTTCATCAAGTTCAGCGGGAATTCAATGCGCGCCGTCAAGACTGCATCGGTCGGGCTGTCCCGGCGGCCGTCAACGAGAACCCGACTACCAAGATGATTGCGAATCCAGGACGAATCCGACTGTCCGCGCTGGCCACGGCGCTTGCAGTCATCCTGACTTCCACCATTGCCGTGGCGCGGGAGATCACGGTGCAGGAAGCGGTGGCGCAGGTGCAACGCGAGACCAGCGCCAAGGTGCTCAGCGTGCAGACCCTGCGCATCGGCAAGCGCAAGATCTACCGGATCAAGATCCTCACGTCGGGCGGCCAGGTGCGCGTTCTGGAAATCAAGGCAGACCAATAACAGGAGATTGCAATGCGTGTACTACTGGTGGAAGACGAGGCACCGCTGCGCGAGACGCTCGCAGCCAGGCTCAAGCGCGACGGTTTTGCGGTCGATGCCGCCGGAGACGGCGAGGAAGGCCTTTTCCTCGGACGCGAAGTCCCCTTCGATGTCGCCATCATCGACCTCGGCCTGCCGAAGTTGTCCGGCATGGACCTGGTCAAGCAGTTGCGCGAGGCCGGACAGAGTTACCCGATCCTCATCCTCACCGCACGCTCCTCGTGGCAGGACAAGGTGCAGGGCCTCAAGTACGGCGCCGATGACTACCTGGTCAAGCCGTTCCATGTCGAGGAACTGCTGGCGCGCATCAACGCACTCGTGCGTCGTGCCAGCGGCTGGTCGCGTCCGCTGCTGGAGTGCGGGCCGATCGCGCTCGACACCACGGCACAGACGGTCAGCGCCAATGGCAACACCGTCGACCTGACCAGCTACGAGTACAAGGTGCTTGAATACCTGATGATGCACGCCGGCGAGCTGGTCTCCAAGGCGGACCTGACCGAGCACATCTACCAGCAGGATTTCGATCGCGATTCCAACGTGCTTGAGGTCTTCATCGGGCGCCTGCGACGCAAGCTTGATCCCGAGAACACCATCAAGCCGATCGAGACGGTACGCGGGCGTGGCTATCGTTTCGCCCTGGAACGTACCGACAACGGTGCCGAAGAGACTGCAACAGCGCCTGCCGTCTGAGTGCGGCCGGCGCCATGGCCCGACCGCTTTCCCTGCAGACCCGATCACTGGCCGCGGCGGGCATCGCCCTCGCGGCCTTTCTCGGCTTGGCGTTCTTTGCCCTCGACCAGGCCTTCTTCGATGCCGCCCTGAGTTCGCAGCGCGAGCGCCTGCAGGGGTACCTGCATGCCTATCTGGCCGGCGCGGACACCAATCGTGCCGGCAACCTGATTCCACCCGAAGTCGGCCCGGATCCACGCTTTGATCGACCGGGATCGGGACTCTACGCGATCATCGTCGGCGACAACGTGCGCAACGCGAAGGATCGCCAATGGCGCTCGCCCTCCGCACTCGGACTTGACCTGCCGTTCACCACCGAGCTTGAAAAAGGAGTCAGCGAGTTCTCCGGACCGGTGCACTCGGCACAAGGCAACTTGTTCGTGCTCTCCCAGGGCATCGCCTGGAGTGTCGCCAATCGCCCGGAGTTGAAACTGACGGTCAACATCGCCGAAGACGCCGCCACCCTGCAGACCCAGGTCAAGGTCTTCCGGCGCACCCTGCTGGCCTGGCTGGGTGGCCTTGGCGTATTCCTGATCCTGCTCTTGCTGGCGGTGCTGCGCTGGAGCATGGCGCCGTTGCGCAAGGTTGCCGCCGACCTCAGCCGCGTCGAGCGCGGTGCCGCCGAACACCTTGGCGACCGCTATCCGGCCGAACTCTCGGGTCTCGCCACCAACCTCAACAATTTCATTGATTCCGAACGCGAGCGGCTCAAGCGCTATCGCAACACCCTCGCCGATCTTGCCCACAGCCTGAAGACCCCGCTGGCGGTGATGCGCACCCAGCTGGAAGCGGAAAGCGATGAAAGGCAATTGCGCTGGACGGTTCTGGAACAAGTCGGGCGCATGGACGAGATCGTCGCCTACCAGCTGTCGCGGGCAGCCACGTCCGGACGGCAGACCTTTGCCGCACCGCTGCCCGTGGAACCCTTTGCCGAGGAAATCGTGCGCAGCCTGGAAAAAGTGTACGCCGCCCGGCACGTCCTCTGCGAATTCGAGATTGATCCGGACACGCGCTTTCGCGGTGACCAGGGCGATCTGCTGGAACTGCTCGGCAATGTGCTCGAAAACGCCTTCAAGTGGGCCAGGCACAAGGTGCTGTTCTCGGCGCGTCCGCTGAATCCTGCCGACCATCGTTTTGGCGGCATGCACCTGGTCATCGAAGACGATGGCCCGGGCATCGCCGAAGACCAGGTCGAGCACCTGCTGCAACGTGGCGTGCGTGGCGACGAACGCGTGCAGGGTCACGGCATCGGCCTGTCGATCGTGCAGGACATCGTCAAGGCCTACAACGGCAGCCTCAAGGTGTCTCGCTCCGAAACGCTGGGTGGCGCACGCTTCGACCTGCGCCTGCTTGGCAGCTGAGTGCCGCGGACTCAGGCCGATGCCAAGGCCTCGACTTCCGCCTGCAGGCGCGCCGTGACCTGCTCGCGGCTGTAGTTGGCAAGTACATAATCGCGCGCCTTTTCACCCTGCCTGGAGCGCTTCCGCGCATCCAGCGCGCTGACCCTGGCGAGCGCATCGACAAACTCGCGCTGATTGCGATAGATCTGCCCGCTGCCACTCATGTTGACATGCTCGACCAGCACCTCGCATTGGCCATTGACGATCACCGGCGTGCCTTGCGCCATCGCTTCGAGGAGGACAATGCTGAGGCTCTCGTACGGTGACGGCTGCACGAAGGCGACGGCACCGGCCATCAATTCGAACTTGCGCTGCTCCTCGACGAAACCGAGATAGCGCACATCCCGGCGATTGCCGATGCCGAGCACGTCATTGCCGGTCAGCACCAGTTGCAGGTCCGATTGCGGATGGGCCGCCTTGAATGCCGCAAAACCATCGAGCAACTGCTGGCAGCCCTTGCTGACGTCGATGCGGCCGCAATAAAGCACATAGGGACTGGCTTCCCGCGCCGGCGTGACGAGCTCGGTTGCCACGCTCATGGATACGACATTGCCGCCATCGAGGTTCCAGATGCGCGCGCCGAGGCGACGCTCGGCCTCGGCGTTCCACAGCACGCGGGGTGCCGAGCGGGCCGTGTGCGCAAAGGTCTTCAGGTAGGCAGGCGGCTCGTCATGCAGCGCCGGCACCAGGGCCCAGCGGCGATGCGGCATGGCACGGATGCCGTCCAGCGTCATTGGATACAGATAGGGCAGGAAGAACACTGCCGCATAGTCATCGCCATGCGCGGCAAGATGCGCATCGAGTTCCGGGCAATTTGGCCCCTGCGCACGGATGAACTCCTCCTCCAGCGCCTCCGGCCAGCAGTAGCGGGCATCCGGCGATTTCCCCGCGGAGCGGGCAAACGCATCGAGCATGTTGCGATGCAGGGAATGGAAGTACGGCGTGCGCCCGCGGGCGACGTGGAAACGGCGGATGCTGATGCCTTCGCGCTCTTCCACGCCAGCCTTGAGATCGTTGTCCCAGCGCATGTAGTCGAAGGCGGTCGAGGTCAGCACCTCGACGGCATATTGCTTCGACAGCAGTTGGGCGTACTGCCAGGCCAGCGCCTCGGCACCGCCGACAAGACGCTCATGGCAGCGCGGAACGACGATGGCGATCCGTGCACTCACAACACCGGCTCCAGGAGTTCCACGAAGCGCTGGCGCAGGACATCATTGGAAAACGACTGCCGGTAGCGGCGGCGACCACGTTCAAGCAGCCCGCTGCGCAGGTCATCGTCCGTGAACAGGCGTGCCGCACTGGCCGCATACAGCCACGGATCCTGTTCCTGCCAGGCGATTCCGGCGTCACCAAGGGTTTCCGGGATTGCACTGGAGGCATGCGCGACGATCGGCGTGCCGAGCGCCATTGCCTCGACCAGCGGCACGCAGAATCCCTCGTGCTCGCTCATCAGCATGAACACATGACTGGCCAGGTACGCTGCCTTGAGCTGGGCCTCGCTGGCACCGTCGATCCACAGCACATGCTCACCGAGGCCATGCGCATCGATGCGCTGCCGGATCGCCTCGGTATAGGCGTGCAATCGTGGATCCACCTTGCCGAGCAGGATCAGGCGCGCCGGCTCCGCGTAGGCGCGCACGTAGGCGGAAAATGCCTCGACCAGATGCAGATGGCCCTTGTTGGGTGCGACTCGCCCGACCATGAGGAAATTGCGCGCACCATCGGTCAGCGCATCGATCAAGGCAACGTCCGCCTCGGCTTCGACGATTTCCTGCACGCGATGGAACGGCGCGAGTACACGGCTGCGTTCGCGTGGAGCGCCAGCCGCGATCAGTTCCTCGAGGTTGTAGCTCGAATCGCCGAGATACATCTCGAATCCCAGCGCGGCAACCTTCTCCAGCTCCTTGCGCCCATTCTCGCAGGCGGTTCGATAATCGCCTGAATATCTCTGGAAAAATTCGGGGGGCGTAATGTTGTGATACTTCACCATGCGCAATCCGCGGCAGCGCCTCAGCAGATCGAGCGCCAGCGGCCAGCCTGTCGAATAATGATAAATGACCAGATCATCAGGCCCGCCGGCAAAGGCCACCATCTCCTCGGCGGGCCAGGTCCTGCGCTGCACGCCACTTGAGGACTGGCAGAAGACGCGGGTTTCGATCCCCAGTTCATCGAGGATCCGTGCCATCGCCAAGGCGTCGGCACCGACGGCATCCTTGCTGGTCAGGACCGGAATCAGGATCGCCGCCTTCATGACCGATCGCCTCGCGGCTTGGTCGGCGAAATGCCGATTTGGCGGATTTGCACTTGCATGTCCACGATCCGATGCTAGTTTGGCTGGTCGGCAATCAGGCAATAGCTGGCGTCGTCGACGGCCAGCCGCCGGATCCGCACGAAGCCGGACGCCTGCAAGGCACGCTCGATGAGTTCGCCATCGACCTGCGCGCGCGCGCGCCCCTCAAGGCGATCGGCGATCGTCGCCGATTCCGCACCCATGCCGAAAAGCACCTGGCCCGTGGGCCGCACGATGCGCCGCATCATGTCGAGCAGGATCACTGCCGGCAGGCCGCGCAGGATCGAGGCAAGATCGAGGATCGTCACGGCGTCGAGACTGTGATCGGCAATCCTTGCCAGCACCACCGACGGCTCGGCAACGGCAACGGTGAGGCCGGCATCACGGATGTGCTGGCCGATCTCGGTGTTCTGGTTGATGGCAGTGACCACCAGGCCACGGCTGGACATCGACTGCAGCCAGTCGAGGCCACCGCCGATATCGAGCACCTCGGCCGCCGGCGGCAGACCCGCGGCGAACTCCGCAGCCCAATGCCGCAGGCGGGCAGGCCGCTGCGGATCGAATTCGAGCAGGCGCGCGGCAACATCGGCATGCACGGCATCGGCCTTGCGCAGGTGTTCGCTTTCAGCGGCTTCCAGGGCCGCGAGATTCTGCCGCAGCGAGGCCAGCCAGTGATTCATGCTGAGGACGAGATGGCGCAGCTCGCGCACCTCCTGGAACGCCTTGCCGATTTCCGCATGCAGCGGCACGAAGCGCTCGCCAAGCGCCTGCATTTGCGCGACAACCTCGCTGCGCTCGCGATCCAGGCGGGCGATTTCCTCGCGCAGCGGTTGCATTTGCGCACCCAGCGCGGCGAGATCCTCACGCAGCACGTGGTCGCGCGCCGCATGATAGGCATCCGCGGCACGTTGGTGGCGCAGCACCCGCGGCAGGCCGCCGAGGCACACCAGCCATTCGATCGCATAGCCGATGAGCGGAATGTGCATGGCCTTGGCCAGCAGATACCGCGGCAACAGCCACGGCACGCGAACGCCGACGGCGCGACCTTCGCCGGAAAAGCGCAGGTTGCCGAGAATCTCGATCTTGCTGCGCCCCGACTCAAGCAGTCGGATCTGCTGCGTGAGTCCGGCGGAATCAGGGCTGCGTCCGAGCAAGACCGAATAGGCATGTTCGATGAACTCGATGAACTGGAAACGGGCCAGTTCGTCGATCGACACGGCAGTGCGCGCCGGCGCAATTTCACCAATTGCCCGTGGCGCGGCGGCAGCACGCGGGTTGTGCGCGGCGCGCGAGCGCGCGACCTGTGCTTCGGCGCGGATTTCTTCCTTGATGCGCCGAAGGGAATTGTCTGCGTCGGGTTTTTTCACGGCAAACGACGTTCTGGCCTTGACGATACGGCAGGAGTGGATGTTGCAACCGGGCTGCTGGCGGGGTTCCCCCGGCGCCCGACAGCGAGCGGCATGATGCCATAGGCGCGTGCCGTCGAGATGTCGATGAGTGCGTAATCCGGTCGATGTCGACCATCCAGCTTGGTCACGACCGTGCGGTATCGCGCACGCCCGGCGCGACGCGCCGCTTCGAAGCCGGGCAAGGCGCGCTGGCGGACTTGTGCCGCACTTTCCGCGTCATGCCCGGGCGGCTTGCGAAAGCCGAGCAGCGTGGTTTCAAGGAATTCGGCCTCGCGGCGCTCGCCATCGACGTAGAAACCGACAAAGGCATGGCCGGGGACGAGGACAAGGAACGAGCCAATGCCAAGCCGCTCCAGCACCGAGGCGATGAGGACACTGCCATCCAGGCAATTGGCGACGCGATCGTTCCACGTATCCGAAAGCAGGCGCACGCGCTGGCTGTAGATGACCGGCCCCTGGCTCAGTCCGGCGCCTTCCTCGGCATAACGCAAGCCGCGCTGCTCCAGGGCAACCCACAATTTCCGCGCCAGGCCCAGGCGCGCCGGGCGATCCCCGGGCAGGCTTTCCTCGGCATGGATGCCGGCAAGCTCCAGCAGATGATCGACGACCGGATCCTGCGGATCCACCCAGGCGGCAAATGCCCAGCCCAGATCGATGCGGGCATCGCCCTCGCGGACAAAGTAGACGGCTTCATCAAGCGGATGGACATCCAGTTGCACTTCGCGCTCAAGCATTTTCATGCCGCGTGCGCTCACGCTCACCCGCAGCGTTTGCCGGCGTGGCTGGCGCAGTTGCAGCAAGGCCTCGGTATCCCAATCCAGCTTCGGCCGCAGCACGGTGTCGCCGCTGATGCGGGTCTCGATCACGCTGGCATGACGCAAGCCCTCGGTGGACACGGTCAAGCGCACATCGTGCGGCATGCGCACGTCGCCAAGGCGGATGCGCAGCAAGCCATTGCCCTGACCGGCGTCGACCCCCTGCCGCTCGCCCTGGGACAATTCCAGCGCCGGGAACAGCTCGCCGGCCGGCGTGGTTTCGACCTCCACGGTCATCGCCGCCACCTGTGCGGCACCAAAGCAGCATGCCGCGATCACGGCAAATCGCCACGCGCGCAAGCGCCGCTGACGGCAGAGCGGGAACATCATCATTCGGATTCAGGTTGCCAGTGCATGCATGGCGCGACTATCGTTGCCGGATCCGCTTCTGTCCAGTCGCCCGATTGGGCACGCCGGAATCCCCCATCTGCCACGGAATCATCATGCGCCCACTCATCCTGCCCCTGTTGCTCAGCCTGACCTTGAGCGCCTGCAACCAGCCTTCGCCCGAGCAGACCGCCAGCGCGCCCGCCAAGGAAGTAGCCGCCGTTCCCGCACAACCGGCCGAACCCGCCCCGGCGGCCACCGAAGCGGTCGCCGCCAAGCCTGCCGAAGGCGACTGCGGCGACCAGTCCGCACTGGCCGCGGAAGATCGTCTTGCGAACACGCCGAAATGGTCGCTGGCCAGCGAACAGGACAACTTCGGCTTCGACGTGTTCCGCGGTGACAGCGAGAACGGCGAATTCACCAAGTTGAACAAGGACCCGATCTTGGGCGCCGGCACCACCGACGAAACGCAGAAGTATTCCTGGCGCGACGACACCATCGATCCGTGCAAGGAATACTGGTACTACGTCGATTCCATCAGCACCACGGGCGTGCGCGAAAAGATGACGCCGACGTTCAAGGCGCCGGCCAAGCGTTCGCCACGTACGCAGCCCGCCGCGCAATGACGCATCGGTTCATCGCCGTGCGCAGCAGATCTTGCCGATTCGCTGCGCATGACGCTGGACGCTGAGCCGATCTCGCCGGCACGCCGCGTCGGGCCCTGGCTGCTTGCCGCGGCCTGGTTGCTGCTCAATGGCGCCTTGTTGTGGATGTACTACAACCCGGCGCAAAAGCCGCTGGTCGGCGACGAGTTCGATTACCAGCGGCGCGCGCTGGCCCTGCTCGCCGGGCAGCCGCTGCCGGAGTTGTTCATCTGGCCACCGGGCCAGACCTGGTTCCTTGCCGCGATCCAGGCGCTGTTCGGCAGCCACCTGCTTGTCGTGCAGCTCGTGCAGATTGTCCTTCTTGCATTCTGTGCGTTCCTGCTGGCGCGGCTCTGGAAAACGCTGGACGGTGCGCGTGCGGCGTGGCTGGCGGTGGCGATCTTCCTGCTCAATCCGGCCAGCCTGGCCTACGCGCATTGGCTGTGGCCGGAAGTCCCCTACCTTGCCTGCCTGCTGGGTGCCCTCGCCCTGCTGCTGACGTTCAACGCACGGCCACACCTGCGCGCCCTGCTCGCCGGCTTGCTGATCGGCCTGGCGGTGTTGTTCAAGAGCCTGCTTGGCGGCTTCTGGCCGCTGTTCTTCCTCGTCTTCCTGTCACGCAAGGATGGTCGCCTTTCCTTCGCCTGGCTGGCGGCCGCGGCTTTTGCCGGCGGCCTGCTGCTGGCAACCTCGCCGGCACTGTGGAACGGCTACGTGAAAACCGGCTCGGCGCTTATTGCCGACAGTTCGCTGTACAACCTGCATGTCGGCCTGCGCGACCACAGCCGCAGCGACTACGTCGACGAAGCAGGGCTGCCGGCCTTGACTGCCTTCATCGAGAGTGCGCCGACCCCGCAACAACGCAATGCCATCTATGGCGACAAGGTCAAGGCGGAAATCGCCAGCCGCGGCTGGCTCGGCGTGCTTGGCGAGCAACTGGACAGCCAGTATTTCCGCCTGTTCAATGCCAAGACCCTGCTCAATTCGCAATTGCCGGGCGCGGCCTGTGCCGGTCACCTCGGTGCGTACGCGCCCAGTGCCCTGGCAACGCCCATCGGCTGGCTGGCGGCGGCCAGCCACAGCATGCTGCTCATCCTCTGCGCGTTCGGCATCGCCTTGTGGAGATCCTGGCGGCAGCCGTTTGCCGTGTTCTGTGCGCTTTATCTCGGCTACCAACTCGTGCTGTTCCTTGGCCTGCATGTGATGGAGCGGTATTTCTTCCAGATGCAGCCGCTGTTGTGCGGATTTGCCGGCAGCTTTGTCGCCGCAATCATCGCGCGCAAGGATGCGTCGTCGGCGCTGGCATTCACGCGCGGGCGCTGGCTTGCCGGAAGCCTGCTTGCCGCATTGCTGCTCGGACTGGCCTGGCTCGGCCCCGTTCTGGATGGCAATTGTCCCTGAGCGCGGGAAGCGACGAGGCCCGATTCCCGCGCCGATCCGGTATCCTCGCCCTCCCTCGTGGTTCCCGTCGTCATGCACCAGCACCTGATTGAATTGATCCGCTTCAGTACCTATGCCGAGCTGCGCGCCGAACGCGAGCGCAGCTACCTCGGGCTGATCTGGTGGGTAGCCGAGCCGGCCATGATGATGGGCGCGTTCTGGCTGGTCTTCGACCTGATCCTGAAGACCGGCGGCCCGGATTACGTGCCCTTCCTGCTGGTCGGCCTGACCCTCTGGCAGTGGATGAAATCCTGCATCACCCATGGCGGCTATTCGATCTGGGGCAATCTCGGCCTGATCCGCCAGGTGCGCATTCCGGTGCTGGTGTTTCCGCTCGTGCAGATATTCGCCGACACCATCAAGTTCCTCTACATCTTCGCCTTGTTGCTGGTGATCCTGTGGCTTGCCGGATTTCCGCCGAACATCACCTACCTGGCCTTGCCGGTCGTCTTCGTGGTGACCCTGCTGTTCTCTGCCGGCGGCGGATTCCTCATGTCGGCAGTGATCCCGCTGATCCCGGACCTGCGCTTCGTCATCGAGCAGATCCTGACCATGGTCATGTTCCTCTCCGGCGTGGTCTTCGCCCTCGATGCGGTGCCGCCACCGCTGCGGGACTGGTTCGCCCTGAATCCGGTGGTGACCCTGCTCGATGCCACGCGCGGCATCCTCATGCACGGGCAGTGGCCGGACTGGATCGCCCTGCTCAAGGTCACGCTTGTTTCACTGGTGATCCTGGCCATCGGCGTTGGCGTGGTCTTGCGGCTCGCGCCGCGTTATCCGAAGCTGGCCGCGTGATGGACCAGCCGCTCATCGAACTCGAACACGTCGGCGTCGCTTTCAGCGCGCAGCGACGCGTGGGCAGCGGAAAGTTCTGGGCGCTGGAAGATGTCAGCCTGAGCCTCAGGCAAGGCGAGCGCCTCGGCATCATCGGCCGCAACGGTGCCGGCAAGAGCACCTTGCTGCGCGTCATCGCCGGCATCCTCGCGCCGGATCGCGGGCGCATGCGCCGCGGCACGCTGTCGTGCCAGTTGCTCTCGCTGAGTGTCGGCTTCACTCCGTACCTTTCCGGTCGCGACAACGCCATCCTCTCCGGCCTGATGATCGGCCTGCGCCAACGCGACATCGTCGCGCGGCTGCCGGCGATCAAGGCGTTTTCCGAACTTGGCGATTTCTTCGAGCAACCGATCGCCACCTATTCCTCGGGCATGCTCATGCGCCTCGGCTTCTCGGTGGCCATCCAGGCCGAGCCCGATGTGCTGCTCATCGACGAGGTGCTGTCGGTGGGCGATGCCGAGTTCCAGGAGAAATCCGGCAGCGCCTTGCGCGAGCGCATGCGCCAGGGGCATACCGTCGTCCTCGTCAGCCATGACGAGACCCAGGTCTCGACCTTGTGCGACCGCCTGCTCTGGGTCGAGCACGGCAAGAGCGTCTGCGAGGGCAACCGCGACGAAGTCTTTGCCGCCTACCACCACGGTTTGGCCGTGAGCACCGCAGCGTCATGAGCCACGATGAGGCGAGCCTGCTTTTCACCCTGGCCCGGCGCACGGGCAGCACGCCACGGCATGTCCTCGTTCGTGCCGCACGCATGACCGAACAGGGCAATGAGGATGCCAACGAAGGCTTGCGGCGTCTTCGTGATACCGGCATGCGCTACTGCCCGCTCGTCAACGATTGCGCCAACCTGCTGCTGACGCCGATTGCCAGCTATGCGCACGACAACCTCGACAGCGCCCTGGAACTGCTGTGGCAGGACGCCCACCAGGCAGGCCCGTGATGCGGGGTGCGGCCCTCATCATCCTCGCCTGGAACCAGTGGACGCTGACCCGACGCTGCCTTGACAGCCTGCTGGCGCAGGATCTGGATGCCGCCGAGATCATCGTCGTCGACAACGGCTCCGAGGATGAGACCCCGACGGCACTGGATGCCTATGCGTCACGCGTCCGCATCGTGCGCCTGCCGGCAAATCTCGGCTTCGTGCGCGGCATGAACGCGGGCATCGCCGCGGCGCGGCCGGATGACGATGTCGTCCTCCTCAACAACGACCTGCTGTTCGGGCAAGCGGACTGGCTCAATCGCCTGCGCGATGCCGCCTACGCGGCCGCCGACCACGGCATCGTCGGCTGCCGCCTGCTCGGCCCGGAACCGGGCAACTTGCTGTTCCATCTCGGCGGCTTCATCGAACCGGAGCTGCTCTGGGGCCAGCAGAGCGAATCGGGCCAGCAGGAAACCGATGTCGGACAATTTCCGCGCACGCGCCGCGTGCAGGCGATCGCCTTTGCGCTTGCCTACATCCGCCGCGATTGCCTCGATCGCATTGGCGGACTTGATGAGATTTTCCACAGTTATTTCGAAGATACCGACTACTGCCTGCGCGCCGCCGACGCCGGGATCGCCAGTGTCGTCGCCGGTGCCGTCACCTTGCGCCACGACCAGCACGGTTCGACCCGTGATGACGGCGGCTTCCGCGAGCGCTTGTGGAAGAACAGTCGCGCGCGCTTCGCCGAACGCTGGCAGCAACGCCTGATCGATCGCTATCGCGGTACCGTGCTGTGGCAGGGCCTGACGCGCCTGCCGCATGCCTGGGGACAATTGACCCGCGCCCTGCTCTGGCGCCTCGATGCGCGCGGTCTGCGCATGGCCTATTCACCGGTGTTGCCGGAGCTGCTCGACGGCAACGATTTTCGCCTCGAACTCGCCGCGCGACGCATGCTGCACTCGTTTCCCGATGTCGCCCTGGTCTGCACGCCCGGCCAATCGCAGATGCCCGCACGTGGCCGTTTTCGCGTCGCCATCGCCTTTTCCGAATGGCGGCGTCCGCCCGCCGCCTGGGCCGATTACTACCGGGGTTTCGACCTGCTGCTGGTGCCCGACGCATTCCAGGCCGAAGCGTTTCGAGAGATCGGCATCGACACGCCGATGGAAATCCTGCCGCTGGGCGTCGATCGCGAATACTGCCATCCGCAGGTGCCCGCGCTGCGCCATCCGGCTGGGCATTTCGTCTTTCTCGCGGTCGCCGAGTCGCTGCACGGCGATGCTCCCGAGCTGATCGTCGAGGCTTTCCGGCGCAGCTTCCGCGACGATGAAGCCGTCGAGCTGGTCGTCTACATCTGCCCGGGCAACGATGAAAGCGCAATCCGCGAAGCGCTCGAGAACATGCTTGCGCGGAGCAGCGGCGCACGCGTGCGGCTGATGTTTGGCTGGGGATTTCCCGGTTACGAACGCGCGCAGTTGCTGACGGCCGCCGATGCCTACGTCAGTGCGCGTCGCGGCGCTGGCTGGGATCCGGTGGTGCGCGCGGCGATCGCCTGCGGCTGCGTGGTCATCGCCCCGGCCTGGGGCAGCCAGCAGGCGCTGGTGCAGGAATGGGCCTTGCCGGTCGAGCTTGCCGGCGAGATCGAGGATCCCGCCGAGCCTGGCTGCGTGTGGGCGCAACCCGATCGTGACGCGCTCGCCTGGCGCATGAGGGATGTCTTCAACCGTCGCGAGGAGTGCGTCACGTCGGCGATGACGCGGGCCACGCAGTATTCGGCATCGAACCACCTCGATCTCAGCGCCGATCGCCTGACGGAAATGCTCGGCCGTGGATCGACCCTGCTCCCTTCGGTGCCCGGCGCGCGCCCGCATCAGCCGCGCGATCTCGATCGACCGCCGAGTGGGCAGATGGTCGTGCTCGGCATGCACCGCTCGGGGACTTCGAGTATCGGCGGCCTGCTGGCCTTGTTCGGCACCTGGCCCGGGCCGGAGGAATTGCTCCTGCGTGGGCCGGACAATCCGCGCGGTCATTTCGAGCACGGCGAAATCCACCTGGCCTGCCTTCGTCGCCTGCAAGCGGCCGGAGGTGACTGGAAGTCGCCGCCCGGGCACGCCCCACCCGCGGCCATCGATGCCTTCCGCCGCGAGATCGCCGTGGTCCTCGACAGCCTCGATGGGCGTCGCCCATGGTTCATCAAGGAACCCCGCTTGTGCCTGCTCGTCCGGGAGTTGCTGCCGCTGCTGACCCGACCGGTGTTCATCCATGTCGTGCGTGATCCGTTGGAAGTCGCCGCATCCCTGCATCGACGCGATGCAGTGTCCACCGTGCAGGCGCTCGCGCTATGGGAAACCTACACACGGGAAGCCTTTGCCGGCAGCGCCGGCTGGCCGCGCATCCTCGTCGATTACAACGCCTTGCTCGAAAATCCGCTGGCCACCGCCAATGCATTTTTCGATGATCTGCAAAACCTCGGCATTGACGGGCTTGAGCGACCGCAGCCGGAGCGCATTGCCGAGTGGATCGAGTCCGCCGGCACAAAAGCAGATTGCAGCGGCATCCGCCTCAGTGCCGCACAGGCAGACCTGCAGGCACGCATTGCCGATCGCGGCATCCTTGGGCAACGCTGATCAATTGTCCGCGCGATCGCGTGTTGCGGGCGGTCGTTTGCGACCCTGGTAGCGCGTGCCGAGCAGGTGATCCCACAGCGGCGTGGTGACGCCGAAATTGGCGTCCTCGTGGTGATGGTGGATGTGGTGGCTGGCTGCCCAGCGGCGCAGCCAGGGCTGCCGGAAGCGCAGGGCGTGGATGGCGAAATGGCTGAGCCCGTAGCCGACATAGCCAAAGGCGATGGCGCCGCCGAGCAGGCAGGCATGGCTCATCGGCATGAACACCGCGAACGCCAGGGTCAGTCCGATGAGGATTGCCGAGGGCAGGAAAAACGGCAGGGCATCGTATCCGCGCGGGTCGAGGTGATGGGCATCATGGCCGCGCCGATACATCGAATCGGGTCCGTGGAAGATCCAGCGGTGAAACAGGTATTCGATGAAACTGAAAGCGACCAGGCCGGCCAGCACGGTGGCGAATGCCGCAAACCATGAACCGCGATGGCGTTCGACGCCGGTGGCGAGCAGGGCAATGGCGAGACTGCCGGTGAAGGCGAATTCGAGCCAGTAGTTGAGCCGCGTCGAGGACATGCGGACGATGCCATCGAGGGTCGCCGAGGCGAATCCCCGCAGTGCAGCCCGCAGTTGCGTGGCAGATGCCGGGGGTGGGTCTCGTCGGGGATCGTTCAAGGGGTGTTCCGCTGCCTGGCCAGGAAAAGCCGTCGAACATTCCACGGCAACGCACATTGTGACAAACGCGCGACTGTTTTGCTGCCCTTGGCGCACGCCCGAGGCAAACCATTGTGCGGGCCGCTCGCATATGCAGGCATGGAACTTGCATTATCGATTCTCCACTGCCAGCATGACGCAGACCCCGGAACTCGGCGCCCTGGCGCGCACCCCCATCAGGTACGGGCCTATCGGTTCGGCTCCGCAGCGCGACGAGCTTCGATCCGACCTGCCGTCGCCTGGCGGCAGGAATCCGGGTGCGCCGCAGGCAACCCTCAACCATCACGCAGATCCGGAAAAGGCATGCCGGCGTTTGACAAGAAAATCCGCTGGCACGGCACGAAACCGGTGAACCGTCCGCGCCGGCAGCTACTCCAGCTGATCCTCGCCGCGATCCTGCTGCTGGCTGGCAGCGCGCTTGCGGTCGAGCCGCCAGCGCCGCCCGCCTTGCGCGATTACGCCGTCGACCGCTGGACCTCCGTGCAGGGCCTGCCGCACAACTCGATCCGTGGCCTCGCGCAGACTCCGGAAGGCCACCTGTGGTTTGGCACCTGGGAAGGCCTGGTCAGTTACAACGGCCTCGAGTTTGCCGTGCTCGATCGCGCCAGCAAGCCCGGCCTGCTCGACAACGGCATTGGCGCGGTCTATCTGGATGGCCAGGGCGCGCTGTGGATCAGCGATTCGCGCGGCAATGTCGGGCGTCGCGAAGCCGATGGCCAATTGCGATTCTGGCCACGTCCGGCGGATCTGCCGAAGATCCTGATCCAGGCAATGACCATGGATCGCAGCGGCCGCTTGTGGCTGCTCTACGAAAGCCTGGGCCTCGCCAGCCTCGATGCCGATGGCGTGTTCCACTACGACCCGCCGCCTGCGGATTCACCGTTGCGCCAGGCCAATGCACGCATGGTGCTGGACACGCAGAATCGCCTGTGGATCGGCAGCTTCGGTGGCCTGCTCTACCGGGACATCGATGGCGACGGCGTGACGCGACGCGTTGCTGCGGATTTCGGACTGCCTGCCGGCGGCCTTGCCTGGCCTTACCTGGCCCGCGACGGGCGACTCTGGATTGCCGCCGAGGACAGCCTCTATCTCATGCAGGATGGCCGACCGGTGTTCAAGTACCGGGTGCCGGACAAGGGTCGCCTGACGGCGGTGCTCGAGGATCGCAACGGACAATTCTGGCTCGGCACTGAGAACCTCGGCTTGTTCCGCATCACCGGGCGATATGGCGTGGAACGCATGGCCGACAATCTCGATCTGCCGGGCGGCCGCATCACCGAGCTTTTCGAGGACGCCGAAGGCAGCATCTGGGTCGGCGCCAACGGCGGCCTGTTCCGCCTGCGGCAAACGCTGTTCAGCAATTTCACCGTCAGCAATGGCTTGAGCGGCAACTACATCCGCGCGGTCATGGAAGACCGGCGCGGACGCCTGTGGATCGCATCGGCCGGCGGCCTCGATCGCATGGATGCGGACGGCAGCCTGCATGCAGTCCATCTGCCGACGGCGAGTGGCAATCCGCCCTCGGCCTTGAGTCTCGCCGAAGACCATCGCGGCAATCTCTGGATCGGCACCTACGTCGACGGCCTCTACCGCCTCGGCAGCAACGGTGCCATTCGCCGTTATGGCGTCGAAGACGGGCTGCCGCCCGGCAACCTGCGCGGCATTGCCGTGGATACCGATGACGTCGTCTGGCTGGCGACGCAGCGCGGCGTGGCCAGGCTGGGCGGCAATCGCGCGCGCATGCTCGAGGGCGAAAACGCGCCCACCGGCCTGACCACGGCGCTGGACAACCAGCCTGGCGAACTCTGGATCGGCACGATCGAAGGTGCCCGCGTCCTGCGTGGCACGCGCATCGAGCGCATCGACATCGATGCCCTTGGCGGCGGGCGCTCGGTCTTCGGCTTCAGTCGCCTCGGCAGCGACATGTGGATCGTTTCCGATCGCGGCCTGTATCGCTATCGCGCCGGCCAGCTGGCGCGCGTCGGGCTCGAACAGGGCCTGCCTGTCGATGCAACCTTCGAGATGGTTCCGGATCAGGCCGGCAACGTCTGGATCACCAGCAATCGCGGCGTCATGCGCACCACCCATGCGGCCCTCGATGCCGTTGCCGACGGGCGCGCCGCGCGCATCGAAGTCGAGCGCTACAACGAAATGGATGGAATGATCAGCGCGCAGGCAAACGGCAGTTCCGGCCCCGCCGCCTGGCTGCGCCGCGACGGCACGCTGTGGGTGGCCACGGCCAGCGGCTTGAGCACGCTGGATCCGGCCCGCCTCGCCCTGCTCAGCCAGCGCATGCCACCGCCGACAGTCATCGAAAGCCTGCGCGTCGGCGGCCAACCGCTGCCGCTCGGCGCGGCCAGCAGGAAGGTCTCGCTGCCGGGCGGCAAACGCCTGACCGTGGGCTATGTAGGTCTCAGCTTCGTGCTGCCGGAACGCATCAACTACCGCACGCGACTGGACGGACTCGACCAGGGCTGGGTCGAACGCGGCCATCAGCGCAATGTCGAATACGTCGGCCTGCCACCGGGCGACTACGCCTTGCACGTCGCCGCGGCGCACCCGGGCGGCCCCTGGGGCAGCAGCGAGGCACTCTGGGAATTCCATGTCGAACCCTTCTGGTGGCAGCGCCTGGACGTGCGCGTCGGTGCCGCCCTGCTCGCCGTGTCGTTCCTGCTTGGCATGTATCGGGTCCTGGTCCGCCGCTACCGCAGCAGCAATCTTCGCCTCAGCCAGCTGGTCGATGAGCGCACCGAGGATCTCAAGCGCCAGACCGAACGCCTGCTGCGTGCCGACCAGGAAAAATCCACCCTTCTCGAACAATTGCGCGAGCAATCCGAAGCTTTCGAAAAACAGGCGCGCGAGGACGTGCTGACCGGCCTGCCCAACCGGCGCGCCTTCGATCACGCCCTCGACCGGGCCATCGATTGGGCACGCAATGGCAACCGTCCGCTGACCCTGGCCATGCTCGACATCGATCATTTCAAGGAGGTCAACGACCGCCACTCGCACGGCATCGGCGATGCCGTGCTGCGCGAAGTCGGCCGCCTGCTCAGTGGTGCCAGCCGCGTTTCCGATGTCCCCGCCCGCGTCGGTGGCGAGGAGTTTGCCCTGCTCTTCCACGACACCACGCTGGAGCAGGCACAGATGACCTGCGAACGCTTGCGCCAGCGTTTCCACGACCAGCGCAACTGGGCTGGCGTGGCCGGCTTGCAGATCAGCTTCAGC
This sequence comes from Lysobacterales bacterium 63-13, assembly GCA_001899855.1. GTDB lineage: Bacteria > Pseudomonadota > Gammaproteobacteria > Xanthomonadales > Rhodanobacteraceae > Dokdonella. The sequence goes on from MKWR01000027.1 coordinate 86,444, forward strand.
GCCGGGATCGTGCAATGGAAGGGCGATCCGGAAACCGAGCTGGCCATGCGCAAGCGCGCGGATGCGGCGCTCTACCAGGCCAAGCAGAGCGGTCGTGACCGAATCTGCATTGGCTGATCGACGGTGCGGCGGACCGGGCAAACCCTTGCATAACCGCACGTCGACGTGCGTAATCGCGCGTCGAATCGTCGCCCGCCTTCATTGCCATGAGTTCACTTACGTCTTCGTCATTGCTGCCGCCGGTCTGGGATGGGCGCTGCCTGACCCTGCATGCGCTGCCTGCGGCGACGCTCGGTGTCGTGATCGACGGTTCACGCTTCATTGATCTGGTTGCCGGCGAGGAAGGATCGGCCAAGCTGGAACTGGCGTTCTCGCCTTCGGGCAACGCGCGTCTTGCGCTCGGGGTCGCGACGGCCGATGCCGGGCATGCCACATTCGCCATCGAACTTGGCCAGCCCGGCCTGCACGCGGTCGAGGCAAGCCCTCAGCCACTGCGCAACCTCGGTGCCGCCGAGCAGCTCGTGGCCCCCGAGGCCACGCCGATGCAGCGTGAAATCGCCATCATCGTGCCCGTCTACAACGCGCCAGACGATGTCGAGCGCTGCCTCGATTCGGTACTCGCGCACACCACGGGGCCGAGTCGATTGATCGTCATCGACGACGCGAGCACGGATGTGCGGATCGCCCCGCTGCTGGATCGCTATCGCGGCATTGCCGGTGTCGACATTCTTGCCAATGCGCAAAACCTCGGCTTCACCGCCACGGTCAATCGCGGCATCGCCCTTGCCGGGGAGGCGGATGTCGTCTTGCTCAATGCCGATGCGGAGGTCGCCGCATCCTGGCTGACTGGATTGCGCCGTGCCCTGCATGCGGCTGACGACATTGCCACGGTGACCGCGGTTTCCGACAATGCCGGGGCATTTTCCGTACCCGAACTGGAACGGGAAAATCCCTTTCCTGCCGCCTGGACATTTGCCGAAACCGCGCTCGCCCTGTGGCAGGACGCCGGACTCGCCTATCCGCAACTGCCCACCGGCAACGGCTTCTGCATGGCGATCCGCCGCCAGGTGATCGCCGCCGTCGGTGCCTTCGATGTCGCCGCGTTCCCGCAAGGCTACGGCGAGGAAAACGATTTCTGCCAGCGCGCCTGCGCGGCCGGTTATCGGCACCTGATCGCCGGCAATGTCCTCGTGCGGCATGCACGCAGCCGCAGCTTCGGCCATGAGCGCCGCCAGGCACTGGGGCGCGCCGGCATGCAGGTGCTGCGCGAGCGCTGGCCGCGCTATGAGGCGGATGTCGGCGCGCAGTTGTTTTCCTTTGAACGCCGCGTCCTCGATTGGCGCGTGCGACGGATCCATGCCGAAGCAGCGAGCCGGCATCCGCGTCCACGTGCGCTGTGCTTCGGCACGACTGCCGGGATCGACACGGCAAACGCGTACGATACGCTGATGCTGACATCATCCAATCACGGATTCGCCCTCGGTCGCCATGGCGGCCCACCGCTTGAAACCAGCGCATCCCTCGACGCGCGCACTGCTTCGACCTGGCTGCAACGCCATGCGATCGATCGCCTCGTGCTGGCGCGTGAAGCACTCGATCCGGCCTCCACCATGCTGGCCAGCGCGGCGGTCCGCCTTGGCGTTGCCCTGCAATGCGGCGAGCAATTCGATGCCGATGCACTGCGCAGCTTTCCGCGGAGGCCGGCATGAGCCGCCGCTACGCCCGCGCGTTGATCACCGGCATCAACGGCCAGGACGGTGCCTGGCTTGCGGCACGCCTGCTTGGCGAAGGCATCGAGGTCTTCGGCACGCATCGCCCGACCAGTCCGGCAGGCAATTGGCGCTTGCAGGAACTCGGCTTGGCCAATCATGCGAACCTGCACCTGCATGCGCTGGATGCCGGCAATATCGGCGCCTGTCGCGACTTGCTCGCTGATGTCGAGCCGCAGGCGATCTTCCATCTGGCTGGACAATCACGCGTTGCCGATTCCTTTCGCGATCCGCTGGGCAGCGTCCAGGCCAACGGCATCGCCACCCTGAACCTGCTCGAAGCCATGCGCCGGCAGACCCCCGATGCACATTTCGTGCTCGCAGCGAGCGCGGAAATCTTCGGCAGCCCGGAAGTGGCGCCGCAGGATGAGGGAACACCGTTGCGCGCGGCATCGCCGTACGGGCTTTCCAAATTGCTCGCGCATGCGGCAATGGGCAGCTGGCGGGCCAGTTTCGGCCTCGCGGCCAGCAGCGCAGTCCTCTTCAACCACGAATCGGAATTGCGCGACGAGGCATTTGTCACGCGCAAGATCAGCCTCGGCGTTGCCCGCATCCTGCTCGGGAAGCAGCAGGAACTCGCCCTCGGCAATCTCGATGCGCGCCGCGATTTCGGCTACGCCCCCGAGTACATGGCGGCGCTGGCGAACATGGCCGATCGCGAATCCGGCGACGATTACGTGCTGGCGACCGGCCACGCTGCCAGCGTGCGTGAATTCGCCAGTGCCGCGTTTGCCGCGATCGACATGCCGATCGAGTGGCAAGGCCACGCCGCCGCCGAGATCGGGCGCGAAGTGAAAAGCGGCGAGGTGCGCGTGCGCATCGATACGCGCCTGTTGCGACCGGTCGATGCACCCTTGCTGGTCGGCAATGCCGGCAAGGCGCGCAAGCAGCTCGGCTTCGATCCACAGATCGACCTGCACGAACTCACCCGACGCATGGTCGAGGCGGATCTGCAACGCGAACGCAACGGTCGCCCGGGCTGATGCGCGTCATCTTCAATGTCGATGCGATCAGTGCACCACTGACCGGCATCGGTCGCTACGCGCTGGAACTCGCGCAAGGCCTCGCCACGCATCCGCATATCGAGCAACTGCGCCTGTATTCGGCAATTCGCTGGGTCGAGGATCCGGCCGATGCGCTGTCCTCGAACCGCATGTTCGCCAGCCTGCGCAACAACCTGCCATTCAAGACGCGCGCACTGGAAATGTATTCCGGCCTGCGCAACGTGCTCTTTCGCGCGCATACGCGAAAGCTCCAGGGTTATCTGTTGCACACGCCAAACTACATCCTCATGCCGTTCGACGGACCGTGCGTGACCACCGTGCACGATCTGTCTGCATTCAATTTTCCGGAAACCCATCCGCCCGAACGCGTGCGCTTCCTCGAACGCCACTTGCCGCGCACGCTGGAACGCGCCGAGCGCGTGCTCGCCGATTCGCGATTCATCGCCGAGGAGATCCACGAAAAGCTCGGCGTTCCCCGCGAAAAGCTGCGCGTGGTCGCGCTCGGTGTCGATCCGGTGTATCACCCGCGCAAAAGTGAAACCCTGGCCGAGGCGATGAGCCGCCATGGCCTTGTCGCAGGCAGCTATCTGCTGGTCGTCGCCACCCAGGAGCCGCGCAAGAACCTGATCCGCCTGGCCAATGCCTACGCCGCGCTGCCGGCACGCCTGCGTGAACGCCATCCGCTGATCATCGTCGGCGCGCGTGGCTGGCTGAATGCCGAACTGGAACGCGTGCTGGCACCGCTCGAGGCAAGCGGTTCGAGTCGCCGCCTCGGCTATGTCAGCGAAGCCGACTTGCCGCTGATCTATGCCGGCGCGCGCGGTTTTGCCTTTCCATCCCTGTACGAAGGCTTCGGCTTGCCGGTGCTCGAAGCCATGGCCAGCGGTATTCCCGTGCTGACATCGAATGTCTCGTCATTGCCCGAGGTGTGCGCCGGCATTGCCCTGTGCGTCGATCCGCTTGATGAGGATGCCTTGCGCGCAGGACTCGAACATCTCCTCGAAGATGACACCTGGCGCTCGCGCAGCGCGGCCGACGGACTCGCCCACGCCGCCAGCTTTCCCTGGTCGCGCTGCGTGGATGAAACCGTGGCGGTGTATCGCGAAATCGTTTGAACGCCCACCCGCAGGCGGCCGGTCAGATTCAGCCCCGACCGCCATGCGCGGATGGGGTGGCTCAGGCGGTCAGATCCTTGATCGTCGTGCTCGCGCCATTGGCTTTCACGCTGCCGATGCCGGTCTCGCGAGCCGCTTCCGAGGCATACATCTGGCTGGTTCCGATCACCTGATGATTGGCCGCCTTCAGGTTGAAGTGCAGCTTGTCGTTTTTCGCCGCCTTGCGCTCGTAGTTGCCGTCATTGGCAGAGTTCGCCTGCACCGAGCGGATGCCGCCTTCGGCTGCCGCCCTGGTCTTGTACAACTCACTGGTCAGTATCGTTTCGCTGTTTCCCGCTTTCAGGACAAAACGAAACTGCCCGTCGCTGCTCTTGCTGAGTTCGAACCAACCTGCCATGGAAATGCTCCTGCCTGTTGAAGTAAGCACGTCGTCGTCAAACCGGCGGCTTGACGGCAACACCACAGCAATTCTTATCACGCTCCCTCGGCAGGAGAAGTCCACGAGTCCGGTTCGTGACGATTGTTCACCGCGAGTGGGGATGGCGAGGGATTCCGTATCCACGATCCATTCCCGCTCACCTGCGGAGGCATTTTGGGTGCATCGAGCGCCCTGATTGTGCCGATTCCATTCTGATGGGCAGGGGAGCGCCTTCATTCGTGAAGGCCAAGCCATTCGCCTCAAAGTGCGTTGGACACTCGCTATCGCGAGTACCCCGATTCGCCTTCGAGATTTCGGGTATCCCGATTCATCGTCCCGCCGAGGCACGATCGAACTTGTGCATGCGCCCGGACCCGCAGCGGAATCCCCACAAAGCAGAAGCCCGGGCATGCCCGGGCTTCTTTTCGTTGCAACTCAACCAATGACGACGATCAATTGCGCTTGACCGCAACCGTGATGTGGGCTGGCGGAGCAAGGGTGTTGGCTTCGGTGAAATTGACCGTGCCGAACGCAATACCGGTGGTCGGCCCGGTCGTGGTCGCGGTGATCGTGATCGTCTGCGTTTCCGGAGCCGATGGCGGAACAAAGGTTTCGAAGTTGCCGGCAAAAACAACGTCTGGATCCGGGATGCCCGCACCGGTGAAGGAGAACGAGGTCGGGTTGACCGTTACGGTCACGCCGGGCGGCTGGTTCACGCTCACGTTCCATGTCGTGGCGGCCGATGAGCTGTTGCGCAATACGCGCGTCCACTGGTAGCTCGGAACGCCCGCGGAAAGCGCGACGTTGCGCACCGACGGCAGGTTGAGCGTCTTGACGTTGATCGAGCCGCCGCTCGGATTTGCCGCGAGGAAGTTGGCGTAGGTTTCGTCCATCACGAATCCGGCAAAGGGTGCGGCGCTGAGATCGACGCGACCGCTGCCGACATCGTCGATGTTCCACGACGTGGTCTCATCTTCCTTGGTTCCGGTCGTCTTGGCGGTCAGCATGATCGCCGACTTGACCTCGGGCGGGGTCCAGGTCGGGTTGATGGCGCGCACCAGCGCGGCTGCGCCGGCCAGATGCGGGCTCGACATCGACGTGCCACTGGTCGTGAAGTAGTCGCCGTCAGCGACGCGACCGGCCGCGTAGATGTTCACGCCAGGTCCGGTGATGTCCGGCTTGGTCAAATCAGCCAGATTGCCCGGGGTCGGGCCGCGGAAGCTGAAGTCGGCGAGGACGTCGCCTTGAACCGGACCGGTGATGCGAGCTGCCAGAGTGGCCGTGGTGGGGGTCGCGCCATTGGCCGTGATGAAGTTGTTCATCGCGGTGCCCGCAGCCTGGGTGATGCTGTAAGCAGGGATCGTCGCGCCCGTGGTGTCCATGTTGATGGTGCCAAAGGTGTTGTTGTAGATGAAGACTTGCTGAGCGCCGGCAGCGGCCGCATTGGCGACCTTCTCGGTAAAGGCGCAGGTGCCGCGCTGGATCAACGCCACGGCACCGGCGAAGAAATTGGCCGGGAAAGCGCCGCCTGCAGTACAGCCGATCAGGTTGGTGGCCGACACCCGGATTGGCAGGTCGGTGAACGGAACAGGGGCGGAAATGTGATTGCCCAGCGCGGTCAGCAGGTTCTGCGTGTTGGCGGGCGGAGTGCCTGGGCCGGTGGCGGAGATGCCTGCACCCATGTTGACATCCTGGGTTGAGGCGGCAACCGTCATCATCCACGGACCACGATGGTTGACCTGGCCAACCGGATTGGTGACCGTGGCGCTCGTATTGCCCGCCGAGGCAGCAATGACGATGTCGGCATTGACCGCATCGAGGAACGAGCGGTCGTTGTCACTCCAGGGGCTGGTACCACCCGAAATCGAGAAGTTGATGACATCAACCCCGTCGATGATCGCATTCTGGATGCCGGCCGTGATCGCAGCTCCCGGGCAGGAAGATCCAGGACAAACCTTGTAGGTGCGCAGCGAGGCGCACGGGGCAACGCCGGACATCTGCGTGAACGACCCGACCAGGTTCGGTGAGGGCACCGCCGCGTTGGTCACCACGTTTCCGGCTGCAGTGCTGGCCGTGTGGACGCCATGACCCGAGCCATCCGCTTCCGGAGTGGGGCCGTTGCAGACGCCGGCAGTCGACGTGGAGCAGTCGTCTGCACTCAGCAATTTGTGCTCGCTGGGGCCAAAGCCGCAAGAGGCGTCATCGGCAAACGAGGGATGTGCCGCAGCAACACCGCTGTCAAGCACGCCAACCACGACCCCCTTGCCGCGATTCCTGGCACCGCCAGGAACGGCGAGGTTCCACACGTTATCGGCGCCAATGAACGTCGGGCCACGATAGGTGTCGAGGTGATAGATCTCTTCCTGCGTGACTGACACCACACCGGGTGCGTTGGCGATCGCAGCCGCTTCGGCGGCAGTCAGCTTCGCGGCAATACCGCTTTCGGTGATTTCATAGCTGTGCGTCACTTCGAGCGGATGTCCGATCAGCGAGGCCATCATCGCGATCTGGTCCTTCTGACGCTCGCGCAGGAAGTTGCGATAGTTTGTCGAATCCACGCTCTTCGCATCGAACTTGCGCGAACGCGCCGTCGGATCAGGTGCCGTTGCACGCAGGTTCGCGATGCCACCCTGATAGTGCAGCGCACCTGGCTCCGCAAACCGGATCAGATAGGTATTGACCGCCGGGGCCGTCTGTTCGCCGACTCCAGCAGCGACCGCATTGCTTGTCCAGACACTGCCGCCAAGGCATGCGCCGATCACGACCGCCAAGGTCGTCACTCGAATTGATGTCGCCATTGCCAAACTCCAGGAATTGGTTGCTTGAAAGGTGGGGAAGCCCGCTTCGCCACGCCATTCAGATTGGATTCGATCGTGGGTGCGTGGACTCCGCGTTATAGCATCGCACTTCACCCCGATCAAACCGAGGCTGCCGGCGCGACGCTTCGCGAATCCATTTTCAGAACCATCCGTTTGCGTACTGTCCGCATCGGAACCGAATCGTTCCGCCAGATGGCGCGTCCTTGTTCATGCGCAAGGCGGATGCCCGTTCCGCGCAAGCCGCATTCAAGGAATGCCACGAAAGAAGGCACGGACGTCTTCGACATCGGCTGATCGCGGCATCGGCGGCAGGCTGGCGAGGAAGATGCGTCCATAGCCCTTGCTGGTCAGGCGCGGGTCGCAGAGGACCAGCACGCCGCGATCGTTGATGTCGCGGATGAGGCGACCGGCACCTTGCTTGAGGGCGATCACGGCATTCGGGATCTGCCATTCGACAAAGGGATTGAGGCCGGATTCGCGCAACACTTCCAGGCGCGCGACCAGCACCGGATCATCCGGCGCGGCGAACGGCAACTTGTCGATGACGACGACGCTGAGTGCTTCGCCGGCGACATCGACACCCTCCCAGAAACTCGCCGCGCCCAGCAGCACGCCATTGCCCGACTCGCGGAATCCGCTGAGCAACTGGTGGCGCGGTGCCGAACCTTGCACGAACAACGGGTACGGCACGCGCCCTTCGAGCAATTCGGCCGCATGGCGCAGGGCGCGATGCGAAGTGAAGAGGAGGAAGGCGCGGCCGGCTGATGCCTCGAGCACCGGCAGCACGGCCTCGATCATCTTTTCGGTGTAGTCGCGCGCGCCCGGCTCGGGCAGGCCTTTCGGCAGGTAGGCGAGCGCCTGGCGGGCGTAGTCGAACGGACTGTCGAGGCATACCGAGCGTGGATCGTGCAGGCCGAGCTGGCGCGCGAAATGATCGAAGCGCCCGGCAATCGACAAGGTGGCCGAGGTGAAGATCCACGCCGCATGACTCTGCTCGCGCAATTCACGCAGCGGTTGCGAGAGATCGAGCGGTGTCGCATGCAGGGCGAATCCGTGCGCGCTCAATTCATACCAGTGCACGGAATCGCGCGCACTGCTGTCGCACAGGTGGGTGAGCCGCGCGCTCATGGCCATGGCGCGCTCGTGCACGGCGGCAAGGCCGCGGCTGCGCTCGGCATGCACATCGAGCGCGCTGGCCAGTTCGTCGAGGGCAACGCGCACCTCTTCCAGCCCGCGTTCCACGTCGGCATCGCGCTCGATGACGACGAAGGCAGCCTTGGCCGGGAATCGATCCAGCGCCAGGCGCAGGCGCCGCACGGCAGGCGCGATGGCCTCGATCAAGGGCTGCAGGGTCGCCAGCGCCCCGCTGGCCGAGGCGCACTCGGCCAGGGTGTCGGTGGCCAGCTCGGTCAACTGGCGCGCGGTCAGGGTGATCGAGAAGAACTGCCCGGCCAGCTCGGGAACCTGGTGCGCCTCATCGAGGATGAAGGCATGCGCGCCAGGCAGGATTTCGCCGAAGCCTTCCTGGCGGATGGCGAGGTCGGCAAACAGCAGGTGGTGATTGACGACGACGATGTCGGCTTCCTGCGCGGCACGGCGCGCCTTGACCACGAAGCAGTCGTTGAAGAACGGGCAATCGCTGCCGAGGCAGTTTTCCGTGGTCGAGGTGACCCGCGGCCACAGCGGCGAATCCTCGGGCAACTCGGCAAGCTCGGCGCGATCGCCACTCTTCGTCGCCTTCGACCAGGCGTGGATCGACTGCAACTGGCTGACCTGCTCACGGTTGCTGAAGTGGCCTTCATTGCGCGCCTGTTCGAGGCGATGCAGGCAAAGGTAATTGGCGCGGCCCTTGAGCAAGGCCGCGGACAGGGGCGCGCCGAGCACACTGCGCACGCGCGGCAGATCGCGATGGAACAACTGGTCCTGCAGCGCCTTGGTGCCGGTGGAGATGATCACGCGCTTGCCCGAGATCATTGCCGGTACGAGGTAGGCGAAGGTCTTGCCGGTACCGGTGCCGGCCTCGGCAATCAGCGCATGGCGATCGTCGATCGCCTCGGCCACGGCGCGGGCCATGACCTGCTGCACCTCGCGCGGCACGAATCCCGGCACTTCACGTGCGAACGGACCTTCGGCCCCCAGCAATTCCTCGACCGACTCGTGCATGCCGCGAAGCGCCGCTCAGCAAACTGGTCGGACGACGGCAGCGCGCTCGCTCAAAGCCGCACCGGCCGCTTGACCTTGCATTGCTCGCGGCGTGTCTGCGCGTGCGCGAGATAATCGGTGTCGTTGAAACTCCTGCGCGCCTCGATGATGGTCTGCCAGTTCTGCACGCACAGCGTGCCGACTTGCGGGCCATTCTTGAAACTCTCGTAGGCAAGCTTCTCGGCTTCGATGATGTTGCCGCGCAGGAACTCGATCTCGGCTTCGTCCTGCAACAGGTCCGGGGCCTCGGGGGCGAGGGCGCGTGCCTTGACGATGGCCGCGTAGGCGTCGTCGAACTGCTGCTGTTGTTCGGCTTGCCTGGCCTTTTCGACGAAGCCCTCGACGGCCGGATCACGCAGCGGATTGACCTGCAAGGCCGAATCTTCGCCGGCATTGGCCGCGCGGATCGCCTTGACCGCAGAGATGCGCTCGCTGACCGGACGCACCAGGCTGGATGGGGCTGATGGATTTGAACTCGAGCAGGCAACCAGGGCGAGGCTGCCGGCGTAAAGGATGAACGGGCGCATGCAACGGGCAAGGATGGACATGGAAAGCACTACGCAAAAACGGAAGTCGGCAAGCATACCGTCAATTGTCATCGCGACCGAACCACTCGCGGATGCGATCCATTGCACAACCCTCGCGCTCGCTGGGCGTATAGCCGGCGATGAACGGCAACTCGCGTGCACCGCTGCATACCGCGTCACTGCGCCGGCCATTTTCGGGATTGACCCAGACCCGCTCGATGCCATCCTCCGGCGGCAGCAGCGCCTGCACGGGCAAACGCCTGAACAGGTCGATCCAGACCTTGAGCGCACCCGTCGATCCAAACAGGCCGGTTGGGCGATTGTCGTCACGGCCAACCCAGACCACGCCAAGCTGGTTGCCGCTGAAGCCGGCAAACCACGAATCGCGCTGGCTGTCGCTGGTGCCGGTCTTGCCTGCAGCCCGCAGGCCGCCAAGCCCGGCCTCGCCAATGGCACGTGCCGTGCCCGATTCGACGACCTGCTGCATCGCCCAGGTGACCAGGCGCGAAGCCGCCACGTAGTCGCCGGTGCCGGGCTTGACGCCAAATCGCGACAAGGTGCGACCCTTGCCATCGATCACGCCGCGCACCGCACGCAAGGGCACGGCATGGCCGTCGGCGGCGAAATACTGGTAGATCTGGGCAACATCGAACGGACTCAGTTCGACCGCGCCCAGCAGCAAGGAGGGATTCGGATTGATCGTGCGGCCGAGGCCGAAGGATTCGAGCAGGCCGCGCACCTTGTCCACGCCCAGGCGCAGGCCAAGCTGCACCGTGGCCAGGTTCCAGCTGTTCTTCAGCGCATCAAGCAGCAGCACCTGGCCATGCACGTCGCCATCGGCGTTCTTCGGAATCCAGCGCGTGCCGTCGCGCTGGGCGATGTCCACGGGCGCATCGTCAACCAGGCTGGCCAGCGAATAACGCTGCGGTTGGGCAAGGGCAACCAGGTAGACAAACGGCTTCACCAATGAGCCGATCGGCCGCCGCGCATTGAGGGCGCGGTTGAAGCCGGGCGCGTCGGCATCGCGGCCGCCAATGAGCGCCAGCACTTCGCCACCGGGCACGGCGGTGACGACAACCGCGGCATCGACGCCGGCATCGCGCTTGCCGAGATCCTTGAGCGCGGCATCGAGCGCGGCCTCGGCCTGCAGTTGCGCCGAGGGTGCCAGCGTGGTGTGGATGGTCAAGCCCGCGGCATCGAGTTCGTGGTCGGCGAAATCGCGCTGCAACTGCTGGCGCACGAGTTCGAGGAAGGCCGGAAAGCGATTGCGCGGCAAGGCCCCTTTCGCGCTGACGCCAAGCGGCTCGGCACGCGCGCGCGCGAAGGCCTTGGCATCGAGCAATCCGGTATCGAGGAATTGCTGCAGCACGCGGTTGCGCCGCTCCAGCGCACGCTTTGGCGCGCTGCGCGGATCGTAGTAGCTCGGCCCCTGCACGAGGCCGACCAGCAGGGCAATGTCGGCAGGGCCGAGTGCCTCGACTTCGCGGCCAAAATAGAATTCCGAGGCGGCAGCAAAGCCATGCACGGCCTGGCCACCTTGCTGGCCGAGGAAGATCTCGTTGACGTAGGCCTCGAGAATTCGCCGCTTGTCGTAGCGGAACTCGATCAGGACGGCGATCAAGGCCTCGTTGATCTTGCGCATGTAGCTGCGCCCACGATCGAGAAAGAGGTTCTTGACCAGTTGCTGGGTCAGCGTCGAGCCGCCCTGGACAACGCGCCCGGCGCTCAGGTTGGCCCAGCTCGCGCGCAGGATCGCCAGCGGCGCGATGCCATGATGATGCTTGAATTCGCGATCCTCGACCGCCTGCAATCCGCCCACCAGCAAAGCGGGCAACTGTTCAAGCTGGACCAGCCGGCGTTCCTCCTGCTGCAGGCCGTACAAGGTGGCAATGCGCGCCGGATCCAGTTCGGCCTGGTGCAGGGCCGCGCCGGTCTGCAGATCAAGCACGCGGCTGATGCGCCCATCCTGCAGGTCCACGCCCAGGCGTTGCGCCGGATAGCGCCCGTCGAGGCCGGCAAAGGCGCGTCGGGCAATCTCGAAATGATTGCCGTTGCGGGCGAAGCTGCCCGGCACGCGCCCCGTGCCGTCGTTGCGGTAGCGCGCGGCATCGAGCTCCAGCAGCAAGGTGTCGGCATTCATGGCCCGTCCCGGGGCGAGATCGAGCGGCCGGGCGAGGACGCGGCTCGGGATCTGCCAGCTCAGGTCGTCGAAGCGCTCGCGCAGCTGGTGATCGAGACTGATCGTGTAGGGAACGAGAAATCCGGCAAGGGCACCGCAAGCCAGCAGGATCGGCGCGCGCAGCAGGCGCCAGCCCAGCGCGAAAAAGGAAACGAGACGTCGAAACACGTGCAGACCGTGGTGCCGGGGAGCGAAGGCACGAGTTTAGGGCAATGCTGATCAAGTGGGACAACCGTCACGGCAGCCCGTTACCGGCCGGCCGGGCGCCGCCGTGACAGTGTGCGCCGGCATCGCCGATAATCCGCAACCGCTTGTCGCCTGGACCGTCGTGCTGAAACCCTTGTCGGAACCCGCCTGCCTCTGCGTGCATGGTGCACTCGCCTGCACCGACGCCTGGCTGGCCGCAGCCATGGCGCAGATGCCGGAAGGCGCGACCCTTGTCCTGCTCGGGGCATCGGCGGCGATGGACGGGCACGGCGAGGCGCTGCGCTTTGGCGATCTCCCCGACACATCCGCCGAGGCGCTGGCCAGGGCACTGGCGCTGCGCCTGCCGCAGCGGCACTTGCTGATCGTGCGCAGCGATGCCGAATTGCCAGCGCTGGCACTGCCGCGCCTGCTGCGCGCACTCGAGGAGCCCGATGTGCTTGCCGCCGGCGCGCTGGACAATCTCGATGCGGCACGCTCGCCCTTGCCGGCGGGCTTGCTCAGCGAAGCGGATGTCGCGCACATCGACGCGCTTTGCTACGCCCATTCGCGCCATCGATTGATCGAGGTGGGCGAAGTCTCGCCGCTGGCATCGGCCTGGCATGGCCAGCGCCTGGCCGAGCGCACGGGCGCATGGCGCACGGTCATGCTCGATCATTGTTATGTCGGTGCCCGCGGCCACGCCCTTGCCGGTGCCGGGCAAAGCGCGGACCCGCGCGATCCTCTGCCGCCTTCGGCACTGGCCGGATTGTGCGCGCAACTCGCCGTGGCACTGGCCACGCCGACGACACCGGCCAGCGCGGCGCTGCCTGCAAGACCGGTGATCCTGCATGTCCTGCATGGCTGGGGCGGTGGTGCCGAACGTTGGGTACGCGATTTCTGCAGTGCCTTCACGGCGGCCGATCACCTGGTCCTGAAATCCTGCGGCAGCCATCAACGCCGGCGTCACGGCGAATGGCTTGAACTGCACGATGGATCGCTCAACGGACCGCCGTTGCGCCGCATTGCCCTGCCCTGCGCCATTGCCGATACCGATGTGCACAACCCGGGCTATCGTCGCTTGCTCGGCGAACTGCTTGCCGAGCACGCGGTTGATTCGATCATCGTTTCCTCGCTGATCGGGCACAGCCTGGATGCCCTGCGCACGGGTTTGCCGACCACCCGCATCATCCACGACCACTATCCGCTGTGGCCGCTGCTGCATCGTGATTTCAGCGATCCCGCCCTGCCCTTCGACGATGCCCAGCGCGTTGCCGATCTCGCCGCACAAGGTGCGGATCGCGAGTTCGCCAATGCCGATCCAGTCCATTGGCGGGCACTGCGTGATGCCGCCGTTGCGGCGATGATCGAAGCGCGCATGCAATTGATTGCGCCGAGCCGCTCGGCGCTGGACAACGACCTGCGCCTCGCGCCGGAACTGCGCTCCTTGCCCGCGCAGGTCATCGCGCACGGCTTGTCGGCCTGGCCAGACGCGAACCTGCGCGCCTTGCCACCACCGCGAACACGCCTGCGCCTGGTCTTTCCGGGCCGCGTGCGCCACGGCAAGGGCGCGGTCTTGCTGCACCAGGTCTTGCCGCGACTGGCCGGGATCGCCGAGGTGTTCCTGCTCGGCGCCGGTGCCGATGCACAGGACTTCTTCGGCATCGATGGCGTGCACATCGTCCTCGACTATCGCCGCGACGACCTGCCCAGCCTGCTCGCCACGCTCGCCGCCGATGCCGCCGTGCTGTTGCCGACCGTGGCCGAGACCTTCGGCTACACGCTGTCGGAATTGCGCGCGCTGGGCATGCCGGTGATTGCCACGCGCATGGGCGCGTACGTCGAGCGCATCGCCGATGGCGTCGACGGCTTCCTCGTCGCTGCCAACGCCGATGCCATCGTCGCCCGCATCAGCCAGCTCGCCGCGCAACGCGAACCCCTGCAAGTCGTGCGCGCAAATCTGGCAACGTGGCGCGAACCCGATCTCGCCACCATGGCGCAGGCCTACGCGCAGGTGCTTGAGCTGCCGAAGGTCGAGGCGCTGCGCTATGCGCTGAACTCGACGAGCATCGATTCGCAGATGCTCGCCGCGCGCAGCGATCAACTGGCCAGCGCCGAGACGCGCATCCTTGCCTTGCGTGCGGCCGTGGACACGGCCGATGCGGAAAGCCGGCGGCGTGGCGAATGGGGACATGCGCTCAGCCGCGACCTGGCCACCTCGCGCGAACAGGTCGACGCCCTGCACGACGAGCTTGCCGTGCGCACCGCCTGGGCACAGCGCCTCGATGCGGAAGTCGAGGCGCTGCGTCCGTACCAACCTGCCTACGAAATGGTCGTCGGCAGCCGTTCCTGGCGCCTGACCGCACCGCTGCGCAACGCCGCCACCCGCCTGCGCGGCCTGCGCGCGGCGCTGGCCTTCCGCAAGAGTCGCCTCCTCGCCCAACTGCAACGCCTGCGCGGCAGTCTCGTCCAGCATGGCCTCGCCGGCACCTGGACGCGCCTGCTGCGTGAACTGCGTGGAAGCACGGCAGTGTCGGCGCGCGAAACCTTCGCCGCGCCCGGCGAGGAATTCTCGCCGTTCGCCGTGCCCGGCAGCGAGTCACCGCAGGTTTCCATCATCATCCCGGTGCACAACAAGTTCGCCTACACCGCGGCCTGCCTACGCTCGCTGGCCGAACACGCCGATGCGACGCCGTTCGAGGTCATCGTCGTCGATGACCTGTCGACGGATGCAACTGCCGCGCGCCTTGCCCAGATCAGCGGCATCCGCTCGATCCGCAATGCCGAAAACCTCGGCTTCGTCGGTTCGTGCAATGCCGGTGCGGCCATCGCGCAGGGCGATTTTGTACTCTTTCTCAACAACGATACGCTGGTCACGGCCGACTGGCTGGGCGCCTTGCTGCGCTGTTTTGCCGAGCAGGCCGATGCCGGCCTCGTCGGCTCGCGCCTGGTCTATCCCGATGGCCGCCTGCAGGAAGCCGGCGGCATCGTCTTCAATGACGGTTCGGGCTGGAACTACGGACGCTTCGAGGATCCCGCGGACTGCCGATTCGCCTTCCGCCGCGAAGTCGATTACTGCTCGGGCGCGGCAATCATGTTGCGCCGTGATTTGTTCGAGCGCCTCGGCGGATTCGACCAGCGCTACGCGCCGGCCTATTACGAAGACACCGATCTCGCCTTTGCCGTGCGCGCTGCCGGGCTCAAGGTGTACTACGAGCCGCGCTCGCGCGTCATCCATTTCGAGGGCATCACCGCCGGCACCGATACCGGCAGTGGCATGAAGCGCTACCAGCTGGTCAACCGCGGGAAGTTCCTCGACAAGTGGAACGATGCCTTGCGCCGGCAGCCGCCGCCCGGCACGCCGATCCATCTCGCCGCCACGCACCGCGCGCGCCGGCGCATCCTCATCATCGATGCGACCACGCCGACGCCGGATCAGGATTCCGGCTCGTTGCGCATGGTCAACCTGATGCGCATCCTGCGCGGCAATCATTGCCATGTGGTGTTCATGGCCAGCAACCAGGCGTGGATCGAACGCTACACGGCCGATCTGCAGGCGCTTGGCATCGAAGTGCTGTATCAACCCTGGCTTGGCAGTCCCGCCACGTTCTTCCGCGAGCGTGGCGGCGAGTTCGATGCGATCGTTCTCTCCCGCCACTATGTCGCCGCCGAGTTCATCGGACTCGCCCGGCTCTATGCGCGCAAGGCGCGGCTGATCTTCGATACCGTCGACCTGCACTACCTGCGCGAACTGCGCGCGGCCGAACTCGAAGGCCGCGACGAGCTGGCCCGCGTCTCGGCGCGAACCCGTGCCCAGGAGATCGGCATCATGCGCGAGTGCGACGTGACCCTGGTGGTCAGTCCGGTCGAGAAGGAAATCCTCGCGCGCGACGCACCGGGTGTCAGCGTCGACGTGCTCTCCAACGTGCACGAGATCTTCGGCTGCCGCACGCCCTTTGGCGAACGCCGCGATCTGCTTTTTGTCGGCGGCTTCCAGCATCCGCCCAACAGCGACGCGGTGCTCTGGTTCGTCCGGGACATCCTGCCGCGCGTGCATGCCGCCATCCCCGGCCTGCGCCTGCACGTGATCGGCAGCAAGGTCACCGAAGCGATCCGTGCGCTCGCCAGCGAACAGGTCATCGTGCACGGGTTCGTCGATGACATTGCCCCGGCCATGGACGCCGCGCGCATCTCCATCGCCCCGCTGCGCTACGGCGCGGGAGTCAAGGGCAAGGTCAACATGGCCATGAGCTACGGCCTGCCGGTGGTCGCCACGCCGATGGCCGTGGAAGGCATGCACGTGCAATCCGGCAAGGAGGTGCTGATTGCCGAAACCGCCGAAGCCTATGCCGATGCGATCATCGCGTTGTACGACGACGAGGTGCTGTGGCAACGCCTCTCGGCCAACGGCCTCGACAATGTGCGTGCGCACTTTTCCTTCGATGCCGCGGAAAAGGCAATCAGGCGCATTTTTGGATTCTGATCCGCACGGCAGGTGTGGATGGCTGGCGATGCAGGCGCGCTGCGGGCCTGGCCGGGCGCAGATGAAGAGCTGCCGCGTCGCGGGACTTGCTCACGCCGCGGCCTCGGCGAGTTGCCATTCGCCATCGCTTTCCAGGCATTGCCACTGCACGTCGCCAAGCGCCGCAGCCAACGGCCCGAAACTGCGTTCGCGGAAAAACAGGCTGCCATCTTCGTGGCGCATGACCAGCGAACTCGCCCGCGTTCCGTACTGATCACCAGAAATGAAGACTGGCGCAAGCAGGCGTTCAAGATGCGCGCCGACGCCGGTATCGGGCAACTCCGCATCATCAGGCTGGAGGCTGTCGGCGAGCAGGGCCAGCAAGCTGTCCTCGTCGCGCTGGCCACGGCCGATCGCGTCGCGGAAGCGCGTGCGCAGGCGTTCGACCTTGGGCCAGGCACTGGCGAACGGACCGTTGCCGACCACATGGATGCCGGCGGGCAGGCGTTGCCAGGTCGCGCTGCTGCCATCGATGAGGATGACGCCGGAGCGATCGCCGAAAACAAGGTTGAACGGGCCGTACTCGTCGATGTGGTCAAGCACGCGCCGGGCGAAATCCGCGACGCCTTCATTGCCGATGACAAACTCGCGCACGAGAGCGCCGCGCGAGCGTGGTGCCTGTGCCGGAACGCCGCTGCGCAGGTTGGTCACCGCGGCGAAGCGACCGTCATTGCGCTGCGCGAGCCAACTGCCACCGGCCTTCAGGTCGAGGCCGCCGAGGCAATCGGACTCGCCGCGCCAGGGCTCGGCGGCGGCGCTTGGCCGGGCATGGTATTCATCGCGGTTGCCGAGCAGCAGCAGCGGCCACTCGGGCATCGAATCGATGGCGACGAGGATGATGCACATGGCTCAGCCCGGACTATCCGCAAATACGCGCGATGATCGCGCAGGACATGGGATTCACACGGCTTTTCGCGATTGAGGCGATGGCGGAACCTGTCGCCGAATGAGCGAAATGACGTGTGGATTGCAGGGACAAGCGAGGGCGTGCGTCTTTCATGGATGGTTCTGGCTACCCTGCAGCCGGTGTGGCCAGGCCCCGCAGTCTTGTCTCGATCGGCGACAATCGCGGATTTGCCGGACTGAGCTTGCGTGCCGACTGCAGGGCGCGTTCGGCATCGGCCGGCAGCTTTTCGCCAATGCGCGTGTCGGCCAGGTCGAGAAAGGCATTGGCCAGGCGCTCGGACATCGACGACAGCGACGGATCGGCCGGGGCGAACTGGCGCACCACTTCGAGCATGCCGAGGGCGCGATTCAAGCCACCTTCGGCAAGCTGCTCGTCGAATATTGCGCGGGCACGCACGGGGATTGCGGCAAGCCCGGCAAGCGCCGCCTTGTTCTCGCCATCGATGGCCAGCGCCGCTCGGTATTTGTCATAGGCGCTGTTGCCGGGCGGATTGATCAGGCGCCCGGCCGCACTGGCCGCGTCAGCCTCGCTGATCAGGTTGCGCACGCGCTCGAGGTCGGCGGCGGTGGCCACCGGCCGTTCCGCGGCAATGGCCAGGCGTTCGCGCAATTCACGCAGGTCGACGTTGGCCGCGCGCAATTCCGGCAAATCCCCGGCCATGGCCTGGGCCTGCTTGAGCAGCCGCTCGGCGGTGCCGGCATTGCTGTCTTCGAGTGCGGCACGCGCCTGCACGATGAGGGCCTGGGCAACACGGCGCAGGCCGGCCTTGGCGCGGGCATTGCCGGCATCGCGCTGCAGCACCGATTCGAACAGACTCTGCGCGGAACCCGCCGCGCCGGCAATGCGCCCGGCGCGCAGTTGCGCCTCGGCCTGGGCGAGATCCGATTCAATCGCGGCCGCGGCGGCATCGCGCTGCTTGCCCAGTTCGGCACGCAGATCGGGCAGGCTCGGATAGCCCGGCAGGATGCGTGCAATGTCCTCGATGCGCGTTGCCGCGGTAGCCAGATCCGCGACGGCAAACGCAGCCTTGGCTTGCTCGGCCAAGGCATCGACGCTGCGCGAGATGCCGGCACGCGCCAGCGAATTGCCGGTGTCGCTGGCCAGCGCCCGCTGATACAGCGCGACGGCACCGTCATCGCCCAGCAAGCGGCCGGCATCAAATGCGGCTTGTGCCTTGCCCAGCAGGGTTTCCGCCTCGGTGCCGCGCGCATCCAGCGCGGCGATTGATTTCTCGATGTCCTCGACGGCCGCACCCCCGCCAAGCAGTTCGCGGGCGGCAGCGGCGGATTGCCGGGCGAGGCCGGCATCGTTGCGCTTCAAGGCGTCGTGGGCACGCGCAAGCAGTTTTTCGCCAACCTCGCGCATGCCGCGGCGGGCGATGTCGTTGTCCTGGTCGAGGCTGCGCGCAACCTGGAACAACTCGCGCGCGCTGCTGCCCTCGCTGCCATCCAGATTGCCGGCATCGAGTGCCTTCTGCGCGCGCGCAAGGATGTCGTTGAGCTCGGTGTTCGGCAGCATCGCGCGCAACCGATCCTGGTGTTTCCAGGCCATGAAGCCGCCGCCGGCGAGCGCCAGCAGAAGTGCGACCAGGGCGATGCGCGAGCCGATCCTGCGCCGCGCCGGCTTGACCGCCCGCTGCGAAACGCGACTGGCGCGCATGATGTGATCGTCGGTGGCGGCAAGGATCTGGTCGAGGCGGCCCATGCTTGGATCGGAGCGATGCCGCGCGTGCGCATCGCCCGACAGCGGGCGTGGCGATGCATCGGCCGCCGGCAAGGGCGAGACGCGGGTTTCCGCGGATCGCACATCCTCGACAATCCGCTCCGGCGCGGCGTCGAGTCCGGGCAGCTCGCCATTGGCAATGGCCTTTTCGTAGCGGGCAATCGCGATGGCCGCATCGTTGCCGGACTGGAAGCGGTCGTGCGGTTCCTTGGCCAGCAGGCCGTCCACCAGCGGTTGCAGCACGGCCAGCGATTCGGGCAATTTCGGCACCGGCTGGGTGATGTGCATGATGCCGACGGCAAGTGAATCCTCGGCGTGGTACGGCACGCGGCCGACCAGCATCTCGTAGAGGACGACGCCGAGGCTGTACAGATCCGCGCGTCCATCCAGCTGCTTGCCGCGCGCCTGCTCGGGGCTCATGTAGTGCGGCGTGCCCACCACCGCGCCGGTGCGCGTCATGCGCGTCGCCGAATCATTGGCGCGGGCGATGCCGAAATCGGTCAGCGCCGCGGAGCCGTCATCGCGCAGCAGGATGTTGTCGGGCTTGATGTCGCGGTGGATGAAACCCTTTTGTTGCGCGTAGTTGATCGCGCCGGCGATTTCGCGCGTCACGCGCAAGGCGAAGGAGACCGGGCGTGGCGGGCCGTTCTTGCTCAGCACCGGACCGCCGGCAAGATATTCCATCGCCATGTAGTGATAGTCGCCGCAGCGGCCGACATCGTGGACGCCGACGACGTGGCGATGATGCAGGCGCGCGGCGATCTTGGCCTCGCGCAGGAAGCGCTCGCCAAAATTCGGATCGACCAGCAGGGCCGGCGACATGATCTTCAGCGCGACTTCGCGATCCACCGATTCCTGGACCGCCAGATACACCGTGGCCATGCCGCCGCGGCCAAGCTGGCGCAACAGGCGGTATCCTGGAATTTCAATCACGTCGGGACTCTATCCATGCCCAATGCCGCACTGCAGCGAGGTTGTTAGCATATCAGCCCATCCGGCACTTGCGCCGCCCCGGAGCCATGCCGGCATCAGGCCTTGCGCTGCGCCTCGATCACGTTCGGCACGGCGTGCAACTGCCCGAGCAGGCTCGACAATTGGCCGAAATCGGCCACCCTCAGGGCCAGGTTCATGGTCACCTCGTTGCGTGCAGGATCGACCCGCGCATCGATCGCCAGGATCTGCACATTGGCCGCCGCAATGACATTGCTGACATCCTTGTGCAGGCCCTTGCGGTCGTAGCCGCGGACGAGCACGTCGACCTCATAGGCGCGCTGCTTGCCGCCGCCCCATTCGACATCGATGATGCGATCGGCATCGAGCAGGCGCAGGCGTTGCAGTTGCCGGCAATCGGACCGGTGCACGCTGACCCCGCGCCCACGCGTGATGAAACCGGTGACCGCATCGCCCGGCACCGGCTGGCAACAGCGCGCGAGGACGCTCAACAGATTGCCGACACCCTCGATGACCAGGGCGTCCCTGGCCGGCGCGCTCGACTTCGACGTTGGTGCCGAGCGCGGAATCTGTGCATCCTCGTTGCGCTCACCGTCGTGCAGGTTGCGCGCAATCTGCGTCGGCGTGACATCGCCAAGCGCGATCGCCTCGTACAGGTCCTCGACACTGCGCAGGTGGAAGCGTGCCGGCAAGCTGTCGAGATCGACGTTGTGCAGTGCCAGGCGCTTGAGTTCGCGATCGAGCACGCCACGGCCGGCGGCGACGTTGATCTCGCGATCGGCCTGGCGGAACCAGTTGCGCACCTTGTTGCGGGCGCGCGCCGTCTGCAGGAAGCCATGCTGCGCCGACAGCCAGTCACGGCTGGGTTCGGCGTTCTTTGCGGTGAGGATTTCAATGCGATCGCCACTGCCGGGCTGGAACGTCAGCGGCACGATGCGCCCGTTGACCTTGGCGCCACGGCAGCGATGGCCGACATCGGTATGCACGAGATAGGCGAAATCAAGCACGGTTGCGCCTTTCGGCAGGTCGAGCACCTGGCCCTTCGGGGTCAGCAGGTAGACGCGATCCTCGATGACATCGGTGCGGAAACCGGCAAGCAGGGCGGCATCGTCGTCGTGCTCGTCGCGGCTTTCCAGCAGTTGCCGCATCCAGGCGATCTTGCGTTCGAAGCTGGCGTCGCCGCCGCTGCCTTCCTTGTAGCGCCAATGCGCGGCAAAGCCGAGCTCGGCATACGCATGCATGTCGTGCGAACGGATCTGCACTTCCAGCGCACGCCCCTCCGGGCCGATCACGGCAGTATGCAATGATTGGTAATTGTTGCCTTTGGGGCTGGCGATATAGTCGTCGAACTCGCCGGCAATGAACGGCCACAGCGAGTGCACCACGCCCAGCGCGGCATAGCAGGAAGGCACGTCGCCAACGAGCACGCGCAGCGCGCGAATATCGTAAAGGTCGGAGAAATCCAGGCCCTTCTTCTGCATCTTCCGCCAGATCGAGCTGATGTGCTTCGGCCGCCCGGCCACCTCGGCCTTGATGCCGGCATCGGCCAGCGCCTTTTGCAGCAGGCCGCAGGCGTGCGCGATCCAGGTTTCGCGATCGCCGCGGCGCTCGTCGAGCAGGTTGGCGATGCGCCGGTAGGTTTCCGGTTGCAGGTAGCGGAAGGCCAGGTCCTCAAGCTCCCACTTCAATTGCCAGATGCCGAGGCGATTGGCCAATGGCGCATGGATGTCGGCGGTGAGTTGGGCAATGGCGCGGCGCTCGTCGTCAGCCAGCGCGCCAGCCCGGCGCATCATCACCAGTTGCCGGGCGAGCAGGATGAAGACCACGCGCAGGTCGCGGATGATCGCCAGCAACAGGCGCCGCAGGCCTTCGGCAGCACCCGCGCCGTTGCGCGCGGCATGCAGCGACCAGACCTTTTCCGCAGCGCGCTGGCCCTCGACCAGCTCGGCAACCTCGCTGCCGAATGCAGCCAGCTCCACCTCGGGAAATTCGCAGCCGGCGCTGAGCGCCTCGTACACGAGCAGGGCCGTGCGCGCGACCGGCCCGGTGGCCAGCTTGTCGAGTTCGGCAAGAATCGCGTCGCGGATCGGGATGGCCGCGTCCCAGCGTCGACGTGCGGCTGGCGAGGCGTCCAGCCTTGCCTCGATACGCTGCAGCGCCTCATTGCTCGATAGCGACACGCTTGCATCCGCATTCATGGGTGGCGCGGCGACTTTACCGGATCGGCATCCGCTCGGCCGATGCGCTGGCAGGAAAACTGCTTGCCGTGGCAGTGTGCCGCGCCGGATTCACGCCAGCACAAGCCTGCCGGCGCGGCCGAACGCGTCGGCCGCGACAGGAGATCGAATCAGTAGTTGTACCAGACGCTGTCGTCGGCGAACCAGTCCTGCGCTTCCTCGGACACGCCAACCATGCCGCCACCGGTACGCAATGCGGCAAAGCCCTGGATCGGCGTTCCGGCCGTGGCGGTACCAACCTTGCCGCGATAGACCAGCACGTAATACGCGCCCGCGCCGGGCAGCGCCGCGAACTGATGACGGACGAATTGCCCGCTGGCCTTGACGATACCGGACAAAGTCAGCAACGGGTCGTCGCACAACAGGGGGGGCGGTGTCGTGCCTTCCACCCAACTCGTGCCGAGACCGCACCAGGTCGCGCCGCCCAGCGCGGACAGGGCGCTGGTGTTGAAGCCGTCGACGAGGGTCCAGACGACGCCTACCGGCGTGGTCGGATCAAACTGGGTTTCAATCTTGACGACACTGACCGCCTGGCCGGCAAATCCGGCAAAGGTCTGCGCGCTGACGCTGACGTTCTGGCTTGGCCCGGTCGGCGGCGTCGGCAACACGCTGCCGCCAAAACCGCTGTCGAAAAGTCCATGGCTGACATTGGGCCGATCAATACTGTCACCCGGCTGCGCGCTGAGGCAGCGGAATTGCTTGCTGAGCGCCTTGTCCGCCTGGCCGATCAGCAGCACCGGCGCACCGGTCGCCTGCGTGCCGGAGCCCTGGTAATTCAGGCTGTGCGCGTACACATCAGGAAATTTCCACACATCGTTGCCGAGGCTTGCCGGCAACTGGTAACGCGGCTGCACGGCAATCTGCGATGCCTGGCGCGGGGTTTCAGCGCAGAACACATGCGCATTCAGATAGACGGTGGCAACGCCGCCACTGCCGGGATTGGAGAAACTGAATGCATTTGCCACGGCACCGTCGAGGGCAATGGTGGCTTGATCGCCGGAGACCACATCACCGCCGACCAGGGTCGAAACGTTGTCGATGGCGAACGCCGAACCGGCAGCTGCCAGCAGGGCGATGGAGAGTGCAGCGCCGAGGCTGCTTGCGTGACGCTTCTTTATCAAGTTCTTGAGTTCCGCAATGTGTCCGGTGGGTTGAAATGACCGCCGACAGGCTCGTGACGATCAATTTTCTGGCTCTGGCAGGCAGGACACTCGGAACTCGTATGCCCGATGCTAGACTGCATGGGTGCGGATTCTAACCCCAGTTTCCGCAAAGTGCACCTGTTAACCTCGCGTTAGACAACGAGTTTTTGATCAACTGGTCACAAATTGACCAATGCCGAGAGCCCATCCCATGCAGCCCAGAGTCCTCATTCTTGCCGCCTTGCTTGCCATTCCGTTTGCCGGATCGCTGTTTGCCCAGTCGCAGGCACCGACCCTGGAGGAGCGCATGACGCAGCAGGAGTTCACCGCATCCGGTCTCGACAAGCTCAGCCCCGAGCAGCTGAAGTACCTGAATGACTGGATCCAGTCCAAGGGTGTCAGCGAAATCGGCGCGCCGGTCCGGCATCGTGACGGCAGCACCACCTTCTATGCCGATGAGCAGGATCGCGAAATAGTCGAATCCGCCATTGCCGGCCAGTTCACGGGTTGGCACGGCACGACGCGTGTCACGCTGGAGAATGGCCAGGTCTGGCAACAGGTCGAATCCGGCAGCAAGGGTTTTCCCCTCAAATCACCGAAAGTGCGGGTAAAGCCGATGAGCATGGGCAGTTGGCTGATGTACGTGGAAGGCTGCAATTGCGACATCCGCGTCAAGCGCGTCAAGTGACAGGGGCCGCCGGCACTACCTTCAGTCGAGCGCAGCCAGCGCGCGCGCCAGGCGTTTCGGTGATACCGGCTCGGCCGTGCGCAGCTCCTGGGCAAACACCGATACGCGCAACTCCTCGATGAGCCAGCGCAGGTCGTTCAACGCCTCGGCATCGGCATCACCGGCGTTGCGCCGCTTCAGGTACTCGCGCCAGTAGACGTGCACGCCGAGCATGCGTGCCTGGTCACGTGCCGGATCCTGGCGCAAGCGTTCGCCGCGCAGGCGCATGCCGCGCAGGTAGCGCGGAATATGGCCAAGGTGCGCGGGATCGGTGTTGCGCAGGAAGCCCGGCGCAAGCAGCGTGTCGCGTTGTTCGCGCAGATCCTCGTAGTTGGCCGTGGCAAAGCCCAGCAATGGCGGCTCCAGCCAGGGCAACAACTCGGCATGTGCCTCGATGATCGATTCGGCCAGGCCGAGGCGTTCAATGACCGCGGGAAACAGTTCACTGCCGATTTCCGCCTGCAGTCGCTCGAAATCGCCGCGCCTGCGCGCATCCAGCGCATGCGCCGCCAGACGCTCGGCGAGGGCGGCCTCAACCAGATCGGCACGCAAGGTTTCAGCGCTGCCGAGCGCGGCCCATTTCAGCGCGGTGATGTTGGCCAGCGGCAACTGCCGTCGCGCCTGCTTGACCTTGTCGGCCAGCGCCCGTCGCAACAGGCGTTCGACGCCACGTCGATGTTCCGCGTGCGCCTCGTCGGCATTCTCGAACACGCGCAAGGCCACGCTGTCGCCAAGATCGACCAGGGCCGGCCAGGCGACAAGGCCTTCCGCGGAGCGGATCGATTCGGGAATGTCCTCGATATCGAATCCGGACAGCTCCTCGCGGGTCAGCTCGGCATCGGCGCGCTGCGAGAATGCCGCACGCGCCGCTGCCGCCCAGTCTTTCTGGATCACGGCAAGGTCACGCCCTTCGGCGATGGTCTTGCCCTTTTCATCATGCACGCGCAAGCGCATCAGCAAATGCGCCGGCAGCTCGATGCCGGCGAAATCCGCCGCCGTGACCTCGATGCCGGTCACCTTGCGCAGATAGGTCGCCAGGACTTCGGCCAGGGGTCGTTGGCGAATTGCCGCGTCCTTGCCCAGCGATTCGACGAAGGCACGCGCAAAGTCCGGCGCGGGGACGAAATTGCGGCGCAGGGATTTCGGCAGTCCACGAATCAACTCGCTGACTTTTTCCATCAGCATACCCGGCACCAGCCATTCGCAGGCGCTCGGCGACAGGGCATTGACCAGGGCAAGCGGCAGGTGCGCGGTGACGCCGTCGGCTGGATCGCCAGGGACAAAACGGTATTCAAGGCGAAGCGCGTGCGTGCCGAGCATCAGCCGTGGCGGAAAATCCTCGGCGGTAAGCCCCGGTGTCGCCGACATCACATCCGCCAACGACCAGCGCAACGCCGCCTGCTCGGCCGGTCGCGCCTTGCGATACCAGGCGTCCAGCGCCGCACTGGTATGGATGTCGGTCGGCAGGCGGCCATCAAACAAGGTGGCCAGTTGCTCCGTCGACTTGAGCAGGCCGGAACGCCGCTGCTTGGCTTCGATCTCCAACGCCTGGGCCAGCGTGCGCTGGTTGGCGCGGATGAAATCCGCATGCGCATCGATCTCGCCGGTGGCCAGCGCCTCGCGCACGAAGATTTCGTGCGCCGCCGCCGGATCCTGCTTGCCGAATTGCACCACACGCCGCTCGACCAGGACCAAGCCGAACAGGCTGACCTGTTCGTAGGCAACCACCGCACCGCGCTTGCGCGACCAATGCGCGTCATGCCAACTGCGCCGGATCAGGTGCGCGGCCTGCTGCTCGATCCAGAGCGGCTCGATGCGTGCGCATTGCATCGCATAGACCTTGCCGATATCGATGATCTGCCCGGCCAGCAGCCATTGCGGCGGCGACTTGGCCAGCGCCGAACCCGGGAAGATCGCGAATTTGCGCTCGCGCGTGCCACGGTACTGGTTGCGCTCATCCTTGCGCGCAACCTGGGTCGGCCAGCCGCTCAGGAGGCACCGATGAACTTGTTCATCGGTGCCGGGATTCGAGATTCGGGATTCGGGATTGGTTGGAGCAGACTTCGCTTCGGCTGATGCATCGGGCTTGCGGCGGCGTCTGCTTCTGCTCTTGCTCTTCTCGAATCCCGAATCCCGAATTTCGAATCCCGGCTCCTTGCCGAATTCCGAATCCCCAATCCCGAATCCCGGCATCACCAGCAACTGCCTGTGCAGTTCCCGCCACTCGCGCATGCGCATGAAGGAGAGGAAGTGGCTGCGGCACCAGTCACGCAGTTTCGATTGGGTGAACTCCTCGTGGGCGCTGGCGTAGGCGGCCCACAGGTTGAGCACGCCGATGAAATCGGATTTGGCATCGGCAAATTGCGCGTGTGCGGCGTCGGCTTGCTGGCGCGCGTCAGCCGGACGTTCGCGGGGATCCTGGATGCTCAGGAAGGAGACGAGGATCATCAGCTCGCGCGAGACTCCGAGCCGCTGCGCCTCGATCAGCATGCGCGCCAGCGCGACATCGACCGGCAGGCTGGCGATCGTCGCACCGATCTTCGTCATGCGGTGCTGCTCGTCGATGGCGCCAATCTCGATCAGGCGTCGATAGCCATCGCCAATCGCGCGCTCGGGCGGCGCTTCGACAAACGGGAAATCCGCGACATCGCCGAGCTTGAGGCTCAACATGCGCAGGATCACGCCGGCCAGCGAAGTGCGCAGGATCTCCGGATCCGTGTAGCGCGGACGCCCGGCGTAATCGTCCTCGGCGTACAGGCGATAGCAGATGCCGGCGGCGACACGTCCGCAGCGGCCCTTGCGCTGGTCGGCGGCGGCCTGCGAGATGGGTTCGATGTGCAATCGCTCAAGCTGGCCGCGCTGGCTGTAGCGCTTGACCCGCGCCGTGCCGGTATCGACGACGAAACGGATGCGCGGCACGGTCAGCGAAGTCTCGGCGACATTGGTCGCCAGCACGATGCGCCGCTTCGGTCCGGGTTTGAACACGCGATCCTGTTCGGTTGCGGAGAGCCGCGCATACAGGGCAAGCACTTCGGTTTCGCGGTACTTGCGCCGATCGAGGGCAAGGTGCGCATCGCGAATCTCGCGTTCGCCGGGCAGGAAGACGAGCACATCGCCGCGCGGATCCTCGACGGTGATCTCGTCGACCGCGGCAACGATCTGCTCGACGGAACTGCTCTCGCCACGCTCGCCCTTCACCCCGCCATCGGCAGCCGCCGCGGGTCGCCAGCGCACCTCGACCGGAAAGGTCCGCCCCTCGACTTCAAGCACCGGCGCGTTGTCGAAATGTGCGGCGAAGCGCGCCGTGTCGATGGTCGCCGAGGTGACGATGAGCTTGAGGTCGCGGCGCCTGGCCAGCAGGCGCTTGAGGTAACCAAGCAGGAAATCGATGTTGAGGCTGCGCTCGTGGGCCTCATCGAGAATGATCGTGTCGTAGGCACCGAGCCAGGCATCGCCCTGGGTTTCGGCGAGGAGGATGCCGTCGGTCATGAACTTGATCAGCGCGGCATCGCCAACCTGCTCGGTGAAACGCACCTGGAAACCGACCAGATCGCCGACGGTCGTATCCAGCTCGCTGGCGACGCGGCGTGCGACCGTGCGCGCGGCAATCCGGCGCGGTTGCGTGCAGCCGATCATGCCAGTCGTGCCGCGTCCGGCGGCGAGGCAGAGTTTCGGCAATTGCGTGGTCTTGCCGGAACCGGTTTCACCGGCCAGCACGATGACCTGGTTCTCGCGGATCAGCTTGATGATCTCGTCACTGCGCTCGGCGATCGGCAGCGCTGCATCGATGCGGATTTGCGGCACGCGCGCCGCGCGTGCGGCGACCTTCGCCGTCGAGGCCGCGATCTCGGCCGAGAGCTTTTCGAGTTGTTCGCTGCTTGCCGACGCCGTGTCCCGTTGCAGTCGCCGCAAGCGTCCGCTCAAGCGACCACGATCGCTGCTCGCGACGCCCGCCAGTGCGGATATCAGTTCTGACAAGTTGGACATGGATTGGGAATCGGGAATCGGGAATAGGGAATAGGGAATGGTCAAAGCGGTTTGCGGTCCATCCACCCTCCTCGCAAACGCCTCAACCTTGAAATCTGCGCTGTCGTTGCTTCCGCCTTTGCCTTTGCTCCTGCCGACTCCCCATTCCCGGCCCCGCATCAGCACATGATAGCCGCTGGCTATCCCCTCGATCCCGGCAATCGATTTCCATTTGCCGGTCCGCGGATGCAGACTGGACATCCACCCGGCACAGGAGTCTGCACATGGCCATCGATATCGGTATTTCTTCCAAGGATCGCAAGACCATCGCCAACCATCTGTCGAAGTTGCTGGCCGACAATTATTCGCTGTACCTGAAGACGCACAGCTTCCACTGGAACGTGACCGGGCCGATGTTCAACAGCCTGCACACGATGTTCGAGACCCAGTACAACGAACTCTGGCTGGCCAACGACATCATTGCCGAGCGCATCCGCGCGCTTGATGTCATGGCGCCGGGCTCGTATTCCCAATTCGGCAAGCTGACTTCGATCAACGAAGAGTCCGGCGCACCCGATTGGAAGGAGATGGTGCAGCAACTCGTCGATGGCCACGAAACCGCGGCGCGCACCGCGCGCGCGACGATCAAGGTGGCCGACAAGGCCGACGACCAACCCACCGCCGATCTCGCCACCCAGCGTGTCGAGGCGCATGAAAAGACGGCGTGGATGTTGCGGTCGTTGCTCAAGTAGCCGGGAATCGGGATTCGAAATTAGGGATTCGGTTAGATCAAAAGCGGACGCAATCGCAAGCCCGATGCATCAGTCGAAGCGGAGTCCGGCCTACCCAATCCCGAATCCCGAATTCCGGCTTCACAACCGAATCCCGGCCTTCAAAGCTTCCTTCGCGGTGGCACCAGCAGGTCGCCGAAGAGCAGGCCGGCGACCAGGGCGACGAGCAGGGTGACCAGGGTGATGCCGGTGTCGATGCCGAGCATCACATCGCGCTCGAAGACAAAGCTCAGGGTGCGGAAACCGACGCTGCCGGGCACCAGCAGGATGATGCCCGGCTCGCGGATCAGCGCGCCCGGCCGGTGGAAGAAGCGCGCAAACACATTGCTGGCGGCACCGAGCAGCAGGCCGCCGGCAAACACGCCGAACGCCGCCGAGACATAGGCGCCGCCGACCCGCGTGCAGATATAGCCGGCGATGACCGCGCCGATGACGATCGGGAAAAAACGCAGGGGACTGCGGAAGGTGATGGCAAAGGTCAGCGCGGCCAGCGGCACCGCCACCCACTCGGTCCATGGCGGCATCGCCAACCGCGGAACCATTGGTGGCACGAGGCCGAACAAGGCACAGACCTGGGTCGCCGCGACGGTGCCGAAGGCGAGCTTGAGCAATACCGCCATCGCGCCGGCCATGCGCGCGGTGCCAGATACCAGGTCCTGGCTGGAGAGTTCGCGCACTGCCGCGGTCAGGCTCATGCCGGGCAAGAGGATGATCAAGCTGGCGACGACCACCGAGCGCACCTGGATCGGCACCAGATACACCGCCACCAGGGTTGCGATGATGGTCGCCAGCAGTGCCGAAATGGCCTCGAAGGCGGCGGCGATTTGCGGTCGCTTGCTTGCTGCAAGGGCGGTGATGCCGGTCGCCAGGCCGATGCACCCCGCGGTGGCGACACCGGCCCAGCCGGTCAGCAGGATTGCCGCCACGCAGGCCGAGGCAACCGCGTAGGCCACCAGCACCAGCATCGTTGCCGGCAGCGACGGCTTGCTCAAGCCGACTTCGCGCAGGCGTCGCCGCCCTTCGGCAAGTTCCAGCTTGCCACTGATGACCTGGTCGGCAATCTCGTCGACCAGGCACAGGCTCTTCAGATTGACTTCGCCGGGCGGCAGGCGCAGCACCTGGGTCGTTTCCGCCAGGCCACCAACGCCATCGTCGACTTGCGAGAACGACATGATGATCGAGGTCGGCGTCGACAGTGGATCGCAGTTCAGGCCGAGGCGTTGGGCAACGAGGATGATGGCCGCTTCCAGGCGCGGCGCAGCGGTTCCGTATTCATGCAGGCGACGCGCGAGCTCGACGACGAATTCGACGCGGGTGGTCAAGGGCAGGTTGGTCATCGGCAAGTCCGGAACAGCGCGCGGCATTATGCCGGCTCCCTGCCCCGGTCGCTGCGCGGCTGTTGCCGGAGATTCAGCTCCAGCGCGGCCTTGCGGGCGATTGCTGCTAACCTTTGCCAATGAGCGAAGCGGGCAGCGCACAACTCGTCGAGGATGGCAGCCGGCTCAGCATCCGCGGAGACTGGACGCTTGAGCACGTCGCGCGACTTGCCACCCTGTGCGCAAACCTGCGGGGCAGGATCGCTGCCGATTCGCGCATCGATGCGCGCGCGATTGGCCGCATCGACACTGCCGGTGCCAGTTTCCTGCTCGACCTTGCCGGTGCGGATCTGGCCCGCATCGATGTCGACCGCGCATCCACGCGCAAGCTGATTGCCGCGGTATCGCGCGCGGAAAATGCGCCGCCGGCAAAGCGTCGTCGCAAGGATCGAGGATTCATCGCCATCCTCGCCAATGTCGGCCAGGCGCTTGGCGATATCTGGAACGATGCAATCGCCCTGGTCGGCTTCATCGGCCTTATCCTCGCGGCCTTTGCACGCAGTGCCCTGGATCCACGGCGCTGGCGCGTGACATCGACCGTTGCGCACATCGAACAGACCGGCCTGAACGCCCTGCCGATCGTTGCCCTGCTGTGTTTCCTGGTCGGCGCGGTGGTCGCCTTTCTCGGTGCCACCGTGCTCAAGGATTTCGGTGCGAGCATCTACACGGTCGAGCTTGTC
Source organism: Lysobacterales bacterium 63-13 (assembly GCA_001899855.1). Taxonomy (GTDB): domain Bacteria; phylum Pseudomonadota; class Gammaproteobacteria; order Xanthomonadales; family Rhodanobacteraceae; genus Dokdonella. Next base: position 117,681 of record MKWR01000027.1, read on the forward strand.
GGCTACTCGTTCCTGCGCGAATTCGGCGTGCTGCTGACCGCGATCATGGTTGCCGGGCGCTCCGGCAGCGCGTTCACCGCGCAGATCGGTTCGATGAAGGCGCGCGAGGAGGTCGATGCCATTCGCACCCTCGGCCTGCAACCGGTCGATGTGCTGGTCATGCCGCGCGTGCTTGCCCTGCTCGTGTCGATGCCGATCCTGACCCTGATCGGCATGCTCGCCGGCATCATCGGCGGTGCCGCGGTGTGCGTGATCACGCTCGATGTCTCGCCGCTGATGTTCATCACGCGCCTGCACGAGACCACCGGCGTGCGCCATTTCTGGGTCGGCATGAGCAAGGCGCCCGTGTTCGCCTTCCTGATTGCCGCGATCGGCTGCCTCGAGGGCTTCAAGGTTTCCGGCAGCGCCGAGTCGGTTGGCATGCATACGACATCGAGCGTGGTGCAGTCGATCTTCGTGGTCATCCTCATTGATGCGCTGGCGGCGATCTTCTTCATGGAGATCAACCTGTGAGCGCCGAGGAGCCGATCATCCGCATCCGCGGGCTGCGCAACCAGTTCGGCGATTTCGTCGTGCACGAGAATCTCGATCTCGATGTCCGCCGTGGCGAGATCATCGGCGTGGTTGGCGGCTCGGGTTCCGGCAAATCGGTGCTGATGCGCGCGATCATCGGCCTCGGCAAGCCTGCCGCCGGCAGCATCCTCCTGTTTGGCGAGGAAGTGGCGACGATGTCCGATGCCCGCCGCGCCAGTGTCGAACAACGCTGCGGCGTGTTGTTCCAGAACGGCGCGCTGTTCTCGTCGCTGACCGTCGCCGAAAACGTCGGCGTGGCGCTGACCGAGCACCATGATCTCGATGCGGAAATCGTCCATCGCCTGGCCTTGCTGAAGATTGCCCTCGCCGGCCTGCCACTCGATGCGGCAGACAAGTTCCCGTCACAGCTCTCCGGCGGCATGGTCAAGCGCGCTGCGCTGGCGCGCTCGCTCGCGCTGGATCCCGAGATCCTGTTTCTCGATGAACCGACGGCCGGACTCGACCCGATCGGCGCGGCCGCCTTCGACCAGTTGATCCTGACCCTGCGCGACAGCCTTGGCCTGACCGTATTCCTGATCACCCATGACCTCGACACGCTGTACACGATCTGCGACCGCGTTGCCGTGCTGGCAAAGAAACGCATCCTCGTCGCCGACACGCTGGATGTCGTCGAGCAGGTCGACGAGCCATGGATCCAGGAATACTTCCAGGGTCCACGCGGACGCGCCGCACGCCGCGCGACGCAAACCCATTCCACTCCACTCCCGGCAGGCCCCTGACCATGGAAACACGCGCCCACCATGTCCTCATCGGCGGCTTCGCGATCCTCGCCTTCCTCCTCGGGCTCGGCTTCGTGCTGTGGCTGTCCAAGACCAGTGCCGACCGCGAATTCAGCTATTACGATGTCGTCTTCACCGAAGCGGTGACCGGCCTGTCGAAAGGCGGGCTGGTGCAGTACAACGGCATCAAGGTGGGTGAGGTGACCCAGCTCAAGCTCGCCCCGGATGATCCGCGCAAGGTCATTGCGCGCGTGCGCCTGGATGGCGAGACGCCGGTCAAGGTCGATACCGAGGCCAAGCTCGGCCTGCTCGGCGTCACCGGCACGGCGTTCATCCAGCTCAGTGGCGGCTCGCCAGGCAGCAAGCCGCTGCTGCCGAAGGACGCGCATGCGGTGCCGGTGATCGTGGCTTCGGAATCAGCCTTGTCGAAGCTGCTTTCTTCCGGCGAGGACATCGTCACCAGTGTCAACCAGTCCTTGCTGCGCGTCGGCCAGTTGCTGTCCAAGGAGAATGTCGATCACGTCTCGGCAACGCTGCAGCACTTCGACAACATCGCCTCGACGATCGCCGACCAGCGTGGCGACATGGCCAAGGCGCTGAACCAGTTGGCCGATGCCAGCAGCGAACTGAAGTCGACCTTGACCACGCTGCACAACATGGCCAGCACGACGAACGAGCTGATCAATACCGATGTGCGCCGGGTGCTGCAGTCGACCGACAAGGCGATTGCCGCCATCGAACGGGTCGCCGGATCGACCGGCCAGCTGCTCGACCAGAACCAGGCAGCGATCGCCAGCTTCAGTGACCAGGGCTTGCGCCAGGTCGGCCCTACCCTGCTCGAACTGCGCGAGACGCTGCGCTCGTTCAGGCAACTCGGTGACCAGCTGGGCAGCTCGAACACCTTGTTGCTGGGGCGTGACCAACCCAGGGAGTACCAGCCGAAATGAACCGCAGCATCCGATTCGTGATCCTCGGCGCAAGCATCTTGCTGGGTGCCTGCGCGGCATTGCGCGGCAATCATGCCTCGTTTGCGGTCTATGCGCCGCAGTTGCAGATTGCCGCAGCGGAAAAATCCGCGACGCAGGCGCCAGTCGACTGGCAACTGCTCATCGATACGCCACTGGCCAGTGCCGCGCTGGATACGCGGCGCATCGCGATCATGACCAGTCCTGGCGTGCTGGAGGTCTATGCCGATGCGCGCTGGCGTGACCCGGCACCGCTGATGCTGCGCAGCCTGCTGCTGCAGGCGTTTGATGAAGATGGCCGGATCGACGGCGTCAGCGCCATCGATTCCGGACTCAATGGCGATTATTCGCTGGCCATGGACCTGCGCGATTTCCAGGTCGAACTGGTCGATGGCGCGGCCCGCGCGGCCATCCGCTGCACCGCCCGATTGTTCGACCGCCGCAGCAATCGCATTGTCGCCAGCCAGTCATTCAGCGCGGAAACGCCGGCGGCCGGCAAGGATGTCGCCAGCGCCGTCGACGCATTCACCGCCGCACTCGATCAACTGTTGCCGAAGGTCGTCAGTTGGACGATCGAACAAGGTCAGGCAAATCGGATGACACGCCCGGCCAATGGAAACCCGGACGAAGAATCGCCGCGCCAGGGAACCATCAACGATCAGCGTGGCAGCACTGGATAATTCGGCGTCGCATCCAGCCGCGATGCGCAAACCTCGGCGAGCTCGAGCAGGCGCAGGTCCGATCCGGGCGCACCGACCAGTTGCAGGCCAATCGGCATGCCGTTTTCGAGGATGCCCATCGGCAGGCTGACCGCCGGGCAACCGGCGAGGCTGGCGAAACTGCACAGATCGGCATCGCCCGCGCGTTCGGTTTCGCCAATGCGGTAGGGACCGTGCGAGACGGTCGGCAGCACCAGCACATCGACCTGCTCGAACAAATGCCGCGCGGTGAGCACGGCCTGGTCGAGCATGCGGTCGGCGGCGGCGTAGGTGACCGCGGACTTGCTGCGCGCAAATCCGAGCATGTCGCGCAGGCGTGGCGAAACCGGGCTAGCGCCATCGTCGAGATCGGCCTCGAGCTCGACGGCCAGTTCGGCCTCCATGATCAGCAAGGCAGCGCGACGCATGCGCGCAAAGTCATAGCCGCTGAAATCGGCATCGCTGCGTTCGCCAAGCTCAAGCGCCAGGGCATCCATCGCCTCGGCAAACACCGCACAGACATCCGGGCTGACGCCGAGCCCGGGCAGGTTGCCAATGAATCCGCTGCGCAGGCGACCCGGCTCCCAGTCCGGCGGCGACAAGGCGACACGGCGGCGGCGCGAACGCACATCGTCGACGTCGTAGGCGGCAAGCACCTGCAGGACGATGGCCAGATCCTGCACCGAGCGGGCGAGGATGCCGACACTGTCGAGGCGCCGCGCCGCCGGCACCACGCCGTGCGTGGACAACTCGCCAAGCGTCGGGCGCAAGCCGTAGATGCCGCAATGACTGGCCGGAATGCGCACCGAGCCAAGCGTGTCGGTGCCGATGGCGAAACTGCACAAGCCCGCGGCAACCGCCGCCGCCGAGCCGGCCGAGGAACCGCCGGCGATGAATTCGAGGCGGTGCGGATTGTGCGTCGGGCCGGGATCGCCGGTGGTGCCGGTGGTGCCCAGCGCGGCTTCGTCGACGGCGGTCTTGCCGAGAATCACCGCGCCGGCCGCGCGCAAACGCGCAATCACGCTGGCATCTTCAGCGGCAATGCGCTGCCTGCGCCCGGCCAGGCCAAGCGCGGTCGGCAAGCCGGCGACATCGATATTGTCCTTGATCGCCACGGCCAGGCCATCGAGGCGGCCAATCGTGTTCTTCGCCTTGCGCCGCTCGTCACTGGCGCGGGCGGCGCCAGGCGCCGTGTCGTCGCTGCAGACAAAAGCAGCCAGGGCCGCGTTCTCGGCAGCGATCGCATCGGCATACAGGGACTGCAGTTGCACGGCGCTGATGCGCCCGGCGGCCAGCCAGTGCAGCAACTGGAAGGCACTCGCACCGCGCAGGCGCTGGCTGGAGAGTTCGGATTCCTGGCTCGTGCTCATGCTTGATTCCTGCTTTTTGCCGGCGATTATGACCTATCCGCAATTGATGCCTGCGCCACTAACCCCGACAATGGGGATTGGACGATGGCACAGGACAGCGAGATGAGCGAACGCGAAACGATGCAATACGACGTCATCACCGTCGGTGCCGGCCCGGCCGGGCTCGCCTTTGCCATCCGCCTGAAGCAGCTGAAACCCGATTTGACCGTCTGCGTGATCGAGAAAGCATCGACGATCGGCGCGCAGATCCTCTCCGGTGCGGTGATCGAACCGGAGCCGCTGAACGAGCTGCTGCCGGAATGGGGTGCCAACCCGCCGCCAATTTGCGTGCCCGCCACGAAAGATGAATTCTGGTGGCTGCGTGATCACGAGCGCGCAATGAAATCGCCGATCACGCCGCCGCAAATGCACAACCACGGCAATTTCATCGTCTCCCTCGGGGCGTTGTGTGCCTGGCTTGCGCCGCAGGCCGAGGCACTTGGCGTCGACGTGTTCCCGGGCTTTGCCGCCGCCGAGGCACTGATCGACGACGCCGGCGCGGTCAAGGGCGTGCGCATCGGCGACATGGGCGTCGCCCGTGATGGTTCGCACAAGCCAGGCTACACCGAAGGCATCGATATCCTTGCGCCGATCACCGTGCTCGGCGAAGGCTGCCGCGGCAGCATCAGCAAGCAGCTGATCGCCCGCTACAAGCTGGATGCGGAGAGCGATCCGCAAACCTATGGCATCGGCCTCAAGGAACTCTGGCAGGTACCGCCCGGGCGCGTGGAGCCGGGCAAGATCGTGCATACGCTGGGCTGGCCGCTCGATCCGGCGACCTATGGCGGCAGCTTCCTCTATCACCTGGACAAGGATCGCATTGCCATCGGTTTCGTTGCCGGGCTCGACTACATCGATCCCGAGTTCAAGCCGTTCGAGGCCTTCCAGCAACTGAAGAACCATCCCTTGATCAAGCCACTGCTCGAAGGTGGCGAGATCCTCTCCGCCGGTGCACGCGCGCTCATCGAAGGCGGCTACCAGTCGCTGCCGAAAGTCGAGATGCCCGGGGCAATGCTGATCGGCGATTCGGCCGGCCTCATGAACGTGCCGAAGATCAAGGGCACGCATCAGGCCATGCGCTCGGGCATGCTCGCCGCCGAGCATATTGCCGCCACCGGCACCTCCGCCGGCTGGGATGCGCGGCTGCGCGGCTCGGTGGTGATGAAGGAGTTGCGCAAGGTGCGCAACATCCGCCCGGGCTTCCACAAGGGCCTGTGGCTGGGTCTTGCCAACGCCGGCTGGGAAACCGCGACCGCAGGGCTTTCGCCGTGGACGCTGAAAAACCACGCCGATCATTCGGCGCTGAAGAAAGTCGGCGAATATGAATCGCCGGACCGCGACTGGACCGAACGCACGCTGCCGCCGCGTGATCGCCTGGCCAGCGTCTACTTTGCCGCCACCGAGCACGACGAGGATCAGCCGATCCATCTGCATGTCGCGGAACCTGATATCTGCGTGACCCGCTGCACGGTGGAATACAACAACCCGTGCACGCGCTTTTGCCCGGCGGGTGTCTACGAGATGGTCGATGACGCCGCCGGCAGGCGCCTGCAGATCAACGCCGCCAACTGCGTGCACTGCAAGACCTGCGACATCAAGGATCCCTACCAGATCATCAACTGGGTCACCCCGGAAGGTGGCAGCGGGCCGAATTACCAGAACCTCTGAGGCGTGTGGCACGCGCATGGGCACGCGGCACGGCGTGCGCATGCGTGGATTGTCCCGATGCAGTGCTGACTTGAGCAATTCCCGGCGCGCGGGCACGATGGCGGACTTCACGCCGGAGTTGCCCGCATGCCGCACATCGCCCTCGTCACTGTCCACGCTGCGCGCGCGAGCGATGCGGATCTGGCACCGTTGCAGGCGGCCTTGCTGGATGCCGGCGCGCAGGTGGCGATTGTCGACTGGGATGATGCCGCGGTGGATTGGTCGGTGTTCGATCTGGTCGTGCTGCGCTCGTGCTGGGACTACACCGAGCGTTATGTCGAGTTCCTCATCTGGGCCGAGCGAGTCAGCCATCTGACGCGCCTGCTCAATGACTTCGAGATCGTGCGCTGGAACACCGACAAGCATTACCTGGCCGACCTGGAACGTGCCGGCATCGCCATCGTGCCGAGCCACTTCATCGAACCGGAAGCCGATGTCATGGCCGAGCTGCAGGCTTTTCTTGATGCGCATGGCGGATGCGCCGAACTGGTCGTGAAACCGGCCATCGGTGCCGGCTCGCGCGATACGCAGCGGCACGCACGCCATGACATCGACGCCATCAGCGCCCATGTCGAACGTCTGCTCAGGGCTGGCCGCAGTGTCCTCCTGCAGCCCTATCTCGATCGCGTCGACGACGCCGGCGAAACCGCGCTGATCCATTTCGACGGCGCGTTCAGCCACGCCATCCGCAAGGGCCCGTTGCTGCGCAAGGATGCGGGTCCGACCGCGGAACTGTATGCGCCCGAACAGATCGATGCGCGCGAGCCGGGTGCCGACGAACGCGCGCTCGCCACGAAGGTGCTGGCCGCCCTGCCCTTTGCCGGCATGCCTGCCTATGCGCGTGTCGATCTGATTCGCGCCGCCGATGGCAGTCCGCTGCTGCTGGAACTGGAATTGACCGAGCCGTCGCTGTTCTTTGCCCACGGCCCCGGTTCGGCGCAATGCTTCGCTGCCTCGTTGCTGGCGCATTGTGCGCAGGATGCGCGCGACTGAAACAGGCGCCTCACCGCGACAGTGGGCAGGAATTGCCCAATCCGACGCCCGCGCAAGCAACCCTGCGGGTCAGCGCAATTCCATACCGGTCTTGTCCACAGGGCTATCCACGTCGCCTGTGGATAAAGGCTGGCGACGCCGGCGCCGTGCCTGCACATGATTTCATCGGCAACCGCCGGCACGGACGCAATGCCGCACGCTTTCCTTGCCGATCGGCAGCCTACGTTACAATGCGCGGGTCATGTTTCCCTGCTCAGGAATCCCGCAGCGATGAAGATCCTCGTTGGTTACAAGCGTGTCGTCGATTACAACGTGCGCATCCAGGTCAAGCCGGATGGCTCCGGTGTGGTCACCGATGGCGTCAAGCTGTCGGCCAACCCTTTCGATGACATTGCCCTTGAAGAAGCCCTGCGCCTGCGCGAGAAAGGCATCGCCAGCGAAGTAGTCGTGGTCACCATCGGCCCGGCCAATGCCCAGGCGCATATCCGCAACGGCCTGGCCATGGGTGCCAACCGTGCCATCCACGTGGTCACCGAGGAAGCGATCCAGCCGCTGACCGCCGCGCGCGCGATGCTCAAGCTGATCGAGAAGGAGCAACCCGGGATCGTCATCCTCGGCAAGCAGGCGATCGATGATGACTGCAACCAGACCGGGCAGATGCTGGCCGCGCTGTGGGATCGCCCGCAGGCGACCTTTGCCTCGAAGATCGAAATCAGCGGACAGGTTGCCAAGGTCACCCGCGAGGTGGATGCCGGCCTGGAAACGATCGAGGTCGATCTGCCGGCGGTGATCACCACCGACCTGCGCCTCAACGAGCCGCGTTTCATCAAGCTGCCCGACATCATGAAGGCAAAGTCCAAGCCGCTGGAGACACTGCAGTTTGCCGATCTCGCCGTCACCTCGGGCGATCACCTGAAGACGACCCGCTTCGAGCCGCCGGCCAAGCGCAGCAAGGGCGTCATGGTCAAGGATGCCGCCGAACTGGTCGCCGCGCTCAAGGCCAAGGGCCTGCTCTGATCGAACCGGCGCGCTCGCGCCTCCACAGGATTCAGCAAGGAAAACCAATGTCGAAGATCCTCGTCATTGCCGAACATCTGGACGGCAAACTCAATTCCAGCACCGCGCGCTGCGTCAGCGCCGCCCAAGCAGTCAAGCCCGCAGCCATCGACGTGCTCGTGCTCGCCGCCGATGCCGCCGCGATCGCCGCCGATGCGGCAAGGATCGAAGGTGTCAGCAAGGTGCTCACCCTGAGCCGCGCCGAGAACGCGCACGCACTTGCCGCCATCCTCGCCCCGCAGATCGCCGCCGTCGCCGGCAATGGCTACAGCCATGTGTTCGCACCCTCGACCACCTTCGGCAAGGACCTGCTGCCGCGCGTCGCCGCCCTGCTCGGCGTCGCCCAGGTTTCCGATGTGATGACGGTCAGCGCGGCGCACACCTTCCAGCGTCCGATCTACGCCGGCAACGCCATCATCACGGTCGAGGCACCGGCATCGAGCGTGGTCGTGGCGACAATCCGCACCGCCTCCTGGCCGGCCGCCGCCAGCACTTCGGCGAGCGCGCCGATCGAAGCGGCGGGCGCCGATGTCAGCCTGCCCACGCATACACGCTTCGTCGAACTCGCCCAAGGCAAGAGCGATCGCCCCGACCTGCAAGGCGCGAGCAAGGTCATCTCCGGCGGCCGCGCACTGGGCTCGGCGGAGAACTTCGCGATCATCTACAAGCTCGCCGACAAGATCGGCGCGGCGGTGGGTGCATCGCGCGCCGCCGTCGATGCGGGTTATGTGCCGAGCGACCTGCAGGTCGGCCAGACCGGCAAGATCATTGCCCCGGAACTGTATGTCGCCATCGGCATCTCCGGCGCCATCCAGCACCTCACCGGCATCAAGGACGCCGGCACCATCGTCGCCATCAACAAGGATGCCGAAGCGCCCATCTTCGAGATTGCCGACTACGGCCTCGTCGGCGACCTGTTCAAGATCGTGCCGGAGCTCGAAGCGGCGTTGTAACGCGCAAGGCCGTCGCGTGTGCATTGCCACGCGACGGATGCCGGGCATCGCAGCAGGAGCCGTTGCGGCTCCTCGTTGCGATCAGAAACCCTTTTTCCCTTCGACGGCTGATTTGTCGCAGGCACCGGAATCGGCGCCTGCAGCAGCCTCGTCATGCCCTGCGCTTTCCCCGGCATCGGTGCAATCCGCATCGTCGCAATCGCCGACTTCCGAGTCCTCGTCCTCATCGGCACAGATGCCTTCGTCCGCGCAGGCATCGTAGCCTGGCGTTTCGCGGATCAGTTCGGGATGAGCGGCGATGAACGTTTCGCCTTCGGCTTCCGCGGCGGCGATGCGGGCGAAGCTGCTTGGATGGCTGGAAAGGTAGGCGATGCCTTCATCCTCATCACTGTCGTGGTGGAAGTCATCGAGCTTGCGCATGGCGGCGGCAAACCATGCGGGTGAGGTGCCGTGGGCGGCCAGCGTGGCGAAGGCAAAGGCGTCGGCCTCTTCCTCGAAGCCGCGCGAGTAGTGGTTTTGCAGGAGGAAGGCCGGCACGCCGACGACGATGGCGCTGGCCGAGCTGACATCGCCGGTGAACAACGCGGCAATGACCAGCACGAACGAACTGCGCAGGGTCTGGCGCAAGGCATGCCGGTGCTGCTGGTGGCCAAGCTCGTGGGCGACCACGGCATCGAATTCGCGGTCATTATCGAACAAGCCGGTCAACTGGTCGGTGACCACGATGGTGCCGCCCGGGATGGCCAGCGCATTCGGGCCGATCGATGCAGCATCGCGAAACACCAGCTGGTAGTCGCGCGCGTCCGGCATGTCCGCGCGCAACATGTCGAAACGTGCGGACAATTCATCCTGGCGCGCCTGGCTGACTCCGCTCGGTGCGAATCCGAAGTATTCATCGAGCTGGCCGAGAACTTCGCTGCCCAGCTTTTCCTCGATGCCAGGCGGAACCCGCGTGGCTATGCGGTCGGCAAGCCACGGCACGCCCCAGGCAAACGTGGCAATGCCGACGACAAGGCAGAGGACGATCGACGCGGCAACGGCATGGGCATGGCGTTCAAGGCGATCGACCATGCGCTGCAAGCGGTCCTCCTGCGGAAACCACTGGTCGAGCAGGGGATGATCGCTGGCGAGGATGCGCGCGCCATCGCTGAACTCGATCGTGCGCGTGATGCGCGCCAGCCGCGGCGATATGCGCAGGCTGGATGCCACGGCGCTGCGGTCGATGCCATCGCCAAGAACGCGAATCGTATGGACATCTAGGCGCTGCACCTCGACCTCATGCAGGCGACTGCTCTGGCCATCGAAATAGTGCGCCTTGAATGCGTTCACAGGCCGATGTCGATGTCGAACAGACCATCCACCTCCGCGGCCGTGGCATCGACGCCGGTAGCTCGCTCGGCGAGCATGTCGTTGAAATCATCCGCCGCCAGCAGGCACAGGCAGTCGGCGCGGTATTGCGCAAGGCGGATCTTTGCCCACGGAATCAGCAAGCCGGCGCTGCCGAGGATGGCGATCGTGTTGCTCGCGTAGATCCACAGCAGTTGCCTGCCCTTGAGGGTCGAACGCAAGCGCCGGCCACCGATGTCGATGTGGTTGTAGATCAGGTTGGCGATGGCGGCGGCGAGGAAGGCAAGCACGACGAAATAACCCAGGTACATGAATGCGGTCATGCCGAAGACCAGCAAGCCGGCCGGACCCTCGCCGCTTCGCACGCTGCCACTGGCCATGATCACGCCGAACATGAGCATGCTGAAAACGAACATCCATGCGGAAAGCACGCCCCAGGCGATCAGGTACGGCGGATAGAACTGGCCCGGGCTGAGCAGGAACTTGAACCAGCTGCCGCCGAAACGGTGGTTCTCGACGATGAAGGCTTTCTGCTTGCCCTTGACCCACGGATAGAGCAGGCCGAGGCTCAGGATCAGCGGCAGGCCGAGGACGAGGAAGCGGATATAGGCCTCGCCGTAATCGGGAATGAATCGGAAATTGAGACCGCGCCAGGACGAGTAACGCGCACGGAACGCGGCGCCGCGCACGATCAGCCACGGCGTCAGCACGGCGATCAGCAGGGCCAGGCCCAGCTGCATGAAAAGGCTGTATTGCCCGGCCACGATGTAGGCCGAAAAGAGGCTTACGGCAATGATGCGGCCCTTGAGGATGGGCAATGGTTTCGCCGTGTACTCGAAAGGCACGCCGGCAAGGCGCGTGCTGCCGTAGAAATAGCGTTCGCTGCGCACCTTGGCCCAGGCCGAGAAGATGCCAAGGCTCAGCAGGGTCAGCGCCAGGTTGACGATCCAGATGCGGAAATATTCGTCGGCGCGGCCATCGAAAACGAAGCGGTGCTCGAACACCGACGGCACGCTCGGCAGCCCTGGTCCCGCGGGAACCGGCGGCTCAGGCAATGCCGGCGGCAGCGGCGGCACCGCGTCAAGTTGTTCTTCCATGCGGATCCCCGTGCGGCCCCAGTGCCCGCGCGTACAAAGTGTACTCGAATCCGTTCCGCGCGAGGGCGAAAAGGCGCGAACGGATTCACGCCGTGCCGAGAATCAGCTCCGCGGCACGCTCGGCAATCATGATGGTCGGCGCATTCGTGTTGCCGGTCGGCACATCGGGCATCACCGATGCATCGACCACGCGCAGGCCGCTGAAGCCATGCACGCGCAGCTCGCTGTCGACGACGGCATCGTTGTCCGTGCCCATGCGGCAGGTGCCGACCGGGTGATAGACGGTTTCCGCCTTGCGCCGGATGAAGGCCTCGATGGCGCGATCATCATTGATGTCGGCTGCCGGGAAGATCTCCGCGCCGCGATAGCGATCGAATGGCGCCTGGGCAAGTATCGTGTGCGACACGCGTGCGGCCTCCATCATCATCTGCAGGTCGTGGCCCTCGGCATCACTGAGGTAATTGGCGTGGATCGCAATCTGCTGCTGCGGATCGGTCGACTTGAGGCGCAGCGTTCCGCGCGATTGCGGATGCAGCAGGCAGGCATGCAGGGTGTAGCCGTGGCCTTCGAGGCGGTGGCGACCATGATCGTCAAGCAGGGCCGGCACGAAATGGAACTGCAGGTCGCAGCGCTCATCCCGGGCATGCCGCGAGCGCAGGAAGCCGCCGCTCTCGGCAATGTTCGAGGTGCCGATGCCGCTGCGCTTGAAGAAGAATTCCAGGCCCACCGCGATCTCGTTGACCTTGTCGTAGGTGATCGCCTCGGTGCACTGCGTCAGCGAGCAGATATCCAGGTGATCCTGCAGGTTGCTGCCGACGCCCGGCAATTCCTGGCGCACGCCAATCCCGTGTTCGCGCAAATGCGCCGCCGGACCAATGCCGGAGAGCATCAGCAGTTGCGGCGAATTGAGCGCACCGCCGGCAAGGATGACCTCGCCGGCCTCGGCGCGCTTGAGGCGGCCATGGTGGCGGTAATCGACACCGATCGCGCGCGCGCCGGAAAAGAGCACATGCTGGACTTGCGCATGGGTGCGGATTTCCAGATTCGATCGACGACGCGCCTCGCGCAGGAACGAGGCAGCCGTCGAGCAGCGCGCACCGTTTTTCTGGGTGACCTGGTAGAAGCCGAATCCGGCCTGTTCGGTACCGTTGAAATCCGCATTGGCGGGATGGCCCGCCGCGCGCGCCGCATCGAGGAACACCTGCGACAGCGGGTTGCGGTATTTCAGGTCGGAGACGCCAAGCGGCCCCTCGGCGCCATGCAGCGCACTGGCACCGCGCGAGTTGCTTTCCGAACGCCTGAAGTAGTCGCGGACGTTGTCCCAGCCCCAGCGCGGATCGGCGGTCGCGCGCGCCCACTCGTCGTAGTCTTCACGCACGCCGCGGATGTAGCACATGGCATTGATCGAACTGGAACCGCCAAGCACCTTGCCGCGAGGCCACCACAACCGGCGTCCGTCGAGATTCGGTTCCGGCTCGGTGTGGTAGTCCCAGTTGTGGCGGGGATTCTCGGCCAGCTTGCCGAGACCGGCCGGCATGTGGATGTAGGGATGCCAATCGCGGCCACCGGCTTCGAGCAGAAGCACGCGATTGGCCGGATTGGCGCTGAGCCGGTCAGCCAGCACGCAGCCGGCGGAACCGGCACCGACAATCACGTAGTCGTAGGTCATTGCTTGCAGCATTGGCGGGATATTGTCCTGACCCTAAACGGCAGCAATAGAGCAGATGCTCCATACGCCGCGTCAGGCGATGATCGATACCGGATCACCGATGCGGATCTTGCCTTGGCCACGCGGAATGAGGTTCTGGCCGAAGGTCACGCCTTTCGCGCCACGCCGATAGGAAACCAGGGTGCGCAGCGGCTCGCCAGTCGGATCGAACGTGCCGGTTGCCGGATCCACCGTGGTCAGCACGCAACGCACGCACGGCTTGACCACATCGAAGGCGACCTCGCCAATGCGGATCGCCTGCCAGCCATCTTCGGCATGTGCGGCGGTGTTGGCGACAACGACACTCGGACGAAAGCGCAACATCGGCAAAGGTGACGCGAGTCGACCATTGAGATCGTCGAGCGCTGCCTGCGAGATCAGCAGCAATGGAAAGCCATCGGCGAAACTGACCTCGTCGCCTGGTTTGGCGTAGGCCGCGTCGATCGGCCGCACGCATGCCTCCGCCATGAACACGAAGCGCGCCGGAAATCCGAGATAGCTGCTGATCCAGGCATCGGCGTCGTCCCGCGCCGGCATGCCGGCAACGACATCGGCCCACACCGTCACCGTCGCTGCCGTTTTGTCCGCCGCGGCCAGCAAGTGCAGGCGCGGCATGCCGGGTGCATCGAGCAGCAGGGAATCGCCGGCGAACACGGCGCGGACCAGCAGCAGCCGCGGCTGCTTGCGTGCGCTGATGAAGGTCCCCTCGGCATCGACAATCATCCAGCGCCGATCGCCACGCAGGCCGCGGCTTTCGACGACGGCGTGATCGACCATCAATGGCGCGCAGGATTTGACCGGGAAGATGTTGATATGGACAAGCGTCGGCTGCATGGCTGCATTATGCCGCTGACTTGTCCCGGCTGTTCCGCGTGCTAGTCTGCTGCGCCTTGCCGACGGATCGAAGCCGTGCCCAAACGTCCCGCCATCCAGTCACATGAATGGTTTGTCGTCAGCATCGCGTTTGCCTATTTCTTCTGCGTGCTGGCCGCGTATTACGTGATCCGGCCGGTGCGCGACCAGCTTTCCGCGGCGGTCGGCTCGACGGCACTGCCGATTTTCTACGCGGCGACCTTTGTCGTGACCCTGGCGCTGGCACCGGTGTTCGGTGCCCTGGTCGCGCGCTTTCCACGACGCAAGTTCGTGCCGGCGGTGTATCTGTTTTTCCTGCTCGGCATGCTCGCCTTCATTCCCCTGTTCCAGATGCAGGAGGCGATCGGTGCGCGCCTGCTTGGTTCGATCTTCTTTGTCTGGGTAAGCGTCTTCAACCTTTTCGTGGTCGCCGTGTTCTGGAGTTTCATGGCCGATCTGCTCGATGCCGAACAGGCGCATCGCCTGTTTCCGGTGATCGCGCTTGGCGGCACCCTCGGCGCGATTGCCGGCCCGGCCCTGACCCGCTCGCTGAACACGATCATTGGCGTGTCCGGCCTGCTGGTCGTGTCATCGCTGCTGCTCGGTTTCGCCATCGCCTGTATCTTCGCCTTGTCGGCGTGGTCGCGTCGGCACCCGATTGCTGGCGACGAGCACCGCGACACGCGCGTGATTGGCGGCAGTTTCATCGCCGGTGCAATCGAGACGCTGAAATCACCGCTGATGCGCCGACTGGCCCTGCTCATGCTGCTTGGGGATGCGGTCGGCACGGTGATCTATGCCTTGCTCGCCGATTACAGCGGCGCGACTTACGCGACGCGCGAGGCGCGCATCAATTTTTCGGCCAATATCGATTTCTATGCCAACCTGCTGCAGGTCTTCCTGCAGCTCGGCCTGACCCGCACCCTGCTCGTGCGCTACGGCCCTGCCCCGCCGCTGGCTCTGGATGGCGCGATCAAGGCGCTGATGCTGGCCGGCCTGACGATCTTCAGCGGTGCGTGGATTGCCGTCGTCGCCGTGGTCACCCGGGCCAGTGCCTACGGCGTGTTCAAGCCGGCCATCGATGCGGCGTACACGCGCGTCGATGCGGAAACCCGTTACAAGACCAAGAACTTCATCGATACCTCGGTCTGGCGCTTTGGTGATCTCGTCGTCACCAGCAGTTTCAACCTGCTGCGCGGACTTGGCACCAGCGTGCCCGGCTTTGCCGTGTTGGCGATGCTGGCCGCGGGCTGTTCGGGCTGGGTGGGCTGGCGCGCGGCGCACATGCTTCCGCACGACATGGCCGCCAAGCCCGGCGAGCCGGTTGCCGGCGCGGCACCGGAACGCCCTGTCTGAGCATTCGCCCTTCCCTCACCAGGAGCCAGCATGTCGATCGCCATCATTTCCGAACAACGCTGCCATGGCGGCGTGCAGGGCTTCTATGAGCATGCCTCGAAGGCAACCGCCGGCAGCATGAGGTTCGGCGTGTTCCAGCCTCCGCGCACGGCCGGGGGAAAATTGCCCGTGCTGTATTTCCTCGCCGGCCTGACCTGCAACGCCGAAACCGCGGCGATCAAGGCCGGCGCGCAGAAACTGGCCGCCGAACTGGGATTGCTGCTGGTCACCCCGGACACGAGCCCACGCGATACCGGAATCGAAGGAGCTACCGGCGACTGGGAGTTCGGCGAAGGTGCCGGCTTCTACCTCGATGCGACCACTCCGGCATTTGCACAGCGCTTTGGCATGTATCGCCATGTCACCGAAGAACTGCCCGCGCTGGTCGCGGCGAACTTCAACGCCGACATCGATCGCCAGGGAATCTGCGGGCATTCCATGGGCGGGCATGGCGCCTTGACCATCGCCCTGAGGAATCCACAACGCTACAAATCAGTATCGGCATTCGCCCCGATCGTCGCGCCGAGCCGCGTGCCGTGGGGGCAGAAGGCGCTGCCGCGCTATCTTGGCCAGGACCCGGCGCGCTGGCGTGCCCATGATGCCTGCGCCCTGATCGAGGACGGCGCACGCTTCCCCGGCACGATCCTCGTCGACCAGGGCGATGCCGATCAATTCCTCCAGACACAATTGCAGCCGGAGCTGCTTGCGGCCGCATGTGCCGCGACCGGCCAGGCGCTGGATCTGCGCATGCAGGCCGGCTATGACCACAGCTACTGGTTCATCCAGAGCTTCATCGAGGACCACCTGCGTCACCACGCGCGCGCGCTGCGCGCCTGCTAGTGCAGTTCTTGGCTATTCTTTGAACTGAGCCGTTCAGAAGCGTTCGATCACAGATCGAACCCACCAGAGCTGCTTCTGCGCAAGTACCGCACCGGCCCTTGTGGGTCAGTGCTGCGCGCTGACGCTCTCATGATCCCGACCAGAAGCGTTCGATCGCAGATCGAACCCACCCAAGCCGATTGCACCCTGCAAGGGCTGAAGCCAGCACGAACAATTCAATTTTTTTGTAGTCACTTCACTGACGCGGCGACACCCACATCGTGATGTCGGCGTCGAAGACCAGCTCATCGGCGGCATTGCGCACCTCGACCAGGGCATGAAGCTCCTGGCTGGCGCTGCCCTCGGCAATCGTCGCGACGCGCGCACTGGCATGCAGCACGCCGCGCGCCTTTTTCAGATAACGCACGCTCATGCCTTTTGGAATCCAGCGCATGGAAGGCGGGATGGTCACTTCGGTGGCCATGCCGCCGGCCAGCTCGGCGGCATTGCACATGGCGATCGCGTGCACGCTGCCGATATGGTTCTGCACGGAGCGACGCTGGCGCAGGCGCACCACGCAGCGACCCGGCTCGAGCACCTCGATGCGCGGCGCGATCGAGCCGAAGTACGGCGCCTTCCAGCAGATGATCCGCGAATACAGCCAGCGGCCCAGGCCTGAGCCGCCGAACTTGCGAAACATCACCAACGCTTGCGCGGCCATTGCTCAGGCCACGTTGCGCAGGGTCTTCTGCGGTTTCCTGGCGACGGCCGAACGCAACTCCTCGGAGGCGAAATCATCGACCGAGATGAACTCGAACGTGGCGGCGCGGACGTGGGCGAGCAAGGCGCGTTCGGCGACGCCGATGATGCCCTTGCTTTCCGCGTCGGCGAGTTGCGCCTCGTAGTCGAGCCCTTCCACCTCACCGGACTTGACCGCCTTGAGGAACTTGCGTTCGACCGGTTCCGCAGCGATCACGTCCGGCAACAAGGCGTTCATGCGACCGATCGGATTGTTTGCCGTCGGCGTCAGGTAGGCACCCGACATGAGCCGCGTCCGCGCCTCGTTCGGCGCGGTCAGGATCGCCGCGACGCGATGACCGAGGCGGTCCGAGGGCGGCACCTCGCGACGGCCAAACGGAAACACCAGCGCACGCAGCAGCCAGGCCACCGGACGCACGGGGAAATTGCGGATCACGCCATCCAGCGCCATCTGCATGCGCCAGACGCACTCGTGGAAGGCCCAGGCGAGCAGCGGCTGATCGGCCACCGGACGGCCTTCATCCTCGTAGCGCTTGAGCATGCTCGAGGCAATGTAGAGGCAAGACAACACGTCACCCAGGCGCGCGGAGATCTTTTCCTTGAACTTGAGTTTACCGCCGAGGACGAGCATCGAGGTATCGGCGACGAGGGCAAGCGCGGCCGAATAACGGTTGAGCTTGCGGTAGAAGCGGCGTGTATAGGCATCCCCGGGGGCCATGCCGATCCTGGCGTGGGTGAGCCCGAGAATCAGGCTGCGCACGCCGTTGGAGAAGCCGAAACCAATGTGCTTGAACAGCACATCATCGAAGCGGCGCAGTCGCTCGCCGTAGTCGGGCAAGGCGGCGGCCTGCATTTCCTCCAGCACGTAAGGATGGCAGCGGATCGCGCCCTGGCCAAAGATCATCAGGCTGCGCGTGAGGATGTTCGCGCCTTCGACCGTGATCATGATCGGCACGCCTTGCCAGGCGCGACCGAGATAGTTGTTCGGGCCAAGGATGACGCCCTTGCCGCCGTGGATGTCCATGGCATCCTGACAGACCTGGCGACCCCATTCGGTGGCGTGGTACTTGGCGATTGCCGAAGGCACGGACGGCTTCTCGCCACGATCCACGGCGGCGGCAGTGGCGCGGGACAAGGCCGTCATCGCATAGGTCAATCCGCCAATGCGCGCGAGTGCCTCCTCGACACCCTCGAAGCGGCCGATCGCCAGGCCGAACTGCTTGCGGATGCGCGTATACGCGCCGGTGGCGGCCACGCCGGCGCAGGATCCGCCGGTGGCGCTGGAAGGCAAGGAGATCGCGCGACCGACCGACAGGCATTCGACCAGCATGCGCCAGCCCTGCCCAGCCATTTCCGGACCGCCGATCAATTGCGACAGCGGCACGAAGACATCCTTGCCGCGCACCGGGCCATTCTGGAACGGCACGTTCATCGGCATGTGCCGACGGCCGATTTCCATGCCCTCGGTGTCGTGCGGAATCAAGGCCAGGGTGATGCCGCGATCTTCTTCGTCGCTGAGCAGGTGATCCGGATCGAGCATGCGGAAAGCAAGGCCGACGATGGTCGCAACCGGTGCCAGGGTGATGTAGCGCTTGTCGAACGTCAGGCGTACGCCGAGGACGTTGCCGCCTTCCCATTCACCCTTGCATACGATGCCGTAGTCCGGCAACGAGGTGGCATCCGAACCCGCATACGGGCCGGTCAGGGCAAAGCACGGCACATCGCGGCCATCCGCCAGGCGCGGCAAGTAGTGGTTCTTCTGCTGCTCGGTGCCGTAATGCAGGAGCAGCTCGGCCGGACCCAGCGAGTTCGGCACCGCCACCGTCGAGGACACGGTCGCCGACATGCTGGCGATCTTCTGCAGCACGGCCGAATGCGCCAACGCCGAGAACCCGAGTCCACCGTATTGCCTGGGGATGATCATGCCGAAGAACTTGTTGTCCTTGATGAACTTCCACATGTCCTCGGGCAGGTCGGCCAGCTCATGGGTGATCTGCCACTCGTTGATCTGCGCACAAAGCTGTTCGACCGGGCCTTCAAGGAAGGCGCGTTCCTCGATGCTCAATTCCGGCCTGGGCTGGCCCAGCAGTTCCGACCAGTCCGGCTTGCCGCTGAACAGTTGTCCTTCGAAACCGACGGTGCCGGCTTCCAGCGCGGTCTGCTCGGTCTCCGACAGGCTCGGCGTGATCTTGCGATAAATGGCGAGGAGCGGCGCACTCAGGCGCGCACGGCGGAACGCCGGCAGGTTCAGCGGCACCGTCACCAGGGCGAAGACCAGCAACGGAATGGCGATGGCCAGCCAATGGCTGCCGGCAAGCAAGCCAGCGCCGACGATGGCGACCGCCGTGGCGATGGTCCAGGTGCGCAAACCGATACGCAGGTAGGCGGCGGCCAGGCAGACCAGCAAACCGGCCAAGAACGGGGTCAAGTTCAACATGTCCAGAACTCCTCTCTGATGATCTGACACTTGCTGCTGCCGGGAAACCTGGACGGTTCATGCGGCGGCAGCGCGGGGACCAGCGTGCAGGTGTCGCCGGAGCGAGGCCTGCCTTGAAGCGCGGACCGCCCAACGATCCGCTTGTTTGCCTTGCCTTTCAAACTCCACCCAGCGTGGCCAGGAACTCCAGCACGTGATGGTTGAACTGCGTGTTCTCGTCGCCGGCAACCATGTGCGCGGCTTTCGGGACTATGGCATGGCGCGCGTGGGGTACCAGCTCTAGAAATTCCTGGATCGTCGTTTCCGAAACGACGTCGCTGGCCGCGCCGCTGATGAGCAGGGTCGGCACGCGGATACGCGTCGCCGCGGCGAGCAGGTCGGCCTGGTGGCGCGCGCCCTCCTCGGCGATCGGCTCCAGCATGCGCGGATCCCAGTGCCAGCGCAGGCGACCGTCCGCCGATTCAACCAGCAACTTGCGCAATCGCCCGGGTGACTTGCGTGTGCCGCGATGCGGCAGATAAGTGGCAATCGCCTGCGCCGCTTCGTCGAGGCTGGCAAAACCGGCCGGATGCGCGCGCATGAATTCGAGGATGCGTTCAACCCCGGCCGGCTCCCAGCGTGGGGTGATGTCGACCAGGACCAGGGCGCGACAACTTTCCGCATCGGCACCGGCCATGGCGATGCCGACCAGTCCACCCATCGAGGCCCCCACCACCACCGGCGGTACCCCGGCGCTGGCGCACACGCAGCGCAGGTCGGCACTCAGCTGATCGACCGCATAGTCGCCGGAGGCGAGCCAGTCGCTTTCGCCGTGCCCGCGCGCGTCATAGGTGAGATTGCTCCAACCCGATGCCGCGCACGCCGTGGCACAACTCGTCCAGGCTGCGCGGGTCTGGCCAAAGCCGTGGGCAAAGACGACGCCGGGCGTGCCGCTTCCGAACTGCTCGACTGCCAAGCCGATGCCGTCCGCCGTCGACAGACGCCGCGGGTTCGGGAAACTGGACGGAGAAATCGTGACCATACGCGAAAGTATGGAGCCAGTTCCGGTGCAAATCAATCGCGCCGCCAAGGCCGGGGCGCGACCGCTTGCTTCTCATCACGGCTGCGCTCGGTCACACTGCACACATGAGCGCACCTGAACAAAAACCCGATTCGCGTGGACGCCTGTCCGCCACGGATTGGGAGCAGGCGGCACTCGATGTCCTTGCCCAGGGCGGCGTTGCCGCGGTCGCGGTCGAATCGCTGGCCCGCACTCTGGGCGTGACCAAGGGCAGTTTCTACTGGCATTTTCCGACCCGCGAAGCCTTGCTCAAGGCGGCCATCGACCGTTGGGAGCAACGCGACGAGGATCAGGTCATCGCCCATGTCGAGCGCATTGCCGATCCCCGCGAACGCCTGCGCGAGCTGTTCCAGCGCGTCAGCCGCGAAGTGCAATCGCACCTTGTCTATGCGGCACTGCTGCAGGCCTCGGACCATCCGCTCGTGCAGCCGGTCATCGAACGCATCTCCCGGCGCCGCCTGGCCCTGCTCACCGCCGCCTACGCCGAAGCCGGATTCGAGCCACGCGCCGCCCAGCACCGCGCCCGGCTTGCCTATACCGCCTACAGCGGATTCCTCCAGCTCAACCAGCGTCACGGCATGCCGCGCATGGACCAGGAGGAATACCAGGCCTACATCGATCACGTCATCGAGACCCTGGTCCCGGCCTGAGGCGGCGGCCGCGTGCGGCATCTGACCTTGCCAAGGCGGGGGCTGGCCGCTACCGTTCTTCCCCTTATCTTGGCAAAGCGGGCCGCGGCCTGCGCAGAAGGACCACATGGCAAGTTCGCTGCAATCCTTGAACCGATGGGTCGAGGACGTCGCCCGTTTGACCGAACCCGCGCAAATCCACTGGTGTAACGGCTCGAGCGGGGAAATCCGCCTGCTGACCGAGCAGATGCTGGCAAGCGGCGAGCTGATTGCCCTGAATGACGCAACCCACCCGGGATGCACCCTGCATCGCTCCCGCCCGACCGATGTCGCCCGCGTCGAGCACCTGACCTACATCTGCACGCGGGATCGCGATGATGCCGGTCCGAACAACCACTGGATGGATCCGGCCGAGGCGCATGCCAAGGTTGACGCGCTGTTTGCCGGCTCCATGCGCGGGCGCACGATGTATGTCGTTCCTTATTGCATGGGCCCGATCGATTCACCGATCTCGCGCTGCGGGGTCGAAATCACCGATTCGCCGTATGTGGTGGCGAACATGCGCATCATGACGCGCATGGGTGCCGCAGCATTGAGTCGCATCGAGCAGGAAGGCAGCTTCGTCAAGGGCCTGCATTCGATCGGCGAACTCGATCCGGACAAGCGCTTCATCATGCATTTCCCGGAAGAACTGGCGATCAAGTCGATTGGCTCCGGCTATGGCGGCAACGCCCTGCTGGGCAAGAAATGCCATGCCTTGCGCATCGGCTCCTGGCAGGCACGCAGCGAAGGCTGGCTGGCCGAGCACATGCTCATCGTCGGCATCGAGAATCCGCAGGGTGAAACCCGTTATGTCGCGGCGGCATTTCCCTCGGCCTGCGGCAAGACCAACCTGGCCATGCTGATTCCACCGGCAGGCTATCGCGAGGCCGGCTGGAAAGTGTGGACGATCGGCGACGACATCTGCTGGATGAAACCGGGCGCGGACGGCCAGCTCTGGGCCATCAATCCCGAAGCCGGCTACTTCGGCGTCGCCCCGGGCACCGACCACAAGACCAACCCCAACGCGCTGGCAATGATCCAGCACGACACGATCTACACCAATGTCGCGGTCAGCGACGACAACCAGCCGTGGTGGGAAGGCTTGAGCGACGGCCGGCCGGTGACCGACTGGCAAGGCCGCGACTACGATCCGGCAAACGGCCCGGCCGCGCATCCAAATTCGCGCTTTACGGTTGCCGCGCAACAGTGCCCGAGCTGGTCGCCGCAAGCCGAAGCCGCGCAGGGAGTGCCGATCAGCGCCATCATCTTCGGTGGCCGCCGTCCTTCGCTGGTGCCACTGGTGTTCGAGGCGCGGGACTGGGCGCATGGCGTCCTCGTCGGCGCGGCCATGGGTTCGGAAACCACGGCCGCGGCAACCGGTGCCGTGGGCGTGCTGCGTCGCGACTCGATGGCGATGAAGCCGTTTTGCGGCTACAACTTTGCCGATTACTTCAAGCATTGGCTGTCATTTGACCAGCCGGGCGCAAAGCTGCCGAAGATCTTCCACGTCAACTGGTTCCGCAAGGGTGCCGACGGCAAGTTCCTCTGGCCCGGGTTCGGCGAAAACCTGCGCGTGCTCGAATGGATCCTTGGTCGCTGCGACGGCACGGCGGGTGCCGAGGAGACGGCAATCGGCCTTGTTCCAGGCGTCGCCGATCTCAACCTCGATGGCCTCGCCATCACGCCTGCGGCAAGTCGCGAACTGCTGGACGTCGACGAGCAGGCCTGGCAGTCGGAGCTGGACGCCATCGGCAAGTATCTCGATGGTTTCGGCGCGCGCATGCCGCAACGCCTGAAAGACGAGCAACGCAGGATTGCCGAGGCCCTGGCGGCCAGCGAATCGACGACGGTGCGCGCGGCCAGCGCTTGATTCCTGGCGGGGCCGCCGTCTGCGCTCCCGATGGGATCTTTTCGCAACGTGTTGAATGGCATCGGGCCTGAAGGCCCTTCCTGCGAAGGGCCGATGGCCGGCGCGGGCTTTGATGGAGTGCCTCGCGTTGCTGCTCCGTGGTTGCCTTAAACCCTTGGCTGCACATCGGCATCCAAACTGGCACCATGAGTACCGCCTGCCTTGCCATGCCCTTGCCGATGACCGACGCACCACGGAGCGAACCCGAGGATGGCGATCTGGTCAGGCGCGCCGCGGCCGGCAATATCGGCGCGTTCGAGCAGCTCTATCGTCGTCATTGCGGACGCGTGCACGGAGCCGTCTGGCGCCTCTCCGGCATGAACCCCGCGCGCGCCGAGGAGCTGACCCAGGAAGCCTTCATCCGCGCCTGGCAGAAACTGGACAGCTTCCGTTTCGAGAGCGCGTTCGGCACCTGGCTGCACCGCCTCGCCGTCAATGTCGCGTTGATGGAACTGCGCAAGCACGATGCCGAGGAACTGGTCGACGACAGCGTGCTCGAAGCAGCGAGCGAACCACTCCGGCCATTCTGCGCCGGCGAGCGTGCCGATCTGGAACGCGCCATCGCCAACCTGCCGCCGCGCGCGCGTGCGGTCCTCGTCCTGCATGACATCGAGGGCTGGAAGCACGAGGAGATCGGCAACGAACTCGGCATGGCCGTCGGTTCGTCAAAAGCCCAATTGCATCGCGCCCGCGGCTTGCTCAAGCGTGCGCTCGGAGAACGCCATGAATGATTTTGAATTGCGCCGCGAATTGCGCGCGCTGCGCGGCCCGCGTGAACCACAGCATGACCTGTGGCCGAAAATTGCCCGGCAGCTTGCCGCATCGACGCAAGCGACCACCGTGCCGGCGCGTCACCGACGCTGGCCGTGGGCCGTCGCCGCCGGCCTGGCGATGGCAATCGCCGCCGGCGTGTTCTCGCTGGCACTCGAGGATCGCGGCGAGCATGTCGCGAGCAAGGATCCCGCATTGCACGGCGGCCTGCAGGTCAGCGCGCAGATCCAGCGCGCCCGCGAGCTGGCGGCAACGGGCGATCCGCGCCTGGCCAGTGCCGAAGTCGTCCTCGATGTGGCCAGCCAGGAACTCGACCACGCCCTGCAGCAGCAACCCGATGCGATCTTTCTTGTCGGCCTGATCAACCGCACCCATGCACAGCAACGCAAACTCGCCCGACTTGGCCTTGATGCCAGCTGAGGATCCACGATGAAACCGATTTCCCGATTGATGACTGCACTGTTGCTCGCCGGCAGCGCCACGGCCTTTGCTGGAACGCCGATCCAGGAGAGCCGCGACGCCGACGCGACCGCCCGCATCGATATTGCAAATGTGCGCGGCTCGGTGACGGTCAGTGCCTGGGAGCAGGACCGCATCGAGATCACCGGCACGCTTGGCAAGGGCAGCAAGGGCCTGCGCATCGACGGCAGCGGCTCAAGGATCGACATCGAGGTCGAGAAACCGGAATCCTCGGGCTGGTTCAACTGGGGCTCGAACGCGCAGATGGAAGACTCCGTCCTCGACATCCGCGTTCCGCAGGCAGCGGAGCTGCATATCGAAACCATCAGTGCCGAAGTGACGGTTACCGGCACCGGCGGTCGCCTGCTCGATGTCAGCAGCGTCAGCGGCAAGATCCGCCTCGACAGCAATGCGCGGGAACTCGAGGTCGGCAGCATCAGTGGCCGTATCGAACTCAGCGGCAACGGCGAGCGCGCGCATGTCGAGACGGTTTCGGGCGACATTGATTCGCGGGCCAACCGCGAGCGCCTGAAACTGGAAACCGTATCCGGCAACATCGCGGTGAGCACGGACAGCTATCGCGAATTCTCGGCCAGTTCGGTTTCCGGCGACATCAGCCTGCGCGGCAAGCCGCTCGACGACGCACGCGCCGACGCGGAAACCATGAGCGGCGACATCCGCATCGATGCGGGCAGCGATCTCTCGGCGCGAATCGAGGCGGAAACCTTCAGCGGACGCATCCGCAGTGACTTCGGCAAGGTCGAGGAACCCGAGCACGGCCCCGGGCGTTCACTGGATACCAGCGTCGGTGATGGCCGCGCACGCATCAAGATCGACACCTTCAGCGGCGACATCAGCATTCGCCGCGACTGATCGTCCGCAGCAGCCGGCGGCGCACCGCTGCCCGACAGACCTGAAGCGGGCGTCCGCCTCGCGTACAATGCGCGCCCCGCAAGCTGCCAGCCCTGGCGCCTGCAGCAGATCCAGGCCTGGCCATGAGCAATCCGATCAACGAGATGCGCCGACGGCGCACGTTCGCCATCATTTCCCATCCCGATGCGGGCAAGACCACGCTGACGGAAAAGCTGCTGCTGTTTGGCGGTGCCATCCAGATGGCCGGCTCGGTCAAGTCGCGCAAGACCGCACGCCACGCGACCTCGGACTGGATGGCACTGGAAAAGGAGCGCGGCATCTCGGTGACCAGCTCGATCATGCAGTTTCCGTATGCCGGAAGGGTGATCAACCTGCTCGACACGCCCGGCCATGCCGACTTTTCGGAGGACACCTATCGCGTGCTCACCGCCGTCGATTCCGCGCTGATGGTGATCGACTGCGCCAAAGGCGTCGAGGAGCGCACGATCAAGCTCATGGAAGTCTGTCGCTTGCGCGATACGCCGATCATGACCTTCATCAACAAGCTCGATCGCGAGGGTCGCGCGCCAATCGAGCTGCTCGATGAGGTCGAATCCGTTCTCGGCATCGCCTGTGCCCCGGTCACCTGGCCGATCGGCATGGGCTCGCGCCTGAAGGGCGTCTATCACCTGCTGCTCGACGAGGTGCACATCTTCGAGCCGGGCAGGAACTTCACCCGCCAGGATTCGACGATCTTCAAGGGCATCGACGATCCCGCCCTGCGCGCGCGCATCGGCGAAGAGGCCTGGCGCGAGCTGCATGAGGAACTGGAACTCGTGCGCGGCGCTTCGCATCCCTTCGACAAGGATGCCTACCTTGCCGGCAAGCTGACCCCGGTGTTTTTTGGTTCGGCAGTCAACAATTTCGGCGTGCAGCTGCTGCTCGATTTCTTTGCCGAGCACGCGCCTACTCCGAAATCGCACGAAACCACCACGCGCACCGTGCATGCCGACGAACCCCACATGACCGGCTTCGTGTTCAAGATCCAGGCCAACATGGATCCCATGCACCGCGATCGCGTCGCCTTCATGCGCATCTGCTCAGGCACCTTCACCGGTGCCATGAAGGCGTTGCATACGCGCACGGGCAAGGAGATGAAGCTGGCCAATGCACTCAGCTTCATGGCCTCGGATCGCGAAATCGTCGAGCAGGCCTACGCCGGCGATGTCATCGGCCTGCACAACCACGGCACGATCTCCATCGGCGACACCTTCACCGAAGGCGAAATCCTGAGCTTCACCGGCATCCCGAACTTCGCCCCGGAACTGTTCCGCCGGGCGCGGCTGAAGGATCCGCTGAAGATGAAGGCCTTGCAAAAGGGCCTCGCCCAGCTTTCCGAGGAAGGCGCCACGCAGTTCTTCCGCCCGTTGATGTCCAACGACCTGATTCTCGGTGCCATCGGCGTGCTGCAGTTCGACGTCGTCGCATACCGGCTGAAGGACGAGTACGGCGTCGAATGCGGGTTCGAGAATGTCGGTGTGGTCACCGCGCGCTGGGTGCGCTGCGCCAATGCCAGGAAGCTCGAGGAATTCCGCGAGAAGGTCGCGCAAAACCTCGCCATCGATGCCGCCGGCGAGCTGGTCTATATCGCACCGAGCCGGGTCAACCTGCAGTTGACCATGGAGCGCTGGCCGGACATCGAGTTTGCCGCAACCCGCGAGCACGCCACGGTCGTTGCCGTCTGAACCCCTTGACGTGAAAACGCCCGGACATGCCGGGCGTCTCCTGCATCAGCTTCCCGGCGCAATCAGCCGCCGTTGAAATCCGAGCGGAACAAGCCATCGCCAATGTCCATCGGTGCCGGCGCATCGGCTGCGGCAAAGATGCGATCCTGGCTGGTGAAGATGCGATCAGGCCGGGCTGCCGCCGTCATTCCCTCATCCGTCAATTGACTCTCTTGCGGTTGCCAGAAGACGAAACCGGCGACCAGCACCAGGCAAGCCGCCAGTCCCATCCAGCGGATCGAGCCGGCATGACGACGCGCCTTGTCTGCGCCATGGCGCAGGCGACGCCCCCCACGCCCATGCGCCACGGGTGCGCGCGCGTTCACGGCTTCGGCAACAATCGCGGCATCGGCCGCCAGCTCATGCAGCAGGCGCACCAGATCGGTCTGCACGGGCGAGCGCGAAAGGCGGGCAGCAACTTCATCGCGACGATCGCCAGCCAGGCTGCCGGCCGCGGCAGCGACGAGGGTGTCGGCATCGATCAGGTCCGCGCAGCCAGCCTGGGCCTGCACGTTCATGCGCCGATAGAGATTTGACAGACTGCGCTCAATCATCGAATTCACCGTATCCCAATTCACGCAGGCGGCCTTTCAAGCCTTCCAGCCCACGCGTCACCAGTTTTCTTGCCGCTTCGGCGGAGGTGCCCGCCACATCGGCAATTTCCTGAAACGAATAACCCTGCAGGTGCAAGGTGATCGGCAGGCGTCGACGTTCCGGGATCTCCGCCAGGCAGCGCTGCAAGCCGCCCATGCGCTCGCCATCACTGGCTGTCTGCTCGGGTCCGATGCCTTCCTCCGGCAACTGGCCGGGTTCGTCATCGTCCTCGGGCAGCGGCTCGGCGGCCCTGACTTCGGCCCGCCGCAACGCATCGATCACCGTGGTCGCCACCACTCTCTGCACATAAGACGCATGAAAGGCCCCGGAGCGGTCACGCGAGATTGCTTTCCACAGGCGGATGCGCACTTCCTGCTCGACGTCGTCGGGATCAATGCCATGCCGATCAAGCCGATAGCTGCGCATCAGCGCGCCCAGGCGTGAGCCAAAATCGCTCAGGACCTGCTCAAGGCGGGCATCGACGTCTGCGGAATCTCGACTCATGGGTTCACGGCTCGCAACGGGGCCGCCATGCTCCACGACCCGCCCGCAGAGCGCAATCTCGTCCGCCGCGAGCCGTGCGCCAGCACGCGCAATCAGGCGGCCTGGTGCAGGATCGGCGGCAACGGACAATGTAGGGCGGCACAGACCGTGCGCAGGAGCTCCGCTTCATTGACGCTGACCATGCCGTCCGCACTGATGGCATGGGTCAAGCCTCGCACCACCATCTCCTTGCCCGCCGGGGTCAGCAGATCGAGCCTGGGCAGGGCGCGATCCAGCGCCAGCGCCCAATCCTGCGGCGGCGCGTACACGGGTTTGCTGCCTGGCAGCACTTCGTGGAGACCCAGCACATAGGCGCGACGGGCACCTTCGCCATCCTCGTGGCCGTACTCGGCGAGCACGGCAAACAGGTCGCAAAGTTCGGCCACGGCATCGCCGAGCTTGATCCGGCCCATGACCCGCGTCAGGGCCGGATTCAGCGCATCGACAACCTGCACGCCAACCAGCCGGGCCAGGCAATACTCATCCAGGCTGACGCGCCCATCGGCCTTGATCAGTTGCTTGAGCAGGATCACGAAAATCTGCAGTTTCGGTCGCGGCTGCCGGCGCAAGGCAGGAAAGGCAAGCGCCGCCAGCGGCAGGCGCTGCATCGGATGCAGCCGGGCGGTGTGCAATGCCAGTTGTTCGACTTCGGCGACGGTAGCGGCATCGTGATAGTGGGCAATCAACTCGACCTGCTGCTTGCGCACGGCGGCATTGGCATTCAGCAGCAAGGCAAAAATCACGGCCATCGACTGTTCGCGGCCGTGCGCCGCTGCACTGAGTACCTCGGGTATCGACGTGTTGAGGGTGGCCGCGGCCTGGTAATCCCCGGTATCCGGATTGCCGACTTGTTCGGAAACCGCGGTGGCCGACAGCCGCATCGCCTCGGCGGATGACGGCAATTTCCCGGCTCGGCCTGCGGATTTGGGGCGGCCCGAGCCACGCGCCGGCGCGAAGCCCGCCACGGACGCTTGCGGATCATCGCTTTCACCGACCCGCCGCGGTTGCGTCCAGTCGGCGGCGATCCCGGCAAGTTCGTCCGGATTGAACTGCGGCTGCAGGCGCTTGATGCGATCGACCAGTGGTGGGTGCGTGGCGAACAACGCCGAATAGCCGACGCCGTCACCAAACAGCATGTGCGCCACTTCCTCGCCGTCATGACTGGTCAGCCTGGAGCCGTCGCTGAGCCCGCCGATCTTCTTCAGGGCACCGGCAATGCCATCGGTCTGCCGGGTGAATTGCACGGCCGAGGCATCGGCGAGGAATTCGCGCTGGCGCGAAATCGAAGCCTTGATGATGCGGGCGAAAAAGACACCGATATAGCCGACCGCGAGCAAGGCGACGCCGAAAGCGATGATCACGGCGCCGTCGCGAGCGCGCGAATCCGCCGTTGTCTGGGCAATCTTGCGTCCGATGATGGCCAGCACGAGGATGCCAAAGGCAACCCCGATCAGGCGGATGTTCAAACGCATGTCACCGTTGAGCACATGACTGAACTCGTGGGCGATGACTCCCTGCAGTTCCTCGCGGGTGAGCTTGTCGAGGCAGCCTCGCGTGACCGTCACCGCGGCATCGGCGGGTGAATAGCCCGAGGCGAACGCGTTGATCGCGGTTTCCTCCTCAAGCACGAAGATCTCCGGTACCGGCACACCCGAGGCAATGGCGATTTCCTCGATCACGTTGCGCAGGCGACGGTAGGCAAAATCCGTGGTATCGACCGCAACCGGCGTCGCCCCGAGCTGCCGGGCGACCGCACTGCCACCGCCGCGCAATGTCGAAATCCGGTACAACGTGGCCAGGCCGATCACGGCAATCACGCCGAGCGTGGTCGCCAGGATGGCACCGCCAGCCGCACCGGTAGCGCCGCGACGCTCCTCCCTGCCAATGCCGAGCGCCAGCAGGACGATGAAGTCGACGGCGGCGACGATGCAGATCACGGCGATCGTGAACAGCACGATCATGCGCCGCGTCTGCTTGCGCGCAAGTTCCTGGTGGGCAAAGAAATTCAGCGCTCGACCCTCGACCTCGTTCCGGCGTGACGGTTCGCCGATGTCGGCGAACCGTCCGTTGCAGCCATCAGCTGAATGAAACCTTCACCGCCTCGCGCTTTTCGGGGGCATCGATCTCGAGCAGTTGCGCCGGCGTGAAGGCGAACATGTTGGCGACGATCGAGCTCGGGAAAACCTCGCGGGCGTTGTTGTAGGCCATGACCGAATCGTTGTAGGCCTGGCGCGCAAAGGCGACCTTGTTCTCGGTCGAAGTCAGCTCTTCGCTGAGCTGCATCATGTTCTGGTTGGCTTTCAGGTCCGGGTAGGCCTCCGACAGCGCGAACAAACGCCCCAGCGTCTGGGTCAAGGCATTCTCGGCACCGGACAATTGCTGCATGGCCTGTGGATCGCCCGGATTGGCCTTGGCCGCGGAAAGTCCGGAAACTGCCGAATTGCGCGCCTGGACGACGGCTTCCAGGGTTTCCCGCTCGTGCTTCATGTAGCCTTTGGCAGTCTCGACCAGGTTCGGGATGAGGTCATAGCGACGGGTCAGCTGGACATCGATCTGGGCAAACGCATTCTTGTAGCCGTTGCGCGCAGTGACCAGTCCGTTGTAGACACTGATGGCATAGAAGGCGAACAGCACAATGACACCGAGGACAATCAATGCAGTCATTTCTTTTCCTCCGAAACGCAATGATCAAGCCGCAAAATCGAGCATAACATGGGCTTGCGATCCCCAATGGCGACCATCGTGAAGCGGAATTTCCTGCTCCTGGCGGCAACCTTCAGCCTGTTTCTCGGTCTTGCCGGCGAAGGCATGGCAGCCGTGCACAAGACCGCTCACGCACCACGCAAGAACCAGCGCGTGCGCGCCGTCACGGTGCCGCCGAAGGTGGATGCAAAGGCAGTCGCCAACGACATCCAGCCGTTCATGGCCGACCTTGATCGCTGGATCGACCAGATCGAGGATGCCGGCCAGGTTTCCGGCCTCGCCGTGGCCGTGGTCCAGGGCAATGATGTCGTCCACGAGCGCACGCTCGGCTATGCCGACTGGAACAGCCGGGAAAAGGTCGAAACCGACACCGTGTTCCGCCTGGCATCGCTGTCCAAGGCCTTTGCCACGACCCTCAGCGGCCTGCTCATCGAGAACGGCTTGCTGCACTGGGAGACGACGGTCTCGAGTGTGTTGCCGACCTTCACCCTGGCCGACCTCGACAGCAGCAACAAGCTGACGGTTGCCGACATCCTCAGTCATCGCGTCGGCCTGCCGCACAACACCTACGACAGACTGATCGAGCAGGACGAACCCTATCCCTTGCTGGTCGAGCGCCTCGCCGATGTGCCGATGGCCTGCCCGGTTGGCGAATGCTACGCCTACCAGAACATCGCCTTCAGCCTGATCGGCGACATCACCTACGCGGTGACCGGCGACTTCTATTATCACGAAGTGGAGAAACGGATATTCCACCCGCTCGGCATGAGCACGGCCACTTATGGGCGCGAAGCGCTCGAACAATCGAAGCATTGGGCGCGTCCGCATCGGCGCAGCGGCAAGCGCTGGAAAGCGTTCCAGCCAAATGAAGCCTACTACCGCATGCCGCCGGCAGCCGGTGCCAATGCGAGCCTGCGCGACATGGAAAAGTGGCTCATCGCGCAGATGGGCGGGCGGCCCGACGTCCTCTCGGCGCAGTTGCTGGAAACATTGCACACGCCACTGGTGGAAACCCCGCGCGACCTGCGCTCCACGCCCTGGCGCCGCGGCCGCTTGCTTGATGCGCAGTACGCCCTGGGTTGGCGCGTCTATCAATACGCCGGCGAACCGCTGGTCTTCCATGCCGGAGCCGTCCAGGGCTATCGAGCCATGATTGGTTTCCTGCCCGACCGGCAGGTTGGCCTGATCATGCTCTGGAATTGCGAGTCCGCGGCACCGAGCGGGCTGATGCCGATGCTGTTCGACCGGTACCTCGGCCTGCCCGCGGTGGACTGGGCCGGTGTCGGCACATCGGCGACATTGAGCAGCGGCGGCGGCATCGACTGAGACCCTGGCCGGGGCGATGGTCCTCGCCGGCGGTCGAGGATCGTGCCACCGACAATCGGGTAGCATAGTGCACGATTTCCGACTGATAATTGCTCAGGAAAGCATCACCCCCTCGCCGGAGGCCGCGAATGCTGATTGCCGAACAACTGATGTTGTTGTGCATTGACCCGGTATCGGGAAAGTTCGAGGTTTCGCGCAGCCATGCCGATATCGACGAGCTGGCCGCAGCGGCGATCATTCTCGATCTCTACGAGCAATGCCGACTGCGCTACCAGGGCGGGCATATCGTCATCGAAGCCTTGCTGCCGACAACGCAACCGCAGCTGGCTGCGGCCGAGCAGGTGCTGGCTGGCCAGGTCAACGGCCTGACCGTGGCAGCGGCGATCGAACTGCTCGTTGCGCGCCTCGATCCCATCAGCACCCATCTGCTGGAAAGCCTGTTTCGCCGCGACGTGCTGCACCAGGTACGCGAATCGTGGTGGCCGTGGAGCAGGAAGCATTTCCCGTTGCGTTCGATCCAGGCACGCAACGAGGCGTCGGCAAAGCTGCAAATCGCCGCGACTTCGCGCACGAATACGGTGCGCGAGCTTGGCCTGCTGATCCTGACCGATCTCGCCGGAATGATGGCGGAGAGCCTGAGCGGGAATGCCCATGAGGCCGCGGCGCAAAAATTGCTGCATCTGCCGGATCAAGCGATGGATGACCGGAACGGGCACGAACTGCTCGTGCACATTCGCCAGTACCTTACTCCCTAGCAGAATCCCGCGCGCGCAGCGACGCGCTGCACGCGCCATGCCTGCGCGAGCGCGCAGCAATCAGCGCCCGAGCTTGAATTCAATCCGTCGACGCACGGTGGAATTGACCGCAACGCCATTTTCCAGGCGCGGACTGAACGTCGTGCGCTCGATCGAACGCACCGCTTCGCGGTCGAAGATGCGCGGCGGATTGGAGGCAGTGACGTTGGCGTTGGTCACCTTGCCATCGGCGGTCACCGTGAACTCGACCTCGACCCAGCCTTCTTCACGATTGCGTGCGGCCTGCGGTGGATAGGTCGGCGCGACCGGAGTCACGACCAGCACGTCGCGCGTCTCGCCCTGCGGCGCAGCGGGTTTGGGCGCTGGCTGCACGGGTGGCGGTGGTGGAGCGGGTGTCGTCGTCGCCGTGGCGGCAGCGCTGCCGGCAGGTGAACCGGATGCCGGCGTGGACGAAGTTTCCGCAGTTCCTGCTGTCGTTTCCGGCGTGGTCGGCGCAGTGGCCGGCGCGGCGGCAGCGGCAGCGGCGGCAGCAATTTGCGCTTCCTGCTGTTCAACCTGTTTGCGCTTTGCATCCATCTTGCTGCGCAGGATCGTCAGCGTGTAGTTGCTTGGATCGGCCTTGGCCAGGGAGTCGATGATGCGGGTCGCCTCTTCCAGATTGCCCTGGTTGATTTCCTGTTCGGCAGTGCCGCTGGCAAATGGAAACAGTTCGCGCAAGGCGTCGGCGGCGCCGGTATTGCCCGCGTCCTTCTGCAGGATCGCCAGATAGAACTCAAGTGCGTTGTTGCCGGCCGGCGCAACCATGCGTTGCT
Organism: Lysobacterales bacterium 63-13; assembly: GCA_001899855.1. Lineage (GTDB taxonomy): Bacteria > Pseudomonadota > Gammaproteobacteria > Xanthomonadales > Rhodanobacteraceae > Dokdonella. The sequence continues at coordinate 151,428 of MKWR01000027.1, forward strand.
CGGCCATCGCCTTACGCGCTTCCCGATACAGCTGATCGATGCCGAGGCCTTCGACCGCCGCAGAGACAACCGGAGCGGCCGCTTCCTCGCCACTGGCCGCCGGGGTTGCCGCCGTCGGAGCGGATCCCGGTGCAGTCGTCGTGCTGGCGCGGTTGGAATACCAGAAATACCCTCCGGCGAGTGCGGCAAGGACCAGGACGATGATGATGATGATGATGGTCATCGCCGCAGATCCACGGATCGAACGCATATTCATTGAGGAAGATTTCATTGGCCACACGCTCCGGGGATGCAGGACGGAATACCCGCGCTCGCAACTGGCGCGTCCAAACAGCGGCATCGACGGAAATCCGAACCGGGTTCGCTGCACGGTGGGCAACAGCAAGCCAATGAATGCAGCGGCTTGCTTCAGGCCCACGCGTGCCGGCACCTGTCCTGAAGTTTCCTGCATGAACCGACCAGATCCGCGTGATTGATCGGCTCGCGCACCCCTGTCCTCAGCGTCAATCAACGTACGGACGAAGGGAAGATAGCGCATTCCGACGCGGGGTGTCACATCCCGCAGGGATCCCCGGGCGCGCAGGCAATGGCGGGAACACCCCAACCGTCGCCCATGCCGGGTGGCGACGCTCCCAGCCATGCGCGCTTCAGCATGCGCGTGCCAGCATCGACACACGGCGTCTCCTCCGCAAACCGATGTTGAAATGACGCCGGCCAACCCATCGAGGAGTCGAATATGAGCAGCACGGCAAATGTGACCTCCAAACCGGCAGCCGACGACAGCCGCCTTGACAAGGTGACCAGCCAGATCAGCGAAGGCATTGACGAGGTGGCGCGCAGCGCCAGTCGCTTCAGCGAAAAATTGCGCAACAACGGCGCGGCCTTGAATGAAGAACTGTCAGCCGCCGGCGAACGCTTTGGCGAAGGTGCAAAGCGCCTTGGCAGCATCGCCAGCGAACAGATCCGCGCTCATCCCCTGGCCGCCGTCGGCATCGCCGTAGCAGCCGGGGTGATTGCATCGCGCTTGTTGCGTCGTCGCTGAATCCGCGCGCATGACTGAGCGCGGCGTCGAAGCGGACAGCGAGGCTCCGCCCGTTTCCGAGCGGGGCCTCGTCGATGCCGCGCACGATGCGTTTGCCGCGGCCATGCAGGTGGCCGAAACCACCCTCGCCTTGTTGCGCGCCGAGCTTCGCCTCGCCCGCCGCAGTGCCGTCAACCTCATCGGGCTTGCCATCGCCCTGGTCTTCCTCGCCACGGCGGTGTGGTTGGCACTCAACGCCGCCATCGTCGTCGGCATTTTCCAGTTGAGCGGGAATCTATTTCTGGGCATCGCCGTTGTCGCCGCGCTCAACATTTCCGGAGTCCTGTGGACGGTGGCCGGCATGCGCCGCGCGTGGCGCGATCTCACCCTGCCACATACGCGCGCCCTGGTTGCATCGTCGTCCGAGCGGCCAGCGCAACTGGAGGAGAAGCCATGAACAACCTGCGCCGGGATCGACAGCACGTTCGCGATGCAGCCATGCGCGCGATTGATGCACGCGGGCAGTTGCAGCGGCACACTTCCGGCCTGCGCGAGCTTTACGATCGCTACCGGCCGGCCATCCTTGTCGGTGGCGGTTTGCTTGCCGGCCTCGTCCTCGGGCGCAAGCAGTTCGTGCACGCTGCGCGATCGGCATTCACGATCGCCAGTCTCGGCATCGGCGTCGCGCGCTCCACGCTGGGTTCCGTGCTGCTCGCCACAACCCTGCACAAGGGGTCACCGACCGCCCGGCACGCACGCCCTGCCGCGCGTGCCGATCAAGGCTGATCGAAGCCGTCGGCAAAGATGCGATCGGAATCGGGCAGGATCAGCAGGCTTGCCGAACGCGGCGGGAGATTCGCCAGGCTGATGCTCGTGCCGTCGAGGGTTCCGGATGCGACAAGGGCGATGTCGCTGCTGCCGCTGAACTGGTAGAGCTGCCAGGGTCCGCTCAGGTGCGTGCCGAGATTCACCGCGGCCGTCGTTGCCGTGGTCGCCTTGTTGAACAGCAGCAGCATGACGTGCGCGCCCGGCTGGTGAATCGCATAGGCGCCAAGCGCATCGATGCTGGCGCTGCTTGCGCGCGTGCTGTGCCCGCTGACGTGCCCGCCGCTGCCATCGAAATCAAGATAGAGGCGAAATGCGCGCTCGACCGGGGACCCGGTCTCGGGCGCCACCCAGCGTGCCGCCATGTCGACGCCTTCGCGGGCAAAGATGGCCAGCGCTTCGGCCTGGGCCAGGGCGCTGCTCGCACCGTTGTCCGCCCCCCAGTTGTACTCGCTGATCGACAAGCCGGTGCCTGGGCACGAAGCGTCGATCCAGGCACGCACGCGCGGAATCAGGTTTGGTCGGCTGTAGTGCCACGGCGCGCTGTTGCCGAGATCGGAAAGCCATGATTCCGAATCCCAGGCGGGATCATTGAGCTCCTTCAGCGAGCGCAGGCGGCGCGCCGAGATGATCGCGGTTTCCGAGCCATTCGGCGGGTCGGAGAAATCCACCACGCCATCGCCTTGCGGGTAGTAGTGAAGATCAAGGTAGTCGACCAGACGCACGCCGTGCGCGGCCTGGTAGCTGCACACCTGTTGCAGGTACCACTGCACGAACGGAGTGCCGCCATGCGCGGCACGATCGTCTCCGTCGAGGCAATTGTCGGCTGCCGAACCGAACAAGTCGCAGTAACCCCAGGTCACCGGGCCGAGGATCTTTGCCGCCGGATCCTGCGCCTTGATCGCCGACGCGTAAGTCACCGTGCGCTGCCAGATCTCGTCGTAGGTCAACGGCGCAGGGTGCACATCGCGGTGCGTCGAGTTCCACAACATGGGCTCGTTGTCGAGCGCGTAGTAGCGCACCCCGCCGTTGGCCGCCGTGCCGAATCGTTGTTGCAGATGCGCCACCCAGTTGGCCTGGGTCTGCGCGGTCGAGATATCAGAGGTGTCGAGCGGATCGTTGCCGACGATGTATCCCGCCGCGTTGCAGAATCCGGTCTGGTTCTGCGCCGGATTGCATCTCCCGTTGCCAGCATCAGCGGTGCACCAAGGGGGAGGCGGAGAAAAATAGCTGCACTCGGTGACGAGCTGCGCGCCATACTTCACAACCGAGAAACCCCAGCGCTTCTGCTGCACCGGCTTGGGCATCCAGCCGATGGTGCTGAGGGTCAGCAAGGGTTGCGATCCTGCGGCGAGCGTCGACGCAACCAGGCCCTCCAGCGATGAGCCCGCCGGCGTGCCGTTGCCATCGGGAATATTCATGTAGAACCAGTCAGCTGCCGTGTTGTGCACGTCTGCTTGCCAGTTGTATCGCGTCGTCGAATTGCCGCCGCGGCGGATCAAGGGATAGGCAAGATGCGAAAGATCCGGTGCACCGCTGACACCGAAGATCAGTGGATTGAGCGGGCGATGATCGGACTGCAGGTCGACCTGCACGGCAACCGTCGCCGCCTGGACAGGCATCGCAACGGCAAGGGAAAGGACAAGCAAGGCACTCGCGACTTCGCTACGCATGACGGACTCCCCTCGTGGCAACGCCGCCACGCTAGCAAGTTGTCATGCAGGGGGATTGGCCGACGTTCACACTTTCGATGCAACCTGGCGTGAGCTTGTCGAGGCGGTGCTCCAGTGCCGGCTGCCGGGCCGGTCGGTTCACGCCTTGCAAACCCTGGATCGGATCCGGAAATCTCTCCCTGCGCTGGGCATACCGCAGGGAGAGCAGTCCGGTTGCAAGATCCAGTGAAGCTTTTTTACCTGCACTTGGTGTGCAGTGACTCTGTACTGCCCTGCATCAACGATGCGATGCGTGGCATGCAGTGAAAAGCCAGTTGCCAGCCGACAACTGGCTGCAACGCCTTACTTCTTCGCAGCTTTCTTTGCCGCTTTCTTGGCGGGTGCCTTCTTCGCAGCCGCTTTCTTGGCCGGAGCCTTCTTCATTGCGGTAGCAGCTTTCGCCCTTGCCGCTTTCTTTGCCGGAGCCTTCTTTGCAGCGGCCTTCTTGGCCGGAGCTTTCTTGGCCGGAGCCTTCTTCGCGGCCTTCTTGGCCGGAGCCTTCTTTGCCGCTACTTTCTTGGCAGCCTTCTTGGCGGCCGGTTTCTTCGCAGCGGGTTTCTTTGCAGCTGTTTTCTTTGTGGCCATATCGCGTCTTAACTCCTCGTCAGTTGGCAGTGGTTGCCCAGTAAAAGCGTGAAGAAATGCTTCGCACAGCAAATTGCTGTTGGTAGCGTGGCGCAGGTTGGCGACCTGGCGCCGGGTCCGTTCGTCGGACAGAAGTCGAAGAATGTGCAGTGGAATCGATACCGTGATTTTTCTTACGGCCAATGATTTCAGACCGTGTTCGATATAGGGTTCGACGAATCTGGATGCAGCCATGATTCCTTTTTTGTTTCCGTTGTGTTGCTGACGCGAAAATTATGCTTGTCAGATGCGCGTGTCAACAAATTTCTGACGGAAAACAAGGGGCTGCATTCGACCGCCAGAGGCTGTTTTTCCTCCGGTTTCTTGCCGGCAATTGCCGGTTCTTGACTAAAACATTTTTGGACGTAAAGACGTCCATACGTCCAATCAGAAAATGACCCTCACCCCGGACAACTAGGATTGGCGCGACATACAGGGTAAATGCAGTCTTCCCGGTCAATCGGGATCACGCCATGCGAAGCCGGATGCGGCCATGCATATTCCGGATCTCGGCACGCCCGTTGCGCGCGGAATCCGTCCAAACGCAAGCACAACGGCGACGAAAATATTTTTCGATTTCGGCGGCTTGCCGACCGGAAAACGAAAAACGGGCCGATCATCCGGCCCGATTCAAGAACTCGAAAACTTTTTCGGAGCGTGCGAATTCAGTCGTCTTCGCTGTCTACGATTTCGGCATAGGCATCCGGATCGAGCATTTCCTCGAGCTCGTTTCGATCGGAAATCTTGACGACGAAAATCCAGCCGTCGCCGTAGGCATCTTCGTTGATCGTCTCGGGACGATCGGCCAGCGCTTCGTTGACCGCGACGATCTCGCCGCTCAACGGCGAATAGACGTCCGATGCCGCCTTGACCGATTCAACCACGGCGGCGGCGGTGCCGGCCTGCGCCATGTCGCCGACGTTCGGCAGCTCGACATAGACCAAATCGCCGAGCAGGCTCTGTGCGTGATCGGAGATGCCGATGGTGGCCGTACCGTTGTCTTCGACGCGCGCCCATTCATGGGATTTGAGAAACATCAGATCGCCGGGAATCTCTTTCATGTCTGCTGGCCTGGGATGGAGGATGACGTGTTGACGGATTCTAGCCCGGATTATTCGTGAAGGGCGCGGATGCTGGCGAGTCTTTTGGTGCGCTTCGCTGCCGTGTAGCGGGTCAAGGGTCGCCGGCGCCGTGCCGGCGAAGGATGCACCGGGATGAGCCGTCAGTGGCATGGGCATCCGGCAGCACGCCTGCGTGCAACGCATGCGAGGGCATTCTTCGCGACTTCATGGATGGGACGGATCAGCAGCCGGATTGGATCGCGGCGTGCTCAGGCGACGACCGCCTGGCCGTCGCGGACGAATGGATAGCGGACCACGCGCACGGCGACCTCGCGGCCGCGAATATCCACGCGGACACCGGCATGGGTGCCGGCCGGAACCCGGGCAAAGGCAATTGCCTTGCCGAGTGTCGGCGAAAATGTCCCGGAGAGGATTTCGCCATCGCCAGCCTCGGTGAGGACCTTCTGGCCGTGGCGCAATACGCCCTTCTCGTCCATGACGATGCCGATCATTTCGCGCCCGCCACCGGCGGCCTTGTGCTTCTCCAATGCCGCACGACCGATGAAGTCGCGACCTTCGTCGAGCGAGACCGTCCAGGCCAGTCCGGCCTCCCAAGGCGTGATGGTCTCATCCATGTCCTGGCCGTACAGGTTCATGCCCGCTTCCAGACGCAAGGTGTCGCGCGCGCCTAGGCCGGCGGGTTGCACGCCTGCCGCGCGCAGGCGATCCCACAGCGCGACTGCGGCGGCTTCCTCGACCATGATTTCGAATCCATCTTCGCCGGTATATCCGGTTCGGGCGATGAACAGGCCATCGGCCGCGAACGCGACGAACTTGCCCAGCTTGAGCGCCTTTGCCGCCGTCAGCTCGCTGAACACCGATGCTGCCTTCGCCCGCGCATCAGGCCCCTGCACCGCGATCATGGCGAGGTCGGCGCGCTCGCTGATCTGCACGTCGAAGGCCTTCGCCTGGGCAGTGATCCAGGCCAGATCCTTTTCGCGCGTCGATGCATTGACCACGGTGCGGAAGAAATCCTCGGCGAGGAAATAGACGATCAGGTCATCGATCACGCCGCCTTCGGCATTCAGCATGCACGAGTACAGCGCCTTGCCGGATACCTTGAGCTTGTCGATGTTGTTGGCCAGCAGATGGCGCAGGAACTCGCGCGTGCGCGGCCCGTGCATGTCGACAACGGTCATGTGCGAAACATCGAACATGCCGGCGTCGCGGCGCACGGCATGATGCTCCTCGATCTGCGAGCCGTAGTTGAGCGGCATGTCCCAGCCGCCGAAATCGACCATCTTGGCGCCAAGCGCACGGTGCGAATCGTTGAGGACAGTCTTGCGCGTCATGGAATCGGCCTGCAGGGAAAAAGCCGATTATAAGGAACTGCCCCTTGCCTGTGCCGAAGTCCTCGACGTCGCCGGGCACGCAAGCGCGGACATCGAACTCGCCAGCCGGCGGCAATACCGACCAGCCGACCTCAAGATTGCGGGTCGATCACTACTTGCAGGGTCGTGCCGTTCACGGCGATCACGCGCACCGCCGTGCCAACCGGGCAATCGCTGCCCTCGACCATCCATACCGAATCGCCGACCTTGACCTTGCCGCGACCGTTGGCGATGGCGTCAACAACCAGCACGCGGCGACCGATCATGCGATCACCCTTGCGGTTGAGCAGGGGCTGGTCGTCACGCAACTCGGCGGCCGGGCGGATGTATTTCCAGTAGATGAAACACACGCCGACCGCGAGCACGGCGAAGAGGATGGCCTGGGCCAGGAAGGACAGCCCCGGGAACACCAGCATGACCAGTCCCATGATCGCCGCGGCGAGTCCGATCCAGAGCAGGAAATATCCGGGCGCAACCAGTTCAGCCGCAATCAGCAGCAAGGCCAGCAGCCACCAGCCGTAGCTGGCGAGGAGGTTGGAGATCGTCGCGTCCATGGTTGCTCCTGATCAGCGGATGACCGGTGCCGGGCGTGGCGGTGGTGGCGGCGGTGGCGTGCTGGATTTTTCCAGCGCGCTCTTGGCGATTTCCGCGATGCCGGCCAGCGAGCCGATGATGCCGGTGGCCTCGAACGGCAGCATCAGCACCTTCTGGTTCGGCGAATGCGCCATTTCCTTGAGCGCCTCGACATACTTGTTGGCAACGAAATAATTGATCGCGTTGATGTCGCCACTGGCAATCGCGTCGGACACCATCGTCGTGGCCTTGGCTTCGGCCTCGGCGAGTCGCTCGCGCGCCTCGGCCTCGCGATAGGCGGCCTCGCGCTTGCCCTCGGCTTCGAGGATCGCCGCCTGCTTCTCGCCATCGGCCTTGAGGATGGCGGCCTGGCGGAAACCTTCCGCCTCGAGGATGTTGGCGCGCTTCTCGCGCTCGGCCTTCATCTGCCGCGCCATCGAATCGACGAGATCGCGCGGTGGCGAAATGTCCTTGATCTCGATGCGGGTGACCTTCACGCCCCAGGGATGGGTTGCCTCGTCGACGACCGTGAGCAGCTTGGCATTGATCTCGTCGCGCTTGCTCAGCGATTCATCGAGATCCATCGAACCGAGCACGGTGCGGATGTTGGTCATGATCAGGGCCAGCGAAGCCTGTTCGAGATTGGCAACCTCGTAGGCGGCCTTGGCCGCATCCAGCACCTGGTAGAAGACCACGCCGTCCACGCGCACCACGGCGTTGTCCTTGGTGATGACTTCCTGCGAGGGAACATCGAGCACCTGCTCCATCATGTTGATCTTGTGGCCGACGCTCTGCACGACCGGCACGAGCAGATGGAATCCCGGGGTCAGCGTATGCGTGTACTTGCCCCAGCGCTGCACGGTCCACTCGTATCCCTGCGGCACGATGCGCACCAGCTTGGCCAGGACGATGAAGGCCATGACCACGACAACCAAACCGATGAAACCACCCATTTGCCTCTCCCCGAGAATCCATGTCGATGCAATCTAGCAGGACTGCGCGATGAAGGGGAATCAGGGTGCGGCATTCCCCTTCGCCTGCGACCGCGCAGCATCCTCCGCTTGCGCCAGGATCAAGGTGACCTGCAGGCCACCCGCGGGACGATTGGCCAGTTGCAGGCGCCCGCCGTGCGCCTCGGCAATCTCGCGTGCCAGGGCGAGGCCGAGTCCGCTGCCACTGCGCTTGGTCGAATAAAACGGCAACACCGCATTGGCCAGCACGGTCTCGCTCATGCCCGGGCCGCGATCGCGCACTTCGATGCGCACGTCGCGACCGTGCAGCGTGACGGCAAGCTCGATGTCCTCCACCGCGCCGCCCGACTCGACCGCATTCTTCAGCAGATTGATGAGCAACTGCTCGATCTGGCCGCGATCGAACCAGCCGGCGGTCGTCGGTGGCGGTCCGGCAAGGCGGAACGGCGAGTGCTGGCCAAGCGCGGCGAGGAATGGCAGCCACTCCACCGTCGATCGCTGCGGCACGGGCAGCTTGGCGAAGTGCGCATAGCCCTGCACGAAGCTGCCAAGATGCCGCGCGCGCTCCTCGATCGTGTCGAAGACCCGCTCCAGGCGATCGAGATCACCACGCCGCGCCAGCTCCCGCCCGGAATGGGAAAGCGAGCGGATCGGCGCCAATGAATTGTTCAGCTCGTGGCTGACCACGCGGATGACTTTTTTCCATGTGGCCACTTCCTGGCGCGACAATTCGCGGGTCATGCGACGCAGCATGACCATGCGGTGCGTGCGTCCCTGCAACTTGAACTGGCGTTGCGAGAGATGGAAGGTTTCCTCCTCGTGGTCGATCTCGATATTGAACAGCACGTCGGTGCCGAGGTTCAGGGCTTCGGAAAACTGCGGCGCGGCCTCGGCAACGATGACATTGAAATCCGCGCCGTTCATCGTGCGCCCGCTGTTCAGCAGGCCGCGTGCGGCGAGATTGGCATACACCACGTGTCCGCCGGGCTCGATCAGGATCATCGCGGTGGGCGTGTTCTGCACGACCGTATCGAGCAGCAGTTCACGCTGGAACAGATTCTGCCGCTGCTCGCGCAGCACGCGCCCCAACTCGTTGTGCGCCGCGACCAGGTCGCCCACCTCGTCGCGCCGCGTGTTGCGGATCGAGAAACTGAAATCGCCATCGCCAAATGCCGAAACACTGCCGCTCACCGCACGGATCAGCGCCGCCACCGGACTTGCCAGGTGTCGGGCGAGAATGAGGGCCGGAAGCACCAGCACGAGCACGCTCGCCGCAATCGCCCAGGCCGCTGAATCAAACCACTGCAGCCACAACGCCAACACGACCGAGGTCAGCAGCGACCAGAAGGTCAGTGCCGCGGCGAGTTTTCCTTCCAGCGAGAAGATGCGCATGCGAGGTGGCGTCCCGGCAAGCAAGGCAGCAGGGTGCATTGTCCGGGCAAGCCCTTGCCGCATACAACCAGCCGACGCCCGGCGCAGCGATTGCGGCCATGCCCACGTGAACGCGATGCCTCTTCACGATCACGCCGGCCTGCCCGCGCTGGCGCGTGATGCCCACACACACGCGGATGTCGCTACAATTCGCCGCCACTGCTGCGGCCAGGCTTGTCCAGGCCACTTCCTTGCGACACGCGCACCGGGCCTATAGCTCAATGGTTAGAGCAGCGGACTCATAATCCGTTGGTTCCAGGTTCAAGTCCTGGTGGGCCCACCATCAGCCAGCCTGGTCGTGTTCGACAACGACCGGTGTTTGGCTGAATATGCAAAAGAATTCCACAGCTTGTGTGCGTTTGGGGCAGTACGCATCGTGGCGCGAGGTTGCGGCGCTTGTGGAATGTGTCTGCAACGATTCTGGTGCGGCCCTGATCAGTGAAAGTCGCCCGGACAAAACAAATCTTGCCGATTGCGGGCCACATGCCCCACAAGCCCGTTCTTCGCACTTTCGCCAAGAGCACTGAGCCATGAGTCTCGTAAAGTCCAAACAGCGTGTTGCCGACCACGGAGAGGTGTTTACCCCTTCCTGGATGGTCGAAGATATGCTCGATCTGGTGAAAGGCGAGGCCGGGCGGATCGACAGCCGGTTCCTGGAGCCGGCGTGCGGCAGCGGAAACTTCCTCGTGCACGTCCTGCGGAGGAAGCTCGCTGCCGTCGAACTTAAGTACGGGAGATCCGAGTTCGAAAAGCGCCACTTCGCGCTGTTCGGGCTCATGTGCATCTACGGCATCGAACTGCTGCCCGACAACATCGCCGAGTGCCGCGACAACCTGCTCGACATCCTTGCAGAGTACCTGCGCATCGACGACACGGACGACTTTTACCGTGCGGCCCGCTACGTCTTGTCGCAGAACCTCATTCACGGCGATGCCTTGACCATGCTCGACAGCAACGGCCAGCCGATTGCATTTCCCGAGTGGGGCTACCTCGGGAAAGGCAAGTTCCAGCGTCGTGACTTCCGTTTGGACGTGCTCACGCATTCGTCGGCGTTCAGCGCGAAGGATGACCTTTTCTCCCAGCTCGGCAAGCATGAGCTCTTTTCGCCGATCCGGGAGCATCCGGTCATGACGGTGGCTGCCCTTGCGCAAGGAATCAATCTGTGAGCACGCCGGCGCAAGCCAGGCGCATCATTATCATTGCCGGCCCTAACGGTGCAGGGAAAACCACCTTCGCGCACAGCTTCCTGCCTGCCGAGGCACAGTTGCCGCGCTTCATCAATGCCGATCTGATTGCCGCGGGCCTGGCACCGTTCGCGCCGGACAGCGCCGCCGTCAAGGCCGGACGCTTGATGCTCGAAGAAATCGGGCAGTGCGCCCGGCGCGGCGAAAGTTTCGCTTTCGAAACCACGCTGTCCGGCTCGGGCTATCTTCGTCACATCGCGCGATGGCGGGCGGTCGGCTACACAGTCAGCCTCTATTTCCTGAGCCTGCCAAATGTCGAAATGGCCATCGCCCGCGTGGCATCACGCGTACGCCAAGGCGGGCACGACATTCCGGAAGCGGTCATCCGCCGCCGCTTTGCCTCCGGCCTGGAGAATTTCCATCATCGTTACAAACACGCCGTCGATGATTGGGCTTTGTACGACAATGCCGGTATCGAACCGGTCCTGCTGGAATGGGGTGAGAACACATGACGCAGCAAGAACTTTCCAAAGCCAGCAATCCGGTCCTGCGCGCCTCGCTCGCTGCCATGCGACGTGCGGCGGAACTGGCGCGCCAGAAGGCCATCCAGACCGATACGGAAATCATCGTCGTGCGCGATGGCAAGCCGGTTCGCATACCCGCCGAAGCGTTGCGCGCTGAGCGCCGCAAGCCATGAACGACGAAGCTGCAGGGCAGGCAGGATTCGCCCTGAAGGGCCGCAACCCGGACATCCTCACCTGCATCGCCAATCTATCCAACGATGAGGTATTCACGCCGCCGGAGTTCGCAAACCGGATGCTCGATACCGTGGCTGAGGCATGGGCAGCGGATCACGAGGGCGCGAACATCTGGGCGAACGCGGACGTGAGGTTTATCGATCCGTTCACCAAGTCTGGCGTCTTCCTGCGCGAGATCGCCAGGCGGCTGACCGAAGGCCTGAAGGACGCGATTCCGGACTTGCAGGCGCGCGTCGACCACATTCTTGCCAAGCAGGTGTTTGGTATCGCCATTACTCAACTTACCAGCCTGCTGGCACGGCGAAGCCTCTACTGCTCGAAGCACGCCAATGGCGAGCACTCCATCGGCAAGTCATTTGATCGAGATGCGGGTAATGTCTGGTTCGAGCGTGTGGAGCACTTGTGGGATGGCGAGAAGTGCGCGTATTGCGGTGCGAGCAAGAAGGCGCTGGATCGCGGCGGGGGAATGGAAACGCACGCCTATGCGTTTATCCATGCCGACGATATCAAGACGCGAATGGGCGAGATCTTTGGGGGCAACATGCAGTTCGACGTAATCATTGGCAATCCACCGTATCAGTTGGACGACGGCGGAAACAATGCAAGTGCCATTCCGATCTACAACCGTTTCGTTGAACAATCGAAGGCACTGGAGCCGCGTTTCTTGACGATGGTTATTCCATCGCGTTGGCTTTTCGGTGGCCGCGGGTTGGATGATTTCCGGAAAACGATGTTGACAGACAACCGAATTCGCACCCTTATTGACTATCCCGACAGTCGTCAAGTCTTTCCAAGCGTCGACGTTGCTGGTGGCATCTGCTACTTCCTGTGGGATAGAGACAATCCTGGCGGGTGCCGAATTATCGAGTTCGAACACGGCATGGAATCTACAGAAGCCGTGCGTCCGCTTCTGGAAGATGGCGCTGAAGTTTTCATCCGCAGCAATCGGGCACTTCCCATCTTGCGTAAGATCATGGCGGTCGAGAACAAGCACAGCACAGCATTACTTACGTTACCTGAGGAAAGACGATTTGATCGGCAGGTTAGCCAGCAGAAGCCGTTTGGCCTTCGCACATTCTTCCGGGGCGTAAAGAAGAAATCTGGAACAAATGACGTGCTAGTGCTTCAGAGTGGGGGTCGTGCTTGGACATCACGTTCCGAAGTACTCGCTGGTCACGACCTGATCGATAAGTGGAAGGTCTTCACGTCCAAGTCTTCATCGGAGCACGCTGGGCAGGTTGATAAAAATGGGCAGCGCCGCGTCTTGTCCCTTTCCGGCGTAATACCGCCCGGTTCGGTGGTGACGGAGACCTACATACTAGTTGGCGCATACGATACTGAGATGGAAGCAAGGAACTGCTTTTCCTACATCATCACAAAGCTATTTCGGTTTCTCATCTCAGTTCGGTCGTCAGCACAAGACCTTTCTCGTTCAGCCTATCAATTCGTTCCGATTCAGGATTTCTCAGAATCATGGACCGATGAGAAGTTAAGTTTGAGGTATGGGCTTACGGACGACGAGGTTGCATATATAGACAAGCTCATCCGACCAATGGAAATTGGCGCTGATGAGTAAACGCATCGAGGAAATCCTCTCTCCCAAACCATCCGCGCGCCCACGCATTTACGCCTACTCGATCGCCGACGATGCCCACAAGGGGCAACTCAAGGTCGGGCAGACTACGCGCGAGGTGAAAAAACGCATCGCCGAGCAGCTCAAGACGGCAGCGATCACGAACTTCAGGATCGAACTCGACGAACCTGCCGAGCGCGACGATGGTTCGATCTTCAGCGATCATGCCGTGCGTTCAGCACTGGCGAAGAAGGGCTTCAAGAACGCGGCGCTGGAGTGGATGCACTGCACGGTGAAGGACGTGAAGACCGTCCTCTCCGAAGTGCGCATGGGCAAGAAGATTGCAGGTTCACGCCATGAGCGTTTCGCGATGCGGAAGGAGCAGGCGAAAGCTGTTCGGCAGACGCTCGACTACCACCGCTCGCGCTGGGCCGAGGACAAGCACGCGGTTCCACGCTTCCTCTGGAACGCGAAAATGCGCTTCGGCAAGACCTTCACGTCTTATCAGCTCGCCAAGGCGATGAACGCCAAGCGCGTGCTCGTCGTGACGTTCAAGCCAGCCGTCGAAGACGCGTGGCAAACCGACCTGGAGTCGCATGTCGATTTCGAAGGCTGGCAATACCTGTCGAAGTCATCCGGCCATGACCCGACCGGGATCGACAAGAAGCAGCCCGTCGTCTACTTCGGCTCGTTCCAGGATCTGCTGGGTCGCGACAAGGCGTCCGGTGCGATCAAGCCCCGTAACGAGTGGCTGCATGAAGTGAACTGGGACCTCGTCGTGTTCGACGAGTACCACTTCGGCGCATGGCGGGACACGGCCAAGGAGCTGTTCGAGGGTGAGGATGCCGCAGATGCCGTGAAAGAAGCGAAACTCGAGTATGCGACGGGACTCGAGTCGGTCAATGACGACCTCGGCGTGTTGTCGGAGAAGGACGCCGACTTCCTGCCAATCACGACGAAGGCGTACCTGTATCTCTCCGGCACGCCGTTCAAGGCGCTCGCTACCGGCGAGTTCATCGAAGAGCAGATTTTCAACTGGACCTACACCGACGAGCAGCGCGCCAAGGAATCACACGCCGAGACGCACCCGGGCGAGTGGAATCCCTACGGGGCGCTGCCGCAGATGCGGCTGCTGACCTACCAGATGCCGGATGAGCTGCTCGCCATCGCCAATGCCGGACAGTTCGACGAGTTCGACCTCAACGAGTTCTTCGCCGCCACAGGCACCGGCAAAGGCGCCAGGTTCAAGCACAAGACCGACGTGCAGAAATGGCTCGATATCATCCGCGGCGCGTACATGCCGAAGGTGATCGAGCATCTGAAAACCGGCACGAAGCCACCATTTCCATACTCGGACAGCCGCCTGCTGCCGTACATGCAACACTCGTTATGGTTTCTGCCGAACGTGTCCGCTTGCCATGCCATGGCGAATCTGCTGGCCGAAAGGCACAACATCTTCTGGCACGACTACACGGTGGTTGCTGCAGCAGGTGCCGGTGCCGGAATCGGCCTCGAAGCGTTGCCGCCCGTGCGTCGAGCAATCGGCAGCGGATTTGAGACGAAGTCCATCACGCTGTCCTGCGGAAAACTGACAACCGGGGTCACCGTGGCACAGTGGTCCTCGATCCTCATGCTGCGCAACCTGAAGTCGCCGGAAACCTACTTCCAAGCCGCGTTCCGCGTTCAGTCGCCGTGGTCGATCAGGAATCCAAACGGCGACAACCCGAACGAGGAGGAGATCCTCAAGCCGGCCTGCTTCGTCTTCGACTTCGCGCCCACGCGCGCGCTGCGCCAGTTGTCCGAGTATGGGATCGGGCTGTCGCCGAACGAGCCGAACCCGGAGAACGCCGTCAGGGATCTCGTGTCGTTCCTGCCCGTGCTTGCTTTCGACGGCGCGAACATGACGCAAATCGATGCCGGCGGCATCCTCGACATCGCGATGGCCGGAACGTCGGCTACGCTGCTGGCGCGCAAGTGGGAAAGCGCATTGCTCGTCAACGTCGACAACGACACGCTGCGACGCGTCCTGAACGACCCCGAGGCCTTGGCCGCCGTCGAGCGCATCGAGGGCTGGCGCGCGCTGGGCGACAACGTCATCGAGGTCATCATCAACAAGAGCGAGAAGATCAAGGCGCTCAAGAAAAAGGCGCAGGACGGCAAGCTGACCGAAAAGGAGAAAAAGCAGCTCAGCGACGAGGAAAAAGAGTTCAAGAGCAAGCGCAAGCTCGTCCAGGAGAAGCTGATCAAGTTCGCCACGCGCATCCCGGCTTTCATGTACCTGACGGATTTCCGCGAGAACACGCTGCAGGACGTGATCACGAAGATCGAACCGGACCTGTTCCGCATCGTCACCGGCTTGACGGTAAAGGACTTTCACCTGCTCGTGCGGTTGAAGGTATTCAATACCGAGCAGATGAACCAGGCGGTGTTCGCTTTCCGCCGCTACGAAGACGCCTCGCTGCGCTACACTGGTATTGAGAGCCACAAGGGGCTGACCCATTACGGCCTGTACGACACTGTGGTGGCCAAAGAGTATTGAGACCGAAAATCATCGCGAAATTTTGATGCTGCCTGCACCTTGAGAGGGTGAGGCTCGCGAGATGCGCGTGGCTGAATGCGGGACAATGCAGCAGCTTAATGCCACCACGCAATCAGTCTTCGCGGGTCACGCGCAACACTTCTTCGGTGGTGGTCTGGCCGGCCAGGCATTTGCGCCAGCCGTCTTCGAGGATGCTCGGTGCGCGCGTGCGCGCGTGGCGTTCGAGCTCGGCTTCGGATGCACCTTCGTGGATCAGGCGACGCATGACGTCATCCACCGGTACCAGTTCGTAGATGCCGGTGCGGCCCTTGTAGCCGGCATGGCGGCTGCCGAGATCGCTGCGTGGCCGATACAGGGTGACCACGCTGTCGGCGGCCTGGCCAAATGCGGCAAGCTCGGCCGGGCTGGCTTGATAGCTTTCGCGGGTTGCCGGATCGAGCGCGCGCACGAGGCGCTGGGCGAGCACGCCAACCAGGCTTGATGAGAGCAGGAACGGTTCCACGCCCATGTCGCGCAGTCGCGCCACCGCGCCGACCGCCGAGTTGGTGTGCAGGGTCGACAGCACCAGATGGCCGGTCAGCGACGCCTGCACGGCGGTTTCGGCGGTATCCAGATCGCGGATTTCGCCGACCATGACCACGTCCGGATCCTGGCGCAGGATGGCGCGCAGTCCTCGGGCGAAGGTCATGTCGACGCGCGTGTTGACCTGGGTCTGGCCGATGCCGTCGATGTAGTACTCGATGGGATCCTCGACGGTCATGATGTTGCGCGAGGAATCATTGAGCTTGAGCAAGGCACCATACAACGTGGTGGTCTTGCCCGAGCCGGTCGGGCCGGTCACCAGCAGGATGCCGTGCGGACGCGCGATCATCGACTCAAGCCGCGTGCGCGTATCCGCGTCCATGCCGAGCTGGACCAGGTCGAGACGGCCCGCCTGCTTGTCGAGCAGGCGCAGGACGACACGTTCGCCGTGGCCGGCCGGGATCGTCGACACGCGCACATCGACCGGACGCCCGGCGATGCGCAGGCCGATGCGGCCATCCTGTGGCAGGCGCTTCTCGGCGATGTCCAGCTTGGCCATGACCTTGATGCGGCTGACCACGGCATTGGCGATGCCTTTCTGCGGCGCCAGCACTTCACGCAGCACGCCATCGATGCGAAAACGCACGACCAGGCGACTTTCGAACGGCTCGATGTGGATGTCCGAGGCACCTTCTTTCACCGCCTCGGTCAGCAGCGCATTGATCAGGCGGATGATCGGCGCATCGTCCTCGCTTTCCAGCAGGTCTTCCGGTTCGGGCAACTCGTCGGCGAGGGTTTTCAGATCGAGGCGTTCATCGAGATCCGAAACCATGGCGCGGGCATCGTCGCCCTGCTCGTAGAGATCACGCAGCAGGCGCTCGAAGGCAGCCGGTTCGTAGGCGGTGAGTTTCAGGTCGACGCCGAGGTGGCGACGCAATTCGGCCAGCACCTCGGGACGCACGCCCTGGCGACAGGCGATGTCGGCCGAACCTTCGTGCCATGCCGTCAGGGTCGCGCCGTGCCGCCGCGCGAAGCCGAAGCCGGGTCGCGATGGCCGTGCCTCTGCGCGTGCCGCTTCGCTCATTGCCCGTTCCGCGGCTTCGGTGTCTGCGTGCTGCCCACGTCCAAGCCGGGATCGCTGAGGAAGTCGCGCACTTCGGGCAACAGCGGCCGTTCGCTGCGCGGGGTCAGTGGTGCGCTTTCCTCGCGCAATTGCAGTTGTTCCGTGCGCATGTAGTTGTACTTTTCGCTGGAGACGGCAGCTTCGGTGGCCGCGTCGCGCAGGATCTTGGGCCGCAGGAACACCATCAGGTCGCGCTTCTCGTTCTTGTTCGAGCGATAGCGGAAGAGGTTGCCGATGACCGGAATGCTGCCGAGACCCGGCACCTTGCTGTTGCTGTCGCTGACATTGGTGTCGATCAGGCCGCCAAGCACGAGCAGGGCGTTGTCGGCGACCAGCACGCTGGTGGTGAGTTCACGCTTGTTGGTGACCAGATCGACCGCGCCGCTCACCGGTGGCGCCAGCGAGGAGACTTCCTGATGGATCTCCATGCGCACGGCATCGCCTTCGTTGACGTGCGGAGTGACCTTAAGCACCAGGCCGACATCCTTGCGTTCGATGGTCTGGAACGGATTGGTGACCTGGCCGTTCTGCCCGCTGCTGGCGGTGTTGGTGTAGGAGCCGGTCAGGAACGGCACTTCCTGGGCAACCTTGATTTCGGCTTCCTGGTTGTCGAGGGTGAGGATCGATGGCGTCGACAGGATATTGGTCTTGCCATCGCCACGCAGGGCGCGCACGAGGGCGCCGAGGTTGAGGATCTCCTTGTCCGTGCCCGGCAGCTTGATGGTCCCGTCGATGTAACCCAGCGACAAGCCGCCCAATCCGGAAAGGCCAAGCGGATTGGTGGCCAGAGCGGTCAGTGCCGAGTTGCCGTTCGGCCCGGGGAAATTGGTGCCGCCGATGACACCCTGGCCCAGCGTGCCATCGTCGCGCTGCGGCGCGGTGAACCATTGCACGCCAATTTCGCTGGCCGTGGAGTCGGCGACTTCGGCAATGATTGCCTCGATCAACACCTGGGCGCGGCGCACGTCGAGCTGGCGCACCACCGAGGCGAGCGAGCGGAACACCGCCGGCGGCGCGCTGATGATCAGCGAATTGGTCTGCTCGTGGGCCTGGATGGTCGCCGTGGATGCAGCCGCCGAGCCGCCGGCCTCGCCGGGCTTGGGCACGCTCGGCGGGGCGATGCCGGTCAGCGTCGCCGAGATGCCCTGCAGGATCGGCACCAGGTCCTTGGCATTGGCATTGCGCAGGTAGATGACCTGGGTATCGCCGCCGTTTTCAAGCGGTGTGTCCAGGTGCGCGATCAAGGCACGCAACTTCAGCCGCGCGTTCTTCGCGCCCGCGAGCAGGATCGAATTGGTCCGCGTATCGGCAAACACGCGCGGCGATTCGGCATTCACCTGGGTGGCCTTGTCATCGGCCAGCGAGGTCAGCGTGCGCGCCATTTCCGCGGCGTTCGCGTGCAGCAGCGGAATCACCTCGACCTCGGCATCGGAAACCGTGTCGATGCGCTGGATGATGTTGACCAGGCGCGCGACATTGCCGGCGCGATCGGAGATGACCAGCGAGTTCGACGAGGCATGGGCGATCAACTGGCCGCCCTGCGGCATCAACGGCCGCAGGATCTGGATCAACTCGTTGGCCGAGACATGCTTGACCGGCACGATCTGCGTGATCAGCTCGTCGGCGGAATGGTTGCGGTCGCCGTTCAAGGCCGCCGAGCCATCCTGCTGCGCCATCGCCTCGGGGACGATCTTGATCATGCTGCCCTGGGTGATCGCGGCGTAACCGTGCACGCGCAGCACGGAGAGGAACACGTCGTAGATTTCGTCGGGCTTCATCGGCTTGGCCGAGATCACCGTGACCTTGCCTTGCACGTTCGGGCCGAGGATGAAGTTCTTGCCGGTGATTTCCGAGACCGTGGCGATCAGCGCCTGGATATCGGCATCCTTCAAATTGAGCGTATGCCGACCGTCGGCGTTGGCCACAGCCGTGGACGGCGGCGTTTGCGCCTGTGCAGTCGCCAGCAGCACGCATGCCAACAGCAGGAAGATTCGGGACAGGAAAGCAGACTTCATCGGCTCGGACTCTCAATCAGGTTAATGCTGGCAGATGGCCGATCGTCGCATCACGCGCTGTCGCGCCGGATTCCCGACAACCTCCGCATCCCCTCGGCGGCGGACGCGCAAGCGTAGCAAAGCCCGCGATCTGGCGCTGCCTCGATGAATTCCCGAATCCCGCTCTCAACAGCCGCACGGCTGCTCATCCCGCACCCCGGCTTACCGCAACTGCACCGTGACCTCGATCGGCACGCCGCCGCGACTGACGGTGACGCGTGCGCTGCCGGCGGTACCCAGGCTTTCGATGATCTGCTGGCCACGCGCGACCGAATCGACCGCTATGCCATTGACGGCAGTGACGATATCGCCGGGCTGCAGACCCAGCCTGGCGATCAGCGCCGCGTCGCCATTGGCGGCGGAGACGCGCACGCCGGCGATCTGCCCATTGTTGATGACCGGATCGATGCGCACGTTGCTGGCCAGCTCGGCGGGATTGCCACCGATCTTGTCCATCGTCTTCTGCCAGTCGAGTGCGCCATGGGCCAACTGCGGGGGTGCGAAAATCGGCAGCGGGCCGGGATCGGTGGCGGGACCCGGTGCCGTGTTGCGCAGGGCTTTCCCACCACGCTGGTCCGCCGGAATCGGTGCCACGCGCTCAGCCGCCTCATCGAGCGCAAGGGCGAGAATCTCCTGCACGCCGTCGTGTTTCAGGACAACCCGGTCGGAATGCACTTCATCCAGGATGACGCCGGCGACAATTTCCTCGCCGACCCGCCAGGCGCGCTCGTTGCCCTGGGCATCGGCAATCACGGCGATGCCGCTGCGCGGATCGGCATCGGCCAGGGTGCCGCGCAGACTCAGGTTGAGGGTTGTCGTCGGCGCATTGCGCTGCAGCGATTGTTGCTGCAGCGGAGTTCCAAAAAGATGCCATTTGGAAACAGAGACACCCGGCGCGGCACTCGCCGCCGTGGTCGCCTGCAACGGCCGCGTCGCCAGGCCATCATCAGCCGGCACCAGCAACCAGAACGTGCGCGCCAGCAACCACAGCAGGATCAGCGCGGCAATGGCAAAGGCGAGCATCGCCGAGCGCTCCGACCAGCGATCACGATCCACTCCGCCCCAGCCTGCATTGCCCAGTCGCTTCAACATCAATTCCAGTCACCCCGGCGAAGGTGGAACTCTAGCAAATCCGGCCAGCCGTCGAAGTCGCCGCCAGGCCGGATTGGCACGTTGGCGGCGCGGGCGGCTTTCGCGCCGGGCAGCGCGAAGCGTTCCTGCACGGCCGCTCAGTGCCGTCCGAAAAAGCTCGCGATGCGATTGAAGAAGCCCGGCTTCTTCTGCGCGGTCGCGGCAACATTTGCCTCCACGACGGGCTTGGCGGCCGCGGTGTCGTTGCGCGGGGCGCGCTCGCGGCGGGGCTTGCGCTCATTGCGCAGGGTTTCGGCCTG
Source organism: Lysobacterales bacterium 63-13 (assembly GCA_001899855.1). Taxonomy (GTDB): domain Bacteria; phylum Pseudomonadota; class Gammaproteobacteria; order Xanthomonadales; family Rhodanobacteraceae; genus Dokdonella. The sequence goes on from MKWR01000027.1 coordinate 172,181, forward strand.
GCCGCTCGCGCCGTTTGCCGATGCCGCCAGCGGCTGCTGCTCATCGCCCTTGCCGCGATTGCGGCCGCGGCCGCCACGACGACGTCGCTTCTTGTTGGGATCAGCGGCGGCAGCGGGATCGACGCTGGTGGCAACCGGCAATGCCTTGGCCGCAGCCACGGTCGTTGCCGGGGCTTCGGCGCGCCGGGGCGCAGCCGACTCGCGGCGCGGGGCACGCCCGCCCGCCCGCGAAGCCGCTGCCGGCGGGCCGCGACGCGATGAATGCGACTTCTGTTCCTTCGGCGGCGCACCCGCGGTATTGCGCAGGTCGTCGGCGGCATTTGCCTCGGCATCCTCTTCGGATTGCGCGCTCCTTTCACGCACGCGCGGCGGCGGGATCACCAGCAGCTCGGGCTCGACGCGGGCGGTCGGGATCTTCTGGTCGATATAGGCCTCGATGTCCGGCAGGCCCATCGCATACAGGTCGCAGGCGAAGCTGATCGCATCGCCTTCCGCGCCGAGTCGCGCGGTGCGGCCGATGCGGTGCACGTAATCCTCGGCATCCTGCGGCAGGTCGAAATTGAAGACATGCGTGACCGCTGGGATGTGCAGGCCGCGGGCGGCCACGTCGGTGGCGACAAGCAACTCGATGTCGCCCTTCTGGAAACGCGCCAGCAGCCGCTCGCGCTTGGCCTGCGGCACGTCGCCGGAAAGCGTGGCGACGCGATAGCCGTTGCGCTCCAGGGTGCGCGTCAGGCGCTCGGCCATGGCCTTGGTATTGATGAAGATGATGCTGCGGTGTTCATCGAGCTTGCCGAGCAGATTGAGCAGCAGCGGTATTTTCTCCTCGGTCGCCGGAAAGTAGACGACCTGGCGCACGCGGTCGGCGGTGACCGTGTCGGTTTCCGCGGTGACCTTCTCCGGGCTGTTCATGTGGTCGTAGGCGAGCTCGAGCACGCGATAGCTCAGCGTGGCCGAAAACAGCATGCCCTGGCGTTGCTCGCGCGGCGGCATGCGCCGCATCAGGAAGCGCACATCCTTGATGAAGCCGAGGTCGAACATGCGATCGGCCTCGTCGAGCACGCAGACATCGACGGCGCGGAAGGAGACGACGTGCTGCTTGAGATAATCGATGATGCGCCCCGGCGTGGCGATGACGATGTCGACGCCGTCCTTCAGCATTTCGCGCTGCTTGTCGTAATCGACGCCGCCGTAGACCAGGGCCGAGGTCAATCCGGTATGGCGGCCGATGTTGCGGAAATCCTTCTCGATCTGGATGGCCAGTTCACGCGTCGGGGCGAGGATGACCGCGCGCGGATCGCCGGACTTGCGCTCGGCCAGAGCCGGTCTGGTCAGCAGGCGGTTGAGCACCGCGACGAGGAAGGCGGCAGTCTTGCCGGTTCCGGTCTGCGCCTGGCCGGCAATGTCGCGGCCCTCGAGGGCAATCGGCAGGGTCAATGCCTGGATCGGCGTGCAGCGGATGAAGCCGGTGTCCTTGAGGCCGGCCAGCAAGCTCGGGTGCAGGTCGAAACTCTCGAAGACGGTATCGGTAAGCGGTTGTGTATGTGACATTCAATAGGGATCTCGTGGAGTCGGCGTGCATGCGCTGCGATGCGAGGAGCCCTGGCGGCAGAAATCTTCGTGGGGCTGGCCGTGGTTCGCCGGCGTGGCCTCGACCAGGCACAGGCGCGACCACGCAGGTGATGGCCAACTCCCCCGTCGCCGGGAAAACCCGGAGACGCAATGCGAAATTTCTGTCGCCAAGGCTCCTTGTGCGGAAAGGATCCGCCCCCAACTTGCGCAGGACAGCCGATTGGGCTGAAATGGACTGCGATGAGCACGCGCTCGTTGAGCAATCCACGCCATGAAGCCGGGCAAGTGTAGCCGAAGCTGCCGCGACCCGCTTGGAATACGGCACAATCCTTGACTCTTGACCCTTTGGAGGTTCCGCGTGAGCCAGCAAATCGCCCATGTCAGCGACGACCAGTTCGACGCCGAAGTATTGCAATCGTCCGAGCCGGTACTGGTCGACTTCTGGGCCGAATGGTGCGGCCCGTGCAAGATGATCGCGCCGATCCTCGATGAACTTGCGGCAACCTACGGCGGCCGCCTCAAGGTGGCCAAGATCAATATCGACCACAACCAGAAAACCCCGCGCAACTACAACGTGCGCGGCATCCCGACCCTGATGATCTTCAAGAACGGCAAGGTCGAAGCCACGCAGATTGGCGCAGTCAGCAAGACCCAGCTGAGCCAGATGATCGACACTGCCATCGCCTGAAGGGCCGGGATCCGGGATCGGGATTCGTCGGAGCAGATCAGGTGCCTGTGAGTTTTTGGCCCGGGTTGGAGGGCGTGGAAATTCGCCGAATTGCGAAAGGCTGCCGCAGTTGCTTTTGCAAATCCCCCACCCCGACTCTCGAATCCCCGCCTTTGCCAATGCCGACTCCCGAATCCCGGCTTCAACCCTAGACGCCGCGCACGGCGCGGTGCTAAGTTAGCGGCGTAGTGACAGGGAGCGCATCCGCTCCCCCTTCCCGCAACACCCCCTCCATCCCTTCTCTTTTCCCTTTTACGGCACCCAAGGTCCGTCCGTGTCCGATACCGAAAATCCCAATGGTGGCGAAAGCCCCACGCCGCCGACTCGTGCGGAAACACCCAAACGCGCACCGCGCGCAGCGCGTGCGCCGCGTGCCGAGAGCAAGGCGCCCGCTGCGGATTCGCCCGGCGAATCCACGGCCACGCAGCGCGAGCCGGCACCGGCGAGGCGCGAGAGCAGCGCCGCGGTCGATGAAGGAAATCGCCGCGAACCCGTGCGCACGGTGGAAACCTCGGGCAACCAGGCACCACCCGCCCAAAGCGGCGAATCCGCGGGCAATGGCAACAGCCAGGGCAACGGCAGTGCACAGGAAGGCGGCAACCCGAACCAGGCGCGTGAGGAAAATGGCCAGGAGGGCGGCAATGCAAACCAGCAGCGCCATCCCAACCAGCAAAACCGCACCCCGCAGCACGGCCAGAACCAGAACCAGGGTCGCCAAGGCTCGCGCGGTCGCCGTGATCGCAATCGTCCGCCTGGCAACCGCCCGCAGAACCCGGCCCATCGGGGCCTGCCGCGTGATGACGAGGATTACGATGCCAGCCAGGAAACCGGCCCGCTGATCGACCTCAACGAGCTCAAGCGCAAGAACGCCTACGAGCTGATCGCCCTGGCCGAATCACTCGGCATCCAGGAAGGCGTGGCGCGCGCGCGCAAGCAGGACATGATCTTCAATATCCTGAAGGCGCATGCCAAGGCGGGCGGCGGCATCTACGGCGAAGGCGTTCTGGAAATCCTCCAGGACGGCTTCGGTTTCCTGCGTGGTCCGGACCAGTCCTACCTGGCCGGCCCGGACGATATCTACGTGTCGCCATCGCAGACGCGCCGCTTCAACCTGCGCACCGGCGACTACATTGCCGGACGCATCCGTCCGCCGAAGGAAGGCGAGCGTTACTTCGCCCTGCTCAAGGTCGACCACATCAATGGCGAGCCACCGGAGGCATCGAAGAACAAGGCCCTGTTCGAGAACCTCACCGCGCTGTTCCCGCGCAAGGCATTCCGTCTCGAACGCGGCAACGGCTCGACCGAGGACATCACCGGGCGCATCCTCGACCTGGTCGCGCCGATCGGCCGGGGCCAGCGCGGCCTGATCGTCTCGCAGCCGAAAGCCGGCAAGACGATGATGCTGCAGAACGTCGCCCAGGCCATCGTGCACAACCATCCGGACGTGCACCTGATCATCCTGCTCATCGACGAGCGCCCCGAGGAAGTCACCGAGATGCAGCGCGGCGTGCGCGCCGAGGTCATCTCCTCGACCTTCGACGAGCCGGCAACGCGCCATGTGCAGGTCGCGGAAATGGTCATCGAGCGCGCCAAGCGCCTGGTCGAGCACAAGAAGGATGTGGTCATCCTGCTCGATTCGATCACCCGCCTCGCGCGTGCCTACAACACGGTGATCCCGTCCTCGGGCAAGGTCCTCACCGGCGGTGTCGATGCCAACGCGTTGCAGCGGCCGAAGCGCTTCTTCGGTGCCGCCCGCAATGTCGAGGAAGGCGGTTCGCTGACCATCATCGCCACCGCCCTGGTCGAGACCGGCTCGAAGATGGACGAGGTCATCTACGAGGAGTTCAAGGGCACCGGCAACATGGAAGTGCACCTGAGCCGGCGCATCGCCGAGAAGCGTGTCTATCCGGCCATCGACATCAACCGCTCCGGCACGCGCCGCGAGGAATTGCTGATCGAGCCGGACATGCTGCAGAAGATCTGGATCCTCAGGAAGCTGCTGCATCCGATGGACGAGCTCGCGGCCATGGAGTTCATGCTCGACAAGATGAAGAACACCAAGTCCAACGACGAGTTCTTCAACTCGATGAAGCGCGGCTGAGCGCAAGCCAGCGCGGATTCCGGCAAGGGCCGCCGCAAGGCGGCCTTTGCGTTTCGGGCGCTACGGCTCGGGATGCGCTGCGTAGAGCCTGCGCCGGGTGCCCGGCGGACTGATCGAATAGCGCTTGTAGTTCCACTGGTACTGCAGCGGCGCGCGACGCACGCATTCCTCGACACCGCGGTTCAGCGCCGTGCAGGCGATGCGCAGGTCGTCATTGGCGATGTCGGCGGCAGCGGCCTGCACGTGGATGCGATAACCCGCGCCACGCGGCAGGCGTTCGGCAAACGCAAACAGCACCGTGGCGCCCGTGCGCTCGGCCAGGCGCGGCACCAGCACCATGGTCAACGCCTCGATGCCGAAGAATGGCGCGAACTCGCCCTCGCCCTGGCGCGGCTGCTGGTCGGGCAGGATGCCGACCACGCCACCGGCAGCCAGCCGTCGATACAGGCTGCGCACGCCAGCGCCCTCGGCACGCACCTGTTCGACTTTCGATGCGCCGCGCGCCTTGATCAGCAGTGGCTCGAAGCGGCCGTGGCGCGGCGGACGGTAGACGATCGCCAGCGACGTGCGCGCGGCCAGCCAGTAGCTCAGAAGTTCCCAGCAGCCCAGGTGCGGCGCGGCAATGATGACGCCCTTGCCCTTCGCCAGCGCCTCCTCGAACAGATCCAATCCGCGCACCTCGCGAACCAGGGCCAGCGCCTGTTGCGGCCTGCCGGACCACACCTTGGCCACTTCCAGCGCCGCCTTGCCGGTCTCGCGCAGGACGCCACGTGCATCCACCTGTCCTGCCAGCGCCCTGTCTTGCGTTTCAAGCAAGGCAAGGTTGATGGTGGTGATGCGGCGTTCACGCCCGTTGCGCCACCAGAGCAGATCGCCGAAGACGCTGCCGATGGCATGCAGGATGCGCAAAGGCAACAATCCGGCCAACCACAACACGGCATACAGCAGGCGCATGGACCAGGTCATCGCGTCGATTTCAGGGGGAAAGGCATGATTCTAACGGTTGCACTGCATCGGACCGTCGTTGGCGACTGCGGAAGGCGACGGTGATTGCGCTGATCCAGCGCGTCAGCGAGGCGCGCGTCGAAGTCGATGCGGAAATTGTCGGCCAGATCGGAGCCGGCCTGCTCGCCCTGGTCGCCATCGAGCGCGGTGATGGCGAAGCGCAGGTCAGCCGCATGCTGGAACGCATCCTCGGCTATCGCGTCTTCGGCGACAGCGAAGGCCGCATGAATCGTTCGCTGCGCGATGTCGGCGGCGGCCTGCTGCTGGTCTCGCAGTTCACCCTGGCCGCCGACACCTCCAGCGGCATGCGTGCCGGTTTCAGCGGAGCAGCCAGCCCCGAGCTTGGCGAGCGCCTGTTCAATCGCCTGGTCGAACTGGCACGAATTGCGCATCAGCCGGTGGAAACCGGGCGCTTTCGTACCCACATGAAGGTGCAGCTGGTCAACGACGGCCCGGTCACCTTTCATTTGCGGGTCGCCCCGGAGCTTTGATGCGACATTCAAGCCGACACCGAGATCCCAGCATTTTCAACAACTTGGGACGCCCTTGACGGGCCTCCTATACTTCCGAGTCTTTGTTTGAGGCACAGCAGAACACCCATGGCGACCGAGCACATCCAGGAGCAAAAGACCACCGACATCAAGATGCTCATCATCAAGGGCAAGGAACAGGGTTACCTGACCTATGCCGAGGTGAATGACCATCTGCCGGATGACATCGTCGATCCCGAGCAGATCGAAGACATCATCGGCATGATCAACGACATGGGCATCGAGGTGCACGAGGTTGCGCCCGATACCGAGACCCTGCGCGCCCAGTCCGCCGGCTCCACCGATGATGACACCGCCACCGAGGAAGCAGTGGCCGTACTCTCCGCCGTCGATGCCGAAGTCGGCCGCACCACCGATCCGGTGCGCATGTACATGCGCGAGATGGGCACGGTCGAGCTGCTCACCCGCGAAGGCGAGATCGCCATCGCCAAGCGCATCGAGGAAGGCCTCAACCAGGTGCAGGCCGCGCTGGCCAGCTTCCCGTGGTCGATCCAGTTGCTGGTCGAGGAGTACGACCAGGTCACCGAGGGCAAGAAGCGCATGTCCGAGGTGGTCACCGGCTTCCTCGATATCGAAGTGCCGACGCCCGAGGAAATCGCCGCTGCCGCCGCCAAGGAAAACGAAGCCGCCGACGCCGACAGTGACAACGACAGCGAAGATGATGCCGAAGGTGGCGATGAGGAATCGACACCGGTCGATACCGGCCCGGATCCGCTGGAAGTGGCGCGGCGCATGGGTGAATTGCGCACCGGCTATGCCAAGTTCCAGAAGTTGTCGGAAAAGCACGGCCTTGGCGACAAGAAGGCGCTCAAGCTGCGCGACCAGATCGCCGAGGAGTTCCTCAAGCTCAAGCTGCCGGCGATCCTCATCGATGCCCTCGTGCGCAAGCTGCGCGAGGTGGTCAGCAACATCCGCCATCACGAGCGCCTGATCATGGACGTCTGCATCAAGCAGGCGAAGATGCCGCGCAAGGAATTCCTCAAGGTCTTCCCGTCCAACGAGACCAATCTCGAATGGGCCGACGAACTGATGAAGAAGCGGCAGAAGTGGTCGCCAGCGGTGAAGACGCACAAGGACGCACTGGTCGGCGAGCAGCACAAGCTGGTCGCGATCGAGAACACCCTGTTCCTCAGCGTCGCCGACATCAAGGAGATCAACCGCGCCATGTCGATCGGCGAGGCCAAGGCACGCCGCGCGAAGAAGGAAATGGTCGAGGCCAACCTGCGCCTGGTGATTTCCATTGCCAAGAAGTACACAAACCGCGGCTTGCAGTTCCTCGATCTCATCCAGGAAGGCAACATCGGCTTGATGAAGGCGGTCGACAAGTTCGAATACCGCCGCGGCTACAAGTTCTCGACCTACGCCACCTGGTGGATCCGCCAGGCGATCACGCGTTCGATCGCCGATCAGGCACGTACCATCCGCATCCCCGTGCACATGATCGAGACGATCAACAAGCTCAACCGCATCAGCCGCCAGATGCTGCAGGAAATGGGCCGCGAGCCGACCCCGGAAGAACTGGCCGTGAAGATGGAGATGCCCGAGGACAAGATCCGCAAGGTGCTGAAGATCGCCAAGGAACCGATCTCCATGGAAACCCCGATTGGCGACGACGAGGATTCGCACCTCGGCGACTTCATCGAGGACCTGTCGATCGTCTCGCCGATCGAATCCTCGACCAACATCGGCCTCATGGAAACCGTGCACGACGTGCTCGGTGGCCTCACTCCGCGGGAGGCGAAGGTGCTGCGCATGCGCTTTGGCATCGACATGAACACCGACCACACCCTGGAGGAGGTTGGCAAGCAGTTCGACGTCACCCGCGAGCGCATCCGCCAGATAGAGGCCAAGGCCCTGCGCAAGCTGCGCCACCCGAGCCGCTCGGAACAACTGCGCAGCTTCCTCGATCTCGAATAAGCCGCCAGACCGCACCAACAAGAACGCCCGCACTGATCATGCGGGCGTTTCTTTTTCGATCCGGCCCTGGGTCTCGATGCCCATCTTCTCCATGCGCCGGTACAAGGCCTGTCGCGACAGGCCGAGATCCGCAGCGGCCTGGCTGATGACGCCGCGCGCACGCTGCAAGGCAGCTTCGATCATGCCCTTGTCCGGTTCGGCATCCGCTGCCGGACGGCGACCGGCGACACGCGCCGGCTCCACGGCCAGGTCACGCGCGCTGATCACGCCGTCGCGACACAGCAGGCTGGCCCGATCAATCGCGTTTTTCAGTTCACGCACATTGCCCGGCCAGGCATGCGCGAGCAGGGCCGCGCGCGCGCCGCTGTCGAGCGTCGCCCTGCCCTGCAGGAAATGTTCGGCCAGCGGCAGGATGTCCTCGCTGCGTTCGGCCAGCGGTGGCAGGCGCAGCTCGATCACGTTGAGCCGATAGTAGAGATCCTCGCGAAACTGGCCTTCGCGGATCAGGCCTGGCAGGTCGGCATTGGTTGCGCTGATCACGCGCACCGAAACCTTGCGCGTCTTGCTCGAACCGAGGCGCTCGAACTGGCCGGTCTCGAGGATGCGCAGCAGCTTCATCTGCCCGGCCAACGGCAGGTTGCCGATCTCGTCGAGGAACAAGGTGCCGCCATCGGCCGCCTCGAAGCGACCTTCGCGCGCACGGGTTGCCGCGCCGGTATACGCCCCGGGTTCGGCACCGAAGAGTTCGGCCTCGATCAGCTCGGATGGCAAGGCGCCACAATTGACCGTGATGAACGGCCCCTGCGCGCGCGTGGAATTGGCCTGGACGATTTCCGCGATGCGTTCCTTGCCGGTGCCATTTGGTCCGGTGATCAGCACCGGCACATCGGCGCGGGCGACCTGGCAGGCCAGTTCGATCACCCGCTCCATGGCGCTGGAGGCGTAGACAACGCCGCGCAGGTCGAAGCGATCGTCGAGCTGGCGCCGACGGCGGCGACGCTCGTCGCGGAATCGCGAGACCTCGCGCGTCGCCTCGGAAAGCTCAAGCAGGTTTTCCACCGTCGCCAGCAGCTTGTTGTCGTCCCACGGCTTGCCGAGGTAATCGCCGGCACCGGCCTTGACCAGTTCAACCGCCGTCTCCAGGCGCGTCCATGCGGTCAGCAGGATGATCGGCAAATCGGAATGCTCGCGCCGGATGGCCCGGTACAGCTCGATGCCTTCCTCGCCGGACGTCGTATCGGCGCTGAAGTTCATGTCCTGCACGACCAGGTCAATGTCCTCGCGGGCAAGCAGGTCAAGGCCCTGCGCCGGCGAAGTGGCAACCAGCGTGCGAATGTCATGCAGCGCAAACAGCACGTCGAGTGCGGTTCCCACTGCCGGATTGTCGTCGATCACCAATACGGTGCGCATGGTTCGGTTCTGTCGTGGGCATCGACGCATGCTGCTTGGATGCAGCACGGCGCGAAAGGGTTGGATTTTACGGGAATGGGGAATGGAGAATAGGGAATCGGGTTGGAGCAGAAGCTTGCGCTCGTTGCTCTGACAATTCCCTATTCCCTATTCCCAGCCCCTCACACACTCCTCGTCGCCACCGCCGGGGAGACGCGGGAGGCGCGCATGGCCGGGCCGAGGACGGCGAGCTGGCCGAGCGTCCACAGGCAGAGGAAGCCGATCGGCACGTAATACCAGGGCAGTCGCGGTGACTGGTAGCTCATCATCATCCACAGGCTCAGCGCGTACGCGAGCACGCCGCCGACGATCAGCCCCAGCGTGGTGATGATGAAGTTCTCGGTCTGGAAATAGCGCAGGATGTCCTTGCGCGATGCCCCGAGTGCACGGCGGGTGCCGATCTGCCGGGTGCGCTGGGCGACCCAGAAACTGGCCATGCCGACGATGCCGAGCGCGGTGATCGCGAGCAGCGAGAAGATCACCACGCCAAGGATGATCGCCATGGCACGATCCCCGGAATATGCCTCGGCGCGGGTTTCCTCCATGCTGCGCACGCTGCCGATGATGCGGCTGGTGTTGGATTCGGAAAGTTTCTGCTCGACCGCCTTCATGACTTCATCGCGACGCCCGGGTTCCGTGCGCACGAGATAGCGCGAGGAGTTCCCGTACGGCATGTAGGCTGGCACGAAGGTCGAGTTCTCGACCGTGCTGCTGCTCATCCACGGTTGCTGCGTGCGCTCGACAATGCCGATGATGGTGCTGGTCGGCGGATCCTCCTGCAGGTAGACCGATTTGCCCAGTGCGTCGCCATCCGGGAACAATTTGTCGGCCAGTGCCTGGGTGACGATGATCACGGCCGGACGCAGGCTGTCACCGAATTTCGCATCGACGATTTCCTCGGGCTTGAAGTCGCGACCGGCAACCAGCTTGCTGCCGAACGTGTCGAGTCCCTTGTCATCGACAATGTAGATCGCCGAATCGGCCGTGGAAGTCTTCTGCTTGGGCTGCAGGCTGATGCCGGTACTCCAGCCGCCCTGGCTCATCGGCACGGAATTGCTGGTCGTCGCCGAAGCGACGCCCGGCATCTGGCGGAGGATGGCGAGATCCTCGCGGATCATCGCCATCGCATCAAAGCCCTGGCCGAAACCGGAGCTGCCGAAGTGGAAGGTGTCGGCCTCGTTCATGCCACTGGGTCGAGCCATGTGATCAAGGCGCTGGCCAATGATGAAGAGCGCGTTGCAGACGATCGCCAGGGTCAACGCAACCTGCACGCCAATGAGGATCATCGAGACCTTGCTGCGCATCAGGGCGGAAAGGATGGGGCGGATTTCCATGGCTTGGGTCCGGGAATAGGGAATGGGGAATGGGTTTGAAACCGGCTTTGGCGCGGCTTTCACTGTCTCGCCAATTCGGGCGCTGCGGAAAATCGAGTGGGGCGGGAAGCAGGGCACCAGCTTTTCCGTCTCCCTGTTCCCCATTCCCGATTCCCGCCTTTTCATATCTTCAACTGCGCGGCAGGTTGCACGCGGCAGGCGCGCCAGGTCGGGTAGAGACCGGCAAGCACCGCCGAAACAATGGCCAGGGCGATGGTCACTGCGGTCATCGTCCAGTCCAGGTGGGCGACGGTCTTGTACTCGGAGTAGAGCGCGCGCACCGCGAGCAGGCCGAGGCCGGTCAAGGCCAGGCCGAGCAGGCCGCCGCTGAGGCCGACGACGCCCGATTCAATGAGGAACTGGCTGAAGACGTCGCGCCGACTGGCACCCAGTGCACGGCGCAATCCGATTTCGCCGGACTTGCGCGTGAACTTGGCCAGCAGCAGGCCCACGGTGTTGACCAGGCAGACCACGAGGAAGGCAAACGCCAGACCAGTCTGCACCTGCACATCGCGTGACACCACTTCCTGATCTTCCATCCACTGATTGACATCGAGCAGACGGTTGTTGAGCGGTCGCGGGAAACGCCCGAGCTTCTTCTGCTCGGTCACATAATTGTCGAGGAAGGATTTGTATTCGGCCAGCCGTGTCGGCGAATCAAGCTGCACCCACATCTGGATCCAGACGCAATCCGAATCCAGATAGGCATCCCAGCCGTCGCCTGGTGATTTCCAGCAACTGTTGTTGCCGGAAGATCGCTGCTTGAGGTCGATCGCCGTGGAGAACGGCATGAAGAACTCGTCGGGATCGGCGAATGCCCCGTTGGTCAGGTCGTAGTAGCGCGAGCGCAGCTTCCAGTCATCGAGCACGCCGACGATGGTGTAATCAATGTCGTCCATGCGCACGGTGCGGCCGCTGCTGTCCTGGCCGCCAAACAGCTTTTCGTTCATTTCCTTGCCAAGCACGACAACGCGCTCATGGCCGACATCCTGATCCCGGCTCCACGGCCCGCCGTACTTGAATGATGGTTCGAACATGCCGAAGAAATCGGCGTAGGTGACCCGGCCCAGGGCACGAAACGGCTTCAGTTCCTTGTTCTCCGGCTGGATCGGCAGGGACAGCTTGAACATGGCCGCCTGCTTGTCCGCCTTGGCGGCCTCCATCAAGGCCACCGCGTCGCGATAGGTCACCTGGTCCGGCGGCCGGCCATTGTCGTAATAGCCGTCATCCGCACTCCAGTTGTCGAGTTGGACATAGTGCAGTTTGTCGCTTTTCCACGGAATCGGATCGCTGCCCATCAGGTGCATGACGGTCAGCGTGGTCATGCTCGCGGCAATGCCGAGGCCGATGCCGATGACCATCAGCGCGGTCAGGATCGGGTTGCGCCGCAGGCTGCGCAGGCCGAGTTGCAGGTAGTAGGTAAACATGGTCAATGGCCGGGATTCGTGATTGGGGATTGGAGATTCGGGTACAGCAAGCCGCGCATCATTGGAGCTTGCCCCACTTGCGGGCAGCGGATCTGCAACTGCGCACATTCACGAATTCGGGACTTCATGCCACAACGCCTGCTTTGTCGAATCCCGAATCCCCAGTCCCGAATCCCGGCTGCACAGCGCGCAGCGCCGGTTCGCCATCGAAATCCGTGACCTGGCCATCGATGACGTGCACGTTGCGCTGGGCGCGGGCGGCGAGTTCGGGATCGTGGGTGACCATGACGATGGTGGTGCCTTGGCGATTCACTTCCTCGAGCAGTTCCATGACCCCGCGCGCCATCAATGAATCGAGATTGCCGGTCGGCTCATCGGCCATCAGCAGGCGCGGCGATCCGGCCAGTGCGCGGGCAATGGCCACGCGCTGCTGCTGGCCGCCGGAGAGTTCCGCCGGGTAGTGCTTCATGCGCGAGGACAAGCCGACGCGGGTCAGCGACTCCTCGATGCGCTTCTTGCGATCGGCGGCGGAAAACCCGCGATATCGCAACGGCACGTCGACGTTGTCGAACAGGTTGAGGTCGGGAATCAGGTTGAAGCTCTGGAAGATGAAACCGATCTTCTCGTTGCGCAGCTTCGAGCGCGCGTTGTCGTCGAGACCGCGCACATCGACTCCATCCAGCCAGTATTCGCCACCGGTGAATTCCTCCAGCAGTCCGGCAATGTTGAGGAAGGTGGTCTTGCCTGAACCGGAAGGCCCGGTCACGGCAACGAACTCGCCCTCGCGAACATGGATCGAAAAATCACGCAACGCATGCGTCTCGATCAGGTGCGTACGGTAGACCATCTGCAGGTGGGTCATTTTCAGCATCGGCTTGGCCTCTGTTCGGGAATGGGGAATGGGGAATGGGGAATCGGTTTGAAGCAGTCCACGAAATACCGGGAATTTCCGTATTGATACGGATGTCGAGAACGGGCCTTTGCCGATTCCCGATTCCCGTGTCAATTGATTGCCACTCGTTGCGCGCCGTTGAACTGGTCGGTGCCGGAGATGACGATGCGATCGCCCTCCTTGACGCCGGAAATGATCTCGACTGCGTTGAGACTGGTTGCGCCGAGTTCGATCGGCGTGCGTTCGGCGACACCATCGCGGATCACGTAGGCAACGCGGCCTGCTCCGCTGTCGACGAAGGGACCGCGCTCGACCATCAGCACATCGGGATGTTCGTCCATGAGGATGCGCGTGGTCAGGCGCTGGTTCTGGCGCAGGCCCGCCGGCTTCTTCTCGCCGAAGCGGATGCGGCCGCTGACCTGGCCATCGATGACTTGCGGCGAGACCGCGCTGATCGTGCCGCCGTAGGTGGCGGAACTGTCGCGGATCTCGGCGGCCATGCCGATGCCGAGATCATGCGCAAACACTTCGGGCACCTTGATCTCGATTTCCAGCGCGCTGAGATCGACCACGGTGAGGATCGGCGCATTCGCGGCGACGTTGGCGCGCTGCTGCACGATCAACTGGCCGACCTGGCCATCGACCGGCGAGCGCACCTTCAACTCCTCGACCTGGCGCTGCAGGTCCTCGGCCAGCAGGCGCTGGCGATCCAGTGCAAGCCGCTTGCTCTTCAGTTCAAAGGCGAGGCTTTCGACATCGAGTTTCATGTCGGCCTCGGCATTGGCCACAGTGATGTCGGCCTTGGCCAGCGCATCCCTGGTGCGCAGCAGATCCATTTCCGACATGGCGCCGGCATCGAAGGCGCGTTGCGTGCGTTCGACTTCACGCTTGGCCGTCTGCCGGTCGATCATCGCCTGGTCGAGCAATTTCTTCGCTGCCAGTTGCTGCTTGCGGTGATCGAGGCTGGCGCGCTGCACATCGATCTCGAGGCTTTCGCGGGTGGCTTGTTCCTGCTGCAGGCGATTGCTGAGCTCCGGACTGACCACCTCGGCCAGCACCTGATCCTTTTGCACTTTGTCGCCGGCATTGATGTCGAGGATGACCGTGCCGGCACTGGCCGCGTACAAGGTCGGGCTGACCGCGGCAACCACGCTGCCCTGCACCGAGACATCGCGGGTCAGCGTGCCGCGCTTGACCTCGGCAATGCGCAGGCGGCTCATGCTTGCCGAGCTGTCCGAGGAAAACAGGCGCGCCGCCGTCGGCACGATCAGGGCCAGCAGCACGATCAGCACCACCGCGCCAATGCCCAATTTCAACCAGCGCTTGCCACGCTGCGGCTCGTGCTTGATCTGCCTGTCCTGTGCCGAGGTGTCGCGAATCATCCAGCTCTCCATGGGCGGCTCAAGGCGGCCGCCACGAGATCTCTTCAGCAAGCCCCGTGCCAGCGCTCAAGTCATTGAATGCATGTGATTTTCCGGTAATCCCCGTGGCTGCGGACAGTGTCCGCGACGGCTCTGCGGACAGTCGCGGACAGCCGCCGTCGCGCTTCCTGCCCGGCGGGGTTTGCCAGCGCGGGTGGCCCGCGCCGGGGGCACTCGCGGATATTCGGCATGCGCCGTGGCGCGGCAGTACTGCCGCCGCGGCCATGGCCTGGCCGTCGATCAAGAATCGTTCCGAGGCTTTGCTATGATCGGGCCGCACGAGGGCAGGGGAACATGGCCGACCGCTTCCAGGACATTCCTGGCTACGAAATGATCAGCGAGCTGGGCGAGGGCGGCATGGCGACCGTCTACCTCGCCATCCAGCATTCGCTGGACCGCAAGGTCGCGATCAAGGTCATGCGTCGCGAGTTGCGGGTGGGCAGTGGCCCGATGCCGGAATTCGAGCGGCGCTTCCTGCTTGAAGGCCGCACCATGGCCAAGCTGCCGCATCGCAATATCGTCGCCGTCTACGACATCGTCACCCGCGACGACATTGCCTATATCTCGATGGAGCTGCTGGAAGGCGGCACGCTCGCCGAACGCATGCGCAGCGGACTTTCCCTGGGCGAGGCGATTGGCGTCATCGTGCAACTTGCCAATGGACTCGAGTATGCGCACCGCAACGGCGTCATCCATCGCGACCTGAAACCCTCGAACGTGATGTTCCGCGATGCCGCGACGCCGGTGCTGACCGATTTCGGCATCGCCAAGCATGCCGATGTGCTGGCCTCGCGCATCACGCAGACCGGCCTCGTCCTCGGCACGCCGACCTACATGAGCCCCGAGCAGGCCGCCGGTCGCGAGATCGATGGCCGTGCCGACCAGTACGCGCTCGGCATCCTCTTCTACGAAATGCTCACCGGCACGCCGCCATTCACTGGCGACAACCCGATGGCGGTGTTGATGGGCCACGCGCTGCAGCCACCGCCGCCGCTGCCCGACGACCTGCGCCCGCTGCAGCCGATCTTCGATCGCATGCTGGCCAAGGATCCAAACGACCGCTTCGCCAACCTGCAGGATTTCGTCAAGGCCCTGCGCGGGCTGGTGGTCGGCAATGACGAGCTGGTCAAGCAACTTGGCGCCATCACCACGGCAAGCACCTCCGAGCGTTTGCGCGCGCTGGGTTTCTCCGGCGAGTACACCGGTGGCGACAGCGGCTTTGCCCTCGATCTGCTGCGCATGCCGCAGACCGATCCGTCGATCAGCCAGCACGCCACGACCTCGATGATCAACCAGGCGTTGCAACGACCGCGCCTGTTGGCGATGGTCGTGGCGGGTGTCGGCGTGCTTGTCCTCGGCCTGGTGCTGTGGGCGGCGTTCAAGCCGCGCAGCCTGAGCCAGGACGACCAGTATCTCGTGCGCACGCTGCTGCGCGAGGCCGATCGCATGGTCGAGAGTGGCGACCTGCTCGCGCCACCGGGCGCCAATGCGTTCGAGGATGTGCAGAAGGTCTTGCAGAAGGATCCGGAAAACGAGCGCGGCCTCGAATTGCTCGGCCTGATCGCGACGACCTTGCGCAACGAGGCGGAGAAGTCGCTGGCCGCCGGCGATCTCGACGCCGCCAGCGAAGTGGCCAATCAGGCCATGCTCGTTGCCCCGGACAACGAGGAAGTGCAGGCCCTGATCCAGCGCATTGCCGCCGGCGAGAAACAACGCCTGGCCAACGAACGCGTCAACGCGTTGCTGAAGAAGGCCGATGCCGCCGGCAAGCGCACCGGTCCGGATGGTGCCTATGCGCTGTTGCGCTCGGCCTTGAGCCTGGATCCGCTGAACAAGGAGGTGCAGGCACGCCTGAAGTCGCTCACCGATGTCGAGTTCACGCGCATCCGGAATCTGCTGGCCGCATCCGACATCGCCGCCGCCGCGCAGGCACTGGACGAATTGCGCGCCGAGTTTGGTTCGGATCCGGCCTTTGCCGCGCTCAGCCAGGAACTGGCCAGGGCGAAGCAGCTGGAAGCCGACAACCTGCGCATCGCGGATCTGCTTGGCAAGGCCGGCGCCGCGCTGGCGGCAGGTCGGGTCAGCGAACCGGCCGGTGACAATGCCTTTGAATGGTTCGAGCAGGCGCGGCAGATCAATGGCGAACATCGCAAGGTCGATGCCTTCAAGCAAACCCTGGCCAGCCAACTGGTCGCCGATGCGAAATCAGCGCAGTCCCGCGGCGACACCGGCATGGCGCTTGATCGCGCCGAGCTGGCCTTGCGCGTCGATCCCGCCTCGACCCTGGCCGCCGGCATCCGCGACACTGCGCAGCAGGCGCTCGGCACGCGGCGCGCGGCGATTGCCTCGCAACTGAACCTGGCGCGCTCGGCGATTGCATCCGGACGCTTGCTGCCGCCGGCGAAGGACAACGCACGCGACGTCCTCGAAGCCTTGTTGCAGAACGATCCGCAAAACCCCGATGCCCTGAAACTGCGCGAGGCCTTGCCACGCGTGGTGGCCGATGCCCTGCGCGGTGCCGCCGAGCGCAACGAGCTGGACATCGCCGTACCCCTGGCGAGCGCAGCCGCCCTCGCCTACCCGGACGATGCCCGCATTGCCGAGCAGATTGCCGACGTGCGCAAGCGCCAAGCGGCGGAAAAGGCCAATGCCGAGCGATTGGCCAGCGAGCAACGCCTGGCCGCCCTGATCCAGCAGCGTCCGCTGGTGGGCAAGGATGCCAGCGCTGCCGTCGAGGCCATCCTCAGCCTGCGCGCGGCCGGCTCCGAGCAGAGTGCCCGCTACGAGCAGAAGCTGGCCGATGTCTTTGCCGACGACATGCGCAATGCCGCCAACCTCGATGCCGGCAATGCCAGCCTGGCGGCAATCCGCATGGCGGCGCGCGAACTGGGCAACAGCCAGGCCCTTGCCGCGATCGAATCGGCGGCGGCAACGCGGATTGCCGCCCTGGAACAACAGCGCACGGCGGAACTCGCGGCACAAAACGGCGAACTGGTGATCAACGCCCTGCCCTGGGGCATCGTCGATCGCGTCCTCGATGGCGCGCGCCAGCCCATCGAACTGCCCGAGGAACACACGACGCCGTTGACCCTGACCCTGCCGGCCGGCAGCTATTACGTGACCTTGCGCCACCCGCAATCGGGCAAGACGGTTTCCGCCTTTGCGCGGGTCAGCGCCGGCAAGAGCAGCCAGACCAGCGGCAGTTTCCCGACCCTGAGCGCCGAGGAGTACCTCAAGCATGCGCGGCTCTGAGCTGCGCCGCCTGCTGGCCCTGCTCGCCGTGCTGGCGACGCCGGCGCTGGCCGACTGGAAACAGGACTATGCGCGGGGCCTGGAAGCCGCCAAGGATGGTCGCTGGGCGGATGTCGATCGCCACATGCAGGGTGCGCTCGCCGACAATCCGAAGGCCGCCGAGCGCGTGCGCCTGTACGGCCAGCGCTTCGAGGCCTATGTGCCGCAACACTATGCCGGGCTTGCCGCGTTGCGCCTCGGTGACTGCAACAAGGCGCTGGCGCTGTGGGCGCAGGGCGACAATGCCGCCGTTGTCAGCCGGGTGTCGGCATTGGCCGATGAGGAAAACCGCGGGCGCCTCGAGTGCAGCAACCAGCTCGTGCGCCAGGGCCAGACTGCCGAGCCCAAGCCGGCCGTCAGCGAACCCGCGCAGGCACCACGTGCCGAACCCGCGCCACCCCCGCGCCGCGAACCAGCGCCGCCATCAACCCCCATCGTGCAGGCACCGCCGCCGGCGCGACCGCCGACGGCTGAAGTCCGCGAATCCAGCCCACTGTCCGCGCAGATCCTGCGTCCCCTGCTCGATGCCTACCTGAGTGGCCGCTACGCCGACGTGCTCAAGCTCAGCAACCAGGTGCCGCCGACTCCACGCCTGCGCTGGCACATGCTCACGCTGCGAGCAGCCGCTGCATTCAATTTGAGCCAATTGGGACAAATGACGGATGCGGAAGGCATCGCCCGCAATGCCGTTGTCCAGGCACGCGAGGCGGATTCCACGCTGAAGCCGGATGCCGATTATTTCTCGCCGAAATTCATCCGTTACTACAACTCGCGTTGATGCAAGGCAGCTGCGGACCCCGGGACGGGAACACGCGCCATCCACCTGTCGCGGGACAAGCGGGATGGCGCGTAGTGCCGGTTCAAGCCGGATCGGTGCTCAGAAGCGGAGCACGCCCGAGGCCGACACGGTATCGGATGTATCCGAGAAATCCGCGCCGATGTCGATCTGGAACTTGCTGAAGGCCATGCCCGCGCCAATGGCGTAATGGGTCTGGCTGCCTTTGCGCCCGGATGAGAAGGTCACTGCGTTGGCCTCGGGATTCTGCGTGGCCGGATCGAAATTCGGCGGATTGCCGCGATAGACCAGTTCGTGCGCGGGATCGCGCCAGACGCCCGCGCGCAGGCTGAACGGGCGCGCGGTGGCAAAAGTGTATTCGGCGCCGAGGCGCACCTCGGTGCCATCGTCAAGCTTGAGTGGATCCAGGCTGCTGGCCTGATCGGAGTCGAACAGGGAAACCAGATTGTCGGTCACCTGCGAGTAGGCCACGCGACTGACATCGAGGTTGATGACCCAGGCATCGCTGGGGCGAACGCTGAGGCCGATGCCGAAAACATCCGGCACGTTCAACGAGGTGCCGAGCTTGATCGATTCGCCGGGGAAATTCGGCGACGACAGCACCGCGTCATAGTCCAGCGACGGCGCATGCCGATAGGAGAGCCCGCCGCTCAGCCAATCGGTGAGGACGAGGCGCGCGCCAAGGGTGAAGCCGACCTTGCCATCACCATCGAGGTTTGCTTCACGGCTCAATTGCGATCCATCCTGCGGCGAAAAGCGATCGGTCGTGGTGCGGATGTCGAGCAGGTAGTAGTTGATGCCAAGGCCGAAGGAAAGACGGTCGCTGGCCTTGAAGCCCATGGCCACGCCATAGCTGTCGACGCCGAAACTGGTGTTCACGTCATAGGCAAAGACATTGCCGGTGTAGCCGCTGCCGTCACCGGTGACGGTCACTGCGCCCGCACTCTGGAAGTCCGAATCGTAGTTGATGACCTCGTAGCGGTAGATCGCGAACGACATGCGCTCGCCGGGATAGACAAACGAGAACGAACGCAGCGAATTGGTGCGGTCATCCTGGGAGGAGTAATTGAGGCCCGAGGAATTGAAACCGTTGTACTGGGCCGTGCCGCCATCGAGCCAGCGCGTGTTGGTGCTGACCGAGCGCAGTTCGGCCGACACTTCGGGACTGACCAGTTGCGTCAGTCCGGCGGGATTCGCATAGGCCGCCGATGCGTCATCGGCAAGGCCGAGGAAGGCGCCACCCATGCCGAGCGCACGCGCACCCGGGTTGGAAAAGCTGAAGGGCAGGCTGGCATTGGCCTCGTTGTCGGTAATCGCCCATGCACTGCCGGTCATGCCGGCCAGTCCGATTGCCACAGCAGTTACGAGTAACTTGTTCATTCCTGTACTCCCCGATTGAGCGAATGAGATCCGTCAGTTCCAAACACGGCGGCAACGATAACACGAGGTTAACGCGCGGGCATCGCTGCGCAAATCCGCCCTGTTGCGTTGCAACACGGAAGCCGGATTTGCCGGGGCCAGTCGTTCCGGTTTGACCGGAACGGCAGCACCAAGGCTCACGACAGTGGCTTCAGGCGATGCGTCGGCTCGGTTGCGTGCGGCAGGCTTCCAGGGCCTCGTCGATGACCGCGATGCCGGCATCGGTGCGATGGGCGTTCTCGCTGAGGTGGCGTCGCCAGCGTCGCGCGCCGGGCAAGCCTTGATACAGGCCAAGCATATGCCGACTGATGTGCTGCAGCTTGCCACCGGCGGCCAGATGGGCCTCGATATACGGACGCATGCGCTCGATCACTTCCTCGCGCGCCGGCAACGGCGTTGCGTGGAGCGCCTGTTCGAGTTCGGCAAGCCGATACGGCTCGTGATAGGCAACGCGGCCGAGCATGGCTCCATCGACATGGCGCAGGTGGTTCTGCACTTCCACGACCTTGTCGATGCCGCCGTTGATGATGATGGTCAGCTGCGGAAAATCGCGCTTCAATTGATACACGCGCTCGTAATTGAGCGGCGGCACATCGCGGTTTTCCTTCGGCGAAAGGCCCTGCAGCCAGGCCTTGCGCGCGTGCACGACGAAGACCATGCAACCCTTCGCACTGACTGCCCCGATGAAATGCTGGAGGTCGGCGTACTCATCCTGCGCATCGACGCCGAGCCGGCATTTGATGGTGACGGGAATGGCCACCGCTTCCTGCATCGCCGCGAAGCACTCGGCGACAAGTGCCGGTTCGCGCATCAGGCAGGCGCCAAAGCGGCCGGATTGCACGCGATCGGACGGACAGCCGACATTGAGATTGATCTCGTCATAGCCGTATTGCACGGCAATCCGCGCGGCCTCGGCCAGCTCGCGCGGATCGGAGCCCCCCAGTTGCAGGGCCAGCGGATGCTCGGCGCGATCAAAGCCGAGCAGGCGTTCGCGATCGCCATGGATCAGCGCCGGCGACGTGACCATCTCCGTGTACAAGCGCGCATGCGGGGACAACAGGCGATGGAAGTAGCGGCAGTGCCGATCGGTCCAGTCCATCATCGGCGCAACGGAAAGCCGCCACGGGTTCGCGGCCGGAATATCTGCAAGCGGGGACATGGCGCGATTCTACGTGAAGCGGCTCGGTGATGGCCGCGAACCCGTGCGCGTGGCGGTTTTTGCCCTGCCCGGAACCGACGGCGAAACGGCGATTCAAACTCAACCACCGACCCCGGCGATGGGCGCAACGCCAATCCAGTGCAGGTGGGCCCAGAAGGCAAACGCCGCCCACGCACCGATGCCGGCGATGCCGGTCAGCAGATCACCGGCGACGGTGCCGCGCGCCCAGGTCACGCCGTTGCGGCGATCACGCCGGCGCGAAGTCGCGAAAAGGACAATGGCCCAGGCCAGGAAACTGCCAAACAGGATGACGTCATGCAGGAAACCGGTGGCGAGCAGATGACCGAGTGCCCACAACTTGACGCCGGCCAGCATTGGATGCCCGAGCCAGGCCTTCAGGTGATTGCGCGGAACATAAGCCGCCGCGACAAGGACGAAGGCAAGCAGGGTGAACAGGGAATTGGCATGGCGCAGCGCGAGTGGTGGCACGTAAAGCGACACCGGCTGCTGGCGGGCAAGGTCAAAACCCCAGACGATCAACACGAATCCCGCGAGTGACAGCACGGCGTAAACCGCCTTCCAGCCATTCGTGCCCAATTTCGCAATCATGCGCTCGCGGAAGCCGTCGGCGAAGACGCGCACGGAATGGGTACCGAGCAGTATCAGCAAACCGAGAATCAGGAGGGTCATGGCGGGTTTCCTCGTCGATGAAGATCGTGGCGCAGGTTGATGGTGATGGCGCGCCTCCCGGAGGTGCCGCGGGTTCGTCGTCCCGCCTGCCTGCGCGCCTGCGGGCGACCATACACTGAACGCTGCATCCGCGGACTGCAGCGAGGGCGCCACGCGCAGGATGGATCCGGCATTGCCACCTTGCACGGATGCACGTCGCGAGCACGGAGCAAGCGGCGCGCAAGAAAAAGCCGCAGGCTGGGCTGCGGCTCTTGCGGTCATCGACCGGCGCAGGACGCCGGCACGAAACCTCAGTTTTGCGGACCCGGATTGCCGCGGTAGCGCGTCATTTCGTTGAGCTGGGTGCGGGAATTCTTGCGGATTTCCTCGGTCTCGCGGTAGGTCTTGCAGTCGGTCACCGGGCGATGCGAGCCGGTTGGTGCAACGCGCGTGCAAATCAGCCGATCGTCTGCATTGCGGGCGAGGATGCCGTTGGCTTTTTCCTGCTCATTGAAGAGCAGCGCGCGATTGTCCTTGGTCATGGCCTCGACCGAGCCACTGGCATCGAGCAATGCACTCATCCTGTCCAGCGACTGGTTGACCTTCTTGCGGTCGCTGGCACTGAGGAACTCATAGCGTTGTCCGGTCGCCATCTGGCTGCGGATCTTGTCCACCAGCACGGCGAACTTCTCGGCAGTGTCGGCGATGACCACGTTTTCCTGCGCTTTTTGCTTGGCCAGCACGGGTGAGCCAGCCAGCATCAGGGTGAGGGCAACCAATGAAATTGCACGAAACATGTTGAACTCCAGATTGGGTGATGCCCCGGCTTGCAGATTCGACGTTGCGGCACGGGAGCGGGTTGGCTTGCCTGCGGAAGCCACGCCAAGGCGACCGCCGACGGAACATACGATATTGCGCGTACGATGTCTATCGTAATTTGATCGAGGAAATCGCGTGGGCGGTAGATCTCCTCGCGTGCGGGTCGCCATCGAGGACGCCGGTCAGCGCCGACACAGGGAATTCCTGGCTCACTGCAGCACGCTCAAGGCGCTGTTTGCGTGCGTAGCAGGGCAGCCTGCCGGCATCGCCTGCAACTGCCCGGCAACTGCTCCTGCGTTGCTCTCGACGGCCGTTCCCGACGCCGTTCTACCGCATCCATCCATGGATGCGTACCTCCTGCATCCGTGCAGTCGTCCTGCGTTGTCGGCATACAGGCCATCCTTGGCATTGCCTGCAACTGCTTGGAAGAAGAGCGTTCGATCACAGATCGAACCCACAGGGCTCTCTGGTCGATTGCTGGTGTGGGTCAGCGCTGTGCGCTGACATCATCCATAGCATCGCCTGCAACTGCTCGGCAACTGCTCCTGCGTTGCTCTCGACGGCCGTTCCCGACGCCGTTCTACCGCATCCATCCATGGATGCGTACCTCCTGCATCCATGCAGTCGTCCTGCGTTGTCGGCATACAGGCCATCCTTGGCCATAAAAAAACCGCAGCGTGGGCTGCGGTTTTTGCTTGCGGCTCGACTGTCAAACGCTCGCCAATCGAGCCATCAATGTGCGCAGGCTCAGGGACCGCCTCTCTTGAATTCACGCAGCTGGGTTTTGGTGTCCTTGCGAATTTCCTCAAGCTCACGGTAGGTCTTGCAGTCGGTCACCGGCCGGTGCGAACCGGTCGGGGCGACGCGCGTGCAGACCAGGCGATCATCGGCGTTCTTGGCAAGGATGCCGTTGGCGCGTTCCTGTTCGTTGAAGAGCCGCGTGCGGTCACCCATGTTCATGGCCTCGACCGAACCATTGGCCTGGAGCAGGCTGCCCATCTTGTCCAGGGAATCATTGACCAGCTTGCGATCGGCCGGGCTGAGGAACTCGTAGCGTTGTCCGGTCGCCATCTGGCTGCGGATCTTGTCCACCAGCACGGCGAACTTTTCCGCCGAGTCCGCGATGATCACGTTTTCCTGTGCCTGCTTCTTCGCCAGCACGGGGGATGCGGCCAGCATCAGGGTGAAGGCGGCAAGGGAAATTGCACGAAACATGTTGAACTCCAGAGTAAGCCGCGCCCCGACATGCGCGCTGTCGAAGTTGCAAGCAGGGGTGGGTTGGACGAAGCCGCAGGTGCAGCAGGTGGTTGAACGGTTGAACCAAATACACTTTGCAACCGTATTTGGCCTGCTTGCTCCTGTCAAGGCTCGAAAATCCGAGGATCGATCACGCATCAGACCTGAACAAAGGTCTGCCGGCGCGTGCAGAAAGTCACAGCGTGCCGGGTGAACCCGCGCAGTGGCGGCGCTGCCGTCGCGCAGACATGAAATTTCACACGGCAAGCAGGCGGCCGGGCGATCGAGAGCCAGTCCACGAATGATCGTCAACGCGTTCGCCATGGAATGGCCAGGAACTTCGGCCAATGATTTCGCCACGCTCGTGCAGCCAGCATCGCGTGGTTTCATTCACTTCATATATCGGCTATTCTTGATACATGGATATAAACGAAGCAAGCTCGATGCTCGCCGCCCTCGCCCAGTCGACGCGCCTGCAGGCGTTTCGGCTGCTCGTCGGCCATGAACCGGGCGGCCTGCCAGCCGGTGACATCGCCCGCAAACTGGGCATCCCGCAGAACACGTCCTCGACCCACCTGGCGATCCTGGTCAACGCCGGACTCGCCGGTTCCACGCGCAACGGCCGCTCCATCACCTATCGCGCCAATCTCGATCGCTTCCGCGAATTGAACTTGTACCTGCTCAAGGATTGCTGCAACGGCCGCGCGGAAATCTGCGCGCCCTTGATCGCCGCATTGACGCCATGCTGCGCAGCAACCCCCGCCTGACAACCCGCCTCCCTTCTCCCTTGCCATCCGCCAGCCGCCATGACCCAGCGCGTGTTCAACGTTCTCTTTCTCTGCACCGGCAATTCCGCCCGTTCGATCCTTGCCGAGGCAATCCTGCGCAAGGATGGCGAAGGACGCTTCCGCGCATTTTCCGCCGGCAGCATGCCCAAGGGCGCGGTGCATCCACTGGCCATCGAAACCCTGGCCAGCCTCGGCTATCCGATAAACGGATTGCACTCGAAAAGCTGGGATGAATTCGAGAAACCCGCTGCGCCGCAACTGGATTTCATCTTCACTGTTTGCGACAACGCTGCCGGCGAGGTGTGTCCCATCTGGCCCGGTCATCCGCAGACGGCGCATTGGGGCATCGAGGATCCTGCAGCCGTTGCCGGTACCGAGCTCGAACGCAAGCAGGCATTCGCCGCCGCCTTTCGTCATCTGAAGAATCGCATCGCGGCGTTCATCGCGCTGCCGTTCGAGCGCCTCGATCGCACCGCCTTGACTGCGCACCTGCACGAGATTGGTCGTCAGCAAGGCGCCACCGCGATGTCCGGCCGCGAGCCATGAGCGAAACCGTCCTCGAAGCCCCGCAGCAGGCGAATCCCCGGAGCGGCCTTGGCACGTTCGAGCGCTATCTCAGCGTCTGGGTCGCGCTGTGCATCGTCGTCGGCATTGCCCTCGGTCACCTCACGCCCGGTGGCTTTGCGCGCATCGCCGCAATCGAGTTTGCCCACGTCAACCTGATTGTCGCGGTGCTGGTCTGGCTGATGATCGTGCCGATGCTGCTGAAGATCGACTTTGCCGCGCTCGACTCGGTGCGCCAGCACTGGCGCGGCATCGGCGTGACCTTGTTCATCAACTGGGCAGTCAAGCCGTTCTCAATGGCACTGCTCGGGGCAATCTTCATCGGCGGCCTGTTCGCCCAATGGCTGCCTGCCGAGGAAATCCATTCCTACATGGCCGGGCTGATCCTGCTTGCGGCAGCGCCTTGCACGGCAATGGTGTTTGTCTGGTCGAATCTCTGCGAGGGCGAACCGCACTTCACGCTGAGCCAGGTCGCGCTGAATGACCTCATCATGGTCTTTGCATTTGCGCCACTGGTTGCCCTGCTGCTCGGCGTCGCCTCGATCAGCGTGCCGTGGGACACCTTGCTGCTGTCGGTGGCGCTGTACATCGTGCTGCCCGTGATCGTCGCCCAACTGTTGCGCAGGTTGCTGATCCGCCGTGGCGGCGACGCCCTGCAGCGGACGTTGCGGATCCTGCAACCGCTCTCGCTGGGCGCTCTGCTGTGCACCCTGGTCCTGCTGTTCGGCTTCCAGGGCGAAGCCATCCTCGCGCGGCCGCTGATCATCGCCCTCCTCGCCGTGCCGATCCTGTTCCAGGTCTATCTCAATGCCGGGCTCGCCTACTGGCTGAGCAAGCGCTTCGGCGTTGCCTGGTGCGTGGCCGCGCCGGCAGCCCTGATTGGCGCTTCGAACTTCTTCGAGCTGGCAGTGGCCGCCGCGATCAGCCTGTTCGGTCTCGATTCGGGCGCAGCCCTGGCTACCGTGGTCGGCGTCCTTGTCGAGGTTCCGGTGATGCTCTCGATCGTCGCCTTGGTCAAGCGCACGCGGCCCTGGTATGAACGGAGACTGCCGGGACAAGTGCGATGCGATGCGACCGGGGATCTGTAAGAAGCCTGCAACAATGCGCTGGCAGACTGCGCGGACTCGGATCCTCTCCAACTTCGGGTTGATGTACAGACCGCCAGCGCCCCCGCTGGCGGTTTTTTGTTTCAGTCGATCGCGGCTGCGCCATCGACCGCGCGCCGGCCAAGCGCCGGATCATCGGTGAACAAGCCATCCACGCCGGCTTCGATCAAGGCCCGCATTTCGGCAAGGCAACCTCGTTCGCAGCGCTGCGCGGGATCGCTGCCACAGCGCAAGGCCGCCGGCAGGAAGCGGTTTTCCGGGCGCAGGGTCCAGGCATGCACGTGCAGGCCGAGCGCATGCGCCTCGGCAAGCCACGCTGCGCCGCGTCCGGGCAAGCCGCCTTGTGCATCGAGGGGAAGAATCGCACGCACATGGGCGGCGACGACTTTGGCGTAGCGGGAGATCTCGGCCAGGCCAGCCGGGCCCAGCATCGCTGCATAGGTCTGCTGCGCATCGCCGCGACCCAGCAGATCGAAGGGCACCTGCCCGGCATCGCCAATCAGTTGCACCAGGGCGATGTTGGCGCGATCGCCGAGCAGTCCATGCAAGGCGCGCAGGTTGGAAACCTCGAATGACTGGATGGCAAACGGCGCATGTCGCAGGTAGGCATGGCCATCCAGTGCCGCAACGATGGCCGGCTCGGGATGCAGGCCGCGGGCATGGAACCAGGTCGAATTCTTGATTTCCGGGATGATGCCGATGGGACGCCCGCCGGCGTGCGCCTCGCGTTCGGCAAGTTCGACGATCTCGGTGAAGCTGGGGATCATGTACAGCCCGTCATGCGTGCGGCTGCGCAAGTCCGGCATTGGCTCGCGACAGCGCAAGCGACGCAGTTCGGCAAAGCTGAAGTCGTCACAGAACCAGCCGCTGACGCTGACGCCATCCACCTCTTTCACACGACGTCGCGCGGCGAATCCGGGATGCTCGGCAACGTCGGTCGAGCGGCTCAGTTCCACCTCATGGCGGGCGACGAGAACGCCGTCGCCGGTCATGACCAGATCCGGTTCGATGTAGTCGGCACCGTCGGCAATGGCCTTTGCATAGGCGGCCAGCGTGTGTTCTGGACGCAAGGCGCTGGCCCCGCGATGGGCGATGACGAGTGCCTTGGCGGGCAAGCCGTTGACGGATTTCCTGGCAGACATGCGCGGCACGCTGGCTCACTGTGGAATGCCGAAATCATGGCACGAAGCGCGGGTCCCGATTCCAGCGGCATGGCCCTGCGCTACCATCGGCGCATCCTTCCCACGGCTGCCCCGATGATGCGTACCGTCCTCACCGCCTTGCTCGCCCTGTGCTTCTTCCCCTGCGCCATTGCCGCAAGCGACCCGCTGGCGACGCTCGCCGAGCAATCCGCATTCAAGCGCACCGGCCACTATGACGAGGTGATCCGCCTCTGCGCCGCGTTTGCCGGGAAATATCCGCAAGCCGTGCGCTGCATCGAGTTTGGCAAGACCCCGGAAGGACGGCCGATGCAGGCCCTGGCCGTTTCGCGCAGCGGTGCGCTGGAACCTGAATCCGCGCAAGCGCGCAAGCTGCCGGTGGTGCTGATGCAAGGCGGCATCCACGCCGGCGAGATCGATGGCAAGGACGCCGGTTTCCTGGTCCTGCGTGAAGTGCTCGAAGGACGCCTGGCCAAGGGCGTGCTGGACAAGCTGGTCTGGGTGTTCGTGCCGGTCTTCAATGTCGATGGCCACGAACGCTTCAAGGCGTGGAACCGGCCGAACCAGCGCGGCCCCGAGGAGATGGGCTGGCGCACGACGGCGCAGAACCTCAATCTCAATCGCGACTACGTCAAGGCCGATGCGCCCGAAATGCAGGCCATGCTGGCACTGATGAATGCCTGGGATCCGATTGCCCTGGTCGACCTGCATGTCACCGATGGCGCGCAGTTCGAACATGACATCTCGATCAATGTCGAACCCGTGTATTCGGGTGATGGCGACATGCGCAAGGCCGGCCTCGCCCTGCGCAGCGCGGTGGTCGAACGCCTCGCCAGGCAAGGCTCGTTGCCGCTGTCGTTCTATCCCTCGTTTGTCGAGTACGACAATCCGCAATCGGGCTTTGCCGATGGCGTGCCGCCGCCGCGCTTCTCGCATGGCTACATGCCCTTGCGCAACCGCTTTGGCGTGCTCGTCGAAACCCACTCGTGGAAGGATTATGCGACGCGCGTGCGCGCCACCCGCAACACCATCGTCGACATGCTGGAACTGACCGCCGAGCATGGCCGCGCCTGGCAGACGCTTGCCGCGGCCGCCGATCAACGCGCGGCGCAATTGGGGGGCAGAGAAGTGCCGCTGAGCTACAAGGCCAGCGAGAAGAGCCACCTGATCGACTTCCGCGGCTATGCCTACACGCGCACGCCCTCGGAAATTTCCGGCGTGCTGATGACCCGCTACGACGAATCCAGGCCGATGATCTGGAAAATCCCGCTGCGTGACGATGTGCAAGCCGACGCCACGATCAGCGCGCCACAAGGCGGGTATGTGATCCCCGCCGCACACGCGGAAAAGGTCGGCGCAAGACTCGCCTTGCATGGCATCGCCTTCCATATCATCGAACATCCCTTGCCGAAAGCCGCGCTGCAGTCGTTTCGCGCCAGCAAGACGACGTTCGGCGCGAAGCCATTCGAGGATCACCAGACGCTGACCCTCGAAGGCAGCTGGAAAAATGAAACCCGCGACATTTCCGCCGGTTCGCTGTTCGTGCCGATCCGGCAGGCCAAGGCACGCCTGCTGATCGCCATGCTTGAACCGCAGGCACCCGACTCGCTGGCCGCGTGGGGCGAATTCAACGGTGCCTTCGAGATGAAGGAATACATGGAACCCTATGTCGCCGAGGACGTGGCGCGACAGATGCTCAAGGATGATCCGCAGGTTGCCGCGGAGTTCAACGCGCGCCTGGCCAGCGACGCGGACTTTGCCAAGGATCCCTTCGCGCGACTGACCTTCTTCGCCCAGCGCCACGCCTCGTGGGATGAGCGCTTCAACCTGTATCCCGTGTTGCGCAGCGCGGTGCCGCTGTGACCGCCTGATCCCGGCCGGAGGCTGCGCCATGAACCGATTGATCGTGCCGGGCCTCGCCCTGCTGTCCGCACTCGCTGGCTGCAAGGGTGCCGATGAGTCGCTGCTGCTCGGCACGCTCGAACGCGAGCGCGTCGCGGTCACCGCGCAGGCCTCCGAGCGCATCACGCGCATCGATGTCGCCGAAGGTGAAGCGGTGCAGGCGGGCGCGGCCATCCTTTCGCTCGATCCCCGCCGCATCGACGCGCGCATCGCCCAGGCCGAGGCCGAAGTCCGCCGCGCCGAATCGGCGCTGGCCGAGTTGCGCAACGGCGTGCGCAGCGAAATCATCGATGCCGCGCGCGCCGACCTGGCAGGTGCGCTTTCGAGCACGGCGAATGCGAGACGCGAGCGCGATCGCCTCGCCGAACTGCGCCAGCGCGGCCTGGTCGCGCAAGCCGATCTCGACCAGGCCGAGACCGTGCTGCGCAATGCCGCCGCCCAGCGCGATGGCGCACGCGCGCGCCTTGCCGAGCGTCTCAATGGCACGCGCATCGAGGATATCGAGCAAGGCGAGGCCAGCCTGTCCAGCGCGCAAGCCGCCGTCGCCCAACTGCAGCTGGAACGCGCCCGCTACGATGTCGTCGCGCCGCGCGACGGCACCGTCGATGCGCTGCCGTTCAAGCTCGGCGACCAGCCGGCTGCCGGTGCCGTGCTCGCCAGCGTGCTCGCCGGGCCGGTCTACGCACGCGTCTATGTGCCGGCCAGCCAGCGCCTGAACGTGCGCCAGGGCTCGGCGTGCACGGTGACGGTCGCCGGCAGCCCGCGAACTTTCGCGGCAAGCGTGCGCAGCATCCGTTCCGATCCGGCGTTCACGCCTTACTTCGCCTTGACCGGCGACGATGCCAGCCGCCTCGCCTATCGCGCCGAGCTGGTCCTCGGCGGTGCCGATGCGGACGCGCTGGTCGCCGGCATTCCGGCGCAGGCGCAGTGCAGCGGCAACGCCGGTGCCGGCGCGCGCTGAAGCATGAGCGAGGCGGCAACATCGACTGCGCGCGCAGCAGGCGAAACGGTCATCGTCGCCAAGGGCCTGACCAGGCGCTTCGGCGCCGTCACCGCCGTCGATCATCTCGACCTGCGCGTGCAGCGTGCCGAGGTCTACGGCTTCCTCGGTCCGAACGGATGCGGAAAATCGACGACCATCCGCATGCTCTGCGGCCTGCTTACCGCCAGCGAAGGCACGGTCAGCGTGCTCGGCCATGCCTTGCCCGCCGAGGCGGAAGCGGTCAAGCGCCGCATTGGCTACATGACGCAGAGATTTTCGCTTTACGAAGACCTGAGTGTCAGCGAAAACCTGCAATTCCTCGCTGCCGTGCATGGCATCGACGGTCGCGCGGCAAAGCTGCGCATTGATGAATTGTTCGCCCAGTACCATCTTGGCGAATTGCGCACACAGCTCGCCGGCACCTTGTCCGGTGGGCAGAGACAACGCCTCGCACTTGCCGCGGCAGTCATGCACAAGCCGGAACTGCTCCTGCTCGATGAGCCGACCAGCGCGGTCGATCCGCAGTCGCGGCGTGATTTCTGGGAATCGCTGTTCAAGCTCGCCGATGCCGGCACCACCCTGCTCGTCTCCACCCACTACATGGATGAGGCCGAGCGCTGCCATCGCCTTGCCATCCTCGATCGTGGCCGCCTGGTTGCCGACGGCGCGCCCGGCGAACTGATGGCGAGACTGCCTGGCATGACCTTGCGCGTCGACAGCGACAATCCGCAACGCCTGCAGCTTGCCCTGGCAAGGCAGCCGCACGTGCTCGGCGTGGCGCAGATTGGCGCGAGCCTGCGCGTGCTCACCGATCGCAAGGAGGATGGCGTGGACTGGTTGCGCGCGGCGCTGGAAAAAGTCGGCGTCGAGGCCAGGGTCGAGCCGACCCAGGCCAATCTCGAAGATGTCTTTGTCGCCGTCACCCGTGGCCGGAGCAAGGACTGACCGTGGACCGCAGGCGCCTCCAAGCCGTCTTCCGCAAGGAGCTTCGCCAGCTTTCGCGCGACCGCCTGACCTTTGCCATGATCATCGGCATCCCGATCCTGCAGTTGCTGCTGTTCGGCTTTGCCATCAACCTCGACATCCGCAACCTGCCGGCCGCCGTGCTCGATGAATCCGGCACCTGGCGTTCGCGCGAACTGGTTGCCGAGCTGGCCTCCTCCCAGGTGCTCGATTTCCGCCATCGCGCATCCTCGCCGCAACAGATCGACAGCCTGCTGCGCGACGGCGAGATTGGCGCCGCCGTGGTCATTCCGGCGGATTTCGAGAAGCGCCTGGAGCGCGGCAACCAGCCCGCCTGGCAGCTCATGGTCGACGGTTCCGACCAGTCCGTGCAGGCGGCGGCACGCCAGCTTGCCAGCTTCCCCTTGTCATCGCTGCAGTATCGGCCCGGCACGGAGACGCCGCGTCCGGTAGAGATTGTCAACTTCTACAATCCGGAACGCCGCGCGCAGGTCAATACCGTGCCAGGCCTGATCGGTGTCATCCTGGCAATGACCATGACCATCTTCACCGGCATGGCCATCGTCCGCGAACGCGAGCGCGGCAACATGGAAATGCTCATTGCCACGCCGCTGTCACCGGCCGAGCTGACCCTCGGCAAGGTGCTGCCCTACGTCGGCATCGGCCTGATCCAGGTCACCCTGATCCTGCTGCTCGGCCTGCTCGTGTTCACCGTGCCGGTGCGCGGATCGCTGCTGGATGTCTATCTTGCCTCGCTGGTCTATATCGCGGCGACGCTGGTGCTCGGCATCTTCATTTCCACCCTGGCGCGGACCCAGTTCCAGGCAATGCAGATGGCATTCTTCCTGTTCCTGCCGCAGATCCTGCTGTCGGGCTTCATGTTTCCCTACGACGGCATGCCGCGACTCGCGCAATGGATCGCCGAGATCTTCCCGCTGACCCATTTCCTGCGCCTGATCCGCGGCATCATGTTGCGTGCCGCGGGCCTTGGCGAACTGTGGTTCGAACTGCTGTCACTGCTGGCTTTCGTGGCCATCATTCTCGCCATCGCGATACGCCGCCTGCGCAAGAGCCTGGATTGACATGGTGCGCCAGCCGACCACGAAAAAATCCTGGTGCCTGTACCTGCTCGAGTGCCGCCGCGGCAGCTATTACGCCGGCATCACCAATGATCTCGATGCGCGCTACCTGGCGCATGTCGAAGGACGCGGGGCACGCTACACCCGGGCCAATCCGCCGCTGCGCCTGATTGGCTCGCGCCCGTATCCGGATCGGGCCAGCGCCTCGCGCGCCGAAGCCGCGATCAAGCGCCTGCCGCGCGCGCGCAAGATTGCCTTCCTGCTCGACTCCACGGCAGCAGTCTGATCGCCGCAAACCCCGCGGTCGCTTCCGTGTCGTTGCAACCCTTCGCCCATCCACAAGCCAAGGGGAAGATCATGGCAAGCCATGCACTGAAAGGAAGTTTCGAGCCCGCCTGGAACTGGCTGCGCATCAGCGGCCTCAGCGGCAGTCTTGCCTTGCACGTCGCCGCCCTGGTGCTGCTTGCCCTGCCGGTGGCACTGCCGAACTGGAAGCCCGAACCCAAGGTGATCACGGTCACCTTTCCCGAGCCCGTGGTCGAGCTTCCGGTCAGCGCGGTGCCGCCCGAACCGGTACCGCCAACCATCGTTCGCCACCATGAACCAGTCGTGCCGATACCCCAACCCGTGGCACGCGAGGCCAGTGTCATGGCCATCCCGGTGACCATGCCGGTCAGCGAGCCGAACGACAGCGCCGAAGTCATCAGCGCAGTGCCGGCCATCGCGGCCAGTGCCAGCCTCGCCTACGAGAGCATCATCGAGCCCAGCTATCCCATCGATTCAAGGCGGCGTGGCGAGCAGGGCACGGTGTTGTTGCGCGTGCAGGTCGGGCGGGATGGCCTGCCGATCGAGGTCGACGTCGAACGCAGCAGCGGCTACCGGCAACTCGATCGCGCCGCGCGCGAGGCGGTGCTGCGCTGGCGCTTCCGCCCGGTGCAGGTCAATGGCGTGAATGTCGAAGCGCGCGGCCTGGTGCCGATTCGTTTCGATGTCAGGCAAGGCTGAGGCGACCGCGCTCAGGAGTTTCCGGCGGCCTTGTGGGGCGTTGTTGCGGCAATCAGTTCGGCCAGCGCGCAGGGCTCATGGATGCCATAACCCTGCGCCTGGTCGACGCCGAGCTCGCGCAGGCGATCGATCAGCGCGCGATCCTCGACCCACTCGGCAACCGTGGTCTTGCCCAGTGATCGGGCGACTTCACACATCGAGCGCACCAGCACCGGGTCGACCGCGTTGTTGGCCAGGTCGCGGACGAAGACACCGTCAATCTTCAGCACATCGACCGGCAAGGTCTTCAGGTAGGCGAACGATGCCATGCCGCTGCCGAAATCATCCAGGGCAATCCTGCATCCGCGTGCGCGCATCTCGTCGATGAACTCGCGGGCCCGGGTGATGTTGCCGATCGCGGCGGTCTCGGTCAGCTCGAAGCACAGCTTTGCCGGCGGCACGCGGGTGATATCGAGCAGGTTGGCGACATGGCTGCGGAAATCGGGATTGGCAATGGATTGCGCCGAGACATTCAAGTGGCAGAGATCGAGCGCCTGCAGGTGGGCTGGATGATCCTCCAGCAGGCGCAAGGCCATGGCGATGACCAGGCGGTCAATCGAGATGGCCTCGCCAAAGCGCTCGGCAGCCGGCAGGAATTGTTCCGGCGGATAGACCACGCCTTGCGCATCGACCAGGCGCACGAGTACCTCGTAGCCCAGTGTGGCCGGGCCATGCAAGGCCTCGATGCGTTGCGCGTAGAGCAGGATGCGCCCCTCGACAATGGCCTCGCGGATCTCGGCGACCCAGGCCAGGTCATCGCGACGGCGGCTCATCATCTGGTCCGATTCCCGATACACGCGGATGCAGTTGCGCCCATCTTCCTTGGCCTGGTAGCAGGCCCGATCCGCCGCGCGCAGGACGTCGGAGGCATCGACATGCTCGCCGCTGACGCGGGCGATGCCGATGCTGCAGGTCACGTTGAAACGCTTGCCGTCCCAGGGAAAGGTTGATGCCGACAAGGCACGCCGCAGCCGCTCGGCAATGTGCAAGGCCTCGTCGAGCCCGGTGCGACCGAGGAAGATGGCGAACTCGTCGCCGCCGAGACGCCCCATCCAGTCGTTGCTGCGCATGTGCAGCATCAGCACGCCGGCGATCTGGCGCAGCAACTGGTCACCGGCGACATGGCCACAGGTGTCGTTGATCAGCTTGAACTGGTCGAGATCCAGGAACAGGAAGGCGTGCGCATCGCCGAAGCTGCGTGCATCGTCGATGCTCTGTTGCAGGCGATTGTCGATCTCGCGCCGATTGACCAGGCCGGTCATCGCATCATGGCTGGCCTGGTAACGCATTTCCTCGCCGAGGCGACGGCTTTCCGAGACATCCTCGAGGATGGCGAAGACACGATCCTCGCCATCCGTATCGCTGTCGATCATCGAGGCGGTCCAGCGCAGCCAGCGACCTTCACCATCGGCGCGCAGGAAGCGCTGCTCGATGGGGCTTTCGCACAATGCCCAGTCGATACCACCGTCTTCGTCGCGGGCAATCCGCGCCAGCGCGTCGGCATGCAGCAACTCACCCAGCAGCTTGCCCTGCAAATCCTGCGGCGGGCAGTTGAGGATCTCGCCAATGGCTTCGTTCGCCTCGAGGATGCGCCCGTCCAGCTTCATCTTCAGCATGCCGACGGCAGCCTGGTGGAAGGCCGAGCGGAACATGCCCTCGCTGGCGTGGATGCGGCGCAGGCTCCAGCGCAGGATGAGCATGAGCAAACCGGCAATGGCCAGGAAGAGGACGATGCTGGCAACGGTCAGGATCGTCTTCAGCATGCGCGTGCCATCCACCAGCGACTGCGAAAAAGCCGCTTCAATGGGCCGCAAGGTCGCATCGAGTTCGAGGATGCGGCGCTGCCAGGCTTGCGTCTGCGCGGGTGTCACCGGGCCAGCCGCACGCGCGGCTTCCATCTCGTCGGCGATGCCCTGCAATTCGAGGACATGTGCGTCGCCGACCTGCCATTGCGCGACCGAGTCCCGAAAGAATGGAGCATTGTGGAAATATCTATACATGCGGATCATGCGATCGACATCCTGCGGAGCATTCATGCCGAGCAGGAGTCCCTGCCGCGCAGCCGCCAGATCCGGCGGATCCCGCTCCAGGGCAAGGCGCGCCTGGTGATCGCCCAAGGGCACGCGCAAGGCATCGCGGGCAAGTTGCAGCTGTTGCGCATCGCCGCTGGCCGCGTAGCCATGCAGCCCGTGCGAGGCGTACTGCTGGGCTTTCGACCAATGACTCTCGCCGACGATGTAGGCGGTGGCGCTGGTCTGCAGCTCCAGCATGGTCACGGTCAGCATGACGGCGATACCGGCCAGGACGATCAGCGTGGCCATCTCGATCGGCAGCAGCGCGATGCTGCGCCGAAGTCGCCCTTGCGCCTCGCCCCCAGGTCGAGCACCCTCGATCCGCTCGTCCGCTGCGATGGGGGATGCCTCGGATGTGTGCTGGTGATTGCTGGAGGCCATGGGTCCCGTCGTTATCACTGGCAAATGCGCGACAAGGCAGCGGACTGCATCGTGCATGAAGAATAGCGCGCCGCCACAGCGTTCGGTGTGGCTCGGGCACACTTCCCGCCAGCGTCTGCAGCTCCATGGCTCCTTGTCGCTTCCCGCCCGCAATGTTCACTGCCGACAGCCGGCTCCGCGCCACGCAATGCACGTGCGCAGTCACCTCCCGACATCCGCTCAAGCCGGAGGGAGATGGCATGCAGCGGATGGGTCTGGCCCCGTGCAGGGGACGCGCCTGGAAGGCATGCTGCGCATCACCACGATCCAGCAAACATCGCCAATGGCGAGGCCGCCATTGGCGCGTTTGCAGATGCTCCTTCAGCGTCCAGCAGCGCAGGGAGCCGCTGCTGCTGCGCTGACTACTGCTGGATGTAGTAGGACCAGGTGACCGATGTCGAAGTGGGGTTCGATACTCCCGCCTGCAGCAAGGACACGGTGTCGCCACTGGATATCGCCACACTGTGCGTGCTGTCGTTGCAGCTGGTTTGCCCGGTTCCAATCGAACAGGTGACGGTCGTCAACGTGCCGTTGACAGAGACCGTGAAGTCATACCGATTCGGGGAATTGCCCGGCGTGCTGTTGGTACGCACCTGCAATCCGGCAATCGTTCCGCTGACGGGCATGGGCGGCGCAACCTTGGCATGCGTGGCTGCAGATTCACCCATGCCGATATAGACACCGTCGCTGTTCGGAAAATAGGAACTGCCGAAGAACGGGACACGCGTTCCCGCGGGTCCAGCCGGACCTGCCGGACCTTGCACGCCCGGTGCGCCCGGCGCTCCATCATTTCCTGCAGCGCCCTGCGGGCCAACTGGGCCCATCGGACCGGTTGCACCATCGAGGCCCGCCATGCCTTGAGGTCCAGCCGGACCCTGTGCGCCCGGTGCACCTGCGGCACCTGGCGCTCCATCATTTCCTGCAGCGCCCTGCGGACCAGCTGGGCCAGCCGGACCCATCGGGCCGGTTGCACCATCGAGGCCCGCCATGCCTTGAGGTCCAGCCGGACCCTGTGCGCCCGGTGCACCTGCGGCACCTGGCGCTCCATCATTTCCCGCAGCGCCCTGCGGACCAGCTGGGCCGGCCGGGCCCATCGGGCCGGTTGCACCATCCAGACCCGCGACACCTTGAAGTCCAATCGGACCTTGCGCGCCCGGTGCACCTGCGGCACCTGGCGCTCCATCATTTCCCGCAGCGCCCTGCGGACCAGCTGGGCCAGCCGGGCCCATCGGACCGGTTGCGCCATCCAGACCCGCGATGCCTTGAGGTCCAGCCGGACCCTGTGCGCCCGGTGCACCTGCGGTACCTGGCGCTCCATCATTTCCTGCAGCGCCCTGCGGACCAGCTGGGCCAGCCGGGCCAGCCGGGCCCATCGGACCGGTTGCACCATCCAGACCCGCGACACCTTGAAGTCCAATTGGACCTTGCGCGCCTGGAGCTCCATCATTTCCAGCCAAGCCTTGCGGACCAGCCGGGCCCATCGGACCGGTTGCACCATCCAGACCCGCTACACCTTGAGGTCCAGCCGGACCCTGCGCGCCCGGTGCACCTGCGGCACCCGGCGCTCCGTCATTTCCCGCAGCGCCCTGCGCACCAGCGGGGCCGACCGGGCCGATTGCGCCGGCCGGACCAGCGGGGCCAATGGGGCCTTGTGCACCGTCATTTCCGGGCAGGCCCTGCGGGCCGTTCGCGCCTTGTGCACCTGGAGTGCCGGCCGGGCCTTGCGGGCCCGCTGGACCCTGCGCGCCTGGAACGCCATTCAATGCGTATTGCGCAATGGGTGCCGTGGCGATCGGCTGACGGGGCAACACGCTACCGCCGACGCTCACTTCCAGGTACATCTGGGTGCCGGTGAAGCCGCCCGGATAGGCCAGATTGATGCTGAAAACACCGTCCACGACGGGATAGTTCGACTCGCTGATCGTGGAACCGAATTGGTTGCCACCCGTGGGCGAATCCCACAGCGAGAAGGTCAGGTTGAAGTTGCCATCCACCAGCACTCCGTTCTGCTCGATCTTGCCTTGATAGACAAAATCCGGCAGCTGGGCGGCAGTGGTTGCGGCAAACGTCGCGGATGCCGAACAGGCACCGAGGACAACGGCAATGGCGAGAACAAGATTTCTGGTTTTCATGGTGTGCAATTCCCCTGCTGGGCGTCAAAGCCGTTCTGGAAGATCCGGTCGGAGATGATGGACTGCTGGCGCGCGGCAGCCACGGCCTGAAAGCCGGAAGTGACGGTCAGCGTGCCGTTGCTCGCAGATCCCGCAATCGGCTCGCCCACCGTTGAGCTGAGCGTGAAGCAATTGTTGGTCACGACACCGCCAGCGCTGGCGAGGGTGCCGTTGCGGAGGGCATAGCCGCCTCCCGCCGAAGCCGCGCCGACAATCGTCAACGCACAGATACCCGTTGCCACGACTGCAGAACGCAGCCGGCCTTGTCTGGTATACATTTGCTTTTCCCCTTGAAGTGTGTCGCAACCACTTTGCCGTGGCAGCGCGGAGCATCAGCCGCGAATCCTTCGCTGGCGGATGCCCGACACTTGTTGAGCATGATCTGTGCCAAGCCCGGACCCGAGTCCGCCGACGCCTTTTCATGCGACGCAAGCAACTGAAATCAGATGATATTCTCAAAAAGAAGGGGCTAGATGAGGCGTCCACCGCTGGGGCAAGGGGAGTTCCCGCCGGCGTCAAAATGTGACGCACCTCACACTAATGATGGCGCTGACGCATGCGCTGAAGGATGGCTCGCCCGCGCCTGCAGCGACCTGCCCTCGGCGACAGATTGCCCCGGAAGCCGCTGCGCACGCAGGTTAGACTCCGCGCTCCATTCCGGATTGCCGTCGCATGACCATACAGATTCTCCTTTACCTGCTTGCCGCCCTGCTCATCATCGTTGGCACGCTGGGCACCGTGCTGCCGGCGTTGCCGGGTGTGCCGATCGTCTATGCCGGCATGTTCCTCGCTGCCTGGGTTGGCGACTTCAGCCATATCGGCTGGCCCACGCTGACCATCCTCGGCGTGCTGACTGCCTTGTCGGTGATCGTCGACCTGCTGGCCAGCGTGTTCGGGGCCAAGCGCGTCGGTGCCAGCGGCTGGGCCTTGTTCGGCGCCGCGGCGGGTACCGTGATCGGGCTCTTTTTCGGCCTCGTCGGCTTGATCTTCGGGCCCTTTGTCGGTGCCGTCGCCGGCGAACTGATTGCCGGCAGCTCACTCCGGCGCTCGGCCGGCGTCGGTGTCGGTGCCTGGCTTGGCTTCATCTTCGGCACGCTGGCGAAGATCGCGCTGTGCTTCACCATGCTTGGCGTGTTTGCCCTCGCCTATCTGCTCTGAACCGGGCCATCGAGGACGGGCACGCGGCGTCGGCGTCAGTTGTCCGGCAGCACGTAGAGGAGGACGGAAAAAAACTGCAGCACGCTGCCGGCAAGCACGAACAAATGCCACAGGGCGTGGTTGTAGGGCAGCCGTTTCCACAGATAGAACGGCACGCCAAGCGTGTAGCAGAGCCCGCCGGCAAACAGCAGCCAGAGGCCGCCTGGCTCGATGTTGGCCAACATCGGCTTGATGGCGACGATGCCGACCCAGCCCATGCCGAGGTAAAGCAGGGCTGCCACCACGCGATTGCGCACATGGCGCAATTCCAGGGCAATGCCGATGATCGCCAGTGTCCAGACGATCGCGAACAGGCTCCAGCCCCATGCCCCGCGCAGGCTGATCAGGGCAAACGGCGTGTAGGTGCCGGCAATCAGCAGGAAAATCGCCGAATGATCGAGCACGCGCAGGATCGGCTTGGCGCGCGGATTCGGAACCGCGTGATACAGCGTCGAGGCGGTGAAAAGGAGGATCAAGGTCGTCCCGTAGATGCTCACGCTGACGATGCGCGAGGTGCCGCCATGCAGGGTCGCGAAGGCCGCCAGCACAGCCAGTCCGGCAATGCCGAGGACGATGCCGAGCGCGTGGCTCAGGCTCGAGGCGATCTCCTCGGCCCGCGAATAATGCGGATGGGGCGATGACTGGCTCATGGCGAAGGCAGCCGCGGCTCAGGGTCTGCTGATGATGAAGTTGCCGAACGCCACGCCGACATCCCAGCCACGGCCCTTGCCCGACAGCGCCAGCGAGATCGGGCCCTTGGTCACCACCCGCGCACTCGCCGACTTGTTCGCTCCGGCATGCGCTTCGGCCGTCGCATAACCGCCGATGATGTCCTCGATCGCATACACCTCGGTGAACTTGCCGATACCGTCGTCGATGCGTGATTTGCCAAAGGTGAGACCGCCACCCTTGGCCGAGATCTTCACCTTCATCGTTTGCCCGTTGTCACACGTCACCGTGCCGCTGCCGGTTGAATGCTTGTAGAAAACCGACCAGCCAGACATGGAAAAACGCAGCTCGCAATCGATCGGGGCGGCCTGTGCCGATGCCATCAGCAAGAACATCAGGGACGATACGGCGAGGATGGGGACTGCGCGCATGAGTGCTGCTTCCGGACGAAGGGTCTCATTCTGCGTGGCTTGCCGGATCCGCACAATCACCCGCGCGAAAAGCTGACATTCCGTCGCATGATCGCGTTTCGCCGGCTCGGCGTAGACTGACGCCACCCCCACTGCCGAGGATGTGGCCATGTCCGAATTCGATGTCGTAATCCACCTGCGCAACTGCGAAATCGCGGGCCCGGCCGTCGAAGCCGGCCTGGCGCTGGCCAAGCGACTCGAAGCGCATGTGCTCGGCTTGCATGTCGTTGCCCTGTCGACGGCGGCATTTGTTTCCCCGGAAGCCGTGGCCGTGCAGGTCAACGAGACCAGTCATCTGCTTGAGGAAGCCCGGGCGCGTGCGCCCTGGTGGCGCGAAGAGCTCGATCGCCACGGCCTGCAAGGCGAGTTCCAGGTGGTCCAGGGTGATGCCATCGATGCGCTGTGCCATGCCTCGCGCTGGTCGGACCTGGTCATTACCGAGCGCCCCTGCGCGAATCCGGATGCGCCGGTGGGCTGGGGCATCGCCTCGCGAACCGTGTTCGGTTCATCGGCCCCGGTGGTGGTCGTGCCGGAAGGTGCCCGCGTCGACAAGGTCGGCCAGCACATGCTGGTGGCATGGAATGCAAGCCGCGAATCCATGCTGGCAATCCGCGGCGCCCTGCCCCTGCTCAAGCGCGCCACGCGGGTGAGCGTCCTCGAAGGCGAGCCGAATGTGGGCCTGCTCGGCTTTGACAACCTGCCGAAAATCGACCTTCGCGCCTGGCTCAATCGCCACGCCATCGAGGCCGAGTTCCGCCCGTTCAAGCCCGCCAAGGATCACGGCCCGGCCCTGCTGGAAGCGGCCAATTCCGCTGAGGCCGATCTGATCGTGATCGGTGCCTGGGGTCAATCGCGCATCACCGAACTGGTCCTCGGCGGTGTCACCCGGCACCTGTTCCAGCACAGCAATCTGCCGATGCTGGTGGCGCATTGAATGTACGAAGCTGCTGAATGAACCCTCAGTCCTTTGCGGCTTCATCGTGAATCTTGTAGCGCCTGTCATCAAGGATAACGTGCAGCACCGCAAGCATCCCAGAAGCTTCCTGGGCAACTCCCGGTTCGACGCGATAGCCGAGCGCAATTTTGTGCAGGATGCGTGCCAGTCGAGAATTGGGCCAGGCGTCGATCGCCCATGCCTGCTTGACGCTGCCATCCGCAGCAAATTCGAGCACGTACTCCGAAATGCCGGCTTCCAGGTTGCGGCCTTTCGAGGTCTCCGGATTCATCAGCACGCGCGTACCTGGACGTGCATCGCGAAAGCGACTCCCTGATTCGGATTCAACAAGCTTTTTCAGACCCAGACGGATCTGAGCGTCATATTGAGTGATCATTGAACCGACAGTCGAGCTGAGCGCTTCGATATCCTCTTTCGGAAATCCGTCCTGCGCATGGCGCAGGATCGAGGCTGCGAATCCATCTGTCCAACGCGGATCGACCGTGGCCAGATCCTTTGCGTAGTGATAGTAGAGCTGTGCCCACACATTCGCCTCGAAGCGATTGCCAGACTGCAACTCGATCGTCGAAAGCTTGGCCATTGCCGGAATCTTTCCGCGCAGCGCAGCGCGTGAAAGCAATTCGCGGGCGCGATTGAGATCCTGCTCAACTGGCGAGTTCGAATGTGCCGGATCTTGCCGATACAGCGATCCAAGCAGGTATAGAATCCCAGGCTGGGTGTCATCCTTGGCGATGGCCTCAAGTTCTCCGACTATCGCTCGGCGCTGTTCTATCGGTGCTTCCGGGTCGAGCAAGCCGGCATGCATCCAGCGCGCGAACCTGGTCTCGCGCAGGTCGGCGGCATCATCCGCGCGAGCCATGCCGGACAGCAGCAAGCCGACGATGGCGATTACCGCGGGAAACAGGATTCTCACGACGGTCTTCCTTGTCAGAATGCAAAATTCGTCAAGAATCATATTCCAGATAACACATTCCCGTAAAACGTCGCACGCCATCGTCCGGCCTGGCTGTTTCGACTCGGGATTCGCATGACCAGCCATTCGGCTGTTGAAAACCGGAAGAAAAAACCCGCCCGTTGCAGGAACGATTTCAATCGCGATGTATTTCAATACCCAGCAACAGCATCGTGAATGAAGTCGCCCCTGCAAGTGCACGGGACACTGGCGAGCCTTCCCAATTCCCTATTCCCGGCGCGCAGCGCGCGGCCTCAGCGCGCGTTTACCAAGGCCAGGGTCATGTCCAGCATGCGGTTCGAGAAGCCCCACTCGTTGTCGTACCAGGAGAGCACCTTGACCAGGGTGCCGCCCATGACGCGCGTCTGCGTTGCGTCGTAGACCGATGACAGCGGGTTGTGGTTGAAGTCGATCGAGACCAGCGGCTGGGTGTTGACGCCGATCACGCCTTTGTAGGCACCTTCGGCGGCGGCCTGCATGACCGCGTCGATTTCTTCCTTGCTGGTCGCGCGCGATGCAACGAACGACAGGTCGACTGCCGAGACGTTGATGGTCGGGATGCGCATGGAGAAACCATCGAGCTTGCCGTTGAGTTCCGGCAGCACCAGGCCGACCGCAGCCGCGGCACCGGTCTTGGTCGGAATCTGCGAATGCGTGGCCGAGCGCGCGCGACGCAGGTCTGCGTGATAGACGTCGGTCAGCACCTGGTCGTTGGTGTAGGCGTGGATGGTCGTCATCAGGCCATGCACGATGCCGATCTTCTCATGCAGTGCCTTGGCCAGCGGAGCAAGGCAATTGGTCGTGCACGAGGCGTTCGAGATGACCTGGTGCGCGGCGGTCAGCTTGTCGTGATTGACGCCGTAGACAAAGGTTCCATCGACATCGTTGCCACCCGGCGCGGAAATGATCACCTTCTTCGCGCCACCGGCGATATGCGCGCTGGCCTTGGCCTTGCTGGTGAAGAAGCCGGTCGACTCCAGCACGACATCGACGCCGAGATCGCCCCACGGCAGTTTCGACGGGTCACGTTCGGCAAGCACCTTGATGCGATCGCCATTGACGATCAGGTCGCCACCATCGACACCGACCTCACCCGGGAAACGTCCGTGCGCGGTGTCGTACTGGGTCAGGTGCGCATTGGTCGCCGCGTCACCAAGATCGTTGACCGCAACGACCTGGATCTCGCCGGCGCGCTTTGCCTCGTACAGGGCGCGCAGCATGTTGCGGCCGATACGACCATAGCCATTGATGGCGACCTTGACAGACATTGCACACTCCTCGACCCATGACAAAGAAAGGGCCCATATTGTAACGGTCCCGCCAACCCGCCGCACAGCGCCATTCGGATGGATCCATTGGAATGGTTGGCTCCAGGGCGCCGAGGGGTTGCACTTCTCGATTCCCGGGGCATGCGGGCGTCCATGCTGATTGAATCCCAACGACAAACCATGCAGCCCTTGTTTCTCCCGATCTGGGCGCCGGAGCATGAACACCCCGGGGAACGCCGGCGTTCCCTCCGACAGTGATTGCAGAGCCGGCGAGGACGCCGGTGCTCCCGGGGATGCTCCCGGCAAAGCTGCCGGACTTGCGTACACGGTCAGCCACGCTCTGCTAGATTCGACGCTCAGCCGATTCCCGGGTCGCCGCATGAATCCACTGGTGCGCAGCTTTCACCACACGGCCACGGGCACGTGGACGCATGTCGTCGTCGATCCGTCGACGCAGCGGGCGGCGATCATCGATGCGGCGCTGGATTTCGACCTGCCCTCGGGTCGCGTCGGCACCGAGAGCGCGCAACGCGTGCTCGAATACGTGGCGACCACCGAACTTGCCATCGACTGGATCCTGGAGACGCA
Organism: Lysobacterales bacterium 63-13; assembly: GCA_001899855.1. Taxonomy (GTDB): domain Bacteria; phylum Pseudomonadota; class Gammaproteobacteria; order Xanthomonadales; family Rhodanobacteraceae; genus Dokdonella. Next base: position 216,355 of record MKWR01000027.1, read on the forward strand.
TGCGCATGCCGATCATCTGAGCGCGGCGGCTTGGCTCAAGCGGCAGCTTGCCAAGGGCAGCGCGGCACCGGCGATCGGCATTGGCCATGCGATCACCAGCGTGCAGAAGACCTTCAAGCGCACGTTGAACCTCGATGACCAGTTTGTCGCCGATGGTCGCCAGTTCGATGCCCTGCTGCTGGATGGCGAGACCCTTTGCATCGGCGATCTCGAAGGCCAGGTAATCGCCACGCCGGGACACACTCCGGACAGCATCAGTTATCGGTTTGGCGATGCCGTCTTTGTTGGCGATACGTTGTTTGCACCACTGGCGGGGACGGCGCGCTGCGATTTCCCGGGTGCTTCCGCGGCCGCCTTGTATCACTCGATCCAGCGCCTCTATTCGCTGCCCGATGCGACGCGGGTGTTCCTTGCCCATGACTACCCGGCGGAAGCGCAAGAACCGGTGTCGCACACGACGATCGGCGCGGAGAAATCCGCCAACATCCATGTTCGTGCCGAGACCACGGAGCCTGAATTCGTCGCCCTGCGCACGCAGCGCGATGCGACCCTGTCCGTGCCGAAACTGCTGTGGCCGGCCCTGCAGGTGAATATCCGCGGCGGGCGCTTGCCGCCGCCGGAGACGGGCGACCAGGCGTACCTGAGGATTCCGCTGGCGAGCGAGGGCTTCGAGACGTGACGCGAGGCCACTGCCGCGCGCGCCTGCTGGCGATGCTGCTCATCCTGTTTCCGGCAATCGCCCTGGCCTGGGGCCCGAGCGGACATCGCATGGTCGCCCAGCTCGCCGAGGAGCGGCTTGATTCGCGCAGCCACGCGGAAGTCCGTCACCTGCTCGGCGTGCTCGGTGCGCGTTCGCTGGCGGACATTGCCAACTGGGCGGACGAGATGCGCAGCGATCCGGCGCAACGCGAGTTGTCGCGCGCCACGTCACGCCTGCATTTTGTCAATTTTACCGATTCGCGCTGCACGTATGATGCGCCACGAATCTGCGCAAACGGACAATGCGTGGTTGCCGCGATCCAGCGCCATGCCGCCGTGCTTGGCGATCGATCGGCAACGGATCGCAGCCGTGCCGAAGCGCTGCGTTATCTGGTGCATTTCGTCGGTGACGCGCACCAGCCGCTGCACGCGGGCTATCGCAGCGATCGTGGCGGCAACAATCACCAGGTTCGCTTCAATGGCAAGGGCAGCAACCTGCATGCGATCTGGGATTCGCCCGTGCTCGCCAGCCGTCGGCTGCGCTGGAACGATCATGCGCGCCGACTCGAACGCCAGCCGCTATCCGACAACAGCACGGATCCGCTGGCCTGGGCCGAACAATCCTGCCGCATCAGCCGCGATGGAGGCCTCTATCCGCAAGGCCGCACGATCGACAAGGCCTATCTCGAACGCATGCGCCCGATTGCCGAACGACAGATCCGGCGTGCCGGCAAACGCCTGGCCAACCTGCTCAATCGCGCGCTGGACTGAGGGTGCGTCAGCGATCGACGAAGGCGCGTTCGATGACGTAATCGCCGGCTACGCCGATGCGTGGCGAGACCTGGAATCCGCGGGAATCAAGCAGGCTGCTGATCGACTTGAGCATGGCCGTGCTGCCGCAGATCATGACGCGATCGTGGGCGGGGTCGAGCGGCGGCAAGCCGACATCGGCACCAAGCTTGCCGCTGTCGAGCAATTGGTCGATGCGGCCCTGGTGGAAAAACGCCTCGCGCGAGACGCAGGGGTAATAGGTGAACTTGCTGCGCACGGCGTCGGCGAAATACTCGTGGTTGGGCAGCTCGTTTTCGAAATACTCGCGATAGGCCAGATCGGCGACCTGGCGCACGCCGTGGGCAAGGATGATCCGGTCAAAGCGCTCCCAGGTTTCCGGATCGCGCAGGATGGCCAGGAATGGCGCCAGGCCGGTGCCGGTGGAGAGCAGATACAGGTTCCGTCCCGGCTTCAGGTCCTGCAGCAGCAGGGTGCCTGTCGGCTTGCTGCCGACGAGGATTTCGTCGCCGACCTGAAGATGTTGCAGGCGCGATGTCAACGGACCATCGGCGACCTTGATGCTGAAGAACTCGAGATGCTCCTCGTAGTTGGCACTGGCAATGCTGTAGGCGCGCAGCAGCGGACGTCCATCAACCGGAAGTCCGATCATGATGAACTGGCCGTTTTCAAAGCGCAGGCCGGCATCACGCGTGGTCGTGAAGCTGAATAGGAATTCGTTCCAGTGGCGCACACTGAGAACCCGCTCGCTGTTGAACGCTGCCACTGATTTACCTGTTTTCCCTTTGCATCAATTGTTGTGCGCAGCTGTTGCTGCAATGGACGCAGCGTCGCCGCAGCCTGCTGCCACAGCCGGCATCTTGCTCAGGCAAGCGCCCTGGCCCGCGCCGCCACGGCCTCGGCAGTGATGCCGAAATGCATGTACAGCTGCTCCGCAGGTGCCGATGCGCCGAATCGGTCGAGGCCGACGACCGCGCCATCGAGGCCGACGTACTTGCACCAGAAATCCGTGATCCCCGCTTCCACAGCGACGCGGCGACGGCACCACGAGGGCAGCACGCCTTCGCGATACTCGATCGGCTGCGCATCGAACACGCGCGTGCAGGGCATCGATACGACACGCGCGGCCACGCCCTGGTCAGCGAGGATGCGCATCGCCTGCATCGCCACCTCGACCTCGGAGCCGGTGGCTATGAGGATCACGTCGAATTTTGCGCTCGGCGGATCGGACAGCACGTAGCCGCCGCGGGCGATGGCGCTGACCTGTTCGTCATTGCGCGGCTGATGCACCAGCGTCTGCCGCGAGAAGACCAGGCACGAGGGACCGCTGCTGCGCTCGATCGCCCGCTTCCACGACACCGCCGATTCCACGGCATCGCAGGGGCGCCAGACATCGTTGTTCGGGATGTGGCGCAGGCTCGCCAGGTGCTCGACCGGCTGGTGCGTCGGGCCATCTTCGCCAAGGCCGATGGAATCATGCGTGTAGACATGGATGGCGCGGGTCGGGATCAGCGCACTCATGCGCACGGCGCTACGCGCGTAGTCGGAAAAGACCAGGAAGGTTGCATCGTAGGGAATGAATCCGCCATGCAGGGCGAGTCCGTTGGCGATCGCGCTCATGCCGAACTCGCGCACGCCGTAGTGGATGTAGTTGGCCGAGACATCGTGGCTGGTGACGTTCTTCGAGCCCTTCCAGATGGTCAGGTTGGAACCGGCCAGATCCGCCGAGCCGCCAATCAGCTCGGGCAGCAAGGGGCCAAAGGCATCCAGCGCCATCTGCGAGGCCTTGCGCGAAGCCACGGCCGGGCCTTCCACTTGCAGCTTGGCGATCCAGGCATCGGCATGGCTGGCGAAATCGTCCGGCAGCACACCGCGCTGGCGTCGCTCGAATTCGGCGGCCAGTTCCGGATGGGCGGCGCGATAGCGGGCAAACAGCGCATTCCACACCGACTCGCGCTCGGCACCCGCCGCCTGCGCGTTCCAGGCGGAATAGATCTGTGCGGGAATCTCGAACGGGGCATGGTTCCAGCCGAGGCTGGCGCGCGTCGCGGCGACTTCATCCTTGCCGAGTGCGGCGCCGTGCGAGGATTCCTTGCCCTGCTTGTTCGGCGATCCAAAGCCAATGATGGTCCTGGCGCAGATCAGGGTCGGCTTGCGCGTCTGCGCGGTCGCTGCCTCGATCGCCGCCTTGATCGCGTTGGCATCATGGCCATCGACATCACGGATCACGTTCCAGCCATAGGCCTCGAAGCGCTTCGGCGTGTCATCGGTGAACCAGCCTTCGACCTCGCCATCGATGGAGATGCCGTTGTCGTCCCAGATGGCGACGAGCTTGCCAAGGCCGAGGGTGCCGGCCAGCGAGGCGACCTCGTGTGAAATGCCTTCCATCAGGCAACCGTCGCCGAGGAAGACATAGGTGCGGTGATCGACAATGTCGAGACCGCCGCGATTGAAGCGCGCGGCAAGCACCTGTTCGGCAAGGGCCATGCCGACGGCGTTGGCCAGGCCCTGGCCGAGCGGCCCGGTGGTGGTCTCGACGCCGGGGGTCTCGGCGTATTCGGGGTGACCGGCAGTCTTTGAATGCAGTTGGCGGAAGTTCTTCAACTCCTGCAGCGGCAGGGCGTAGCCGGTCAGGTGCAGCAACGCGTAGATCAACATCGAACCGTGGCCGTTGGAAAGCACGAAGCGATCGCGATTGGCCCACTGCGGATTCGTCGGGTTGTGCCTGAGGAAATCGTTCCACAGCACTTCGGCGATGTCGGCCATGCCCATGGGCATGCCGGGATGACCTGAATTCGCGGCTTGTACAGCGTCCATGGCCAGCGCACGAATGGCGTTGGCGAGTTCTTTGCGGCTCGACATTGTTCGGACTCGACTGGAAACAGCGGCCAGACCGGCAGGTGGACCGCAAGGGGTGCGCATTGTCGCCGATCCGGGCGGCCTTTGTCTTTTCGCAGGGCTTGTCGGGGGTGGCAAGTGGTCGCGCCAGCGGAAATGACGGCCCGGTGATTTCGACGCGGAAATGCGGATATTGCCAATGCCCGCGGAGCCTGCCGGAAAGCCCGCCAATATCTCGGTATCGACCTTTATCCACCTGAAACACAAGGATTTTCACCGAGATCCTCAATTAATGCACCGATGGGTATTGAAATTACCCGAATGAACCGCAGCTAATGGGCACGGCGCAAGGACGGAACAGCATTCACCGCTGTCGATCCAAGCACGTTCCGCATGCGAAGGCCTGCGGTTCCCTCCCCAAAAAAGAAGCTGGAGCTACCCCATGAAAACCACCCTGATCGCCATTGCAATTGCCGCCGCTGGCCTGGCCGCCCTCCCCGTCACCAGCCATGCCGCAGACAAGGCCGGATTCTTCATCAACGGCAACGTCGGACAATCCGCCATCGACAAGGGCGTCTACGATGACGATGACACCGCTTTCGGCGTCAACGCCGGTTACCGCTGGTCGCTGGCACCGAACTTCGCCCTTGGCATTGAAGGTGGCTACACCGATCTTGGCAAATGGTCACCCAAATCCAGCACGGCAGGCGCGTTGGTTCCTGGCGAATTCCTCACCGATGCCGAACTCAACGGTTGGACCGCGGGCGTCAACGCCCACCTGAACCTGAGTGACAACTGGTACCTGAGCGGTCGCACCGGCTTGTTCCGTGCCGACATCAAGGGTGACCGACTGGTTGCCGGCCTGCCGGTTCACGCCGATGGCACCTCGAACAGCTGGTACGCCGGCGCCGGCGTGGGTTATGACTTCAGCGACAACTTCAGCCTCGGCCTGAACTACGACTACTACAAGGCGGACAAGAACGGCTTGAAGTTCGATCCGAGCGTGGTTTCCGTCGGCGCCGAAGTCCGCTTCTGAGGTCTTACCACCACGGGGCAAGGACGCTTCTCCAGCCGGCCTGGCAACAGGCCGGCTTTTTCATGCACGGCGGGTGCGATTGCCCCGTGCCCCGCTGCCATTGTCGCTGCGCCTCAGGTCTGGCCAGGCAAGTTGTCGGGCTCTTCGATGCCATTGGAGACGACCACCGCGGCCGCCAGGTCGCCGGTCACATTGAGCGTGGTCCGACACATGTCGAGGAAGCGGTCGACGCCAAGGATGAGGCCGATGCCTTCAGGCGGCACGCCGACCATGCCGCAGATCATGGCGATCACCGGCAGTGAACCGGCCGGCACGCCGGCCGTGCCGATGCCACCGAGAATGCACACCAACATGACCACGAACTGCTGGGTGAGGCTGAGGTCGACATTGAAGAACTGGGCGAGGAACAGCACGGTGACGCCCTCGAACAGCGCCGTGCCGTTCTGGTTGGCGGTCGCACCAACGGTGAGCACGAAGCGCGAGATGCGCCGTGGCAGTTTCAGTTCCTCCTCGGCCACCATCAGCGCGGTGGGCAGGGTGGCATTGCTCGAGGCCGTCGAGAACGCCATGACGATCGCTTCCTGGGAGCCGCGGAAGAACCGTACCGGCGACATGCCGCCAAAGGCGCGCACGCTGATCGAGTAGACAATGAAAAAATGGATGGCCATGGCCAGCAGGGCGACGCCGACATAACCCGCCAGCTTGGCCAGCAGGTCCCAGCCGAATACGGCAGCGAGATTGAACACCAGGCAGGCGACCGCATACGGGGCAAAGCGGATGACCAGGTGGATCAGGGTCATGGAGATCTCGAATACGCCCTCGATGACTTCCTTGGTCTTCATTGCCATCGGCGATTTCGTCAGCACCACGCCGATGCCGAACATCATGGCGAAGAACATCACGGCAAGAATGTCGTTGTCGGCGGCGGCACGGATGACATTGGTCGGCACGATGTTCAGCAGCAGGTCCATGCCCGAGCCGTGCAGCGCGCTGCTGGCGACGATCTTCTGCGCGTTGTCGCTGGAATCGCGCAGCAGTTGCTGCGCAACCGCGGGATCGACACCTGCTCCGGGCTGGAACAGGTTGACCAGGCTGACGCCGATGACCACCGCGATCGATGACACGATCACCGTGTAGGCGAGCGTCTTCCAGCCAACCCGGCCGAGCGAACGGATATCGCCCATTTCGGCAATGCCGACGACCAGCGCCGAGAACAGCAAGGGAATGACCAGCATGAACAACAGGCGCAGGAAGACCTTGCCGACCGGCTGCGTGATCCAGGTCATCAGCCATTGGATCCACGGCGCATCGCCACCGTTCGACCAATGCACGAGCAGGCCGCCAGCGAGACCGGCGATGAAGCCGACCAGCATCTTCGTATGCAGGGCCATGGGCTTGCGCGTACTCATGCGTGTCCACCTCGTCGGCAAGCCGCGCCAACGTGGATCGAGCAGTTGGTTGCGCAAGGACAGTTCATGCGAGCAGGCACCTGTTCAAGGATCAAGCGGCCTAGTGTGCCGCATGCCCGGAGGCGACGAAACCGCCAGCGCCGAAGATGTGCGCATCCAGGCCGCTCATTGCAGGCAGCAAACGCGGATCGCTACTCGCCGGGCCGGTTGTGCGGCACATCCAGCGAGCCTTCCTCGCGATCACGATAGAGTGCCGCGCGCACCAGCAGCATCAGGGTGATCGGTGTGGTCAGGGTGAGGAAGACGCCGATCAGGATCTCGTAGTAGATGGGGCGCGCGTGCAGCACGGTGGAGCAGGTGATCGAGGCGGCAAGCATGAAGAACGTGCCCAGGGTGGTGCCCAGGGTCGGCGCATGCACGCGCTGATAGAAGTTCTTCAGGCGCAGCAGGCCGAGCGAACCGATGAAGGCGAACAGCGCGCCCAGCAGGACGAAGATGGCGACGAGGATCGCCGCCCATGGCGGCAGGGCGTCGAGGTGGTTCATTCGATCACCTGCCCGCGCATGAGGAATTTCGACAGCGCCACGGTGCCGGCAAACCCGAGCAGTCCGATGATCAGCCCGGCCTCGACATAGAGCAGGCTGTTGCTGCGGATGCCAATGGTGAGCAGCAGGATCATGGCATTCACGTACAGCGCGTCCAGCGCCAGTACGCGATCTTGCGCACGCGGTCCGCGCAACATGCGGATGATCGAGAAACTCATCGCCAGCAGCAGCAGCAATTGGGCGAGGATGATGACCGCTTCAAGCAAGTCGTGGCTCATTGGAAGATCCCCAGCAGGAGGCGTTCGTAACGCTGCTTGATGGTGTCGATCCAGACTTGTTCGTCGGCCAGGTCGAGCACGTGGATGAGCAGGATGTTGGCGCTGGAGTCGTAGCTCACCCAGATCGTGCCGGGCGTGGAGGTGATGATGCAGGCCAGCACGGCAAGGCCGTGGCGATCGGTCAGATCCAGCGGGATGGCGACGAAGCCGGAGTTCAGGCTTCGATTCCGGGCAAGGATGATCCTCGCCACGGCAAGGTTGGAACGGAAGATGTCGAGGGTCACGCGAACGAACAAGACGCCGAGCAGATGAAAATTGTGCACACGCGCCCTGGGCGGTCGCAACAGGTCGTACATGCGCGCCAGGGCAATGCCGAGCAGCGCACCGAGCAGGATCGTGCCGGGGGCCAGGCTCTGCTTGAGCAGCAACCAGATCAGCAGCAGCAGCGCGGACAGGAGCGGGTGCGGAAACCAGCGCCGGATCATGGTGCGGCCCCCATCGGCGGCAGCACGGCATGGATGTAGCTGGCTGGCGCATGCAGTTGCGCGGCGGTATCGCGCAGGTAGCGCAAGGGCGCCTCGGCCAGCAAAGTGAGCAACAGGCACAGGCCGAGCAGGATTGCGATCGAGGTGGATTCGGTCAAGCGGACTTTCGGGAAGATGCGCTCCGACTCGACCCAGAAAATCTGGATGCCGGCGCGGCACAGGGCGATCACCGTGCAGAATCCGGCAAAGATGACCAGGCCGAACACCACGCTCGCACCAGGGCGTGCATCGGCATCGAGCATCGGTGCCAGCAGGGCGAGCTTGGCGAGGAATCCGGAAAGCGGCGGCAAACCCGCCAGCAACACGGCGCAGGCGGAGAAACTCAGGCCGAGCATGGCGATTGGCGCGGACAGCACGACGCGGCTCTCGTCTTCCTTTGCGTACAGGCTTTCGTTCGCCTGGGTTTCGCCGGGCTGTTCGTACGGCTCGAGGATCAGCGTGTCATCGGTTTCCTCGTCACCGTCGGAGGCAAGCAGGCCGGCAACCAGGAAGAACGCCGCGATGGCCAGCGTGGAAATGACCAGATAGGCCAGCGCACCGGCCGTCACCGCCTCATGCTGCAAGCCGATCGCGGCGAGCAGGGTGCCCGAGGAAATCACCACGTTGTAGCCGGCCAGCTTGCCGAGATCGCGCGCACCAAGCATGCCGATGGTGCCGGCAAGCATGGTCGCCACGCCGCCCCACAGCATCCAGTCGCTGCCGAAATGGCTGGATGCCGGCCCCGCTTCGTCACCGAACAGGAGCAGGCCCAGGCGCAACAGCACGTAGATGCCGACCTTGGTCATCAGCGCGAACATCGCCGCCACCGCCGGCGCGGCAGCCGCATAGGTGCGCGGCAGCCAGAATCCGAGCGGCCACATCGCGGTCTTGATGAGGAAGGCCACGCCGAGGATTGCCGCTCCCGCATGCAGCAACGCGCGTGTGCGCTCCGGCACGGTCGGGATGAGTTCGGCCAGTGCCGCCATGTTCAAGGTGCCACTGACACCGAAGATCAGGCTGACGCCAAGCAGGAACAACATCGAGGCAGTCAGGTTGACGGCTATGTAGTGCAAGCCCGCGCTGACCCGCCGTGCGCGAACCGTGCAGGGCGAGGCCGTACGATGCCGCCAGCAGTACCTCGAAGAAGACAAACAGGTTGAACAGGTCGCCGGTGAGGAAGGCACCGTTCAAGCCGACCAGCAGGAACTGCAGCAGCGGCTGGAAGTGTCCGCCGCGATGCTGCCAGCGGCCCAGCGCATGCGGCAGCAAGGCCAGCGCCAGCACGCTGGTCAGCAACACCATCAGGGCGGAAAGCCGATCGGCTACCAGCACGATGCCGAACTGCGCCGGCCAGTCGCCAATCCGGTACACCGCGGCGAGCGCGCCGTCGGCCGATACCGTCCGCATCAGCGCCGCGGCCAGGATCACCAGCACCACGCACGAGACAACGCTCAGCAGCAACACCGTGCGCCGGCGCTTTTCGCCGACCAGCAACTGCAGCGCTGCCACCAGCAGTGGCGTGATGACAGGCAGGATGGCCAGGTGGCTGCTCACGGCGTGCCGTCCTCACCGTCGACGTGATCGTTGCCGGTAAGTCCGCGCGAGGTCAACAGCACGACCAGGAACAAGGCGGTGGTGGCGAAACCAATGACGATCGCGGTCAGCACCAGTGCTTGCGGCAGCGGATCGGCGTATTGCGCGATGTCGCCGCCATTCAGCACCGGATCGGCACCGGTGCGCAGGCCGCCGATGGAAAAGATGAACATGTTCACCGCGTACGAGATCAGGGTCAGGCCGATGATCACCTGGAAGGTGCGCGGGCGCAGCAACAGCCACACGCCGGACGCGGCGAGGATGCCGATGGCGATGGCAAGGACCAGTTCCATCAGCCCTCCCCCTCCGCAGCCGCAGGCAACTGGCGTGGGCGGCGCAGCGACTGATGCGCCAGCGCGATCAGCATCAGCGTGGTGGCACCCACCACGACGGCGAACACGCCCAGGTCAAACAGCACGGCGGTGGCCAGCGGGATGCGTCCAAGCAGCGGCAGATCCAGGTACTGGAAGTGCGAGGTCATGAATGGATGGCCAAACGCCAGCGAACCCAAGCCGGTGAGCACGGCCATCAGCAGGCCTGCGCCAATCCAGCGCACCGGCAGCACTCGCAGGCGCGTCTCCACCCAGCGCGCCCCGGCGGCCATGTACAGGAGGATCAGCGCCACCGACACGGTGATGCCGGCGACGAAACCACCGCCGGGCAAGTCGTGGCCACGCAGGAACAGGTGCAGCCCGAACAACAGGATCACCGGCGACAGCAACTGGATGATCAGGCCCGGAATCATCAGGTAATCGGTCAGCGAGTGATCCGCGGCACGATCGGGTTCAGCCGCGTCATATGCCGTCTGCTGCTGTTGCTGCACGGGCATGCTGATGCTCTCAGCGGCTGGCCGGAAGCGGCGCAGCAGGCCGAACACGGTCAGCGCGACGATGGCGAGCACGCTGATCTCGCCAAGCGTGTCGAATCCGCGGAAATCGACGAGGATGACATTGACCACATTGTTGCCACCACCTCCGCTGTAGGCATTTTCGAGGAAGAAGCGCGAGATGGACTCGGACACCGGGTGGGTCATGGCCGCATAGGCGAGGCTGGCGACGCCGGCACCGACGGCGATGGCGATGAACACGTCGCGGCGACGGCGAAAGCGTTGCCAGCGCGTCTCCACGGCCATGCCGGCGATGCGCTTGGGCAACCAGCGCATGCCGAGCAGGATGAGGATCGTGGTGACCACCTCGACCAGCAACTGCGTCGCCGCCAGATCCGGCGCCGACAACCAGACAAAGCTCACGCACGAGACCAGCCCGGCACCACCGGTGAGGATCAACGCAGCGAGGCGGTGGAACTTCGCCTGGCTGGCCGCGCCAACCGCGCACACCGCGCCAAGCAGCCACAACAATGCAAAGGCGGGATCAATGTCGGATCCCCCCAGGTCGAGTCCGAGCGGGGCGCTGGCTGCGGCAATCCAGCCTGCAGCCAGCGCCAGCAGCACGATCATCAGCAGTTGCGACTGCAGGCGCCGGCTCGGGTAACGGCGCTCGATGCGTTGCGGCACATCGGCGGCGGCCACTGCCAGCACGCGCTCGAAGATGCGCTTGCCGCTCAACCGCCCGGTCAGCGGAGCAGCTTCGCAACTGAAGAAATATTTGCGCAGGCGGACATACAGCAGGCAACCAGTGACAAATGCAAAAATGCTCATCAGCAATGGCGTGGTCAGGCCATGCCACACCGCCAGGCTGTAACTCGGCATGTCGCCACCGAGTACCGAGCGCGCCGCCGCATCCAGCGAGGGTCCGATCATGCGTGCCGGCAGCATGCCGACGAGCAGGCAGAGCAAGGCAAGGAAGCCGATCGGGAAACGCATCCACAAGGGCGGCTCGTGCGGCTTGCGCGGCAAATCGTCCGCCACCCGACCGAAGAACACGCCGCCGACGAAGCGCAGCGAATAGGCCACGCCAAACGCGCTGGCGGCCACGGCGATCACCACCGAAAGCGCATCAAGCAGCGGACCCTGGCCTACCGCCAGCGTCTCGGCGAAAAACATTTCCTTGGACAGGAAGCCATTCAACAGCGGCACGCCGGCCATCGCCGCGCCGGCGACGAGGGCCAGGGTCGCGGTGATCGGCATGAACCGGCGCAAGCCGCCCAGCTTGCGCAGGTCGCGGGTGTCGGTCTCGTGATCGACGGCACCGGCGGCCATGAACAAGGAGGCCTTGAAGGTCGCGTGATTGACAATGTGGAAGATGGCTGCGACCACGCCCAACGTGCTGCCCAGCCCCACCAGCATGGTGATCAGGCCGAGGTGGCTGATCGTCGAATAGGCCAGCACGCCTTTCAGATCCTGCTCAAACATCGCCGAATAGGCACCGAGGACCAGGCTGATCATGCCGATGCCGCCGACTATCCAGGACCACTCGGTGGTGCCGCCGAGCACCGGCCAGAAGCGCACCAGCAGGAACACGCCCGCCTTCACCATCGTCGCCGAATGCAGGTAGGCCGATGCCGGCGTCGGCGCCGACATGGCTTGCGGCAGCCAGAAGTGGAAGGGGAATTGCGCGCTCTTGGTGAACGCGCCGAGGAGGATCAGGATCAGCGTCGGCACGTACCAGGGATGCGCGCGCACCACATCACCGGCGGCGAGAATCGCCTCGAGGTCGTAGCTGCCGATAATGTGGCCGAGCAGCAGCACGCCGCCGAACAGGCACAGGCCGCCACCGGAGGTGACGATCAGCGCCATGCGCGCGCCGTCGCGGGCGGAAGCTCCGTTGTACCAGTAACCGATCAGCAGGAAGGAGAAGAAGCTGGTCAGTTCCCAGAAGAACACCAGCTGGATGACGTTGCCGGACATGACGATGCCCAGCATCGAACCCATGAACGCCAGCAACAACGCAAAGAAACGCGCCAGCGGATCGTCCGGCGACATGTAGTAACGCGCGTACACGCCAACCAGCGCGCCGATGCCGCTGATCAGCAGCATGAACAGCCAGCCGAAGCCGTCGATGCGCAGGACCAGGTCCAGGCCCAGCCCCGGCACCCACGGGATCACCTGGCGTACCACGCCGCCGTCTGCTATTGCCGGATACAGGTACGCCGACAGCAGCAGTACAAGCAGGCCGGTGCTGGTCATCAACCATGCCGACAAATTCTGTCGACGACCGAGGCCACGCAGCAACAGCACCATCACGCTGACCACGAAGGGCAGGCAGATGATGGCGCTTGGCAGTGCGTAGTCAGGCATCGGTCCCAGCACTCGCGGAAAGGATTGTCGGTGTCTCCGGCAACCGGGGCAGCCACCCCGTCATGTCATCAGCGGATGCACATCGCCGCGAACGAATCGCCGGCGCAGGTCGAAACGCGGGCGATCATTGCGATCTCCCGCATGGCTCGCGCCGCTTTGCTCGATTCTATAGTGCGTCCGCTGCACCGGGCAAACGCACCGCGCGATTCAACAATCACGGCGGCGCCGGGTGTCCTGCACGTGGCTGGCTGGATCAACGGGCAGCTATTCTCGGCCTGGATACAGCGGCGGCAACGGCGAGACGGGAGCGCTCGCGGCGGCTGGTTTGGACCAGGCAAAACCGCCGCGGAAAGCGCGGGTCAGGCGCGCACCAAGTCCTTCCGCGCTGGCCCCGGCGTAGCGCATGCGCTGGAGTTCATCGAGCGCCGCGCGCTGCACCGGATCATCGAGTGCCGTCGCCAGGCTGCCGAGATTGAGGATGTCGGCCTTCTCCCTGCGCGCCCAGGCCACCAGCGCGCGCTCGGCACCACTCAGATCGCCCATGGAGCAGGCGCGCAGGAACACGCTGCGAGCCGGTGCCGGCGTCGGCTGCGTGGCGGCAACCCGGGCGCCATGCATTGCCTTTCTCGAGCGCCACCACAGCGCCAGCGTAAGCAACCACAAGCCGCCCAGCAGGGCGCTCGACCACCGCCAGAAGCGCAGCTCCGCGCCGCCGGCTGGCGACGGATAAATCACCGGCGCCGGGCTGGTCGTGGCTGACATTGACGATGGCGAAGGGGAAGGCTCGATGGGCGGAGCGGCTGAAGGCGTCAGTGCCGCACCTGTCACCTTGATCTCGCGCGCCGGCAGACTTGCCGTTTCCATGCGCTCGGCGGTCGTGTTCCACCATTGCACCTCGACCGCCGGCAAGGTCAGCGTGCCGGGCCGCGTCGGCACGATGGCAAACTTGCGCGTGCGCTCGCCATACAGCCAGCTGCCATCGTCACGGGTCTGTGTCTGCGGCTTGTCCGCATACACCTCGGCCCCCGCCGGTGCGGCGATTTCCAGTTCGGGAAGCTGTTCGAAACCGAGACCCTGCGCGCGCAGCTTGAGCGTGCGCGTCAGCGGTTCGCCGACCTGGATTTTAGCGGGCAACTGACTTTCGTCGCTGAGCATGAGCGATGCCGCCGGCAACCATGGCGCGGATCCCCAGCTTGCCGGTTTCGCGCGCACATCGAGCTGCAAGGCATCGGAGCGCGCCGTCACCGTGCGCCCGCGCCGGAAAAACCCGGTCGGGTCGGAGTTGTCGACGGCGCTGCCACGGAAGTTCAGCGCCGCCACGCTCAACGGGCCGCTCTTCTCCGCGGTCAGCGCATAGTTGCGTTCGAGGACGTGATAGGACTGGCCGTGCAGGTTGGCCGTGTACTGCTTGTCGCGACCGAGCTTCTGCACGACCGCGTTGGCGGCCGTCGGTTCATCGAGCGAGCCGTCGCTGAGGTTGACCGCGAAATAGAGCTTCACGGTGTAGCGCACCTGTTGCTGCACGTAGGGGTTCAACGGATCGGCGCTGACTTCGACAAACAAGGTATCGCCAGGCTTGCCTTGCGCGCCGATCGGCGCGGGCAACACGGTCAGGCTCAGCGGATCGCTGCTCTGTCCGCCGATGCTGAAGGCCGGGATGGTCAAGGTGCCTGCGCGTTTCGGTTCGAGGCCCACCGCCCAGACCGTCTTCGCACTGGTCGAGCCATTGCTCATGCTGATCTGCCGGCTCGATTGCGTGCCGAGTGAATTGAAATCGCCAAGCAAGGCGCTGAAATCCGGCTCCGCAGCCGTGCTGTCGTCGGATTCGACATTCAAGGTGACGGTTTCGCCCAGTTGCATGCTGCTGCGATCCAGCCAGGCGCGCACCGCCGCGCTGGCACCGGTCGAGAGCGACAATGCAACCAGCATCAGCACAATCAGCACATGTACACGTTTCATCACCCACCACCTTCGCCGCGCTGGCGACGATCGTATTCGAGCTGGAACTTCTGCCGCAGCAAGCCACCCGGATCATCCGGAATGCGCTGCAGCCATTGCTGCATGGCTTGCTGCTGCTCCCGCGTGGCCTCATCCTGCGGACTGGCAAGCGCCGCCTCGGGCTTTTCGCCCGATTCTTGCTGATCCAGGGCCTGGTCGATCGCGCTGCCGAGTTGCTTTTGCTGCGCCTCTTTCTGTTGCTTGTCTTTCGCCGCCTCGGCCTCGCTCTTGCCGGCATCGCGCGGATTCTTCTCCTCGTTGCCGGACTGCGGGTTGTCATCCTTCGGCTGTTCGCCCTGCTCCTGCTTCGATGCATCCGGCTCGTCCTTTTGCGAATCGCCCTGCTGCGCATCCTTTTGATCGGGCGGCTGGCCCGCTTGCTGATCCTTTGCCGTTGAGGGATTGTCCTCGCCCTGCTGCGGATTTTCCGCTTGCTGGCCGGCCTGCTGATCCTTGTTGTCCTGCTCGCCGGATTTCTGCTTGTCGCTTTCCTGCTGGTTCCTGTCCTGCGCGGACTGCTGGCGCTTGAGCCATTCCTCCACCGCGCGCTTGTTGGCCTCTGCATCTTCGAGGTGCGGATCGATGTCGAGAGCGTGCTGGTAGGCGCTGATGGCCGCCTCGTACTGGCCGGCCTTGGCCAGCGCATTGCCCTGGTTGTACAGCGCATCGGCACCGCTGCCGGCGGCCCAGGCCTCTTGCGCCGCGGCGTAGTCCTCGGCACGGTATGCCGCCGTGCCGCGCAAGGCCGGATCCAGGGCCAGGGCCTGCGCCGCCTTGGCATCACCGGCGGCCAGGGCGCGCGCGGCTTGCTGGTCGGCACGCCACCACAGATCGGAAAAGCCGAATGCCTGTGCCGGAGACGAAGGCGTGATCAGGACCAGCGCAAACGCCATCAACCAGCCACGACGAAAGCCGAGCAAGGCCAAGGGCAGCAGCAACAGCACGAGCCAGGGCCCGCGGTCGCGGAAACGCTCGCTCAAGCCGCGGTTCTCGCCTTGTTTGGTTGTTTGCGCCTGCAGCGGATCGCCCACCAACAAGGCCTGCAGGTCGCTGCGATCGCTGCTCAAAGTGGCATAGCGCCCGCCGCCGGCACTGGCCAGTGCGCGCAATGCCGACTCCTGCAGCCGCGGCAACACGATGTTGCCCTCGGCATCCTGCAGGAATCCACCTTGCGGCAACGGTACCGGCGCGCCGCTGTTGCTGCCGACACCAAGCACCGAGATGGTGAGGCCTGCCGCGTGCGCCTTGCCGGCAGCGGCAATTGCCACGTCGCTGACGCTGTCGGCGAGCAGGATCAGTTCGCCGCGATCAAGTCCCGCCTGCGCAACCAGTTCCTGCGCGCGGGTGATCGCCCGCTCGGTGGCGTTGCCGAGCACCGGCATGACGCCGGGATCCAGCGCATCGATCAGGTTGCGCACGGTGTTGACGTCATCGGTCAACGGTGCGGCGACAAAGGCGTCTCCGGAATAGCCGATCAAGGCGGTTTGCATGTCGCGGCTTTGTTCGAGGATGTCGTTGAGCTTGTAGCGCGCGCGCTCCAAGCGGGTCGGCTTGATGTCGGCGGCGAGCATGGTCGGGGCAAGTTCGATCGCCAGCACGCGGGCTGCGTCGTTCTGGTAAAGCGGCATGGGCTCGCGTTCCCAGGCGGGGCCGGCCATGGCCACGCAAGCAAGGATCCAGGCCGCGCCGGCGAGCAGTGCAGCGCCGCTCTTCGAGCGCTCGATCGAGGTGTCGACCAGGTGCGGCAACAGGTGCGCATCGACCATCGCCCGCCAGTTTCCCGCCTGGGCCCGCCGCCGCTGCCAAATGACCGCCGCCAGCGGCAACACGGCCAGCGCCAGCAGCCACCACGGGCGCAGGAAATGGAAATCGGCGAGCGCATTCATGATGGCGCGGCCACTCGTGCAACGCGCTCACGCAGCCAGGGCAGCAGCAAGCCCAGCACCGCAACCAGCATCGCCGCGGCCAGGGGCACGGCATACAGTTCATTGACCGGGCGCAGGGTCTCGGCCTTGTCGGCAACCGGTTCAAGCTGGTTGATCTCTCGATAGATGCCCGCCAGTTCGGCGGTGTCACGGGCGCGGAAGAACTTGCCGCCGGTGCTCTCCGCCATCGAGGTCAACATGGCCACATCGAGATCGGCGGATGGATTGATCGTGCGGCTGCCGAACAGGCTGTCGACATTGACCGCCTCGGCACCGATGCAAACCGTATAAATGCGCACCTTGTTGGCCACGGCCAGTTCTATCGCTTTTTGCGGATCCAGTTCACCGGCATTGTTGACGCCATCGGTGAGCAGGATCAGCACGCGCTGGTCCTGCGGACGCTCAAGCAGGCGCTTCACGGCGAGGCCGACCGCATCACCGATCGCCGTCTCGCGCCCGGCCAGGCCGATTGCCGATTCGTCGAGCTGCCTGGCGACCGTCTTCAGGTCGAAAGTCAGCGGCGTCAGCAGGTAGGCGCGCGAGCCAAACAGGATCAGGCCGACGCGATCTCCGGCGCGACGCTCAATGAAATCCCCGGCAATGATCTGCACGGTCGAGAAGCGATCGGCGGCACGATTGCCGATCTGCATGTCCTCGATACCCATGCTGCCCGAGGTGTCCACGGCGAGCAGCAGATCACGGCCGCTGCGCGGAATATCCTCGGGCTCGCCGAGCCATTGCGGTCGCGCCGCCGAGAACACGAGCAGTGCCCAGGCGAGTAAGGCGAGGACACGGTGCAGGCCGGAGATCGACGACGCCTTCGCCGCATGCGGCAAGCTGATGCCGCGGTGCGGCAGGCGCAGCGCGGAGGCACTCGTGCCGGTCTGCGCGCGTGGCAATATCCAGGCGGCCAGCACGGGCAGCGGCAGGGCAAGCAGGAGCCATGGCCAGGCCAGTTCAAACATGCGCCCCCCGATCTTCGAGCACGCGCATCAGCCAGCGTCGAACCAGGGCCAGCAGCGTATCGACATCGATGCTCGTGTGGCGCTGGTAAGGGCCATCAAGAAGGACCCGCCCGGCCCCCCGGGAAAACTCATCGCCGCCGAGTTGCTGGTCGAGGAAGGCAAGCCAGGTCGTGCCGCGCAAGCTTGGCGCGGCGACATCAATCAGACGCGCGCTGCGACGCAACAGCTGCGAGAGCTCGCCGAGCAGACGTGTGTGATCCGCGCGCAAGCTCGCATCCGTGGCGATCCGATCAAGCTCGGCGATGACCCGCTGCCGCCATTGGCGACGCTGCATGCGTTGGCGCAGGCGCAGGATCATCCATGCCAGTACGGCGATGACGATGGCCGCGAGCAACCACCAGCCCGGTGCCGGTGGCCACCACGAGGGATCGGCCGGCACATGGATGTCGCGCAGCTCGGGACCGGTCGGGTTCACGCCAAACTGTCCCGCGATCCCGGCAGCCGTTGCGTGAAGGGCAGCAAGGCGCGCCGCGCGTCCGCATCGGTTGCCACTTCGACAACCCGAGCGCCGAGGCGGCTGAAGCCGGCATGCACGCGTTCGCGCACTTCGGCAAATGCCCGTGGCCATTGCGCACGCAGGGACTTGTCGGTGAAGTCCAGTGTCTGTCGCGTACCTTCATTGCTCAGCGCGTAGCGTCCGGGTGGCGGTGACATGTGTTCAAGGGCGTCGGATACCAGGATGCAGCCGAGCTCGTTGCGCCCTGCGCAGCGCCCGAGTACCGGCCAGGCTGCCTCGTCGACGCTGTAGCCATCGCTGATGAGGATCAAGCGGGTGCCCGGCCGCAACAAGCGCCGCGCGCGCTCGAGGGCACCGGCCAGGGGTTCCTGCTGCGATCCCGCCGCATGATCCCAATCGCGCAAGGCGCGCAGCACCTGCAGCACGCCACGGCGTCCACCACTCGGCTTGATTTCGTGCTGGACGCCGCCGCCAAATCCGATGGCACCGACGCGATCTCCGTTCGCACTTGCCATCCATGCGAGCAAGGCGGCAACGCGCGCCGCCTGCACGCTCTTGAAGCGTACGCGCGTGCCAAAGCGCATGCTCGGGTTGAGATCGATCAACAGCAACAAGCCGTGCTCGCGCTCCTCCTCGAACAACTTGGTATGCGGCCGACCACTGCGCGCGGTGACGCGCCAGTCCATGTGCCGGATATCGTCACCCGCCTGGTAAATGCGCGATTCACGGAAATCGACGCCGCGACCCCGCCAGCGCGATGCATGCAGCCCGGTACGTGCCGCGGCACTGCGTCGAACCTCGGCAAGGCTGCTGCCACGCGCCTGCACCGAAAGCGCCAGCAGCTCATCGAGCGCCACGCGCACTCCGGCATCGGCCTTGCCATTGTTGTGCGGCGTGCTCACGGCAGCCACCCGCCGCATCGCGTTGGCGGCGGCGTGTCACGCAGGGGGATGTCGGCGAACCAGCGCGAAAACATGCGACTGCCTGCGCTCAAGGCAAGGGAACCCGTTCAAGCAGGAGCTTGATCGCGTGATCACTGCTGATGCCCTCGGCTTCCGCCTCGTAGGTCATCAGCACACGATGGCGCAGGACGTCGGCGGCGACGGCATGCACGTCTTCCGGCGAAACGTAGTCGCGTCCAGCCAGCCAGGCATGTGCGCGAGCGCAGCGATCGAGGGCGATGGTGCCGCGCGGACTGGCGCCAAAGGCGATCCAGCGAGCAAGCTCCGCCCCATACGGAAGCGGCTGCCGCGTCGCCAGGACAAGCTGGACAATGTAGTTTTCCAGCGTCGGTGCGAGATGGATCGAGAGCACGTCGGCGCGCGCCTGGAATATCTGCGCCTGGCTGAGCAACCGCGCTGGCGGTTGCATGGTCGACAAGCCTTCACGCGCGCGGCTTCGTGCGAGACCGAGAATCTCGACTTCCGCGGCGGCATCCGGGTAGCCGATGCGGACATGCAGGAGGAATCGGTCAAGCTGCGCTTCGGGCAACGGATACGTGCCTTCCTGCTCGATCGGGTTCTGTGTCGCCATGACCATGAACAATGCCGGCAAGGCGAAGGTGTTGCTGCCGACGGTGATCTGCCGCTCGCCCATCGCTTCGAGGAGTGCCGACTGCACCTTGGCCGGGGCACGATTGACTTCGTCGGCAAGAATGACATTGTGAAACAGTGGCCCGCGCTGGAATTCGAACTGGGCGGTTTGCGGGCGGTAGATCTCGGTGCCGGTGAGATCGGCCGGCAGCAGGTCCGGGGTGAACTGGACGCGGTGGAAATCCGCCTCGATGCGCGCAGCCAGCTCCTTGATCGCGGTGGTCTTGGCCAGGCCGGGGGCACCTTCGACGAGCAGGTGGCCATCGGCAAGAAGGGCGATCAGCAATCGATCCACCAGCGCCTGCTGGCCGATGATGCATTGTTCAAGCTCGCTGCGAAGCCGGGAAAACGCGGCCGCAGCCGAGGTGGATTCGGGCATGTCCATGATTTCTGTGACGGATTGAATGTGGTGACAGTAGCGCGACCGCGCGCTGGATGGGACAGCATGGCGGAAAAAAAGTTGCGCGAATGACCGCGCGCGGGGTGCTCTGCGCATGGCGGAGCCCCGCGCTCAAGCGCCCTCGAGCACTTCCCGCAGGGACACCGGTTTACCGACCAGCCAGCCCTGCGCATAGTCGCAACCCAGCTGACGCAGCGCTTCGAGCTGTTCGGGTTGCTCGACACCTTCGGCGATCATCTCGCAACCAAGCGCCTTGACCATCGCCGTGATCGCACTGACCAGGGCAAACCCGCGCGGCGTATGGATGGCTCGGGTGAATCCCTGGTCAAGCTTGATGCGGTCGAAATCGAGCGACAACACGGGCCCGAGGTTCGAATAGCCGGTGCCGAAATCATCCAGTGCCACCAGCATGCCCGCGGCATGGCAACGCTCCAGCAAGGCCGCGATCTGCGCCTGGTTGAATACCAGGCTCTCGGTGATCTCGACTTCCAGGCGATCCGGCGGCAACCCGCGCGCCTTCAGCTGCGCGAGCATGCGATCGACCAGGGTCGGATCGTCGAGCTGGCGTGCCGAGACATTCAGGGCGATGAACGGCAACGGTTCCCGACCGCGCTTGCGCAACTCGGCAAGCATGTCGCATACGCGCGCCAGCACGTAGTCGCCGACCGGGATGATCAACGAGGTTTCCTCGGCCAGGCGGATGAACTCGTTCGGTGAAACCTGCCCGCGTTGCGGATGCTGCCAGCGCACCAGCGCCTCATAGCCGGCGACTCGGTTCGATGCGATATGCAGGAGCGGCTGCAGGCGAACTTCCAGCTCATCGTGTTCCAACGCACCACGCAATTCGCTTTCCAGGCGGATCTTGTCGATGGCTCCCGCATCGTCCGCGCTTGTTGTCAGCGCGTGTTCGCGGACGTCACCGGTCAGCGTGGCCAGCGCCGAACGATAGCGCGTCAACTGGCTCATCAGCAGGGCGCGTACAACCGGATCGGCGGCGGCAAGGCGTTCTGCAAACTGGTTGCGGTCGATCGCAATCAGCACGCAATCGCATATCGCGTGCGCGCTCGCCGAGCGCGGTGCGGAATCGATCACTGCCATCTCGCCGAGCAGGGCGCCAGCGGCGAGTTCGCCAAGTTCACGGCGCTCGCCGTGCTGGATCGTGCTCACGACAACCCGCCCCGCTTCGATCAGGAATGCGGTGGTCGGCGCATCGTCTTCGGCGAATATTTCCTCACCGGCCTTGAACACCAGTCGCTGAGTGGATGGTTCCATTGATCCATGCTCGTCCCAAGCCGCCGCCATTGTCGCAGACGATGGGCGTCTTGGTGGAGTCTTCCGCAAAGCCCTGGTTTCGGTCGCACCAAAAGAAATGGGCCGCTTGGGCGGCCCATTTCGATGATGCTGCTTTCCCGCCAATCAGGGAGTCGGAGCACAGACCCCCGGCCCGAGTGGACTGAAATCGGGTCCTACAGCAACTCCGCCGAGCACGGTAACGGTCGCAGTCGGACCACCTTGCGAACCGGTGGTGAAGACGCATTCTCCCGTGTTGCGTGGCTCGCCTGCACAAACATACTCAAGACCACTCGCGGAAATGGTGGCGATGGTCCTGCCGTTGGCGCCAGTCGGGGCGATGGGACCAGTGATGCTCGGTCCACCCGTGCAGGTGCCGACAATCTGGGCGTTGGGAACCGGATTTCCGCTGCCATCGGTCAACAGCAGGGTGACTGCACCACCCGAAGTGGACGACGGGAACGCCTGCAGCAGCAAGCCGGTACTCACGACAATCGGGACTTCCACCGGCTCGCCGCCGGCGCTGAAGGTGACTATCGCCTCATCTTCGGACGAAATGCCCGCGGTGGTCAGGACGCCGGTGGTGCAGCCGTCGAGTCCCGTCGCGCTGTCGATCACGCCCGAGCCGGTGATGCCATCAATGCTGCCGGTACCGATACCGAGTCCGGAGAAACTGAAGCCGATATAGGCGCCAAGGATCGGGGAATTGTTGGCGTCATACAGGCACGCCGTGACCTGGGTCGTGGTGTTGCCGGCGATCGGGGTCGGGCTTACCGTCAATTGTGCCGGCGCCACGCCCGGCAAACGCACCGGCTGGATATCGGCGACCGTCCTCACCACCGAACTGGTTGCCGCATTGCCCTGGGCCCAGACGATCGTCTGCTTGCCCAGTCGCGACACCGGATAGTTGAGCTTCGTCGAAGCAACGCCGAGCGCATTCGTCGATGCGCTGGCAGTGACGTTGGCCTCGGTGGCACGACCGATCACATACGGCAGCACCGGGCCGTAATTGACCGAACTGCCCGTGGTGTCGTTGCGATTGAATGCACTGGTCACGGTCAGGTTGGTATTGTTGGCGATCGACTGCACCACGCGTACATTTTCGAGATCGAAGTTGCCGGTGACCAACTGGCCGAAGACCAGCAAGGTGTCGCCGGGACCGGCGCCACCGCCAGCGGTCATGAAATGCCCCGTCGGCGCGGTGAATGCAGTGCCACCCTCGAGCGGGTTGCCGTCGCCGCCGGCGATTTCGAAGCTGCCACCGCCCATTCCCGGGAAACCGGTCAGCGGTGCGTCGATCACGCCAAACTGGATGGTCGTGCCTGGCACGACGGGATTGCCCTGGCGATCGGTGGCAAGCACGCTGATCGTGAAGCTGTAGGTGCCATCAAGTCCACCAACCGGATTGCCGTCGGCATCCACTCCGGCGAACACATGGTTCTCGGTGATGGCTTCGAGGTCCGGCGAGGTGATGACCAGGCCGAAGAGCTTGCCATCTGATACAGCGACGCTGGTCGTTGCCGAGATTGGATCACTGATGCCGTTGCTGACATTGTTGTCGGCGCGGTCAACCGTGGCGCGGATCTGCACCGGACCGGGCGGCAAGGTTGTTCCGGACTGGAACGACACGGTTGCGATGCCGGCGGTGGTCTTTGCCATCACGCTCGAACCGCTGCCGCCGTTTCCGGAAAGTATGCCACCGCCGGCATCGCCAACGATTTCATAGAGGACGTTGGCGACTGCACCGGGATCCGGCACTGGCTGATTGGCACCATCCTTGACTTGCGCGGAAATCACCGAACTGGTGGCACCGCCCACGCCCGCGACGTAGACCACGGAAGGACTCGGCGTCAAGGTCACCGAACCTGGAAGCGGCGGTGCGCCCTGCACGGTGAATACCAGGGTCTTGGTCACGGTACGGTTTGTTGCCGGATCCGTCGCCGAGGCGGTGATGGTGGAGGTCCCGGCAACATCGTAGGACGTTGCAAAAAATACATAAGAACCATTGTTTGTGGTCGCCGGGAACGAGACCACCCGGGTGGCCATCTCGTTGATGTCGGCGGTCGCCGGGTCATCGGGCGGCGACAGGCTGACCGTGCTTGGAGAACTGGTCGTGAACGTCGCATCGCTGGTCAATGCCGTTATCACGCCGGCATTGTTGCGATAGGTGAATGAAACCTCGGCCATGAACGGCGAGCCCGGATACGGCAGGACGTTGCCCGAATTCAGCGGCAGCGTGGTGCGCGTCGCCGTCAGGGTGATCGTGCCGGCCTGCGGTGGCCCTACGGCGCCACCATCTCCGCCACCACCACCGCAGCTGGCGAGGGTCATGCTGGCAATCAGCAGTCCTAGCGTCTTGAACGGGAATTTCATTTGGTTTCTCCAGGATCGCAATGGTTTTCTAGATACGTCTCTTGGTGTGCGCCATCTGGCGTCACCTGCCCCTGGACGCTTTATTTCAGGCTTTCACTCAGGATTCGTGGCGTGACGAAAATAAGCAGCTCCGCCTTGGTGTCGGTGCGGCCGGTCTTCTTGAACAAGTTGCCGAGGATTGGCACGTCGCCTAGAAATGGAACCTTGGTCAGGTCGTCGCGTTTCTCGACCTCGTAGACGCCACCAAGAACGACGGTTTGGCCATTGTCTACGAGCACTGAAGTGTTGATCTCACGCTTGTCGATGATCGGCACCTGGCCACCACCGGGGTTGTCGATATAGCGATTGACCGCGTCCTTCTTGACACCAAGATTGAGGACGACACGATCATCCGCGGTGATGGTCGGCGTGACCTTGAGTTCGAGCACGACTTCCTTGAACTGAACGGTTGCGGTTCCTGCGCCGCCACCGCCCGCGTTCTGGAAGGTGACATAAGCGACTTCCTGACCTTGCTTGATGACGGCTTCCTTCTGGTTGGCGGTGACCACGCGCGGGCTTGATACGACTTCGCCGCGGCCTTCGGTCTGTGCAGCCGAAAGCTCCAGGTCAAGCAGATAGTCTGCGCCGAGAATGGCCAGGCCAAAGCTGCCAGCGGGAGTTGCCGCAGGAAGGTTGACGTTGAGGCGATCGTTGAGGCTGGGCACGGCGATGCCGCCGCCAGTTGGCGAGGTTGCCGGGGTTGCCGGGTTGAAGACAGGCAAGCCGCGACCACCGCTGAAGCGGTTGTTGAGCGCCAGGTTGCTCATGCGGTCTGTGCCGACAGCCGTGCCGGCAGTCGAGACAACATTGCCATTGTGATCCTCGTAACCGCCGCTGATGCCGAACTTGACGCCGAGCTCACGCGCAAACGTGTCCGTGGCGATGACGATGCGCGACTCGATGAGTACTTGCTGCACCGGGCGATCGAGCACGGCGATCAACTGGCGGATCTCGATGATCTTCTGCGGCGTGTCGCTGACCAGCAGGGTATTGGTGCGGTCATCGAAGCTGACGGTTCCGCGCTGCGACAGGAAGCCACGCTGTTGCTGTTGCCCACCTTGCTGCCCGCCGGTTGTCGTCGACCCCTGCGTGTCCTTGGTCAGCAATGCGGCGATGTCCTTGGCATTGCCGTAGCTGATCGGAATGTAGTCGGAAACCAGTTCGACCTTGTCCTCCATCTGCAGGCGCGCATCGGCAAGAGCCTGCTCCCGGGTGGCGATTTCAGCCTGCGGCGCGACCCAGATCACGTTGCCCTGCTTGCGTTGATCGAGACCCTTGGCCTGCAGCACGATATGCAGGGCCTGGTCCCATGGCACATTGATCAGGCGCAGGGTCACATTGCCCTGCACGCTGTCGGCGACAACGATGTTCAGATCGGACACATCGGCAATCAGCTGCAGCACCGAACGGGTCGGGATGTCCTGGAAGTTGAAGGTGACCCGGCTGCCGTTGAATACCGGTTCGGCATTCTTGCTGAGCTTCTCGTCCTCGCGCTTGGGCGAGATTTCCACGACATATTCATTGCCGGTTTGATAGGCGAGTTGTTCGAATGGCCCTTGTGCACTGATGTCGATGCGCACGCCGGTGCCCCGCGAACGGGTTTCGATGTACTGGACCGGCGTGGCGAAATCGAGGACATCGAGGCGCTTGGCCTGATCAGGAGGCAACTTCACGTTGAGGATGTCGAGAACGATCTTGTCGCCTTCGCGCTTCAGGTCGGCGGCGGCACCGGGGCCGGAGAAACTGACGACAATGCGGCCTTCACCGGTCTTGCCACGACGGAAATCCACATTGCTGAGCGCCACCGTTTCATTGGCGACCTGCTTGGTCGGATTCCTCGTCGCTGCCGAGGTTGCCGCGGCAGTCGATCCGGAGATATTCGCTGCAATCGAAAGGATCAACTCCTTGCCGTTGATGCGGGTTTCGTAGCTCGCCGGTCGGAACAGGTCGACGACAACGCGAGTCCTGCCTGCCGCTTCAACGGTCGAGATCCCGGCGGTTGCGCCAGCGCCGACTTCGATGCGGCGCTGGGTGATCGCATTGCGCGTGTCGGCGAGATCCAGGGCAATGCGCGGTGGCGACTCCGTCGTGAATGCCTGCGGCGCTACGACTGCTTCGGCGAAACGCATGGTTATGTCGACCTTGCCGCCGGGCTGCGCGGTGTAGGTGAGATCTTCCAGCACGTTTTCGGCCTGAACCGTTCCCATGAACATTAGCCCAAGCAATGCAAGCAAGCCTGCAATGCCGGCCTTGCGCATCCCTTTGGCGGGCCTGCGCCCGTGCAAGTCAGTAGCTGTCGTAATCATTTTGCTCACCCCCAACGGGTCGGTCATTACTTGCTGGCATCCGCCAACGAAATCGAGGTTTGGCGCTCTACCCAGCCGCCTGTCTGATTCGGCACCAATTCGACCAGGTCAATCTGGCCCTCATTGATTGCCGTTATTCGGCCGTAATTCTGACCCACATAATTGCCCACATGAACGCGGCGGATGACCCCTTCCGGATCCTTCAACAAACCTTCTGGCGCCGTCGGCGATCCAAGCGTACCGACCATCTTCAAGCCATCGAGCGGGTAGGACTCGAGCGGTTCGCGGGTCCGGTTCTGATCCGGCCGGGGTCCGGCGCTGGCCGCTTCTTCGTCTTCCTCGCGGCTCGGCAGATCGAACGGATCGCGGTCATCCGGCGCGCGCAAGGTGTATTCGAATGTCTCGAAAGTCTTGATTGCCGGCGGCGGATCAATTGGCGTGCCCTTCTTGGCTTTTTCCTGCTGCACCCACTTTTCAACCTCTTCCTTGCCGGACATGCAGCCGCTGAGGACGGCGAGCGTCATGAGGGTGGCAGCCAGTCGGAAAGTGATCGCGAATGGAGATTTCATATCACTTTCCTCCCGTGGCTTTGGCGCCTTTTGGCGCATTTGCACTTTCGAATTCGGCGATCTCGTCACCGTCCATGTAGCGATAGGTCTTGACCGTGCCTTCCAGGGTCAGGGTTCCGGCGGCAGCACCGGCCTTGTCCGATTTGGCCGTCGACGGACGCAGGGAAACGTCATGCATGGTCAGGATCACCACGCGGGGCAGCGAAGCCACCTTGCTGATGAACGAGCCGAATTCGTGATAGGTGCCGACCATGCGCAACTGGATCGGTTTCTCCGCATAGAAGCCCTTCATTACCTCCGGGCCCGGCTGGAACAGCTCGTTGGTGATGCCGGCACCGAGCGCCGCCTGCGAAATCTCGAGGATCAGCTTCGGCATTTCGGTCTTGCCGGGAAGCTGGTTGATCATCTGCTGCAGCTCGTCGGTCATGTCCTCGAGTTGCTTTTCATAGGCGGCAAGATTGACAACCTGGGCCTGCTTCTTGACGAAATCGGCGCGTAGCCCGACCTCTTTCTGCTCGGCCCGTTCGAGATCTTCCTGCTGCACGCTGATCTGGAACCACCAGCCGAGGAACAGGATCACGGCGACGATCAGGAAGGCGAAGAAGCCCTTGATCGATTTCGGCCAATGGCCGACGTTGTTGCGATCCAGATTGCGTAGATCGTCGAAGAAACTCATGGCTTCTTCTCCTCGGCGGGCGGCGTCTGCTCCGCAGCCGGCTTGCTGGTCAGCTTGCTTGCGGCATCGTTGAGTTGCTCGCCGAGATCGGCGGGCTTGGCGGCCGGGGATTTTTCAGCCCCACTCTCGGCAGGTGCGGCGGCCGTCGCTGCGGCGGCGGCCTCGGCCTCGGCGGTCTTCTTGGTGGTGACCGCCAGCGAGAACACGTATGGCATCTTGGCGTCCGCGCCTGGAGCGCCTTCCTTGCTTTCGATCTTGGCCAGGTCGGCCTTGCCGAGATACGGCGAGTTCTCCAGCGCACGCATGTAGGTAGCCACCCGGGTGCTCGATTCGGCGACACCTTCAAGCGTCAACCTGTCACCGCTCTGCTTGAGCGAGGTCAAACGCGTTCCGTCGGGAATGCTCTTTGACATTTGGTCGAACAGGTGAACCATCTGCGATCGATTCGACTGCAGATCCTCGATGATTTCCTTGCGCGCAAGCAGTTGCGAGCGAACCTTCTCGAGGTTCTTGATCTTCTCGATGTCTTTTTCGAGCAGCTTGATCTGTTGTTCGAGATAGCTGTTGCGTTCGTTCTGGTTGTCGATGCGCATGCCCATCCAGTAGGACGCGCACAAGAACACGAGCACCGCCGACACGGCGGTGGCCGCGAGCATCATGTAGAACTCGCGCTCGCGCTGTTTGCGCCGCTCGGCTCGCCACGGTAATAGGTTGATTCTGGCCATCAGTCGAAACTCCTCATCGCCAGTCCACATGCGATCATCAGAGCCGGAGCATCCTGGGCCAGGGTCTGCGCCTGCACGCGCGAGGACAGCGACATGTTGGCCAGCGGGTTTGCCACGACGCAGGGCACACCCAGTTGCTCTTCGACCATGTCGGCAACCCCGGTGATCGAGGCGCAACCGCCGGCAAGGACGATCTGGTCAACGCGGCTGTATTCGCTGCCGGCGAAGAAGAACTGCAGGAGTCGGCTGATCTGCTGGACCATCGCCTCCTTGAACGGCTCCAGCACCTCGATCTCGTAGGATTCCGGCAAACCGCCCTGGCGCTTGGCCAGCCCGGCCTCCTCGTAACTGAGTCCGTAGCGACGCATGACCTCGTCAGTCAGTTGCTTGCCGCCAAAGACCTGTTCGCGCGAGTAGATGGTGCGCTGGTTGCGCAGCACGATCAGCGTCGTCATGGTTGCGCCAACGTCGATGACCGCGACCACGGCATCCTTAGGCACCGACAACTGGTCGGCAATCAGGCGGAACGCGTTTTCCATCGCGAACGCCTCGACATCCATGGTCTTGGCGGTGAGGCCACCGAGATCGAGCGCGGCAACGCGCAGATCCACGTTTTCGGTACGCGATGCCGCCAACAGGACATTGACCATGTCCGGGTTGTCCTTGACCGGGCCAATCACCTCGAAATCGAGGCTGACTTCCTCGATCGGGTAGGGAATGTACTGATTGGCTTCGATCTGGATCTGCGCCTCCATGTCCTCTTCGGACAAGTCGGCGGGCATCGGCACGATCTTGGTGATGACCGCGGAGCCTGCCACGGCAGCGGCCGCAGACCGGGTTTTCGCCCCGGATCGGCTGAGTGCCCGGCGAATGGCTTCGCCCACAGCCTCGACTTCGACAATGTTCTTCTCGACGACGGCGTTGGGCGGCAGAGCCTCGACGGCATAATGTTCCACGCGGTAGCGACCGCCAGCCTGACCCAGTTGCAGCAGCTTAACGGCTGTTGAACTGATGTCGACTCCGATCAGGACCGGTGTCTTAGGAGTGAAGAGTCCCACTACTTTTTCCCCTTCCCACGCGCCCTTACGAGCGAAACATGTGTTTTCACATTAAATCTAAAACCTGACCACTTGGCAACAGGGATCGTTGAAAAAGTCGATCCCGTCGCGAAAACTGCCCTGAATTGCCCGAATTGGTCAGACCTGGCGCCCCAAGGGTGACCCGGAAAAACCCCCAAAGCACCTATACTCTGTCGATTGCGCAACGATCCTTCCTTGAATGCCATCACAAGTCGCACCTCCCGCTCGCCTTCTGCTTCGACTCGCCCGCTACGCGCTGTACCTCGGATTCGGCGCTGCCGTGCTCGGTGGTCTCGGCCTCGGCATTGCCTACTGGTTGATCTCCCCGCGCCTGCCTTCGGCCGAATCGCTGCGCGATGTGCAGCTGCAGGTACCGCTGAAGGTACTCTCGGCGGATGGCAAGCTGATGGCCACATTCGGCGAAACACGGCGCATCCCCATCCACATGAGCGATGTGCCTGATCGCCTCAAATATGCGGTGTTGTCGGCGGAAGACGCGGATTTCTACAGTCATTCCGGCATCGATGTCACCGGCATCCTGCGTGCGGTGTGGCTGGTCGCAACGACCGGCAGCAAGCATGTGGCCGGCGGCAGCACGATCACCCAGCAGGTTGCCAGGCAGTTCTTCCTGAGCCCGGAAGTCACCTATACGCGCAAGCTTTCCGAGATCTTCCTCGCCTTCCGCATCGAGAATGCGCTGAGCAAGGACGAGATCCTCGAGCTTTACCTCAACAAGAGTTTCTTCGGCAATCGCGCCTACGGCATCGCTGCGGCGGCCGAGTTCTACTACGGCAAGACCCTGGACCAGTTGACCCAGGCCGAATGCGCGATGCTGGCATCGTTGCCGAAGTTTCCGTCCACCGGCAATCCGATCAACAACATGCCGCGCGCACTGCTGCGTCGTGCCTATGTGCTTGGTCGCATGCATGACCTCGGCCATATCGACCAGGCTGCCTATGATCAGGCCATGGCCGAACAGGACCAGTCCTTCGCCCACGAGCCACCCATCGAGATCGAAGCATCCTATGTGGCGGAACTGGTTCGCCAGGAAGCAATCGAGCGCCTCGGCAACGATGCCCTCAACAATGGCTATGTGATCCACACCACCATCGATTCCTCGGACCAGGAAGCGGCCAACCAGGCCTTGCGTGACGCGTTGATCGACTACGACACGCGCCACGGCTATCGCGGTGCCGAAGCCCATGTGGAGATTCCCGCGGATGCGCAGCCGGCTGATTTGATCCGCCTCATCGATGGCTACCGCCCGGTGAACGGACTCGTGCCCGGTGTCGTCAGCCATGTCGATGCCGAGGTAGCCCTCGTGCAGATGGCCGACGGCCAGACTGCCGCACTCGACATCAAGGCCGTGGAATGGGCGCGGTCATACATTGACGACAGTCGTCGCGGCGGCACGCCCAAGCAGATTGGCGAGGTGCTCAAGCCTGGCGACATCGTGCGTGTCTTGCGCGATCAGGAGGGTGCGTGGAAGCTCGGCCAGATTCCTGCCGTGCAAGGTGCCCTGGTCGGACTGGATCCCGACGATGGCGCCATCCGCTCGATGATTGGCGGCTTCAACTTTTCGCGCAGCAAATACAACCGCGCCACCCAGTCCAGTCGTTCGGCCGGCTCCAGTTTCAAGCCGTTCATCTACTCGGCAGCCTTCGACCACGGTTTCACGCCGGCATCCGTGATCAATGACGCGCCGCTGGTCTTTCCGGATGTCTCACGCCCGGATGGCCTGTGGACGCCTTCCAACGACGACGGCAAGTTCGACGGGCCGATTCGTCTGCGCGAGGCGCTGGTGCGCTCGAAGAACCTCGTCTCGGTGCGCCTGCTCGATGCCATCGGCGTGCACTACGCGCATGAATACGTCACCCGCTTCGGCTTCACCGCCCAGCAGGTCCCCGAGAACCTGTCGATGGCGCTCGGCACCGCGGCCGTTTCACCGCTGTCCATGGCACGCGGCTATGCGGTGATCGCCAACGGTGGATTCCTTGTCGACCCGTACCTCATTGCGACGATCGTTGATCGCGACGGCAAGTCCATCTACCACGCCAATCCCGTTCGCGCTTGCAGGGATTGCCCCGAACGCCTGCAGGAGGAGGCGCGCCTGCAGGCGGACCCGGCGAGCGCGCCGGCCACCTCGGGTTTCAGTCCGATTTCCGCGGCGCATGCGGAAACCCCGGCAGCGACGGACACCGACGCGCTGCGCCTGGCGCCACGCGTCATCGATGCGCGCAATGCCTATCTGGTCACCTCGCTGATGCGCGATGTCGTGCGCCGCGGCACCGGCTCCGGGGCCATGGTCCTCAAGCGCAACGACCTGGCCGGCAAGACCGGCACCACCAACGACTATCGTGACGCCTGGTTTTCCGGCTTCAACGCCAAGGTCGTCGCCACCGCCTGGGTGGGGTTCGATGATTTCAGCTCACTTGGCAGTCGCGAGTTCGGTTCCAAATCGGCGCTGCCGATCTGGATCGGATTCATGCGCGCGGCGCTTGAGGGCATGGACGAACAACCGTTCGAGATGCCCCCCGGCATCACCACGGCCAGGATCGATCGCGACAGCGGCCTGCTCGCGCCGGCCGGGGATCCGGGTTCGATGATCGAGTTCTTCAAGACTGAAGACGTCAACCAGTTGGCAACGCGCCCGGACAAGCAAAGCGAAGAGCAGCGCGAAGCCTACGACGTATTCTGATGCGATCGAAATCCCGCGACGACGCCACGCAGACGCGTCGCCGCATTGCGGTCGAGGCGGCGCGGCTGATTGCCGAACACGGCATGCGCGATTTTCACGCGGCGAAGCTCAAGGCGGCACAGCGCCTCGGCCTTGGCGAAACGGCACCGCTGCCGCGCAATGCGGAAATCGAGGAAGCCCTGCGCGAACATCAGCGCCTGTTCCAGAGCCAGTCACAGCCGGCGCAACTTCGCCAATTGCGCGAAGCCGCGATCGAGGCCATGCGCTTCTTCGCACGCTTCGAGCCACGCCTGGTCGGCGCCGTACTCGAAGGCACGGCGGATGCCGTGTCGGCAGTCTGCCTGCATCTGTTTCACGACAACTTCGGCGAAGTGATCGACTTTCTCGATGAGCACGGCATCCCCTTCGAACAGCAGGATCGGGAGTTCCGTTTCTCCGCTGGGTTGCGCGAAGCATTCCCGGCACTGCTGTTTTCCGCGGCGGAAACACGCATCGACCTGAGCGTCTTTCCACTCGACGGCCTGCGTCGGGCACCCCTTGACCGCAACAGCGAGCGGCCCATGCGTCGCGCCACGCTCGAAACCGTTCTCGCCCTGCTCGACTGAGCCTGCATGCCGGCAAGCTCGTCGAGGTGTTGGCAACGCGTCGTCGTGGCGTGGTTGATCCGCGCTCAGCGCTTGCCGACGTCGACGTAGTCGCGCTGCACGGAGCCGGTGTAGACCTGGCGCGGACGCCCGATCTTGGCATCCGGCGTGACCTGCTGCTCGAGCCAGTGCGCAACCCAGCCGGCCGTACGCGCGATCGCGAACATCACCGTGAACATCTCGGTGGGGATGCGCAACGCCTTGTAGATGATGCCGGAATAGAAGTCGACATTCGGATACAGCTTGCGCTCGACGAAATAGGAGTCCTTCAGCGCGACCTCTTCGAGTGCCATGGCGACATCGAGCAGTGGATCCTTGATGTTCAGATCGGCAAGCACCTTGTGCGTCATCTCGCGGATGATCGTCGCACGCGGATCGAAATTCTTGTAGACGCGATGACCAAAGCCCATCAGGCGGAAGCCCGAATCCTTGTCCTTGGCCTTGGCCACGGCCGAGGCGACGTTCTTCGCGTCACCAATGTCGGTCAGCATCGACAGCACGGCTTCGTTGGCGCCGCCATGCGCCGGTCCCCACAAGGCGGCAATGCCGGCAGCGATGCAGGCGTACGGATTGGCACCCGTCGAGCCGACCAGGCGCACAGTCGAGGTCGATGCATTCTGCTCGTGATCGGCATGCAGGATGAACAGCAGGTCCAGCGCCTTGGCCACGGTCGGATTCAGCTCCAGCGGCTCGCTCGGCACCTCGAACATCATGTGCAGGAATCGCGTGACGTATTCGAGGTTGTTGCGCGGATAGCGCACCGGCCAGCCCACCGAGAAACGGTAGGCAGCGGCAGCGATGGTCGGCACTTTGGCGATCAGGCGGATCGCGGCCAGACGGCGCTGCTCCGGATCATCCATGTCGAGGTTGTCGTGATAGAACGCCGACAGTGACGCCACCGACGCGCACAGCATCGCCATCGGATGCGCGTCATAGCGGAAACCGTTGAGAAAGTTCTTCTGCGACTCGTGCATCATCGTGTGATGCGTCACTTCGTGCTCGAACTGGTTGAACTCGGCCTTGCTCGGCAATTCGCCGTTGATCAGCAGATACGAGGTTTCGAGGAAGTTCGAGTGCTTGGCGAGCTGCTCGATCGGATAGCCGCGATACAGCAGGACACCCTTGTCGCCATCGATATAGGTGATCGCGCTGCGCGTGCTGGCGGTGGAGACGAAACCCGGATCGTAGGTGAAATAACCGGTTTCCTTGTTGAGCCTGCCGATATCGAGCGCGGGATCACCGAGCGTGCCGGTGACGATCGGCAGCGACGTGCTGCGATCATTCTTGCCATCGATGAGTTGAACGGATTGGTCGGACACAACGGACTCCTTGGTCGGGTTCCGGAGCCTCGAGCAGACCCCGGGAATCGGGAAAACGGGGACGCTGCGGTGACTCGCCCCGGCAGTGGGCGATGGCTTTCAAATCGCACATACGCAGCCGTAACACGGCCAATTATTGCATAGCACAATGCCACGCGTGGCAAGCGCGCCTGCCGGCGCAGTCGCGCAAACGCAAACGCCGGCCCAGGGCCGGCGTTTGGCGATGCGTGACGGGAAGTCGGCTTACTTGGCGTAGCGACGGCGGAACTTGTCGACGCGGCCACCGGCATCGGCAACCTTCTGCTTGCCGGTGTAGAACGGATGCGAGTGGCTCGAAATATCCACCTTGACCAGGGGATATTCCTGACCATCCGTCCACTTCACGGTTTCCTTGCTGGAAATCGTCGAACGGGTCAGAAACGAGAAATCGCTGGACAGATCCTGGAAAACGACAGGCTTGTAGCTGGGGTGGGTATCGGGCTTCATGGGACAGTACCGTTGGCCGGGCGTTGCCGGAAGAAAAGAGCGCGATTGTATCGGCTGCCTGAGCGTCCCGCAAGCCTGAACGTCCGGAACTGTGCCTATGCGGCGGCCAATGCGGCCTTTATGCGGGCCTCGAAGCGCGCCTGGTCGACACCGAGAATGATCCGCGCATTGGCCGGCTGCTGCAGCCGTCCCTCCCAGTCGACCACGGTTGCCCCGCGGGTCAAGGCACCATCAAGCTCAATGCCGACATGGCATTCGCGCGCCTCGCTGACGATGTCCGGCTCCAGGGCGACCGCCATCGCCAGCGCATCCGCGCTGAACAGGCGTGCGCGGCCCTGTTGCCGGGCCCAATCGCAGGTACGCCGCGAGATTGCATCGTAGAAGCGCGCGCGGGGCGAATCCGCCTGCAGCCAGCGCGCGAACTCCGCGTAGTCCAGGCCATGGCGCACGGTTGCTTCCCAGTCGACCAGATCGAATTTCGGCCAGTTCGAAAAGACGATATGCGCGGCCTCGGGATCGAAGCCGATATTGAATTCGGCCGGCACCCGATGCGTGTTGCCGCGACCGTTCACGGCACCACCCATAATCACCAGGCGGGCAAAGCGCGAGGGAAGCTCCGGGTCGATGCGCAGGGCCAGGGCGAGGTTGGTCAGCGGGCCAAGCGCAACCAGGGTCAGCTGGCCGGGGAATTCGCGACTCAAGCGCAGGAGCGCCATGACCGCATGTTCATCCGCCGCGCGGCGCGACGATGGCGTCAGCCCGGCATCGCCGAAACCGTCCTCGCCATGCACGAAGGCGGCATCGGCGGCCGGCAGTACCAGCGGTGTCGCGCAGCCTGGGTAAACAGGCGTATCGGCACCGATCAACTCGACCAGCTTCAAGGCGTTGGCCACGGTATGACCGAGCCCGACGTTGCCCGCGGCGATGGTCAAGCCGGCCACCTCGGCAACGTGGTGGGCCATGAGGATGGCGAGGGCGTCATCGACGCCGGGATCGGTATCTATCAGCAGCCGCAGTGCGTGCATGGCGTCTTCCGGTCGGAAAACCGCACACGATAGCAAGAACCTGCAGCCGACTGTGCGTGCCGGGATCAGGACAGGGGATCGCCGATCCCATGCACCTCGGCCAGGCGTTTGCGCACCTCAAGGGCAATGCCGTCCTCGGGCGAATTGTTGCTGGCAACGCGCAGGCCGAGCTTGCGCGGGAGCCGGCGCAGCAAGCGCCGATTGCCGGCCCGCGACACGCCATGGAAGTGATCGACCTGTTGCCACAGCGAATCCGCCAAGCCGATCAGCCGATGGCCCCGCGCAACGAGTTCCGCGTGCAGATGCGCACCGGTATCGAACTCGATGAAGGCCGGCGAACGGGGATCGTGCGGGCGTCGGCGCGGAGCGATCACGCGCAATCCCGGCAGCCAGAAGCGCAGGGCCAGCGCGCGCGACAGGCGTGGATGGCGTGGAAACTCGACGAAATCGCGATGCTGGATGAAGCTGGCCCCGGCTGCGAGTGCTTGGCGCACCGCCGCCACCCGCAGCAGGACCAGTGGTATCCACATGCGTTCGGCGTAATGGCCGACCGCATCAGGCAAGCCATGTTCGGCACCAAGCCATTGCGGACCGTGACGGAAACCGGCGGCGTAAGCCTGCGCATCGGCAGCCAGCGCTGCCTGCATCCTCGCAATGACTTCGCCTGAACGGATATCGACATCCGAATCAACCAGCAGCACTTCCTCTGCGGGAATTCCGGCAAGCAGCGCGTCAAGTGCATGACCGTGCTTGCGCAGCGGCCAGTCGAGCCAGAAGAAATCCAGCCCGTGCCGCGATGCCAACCCCGAGAAGTGCTCGCGGCTGCCATCCTTCGATGCGCAATCGATCAGCAGGATCGGCATGTCGGTCGCCGCGCGCAGCGATGCCAGGGCGAGGGTCGTGGTCATGCGCGTGGCGCAATTGATGATCACGGCGCATTGCCGCTGCGCAGGCAAATTGCCGAGGTCATCGATGACCTGCATGCCGTGATGCGTGCGCTCAGGCATGGGCGAAGCGGCTGGCCGCACCGATCCAGCGCGCGACGAGCCGCTGGCAAAGCCCGGGGTGTGCTTCGGCCATGATCGCACCGATGCGCTGCACTTCGACCAGCAGCCCGGCATCGCGGGCCAGGTCGGCAATGCGGAATTCAAGGCGTCCCGTCTGCCGCGTACCGAGCATTTCGCCCGGCCCACGCAGTTCGAGATCCTTTTCGGCGATGACGAAACCATCGCTGGTTTCGCGCATCGCAGTGAGGCGCTCGCGGGCCATCGCCGACAGCGGCGCCTGGTACAGCAACACGCACGTCGAGGCCTGGCTGCCGCGACCAACCCGGCCACGCAACTGATGCAACTGCGCCAGGCCCAGGCGCTCGGCGTTCTCGATCACCATCAGGCTCGCATTCGGCACGTCGACGCCGACCTCGATCACCGTGGTCGCCACCAGCAGGGCAATGCGTCCGTTGCGGAAGTCATCCATGACCGCCTGCTTTTCGGCAGGCTTCAGGCGACCGTGCACGATGCCGATCGAGATTCCGTCAAGCAGTGCGCCCAGTTCGGCAAAGGCGACCTCGGCCGCCTGCGCCTCCAGTTGTTCGGATTCCTCGATCAGGGTGCACACCCAGTACACCTGGCGGCCTTCGGCGCAGGCAAGGCGGATGCGTTCGATGACTTCGCCACGACGTGAGCTCGACAACGCCACCGTGGTCACCGGCGTGCGCCCGGGCGGCAGTTCGTCGATGACCGAGACATCGAGATCGGCATACGCGGTCATCGCCAGGGTGCGCGGAATCGGCGTGGCGGTCAGCACCAGCTGATGTGGAACGCGATCGCCATCACGGCCCTTGTCACGCAAGGCGAGTCGCTGGTGCACGCCGAAACGGTGCTGCTCGTCGATGATGACCAAGCCGAGGTTGCGGAATTGCACGCCCTGCTGCATCAGCGCGTGCGTGCCGACGACCAGTTGCGCATCCGCGGCAAGCGCGGCCATTGCCGCCGTGCGCGCCTTGCCCTGCACTTTTCCGGCCAGCCAGACCGGCTCGATGTCGAGTGGTGCGAGCCAGGCGCCCAGATTGCGCAGGTGCTGTTCGGCGAGCAATTCGGTCGGCGCCATCAGGGCAACCTGATAGCCGCACTCGATCGCGGCCAGTGCCGCCCAAGCGGCAACGACAGTCTTGCCCGAGCCGACATCGCCCTGCACCAGGCGCAACATCGGTTGCGCCTCGGCCATGTCTTCGGCGATTTCGCCATTCACGCGCTGTTGCGCGGACGTCAACCGGAACGGCAAGGAGCGCAACAGCGCCTTGCGCAATTTGCCGTCGCCACGCAGGCGCGGTGCGCCATGCTCGCGGATCTGCACGCGCAATTGCCTGAGGCTCAGGTGATGGCTGAGCAATTCCTCGAAAGCCAGGCGTTGCTGCGCCGGATGCGTGCCGAGCAACAAGGCGGCGACATCGGCATCCGCCGGTGGCCGGTGCACCAGCAGCAGGGCTGCCCGCAGCGAAAGCAGATGCAGATCCTTGCGCAAGGTCGGCGGCACCAGCTCCAGCACCTCGTCAGCCGGCAACCTGCGCAGGGCCAGTTCGATCAGGCTGGCAATGCGTTTCTGGCCAAGTCCCTCGGTGACCGGATAGACCGGGGTCAGTGTCTCGGCGACCTCGTTGTCGGCCGCGTTCACGCGCTGATACTGCGGGTGGACGATTTCCGGCCCCTGCGCACCGTGGCGGATCTGCCCATAGCAGCGCAGGCGCACGCCTGGATTCAGCTGCTCGACCTGGGCGCGGCGGAAATTGAAGAAGCGCAAGGTCAGCATCGTGCGCGCGTCATCGCTGATGACGACGCGCAATTGCGGGCGAAAACGGAAGCTGCGCTCGACCGCCTCGATGGTTCCCTCGACCTGGGCCGAGTCGCCAATGCGCAGGTCGCGGATCGGCGTCAATCGCGTGCGGTCCTCGTAACGCAGGGGCAGATGGAACCAGAGATCCTGCAGGCGCACGATGCCGATTTTCGACAGTGCGGCTTGGAGCTTTGGACCGACACCGGGCAAGCCGCTTACCGGTGCAAGCCCCGGATCGGAAACCAAATCAACATCTGCGTTTTTCCCGGCGCGCGGCATTGGCCAAGAATACCGGGCCAGGTCGCGATCGCCCAAGGAATCGAATCAGTCGATCACCGCGATCATGTCGATCTCGACCTGGGCCGCCTTCGGCAAGGCGGCGACGCCAATCGTCGAGCGTGCCGGGTACGGCTCGCTGAAGTAGGTTTTCATGATCTCGTTGACGGCGGCAAAATTGCCGAGGTCGGTGAGATAGATGCCGACCCTGGCAACATTCACGAAATCGAGATTGGCGGCGGCCAGCACGGCCTTGAGGTTCTCGAAGACCTGGCGCGCCTGCGCGCTGATGTCACCGGCGACCAGCTCGCCGCTGGCCGGGTCGATCGGCGTCTGTCCCGACAGGTACACCGTGTTGCCCACCTGTACAGCCTGCGAATACGGGCCAATCGCCTTTGGCGCCAGACTGGAATGGAT
The DNA here is from genome assembly GCA_001899855.1 of Lysobacterales bacterium 63-13. Taxonomy (GTDB): domain Bacteria; phylum Pseudomonadota; class Gammaproteobacteria; order Xanthomonadales; family Rhodanobacteraceae; genus Dokdonella. Next base: position 255,413 of record MKWR01000027.1, read on the forward strand.
GATGCGACGACTGGACATGCATGAACTCCCTGGTATCAGACGGGGTGACGATAGACGGCGGTGACCACGCCAAGCCGGCGCACGCCGCGCATGACATCGGCAAGGTGCTTGCGGTTGGCCACTTCGATGGTGAACAGCAGGGCCGCGCTCATCAGGTCGCGCTCCTTGTATTCGACGTTCTCGATGTTCGAATTCGCCTGGGCGACGGCGGCGGCGACCTGCGCCAGCACGCCCGGCTTGTTGGCGACGATGATGCGCAGCTCGACGCGATAGTCGCCGCTGACGCTGGTATCCCAGTCGATCTCCAGGCAGCGTTCCGGCGATTTGCGCAACTCGGCCATGTTCGGGCATTCAAGGCGATGCACGACGATGCCCTTGCCGGCCGAGAGATAACCCATGATCGCGTCACCCGGCACCGGATGGCAGCAATTGCCGAAACTTAGGACGCCGCGCTCGGCACCGGTTATGAGGATCTTCTCGACCGAGCTCGGGCAGACGATCGAGCCTTCATCCTGCAGTTGCAGCAAGGCGCGCGCGACCTGTCCGGCGGTACGGTTGCCGAGGGCGATGTCGGCCAGCAGGTCTTCCAGCGCGCGCAGCTTGTTCTCCTCGAGATAGCGGCCCAGTTGATCGGGCGGCAACACTTCCAGCGATGCGCCGAGCGCAGCCATGGCGCGATCGAGCATGCGATGGCCGAGTTCGATGGCGTCCTCGTGCTGCAGGCGCTTGAGGAAGTGGCGGATCGCGGTGCGCGCCTTGGCGCTGACCACCCATTCCAGCCATTGCGTGCTCGGCACCGCCGAGGGCGCGGTGATGATCTCGACCGATTGCCCGCTTTCCAGGCGCGTGCGCAGCGGGGCCAGTTTCTTGTCCACGCGCGCGGCCACGGCATGACTGCCGACATCGGTATGCACGGCGTAGGCGAAATCCAGCGCGGTCGCATTGCGCGGCAGGGCAAGGATCTTGCCGCGCGGCGTGAACAGGTAGACCTCGTCGGGGAACAGGTCGACCTTGACGCTCTCGATGAACTCCAGCGACGAGGGCGTGCCGTTTTGTTCGTCGACCAGGCTGGAAAGCCACTCCCGCGCACGATTCTGCGCGCTGTTGGCCGGGTCGGAATCGGTCTTGTAGGCCCAGTGCGCGGCGACACCGCGATCGGCCACGGCATCCATGTCCTCGGTGCGGATCTGGATCTCGATCGGCGCCCCGAAGGAACCAAACAGCACGGTATGCAGCGACTGGTAGCCGTTGGCCTTGGGAATGGCGATAAAATCGCGGAAGCGGCCGTCCATCGGCTTGAACAGCGCATGCACCGCGCCCAGCGCCTGGTAGCAATGCATGACCGTATCGACGACCACGCGGAATCCGTACACATCCATGACCTGGGCAAACGATTTCTGTTCGTTGCGCATCTTCCGGTAGATGCTGTACGGCGACTTGATGCGACTGACCGTGCGATGGGCCAGGCCTTCGGCATTGAGCCGCGCTTCGAGCGCCGCCTCGATGCGCCCCATGGCTTCGCGACGGTTGCCGAGGGCCATGCGGATGCGCGCCGAGATGACCCGATGCCGATCCGGATACATGGCCTTGAAACCGAGATCCTGCAGCTCGGCCTTGAAGCGGTTCATGCCCAGGCGTTGCGCGATCGGCGCATAGATCTCGAGGGTTTCCAGGGCGATGCGCCGCCGTGATTCGGGCTCCATCGAGCCCAGCGTGCGCATGTTGTGCAGGCGATCGGCCAGCTTGATGAGGATCACGCGCAAATCGCGCGCCATGGCCAGCAGCATCTTGCGGAAGCTTTCCGCGGCGGCTTCCTGGCGACTCTTGAACTGCAGCTTGTCGAGCTTGGTGACGCCGTCGACCAGTTCGCTGACGGTGGAGCCGAACTCGGCAGTCAATTCCTGCGCACAGAGCGCGGTGTCCTCGAGCGTGTCGTGCAGGATCGCGGCAATGATGGTTTCAACATCGAGGCGCAGATCGGCAAGGATCCCGGCAACCGCCACCGGATGGGTGATGTAGGGCTCGCCGCTCTTGCGTGTCTGCCCGTGGTGCGCTTGGGCTCCAAGCTCGTAGGCGCGGCGCACGCGCTCGATCTGCTCGACGCTCATGTATCCGGCAAGCTTGTCTTCGAGCGCAAGCACATACGCGGGCAACTTGCCGCGCCGTGCGCCTTGCGATTCAACCGCTGCCTTCATCACCACCTCAGCTATTGCGTCGAATCAGACCGCTGCGTGATGACCGGATTGGCGGCGGGACATCAGGCGTTACAGATCGTCGCCACCCTTTGAGAGATCATCATCGACCTCGGCTGCCGCCCATTCCAGCGCTTCACGCTCGGCGCGCTCGCGCGTCTGCCGGTCGATCTCGTCGATCATCGGCTGATCGACCTTGCGTGCCGCGATCTCACGCAGCGACACCACGGTCGGTTTGTCATTGTGGGCGTCGATGGTCGGCTCGGCGCCCTTGGCCAGTTGGCGTGCGCGCTTGGTCGCCATCAACACGAGTTCGAATCGGTTGTTCACGACCGACAGGCAATCTTCAACAGTAATACGCGCCATCTTGCACTAGCCTCATTGGGAATCGATACAGCACCGGTTTGGCGGCCATTGTAGCGGGGCGCAATTGTGCAGTGCAAACAAGGCTCTGTGGGGATTCTCCGCATGCGTGTACGATTCGCTACCTCGCGCAGGTTGCCACGAGCGGGCGGTGCCAACTTGGCTGGCCCCGACCAGAGCAACAAGGAAGCCATTGAAAATGCTGCAATTCATTGATTTCACCCCGCTTCGCCGCGGCGTGCTGGTCGCCCTCGTGCTGCTCCTTGCCGGCTGCACGATCGCCAAGCCGCGGACCGATGATCCATGGGAGAAATTCAACAGAAAAGTCTATCGATTCAACGACAAGGTCGACCGTGCCGTGATTCGCCCGACCGCCGTCGCCTATCGCAAGGTGACCAGCCCGAATGCGCGCCGGGTCCTGAGCAATTTCTTCCACAACGTGCGCATGCCGATCACCATCGCCAATGATGCACTGCAAGGTGAAATCAAGGATGCCTTGAAGGGAACCGGTCGTTTCGTCATCAACAGCACGGTCGGCTTCCTCGGTTTCTTCGATCCGGCGAGCAAGATGCACCTGCCCCCGCGCGAGACCGACTTTGCCGCGACCCTGGCCAAATGGGGCGTGGCCGAAGGCCCTTACCTGGTCTTGCCGCTGATCGGCTCGACGACCGTCCGCGATGTCTGGCGCATGCCGGTCGATGGCCGCCTGTTCGATCCGATGGGCTATTACGCGCGTACCCATGATTACGAACTGGGCCGCCAGCACTGGCCAAGCCTGATGTTCCTGGTGACCATCCGCGCCTCGGCCATCGATGCCGAAAACCTCGTCGAAGGTGCGTTCGATCCCTACGTGTTCTACCGCGATGCCTACCGCCAGCGCCGTCTCTACACGATCTACGACGGCAATCCGCCGTTCGAGGCGATCCAGCAATTGCAGGGCGTCGACGACGATGACATCGACGCCCTGCTGGAGGAACAAAACGCCTGGGACAAGAAACAAAAGGACGGCAAGCAGGACTGACCCTGAATCGCTCCGGTCGCGCCCTCGCGTGTCGGTGCTGCACTCATCGCCACGATGCCGGCGTCGCGCATTGCTCCTGGCGCCAGGCGAAGCCTGGGGGCTGCCTCAGCCGGCCATGTCCAGGCCCAGCAGGGCTTCGGCATCACTGAGGTGGGCAATCGCGCGCAAACGCGAGGACGCATGCAGGAAGGCGAGACTGCCACCGTTGCGCCGTGCGTGCGCCGCCCAAGCCAGCAGGACCGCAAGGGTGACGCTGTCCGCGCTGTGCAACTCCGCGACATCGACCCGGTCGACCTGGCCATCCACGACCAGTGCCTTGCCCTGCTCCAGCGCAGCGCCGGCGTTGTCGACATTGATGCGGCCAGCGACGCGGCCGCCGCCGGCAGGGGAGCGTTCGACGATCAATGCTGTGCTCATGCGCCGGCTTTCTTCTCCATCGCCTCTAGCGCCTTTTCGCCCTGTGTTTCCAGGCGCTCGATCAGCGCGTCGAGGTTGCTTGCCTTGATTTCCGCATCCACCTGGTTGCGGTAGTTGGTGATGTAGGAAATGCCTTCGATGATCACGTCGTAGGCCTTCCACTCGCCCTCGGTGGTCCTGCGGAAAGCATAGTCGACGGCGACGCGCTTGCCGTCATCGAGCACGACTTCGGTGCGCACGATCGTGCGTTTGTCATTCAACTCGCCGGCAAACGGCAGGACATTGACGCTGCCACGCGTGTAATTGAGCAGGCCTTCCGCATAGCGATGCGCGATCGAGTTGTAGAACGCCTTGGCAAAGCGCGAGCGCTGTGCCGGCGATGCAGCCCGTGCGTTGCGGCCAAGCACGAGCAAGGATGCGTATTCGATGTCGAAATGCGGCAGCAGGATCGCATCGATCTCGCGGATCAGTTTTTCATGATCGTTCTTCAGCTCGTCGCGATGGGCGCCAATGCTGTCGGCGAGATCGTCGGCGATCTTCTGCACGACCTTCTCCGGCGATATCGCCGCAGCGTGCGTCGGCGCCGCCATGCAAATGCCGAAAACCAGCGCCAATGTCCAGCCGATGAAACGCAGCATGCCTTGCTCTCCTGGCCTGGATTATTCGTGGATGCGCGGGATAATCGCGCAGGAAACTGGATTCACACGGCTTTTCGCGACTGAGGCGATAGCGGGCACTGTCACCGAATGAGCGAAGAGTCGTGGCGATTCAAGGGACAATCGAGGGTGTGCGAAATTCATGAATTTTCCAGGCTCAGGGATTCTTTGCGGCGGGGTCGGCGGCATCCGGCTTGGCCGGGCCTTTCGAGGAATCGCCACTGACGAGGAACTTGCCGATCAGGTCTTCGAGCTGCATCGAGGATTGGGTGAGGATGAACTCGTCGCCGTCCTTGAATGCAACCGGTGATCCGCCGGGCTGGACGCCAACGTACTGATCGCCGAGTAAACCGCTGGTGAATATCGCCGCAGCGGAATCGTCGGGAATCTCGTGGAAGCGCGTGTCGATGCCGATCGTGACCAGTGCTTCCAGCGATTGCGGATCCAGTTCGATCGACTTCACCGAGCCGATGCGCACGCCGGCCAGCTTCACCGGTGCACGCTGCTTGAGCTGGCCGATGTTGCTGAACTTGGCCTTGAGCAGATAGTTGTCGCCCTCGGTGTAGTTGGCGACCGACGTCGTCTGCGTGGCCAGGTACGCGAGCGCGGCAAAACCGAGCAGGATGAAGAGGCCGGTACCGACCTGGAATGAACGTCTGGGCTGGGTCATGGATGGTGTCCTGTCACATCAGGAAAGCGGTCATTACGAAATCGATGGCAAGCACGACGATCGACGAGGAAACCACCGTGCGCGTGGTCGCGTAGGCCACGCCTTCGCTGGTCGGTGGCGTGGTGTAGCCCTGGAACGTCGCGATCAGGGCGATCACGGCACCGAAAACAGCACTTTTCCAGACACCATTGACGAGGTCGTTCCATACCTCGACGTTGGCGCTCATGTTGCCCCAGAAGGTGCCGTTGTCGAGGCCGAGCCAACTCACGCCGACGGCGTGGGCACCAAGGATGCCGAGCACGTTGAAGACGCAGGCGAGCAGGGGCATGGCGATGACGCCGGCGATGAAGCGCGGGGCGACGACATAGGCAAGCGGATCGACCGCCATCATCTCCATCGCCGAAAGCTGGTCGGTGGCGCGCATCAGGCCGATTTCGGCGGTCATCGAGGTGCCGGCGCGCCCGGCAAACAGCAAGGCTGTGACCACCGGCCCGAGTTCGCGGAACAGCGACAACGCAACCACGGTGCCGAGCGCCGCCGTGCCGCCGAACTTCGCCAGCGTGTAGTAGAGCTGCAAGGACAGCACCATGCCGACGAAGAGGCCGCAGGTCATGATGATGACCAGGCTCATCGCGCCAACAAACCAGATCTGGCGCAAGGTCTCGCGATAGTGGCGCAGGCTCTTCGGGATCGCCGCGAGTATCGAGAAGAGGAACAATCCGGCCGCGCCGACCTGGGCCAGGGCATCGCCGGTCATCGATCGCCGGCTCATGCCGCGGCCGCCGGAAAACCGAGATCGAGCGCATAGTCGCGCGCCGGATACTCGAACGGCACCGGGCCATCGGCCTCGCCACCGAAGAATTGCCGTGTCCACGGTGAATCGCGCTCGGCGAGCTCCTGCGGATGCCCATGCGCGGCAATCTTGCCGCCGGCAATCAGATAGACCAGATCGGCCGCGCGCCGCACTGCCGCGAACTCATGCGCGACGAGGATGCTGGTGATGCCGAGCGTGTCGTTCAAGGTACGGATCAACTTGAGCACCTGGTTGAGCGCGATCGGATCAAGGCCGACAAACGGCTCGTCGTAGATCATCAGGCCGGGGTCGCGGATCATCGCGCGAGCCAGTGCAACACGCCGCATCATGCCGCCCGAAAGCTCTGCCGGCATCAGCTGCGCAGCGCCACGCAGGCCCACCGCCTGCAAGCGCGTCAGCACGATGTTGCGCACGATTTCCTCGGGCAGGCGCAAGTGCTGGCGCAAGGGAAAAGCGACATTTTCAAAAACGCTGAAATCGGTAAGCAGGGCCGAATTCTGGAACAGGTAGCCGATGCCTTCGCGCAACTCGAACAACTGCCGCCGCGAAAGCTGGGGCACGTTGCGACCATCGACGAGGATCTGCCCGGCATCCGCTGCCAGTTGGCCGGTGATGTGCCGCACCAGGGTGGTCTTGCCGGTGCCGCTGGGACCCATGATCGCGGTGATCTTGCCACGCGGAATGTCGAGGTCGACGCCGTCGAACAGCAGCTTGCCGCCAAGCACCGTGCGCAGGCCGCGGATCTGCACATAGGCCGCGCTTGCCGGTTCCGGGGAGTCGCTGCCTGGGGAATGATTGGTTGTATTCACGCGATGGCTTGGCCGGATGGGAATGTTCAGGGCCTTGGGCAATGCCGACCCGCAGCGGGCGCCTACCTTAGCCGATGCAGTGGCGGATCGCCCAGCCTGGCGCGGAGCGCGCTCAGGCCGGCTTCAGAAGGTCGTCGAGGAGGACCGCATGACGGCTCACCTGGGCATCACGACGCAACCTGCGCGCCGCGAAAATGGCCCGCAAATCGTTGATGGCGACGGCAAAATCGTCGTTGATGACAATGTAGTCGAACTCCGGCGCGCGGGCGATCTCGATGCGTGAATCGGCAATGCGCCGGGCAATCTGCTCGGCGCTGTCGGAGGCGCGCGTGCGCAAGCGCCGCTCGAGTTCCGCGCGCGATGGCGGCAGGATGAAGATGCTCAGGCAATCCGGCCATTGCGCACGCACCTGCTGCGCACCTTGCCAGTCGATCTCCAGCAGCACGTCGCGCCCGGCCGCGAGCAGCGGTTCCACGGCCTCGCGCGCGGTGCCCTTGTAATCACCGTGCACGTTGGCGTGCTCGAAGAATGCCCCTGACCGGGCCATGTGCTCGAACACTTCGCGCGAGACGAAGTGATAGTGCTGGCCATCGATCTCCGAGCTTCGCGGCAGCCGCGAAGTATAGGAAACCGACAGCGAGATATCCGGCTCGCGCTCGAGCAAGGCGCGCACGAGGCTGGTCTTTCCCGCGCCGGAAGGTGCCGCAATGATGTACAGGGTGCCGGACACGTCTACTCCAGATTCTGTACCTGTTCGCGCATCTGCTCGATCAGCACCTTGAGTTCGACGGCGGCCTTGGTGGTGCGCGGATCGGCCGCTTTCGAGCCCAGCGTATTGGCCTCGCGGTTGAACTCCTGCATGAGGAAATCGAGGCGCCGGCCGATCGCCTCGTCGATGCCGAGGATGCGCCGCGCTTCGGCGATATGCGAGGCCAGGCGATCCAGTTCCTCGTCGACATCCATGCGTTGCAGCTGCAACACGATCTCCTGCTCGATGCGGCCGGGATCGGCGGGTTGCTTGATTTCGGCAAGACGCTGATCAAGGCGGTTGCGGGCCGCGGCGCGGACTTCCGGCAGGTGCTCGCGCACGCCGGCAACAATCGCCTCGATGCCATCGATGCGCTCACGCAGGAACCCGGCAAGGCGCTCGCCCTCGCGTTCGCGCGCGGCGATGAACTCGACCAGGGCGAGATCCAGCAAGGCGGCCGCGGCAGCCTGCAAGCCTTCGTTGTCGGCCGACTGCTCGCAGAGCACGCCAGGCCAGTTCAGCAGGTTGGTGAAATCGACCTTGAGGGCCGGGAAGCGACTGGCCAGATCCTGTGCCCGGCTCGCCAGGCGATCCAGCAGCTCCTCGTCGATGTCGAGCGCGGTCGAGCGCTTTGCCGCCGCCTTCAGGCGCATCGTCACATCGACCTTGCCGCGCGCAAGGCGCGCGGTCAGCGTTTCACGCAGGGGCGTTTCAAAGCTGCGCAGATCCTCCGGCAGGCGCGGGCTGATTTCGAGATAACGGTGGTTGACCGAGCGCAACTCGATGCTCAGGTTGCCGTGCTCGCTCTCGCTTTCTGCGCTGGCGAAGGCCGTCATGCTGCGGATCATGCGGTCGGTCCATCGGTGACAAGGCCGGCAATGGTAAACTGCGCGGCCGGATTGCCAAAGTGGTTTCCCATGTCCCTGCAGCGCCCCAGCGGCCGCGCGCCCGATCAATTGCGCCCGATTTCGATTCAACGCGGTTTCACCAAGCATGCCGAAGGTTCGGTGCTGATCAGCTTCGGCGATACCCGCGTGCTGTGCACGGCCAGCGTCGAGGAGAAGGTTCCCGGCTTCCTGCGCGGCAAGGGCGAAGGCTGGCTCACCGCCGAATACGGCATGTTGCCGCGCTCGACCCACGATCGCATGCAGCGCGAAGCCGCACGCGGCGGCCAGGGCGGACGCACCATGGAAATCCAGCGCTTGATCGGCCGCAGCCTGCGCGCCTGCGTCGATCGCGCCGCCCTTGGCGAACGCACGATCACGCTCGATTGCGACGTGCTGCAAGCCGATGGTGGCACGCGCACCGCGGCGATCACCGGTGCCTATGTCGCCCTCGTCGATGCCATCGGCAGTCTGAAGAAACGCGGCGCGATCAAGCGCGATCCGGTGGTCGGCGCGGTTGCCGCGGTCTCGGTCGGCATCGTCAATGGCGTGGCGGTGCTCGATCTCGACTATGCGGAGGATGCGAGCTGCGATACCGACATGAACGTGGTCATGAACGATGGCGGCGGCTTCATTGAAATCCAGGGCACGGCCGAGGGCCACGCCTTCCGTCGCGAAGAACTGGACGCCCTGCTGGTCCTTGCCGGCAAGGGCGTCAACGAACTCTGCGAACTGCAGCGGCAAGCCCTGTCGGCATGAAATGGGTCCTCGCCAGCGGCAACGCCGGCAAGCTTGTCGAGATCCGTGAAGTGCTCGCCGACTCCCCAGTCGAACTGGTTGCACAGGACGAACTGGGCATCGGCGATGCCGAGGAAACCGGCGCGACCTTCGTCGAGAACGCCATCCTCAAGGCGCGTCACGCGGCACGTATCAGTGGCCTGCCCGCCCTTGGCGATGATTCCGGCCTCTGCGTCGATGCGCTGGCTGGCGCACCGGGGCTGCTGTCGGCGCGCTATGCCGGCGAACACGGCAACAGCGCCGCGAATATCGCCAAGCTGCTGGATGCCTTGAAGGATGTCCCGGAGGCAGCGCGCAGCGCACACTTCTTCTGCATCATCGTCCTGCTGCGCCACCCTGATGATCCGGCCCCTCTGATTGCCGAAGGCCGCTGGCAGGGACGCATCCTTGAGGCACCGCGCGGTCATGGCGGCTTCGGCTACGACCCGATCTTTTTCGACCCCTCACGCAACGCCAGCGCCGCCGAACTCGAAGCCACCGTGAAAAACCGCATCAGCCACCGCGGCCAGGCGCTCGCCCGTGTGCGCGAACTGCTCGGCGACGCCCGCTGAAGCCAGCAGCGTGTCTCACGCGTATGCGCACAGGCACTCGAGCATGGTGTTGTCATGGATATCGAGCACCTTGCGCAGGTTGGCCTGATAGCCACCGGCAAGGTTCCAGGCAATCGGCACGCCCAGCGACCTGGCGGTTTGAAAGACACCACGATCGCGCTCGCGCAGTTGCTGCGTGGTCAACCAGCCACCCAGCGGATCATCCACATGCGGATCCGCGCCCGCCTGATAGAGCAGCAGGTCGCAGGCAGCAAAGCGCTGCATGATCCCCGGGATTTCCGCAAGAAACCGCTCGGCCTGCGCAGGCTGCTCCCACCACGCACCGGCGGAGTAATGCTCGACCCAGTCCAGGCGCAGCTCGCGGATGATGTCGGTGGTGCCGTTGCCGTAGTGCTGGTCGCAATCAAGAATGCCCACGCGCAACAATTGCCTCTCGCGACGCAGCACGAGCGCCGCCACCATCAATCCGTTGAAGGTGCAGTAGCCGCCGCCATCGGCAAAACAGGCATGATGGAAGCCGGCGACTGGCGCGACCGCGCAGCCGTCCACCAGCGCAGCCCGTGCGGCCCCGAGCATGGCACCGCTGGTCCACGGCAGGCTCGCCGCTACTTGCGCAAGGTGATTGCCAAAGCCATTGGCGCGTCGCAGCGACAACACCCCGCGCACATGGTCCGGATCATGGGCGAGGCAGAGTTCCTCGACCGTCACCGGCAGCACCGGGATCACCTCGATCAGCGGAAACCTGCGTTGCCAGGAGCCCATGACTTCGCGTGGCTTGCGCGCACTCGGCGAAAACGATTGCGCGTCAGCGACCATCTCGGGGGAATAAAACACCTTCATGTGCGATCACCCGCCAGTCGTGGATCCGCCTGCAGCACCACAGGCATGTGCATGTGCATTGATGGCATGTGCATCTCCGTCGATGTGCGCCCCGACAGCGCGTGGAACGGGAGGATTGCCGGAATCCCTCTCATGGCCTGCGATTGCGGGCGCTGGCGCGGAACAATTCCGTGCCGGCGCCGGGCCGCGGCATGCAGGCAGCCTGCTGTCATCGCCACCATTGCTTGCTGCGGAGATCGATACCCTTGTCGCACGCGCGATCTTGCGATCGGCCACATTCAGGCGCTAGCCGTCGAGGGCACGATGCCTTGTTGGCGTGCGCCGTCGGCATCGCGTGGAATCCGGCTGCAGTCATTTCATTTGTCGTGACCGTTTCAATCAGTTGAACTTGGCTGCAGCGCCGCGATGGCATCTCCGAGCACCACGAGTTCGGAGTCGATTCTTGCGAGCAGGTTACTGGCCTGTTCCGATTCGAGCCTGGCGATTTCCAACTCGCTGTTGCCCTGCATGAAGGCGGTATTGGTCAGGCGCAGCATGGCGAAGTCACGCTTGAGTGCGCGCAGCTCCAAGTCACAGCCGAAGCTGGAGTGGGACTGCAGTCGACGCTGCACGCGTTCGAGCAAGGTCATCTGCCGGGCGAGCAGGTAGACCGTCATGCCGCGCACACGCTCGTCCTTGGCCGCAAGCTGGCTGAGTTCGTCGACGTAGGCACCCATTACCGGAAATCTCGGCACAATGTCCTCGGTGAGGGTCGGCGCGAAGCAGGCCGGGAGCGGCGCATCCTGCGCCAGCGCTGCGGTCGCCGCGGAAAACAGGGTGAATGCGGCCAGGGAGCGGCAAATCAATCGATGGATGCGCATGGTCGGCTCCGGAAAGTGCAGAGTGCGGGCGGCATGGTGACGCCCATCCCGTACAACGCAGGATCGCGGCATTCCGTGCCAGTGGATCTGTTTGGACAATGCGTGTCGGTCCAGCGGCAAAACCGCGAGGCCGCGCGCCATTGCAGGCACGATAGCGCGATTCGAAAGCGGGAATCGGCAATGACAGCGACTACACTGTAGCGATGCTGACCGCCCCGCCGCTTGCCCTCTACATCCATGTGCCCTGGTGCGTGAAGAAGTGCCCGTACTGCGATTTCAATTCGCATGCGCTCGTCGGCGGGATTCCGCAGGATGCGTATGTCGCCGCGCTGCTTGCCGATCTCGATCGTGACCTGGCCGATTTCCCCGCGGCGCTGGCTGGGCGGGCGCTGCACAGCATCTTCTTTGGCGGCGGCACGCCGAGCCTGTTTTCGGCGGAGTCGATCGCGCGGATCCTCGCTGGTGTCGGCGAACGCCTGCCTTTCGACCCACGCATTGAAATCACCCTGGAAACCAATCCTGGCACGGTCGAGCATGGCCGTTTCGATGGCTATCTGGCCGCGGGCGTGAATCGCATCAGTTTTGGCGTGCAGAGTTTCGATGACGCCGCGCTGCGCCGGCTTGGCCGCATCCATTCGGCCAGCGACGCCGCGCGCGTGGTTGGCGAGGCGCGTGCGGCAGGGTTCGACAACTACAACATCGACCTCATGTACGCCCTGCCCGGACAGGAACTAGCCGGGGCCGCAAACGATGTCCAGCAGGCCATTGCGCTGGCACCGACGCATATCTCGCACTACCAGCTGACGATCGAGCCGAACACGGCGTTTGCCGCGCGTCCGCCGACCTTGCCCGACAGCGATGCGGCCTGGGACATGCAGGAGCATTGCCAGCAATTGCTTGCCGATGCCGGCTACGCACAGTACGAGATTTCGGCCTACGCGCAGGCGGGTCGACGCTCGCGGCACAATCTCAATTACTGGCAATTTGGCGATTATCTCGGCATCGGCGCGGGTGCGCACGGCAAGCTCACCGATGCGGCGACCGGCAGCATTCGTCGACGCGCCAAGCAGCGCACGCCGCGCGCCTATCTGCAACATGCCGGGCAGTCGCGCGGCATCACCAGCGAGGCCACGCTGGCAAGCATCGACCTGCCGTTCGAATACATGATGAATGCGCTGCGTCTGGTCGATGGCGTGCCGATGGGCGAATTTGCCCAGCGCACCGGGCTTGGACCCGAGGCGATCGCGGACACGCTTGCCCGCGCCCATGCGCAAGGCTGGATCGACAACGACCCCGCCATCCTTCGCACGACGGAAACCGGGCAACGCTTCCTCAATGACGTGATCGCCCTGTTTCTTCCTGCAGCCGATGGCGAATCCGGGAGGCGACATGCTTGAGACAGTCACCCTGCACTGCCCGTATTGCGGCGAGAGCTTCGAAAGTTCAGTCGATTGCTCGGCCGGAAACCAGGCCTACATCGAGGATTGCGCCATCTGCTGCCGGCCAATCGAAGTGCATCTGCGTGTCAGCGACGATGGCGAGTTGCTCGATGTCGGCACCGCGACGGATCGCGAATAGCCGGGATTGGGGATTCGAGACTGGGGATTCGGCAGAAGCCTGCTTCGCTCGCCCGATTCCCGAATCCCGGCTTTGAGGTACACTCGCGCCGCCAAAGGTGCCTGATCGATTCGATCGGGTGAAACGGGAAGCCGGTGCGTTGTTCTTGCGATCGATCCTGATCACGAGAATCAAGAAGCGACCATCCGTGGTCGCACTCCTTGATTCAACAATTCCGGCGCTGCCCCCGCAACGGTAGGCAAGCCAAGCCTGATCGATGACCACTGTGCCTTGCACGGGAAGGTGATCAGGCCGATGCATCCGCATCGCTTGCAAGCCCGGAGACCGGCCTTGGGCCGACGTCGATGACGTCGATCGTTCCAGGCGTTGCGGCGGGCAACGGACGGGCATTCATGGCTTCGTCCATGCGCGCTTGTTGATCCGTCGTGACACCTGGTTTCCGCGGGTGTGCGTTCGGAGATTCCCAACATGAGCCGTTATTCCTTTCTGTATTCAAGCATCCTCGCCGCCTTCAGCGGCAGCGTGTCAGCCCAGCAGGCCGACCTCCAGCCTGAAGTCGTGGTCAGCGCCACGCGTGTCGTGCAAACGGTCGATGCCACACTGGCCGATGTCAGCGTGATCTCGCGCGAGGACATCGAAGCCAGTGCCACGCGCGACCTCAGCGACCTGTTGCGCCTGCAGGCGGGCATCGACATCGCCCGCACCGGCGGACCGGGCGGGCAGACCTCGATCTTCCTGCGCGGCACCAACAACAATCATGTGCTGGTGCTGATTGACGGGGTGCGGGTCGCCGCACTTGGTACCGGTGCCTTCACCTGGGAAACCCTGCCGCTGGCGGCCATCGAGCGCGTCGAGATCGTGCGTGGCCCGCGTGCCAGCTACTGGGGTTCGGATGCCATTGGCGGCGTCATCCAGATCTTCACGCGCCGGCTGGACGGAGCGCGGATCGCACTCGGTTACGGCAGCTACGCCGATGCCAAGGCCGACATCGGCTTTGGCCATCGTGGAGAAGACGGCGGCTACAGCGTGCAGATCGGGGCACGCGACGAGGACGGTTTTCCGAGCCAGAACGAAAACGGCTACGGTTACGAGGACAAGGATCACGGCCTGCGCAATCGGCACCTGTCCGCGCGCGCCGATCATCGTTGGGGCGAACAAACCCTCGATGCTGTTTTCATGCGCAGCCAGGGCACGACCGAGTTTGCCGGTGGCCAGTCCGACTTCACCGAGCAGGCCATCAACCTGACGCTGAGTGGCGCGATCACGCCAACGTGGCAGCATCGCCTGAGCGCCGGGCGCAGCAGCGAGGATTACGCGACGCCGGCGTATTTCGATGCCTATGCCTCGCGACGCACGTCGCTTGGCTGGCAAAACGAGATTGCCCTTTCGCCGCAGCAGCGCCTTGTCCTCGGCATCGATTCGCTGCACGAGCGCGGCGAAAAGCTCGACAGCTATCGGCACAGCCGCAACAACACCGGCGTCTATGCGGGCTGGCAGTCCAGCGTGCGCCCGTTCGACAGTGAAGTGTCCCTGCGCAGCGACGACAACAACCTGTTCGGCCGGCACACCACAGGCTCGGTCGCCGCCGGCTGGCATTTCAACGAGGCAACGCGTGCCTATGCCAGTTACGGCCAGGGCTTCCGCGGGCCGACCTTGAATGAGCAGTATTCGCCCGGGTTCGGTGGCCTCTATGCGGGCAATCCCGATCTGCAACCGGAGAAATCCTCCAGCCGCGAAATCGGCTTCGAGTTCGCTCCCGGGCAAGGCCAGCAGCTCAAGGCCAACCTGTATTCGACGCGCATCAGCAACCTGATCAGTTTCAGTGGTGTCGCCTTTCAAGCCGAGAACGTCGCCCGTGCACGCATCAAGGGCGCTGAACTCGGCTACGACGCGAGCTTTGGTGCATGGACGTTTGATGGCCGTCTCACCTGGCAGGATCCGCGCAATGAGGACACCGGCACGCAACTGCTGCGCCGGCCGAAGCAGAAATTCACCGGCACGCTTGAGCGTTCGTTCGGCGAATCGCTGCACGCCGGCGTCGAGCTGCTGCACTCGGGCAGGCGCGCCGACGTGGCCGGCATCGAGCTGCCCGCGTATACTCTCGTCAACCTGCGCGCGACGTGGACGATTGCGCCACAGTGGATGCTGCACGCCCGCCTCGAGAACCTCACCGATCGGGACTACGAGCTCGCCCATGGCTACAACACGCCGGGGCGCTCCGGGTTCCTCGAAATGGTCTGGACGGCCCGATAGGCCACGTTGCACCTCATCCGCATCTGTTTTGCATGCCGCCGACATGCAAGAATGCGGGCCGGGCCCGGGGGCGAGGTGGAGCGTGAAGCAGCCAGCAGGTGGTTCCGTCGAAAGGAGTGAAGGCAAGCTGCGTTTCGTGCGCCTTGCCGAGCGCACCCTGCCCAGGCGCGTGCGCTTTCTGCTGGAAGGCTTGCAGGAACGCACGGCCTATTTCGAGGAAGCGCTCGGTCAGTTGTTCGACGAAGTCGAGCAGCGCCTGTTCAAGCAGGCTGATTGCGCGCGCAGCAACGACCAGCAGCGGCGGCTGATGGAGGCCATCCGCGAAATCAAGCGCGGCAAGGCCGATATCGTGCCGCGCTTCCTCATCCATCTCGAATCAAGCCTGGCCCAGATCGACCAGGCCGACACGGATGCCGACGCGCCGGGCGCGCGGCGCGATCGCCTGCCGGCCAAACTTGAACTGGTCGACTCGCGGGATCTCGAAATCTCGCTGGCCACCCAGGACATCGCCAACAAGGCGGAAATCCGCCATACCTCGGCGCTGTACATGCTGGGCCATCGACTTGGCGTCATTGCCGGTCGCCCCGCTTTTGAATCCGACAAGATGCCGCTGGGCCCGCTGGCGCTGGCCAAGGCCCTGCAACACGCGCTGAGCGATCTGGACCTGGATCAACAGGATCGAATCCAGGTTTTCCACGACTTCGACAACCTCGTCATGGCCGCCATCGGCCAGTTCTACGAAACCTGCAATCGCTACCTTGCCGAGCAGGGCGTGTTGCCGAACCTGCAGTTCCAGACCCAGCGCAGCGGCCCGCAGAAGCATGCAGCCGGCGCGGATGCCGAAGCCGGCAGCGCTGACGCCCCGGCGGAAGAAAAGGCCGGCACGGCACGGGCACCGCACACGCCCGCCGCCAGCGGCAATGCCGCGCCGCTGGGCCATGCGCTGCCACGCCACGCGCCGCCCACCGGTTCACCGGCAGCGTCGATGCCAACCAGTGGCCAAGGCGCGAGCCATGCCGGCGCGGCACGTTCGCCGCTGGCTCCGGCATCCCGCGGCACAAGCGCAACCGCCGACGCGCAGGAAGGTACTGGCGATCCTGAATTGTTCACCTCGCTGCGCGACCTGCTCGCCGAGCGCCGGCGCAGTCTCGGCGCGCCGCCGCCAGCCGCGCCGACCCATGGCGTGGTCAGCCGCCATGACCTGCAGACCGTGCTCGGCAAGCTGCAGACCGGGCCGATCCGCAATTTGCAGCAGGATGGCAAGACCGTTGCGCGCAGCATCACCCATCTCAAGCAGGACCTGCTCCAGCAATTGCGCGCCAGCAGTCCGGATGGCACGACACCGACCCTGGCCGAGGAGGATTCCGACACCATCGACCTGGTCGGCATGTTGTTCGACTACATCGGCTCGAATCTCGCTTCGCATCAATCCAGCCGCGACCTGATCGCCAAGCTGCAGGTCCCCGTGCTGCGCAGCGCGATCAGCGACAAGCATTTCTTCACCCAGCGCAACCACCCTGCCCGCGTCTTGCTCAACAACGTCGCCGAGGCCAGCGCCTTGTGGATGGGCGACGAGGAAACCGACAACGGTCTCGTCGACACGATGACCTCGATGGTCGATCGGGTCACCAACGAGTTCAATGGCGACCTCGGCTTGATGGAATCGCTGCTGGATGACCTTGGGCACTACATGTCCCAGGTCACCCGGCGCGCTGAAATCAGCGAACGCCGGCACATTGATGCAGCGAAGGGGCGCGAGCGCCTCGACCTGTCCCGCGAGCAGGCCAATGCCGCCATCGCGCGCCTGCTCAAGCGCGGCCAGCCGGCGCCGATGGTGCGTGCCGTGCTCGAGCAGGCGTGGACCGATGTACTCGCCCTGACCCTGCTGCGCCAGGGTGAGGACAGCCAGGCCTACCGGCGCTGCCTGGCCGTCGCCGACCAGCTCATGCAGATCGGCTCCGGAGCCGATATCGCCAGGGTTGACCAGAAGGTCCGCGAAGAGGTGTACAGCGGCCTGCAACTGGTTGGCCTGCACACCGACGAGATCGATGGCGTCGTCTCCAGGTTGTTTGATCCGGCCTCGATCGAGAAGAAGACCAGCCACACCGAACTGGCGCATGCGCTGAAGAGCAAGCCACGCCTTGGCGGCGAAGTACCGGCAGCCGGCAAGGCGCCCAGCGAGACGTCCGCCGCTGCCAAGCCGTCGATTCTTTCGGCAGCGGAGAAGGAAATGGTGCAACGCATCCGCACCCTGCCATTTGGAACCTGGTTTGATTTCGTCACCAACCAGCAGGGCAGCACCGTGCGCCGCAAGCTGGCATGGTTTTCCACGGTCACCGGGCGCTGCCTGTTCACCAACCAGCGCGGCGCCCGCTCGGAGGAGAAGACCATCGAGCAACTGGCCAGGGATCTGGTTTCCGGCCAGGTGCGCCTGCACAAGGAGGAGGCCGAGAGTTTCGTCGACCGCGCATGGAAGGCGATCAGGAACACCCTGCAGCAGTTTTCCGGGCGCACTGCCGAACCGGTTTCCGCCACCTGAAGGCCTCAGCGATGAACGAATATCGACGCTCCCCGCGCAAGGCCGCCTACGTGACGATTCCAGTCAGCAACAAGATGACCGGCGAGGTCATGGGCCGCATCGGCAATCTTTCGGCCGATGGCATGCTCATGGTCTGCGATGCACCCGTTGTCGACGGTGCCCTGTTCCAGCTTGGCTTCGAGCTGACCAATGCCCAGGGTCGTCCGCAGGCCATCGATGTCGGCGTGCAGGAAATGTGGGCGGAAGCAGCCAATGTGCCCGGCCAGTACTGGTCAGGCTTCCACTTCATCGATATTTCCGGAAAGGATCTGGAAGCCATCGAATCCTGGATTGGCGAACTCGGCGACTGAGCGCCCGGCGCGGATTCAGGCCTGGCGCAGTGGCGCGTAGGCGCACATGAACATGTCGACGGCGGCCGCGAGGTGCGCGTCGACTTCCGCCTTGTCGAAGGATGCGTTGGCGCAGCCACACAGCTGGCGGGCGTGCAGATCGCCCTTGATCAGGCAGAAAAACTGCTCCGCGGCACGCCGCACATCGGCGATCTGCAACTGGCCCGCGGCCACCTCGCGCTCGAGGAATCCGGAAAAGGCGCATTGCAGGGCCTGCGGCCCGGCCTCCCAGAATTTCTGCGCCAGCTTGGTCGAACCGCCGGCACCGGTGGTCAGCAGGCGATGCAGGGAAATCGAGGCATCGCTGGTGACCAGCGAGAAAAACGCCTGGGCAATGGCGATCAATTGATCGCGCAGCGAACCGCTGACATCGACATCAAACAATGCCGTGGGCATCTGCTCGATGCATTTCTCGCGCACGGCCTCGGTGAACAGGCATTCCTTGTCGGTGAAATGGCTGTACACGGTGAGCTTGGAAACCCCGGCCCGGGTGGCGATGGCATCCATGCTGGTGCCGTCGAAGCCATGTTCGAGAAACAGGTCCTTGGCGGCCTCAAGGATGGCGGCACGCTTTTCAAGGTCCTTGGGCCGTCCGGGACCACAGGCTTTGGCGGGTATTGGATTCATCGAAGAAATTACTGGACTCATCAGTTTCGCGTCATTACTATACCACGCAGTACACCAACTGTCGCCTCAGGCGGGATTCTATCGATGCTGCCGTTATCTGTCCGTCTGGGGATCGCAAGCATTGTGCTTTCGGGTCCGCTCCTGCTCAGCGGCTGCCAAGCGCCGCCTGCCCCCGGCGAACCGCCGCGGGTCGCGCGTGCCGCCCAGGTCATGACGGCGCGCGCACATGATCTCGAAGTCTACCCGGGCGAAGTGCACGCCCGCTTCGAGAGCGCGCTTGGCTTCCGCGTATCCGGCAAGATCAGCGCCAGGCATGTCGATGTCGGCAACCACGTCGACAACGGCCAGCTGCTGGCCGAGCTTGATCCGCGCGATCTCGAGTTGGCCCGTTCCAGCGCCAAGGCCAGCCTGACCTCGGCGCAAGCTGCGCAGAAACTGGCCGAATCGGAATACGAGCGCTACCGGACCCTGCGCCAGCGCAATTTCGTCAGCCAGTTCGACCTCGAAGCGAAGACCAATGCCCTGGCAGCCGCCAACGCGCATGTGGCCGAGGCCCAGGCCGGTCTCGATGCCTCGCGCAACCAGGCCGACTATGCCGAATTGCGCGCCGATGCCAATGGCGTGATCACGGCGATCTCCGCTGAAGCCGGGCAAGTCGTCGGCACTGGCCAAGCGATCATGACGCTCGCCCATGATGGCGCCAGCGAAGTCGAGATCAACGTGCCCGAGCAATCCATCAGCCGCCTCGCGGTCGGCACTTCCGCACAAATCGAATTGTGGACGGAGCCAGGGCAACAGCATGCCGGGCGCATCCGCGAGATCGCCCCGAGCGCCGATCCGACCACGCGCAGCTACCGCGTGCGCGTGGCATTCGACGACGAACCCACCGCCTTGTTGCTGGGCCAGACCGCGCGCGTCTACTTCACATCGAACGACGACCGCGAGCGCTTCGTGGTGCCGCTCAGTGCGCTCTATGAAAAAGACGGCAAGGCGGCGGTCTGGCAGATCGATGAAAAGACACGAAAAGTCCACCTGACCCCGGTCGAGGTCGTGCGCTACACCGAAGCCGGCGCGCTGATCAGCGATGGCCTGGTTGTCGATCGCTGGATTGTCACAGCCGGCGTGCACCGCTTGCGCGAGGGCGAGACGATCAACCCGATCGACAGCCGCAACCGGCCGATTTCATTCTGAGTTGCAAACCCCCTTCCTGTGCCGTCGGAGATTCTCCCTCTCCCCGCCGGCAGCACAGTGAAGGGGACTTACCGCCAACGCGCCAGCGCCGGCCCATGACAGCACTTCGTCGAGATCCTGATTGATGGCTTCATTCAATCTATCCTCCTGGGCACTGCGCAATCAGGCACTGGTCCTTTATTCGATCATCCTGCTGGCGCTGGTCGGCACGCTTTCCTATCGCAGTCTTGGCCAGGCCGAGGATCCGCCGTTCACGTTCAAGGTCATGGTCGTGCAGACGCAGTGGCCGGGCTCGACCGCGCAGCAGATCTCCGAGCAGGTCACCGAGACGATCGAGAAGAAGCTGCAGGAGATACCCGAACTCGACTACCTGCGCAGCTATTCGCGCCCGGGCGAGTCGCAGGTGTTTTTCGTGGTCAAGGATTCGATCGATCCGGCCCGCGTCGACGATGTCTGGTACCAGGTACGCAAGAAAGTCGCCGACATCCACCACGCGCTGCCCTCCGACATCCGTGGCCCGTTCTTCAATGACGAGTTTGGCGATACCTTCGGCAACATCTACGCACTGACCGGCGATGGCTTTGACGATGCCGACCTGCGCGACTACGCCGAACGCGTCAAGCTGGAACTGCTGCGCGTGCCGAACGTGGCGAAGATCGAACTGATCGGTCGCCAGGATCCGAAGATCCATGTCGAGATCCCGAATGCCAAGCTGGCCACCCTCGGCGTCAGCTTCGCCGAACTGCAGCGCACCCTCGCCGCGCAGAATGCGATCGTTGCCGGCGGCAGCTTCGAGACACCGAGCGACCGGATTTATCTGCGCACCAGCGGCGCGCTGGATTCGGTCGAGGCGATTCGCGATCTCAGCATCCGCGGCAGCAATGGTCGCCTGTTTCGTCTCGGCGACATTGCCGAGGTCACGCGCGGTTTCGTCGATCCGCCGCAGCCACGCATGCGCTACAAGGGCGAGCAGGCCATCGGCATCGCCGTTTCCATGCGCGCTGGCGGCGACATCATCGCCCTTGGCCACGATCTCGAGGCCGCCACCACGCGCATCGGCAAGACCCTGCCGGTCGGCCTCGACCTGCACAAGGTCGCCGATCAGCCGGCGGCAGTCAGTCGATCGGTCGGCGAATTCGTGCGCACGCTCGGCGAAGCCGTGCTCATCGTCCTGCTGGTCAGTTTCTTTTCGCTGGGCCTGCGCAGCGGCTTCGTCGTCGCCGTCTCCATTCCGCTGGTGCTGGCGATGACCTTCGCCGCGATGCACTACTTTGGCATCGGCCTGCACAAGATCTCGCTCGGCGCGCTCGTGCTCGGTCTCGGCCTGCTCGTCGATGACGCGATCATTGCCGTGGAGATGATGTCGATCAAGATGGAACAAGGCATGGATCGCGTCAGCGCCGCTGCGTTCGCCTACACCTCGACGGCATTCCCGATGCTGACCGGCACCCTGGTCACCGCCGCCGGATTCCTGCCCATCGCCACGGCCCGCTCCGGCACCGGCGAATACACGCGGGCCATTTTCGAAGTCGTCACCATCGCCCTGCTGCTGTCATGGATCGCCGCGGTCGTGTTCATTCCGTATCTCGGCTACAAGTTGCTGCCGGATCCGCACGCGCGTCCGGCCGCGCGTGCGCAGGGCGCCATGGCGCAACGCATCCACGGATTGCGCCGGCGCTTGCCAACATGGTTCGGCGGCATCGACGAGGACCACGGCCACTCTGCCGCGCACGATCCCTATGCCAGCGCCTTCTATCAGCGCTTTCGACGCCTTGTCGATAGCTGCGTCGAGCATCGTTTCATCGTCATCGGCGCCACCGCGCTGGTCTTTGCCCTGTCCGTGTTCGGGTTCCGTTTCGTGCAGCAGCAGTTCTTCCCGGAATCGACGCGACCCGAACTGCTGGTTGATCTAAAGCTAAGCGAAGGCTCGTCCCTGCTGGCCACGGAAACCCAGGTGAAGAAACTCGAAGCCTGGCTGGCCAAGCGTCCGGAACTCCTCAACTATGTCAGTTATGTCGGCTCGGGCACGCCGCGCTTCTACCTGCCGCTCGATCAACAATTGCCGCAGGCCGGTTTTGCCCAGTTTGTCCTGCTCACGCATGGCAATGCGGAGCGCGAAGTCCTGCGCAACGACCTGATCCATCTGTTTGAAGGCGATTTTCCGGATCTGCGCGCCCGCGTGATCCGCCTGGAAAATGGCCCGCCGGTCGGCTATCCGCTGCAGTACCGCGTCTCCGGTGCGGAAATCGCGACGGTGCGCGAGCTTGCACGCAAGGTGGCCGGCGTGGTCCGCGCAAATCCGAACACGCGCAACGTCAATCTCGACTGGGAGGAGCCCAGCAAGGTCATCCGCCTGCTCATCGACCAGGATCGCGCGCGCGTGCTCGGGGTCACTTCCGAGGAGGTCGCCACCTTCCTGCAGAGCTCGCTGAATGGCGTGCCCATCGCCACCTATCGCGAGCGCGACCAGTTGATCGGCGTGCTGCTGCGCGGGCCGGCGGTCGAGCGCGCGCAACTGAGCATGCTGCAAAGCCTGGCCATGCCGACCGCCTTCGGCAAGAGCATCCCGCTCGGCCACATCGCGACCATCGAATACGGCTTCGAGGACGGCATCATCTGGCGCCGCGACCGCCTGCCGACGGTGACCGTGCGCGCCGACATCGAGGGCACGTTGCAGCCGGCCAGCGTCAATGCGCAGATCAGTCCGACCCTGGATGGCATGCGCGCCGAACTGCCCGAAGGCTACCGCCTGGTGACCGGCGGCTCGGTCGAGGAATCGGCCAAGGGCCAGGGTTCGGTCAACGCCGGCATCCCGCTGTTCCTGATCGTCGTGTTCAGCGTGTTGATGGTGCAATTGCGCAGTTTCCAGCGCGTCCTGCTGGTCGTGCTGACCGCACCGCTGGGCCTGATTGGCGTGGTCTTGTTCCTGCTCGTGCTGCGCGTGCCATTCGGTTTTGTTGCCATGCTCGGCACGATCGCCATGTTCGGCATGATCATGCGCAACTCGGTGATCCTGGTGGACCAGATCGAACAGGACATCGGCGCCGGCCATCGCCCCTGGGATGCGATTGTCGATGCCACGGTGCGCCGCTTCCGGCCCATCGTGCTGACCGCGGCGGCGGCGATCCTGGCGATGATTCCACTCTCGCGCAGCGCGTTCTTCGGGCCGATGGCCGTCGCCATCATGGGCGGACTGAGCGTGGCAACGGTACTGACCCTGTTGTTCCTTCCAGCCCTGTACGCGGCCTGGTTCCGCGTCCGCCGCGACAGCGAACCGCGCCCGCTGGCAAACCCCTTGCAAGCGGCCTGAAGACCGACGCCGATGCGGCGCATCGGCCCACACATACGACTATCCAACGAGAGGCAGACATGGGCGAGGCAGCACGGGCACTGGGTCGCGCAAGCACAAGCGATCCGCACGACTGGCCATTGCGCCTGGCGCAACAGGCACTGGCCGCGCTGCTGGATGGCGGCGAGCGCCTCGGGCGATTCCGCATCGCCTTCCTGCGCGCCAACGCACGCACACGCGTGTCCGCCCTGTCCGGGGACGACCGCGGACGCCTCGAACGCTGGCTGGCGTTGCAACTTGCAACCGGCCCGATGCCTGGCGCACCCACTGGCCTGGACCTGCTTGCCAGCGTGGAGCCGACCCTGCCAGCCGCTGTGCGCGCGCAGTTGCCGGCGGCCTTGCTGTCCTGCGGGCACAACCTGGCGGCCAACCCGGTCGCGCCATGCGGGCGTTGGCCCGGCGCGGCCACGTTGCGGCCAATCCGGCAAAGTGACGCAGGCGGTTTGCCGCCCGTCGACAGACCTTCTATGCTTTCGCCCCTTTTTCCCTGAAGCGGAATCCACTGATGTCCACGAATCTCGAGTTGGCCCGCGACAACATGGTCGAGAACCAGATTCGCACCTGGGAAGTGCTCGATCCGCGCGTGCTCGCCGTGCTCGCCCGTCTGCGCCGCGAGGATTTCGTTCCGGAGCGCTACCGCGACATGGCCTTTGTCGATGTCGAACTGCCCCTCGGCCACGGCGAGATCATGCTGAAACCGGTCATCGAAGGCCGCATTTTGCAGGCATTGGCGATCGAACCCGGACAGCGAGTGCTCGAAATCGGCACCGGATCGGGCTTCATGGCCGCCTGCCTGGCCGAACTCGGCGCCGACCTGACCTCGGTCGAACTCCATGCCGATCTCGCCGCGATGGCGCGCCGCAACCTCGACAACGCCGGACTTTCGCGGGTTCGCGTGGAAGTCGGCGAAGCCGTGAAAGCCTATGAGCCGGCAACGACATTTGATTGCGTGGTACTGACTGGCGCGGTTTTTGCGTTGCCCGAACGCATCAAGAGCTGGGTCAAGCCCGGTGGACGCCTGTTTGCGGTCAGCGGTGAATCGCCGGCAATGCAGGCCTTATTGCACACGCGCATGGATGACAGCCACTGGCAGACTGAGAGCCTGTTCGAAACCGATATTCCCTATCTGACCCACGCCGCGCCGCCAGCACGATTCACGCTCTAGGCAAAGTCGGGCCAGCTACAGCACATCCCTGAGGAAAAACCGATGAATGCTCTCCGTCCCTTGTCACTCGCCCTGGCCCTCGTGCTTGGCGCAGGGGCCTCGTTGGCCCATGCCGACGACTTGATCCAGATCTATGGCGAGGCGCGCGCGTCCGATCCGCAATTGGCCGGTGCCGAAGCGACCAACCAGGCGAACAGCGAGAATGTCGACCAGGCGCGCTCGGCATTGCTGCCGCAGATCGGTGCTTCGCTGGCCTATTCGCAAAGCCATGGCAGCAGTGGCGGCCCGCAGTTCGTCACCAACGAGGATGGCAGCCAGAGCCTGGTCAATGTGACCAGCTCGGCGGACAACTACGGCCGGACCCTGAGCGGCCGCCTCGACCAGAGCATCCTCGACCTGAGCAAGTGGACGGCGCTGAAATCGGCGCGGGCGACGGTCAAGTCAAGCGACGCCACCTACGAGGCCGCCCAGCAGGACCTGCTGATCCGCGTGGCCACGGCTTATTTCGACGTGCTCACCGCCGAGGATGCGCTGCGCTTTGCCCAGGCCAACGAGCAGGCGCTCAACCGGCAGATGGAACAGGCCCAGCAACGCTTCGACGTCGGTCTCTCGGCAATCACCGACGTGAATGACGCCAAGGCCCAGCACGATACCGCCGTGGCCAGCGTCATCACCGCGCAGAACACGCTGGATGACAACAACGAGGCCCTGCGCCAGCTCACCAACAAGGAGCCCGGCGAACTCAAGAAGCTGCGCGACAAGCTGCCACTGGACAAGCCGAACCCGGAAAACCCCGAAAGCTGGGTGGCGGTGGCCGTCGAACAGAACCCGGTGCTGAGTTCCTACGCCTACAGCCTGGAAGCGGCCAACGCCAACATCCAGACCGCCCGCTCCGGCCATCTGCCGACGATCAACGGCCAGGTGCTCTATTCGAAGAGCCCGCGCTGGAGCGACACCAGTGCCTCGAGCTTCAACGATGCCTTCCACACCAACAGTGAAAGCTGGTCGACTTCGGTCGGCCTGACCCTCAACGTGCCGATCTTCTCCGGCGGTTACACGCAATCGCGCGTGCGCCAGTCGATCTACACGCGCGATGCCGCGCAGGACCAGTTCGAGCTGCAGAAGCGCCTGATCGAACGCAGCACGCGCAACAGCTACCGCGCCGTCATCGCCGGCGCGAGCCAGGTCGAGGCGACACGCCAGGCGGTGGTCTCGGCGCAGAGTTCGCTGGATGCCACCCAGGCCGGTTACGAAGTCGGCACCCGTACCATCGTCGACGTGCTGATCAGCCAGCAGCAGTTGCTGTCGGCGCAGAGCAGCTACTCACAGGCGCGGCACGCCTTCGTCCTCAATGGCCTTCGCCTCAAGCAGGCGGCCGGCATCATCGAGGTCAAGGATCTCGAAGCGGTCAACGCCCTGCTCGAATGACCGCTGCGGTCAGACTGTCACCGGCTGACCGGCCACCACCTGCTCGACAATCTGCACGGTGCGCGCGACCGCACCGCGTTCGCGTTCGAGCACGTGTTGCGCGGCCTGGCCCATCGCCGAGCGCTCCTGCTCGCGGGTGAACAGGCGGATCAGCGCAGCCCCCAGTTCGACTTCGTCGGCGACGCGCAACACGGCTTTCGCGTCGATCAGCTTGGCCGCGACTTCTTCGGTGTTGAAGGTGTGCGGGCCGACGATCACCGGCTTGCCGAGCGCAGCCGGTTCGAGCAGGTTGTGGCCGCCAATCGGTTCCAGGCTGCCGCCGACAAAGGCGATATCGGAGGCGGCGTAGAACTGCAGCAGCTCGCCCATCGTGTCGACGACGAAACACTGGCAGCGATCATCCGCCGTACCGTCCTCACTGCGCACGCGCGTGCTGAAGCCAAGTGCCCGGCAGGCACCGAGCACCGGCCGGAAGCGTTCGGGATGGCGCGGCACCAGCACCAGCAAGGCATCGGGAAAGCGTTGCAGGACGGCACTGTGCGCCTTGAGCACGGGCAACTCCTCGCCTTCGTGCGTGCTTGCGGCAATCCACACTGGCCGGCGCGTGCCCCAGGAATCGCGCAAGGCGGTGCCATTGGCGACCAGGCTGGCCGGCACCGGCATGTCGAACTTGAGGTTGCCGATCACGGCGAGGCGGGTCACCGCCGCACCCAGCGTGCGCAGGCGCTCGGCATCCAGCGGCGATTGCGCGGCAACGAAATTCGCGCAGCGGATGGCGCGGCGTGCCAACGGCCGCACCGGGCCATAACCTTTCAGGCTGCGCTCGGAAAGCCGTGCATTGGTGACCACGATGGGAATGCCGCGCTCACGGCAGGTGATGAACAGGTTCGGCCAGATCTCGGTTTCCATGATCACCGCAAAGCGCGGGCGGATGCGATTGAGGAAGCGCTTTACCGACGCCGGCAGGTCATACGGCAGGTAGACGTGGAAGACGCGATCGCCAAACAGCTTCTGCACGCGCTCGGAACCGGTCGGGGTCACTGTGGTCACCACCATCGGCGCATCCGGATATTTCAGCATCAGCGCCTCGATCAGTGGCACCGCGGCATTCACCTCGCCCACCGATACCGCGTGCACCCAGCTGCTGTCGTGCATTTCCGGTGCCTGGAAAAAGCCGAAGCGCTCCCTCCAGCGCGACAGGTAACGGCGATAACGCAGCCCACGCGCGGCCAGCCGGTAAAGGATCACCGGCGTCATCAGGTACATGGTCAGCGTGTACAGCAGGCGCAGCAACGGCACGGCCCGTGATCGGACAAGGCCGCGAAGTATACGGAGTCTGCGTGACATAGGCAGAATCCGGCCTGCCCGCCATAATCCGCCGATGACTTCGCGCCTGCCCCGCTTTCACTTTCGCCTGCTCGGTCCGCGGCATTGGCCGGCGTGGATCGGCCTCGGCCTGCTCTGGTTGCTGGCGCGGCTTCCATACCGGCTGCTGATGCGCGTGGGCGGATGCCTCGGCTGGCTGATTGCGCGCCTGCCTGGCGCGCGCCGGCGCATCGCCGCACGCAATCTGCAACTGTGCTTCCCGCAGCTCGACGGCCGGCAGCAGGCGGCCCTGCTGGAACAGAGCCTGCGCGACGTCGGCCTCATGCTGGTCGAGTTCGCCCTTGCCTGGATGGGCAGCCGCCGCGCAATCCTGCGCGTGCCGGCGACCATCGAGGGACTCGAACACCTCGCGGCGGCAAGCGCGCGTGGCCAGGGCGTGCTGCTCACCGGCGCGCATTTCTCGCATCTCGAACTGGCCGGTCGCCTGCTCGTCGAACACGCCGGCGTCGAACTCGCCGGCATGTACCGCGAGCACGGCGACGCCGCGTTTGAATGGGCGATCCGGCGCGCGCGTTCGCACTATGCCGCGACCATGTTCACCAAGAACGAAGTACGCGGCTGCGTGCGCTACATGCAGGCCGGCGGGTGCATCTGGTATGCCCCGGACCAGGACATGCGCGGCAAGGACACGGTCTTCGTGCCGTTTTTCGGCATCGATGCCTCGACCCTCACCGCGACCCATCATCTGGCCCGCCTTTCCGGCGCCTGCGTGATTCCATTTTTCCATCGTCGCCTGGATGCTGGTGGCTATGCCTTGCGCCTGGAAGCGCCGCTGGCGGATTTCCCCGGGCGGGACGTCACTGCCGACACGGCACGCATCAATGCGATGATTGAGCGCATGGCACGCGAAGCACCAAGCCAGTACCTTTGGATACATCGGCGCTTCAAGTCCAGGCCGCCAGGCGAAGCAGCGCTTTACGATTGAACGACACGTGACGGGGAGTGGTGAATGGGCTTGATCTGGATTGTCGGCGGCGCGTTCCTCGGCGTCATTCTCGGCGCAAGCGCCGGGCGGGGATCGAGCAGCATCCTCGGCCTGTTTTTCGGTGGCGGCTTCGGCTATCTGCTGTGGCGGCTTGGCGACCTGGCCAGGCGTCTGCGTGACAGCGAAACGCGGCTCGCCACCCTCGAACGGGCGCAGTCGCGCGCCGGCATCGCGCGCAGCGAGCAGCGCGCCACGGGCGAAGCGACACTCGACTTGCGCGGCGGCGCAACGATTGCCCCGGTTCCAGCGACGACCCCGCCAGTGCCGGCAAGCATTGAAGCGGCTGTGCCCGGGCCAGCTGCAGACTTCGACCCGGCGCCACCGCTGCCGCCACCCCCACCCGCGCCGCCGCCGGCATGGTCCGGTCCGCTGCAACCGGTGTCCATCGCGCCCGTGGCCGACGGGCGCGCGGAACCGGGCAGGGATGTCTTCAGCTGGATCAAGGACTGGTTCACTGAAGGCAATGTGCCGGTCAAGGTCGGCATGCTGGTGTTGTTTGCCGGCGTCGCCGCCTTGCTCAAGTACGCCGCCGACGAGGGCTGGTTCACCTTCCCCATTGAATTGCGCCTGCTCGGCGTCGCCCTCGCCGCCATCGCCGCGCTGGTGTTTGCCTGGCGCCAGCGCGAGACACGGCGGGGTTTTGCCCTGAGCCTGCAAGGTGGCGCGATCGGCATCCTCCTGCTGACCGTGTTCGCCGCCTTCCGCCTCTACCACCTGTTGCCGGCCACTCCTGCGTTTGCCTTGATGGTCGTGCTAGTCGCCGGCGTCTGCATGCTGGCCGTGCTGCAGGATGCACTGGCCCTCGCCGTGCTCGGCATCCTCGCCGGCTTTGCCGCGCCGATCCTGATCTCGACTGGCAGCGGCAACCATGTCGCCCTGTTTTCCTACTACGCCCTGCTCAACATCGCCATCTTCGCCATCGCCTGGCAGCGCGCCTGGCGCGTGCTGAACCTGATTGGATTCTTTTTCACTTATGCCATCGGCACGATCTGGGGCGTGCTCGCCTATCGGTCGAGCCTGTTCGACAGCACCGAGCCGTTCATGCTGCTGTTTTTCGCGATCTACCTTGTCGTGCCTATCCTCTACGCGCTGAAACGCGCGCCGGAGAAGCGCGGTGCCATCGACGGCACGCTGGTGTTCGGCAATCCGCTGGCCGCCTTTGCCTTGCAGGGTGCCCTGCTCGAATGGGAGCGCACGCCGCTGGCGATTTCCGCACTCGTGCTTGGCATCATCTATCTGCTGTGCGCGGCCAGCCTGCTGCGCCGCGTGCGCGTGCTTGGCGAGTCGTTCGCCGTGCTTGCCCTGGGATTCTCGACGCTGTCTGTGCCGCTGGCGCTGTCGGCGCGCACCACCGGTTGCATCTTCGCCCTCGAAGGCGCGGCCCTGGTCTGGCTCGGCTTGCGCCAGCAGCGACGACTGCCGCGCTGGATCGGCCTGTTCCTGCAACTGCTCGCTGCAATTGCTTTCGCCATCGCCTTCGATTGGGGCCATGTGGAGAATGTCACCGCCATTGCCAATGGGCACTTTGCCGGCGCCATGCTGATCTGCCTCGGCGGCCTGGTCTGCGCCTGGCTCTATCAGCGCGCGCGTGCCGGCCACCCCTTGAGCAACCTGCTCTACCTGTGGGGCCTGTGCTGGTGGTTTGGTGCCTGGCTGGTCGAGATCGACCGCTTCGTGCCCGAAGAAAGGGTGTTTGCCGGCATCCTCACCCTGTTTGCGCTCAGCGCCTGGCTGGCCGCCGAAGCCGCGCGCCACTGGCAACGCCTGATCCTGCTGCTGACCACGACAACCCTGTTCTGGCTGGTCATTCCACTGAGTATCCTCATCGCCATCGATGGGCGCATTTTTGGAGACTGGAACCTCTTCGCCTTTGCCGTGCTGGGCCTGGCCGGATGGCGCAGCCTGGCTTGCCTGCGCGACAGCCAGGCGGTCGTGCAAGCGGCCACGCACCTGGCCTGGTTCTGGATCTGGACAGCGGTGTTTGCGCTGCGCCTGGCCGAGATGGCCAACGATGCCAGGCTCGGCAACGGCTGGCTGATGGCCTTGATCGCGCTGCCCTTGCTGGTCGCGTTCCTGCTGGCGCTGCGGCGGCCCGCCTGGATCGCCGCACCACTGTCCGCGGCGTTTCCCGGTTACCGCGGCGGCCTCCTCGGTACCCAGGTGTTCGTCCTTGGCGGCTTGCTTGGCATCAGTCTGTTCGTCGACGGAGCCAGCGATCCGCTGCCCTGGTTGCCCATCCTCAATCCACTCGAGTTGTTCCAGTTCTCGGCCTTCGTCCTCCTTGCGCAGTGGCTGGTCGATGCCGATGCGCCCGAGGCATTCCAGGACAAGCGCCCCGCCCTGCTTTCGATTGCCGGCTTCCTGCTGATCACCGCGGCCACCTTGCGTGCCGCGCATCACCTGGGTGGCGTGCCGTGGTCAGACGGCCTGCTCAGCGCCAACCTTTCGCAGACCAGCCTGACCGTGGTCTGGAGCATCCTTGGCGTGGCCGGCTGGGTGCTCGGATCGCGGCGTGGCAAGCGTTCGCTGTGGCTGGCCAGCGCGATGCTGATGGCGGTGGTGCTGGCCAAGCTGTTGCTGGTCGACCGCCAGCATCTGGGCAACCTGTTCGGCATCGCCTCGTTCATCGCCTACGGCCTGCTTTGCACCCTGGTCGGCTATCTCGCCCCGGCACCGCCGCGCGAAGCTGCCGAGGAGGCTGCCCGATGAGCCGCTGGCTGCTGCTTGCCTGCATGGCGGTACACGCCGCGCATGCCTCCGTGGCCGGCGATCATGCGCAGGTGATCCCGCTGCTGACGCCCGGCGACAGCGCCGCCTGGCAGGTTGAACTCACGCCGGCGGTGTATTCCGGATCAATCGACCCGGATCTGCGCGACCTGGCCGTGTTCAATGCCGACGGCGTGGCCGTGCCGATGAAGATCCAGGCGGCCGCATACGTCGATTCCGTGAGCGAGCAGCGCTTTGCCGTGGCCGTGCTGGACCTGCCGCAGGATCCGCGCCGTGCCCAGGCCAATGATCTCGGTCTCATCGTCGAACGCGATGCACGGGGCCGCCTGCGCCGCATCGAGACGCAAACCATGGCCGATGCGCAACCGTTCCCCGAGACGCGTGAGTGGTTGCTTGACCTCGAGGGTGGCGAACGCGGCATCGAGCGCATCGAGCTTGACTGGAATGATCCGGGCCAGGGCGTCGTCGCCCGTTTCGAAGTGACCGGCAGCAATGATCTGCAACGCTGGGAACGGCTCAATGCCGACGCCACCGTGGTCGACCTGCACCAGGAAGGCGCGCACATCACTCGGCGCAGCATCTCGTTTCCCGCCACGCGCCTGCGCTACCTGCGCCTGCGTCGCCTGGATGCCGGCGTTGCCCTGGGCGGCTTGCGCGTCGAGGCCAGCCGCCTCAGCCGGGTCAGCGGCATCGCGCCGCTGCAGTGGCTGCAAGCCGAAGCGCTGGATCACATCGGTGACTTGCAGGCCAGCGACAAGGTGCACTTGTACGCATTGCCGTACGCGCTGCCGGTCAGCGACGTACGCGTCGATCTGGTCAACGACAACAGCCTGGCCGAGATCGATGTGCTGGGCGCTCACGCTGGCGGCGACGGCTCGCTGCGCTGGACCACGCGTGCGCACCTGGTGGCCTATCGCCTGGTCGAGGATGGCGAGCGCGTCGACAACGGCACCATCACGCTTTCGCGTGGCGCGCGGCTGCGGCACTTGCGCATCGATTCGGCAACCCCGTTGGCCGCGCCGCCGCGCCTGTCTGCCGGCTATCGTCCGGCCCGGCTGATCTTCCTCGCCGAGGGCAAGGGCCCGTTCGTGCTCGCCGTTGGCAGCGCCACGGCGCGCTACGCGGATATCCCGATCGATGCGGCGCTGGCATCGCTGCGCACGCGCTACGGCAAGGATTGGCAACCCGCCGTCGCCAGCCTCGGCACTGCCCGGGCCAGCGCCGGCGAACAGGCCTTGCAGGCACCCGCCGCACCACGCGACTGGAAGCGCGGATTGCTATGGTCGGTGTTGATCCTTGCCGCCGCCATTGTCGGCGGCATGGCCATCAGCTTGCTGCGCGGGAACCGCAAGGGCGGCGCAGAAGATCGCCAGCAGCCACCAGAAGAATAAGCCCCACCACGCCGAGTAGAAGGCGAAGTGGGTGTTCAGGGGAAAGCACATCACGGCGAGGGCGAGGCCCGGCGCGAAGGCCCGGGCGCGCTGCTCGACCGAGGCGCGCCGCCAGGCACGCACGGCGCAGACGCCGCCGGCGAGCCAGAACAGCAGGCCGATGACGCCGGTCTCGCTGAGCAGCTCAAGCACGATCTGGTGGGCGTGCGCCGCACCCAGTCCGGTCTTCGCATCGACAAACTGGTCGCCGGCCGCGGCATGCGCGGCGTAGTCGTAGCGAAAGCCGCGCGCGCCGACGCCGGTCACGGGATGCGCCTTGATCATGCCGACGGCCGCATGCCAGATGCGCAGGCGTCCAGCCGAGGCCTCGTCGACGGCCTGCTCGGTACCCTTGAGCGCCAGCAGGCTGCGCTCGATGCGCGCGTCGAATCCCTCCGATTCGCGCAGCATGAGTCCCGCACTGAAGGCGATGCCGAGGAAAGCGCCAAGGGTCAGCGGCAGGAAGCGCTTGAAGCTGCCCGTCTCACGCCAGGCGAAAACGAGGGTGACCAGGGCAAACGAAAGCCAGGCCGCCCGCGATCCCGCCATGAGGATCGGCAGCAGCAGCAGCACGTAGGCCAGCAGCAAACCGAATCGCCCGCCGTGCTCGCGCGCGGCCAGCAGGAAAAACGGCGAGAGCACGGCCAGCACCGGGCCGAGCTTGATGTTGTCCGCACCAAAGATCCCGGAAAGCCGCTCCTGTTCGGGGGCGCCGCCGAGGCTGAAGCCGGCCAGCCATTGCACCCAGGCGTCGATCACCCACAGCGCGCAGATCGCGGCGACCGCCAGCACGAAGGGCCGCCACGCTGCAGGCTTGCGCAGCGCCCAGGCGACAAACAACGCAAAAGGGAGAAAACGCAAGGTTTCCAGGGCCGTCATCCAGGTTTTCCCCGGCATCACCGCGCTGAATCCCGACAGCAGCACCGGCAGCCAGTAACAGGCAAACAGGATCGGCACGAGGCGCAGCTGCGCGTCCGCCAGCGGCGCGAAGCGGTGACGCAGGAGCAAGCCGATGCCGGCCACGGCCGCGATCAGCACCGGCAGTTCCGAGGTGCGCCCCAGCGGCAGCAGGACCAGCACGCCAAGCACAACCAGCAAGGCGCCGAGCTCTCGACGCGGCATCGACGCCAGCTTGTTCATCGGTCGCTGCGGCGCCGCCGGGGTTCGGCGGCAAGTTCGCCGTAGAG
This sequence comes from Lysobacterales bacterium 63-13, assembly GCA_001899855.1. Classification (GTDB taxonomy): domain Bacteria; phylum Pseudomonadota; class Gammaproteobacteria; order Xanthomonadales; family Rhodanobacteraceae; genus Dokdonella. The sequence continues at coordinate 289,270 of MKWR01000027.1, forward strand.
GGCCAGCGTTGCCTCCTGCATGTCGCTGAGCCGGTAGCGGGCGAGCGGCTGGATTGCCGGTGCCGCGCGCATCAGGTCGGCGGCGCGCTCGGCCAGTCGCGCGCGGTCGCCCGGGGGCACCCGACCGCTTGGATACAGGTCGGTGAGCAATTCGCCGACACCACCGTGCGCATACCCGAGCACCGGCCGGCACAGGGACAAGGCCTCGATGACCGTGCGTCCGAACGATTCGTGCTGTGTGCTGAGCTGCAGGACAAGGGTCGACACCGCCATGACATCGCGCACATCGGCACGCGGCGGACTGATCGCCATGTGTCCGGCGACGCCGCGCTGGGCGGCGAGGGCTTCGAGTTCGGCGACGTAGGCTTCACGTCCCGGCTCGCGCGCGCCGAGCAGGAGCAGGCGCGCATCGACGCCGCGCTCCTTCAAGTCGGCCAGCAACTCGATGGCGTCGGCATGTCCCTTCAGGCGCGTGCCGCGCGCCGGCAGGGTCAGCAATGGCGCGCCGTCGAGGTGCGGATATTCGGCGAAGAAGCGCGCGCGCCATTCGTCATCGGGCTGGTGGCCGAATGGAAATTCGCTGGCATCGACACCGCGCGGGATCAACACGAGCCGTTGCGGACTGGTTTTCTGGTAGTGGCGCAGGACATGGTCGCGCACCAGGTTGGATACGCAGATGACGCGATCGCCGCGGGCCATGATGCTGCTGTACCAGCCGGGCGAATTCAGGCCGTGCACGGTGGTGACGAAATGCGGCTTCGACACCGGCATGCCGTTGATGGCGCGCCAGCCCAGCCAGGCCGGCAAGCGCGAGCGCGCATGCACGATGTCAGCGCCGCTTTCGACAAGGATCCTGCGCAACCGCGGCACCAGCAACAGCGTGCGCAGGGATTTCCTGCCAATCGGCAACTCGATGTGGCGGCTGCCCTCGGCCACCAGTTGCGCGACCAGGCGTCCGCCGCCGGAAACCACGATCGATTCGTGGCCGGCCTCGACGAGGGCGCGCGCGATCTCCAGCGCCGAGCGTTCGGCCCCGCCGGAGTTCAGCATCGGCACCAATTGCACGACGCAAAGACGCCGATTTGTCAGATTGGAACCCTGCTCGGACAAATCCACCTCGTTTCGGCTGATCAGGTTCAAGCGTCCCGCCCGCTCACTCTTCGAGCAGATACTGGGCGCTGCAATACGGGCACTGCGCAGTACCGCCCTGATCCTCGATCGCCAGGTAAACCTTCGGATGCGAGTTCCAAAGCGACATCGCCGGCATCGGACAGCTCAACGGAAGATCGGCACGAGTTACCCGATAACGGTGCTCGGCATTCGCGGGGATCCGCGATTCGGCCGCTGGATTGCGCAATGACATGAGCCAAAACTCCCGGAAAGGACATCAGCCACACAGTTTAGCAGCACGTATTGTGCCAAGTACGTCACATTTGGCAGGTCGAACACCTCGCAGTGCCGCCAGCGGCAGGGCGTCATCCTGCTTGTTCGCCGAGTGTCCTAGAATGACCGGTCACTTGACTGCGCTCGCAACGCTTCACTCACCACGTAGGGGGAAACACCATGGATTTCTCGAAACTCATCGCCCGTGTCCAGGCCCTTCTGCTGACACCGAAGTCCGAATGGCCGGTGATCGCGGCAGAACAGGAAACCGTCGCCAACCTGTACAAGAACTACATCCTCATCCTTGCCGCAATTCCGGTTGTTGCCGGTTTCATCAAGGGCAGCCTGATCGGCACGACACTGTTCGGGATCACCGTGCGCACGCCGATCGTCAGCGGCATCATCGGCATGCTCGTCCAGTACGCGCTGATCCTCGGCATCGTCTATGTCCTCGCCCTCATCATCGATGCGCTGGCACCCAGTTTCGACGGCCAGAAGAACCCGATCCAGGCGCTGAAGACTTCAGCCTATGCCTATACCGCAGGCTGGGTCGCGAGCATTGGCGTGATCGTGCCGTGGATTGGCTGGTTGATCGCCCTTGCCGGTTCCATCTACGGCATCTACCTGCTGTACGTCGGACTTCCGCACACGATGCGCAACCCGCCCGAGAAATCGGTCGTCTACACCCTCGTCATCATCGTCATCGGCTTCATCCTCAGCCTGGTCATCGGCATGATCGTCGGCGGCATCACCGCCGCGGGCACGGCTGCCGGCGCGTTCAACAGCATCAACAGCTCAAGCAGCAACGTGACCGTCGACGGCGACAGTGCCCTGGGCAAGCTGGCCGCGTTTGGCGAAAAGATGGAGCAGCAGAGCAAGAAGCTGGAAGCCGCCCAGCGCAGCGGCGACAGCAAGGCGCAGAGCGAAGCCGCCGGTGCCCTGCTTGGCAGCGTGCTTGGCGGTGGTGACAACGTCGAGGCTTTGCCGCCGGATGCGATCAAGCCGTTCCTGCCGGAGAAACTTGCCGGCTTCAAGCGTGACTCGATCTCGGTCGAGCGCAATGGCGCCATGGGCGTGCAGGTCAGCACCGGGCGCGCCAGCTATCAGGATGCCGATGGCAACCGCCTCGACCTCGAAGTCACCGACATGGGTGGGGCCAAGGGCATCATGGCCCTGGCCGGCATCGCCGGCTTCGAATCCGAAAAGCAGACCGAATATGGCTACGAGAAGACCTACAAGCAGGACGGCCGCATGATCCAGGAAAGCTGGGACAGCAGCAGCCACCATGGCGAATTCAGCATCGTCCTTGGCGAGCGCTTCTCGGTGAAACTCAGCGGCAACGGTGAAGGACTCGACATGAACATGCTGAAGTCGGCCTTGTCCTCGCTCAACCTTGCCGGGTTGGAAGCGATGAAGAACCAGGGCGTCAAGCAGGGCTGATCGGCTTCCTCGGCGATCCACCGCGTCCGCCACGGACGAGGCGCTCAACCGGCCATGCAACTTGCAACCCGGCCGCGATGGCCGGGTCGCCGATCCTGATTACTTTGCCGCTTTGCCGGCGTCGGCTGCGTCCGCCTTCTTCGGCACCGACGCTTCCGTGGTGATGCGGATGCGGATCTCGTCGCTGACGTTCGGCACGTAGGCACCAATGCCGAAATCGCTGCGCTTGATCGTCACGCTGCCATCAAAGCCGATGGTCGGCTGGTTGGTCATCGGATGCACCGCGGCGCGGTTGAGTTTGGCATCGAGGGTGACCGGCCTGGTCACGCCATGGATCGTCAGATCGCCGCTGACCTTGAAATCGCCCTTGTCAGCCGCGGCGACGACCTTGGTGCTCTTGAAGGTGGCCGTCGGAAATTGCGCCGCATCGAAGAAATCGGCCTTCTTCAGATGCGTGTCGAGATCGGCAACATGCGTGTTCATGCTGTCGATGGCGATGGTCACCTCGACGCTGGATTTCTCCGGATGGTCGGCATCGTAGGTGATGGTGCCGGCGATATTGTCGAAACCACCCGTTGGATTGGAGAAGCCGAAATGCGTCCAGGTGAAATTGGCCTGGGTGTGGCTGCCATCGATCGTGTAGGTTTCGGCTGCGGCAAAGGCCGAAGCCGAGGTCAACGCCAACAGGCTGGCGAGCAGGGTATGTTTGAGCATGGGGTGATCTCCTGGTTTGGGTGAATCAGACGATGCGGCATGCTTCGTCGAAAGCGAAACGATCTTCGCGGGGGTGGACGGTGGCGGGATTGCCGTAACCGATATTGATCAGGAAGTTGGATTTGACTTCGCTGCCGGCAAAAAATTCCGCGTCGATGGTGGCGTTGTGGAAGCCGGACATCGGCCCGCAATCCAGTCCCAGCGCGCGCAGGGCAATGATCATGTACGCGCCTTGCAGGCTGGAATTGCGAAACGCGGTCGCCGCGATGGCGTCGGGCTTGCCGGCGAACCACGGCACGGCATCTTCCTCCTTGTACAGACGCGGCAAGTGCTTGTAGAAGGCGTGGTCGGCGGCCACGATCGCCGTGACCGGGGCGGCCATGGTCTGCTCGACATTGCTTTCCGAAAGCGCCTTGCGCAATTTCGCCTTGGCCTCGGCACTGCGCACGAAGACGACGCGCAGGGGCTGGCAATTGGCACTGGTCGGGCCGAGCTTGGCCAGGTCGTAGGCCTGCTGCAGCAGGGCATCGGCAACCGGCTTGTCCAGCCATGCGTCGGCCGCACGGCGGTAGGTCCTGGCGTTGCGGAAAATCCGGTCCAGCGCAGCATCGTTCAGCGGCATCGACATGAAGACTCCTGGTACGGAACTTCCGTTCCTTGGCGGGTTACAGTTTGCGGGTGGCTTGGCCAGGTTCAACGCAGCCGGCGACAACGGATTGCTGCCGTCTGATGGACAATGTCACGTGCCGAACCCGCCACACGACAATGCCCGCGTGCGAATCCGCATGATAACGAAGGAAACCGATTGTCGTCCGACCCGTCCAACCTGAACTGCTGGGCCATCAGCGATGGCGCTGCCGGCAACCATCGCCAGGTGATGGCACTGGCCGACGCGCTGCAACTTGTCCCGCGCGTGATCGACCTGCGTCTGCGCCAGCCCTGGGATGCACTCGCGCCGCACCTGCAACTGGCCGCACGCAGCGGCATGCAGGATCGCAATCACCTGCCCATTGCAGCGCCGTGGCCGGATATCGCGCTTGGCTGCGGCCGGCGTTCCGCCCTGCTGACGCGCTGCCTGCGTGCATGGAGCAGGCATCGCTGCTTCAGCGTGCAGATCCTCGATCCGCGCATTGCGCCGGCGCATTTCGATGTCGTCGTGGCCCCGCGCCATGATCGCCTGCATGGCGACAACGTGATCGAGACACTGGGTGCACTGAACCCGGTCGACGATGCGTGGCTGGAGCAGGGGCGCAAGCGCTTCCCCGCGTTCAGCGCCCTGCCTGCACGGCGCACGGCCGTCCTCATTGGCGCATCCAGCGCATCGGTCACGCTTGATGATGGCTGGTTCGCGGCATTGCTCGAGACCCTCGCCGGCGAGCATGTACAAACCGGCGGGAGCTTTCTTGTCAGCACCTCACGGCGCACGCCGGCTGCGCGCAGCGCGCAACTGCGCCAGCAATTCGCGCGCTGGCCGGGCATCTTCTGGGGCGGGCCGGAGGATGGTGAAAATCCCTACGCCGGCATCCTCGGCTGGGCCGATCGCATCATCGTCTCGCCGGATTCGGTGAACATGGTTTCGGAAGCCTGCGCCACCGGCAAGCCCGTGCATGCATTCACCGTCGCCACCCTGCGCGGCAAGCTCGCCGCCTTCCACGAAGCCCTGCGCGCTGCCGGGCACCTGCTGCCGCTGCCCGCCGACACCACGGCGACGCATGCACCACTGCGCGAGCTGCCTGCCGTCGCTGCGCGGATCCGCGCCATCTGGCACGCGAAAAAACCTGATCGGACGCGGACCTGACCCATCGCTTCCTTGCTAGGACGGTTTCATCACCATCAGCCAGAAGATCAGGATCACGCTCAGGAAGGCCGGCCAGCCCAGCCAGAACCACCAACGCATGACCCGCTGGTAGTGCGTCGACAAAGGCAAACCGCTGGCCACCGCTGCACGCGCCAGGTTGCGCGCGCGCAGTTGCAGCCAGAGCACGGGCAGCCAGCAGGCGCCGATCAGCACGAACAGGATCAAGGCCCACTTTATCCAGAATGTGCTCCACGCGATCCCCAGCCGCTGCGTCAGCCAGATGCCGCTGAGGAACTGGACAAGCACGGCCGGCATGGTGAAGAGCGCATCGGCGACGACCACGTTGCGCGCGGTCTCCGCAATCACCCGGGCATCGCCACGCCGATGCGCCATCCACATGAAGTAGGCGATGCCGAGCCCGGTGCCGAACAACACGGTGGAGCTCAGGATGTGCAGCCACTTGATCCACAGATAATCCATGCCTACCTCCGCTCGGCCAGTACCCAGGCCAGGCCCAGCGCAGGCAGGATGATCAGGTTCTTGGCCAGGCCACCGAGGGATTCCAGCCACAGCGCGGGCAGCAGCAAACCGAAGGCGACCGTGTAGGCCAGCACGCTGGCCGCCATCAAGGCGATCGCCCAACGCGGTCGCCAGCCGGAGGCCAGCCAGACCGCCAGTGACAAGTCGAGAGCGCCGGTTGCTCGCGCCAGCGCGGTCATCGGCATGGCCTGCAACAGCGAACCGTCGGCCAGTGCCTCGATGGTCGCTGCCGGCGTCAGCCAACCGGCAAGCGCCGAAAGCAACCACACCGCGATGATCGAAACACGCAGCAGCGGTGCCAGAAAATAGGCCTGCGCCTGCCAGCGATCCTGGACCTGGCTTGGCTGCATCGCCAGCACCTCATCCAGCGCGCGTGGCAGCATTCCGAAATCGCGCAGCAGGCGCGGACCGGCATCGGCATGCGTGATGTTGCCGCGCCTCAACATGCGCCACATGGTCTCGCCGACCGGGCCGCGACCGAGTCGTTCCGCGAGCCAGACCTGCACCGAAACCAGAATCTCCGGTACGCCAAGGATGCGCCTGCCGCCAATGCGCAACCAGCGTCGCCAGGCCAACTGATAGTCACGCAAGGTGATCGGCTGTGGCGCGCCAACTTCGTAGATGCCGCGCTGCGCACCTTGCAGCGCATCGGCCACCAGATGGGCGAGGTCTTCGGCAGCCACCGGCTGGATCAACCATTGGCCCGCTCCAGGCAACAGCGAGAACAGCGGCAATGCGGCCAGCGCACGCAGCAGCGAGGTGCCGCCATAGGATCCCGAAACTGCATAGACGACGGATGGGCGCAACACCACCGAGCGCATCGGCAAAGCCAGCAAGGCTTCGTCAAATCGATGCTTGGATTCGATGAAACCGCCATCGGCCGGGATGCCCAGGGCGGAAATCTGCACAAACGTGTCGATGCCGGCATCGACGCAAGCCGATGCCAGGGCCATCGGCGCGGCAACATGAATTGCTGCAAAGGTCTGCCGGCCACTCTCGCGCAGGATGCCGGAGGCATTCACGACAGCATCGACATCGGCAAGGATCGGTCGCCAATCCTGCGCACCCGACATGAGGGTCAGATCGACCCTGCGCTCGTCGCAGCCAGCGCGCGGATGGCGCACGCCGGCAATGACCCGCCAACCGCGGGCGCGCAATGCGGCGGCGATGAAGCCACCAAGGAACCCCTGCGCGCCGATGAGCAGTGCGCTGCGCGGCGAGGCGGAATCATTGCGGTGGGTGGCGGGCATCGCGGCAAGTCCGGGGCAAGGCTGCAAGTGGCGCAATGGTGGCATGCCGTCGGCATGACCGCCGCACCGACTCAATCAAACGCCAGGTCCAGTTCGCGGGCGATGTGCAGGACATCCCGGGTTGCCTGATCGAGGGCCTCGTCGCGCTGGGCCACGCGCGGACGCGCGTCGAGCTTGGCCGCCAGCGAACGGCCGAGCAGGAGCATGTGCGCCTCGCGCAGCTTGCTGGCCTGGCTCGCATCGAGCAGGCGCGCCGCTGCAGCCATCTCGATCAAATCGACACTGTTGGTGACGCCAAGCAGGCGCGGATGCGCCGAACCATGTTCGAGAACCAGCGCCTGCAGGAGGAATTCGATATCGACTAGGGCACCCGGGCCCTGCTTGAGATCGAGCACGGTTGCCGTGGATCGATCGCTTTCCTTGCGCCAGCGCGTGCGCATCTCGACGATCTTCCGGCGCAACTCCGGCCCGTAGGCGCGCGCATCCAGTGCGGCGGCGCGTGCCTCGGTGAAACGCCGTCCCAGGGCAACGTCGCCGGCAACCACGCGCGCGCGCACCAATGCCTGGTGTTCCCAGGTCCAGGCGCGTTCGCGCTGATAGGCCGAGTAGGCCTCCAGGCTGGTCACCAGCAGGCCCTTGCCGCCATCCGGGCGCAGGCGGATGTCGATCTCGTAGAGTCGTCCGGAGCGCGTCAGCATGGTCAGCAGATGGACGAAGCGCTGCGCCAGGCGCGCGTAGTAGCGCGCGCCGTCGAGCGGCTTTGGACCGGTGGATTCAAGATTGGCGAGGCTGCCATCGTAGACAAAGACCAGGTCCAGGTCGGAGCCGAAACCAAGTTCGATACCGCCGAGGCTGCCGTAGCCGATCACGCTCATGCCGGCGCTGTCGCCGTAGCGTTCCTCGATGGTGCCGTGATTGGCAATCAGGTCGCGCTCGGCAATGCGCAGGACCGAGCCAAGCACGGCTTCGGCCACCGTCGCCAGCGCCCGCGCAGTCTGCGCGGCGTCCAGGCGCTTGCCGAGGAAGGCGAGGCCGATGCGAAACAGGGCGGAGAGACGCTGTTCCTGGATCAGGTCGATCTCGCGTTCCGGATCCGGATCACCGACACCGGCCAGCCGACGCTGGATTTCCGCTTCGATTTCCTCGCGCTCGGGTGGCGGCCCGTCGATGCGATCGTCGAACAATTCGTCGAGCAACAAGGGATGCGCGATGACGCGTTCGGCAAGCATGGCACTGGCGGCAAACACGGCGGTCAGGCGCTTCAGCGCGAGCGGTTGCTCATCGAGCAGGGCCAGGTAGGCCGAACGCCGGGCAACCGCATTGACCAGGCCGATCAGGCGCACCAGGCAGGCACTTGGCGCGGCACTCTGCGCCGCCGCGGCAAACAATGCCGGCATGACCCGATCGATGCGCTCGCGCGAGCGCACTGCGGCGGCGCGCAGGATCGGGCTGGCGAGAAAACTTTCCAGTGCGCCGACGACCGGCTGCAGCGGATCGAATCCGGCGTCGGCAAAGGCCTGCACATTGACGCCCGATTCCGTGCACTGCTGCCACACCGCATTCCAGGCGACGGTGCTGGCGGCATTGCGCACCTGGCGCGCCGGTGCCATGACCGCATCGAACTCCTCGCTGACTGCCGCGCGGTGGCGATCAAGCTCCTCGACCAGGGTGCTCCACTGGGCGTGGCCAAGAGCCAGCGCGATGCGCTGGCGCTGCGTGTCATCGGCGGGCAGTTCATGGGTTTGCTGGTCGGCGAACATCTGCACGCGATTCTCCAGCCGGCGCAGGAAGCGATAGGCTTCGCCCAGCCGCTTGGCGCGCCTGGCACTGATCAGGCCGAGCTGCTCGCATACCGACAAGGCCGGCAGCAGCCCGCGCACGCGCAAGGCCGGTTCACGTCCACCGCGGATCAGTTGCAGGAGCTGGATGATGAACTCGATCTCGCGAATGCCGCCCGGGCCGAGCTTGATGTGCTCGGCCATGTCCTTGCGCGCGACTTCCGCATCGATGAGTTCCTTCATCTCGCGCAGGCCGGCAAACGCGGTGTAGTCGAAATAGCGACGAAAGACGAACGGACGCAAGGTCGCCAGCAGGCGCGCACCGGCGGCCTTGTCGCCGGCCACGGGCCGCGCCTTGATCCAGGCATAGCGCTCCCAGTCGCGGCCTTCGCGCTGGTAGTACTGCTCCATGGCGGCGAACGACAGGGCAACCCGGCCAGCGTTGCCGAAGGGGCGCAGGCGCAGGTCGACGCGATAGGCAAAGCCATCCGCGCTGCGATCGGCCAGCAACGAGATCAGGTGCTGGGAGAGTCGCGAGTACCAGACCTCGGCATCGATCGGTCGCGCACCATCGCTGGCAATGCCGGCCTCGTCATAGGCCAGCACGAGGTCGACATCCGAGGAGAAATTGAGCTCGCCGCCACCCAGCTTGCCCAGCGCCAGCACGACCAGGCGCTGCACCTCGCCCGAGGCAAGACGGATCTGGCCATGGCGCTCGGCCAATTGGCGCTCGGCATGGCGCAATGCAAGCTCGAGGCAGACTTCAGCAAGCACGCTGGCGCCGGCCAGGGTCGTCTCGACCTTGTCAACATTGTTCACATCACGCCAGATCAGGCGGATCGACTCGCGCCGGCGGAAACGGCGGATCTCGCTGCGGAACTCGGCATCGGGCAGGCCCGGCGAAAACGGCGCGGTGCGCGCGTCGGCGTGGCGCGGATCGTTCATCAGGCGAACCAGGTCCGGGCCGAGCAATTGCGGATCCTGGCAAAAGCCCTCGTAGGCGAAATCGCTGGCCAGCAAAACCCGATCGAGATGGCTGTCGACGCCGGCATCGTCATAAAACGGCACGCCCGCTTCGCGGCACAGGGCTTCAAGCCGCGACAGGCGTTGATCGATCAGGCGCGCAATGGCTTTCGGTCGGACGGGGTTCGGCATGGGTCGATTCTGGCAGTCGGCTTCGGCGGCGGCCAGCCTCGGGCGACGGCACTTGCGTTGCCGCCCGCGCAAGAGCAGTCTGCGCATCCGCGCGAGCAGGGGGTCGCGCCGAGCCGGAACAATTGCGCCTTGATCGCGGCACAAACCGCAAGCCGCGTTCAGAAATTCCCCGATTTGGTTCACCCCGCACTCAGCCGCGCAACCCGAAAGTGCGCAGCTGCCGATTCCTCTCGCACTGCTGCCCGCCCATGACCGCAACGCCGCAATCCACGCCGCTCAAGCGCAACCTGCCGCATGTGTTGTGGTTGCTGCTGGTCGTGGTGATCTTCGCGATCAGCGCAAGCTGGCTCGATCCGGCCCTGGGCTGGCCGATGCATGCGGTGGATGGGGCGCATCTTGGCCTGGTTGCCATCAACATCCTGCCGTTCGTGCTGATCGTGCTCCTGCTCGGCGCGCTGACCCGCCGTGTCGTGCTGTCGAGCTGGATCGGCCTCCTGCTCCTGCTTGCCAGCCACGCCGCCAACACCGTCAAGCTGCAGCAACTGGACATGCCGCTGTTGCCCGGCGATTTCCACTTCCTTGAGGAAATCGGTTCGGCCCTGCCCTTGTTCGTCCACTACATCGGCACGAGTTTCCTGCCCGTGCTGGCCGCCCTCGGCCTGCTGGCGCTGACCCTCGCCCTGTTCCGCGAGGCGGCCTGGCCGCTGATGCGCGGCTGGACGCGCGCTGGCGTCGCCGTGGTCACCCTCGTCCTCGGCGTCGGCATCTTCCAGGGCTGGACACCCTGGCGTGCGGTGTACAGCGCCGAGCGCCTGGCGTTCGAGCCGTGGTCGGTGGTCGACAGCGCGCGCAAGGCCGGCATGGTCGGCAATCTCGTCCTCTACAACTGGGAACTGGCCAAGCGCCAGGAGCTCCACCCCGATCGCAATGCCGCCCGCGATCTGGTGCGCGCGAATGTCGACGCCCTGCGCGAACGCCTGCTGCCGAACACCTCGTCGCTGGCCATGCCGAGCGGCACGCAGCCGGATATCGTCATCATCCAGAGCGAATCGCTGTTCGACCCGGTACGCCTGAACGGTGCGCCGAAAAATACCTATCTGCCGAACTTCCACCGCCTGGCCAAGCGCGGCCTGTCCGGCGAGCTGCAGGTACCGACCTATGCCGGTGGCACCATCCGCACCGAGTTCGAGGTGCTGACCGGGCTTGCCCTCGCCTTTTTCCCGGGCGTGCAGTACCCGTATTTCGAGATCGCCGACCGGCCGATTCCGGGCATCGTGCGCACGCTTTCGCGGCAGGGCTACCAGACCACCGCCATCCATCCGAACAGCGGTGTGTTCTGGAACCGCAACCAGGCCTACCAGCAAATCGGCTTCGACCGCTTTGTCGATGACAAGGCCTTCTCCAAGGACGACATCGTCGGCTTGTTCACTGGCGATGCCGCACTGACCGACCACGTGCTCGCCCAGCTCGACCAGGACGGCCCGCCGCAACTCATTTTTGCGGTGACCATGGAAAACCATGGTCCGTTCGACTGGCGCCCCGGCCTTGACGCCGAACGCCTCGCCGCCATGCGCACGCCGGCCGGCCTCGACGAGGGCGGCGAATACTGGATGCGCAATTACCTGTACCTGCTCGGCGACGCCGACCACGAGCTCGGCCGCCTGGCCGATGCGCTGCAGAAGCGCAAGCGGCGCACCCTGCTGCTGTTTTACGGCGATCACCTGCCGGCGCTGCCGCCGGTCTACCAGCAGATCGGCTTTGCCGACGGCAAGGCGGCGAAGACCCAGCCGGTGCCGTGGCTGCTGCTCGACAACCGTCGCAAGCTCGCCGAACACGGGCCGATGGACACGACCTCCTGGCTGCTGCCAAGCATCCTCCTGGAAACCGCGGGCATTGGCGGCGATCGCTATTTCGCCACCCTGGCCGCCCTGCGTGACTCGCTGCCCGCCAATGTCATGGCATCCTCGAGTGGATTGCCCGACGAGCTGCGCGCGCTGGGCCAGTTGCGTTTCCGCAACGAGCTGGAACCAATCCTCGATACGGTGCTGGCAGGCCCGGTCGCCGATGCGGACGTGGCCATCGCGCCATAAACCGGCAATGGTGACGGCATGGCCTGGCATTCCGCCATCCATGCGATCGCCAGCAACTGCTACGGAAGAGCGTTCGATCACAGATCGAACCCACATTCACAAATCGAATCCACATTGCTCCTCGGTCGATTGCCGATGTTGCTCAGCTACTGCCGTGGGTCAGCGCTGTGCGCTGACGCCATCCATGCGACCTGATCGCTGCTGTGGGTCAGCGCTGTGCGCTGACGCAGTCCATCCATGGACATCGCCGACAACTGCTCCTGCGTTGTTGGCATACCGTCCATCCATGGACATAAAAAAACCCGCCGAGCATTGCTGCTGCGGCGGGTTCTCCCTCCCCACGAGGCAGATTCCAGCGAACGCAATACTAATGATTTTTCAACATATGCCACGCCGCAGCGCAACATGAATGCCCGGATGGCACTGCTGCAGTGCAGCGTTGGCCCCGCGTAACCACATCAGGGCACCTGGCGGCTTCGCCCTGTCTCTGCGCCTGAGATGCCACGCTGCATACTGCGCCCATGGCCACGCGCGATCCCGATGATCTGACCCGTCCGACCCGGATCAAGGGTCGCGGCGCGGGCAGCAATCGCGAAGGGCGTTTCGAGGCGCTGACGAAAACCATGGAGGACGACGGCTGGTATCGCGAGGCAGAGTCGGCGCCGCGCCCACCCACGCAGGTATCGCTGGAACGCGCGCGCTCGATCATCAGCCGCAATGAATCGCCGGACATCCCGTTCAACCAATCGATAAATCCGTATCGGGGATGCGAGCACGGTATAACGCCGTAGAATGTTGCTGCCCGTTGAAAATTGACCAGAAAACGAGGGTTCTGCTCGCTGAAAATTGACCAGGGTGTTCTGACCTAACCTGCCGACCTTTTGGACCGGCAGGGAGACG
>MKWR01000028.1 GCA_001899855.1 Lysobacterales bacterium 63-13
CTGAAAGGTTGCCGGGCGGAATTGCCCGACCCTTCCGGGGCACGGCGCAGCGCAAGCAGTCAGGGGTCAACGACGGCCGCCAGGACGCAAGCGCCAACGGCGCGCTGCCCTTGACGGCGAGAACGCCGTGGCACGATGAAGGAACAGCAAGACCGCCTCCCTCGCACCCCCCAAGCACACCGGCTTTCGGCAAAGTACGTAGCACGCGCAGGCCCGCGAGGGCCGGAGTTGCCCACCGGGCACAGCAAAAAGGGGGCCGAAGCCCCCTTGGTCAGATCAGGCCGCGTTCGGCGAAGGACGTAGTGCTGTCGCCCGCCACGATGATGTGATCCAGCGTGCGGACATCCACCAGCGCCAGCGCCTCCTTGAGCCGCTGGGTCAGTGCCTTGTCAGCGCCACTCGGCTCTGGATTGCCGCTCGGGTGGTTGTGCGAAACGATGACCGCCGCCGCGTTGAGCCGGAGCGCCTCCTTGACCAGCTCGCGCGGATACACCGATGCGCTGTCGATGGTGCCGCGGAACATCTCCGCGTACTCGATCAGGCGATGCTGCGTATCGAGGAACAGCACCGCGAACACTTCGTGCTCGAAGCCAGCCAGCTTGGCGCGCAGGTACTCCTTGACTGCCGCCGGCGAACTGAACGAGGCACCACGCTGCATCTTCTGCTCGATGGCGTGGCGCGCGGCCTCCAAAATCTGGTCTGCCGTCGCCAGCAGGTAGCGGCCCTGTGCGTCACGCACCATCAGCGAGGCATCGAACGAGGAAAAGGACAGTTGCGACATGATCGTGCTCCGGTTGCTCGGGCGGAATTGCCCGGAACCGTGGCCAGCACGGCGCAGCGCAAGCAGTCAGGGGTCGCAGACGGCCGCCAGGACGCAAGCGCGCACAAGCGCGCGCCGCCCTTGACGGCGAGAACGCCGTGATACGGTGAAGGGAACAGCAAGACCGCCCACACCCCGCCCACTGCACACAGTCGGCTTTTGGGGCAAGCGGAGCGCGCAGGCCCTCAAGGGCCGGAGGCGTCAGGGATCAAGCCGGATGGCCGCGATTCGGCACGAAGCGCGGGGCGCAGCCCGCGAGCCCGACGGCGGTACGCCGGTACGCCGGTACGCCGGGACGCCGGGACGCCGGGACGCCGGGACGCCATGCAGTTCTGCCTACTGATGACTTGCACAATGATTCAATAAATGTTGTATTATCGAATAATGAACGAGACCCAAGCTGTTTCCGCCCTGAGTGCCTTGGCCCATGCCCAGCGTCTGCGCGTGTTCCGCGCCCTGGTCGTCGCCGGCCCCGAGGGTTTGACGCCCAGCATCCTGGCCGACCAGCTCGACGTGGCCCGCAACACCCTGTCCTTCCATCTGAAGGAGCTGGCGCACGCCGGCCTCGTCACGATCGAGCAGCAGGGCCGCAACCTGATCTACCGCGCCGAGTACAGCCGCATGAACGGCCTGATCGGCTACCTGACCGAGCACTGCTGCCAGGGCGGCGTGTGCGAGGTCAGCCCGTCTTCCGCCATCTGCACCACCTGCTGAAAGGACTTCCCATGAAACGCTTCCACGTCCACCTGAACGTCGATGACCTGAACCGCAGCATCGGCTTCTATTCCCAACTGTTCGCCGCGCAGCCCGCGCGCACCGAGAGCGACTACGCGAAGTGGATGCTCGAAGACCCGCCGGTCAACTTCGCCATCTCCACGCGCGGCGGCAAGCCGGGCATCGACCACCTGGGCATCCAGACCGACGATGCCGAGGAACTGGCTGGCCTGAAGGCCCGCGCGCAGGCCGCCGACATGGCACTGCTCGACGAAGGCACCACGACCTGCTGCTACGCGCGCAGCGAGAAGCACTGGATCACCGACCCGCAAGGTGTGGCCTGGGAGCATTTCCACACGCTGGGCAACATCCCCGTCTTCAACGAAGCATCCCAGCCCGCAAGCGGCGCCGCTGCGGCGTGCTGCGCGCCAAGCGATGGCCGCGCCGCGAAGCCCGCTGCATCTTGCTGCTGACGCGAGGCACGCATGACGACTGAAGCCACCTACAACGCGCTGTTCATCTGCACGGGCAATTCGGCGCGTTCGATCCTCGCCGAAGGCATCCTCAACGAGCTGGGCAAGGGCCGGTTTCACGCCTGGTCGGCGGGCAGCCATCCCAAGGGCGAAGTCCATCCGCTGGCGCTCGCCACGCTGGAGCGCCTGCATCTGCCGGCGACCGGCTACCGCAGCAAGAGCTGGGACGAGTTCGTGGCGCCGGATGCGCCGGTGTTCGATTTCATCTTCACCGTCTGCGACAACGCCGCCGGTGAGGCGTGCCCGCTGTGGCCGGGCGAGCCGGTATCGGCCCATTGGGGCGTGCCCGACCCAGCGGCCGTCGAAGGCACGGAGGAACAGCAGCGCAAAGCGTTCACGGACGCCGCGATCACGCTGCGCCGGCGCATCGAGCTGTTCCTGTCGCTGCCCCTGAAAAGTCTCGATGCCATGTCCTTGCAGCGCGAGCTGCGCGACATTGGCCGCCAGTGAGGCCAGCACGATGACCGCAGGAGCCGATACCGCCGGCCGCGCGCCGGCGGCGCCCGCCATGAGCGTCTTCGAGCGCTACCTGACCGTGTGGGTGCTGCTGTGCATCGTCGCGGGCATCGCCCTGGGCCAGCTCGCGCCCGGCGCGTTCCAGGCCGTCGGCCGCATGGAAGTGGCCCAGGTCAATCTGCCGGTCGGCCTGCTGATCTGGATCATGGTGATCCCGATGTTGCTCAAGGTGGACTTCGGCGCACTCGGCCAGGTGCGCCAGCACTGGCGCGGCATCGGCGTGACGCTGTTCGTCAACTGGGCCGTCAAGCCGTTCTCGATGGCGCTGCTGGCCTGGCTGTTCATCCGCCAGGTCTTCGCCGACTGGCTTCCGGCCGACCAGCTCGACAGCTACGTCGCCGGCCTGATCCTGCTGGCCGCCGCACCTTGCACGGCGATGGTGTTCGTCTGGAGCCGGCTGACCGGCGGCGATCCGATGTTCACTCTGTCGCAGGTGGCGCTGAACGACACCATCATGGTCTTCGCCTTTGCGCCCCTCGTCGGGCTGCTGCTCGGGTTGTCGGCCATCATCGTGCCCTGGGACACGCTGCTGACCTCGGTGGTGCTCTACATCGTCATCCCGGTCATCATCGCGCAGGTGTGGCGCCGAGCGCTGCTGCGTCAGGGCCAGGCGGCGTTCGACCGCGCGCTGGCGCGCATCGGTCCACTGTCGATCGCGGCGCTGCTGCTGACGCTGGTGCTGCTGTTCGCCTTCCAGGGCCAAGCCATCCTGCAGCAGCCGCTGGTGATCGCCATGCTGGCGGTGCCGATCCTTATCCAGGTGTTCTTCAATTCCGGCCTGGCCTACTGGCTCAACCGCAAGGTGGGCGAGAAGCACAGCATTGCCGGCCCCTCGGCGCTGATCGGCGCGAGCAACTTCTTCGAGTTGGCCGTGGCAGCGGCCATCAGCCTGTTCGGCTTCCACTCCGGCGCTGCGCTGGCCACCGTGGTCGGCGTGCTGATCGAGGTGCCGGTGATGCTGCTGGTCGTGCGCCTGGTCAACCGATCTCGTGGCTGGTACGAACAGGCCCCGCGCAACGCAGCGAGACATCCGGCATGAGTATCGTCACGATCTATCACAACCCGGATTGCGGCACGTCGCGCAACACGCTGGCACTGATCCGTGCAAGCGGCATCGAGCCCACGATCATCGAGTACCTGAAAGCGCCGCCTGACCGGGAAATCCTGAAGGCACTGATCGCGCGGATGGGCATGCGCGTGCGGGATGTGCTGCGCGTCAAGGGCACGCCCTACAAGGAATTGGGCCTGGACGCCATGCATTGGAGCGACGACCAGTTGATCGACCAGATGCTGGCGCACCCGATCCTCATCAATCGGCCCATCGTGGTGTCTGCGCTGGGTGTGCGGCTGTGCCGTCCTTCGGACATTGTGGTCGAGCTGTTGCCGCAGCGGCAGGCAGGCGAGATCCGCAAAGAGGACGGCACGCTGCTCCTCATAGACGCGCCAATCGCCGGCGGCGATCCCGACCTTGCCCTGGCGCTGCAGGGGGCCGGGCTTCCCACGGATGACTTGACCGAGCCGGGACGCCGATTCTTCGCCTATGTCACGGTGTCAGGGGAGCGCGTGGGCTTTGGTGGCTTCGAGCGCATGGGCCAGAACGTGCTGGTGCGCTCCTTGGTGGTACTGCCGCAAGCGCGCCATCGCGGCATCGGCGGCGGCATGCTCGCGCTGCTGCTGCGCCGCGCCTTCGACGAAGGGGGGCGCGAAGCCTGGTTGCTGACCACGACGGCCGCGCCGTTCTTCGAGCGCGCGGGCTTCAAGCCGATGGAGCGTACAAGCGCACCGGCTTCAGTACCGGCGACGCGGCAGGCTGCGAACTTGTGTCCTGCCAGCGCGGCGTTGCTTAGGCGGTCGATCCATCTGTAGTGCAGAAGGGCGAATTTCCGAGGACACTGTCTCGGATTTCTCGGCGGGCAGCCCGTTCCCCGATTTCCGAGACAGTGCCTCGGAAATCACAGGCCGGGGGTATGCGGCGAAGAACCGCCGCATGTTCTCCAGATTGTCCGGGCTGAACCCGCGACCGAAGCGCACGGTCAGGTCGGCGGACAGCCGGGCAATCAACTGTTCGCCATATCCCGCGCGACGCTTGCCCTGTTGCTCGGCCTCCACGATGCGGCGGCCAATCTCTCAATAGCTGGCCGTCATGCCGTCGTGGATGCCGGCGTAGCCGGCAGGCAGGGGCGGCACCTTTTACTGCTTTGGGCATCCGGGCGCTCATGTCGTGGCCTCCTGGGGCTGGCGCTGCCGCGCCTTCGTGATGGTCTGGCGCCGGGGGTCGCCACCAGCTCGGCCGCCTGGCGCACAGGATTGTCCTCGGTGTGGACGTAGCGCATGAACATAGCCACGGTCTTGTGCGCTGTCAGCGCCATGCCGACCTTGAGCGGCACGCCCGAATTGGCAATGTCCGTCGCCGAGCGGTGGCGGATGCCGTGGGTGCCGACCTTCGGCACACCGGCACGGTCAAGGATGCGCCGCCACGCCTGATAGTAGGAGTGGAGGCTTAACGGCTTCTTGTGATCGAGGATCGCGGGGCAACCGGGCCCAGCACGGCGCAGCGCAAGCTGTCACAGGGTCGAAGACGGCCACGGCCGCAAGCGCCGAAGGCGCGAGGCCCTTGACGGCGAGAACGCCGTGGTACGGTGTAGGGACAGCAAGACCGTCTCCATGCGACGCATGAACTCTGGCAAGCGGAGCGCGCAGGCCTGTCCAGGCCGGAGGCGTCAGCGATGGACGCCCGTAGGGGCGAGACGCCAACGGTGGCTCGATGCGAAGTACGACAGCGCGGCCCATTCGGGGACGCCCCAAAATCGGGTATCTTTAGAAACAACAGATTCCCGTATTGGGTCTCGCTTGGTTAGAACACTGCCATTGCAAGGAACGGCATGCCAGCCCTATATCAACTTGCCCTGCTTGGAACACCAACTGCAGTTCAAATTTCCGAACTTGAAGAAGTCATCGGAAAGGCTGTCGGCATGTTCAATTTGCGGTTGGGGCATGAGATTGGATGGGAGGTTTGTCCCGATGAATTCAATCCAGACCAACAGCGATCGTCTGCTGCGGCATTTTTCGGAGGTCATGAGCCTCCTCTTGCCAATGTGGCAAGACTGCTGGCGCGAGGCATCCCATTGCTCCCGGTCGCCTCTGACGTCAATCGAGTCAGTGCAGAAATCCCCGCATTGCTGCAGCCGCTCAACTGCTTAGCATACGCCGCAGGTGGGCCGCAACGTGTCGCGTCTGCTTTGCTGGAGTGTGCTGGGCTCCTTCCTCGACAGCGCCGGGTGTTCGTAAGCTATCGTCGGGGCGAGGCTAGGGAAGCAGCCTTGCAGCTATTCGATGCGCTGTCTGCTCGGCTATTTGATGTATTTCTCGATACACATGGTATTCCACCTGCAGAAGATTTCCAGACAATGCTATGGCACCGGCTTTGTGACTCGGATGTCCTGCTGATGCTCGACACGCCAGGATATTTTGAAAGCCGTTGGACGAGTGCTGAGTTCGGACGCGCTTTGGCCAAAGGCATCAGCGTCTTGCGGGTCGGTTGGCCTGACACAACGCCTTCTGCGCGCACGGCAACGGCCAGTCGGGCGGAACTGTTACCTGAAGAAGTCGATCCGACGACCGGACGCATCGCAGACGGTGCGGTGGATCGCATTTGTCTTCAACTGGAGGAAGTTCGCAGCCAGAGTCACGCGGTTCGCTCTGTCAACCTCGTAAGCAATCTGCGCAATGCCATTCAAACAATCGGCGGCCAAGTCGTCGGAGTGGGCGCCAATAGAGCTGTATATGTCCAACTGCCCGATGGGCGGAATGTAGTTGTTTATCCAACGGTCGGTGTTCCCACGTCAACTACGCTGCACGATGCGTCTACGAACTCACCGGAACAATCCGTTGCCGTGGTCTACGATCACGTAGGTCTGCATCCCAGGTGGCTGGGCCATCTGGACTGGTTAGGACAGCACATTCACTCCGCTAGGTGGGTTAAAGCCAGCGAGGCGGGTTGGCAATTCGCGGACTGGGAGGCGTAGCCATGAGTGCAATCTTCCTCTCGGCCAGCGTGCCACTTGTAGGGCGTGGCACTTACCACGAAACCGCCGATCCATTTCTTATCCAATGTGCGGTGAGAGAACTGGTCATAGCAGTCATTCGCCAGCACAAGATCGTGTGGGGTGGGCATCCTGCGATTACCCCGATGATTTGGAGCATAAGTGAAGACTTGGGGGTCGACTACTCGCAGTCTGTTGTCTTGTATCAGAGCACGTTCTTTGCAGAAATCTTCCCTGAAGAGAACAAGCATTTCCAAAATGTAGTCTTCACCGATGCAGTCCCTAATGACAGGGCGGCAAGCTTGCTTGTCATGCGCGAACAGATGCTCTCGCGTGAGGACTTAAGCGCTGCTGTGTTTATTGGTGGAATGGATGGGGTAGAAGCTGAACATGAGCTTTTCAGGCGCTTCCATCCTGCAGCCAAGGTGCTCCCGGTGTCCTCGCCAGGCGGAGCGGCGCTGAATCTCGCCAAGGACCATAGCTATTTCACCGGGGAAGCGCTTGTCGATGTGGACTTTGCTCAGCTCTTCCATGAGCATCTGGCGGTGCCCTTGGCTGGCAAGTAGAGTCAGTTCGTTTCCCGATCCCGTGCTCTAAAAAATCAACCGAGGATTATTCATGCCACGGAAAGTTTTCTACAGCTTTCATTATCAACGCGACAGTTGGCGCGCATCCAAGATACGCAATATTGGGGTTGTAGAGGGCAACCCGTCAGCAAGCGATAATAAATGGGAAGAAGTGAAGCGAGGCGGTGATACCGCGATCAAGCGCTGGATTGACGATCAATTGCAAGGGCGGACATGCACAATTGTTTTGGTTGGTGCGGAAACGGCAAATCGCCCCTGGATTCGATATGAGATTGAGCAGTCATGGAACAGCGGAAAGGGACTCCTGGGGATACGTGTCCACAAGCTCTTGGACCACAACCAGCAACCATCAGTGGCAGGGGCCAATCCGTTCGACTCATTTACCTTGAACGACGGTAGAAAGCTATCCTCCGTCGTCCGCGTCTACGATCCGCCGGGAGGCACCAGTAGCGCGGTCTATACCTCCATCAGCGACAGCCTGTCGAGTTGGATCGAAGCAGCGATCGCCGCTCGCTAGAAGTCAGAACATCTCGTCAAAACAACGATCCGGTACTCATTGGTTGCCCATAGAGTTCCGAGATTTGCGTCTGGAACTGTGTCTGTCCTCCGTAGCTAGGGTGCCTCACGCAAATTACCGGTACAGAATCCGTGATGCGATGGGCCGCAGCGGTGGCATCATTGCCGATGGCAACGATGCGAGAAGGCTTCAGCAAGACAATGAGTTGTTGGAGCAGTTCTTCGCCGGCGCGTCTTTCGTGCGCGTTGTGCTGGCGGTTGGTGAATGGATCTCCAGATTCATGCGGATGAAGGGGAAAGACATTCCAGAGGAAGATGCGAGCATCAATGTGTTCTAGCATGCCCCATATGACCGCCGCGGTTCGTTCAGCTACAGCACTTCCTATCGTCGGCCGCTCAGCGATCAGATCGAGATTCCAGCGCTTGGCGTGCTGGCTCATGTGAACGTCGTCAGTCAGGGCTAGCCCAGTGCGGCGCCCTCCGCGATATCCGAGGTCTCTCCCGATCCAGATCGCATCTACAGGCTCCTCTGTTGCACGACGCAACATGGCGGAAAGTGCTGCAGCACGGCGACGCGGCGCATCGCGCCGATCATGGACTTCACATCGATCCGAATACGGATTGAAGCAGTCTTCGAATTGCAGCGAAGCAACTGCCTCAACGAATGGGTGGATGTTCATTTTTCAGACTCAAGTGGCATGTATTTGATGGTGCGTTGTTCTCGGTTTCCAATGATCCAGCCGCCTTGATTTTCCTTAAGCTGTCGGAAGACCGCATACCCTTCCAAGATGGCCTTTTCCCAGAGCTTCAGTGGGCACTTCTCTACCTCGTAACCACTCACGAACTCGCCGATGGTCTTGAGAATTCCGAGTGAGACCTTTTCCTGGTTCTCGAAGAAATTCAATTCTTTGGCTCTTGAGAAAATCCAAGCTGAAACCCCTTCTTCAACGACGATGGCTCGACCGCTGTCCTGCTCTTCATCGAATTTCGGATTGCTCTTTCGTTTGTGTTTGATCAATGCCCGCATCACGGGTGACCAGTGCAGGATCGCCGCATTCGCAAAATGGAAGACGTCATGGAACCGGTAACCATCGCGGTCGGCAATGTTGTCGGTTAAGGGATCTCCAATGAATACGCCATTCCATTGGAGATAACTCTTACCACTGCCTCGTTGATTGACTCGGATTCTGAATTCTCTGGGTAGCTGTTCCTCGATTCCAAATTTACTGTCGAAATCAAGGTCAACCAGATCATCTGCTTGTGGTTCCAAGAACGCGCCGCGCGCTTTCCGAAGGTTGGCGCGAGCCACTTCCGAAAATGCTAGTTCGGCCGCATGGATTGCATCCAGGTAAGCCCGCGCGAACGCGACCAAATCAGTGCGCGCAGGGGTGCTTCCCATTAGGGCTGCTGCTGACTGCCCCAAACGTGCCAGGGTGGCATCTAACGATGCAGTCGCCGCAATAGGCACTGCGATATAGGCCAATGCACCTTCAGCGATATCACTTGCAGCGCCAACATTCTTAAAATTTCCGTGGTTGGCGGCTTCCCCGAAGATATCCTCAAGAGGGATATTCAGGCGCCTGCAGATTGCAGCCAAGTACCAAAGAGTGTCGCCGAATTCTTCTTCCGCCGCTCTCTTGTAGCCAGGGTATGCTGATTTATCTCGAACGTGCTTTTTGGCCGTGGCCATTATTCCGCCAACTTCTCCATATAGCCCTTGGAGAACCGGATTGAAGTCGTTCGGATTGAGTACGTCTGTGGCTGCAATTCCCGCAGCGTAATCCGAGAGCAAGAGGGAGCCTTCCTTTTTCATCGGTCACCTGCGAAGAGTCAGCCATTCGAATGGGGCGCCTTGGTAGCCGCTCACTGCCAAGTTGCGAATCCATTGCTCAAGATTTCCAACCAATTGCGCATCGTCAAAGGCTGTGAGGCCTATTCCCGTTTTGCATAGAGGGCGACCTTGCTGATCTTGCAATTCATCAGGAAACGCAGGGCCCTCACCCCCGAAATATACGAAATCGTTGCTGATCAAAACCCTGTTGACGCCTGTATCACGGGCCACATGGTCAGGGTTGAGCGAGCCATCGGGGCGGGAGTGAAATGAGTCTCGCTGCTGCCAAGCAACCCCAGCCGCAGCCCTGAAGTAGATGTTGTCCCCGCAACTTTGCTTCCGGCTGCCATTGCGGTACGGCTTCTTGGATTCAAACCGCGGGTCTCGGCCATACTCGTCAAATGTCATTGCTTCGGTGACCCGCATCGCATACACGAGATGCCCACCGCGTCGGACACTTCGATCATTGCTTCCACTACCGACCACCCAATCGCCGATGTCAGCGCTTCTGCGGATACTGGGTTTGCAAGTCGCGAGCGTGCAGTAGCTATAGAAGGGGTTGGGTGCAAAACCACTGTCGTACCGCACTACATAGGAGTGAATACGTGTCATCAGCAGGGATGCCGCTTGAGTGGAACCGGGTCGCAGGCACCGCCGTCAGGCTTTTCCCACGAGTCCTTCCCGTTGATCGCGTCAATGATTGAATCACCGTTCCACCCAACCAAGGCGTCCGCATGTTCTTTCAGCGCATCTGGTAGGTCGCATTCCTTCTCACCATGCTCCCAAACACCAACAATGCGCTTGCCCTGTTTGGCCGCATATTCGATTTCCCAGTTCACCCAATCGCTGTTCTTGGTTTGGGGAGAGACATAGCAAATGAACACCCCAGCCCAATTGATGGCAGGCGCAAGGATCTGCGTCTTTATGTAGTGCTCATCAGTGGCATTGTTGAACTTTCCTGTATGGATCGAGGAATCCCGGACCTCCAGACCTTTCGGAGCCAACAAATCCTTGAGCTTCTGGAGCCCATGATCGTCCTTATGGACATGGCTGATGAATACATTCCTTTTGTCTGCCATCTGTCACCTCCATGGTTTTGCATGTTTTGAAGATCGTAACCGGGTTTGTGGCTGGTGCAGTAGGGGCTACTGGCCAGCTTGCTCGCTTAAAGAATTGCCTGTAGTCCCTTGTCGGCGATGACGTTGAGCAGCTTGAGGGTCGGCCCGGTGGGATGGGTTTCGCCTTGCTCCCACTTGCGCACGGTCGAGGCCGACGTGTGCAAATGAAGAGCAAACACCGGCTGGCTGAACTTCAAGGCTTCGCGCAGACGTTTGATGTCGGCAGCACTGAGTTGCCGCACCGGCGGCGGACAGATCGCGTCGAACTCGCGCATCGTCACCTTGCTGATCGCTCCCGCTTCGTGGAGCGCAGCCAAGTCGCCACGCAGGGATTCAATGATCTTGCTCACAATGCACCTCCAATAACGCGCCCGACCGCAACGCCTTCGACAAAGCCTCCGCGGACAGTTCCAGAAACACCTTACCGGCGAACTGCAGCGCCTTCTTCTCGTCTTGCGTGATGTTCGCCTTGTCGCTCTTGGGGAACCCATGCAGGAACACGTAGCGGCTACCGATGCGGGCCGACAGCAGCGTGCGGTAACCACCGCTCTTGCCGCTGCCGGGGCGTGCAACCCGCTTCTTATAGAGGAAGCCGCCCAAGTCCGCTTCAATCAGACCGCTTTCCATCTCCTGAACCGCTTTGCACAAGGCGGCATCAGGCAGCTTCTCGCTTGCCTGCCACCGCGCAAAGTCCTTTCGCTTGAGAACGCGCTTCATCTTGACCTCCAAACTATACCCGAAACGGGTACACTTTTCCAGACCCCCGCGCGATGCCCGGGCGGGGAGGGTCGCTGGGCAGATTGTCGTGACAGCGATACGACAATCTGGGCCGACAGGGCTGACCGCTGGCCACTGGTCATGTGGTCACCTCTTTCGGCTCCTGGCGCATGCCGATGACCGACTTGCGCCGGCTGGCCACCAATTCGGCCGCCTTACGTACCGGGTCGTCCTCGGTGTGGACGTAGCGCATGAACATCGCCACGGTCTTGTGCGCTGTCAGCGCCATGCCGACCTTGACCGGGATGCCGGAGTTGGCAATGTCGGTCGCTGAGCGGTGGCGGATGCCGTGGGTGCCGACCTTCGGTACGCCGGCGCGATCAAGGATGCGGCGCCATGCCTGGTAGTAGGAATGGGGGCCGAGTGGTTTGTCGTGATCGTTGATGGCTGGACAGATGTAGGGCGATTTGCCATAGCGAGGTGCGTTCGTCAGCAGCCGACGGGCTTCCTCGCTCAACGGCTTCGACATATCGCCCGTCTTGCTGTCCGGCCAGACAACCCGGCCATTGGGCAAGTCGAGCCAATCCCACTGCAACAGCAGGATTTCCGACATGCGGGCCGCGAACTCGAATTGCAGCCGGACAGCCAGCAGGTGGATCGGATGCTCCAGTTCCTCGGCCTCGGCCTTGTCCAGATAGGCGAACAGCTTGACCATCTGTTCGTCGGTGATGAGGCGGGTCGAGCCTTTCTCCGGGTACTTGGGCACGTGGCGGCAGGGATTCGAGCCGTCGGGCCGGTAGCCCCACAGCTCGGCCAGGTTGAACATCTTGCGGACAAGCGACAGCACGCGATTGGCCTGCGTCGGAGACTTCTCCATGCGCTTCATCAGCGCGGTGATGTCGTGGCGTGTGACCTCGTGAACCTTCTTGCTGCCGAAGGCCGGGATGACGAAGCTGTCGATCTGGTACTGGTAGCCGGCCTGCGTGCTGGGCTTGTTGTGCGGCCTGGAGTGGTCGTCCATGAACCGGCCGCACAGCTCCTTGACCGTCGGCGCCTTGCGGGCCTCGGCCTTGTCGAGTCCGGGGTCGCCGCCGCGCCGGACTTCGGCCAGCCAGTCTTGTGCCAGCGATCGGGCCTGTTCGACCGTCAGCTCGCCGAACTGGCCGAGGGCGGGCTTGCGCCGCACGCCGGAGTTCGTGCGGTACTGAACCATAAAGACCTTGCGGCCCGTTGGTGTTATCTTGCACAAGAAGCCCGGAACGAGCGTATCCCGGAGTTCCACGTCGCAGGTTTGCGCCTGCGCCGTGTCAACGACGGACTTGGTGAGTTTGATCTTTGCCATGAGGTGCTCCTGAAAGGCCCCGATTCCAGGGGCCGGCTAGGAGCCAGGCGGAGGGGAACCGGGGCGGTTTGCATCGCGCACCGGGATATGATCGAAGGCATTGGTCTGGCGGAAAACCTGCTACAGCAAGCCTCATCCAAGTCCAGCGTTAGCACGGTGCGGATGCCATGCTCTGGCTTAAAATCCCTCGGCCGCAAGGCCATGCGGGTTCGATCCCCGCTCCGGGCACCACAGCGAGAGGGCAGCACCGTGTGCTATTCGGCCCAGGTCGAGGAATCCTTCAAGCGCTACGTCAAGCAATTCGGCGCGGACATCGACATCCACCAGTTCGTCAAACTCTACGGCCATCGCGCCGAGGGCATGCCGCTGCGCATCCCAAAGGCCATGGATGCGAACTTCGCCGAGGCAGGCACGGCCGATGAGCGCGCGATTGCCGCGATGATCGCGGATTTCGATGGCGCCGAGCTGGCCCGCCACGAGCAGGAGCTGTTCAAGCAGCGCAAGCGCCTGGCCGATGCCGAGCGCAGCTTGCAGGCACGCGTTACCAAGGCCGCCAGCGAAAGCCGGCGCATCGCCACGAACAAGGTCAAGTGGCTGCTCGCGCGCATTGCCGACATCAAGCGTCGCGAACTGCTGCCGCGCGATTCACGCATCTTCCCCGGCCATTACGCGCCGGTGCTGCTCATCGAGGATGGCCGGCGCGTGGTCAAGCCGATGCGCTACCAGTGCCGGCCACAGGGCAAGCCGGCCTTTTACGATCGCAAGTACCCGGGCACCTACAACGCCCGCCGCGACAATCTCGAAGGGTTCTGGAAAGCCCAGTTCGGCTACAGCCACGCCATCGCCGTGATCAGTGCGTTCTACGAGAACGTCAGCCGCCACGATCTGCAAGGCCGCGCACTGGCCGCCGGCGAGAAGGAGGAAAACGTCATCCTCGAATTCCGCCCGCAACCGCCGCAGGACATGCTCATCGCCTGCCTGTGGTCCCGCTGGCAAGGCGATGGCGAGGAGTTGCTGTCCTTTGCCGCGATCACCGACGAGCCGCCCGCCGAAATTGCCGCCGCCGGACACGATCGCTGCATCATCCCGATCAAGCCCGCCAACGTCGATGCCTGGCTCGATCCCGATCCGCACAACCTCGCTGCCCTTTACGCCATCCTCGATGACCGCGAGCGTCCGTATTACGCGCATTCGATGGCGGCCTGACGCGCCGCTGGCGTCACTGCGGTGCGGGATGCAGCGCAGAGCCGGCTATCTGCCGACTCCGCCATGGCGCCCATCCGTTTCCACGGCACGGCCAAGTGCTACCAGCATGTCGAGCAGTTGCGGCAGGCGTCTCTTGCTGTCGCGGCGGCCACTGAAGCGCTTAGCTGTGCAATCGCGGCCCGCGCGTCAGCGGTAGTCGCGATGGCAGTCGTCGCAGGCGTGCTTGATTTCGGTCAGGGCTTGCTTGCGTTGCGTGCAATCGCTTTGGCTGGCGGCGATGGCCTTGTCGTGCAAGTTGCTGACGTATTGGTGGAACACGCGATCCGGGGCGCCTTCGTCGGGCATCGCGGTGAGGATGTCACCAGTGAGCAGGGTCAGCTTGTCGAGGGCATGTGCGTTTTCGTTGCAGGCCGGCTTTGTCGCCGCCTCGTTGGCGGCAACCAGTTCGTGCTTCATGACGTTCATCAGCGCTTCCGGATAGGCGTCCTTGCGCGCGTTGAGGGTGCGCAGGGCAGTGATGGCGAGGATCGCGCCAACGAGAAGGCCGATGACCAGGGTGACGACATGACGCATGGATGCAGCTCCGCAAGAGAATGAACACTCATGGTACGACGTCGATGTGTCGAGTTTCCAAGCACCGCCATGGGTTGCGGCGAGGCTGCCGGCGCGTGCGCGTGCTAATCTCCCGCGCCGCATGAATACCGCAAGCATTTCCACACCGGTCGACGAGCGCTTTCGCGGCCTCGATCGACTCTATGGCGCGGGCAGCAGCGCTCGCC
This sequence comes from Lysobacterales bacterium 63-13, assembly GCA_001899855.1. Lineage (GTDB taxonomy): Bacteria > Pseudomonadota > Gammaproteobacteria > Xanthomonadales > Rhodanobacteraceae > Dokdonella. The sequence continues at coordinate 14,723 of MKWR01000028.1, forward strand.
TCGCGCAAAAGCATGTCTGCGTGATCGGCATGGGTGGCGTTGGCTCGTGGGTGGTCGAGGCGCTGGCGCGCAGCGCGGTTGGACAATTGACCATGATCGATGCCGATGACGTCTGTGTCAGCAATACCAATCGGCAGTTGCATGCGCTGGAAGGCCAGTACGGGCGGGCCAAGGTCGAGGTGATGGCCGAGCGTGCGCGGGCGATCAATCCGGCGATCCGCGTCGACACGATTGCCGAGTTCCTCACGCCATCGAACCTCGAACGCCTGCTTGATCGCGGCTACGACCTCGTCATCGATTGCTGCGACGCCTTCCGCACCAAGGTGGAAACCATCGTCTGGTGCCGTCGGCGCAAGCTGCCGTTGATCGTCTGCGGATCCGCCGGCGGGCGCGTCGATCCGACCCTGGTGCGCGTGCGTGATCTCTCGCGTACCGAGCACGATGCGATGCTCGCCCTGATCCGCAAGAAGTTGCGCGAGGAGTTTCGTTTCCCGCGCGGGCCGAAGCGATATTTCGGCGTGCAGGCGATCTACTCGCTGGAGAACGTGCGCTACCCGCAGGCCGACGGCAGTGTCTGCGGCCTGCGTCCCGAGGCAGGCGAGGGCGGCCTCAAGCTCGATTGCGGCGCGGGTCTTGGCGCGGCCACGCATGTCACCGCCGCGTTTGCCTTTGCCAGCGTCGCCTGCGCCATCGCCAAGCTGCTCGCGCTCAGCGGGAAACCTGCGGCAGGTTGAACAGGCGGCGGGCGTTGGCCGTGGTCTCGGCAGCGAGATCAGCCTCGCTTTGCTGGCGCAGGCTGGCGGCCACGGCCAGCACCTCGACCAGCAGGGCCGGCTCGTTGCGCTGGCCTTGATGGCCGTGCAATGGCTGATCGGGCGAGTCGGTTTCCAGCAGCAGGAATTCTGCCGGCATGCGCGCAACGATGTCGCGCAGGCGCCTGGCGCGCGGATAGGTGAGCGGGCCGCCGATGCCCAGCGAGAATCCCAGTTTCCAGAATTGCTCGGCCTGCTGCCGGCTTCCGGAGAAACTGTGCACGACGCCGCGCAGGCCGCCGATGCGGCGCAGGCAGGCGGCCACTTCATCGAAGGCGCGTCGCGCATGCACGATCACCGGCAGGTCGTGATCGCGGGCGAGTTCAAGCTGGGCGTTGAAGTAGTGATATTGCTGGTCGCGATCGAGTCCTTCGACGAACAGGTCGAGTCCGCATTCGCCAATCGCGAGCGGCTGTTCATCCTTGATGATCGCAGCCAGATCGAGCAGGTGTTGCGGCTCATGTTGGGCGACGGCCATCGGATGCAGGCCATAGGCCGGATACAGGCCGGCATGCGCCTGGCAGATCTGGCGCAGATGCGCCCAGCCATGCCGGGCAATGGCTGGAACAATCTGCGCGTGCACGCCGGCGGCGCGCGCGCGCGCGATCGTCGCCGCGCGGTCGGCGTCGAACGCTTCGGTATCGATATGCGAGTGGCTGTCGATCAACATCGGGGCCTCGGGCAAATCGCCGCAATCGGCCGGCTCTGGATCAGCGTGCCACCAGCCAGGCGGCAAGGCCGAGGAACATCGCCAGGCTGACCACGTCGGTGGCCTTGGTCAGGAAGATGCTGGATGCCGTGGCTGGATCGGCACCGGCACGCTTGAGGACTTGCGGCACGCCGGCACCGACCATGCCGGCAATGCCGCAGCTTGCGGCCATTGCCAGCCAGGTGATGAAGGCGAGCATGCCGGCGTCGGCATTGCCCTGGTGCCGGGCCAGCAGGTACATGGCGAGCGCGCCGAACACGCCGGTCAGCGAGCCATTGAGCAGGCCGAGCCAGGCTTCCTTGAGCAGATGGCGCAGGCCCTGGCCGGCCTTGAGATCGCCGAAGGTCATGCCGCGCAGGGTCACCGCCAGCGCCTGCGAGCCGGTGTTGTTGCACTGGTCGGAAAGTACCGGCAGGAATACCGCGAGCAGGACAATCTGGTTGATCGTGCCCTGGAACGCGCCGACCACGGCGGCGGTGATGAAGGTGGCAAGCAGGTTGAGCTGCAACCATGGGTGGCGGAAGCGCAGGCTGCGCGGCCATGCCGTGCTCAGGCGCTCCTCCTTCTCGACACCGACCATCACGCCGGCCTGGGCGCTGATCTCGAACGCCTGTTCCTCGAACAAGACTGCACCGCGCACGACGCCGATCAGCGCGCCTTCGGAATCGCAGACCGGATAGACCGGGTAGTGGCGACGCACGACTTCGCGCATTGCATCCACGACATCGGTTTCCGGCCGCAGCGAGAACGGACGCGAGACCATGATTTCCTCGAGGCGCTGCTCGGGCTGGGCGAAGACCATCTCGCGGAAGGTGACGAGGCCGATGAGCTTGTCCTGCTCGTTGACCACGAACACATAGGTCATCAAGGTGACCGACGCCACCGGACGCAACCGTTCCAGCACGGCCCCGACCTCGGCCGTGGCGAGGAAGGTTTCCGGCGGCGGCTCCATCAGGCGGCCAACCGAACCCTCGTTCCAGGTGCGGCTGCTTTGCCATTGTTCACTGGTGCCCTGGCCGGCGGCAAAAGCGATGCGCTTGCGTCGCTCCGGGCCAAAGCGATCGAGCACGGCGAGGCCGCGACCCGGACCCATCTTTTGCAGGAGTTCGGCGATGGCGGTATCGGGCTGGGTCGCAAGCAGGTGCGCAGCGGCTACGGCATCCAGATTGCGCAATTCATCGAGCAGGCTGACTTGATCTTGCATGGCGAGTCATTCCGGGGAGCGGCGATGCTACCCGAAGCGTGGCAACGCGGATATGAATCGAGGCGTGCCGGATGGACGCGGACGGGAGGACTTGGGGCAACGCCGTTGCCCGGCGCGCATGCGGCGCGCTGCAATGCTGCGGATTGCTCAGTTGACCCGATAGAAACTGTGCGCGCCAATCACTGCCAGCGGCTCGCCCTTTCTCCACGTTGGCGCGGCGTGTTCCTCGGCGACAAAGTGATCCGCATCGGGAACCACGAACTGGCGTTTCTCGATGGGCAGATCCCACATCTGCAAGGCGTGGCCAGCAACCTGCCAGGCCTTGGACCAGGCCTCCGGATTGCGCAACATGTAGTTCTTGTTGGTTGTCGAAATGGCGAATTGCAGACGTGCATTGACCACTTCGCAGACATCGTCGCCCCAGCGGCCGTCATCCAGACGACGCATCGCGACTTCGGCCACCGCAGCCTGACCCAGCGAAGTCTCGCTGCGGGCTTCAAGGTAGACCATCGTGGCAAGGCAGGTTCGATCTGCATCATGTTGCGGCAGTATCGATGCCAGCCAGAGTAGCCAGGCCAATTTCATCGTCCAGTTTCTCCTGCAAAGCAAGGCCGGCGGAATCCAGTGGACTTGCACGGTTCGTGCTGCAGCCCGCTGCGGGTATTGCTTCCGCTCGACCATCAGGTGCCCGAATGAAACTGTTTCAAGCACCACGGTTCGCAGGCAATTCGATTCGGGAATGACGTGAAATCCACCCCGTGCGGCTTGCTGCGATCTTGGAATTGGATCGGCGCGTGATTCGCTGCCTGATCTGCGGGCTGTGACGTCGGCCTGTCGCGGCGATCGTCCTGTCCCGTTGCTGCGTACTCTCCCTGCGACGAAATGTAAAAATTACGTCAAACCAACAGAGATCCGGTGGGTGTGTCCACCACCACATACGACTCGGCGCGCAGAATAATGGTTTGAATCCGGCTTGTCACCAAGTTTTTGCGCAAACATGAACGAGGCGTTCAGGATGCAAATCGGTGAACATTGGATTCAAATGACGCAACGGGAAATCATGGCGTATTTTCTGAAATACGCTGTTTATTTTTGTATCTTTGTGTCATTTATTTCTTGTAGCCGTAGAATCCGCTGAGCATGCCTTGCGCGCCGGCGTAGTCCTTGGCTTCGGCGGCGACGAACCGGGTAATGCCGAGTTCGAGCAGCAGGTCGCCGAGTTCCGGGGCGCCTTCGACATTGAGCAGGGCATCGCGAACCTTGTTGCGTACATCCTCGGGAACGTTCGGCGAGGCGAGGATGGCCGGGCCGGCGAACTCCCGCGAGGTGAACAAGGTGACCATCGACGGATTGCCGAAGGTTTCCATCATCCAGGTCGGGAAGATCATCGCCTGGGCTTCACCGCTGTTGAAGATGTCGAGGCAGTCGCGCCACGATGCCGCATTGGAACTGATGTCCGGTTGTTGCACGGGATCCGGGAAGATCTGCATCAGCACCGCATAGCCGAGACTCGGTGCAGGCATCGTCGCGATGCGCGAGGAGAGCAGGGCGTTCGGGCTCTTGCCCTCGAAATCAGGGTTGGCGAGCAAGGTGTAGGAAGTCGCCTGCGAGCGGCGCACGAGTGGAATGAAGCCGAGGTGGTTGATGCGGTAATCGGCGAACTGCGCTTCGTCGTAGGAGAAATCCGTCTGCTCGGGTTTCAGGATGTCGCGCCAGTAGCTTGCATAGTTGGCGGCCGGGGCCAGCACGAATTTCTCGCCGGTGGCCTTGCTCAGGTATTCAAGCAGGGGCTTGTAGATTTCCTCGGCGGCGGCCGGCGTGTAGGCCGGCTCTGGAGTGAAGCGGTATTCCGCAGCCTGGACGCTGGTGCTGGCGACGGCCGTACACAGACACGCGGCAAGCAGACGAAAGATGCGGCGTGGCTTGGTCGGGATGCTCATGCGTTCGTCTCCTCGGCTGGGTGTGAAGCAGTTGGACAATGCCATGCAAGGCGCATACCACCATTACGCCAGACGGTCCCGGGATTCAAGTGGCGAGGATCACGCCGCACCCGGACGCAAGTTGCATGCGGGCATCTTCCGGCAGGTCGATCGGCAGCACGCCAAGTGCCGCGCAGATGCCATCCTGTGGCTGCGCCGCATACAGGATCCGACCCGACAGCGATGCCGTGCCGGCGATTTCGATCACGGCACCCGGCGCGGGAGCAAGGTCGCATTCCAGTTTCAGCGGCACGCAGGTGCGCTTGTTGCCGCCGCGATAATGCAGGCGCGCAACGATTTCCTGTCCCGGGTAGCAACCCTTGCCGAGGCTGATCGCGCCAAGCCGCTCGAGTCCAAGTGCTTGCGGCGTGAACTCCTCGGCGGTTTCGCTGCCGATCCACGGCAGGCCTGCGGCAATATCCTCGCGAACCCAGGCTTGCAGGCGATCTGCATCGAGGGGCGGCTCGGTGTCGCAGTCGATGATCGCTGCATGGCGCGGCGGCGAGCCCGGCAGATCCAGCAGCCAGATGTCTGCAGCTTGCTCCGGCGTGCCTCCGCCGGTCGCGTGCAGGTCCAGCAGCCAGCGCCCGGCAAGTGGTTGCATGCGCACTTTCGAGCGCAACACATACATGGACAGTCGCTGCGCCATGCTTGCCGCCTCACCGCGAGGCAGCCATGCCAGCAGGCGATCCTCGCGGCTGCGCAGCAGGGCGAAGACGTTGCGCACGCGACCCGCCGGATCGAGCCAGGCGCTCCATTGCCATTGTCCATCCACCAGCGCATCGACATTGCTGGTGAATTGCGCGTGGGCGAAAGCGCGTGCATCGAGGCCGGAAATTTCGAGTATCTGTGCTGGGGCGAGCGCATCGGGCACGGTGTTCGGGGCTCATCGGAAAGGGGCGATGTGTCCACGATGCGACCTCACCTGCAGGGACGCAAGTGCGCTCGAGGTTGTCAGAATCGCCCCCGGGCATTAAGATTTTGTGGCTCCTCGCGGGCTTTGTCGCGACATCTTGCTCGTGGCGCGGGGCTTCCTGGCTTGATGCAGTGCCTCGCCCGGACTGCCGCACGATCCTGCAAGGCGCAAAGGTCGCCGCGCATGGCAACCTGCCCATCCACCTCCAGCGATTCGATTCCAGATAGCCAGCCATGACACATCGCGATCCCGACCCAGCAGCGCAACCTGCAATACCCGCCGAAGCGGGTGAGTCGAGACGGGATGACCGGCAACCTGTCGAGATTGACGGCCGTGGCGGACTTGATCCGACGCGCTATGGCGATTGGGAAAAGAATGGTCGTTGCATTGATTTCTAGGAATTGAATCCCGGTTTCGAACCACCGGTTCGCCAGCCAAACGCACAAGGCCAGCTTCCATGCCATCCACCGCACGCCCATTGTCTCCGCATCTGCAGGTCTATCGCCGGCAGATCCAGATGGTCACCTCGATCGTGCATCGCGCGACCGGCATCATCCTTGTCTTTGGCGGCTTGCTGGTCGCTGCCGCCTTGCTGGCCCTGGCCAGTGGTGCGGATGCCTGGGCCTGCGTCACCTCGCTGGCGGGCTCGTGGTTCGGCCTCCTCGTGCTGTTCGGCTGGACCTGGGCACTTGCCTACCACTGGCTCAATGGCATCCGCCATCTGCTGCAGGATGTCGGTTGGGGTTATTCGATCGCGCAGTTCGTGCGCAATGGCTGGATCTCGGTGATCGGCAGCCTGATCCTGACCGCCATCGTCTGGGTCGCGGTCTACAGTTGCGGGGGAATCGCATGAACAACATCGATCCGTTGCGCGCGCCACTGAAGAACGCGCGCGGACTTGGCTCGGCCAAGGACGGTACGCGGCATTTCATCATCCAGCGCATCACCGCGGTGGCATTGCTGGTGCTGGCCGTCTATTTCGTCGCCCTGCTGGTAAGCCTGGCCGGTGCCGATTACGCCAGCGCGCGCGCCGCCGTGGCGCGGCCGTTCAATGCAATCCTGCTGATCGCCTTCCTCATCGCGATGTTCTGGCATGGCCAGCTTGGCATGCAGGTCGTCATCGAGGATTACGTGCATGCGCCGGGACTGGCGATAACCTGCCAGTTGATCGTGCGTTTCGTCTGTTTCCTCGCTGCCCTGGCGAGTGTTTTCGCCGTGCTTCGACTCGCCCTGGGGGCCTGAGAATGTCTGCGTACAAGATCCAGGAACATGAGTACGACATGATCGTCGTCGGTGCCGGCGGTTCCGGCCTGCGCGCCACCTTTGGCCTCGCCGCCAAGGGCTTGAAGACGGTCTGCATCACCAAGGTGTTTCCGACGCGCTCGCACACGGTGGCGGCGCAAGGTGGCATCTCCGCCGCGCTCGGCAACATGGGCGAGGACGATTGGCGCTACCACTATTACGACACCATCAAGGGTTCCGACTGGCTCGGCGACCAGGATGCGATCGAATACATGTGCAAGGAAGCGCCGGCGGCGATCATCGAGCTTGAGCACTACGGCTTGCCGTTCTCGCGCACCGAGGAAGGCAAGATCTACCAGCGCCCGTTTGGCGGCATGACGACCAAGTACGGCGAGGGCCCGCCAGCGCAACGCACCTGTGCGGCGGCCGATCGCACCGGTCATGCCATGCTGCATACCCTGTACCAGCAGTCGCTCGCCCACGATGCGCAGTTCATGATCGAGTATTTCGCCCTCGACCTGATCTGGGACGAGGAAGGCGTCTGCCGGGGCGTGCTTGCCCTCGACATGGCCGAAGGCACCCTGCACCTGTTCCGCGGCCACGGCGTCGTGCTTGCCACCGGCGGTTACGGGCGTGCCTTCTTCAGCGCGACTTCCGCGCATACCTGCACCGGCGACGGTGGCGGCCTCGTGCTGCGTTCGGGCCTGGCCCTGCAGGACATGGAGTTCGTGCAGTTCCATCCCACCGGCATCTACGGTGCCGGCTGCCTGATCACCGAAGGCGTGCGCGGCGAAGGCGGCATCCTGCGCAATTCCAGCGGCGAGCGCTTCATGGAGCGCTATGCGCCGCACTACAAGGACCTGGCCTCGCGCGATGTGGTCAGTCGCTCGATGACCATCGAGATCCGCGAAGGCCGTGGCGTCGGCGAACACCACGATCACCTGCTGCTCGACCTGACCCATCTCGGTCCCGAGGTCATCCACGAGAAGCTGCCCGGCATTGCCGAGAGCGCGCGCATCTTCGCCAATGTCGACGTCACCAGGCAGCCGATCCCGGTGCTGCCGACCGTGCACTACAACATGGGTGGCATTCCCACCAACTATCACGGCGAAGTCGTGCAGCGGGTGGGCGGGAATCCCGATCACGTCGTGCCCGGTTTGTATGCGATCGGCGAGGCGGCCTGCGTTTCCGTGCATGGCGGCAATCGGCTCGGTTCGAATTCGCTGCTCGATCTGGTCGTGTTTGGTCGCGCCGTGGCCAATCGCTGCGCCGAGACGATCAAGCCCGGTGCCTTGCACAAGCAACTGCCGGCATCGGCCTGCGACAAGGCGCTGGCCAACCTGGACAAGCTGCGCAATTCCAACGGCAGTTCGCCGACGGCCGAGATCCGCCTCAACATGCAACGCACGATGCAGGCCGATGCAGCGGTGTTCCGCACGGCAAAGACCTTGACCGAGGGCTGCGAGAAGATGGCCAAGGTGTTCAGCAGTTTCGAGGACGTCAAGGTCAGCGACCGCTCGCTGGTCTGGAATTCGGATCTGATCGAGACCTACGAATTGCAGAACCTGCTGTACAACGCGGTGGCCACGATCAACTCGGCCGAGCAGCGCAAGGAAAGCCGTGGCGCGCATGCGCGCGAGGATTTTCCCGAGCGCGACGACGAAAATTGGCAGAAGCACACCCTGGTCAAGGTTGACGAGTCGGGCAAGAGCAGCTTCGACTTCCGCCCCGTGCACATGTTCACGTTGACCGACGAAGTCGCGGTGGTGCCGCCGGCGAAACGGGTGTATTGAAAGCCGGAATTGGAGATTCGGGATTCGGGATTCGGGATTCGGGATTCGGGAGTCGGGATTCGGGATTCGGGATTCGGGATTCGGGATTCGGGATTCGGGATTCGGGATTCGGGAGTCGGGAGTCGGGAGTCGGGAGTCGGGAGTCGAACAACGGCGCGGGTTTCGATAACCGTCGAGGCGTTTCTGCTTCGTTGTAGGAGGCGGCTTCAGCCGCGATGCTTTACCTGATGGTCGAACCGATTGATTTGTCGTTGATGCATTGAACGCTGCGGATCAAGGTTGGGATTCGCTTGGAGAATTCGAGTCATGGCTGAGTTTGCACTTCCGAAAAATTCGAAGATCCAGCAGGGCAAGCGCTTTCCGGCCAAGCCGGGAGCGAAGAAGGTGCGCGAATTCCGCGTCTATCGCTGGAGCCCGGATGATGGCGCGAATCCGCGCATCGATACCTATGAGGTCGATCTGGCGACGTGCGGGCCGATGGTTCTCGACGCGCTGATCAAGATCAAGAACGAGATCGACCCGACCCTGACCTTCCGCCGCTCGTGCCGCGAAGGCATCTGCGGTTCGTGCGCGATGAACATCGATGGCACCAATACCCTGGCCTGCACCAAGGCGATCGAGGATTGCTCGAAGGGCGACGTGCCGATTTATCCGCTGCCGCACATGGCGGTGGTCAAGGACCTGGTCCCCGACCTGACGCATTTCTACGCGCAATATGCCTCGATCAAGCCCTGGCTGCGCACGCAAAGCGCGGCACCGGCGAAGGAACATCTGCAATCGAAGCAGGATCGCGCCAAGCTCGATGGTCTTTACGAGTGCATCCTCTGCGCCTGCTGCTCGACCGCCTGCCCAAGCTACTGGTGGAACGGCGATCGTTACCTCGGCCCGGCCATCCTCCTGCAGGCCTATCGCTGGATCGTCGACAGCCGCGACGAGGACACCGGCGAACGCCTCGATGCCCTCGAGGATCCGTTCAAGCTGTATCGCTGCCACACCATCATGAACTGCACGCGCACTTGCCCGAAAGGCCTCAATCCGGCCAAGGCGATTGCCGAAATCAAGAAACTCATGGTTGAGCGGCGCAGCTGATTCTGCCGGTGAGCGATTCCGATGCGGAGCTGAAGCGCCTGCGCTGGCGGTGCCGACGCGGCACGCGCGAACTTGACCAGCTGTTTGGCTGGTGGCTCGATGAACGCCATGCCGCAGCCTCGGCCGAATTGCGCCGGGGATTTGCCGGACTCCTCGAACAGCAGGATCCCGAAATCTGGGACTGGCTGCTGGGCCGCGGCGTGCCGACGGATGCGGAGCAGGCTGCGGTCATCGATGAAATCCGCACCCGCCATCGCGTTTGACTACCGGCCCTCGCGCCGGGTCGCCATCGCCGTGGTGGGCGTTGCCGCACTGGCCATCCTTGCCGTGTTCCTCAGTGGTCTCTCCCTGGGCATGCGCCTTGTCCTTGCCCTGGCCGCCCTGGTCTTGACAGTGCTGGCCTTGCGCAAGCATTTGCGGCCATCGACTCGACGCGTAGCCCATGGTGCCGGCGGCTGGCTGCTGGTCGATGGGGAAGGCAACGAGCGCAGCGCGCGCCTCGTTGCACACGTGCAACGCGGCAACCTGCTGCTGCTGGAGTTCCGTGCCGAGGAGCAACCCGGCCACCAGCGCATCCTGCTGACCACCGACAACAGCGACGCCGACCTGCGTCGCCGCCTCATCCTCGTGCTGGCGGCGACCGTGCGCGCATCCAACCCGATCGGCTAGATCAGGGCCAAGCCTTGCCGGCCGGGCAGGGAATCCGGCACTCTTCCACGTCTGCGCTGTCCCTGATGGGCGCGCCAGCCACGCCAGCGCCCACCAGGAATCGCAATCCGGCATGTTTCGTCCACTCGAATTCTTCATCGGCTTGCGCTACACGCGGGCCAAGCGTCGCAATCATTTCATCTCCTTCATCTCGCTGGTGTCGATACTCGGCATTGCCGTCGGCGTGACCGCGCTGATCACGGTGATCTCGGTGATGAACGGCTTTGACAAGGAGCTGAAGGACCGCATCCTCGGCATGGTCGCGCACGCCACGGTCGAGGGCGTCGATGAGAGTGTGCGCGAATGGCCCGAGGCGCTGCGCCGCGCCGAGGTCAATCCGCATGTGCTGGGGGCCGCGCCGTATGTCGAACGCGAGGCCATGCTGCAGGGCGAGCGCGTGTCCGGGGCCATCGTGCGCGGCGTGCTGCCGGATTACGAACCGAAGGTTTCCGAGATCGACCGCAAGATGGTCGAGGGCAGCCTGGACGATCTCAAGCCCGGCAGTTTCCACATCATCCTCGGTCGCGAACTGGCGATGAAGCTGGGCGTCGGTGTCGGCGACTTCACCACCGTCATCACGCCCGAGGTGAGTACCTCGCCGGTTGGCGTGCAGCCGCGTTTCAAGCGCTTCACGGTCAGCGGCATTTTCGAGGTCGGCATGCAGGAGTACGACGGCGCGCTGGCCGTTGTCGCCATGCGGGATGCCGAAACCCTGTACCGCCTCGATGGCCCGACCGGCATCCGCCTGCGCCTGGATGACATGTTCCGCGCCTACAGCGTGGCGCGCGACCTCTCCGGACAGCTCGGCCAGGCCTATCGGGTGTCGGACTGGATGCAGGGCCACAGCAATTTCTTCAAGGCCATCGCCATGGAGAAGAAGGTGATGTTCCTGATCCTCTCGCTGATCGTCGCCGTGGCGGCGTTCAACCTCGTCTCGACCCTGGTCATGCTGGTCACCGACAAGCAGGCCGATATCGCCATCCTGCGCACCCTGGGGCAGACCCCGCGCAGCATCATGGGCGTGTTCATGGTGCAGGGCGTGCTGGTCGGCACCCTCGGCATCGTCCTTGGCGTCGGTTTCGGCGTGCTGCTGTCGTTGAACCTGTCGGCGCTGGTGCACTGGATCGAGCGCACCTTCCACGTCACCTTCCTTTCCGCCGATGTCTACTACATCAGCGAGTTGCCCTCCGACCTGCAATGGAGCGACGTCGGCTGGATCACCCTGACCGCGTTCCTGTTCTGCATTTTCGCGACGCTCTATCCGGCCTGGCGGGCAGCGCGGATCCAGCCTGCGGCGGCCCTGCGCCATGAGTGAATCGGACATGCAAGCCAAATCCGCAAAACCCGCCGACATCGTCCTGCGTGCGCACAAGGTCGCCAAGATCTACAAGGAAGGCGACCTGCGCACCGATGTGCTGCACGATGTCAGCTTCAGCGTGAAGCGCGGCGAGACTGCTTCGATTGTCGGCGCCTCGGGTACCGGCAAGAGCACCTTGCTGCATATCCTCGGCGGCCTCGACACCGCCACCGGCGGTGAAGTCGAGGTCGAAGGCCAGGTCATGTCGCGCCTGTCCGATCGCGCCCGTGGCCAGTTGCGCAACCGTTCGCTCGGCTTCATCTACCAGTTCCACCATCTGCTGCCGGAATTCACCGCGCTGGAAAACGTCTGCATGCCCTTGCTCATCCGCGGCACGCCGATCGCCCAGGCGCGCGCACTGGCGACCGAGCTGCTTGGCCGGGTCGGCCTGGCGGCGCGCATCGCGCACAAGCCGGGTGAACTCAGCGGCGGCGAGCGCCAGCGTGCAGCGGTGGCTCGTGCCCTGGTCACGCGACCGGCCTGCGTGCTGGGCGATGAGCCGACCGGCAACCTCGACGAGGCCAATGCGGCGCAGGTCTATGAATTGATGCTTGAACTCAACCGCGAGATTGGCACTGCATTGATCCTGGTCACCCACGATCGCGGCCTTGCCGCGCGCATGGATCGCATGTTCGAGTTGCGTGGCGGTATCCTGCATGAGCTTGATCGGAATGCCGCCAGCCAGATCTAGCGCGGCGTGAGGGCATGAATCGCTTCCAGGAAGGATCGATGGGATGGCCGCAAGGGAATCAATCGAGCGCCACGGCAACACGCCGCGATGGCGCCTTGTCTTGCCACGACTGACCCCAGGCCGGGCCATCGGCCTGCTTGCCGGCGCGGTCGCCGTGCACTTGTTGCCGGGCCTGCCGCCGGCATGGTTGTCACTGGCCCTGGCGGCCATTGCCCTGATCCTGCTCTGCCTGCCGCCCACGAGCGCTTGGCCAACGTGGTTTGCCCTCGGTTTTGCCTGGACCCTGGCCTGCGCGGCGATGGCGCTCGACCGGCAATTGCCGGTCGATCTGCACGGGCGTGATTTCGAGGTCATCGGCCACGTTCGCGGACTGCCGGAGGTGCAGGAGGGCAGCACGCGTTTCGAGTTCGTCATCGAATCGGCCACGCTCGATGGCGAGGCGATCGCCCTGCAGGGATTGTCGCGCCTGAACTGGTACGACGAAGCGCCGCCGCTGGCAGCATGCTCGCGCTGGCAACTGCGCTTGCGCCTGCGCCCGCCGCGCGGACTGGTCAATCCCGGCGGCCTCGATGGCGAGCGCGGCGCGGTGCTGCGTGGCGTGGTCGCCGTGGGCTATGTGCGCAATGGCGGGCAGAGCCGGCCGCTCGCTGCGGCCGGCGGCCCCTGCATCGATGCCTGGCGGCAGGAGATTGCCGCGGCGATTGCGCAGCGCTTCGAGCATGCGCAATCGAGCGGATTGCTGCGTGCGCTGGCGGTGGGCGACCAGCAGGCCATTGCCGATGCCGACTGGCAGGTCTTGCGTGCCACCGGCATCAGCCACCTGATCGCGATTTCAGGCCTGCATGTAGGCATGTTTGCCGCCTTTGGCGCGCTGCTCGCGCGCCTCGCATGGAAGGCCTGGCCGCGCCTGGCCTTGCGCATTCCCGGCCCACTGCTCGAGGCACCGGTGGCGATGGCCTGCGCATTCGGTTACGGACTGCTCGCCGGGATGGGTGTGCCGACGATCCGCACCTTGTTGATGATCGCCATCGCCCTGCTTGCCCGCTACGCGCGGCGCGCAAGTTCGGTGGCGCAGGCGCTGGCCCTGGCGGCCACCGTCATCGTCATCTGGGATCCGCTGGCGGTACTTTCGGCGGGCTTCTGGTTGTCCTTTGCCGGTGTCGCCATCCTGCTCGCCGTGACCCGGCCAATCGGCACGAAACAGGTGCTGTGGCGGGAATTGCCGCGCGTGCAACTGGTGCTGAGCCTGGCCTTGTTGCCGATGACCATCTGGTTTTTCGGCCAGGGCTCGTTGATCGGGCCACTGGCCAACCTGCTTGCCGTGCCGTGGGTGAGCTTCCTGGTCGTGCCGCTCACCGTTGCCGGCAGTTTGCTGATCGTCGACCTGCCGGCCATCGGCGGACCACTGCTGGACCTTGCCGATGTCCTGCTGCAGGCGCTTTGGCAAGTCATGCAATGGATGGCGGCCTTGCCCTCGGCGCAGGTCTATTTTGCGGCGACACCGATCTGGGCCTTTGCCCTGGCCCTGGCCGGAATCATCTGGATCCTGATGCCACGCGGCGTGCCGGCGCGCGCGCTTGGCGTGCTCTTGCTGCTGCCCTTGCTGGTGCCGATTCGACACCCGCCCGCCGCGGCCGGCTTCGAGGTGTGGATGCTCGATGTCGGCCAGGGCCTTGCCGTGCTCGTGCGGACCGCCGCACACACCGTGCTGTACGACGCCGGGCCGCGCTATCCAAGCGGCTTTGACCTGGGTGATGCCGTGGTCATTCCATCGCTGCATGCGCTGGGTGTCGAGCGCCTCGACCGCATGATCCTCAGCCATGGCGACAGCGACCATGCCGGTGGTGCCGCGGCCGTGCAGCGGGCATTTCCCGGAGCCGTCATCGAAAGTGGCGAGCCCGCACGCCTCGCCATCGCCGCAGATGCCTGTCGCGATGGCGAGTCATGGCGCTGGGACGGCGTCGATTTTCGCATCGTCGCCGTCACGGCTGCGGCCGAAAGCAACGATCGCTCTTGTGTTCTCGTGGTCAGTGGCTCGGCCGGCAGCCTGTTGCTGACCGGTGATGCCACGGCCAAGGTCGAGGCGGCCATTGCCGCAAGGATTGGCCCGCTGCGCCATCCGTTGCTGATGAGCCTGCCGCACCACGGCAGCAAGACGGCCTCATCGGCGGAGTTCCTCGATGCGCTCGATCCGCAACTGGCGCTCCTTTCCAGCGGCTACCACAATCATTTCGGACATCCGCATGCCGATGTCCTCGCACGCCTGCGCGAACGCTCGATTCCGCTGCTGAACACGGCAGATGCCGGCTACCTGCACGTGCGATTCGCATCCGGCGGCTATGTGGCCAGGCAGGGGCGTGATGAGTCGCGCGCGTGGTGGCGTATCCGCTGACAGGCTGTTGGATATCTGCTCAGTCGGCACGATCCAGCGGCGAAACGAACCTCAGAATGCGCATTTGCCGCATGCAAACCGCGCTTTCCCGGCCCGTTTTTCCTTTTCTCGCACTCGCCCGAGCGACTGCAACAGCCTGCTGCGGCAGGCTTGAATCCGGTTCGCGCTGCTATCATCCGCCTCCGGTACGCCCAGCGTGCCGTTCGAACCGACAGACGAGGAGTGGCAGCAAGTGCTTGAGATCCTGATTGCGGGTGGCTGGCCGATGGTTCCGATCCTGATCGCCTCGGCGATTGCCCTGGCCATCATCCTCGAACGCTTCTGGACGCTGCGCCGCAAGTCGGTGATTCCGCCCGAACTTGGCGAACAGGTGATGACCTGGGCGCGCACGCGCAAGCTCGATCCCAAGCACATCGACGCCTTGCGCCAGACCTCGCCGCTGGGCGAACTGCTCGCCGCCGCCCTGGTCGTGCGCAACCGCCCGCGCGAGATCATCAAGGAGCGCGTCGAGGATACCGGCCGCCATGTCGTGCATCGGCTGGAGCGCTTCCTCAACACGCTGGGCACGATTGCCATCGTCTCGCCGCTGCTCGGCCTGCTCGGCACGGTGTTCGGCATGATCAGCATGTTCTTCGCGGTCATGGTCAGCGGCGTCGGCGACCCGCTGAAGATGGCCGGTGGCATCGGCGAGGCGCTGGTGTGCACGGCCAGCGGCCTGGTCGTGGCGATTCCCGCGTATTTCTTCCACCGCTATTTCCGTGGTCGCGTCAGTGACCTGGTCATCGACATGGAAGTGCAGGTGATCGCGCTGATCGACGAGCTGGCCGTCGTTGCCGACGCGGCACCCGCCCGCAGCGCTGGTTGACCGGCAATGCGCCTGACTTCCGGCCGCCGCGAAGACGATTTCGAGATCAACGTGATCCCGTTGATCGATGTCATGCTGACCTTGCTGATGTTCTTCGTCATGACCACGACCTTCGTCCAGCATTCGAGCATGAAGGTGACCCTGCCGGAAGCCTCGGCGACCGAGCAGGCGCGCGAGGAGCACGCACTGACCATCCTCATTGACGCCGAAGGGCGCTTCTACATCGACAACAACGAAGTGCTCAATCCCGGCATCGACACGCTCAAGGAGGCGATCCTGCGCATTGCCGGCGAAGAGCGCACGCGTCCGGTGATCCTGCGTGCCGATGCGCGTACCCAGCACCAGGCGGTGATCACGGCGATGGATGCACTGGGCCAACTCGGCTTCGATCGCCTCAGCCTGGCGACCACGCCGACCAAGGCGGAAGCGGCCAAGTGACGATGCCGGCGTGCCGCCGCGATCTTCTGGCGGAGTGAGCGTGGCGGCCAGCGCCTTTGCCACCTATCGACGCCTGCTCGGCTATGCGGCGCGTTATCGGCTGTGGGCGTTGGCCGGCATCTTCGGCATGGTTTTCGATGCCGCCGTGGCGGCGGTTTTCACCGCCATGATCCGGCCGATGCTCGATGATCTTTTCATCAGCCGCAGCGCCGTGGCGATCTTCTGGATGCCGTTTGTCATTGTCGGCCTGTTTGTCGTGCGCGGCGTGGCCACCTATGTCGCCGACTACGGCCTGGCGCGCATTGGCCGCGACGTTGTCGAGACCCTGCGCGGCGAGGTGTTTTCGCGCTACCTCGACTTGCCGGCCTCGCACTTCGATCGCGAAGCTTCCGGACAGATGATCTCGCGCCTGACCTATACCGTCGAGCAGGTCGCCCAGGCCAGCACGAATGCGGTCAAGGTGATGATCCTCGACAGCCTCACCGTGCTCGGCCTGCTCGGCGTGATGCTGTACCAGAGTGCGCGCCTGACGCTGATGCTGTTCATCATGGCGCCCCTGATCGCCGCCGTCGCCGCCATTGTCGGGCGGCGCTATCGGCGCATCAGCGGCAAGATCCAGCACTCGGTGGGTTCGGTCACCGGCATCGTCGACGAAGCCGTCAGCGGCCAGCGCGAGGTCAAGGTCTATCTCGGCCAGGATGCCGAACGCGCGCGTTTCGCCAGGGTCAACGAGAACAACCGCACGCTCAATCTGAAGATCGCTTCCACCAATGCGCTGTCGACCTCGATCGTGCAGATCGTCGCCGCCTGCGCGCTGGCCCTGGTGATCTTCTTCGCGACACGGCCGGCGACGCTGCAGACGATGAGTCCCGGCACCTTCATGTCGCTGATCACGGCGATGCTGATGATGCTGCCATCGCTGAAGCGCCTGACCACGGTGCAGGCGATGATGCAGCGCGGTGTCGCCGCGGCCACGGATCTGTTCAAGGTCATCGATACGCCGGGCGAGGTCGATGGCGGCAGTCATGCGCTGGATCGCTGCCGTGGCGAGATTGAATTGCGTGATGTCGTGTTGCGCTATCCGGGCCAGGCGGCACCGGCGCTGGATGGCGTGAGCCTGCATTGCCCGCCCGGCAGCGTGACCGCCTTGGTCGGCCGCTCGGGCAGCGGCAAGTCGACCTTGGCCAGCCTGATTCCCCGTTTCTACGAACCGGATTCCGGCAGCATCCTGCTCGATGGCGTGCCGCTGTCGGCCTGGCGGTTGGCAAACCTGCGCGGGCAGATTGCCTGGGTCGGCCAGCAGATCGTCCTCTTCAACGACACGATCGCGCGCAATATCGCCTACGGCGCGCTTGCCGGTGCATCGCGCGCGGCCATCGAGGAAGCCGCCCAGGCGGCCAATGCCATGGAGTTCATCAAGCGCCTGCCGGATGGCCTCGACAGCCAGGCCGGCGAGGGTGGGGCATTGCTGTCCGGTGGCCAGCGCCAGCGCATCGCCATCGCGCGCGCCTTGCTGAAGAACGCGCCCTTGCTGATCCTCGACGAGGCGACCAGCGCCCTCGATACCGAATCCGAACGCCTGATCCAGGATGCACTCAAGCGCTTGCTGCGTGATCGCACCGTGCTGGTCATCGCCCATCGCCTGTCGACGATCGAACATGCCGACCAGATCGTCGTGCTCGATGAAGGACGCATCGTCGAGCGTGGCACGCATCGACAATTGCTCGATTGCAACGGCCATTACGCGGCCTTGCATCGCGTGCAGTTCCGCGATGAAGAGATGTCCAGCCCGCAGCCGACATGAAACAGGCCGACATCGATCGCATCTGGTATGGCGCGGAACCCGTGCCGCTGTGGATGCGTTTGCTCGTGCCGGTCTATCGAATGCTTCGGGCGGTCGTTGGCCTGGCTTGGCGGAGCGGCCTGCGCAAGCCGACGCGGTTGGGCGTGCCGGTCATCGTCGTCGGCAACATCACCGCGGGCGGCACCGGCAAGACGCCGCTGGTGCTGGCCTTGATCGATGCCTTGCGCAGCCGTGGCTGGCAGCCCGGCGTGGTCAGCCGTGGCTATGGCGGCACCGCACGCTTGCCAGTGCTGCTTGACGATGCACCGGATCCCGCCATTGCCGGCGATGAGCCCAGCCTGATCCGCAGCCGCAGCGGCGTGCCGGTGGCGGTTGGCCGCGATCGTGTCGCTGCCGCGCGCCTGCTGGCGGGGGCGGGTGTCGATGTGATCCTTGCCGATGATGGGCTGCAGAATCCTTCGCTGGCACGTGACATCGAGATTTGCGTGATCGACGGTGAACGGCGTCTTGGCAACGGACGTTTGCTGCCCGCCGGGCCGCTGCGTGAATCAGATGCACGCCTTGCGCGGGTCGATTTCATCGTCAGCAATGGCGGCCAGCCGCGCCCCGGTGAAATTCCCATGAGCCTGCCTGGAACCGGTGCCTTGTCGGTCAATGGCGCGGAGCCGCCGCGCCCGCTGGCGCAGTTTGCCGGCCAGCGCGTCCACGCGGTGGCCGGCATCGGCAATCCAGGGCGCTTCTTCGACAGCCTGCGCCGGCAGGGCATCGAGGTCATCGAGCATGCCTTCGACGATCATCACGCGCTGGGCCCGGCGGATCTCGATTTCGGGGACGGTTTGCCGATCCTGATGACCGAGAAGGACGCCGTGAAGTGCGTGTCGTTCGTCGATTCGCGTTGCTGGCAGGTGCCAGTCAGCGCCGAACTTCCCGATGCGTTCTTCGACGCCGTCGATCAGCGCCTGCGCACGCGCCAGCCACGCCAGCATGGGACGCCGATGGCCGTCGCGGTTTGATGCGATCGGCCATGCGCAAGGTCTTGCCTTGTTGCCTCTCACTCATGTCCTGTGGGGACGCTGGCTGGAGAGGCATTCAGAAACAACGATGCAGGCGTCAGCTCAATGCAGCGCCTCGAAGATGCCGGCTGCGCCCATGCCGGTGCCGATGCACATGGTCACCATGCCGTACTTCTGCTGGCGGCGACGCAGGCCGTGGATCAAGGTCGCCGCACGCACGGCTCCGGTCGCGCCGAGCGGGTGACCCAGCGCAATCGCACCGCCGAGCGGATTGACCTTGCTGGCATCGAGACCCAAATCGCGGATCACCGCGAGTGCCTGCGCGGCAAATGCCTCGTTGAGCTCGATCCAGTCCATCTGCTCCTTGCTCAATCCGGCGAGCTTGAGTGCCTTGGGGATGGCCGCGATCGGGCCGATGCCCATGACTTCGGGGCGCACGCCGGCAACGGCAAAGGACACGAAGCGCGCGATCGGGGTCAGGTTGTATTCCTTGATCGCCTTCTCGCTGGCCAGCATCAACGCCCCGGCACCATCGGACATCTGCGAGGAATTGCCGGCGGTGACGCTGCCGCCCGCCTTGAACACGGTACGCAGCTTGGCCAGGCCGGCCGCGCTGGTGTCCAGGCGCGGGCCTTCGTCGGTATCGATCAGGCGGCTGTCGGTCTGGATCGAACGCCCGACCAGATCGGGATAATGGTCATCGAGCTTGAACGGCACGATCTCGTCCCTGAATTCGCCTGCGGCGATGGCGGCAAGCGCTTTCTCGTGCGAGGCGAGGGCGAACGCATCCTGGTCCTCGCGGCTGACTTTCCACTCGCTGGCGACATTCTCGGCGGTGATGCCCATGCCGTAGGCGATGGCGATGTTCTCGTCGGTGAAGGCAAGCGGATTCATGGCGATCTTGTGGCCCATCATCGGCACCATGCTCATGCTCTCGGTGCCGCCGGCGAGCATCAGGTCGGCATCGCCGGTGCGGATGCGATCGGCCGCCAGGGCAATGGCCTGCACGCCGGACGAACAAAAGCGGTTGATCGTCTGCGCCGGCACGCTGTTCGGCAATCCGGCGAGGAGCACGCCGATGCGCGCGACGTTCATGCCTTGCTCGGCTTCCGGCATCGCGCAACCAATGATGACATCGTCGATGCGCGAAGGGTCGATGCCCGGTGCACCGGCCACGGCGGCGCGGATCACATGGGCGAGCAGGTCATCCGGCCGCGTATTGCGGAACACCCCGCGCGGCGCCTTGCCCACCGGTGTGCGCACGGCGGAGACGATGTAGGCGTCTTGTAGTTGTTTGGACATGATCTCGTTCCTCGATCGGGAATGGGGACTAGGGAATAGGGAATGGGCTGGAGCCGGGAATTGGGAATCGGAATGGATCAGGGCAAGCGAGTGGCATCAGGAGCTGAAAAGTCTCGACGGAAAAGTTCGAGCGAGCCACTTTTTCGTCGCCTGCAAAAAGCGGCTTTTCCGATTCCCTGTTCCCGATTCCCCATATTCAGTTCCTCAGCGGTTTGCCCGTGGTCAAGGTATGCGCGATGCGCTCCTGGGTCTTGGGCATTTGCGCGAGTTCGACGAAGTGCTTGCGCTCGAGCGCGAGCAGCCAGGCTTCATCGACTTGCGAGCCGCGTTCGATCACGCCACCACACAAGGTGTCGGCAATGCGGCTGCCGATTTCGTAGTCGTGCGGGGAGATGAAGCGCCCTTCGAGCATGTTGACCAGGATCATCTTCAGCGAAGCGGTGCCGACATCGCCGGCAATCGTGATGTCGCGTGCAGGCAAGGCGGGTCGCCAGCCGCTTTCGGCCAGCGCAGCGGCAACCTGCTTGGCCACGTAAAGCAGTTCGAAGCTGTTGAAGACGATCACGTCATCGGCACGCAGCAGGCCCAGTTGCCTTGCTTCGAGTGCGCTGGTCGAGACCTTGGCCATGGCGGCGGCTTCGAAGGATTTCTTGATGCCGTTGAACGGGTCGCCGTCGATGCTGTTGCGCGATGCACGCAAGGCAAGTTCCTTGAGGCCACCACCGGCCGGCAGCAGGCCGACGCCCGCTTCGACAAGGCCGATGTAGCTTTCCAGCGCGGCCACGGTGCGTGCCGAATGCATCTGGAACTCGCAACCGCCGCCGAAGGCCATGCCGCGCACGGCGGAAACCACCGGCACCAGCGAGTACTTAATGCGCATGCTGGTTGCCTGGAAATTGGCGACCATGGCTTCGAACTCGGCGATCTTGCCGTCCTTGACCAGGCCGAGCGCGCCCTTGAGATCGGCACCGGCCGAGAACGGCTCGCCGGCCTGCCAGATGACCATGGCCTTGAACTGCTGCTCGCATTTTTCCACGCAAGCCTGCAGGCCATCGAGCACGGCGTCATTGACCGTATTCATCTTGGTCTTGAACGAGACGATGCCGATGTCGTCGCCAAGATGCCACAGGCGCACACCGTCGTTCTCCCAGACCGTGGTGCCGTTGTCGAAGCTTTCACCGAGCAGCGGATCGGGGAACAACTGGCGCCGGTAGACCGCCGCGTCCGAACGCGGCACGTTCCTGCCGAGGCTTGGTGACCACGAGCCATCCTTGCCATGAACGCCATCACGGCCATCGCTGACCCAGGCCGGCAGGGGTGCATTGCTCATCGCCTTGCCGGCGGCAATGTCTTCGGCAATCCATTGCGTCACCTGCTTCCAGCCGGCTGCCTGCCAGGTTTCAAACGGGCCCAGTTTCCAGCCGTAACCCCAGCGGATCGCGAAATCGACGTGCCGCGCGGTATCGGCGATATCGCCGAGGTGGAACGCCGTGTAATGGAAAAGATCGCGGAACATGGCCCAGAGGAACTGCGCCTGCTTGTCCGCCGAGGCTCGCAGCGCGGCGAATTTTTCCGCGGGATTCCTGATCGCGAGGATCTTGCCGACCTCCTCGCTGGCCCCTTCCGTGGCCGGGCGGTAATCCTGCTTGGCCAGGTCCAGCACCTGAATGTCCTTGCCGACCTTGCGGAAGAAGCCGGCGCCGGATTTCTGCCCGAGCGCGCCTTTTTCGATGAGCGCGGTCAGCCAGGCTGGTGCCTTGAAGTATTTGTGCCAGGGATCATCCGGCAAGGTGTCATCCATGGTCTTGATGACATGCGCCATGGTGTCGAGGCCGACGACATCGGAGGTGCGGTAGGTCGCGCTCTTCGGGCGGCCAATGGCCGGCCCGGTGATCGCGTCGACCGCATCGAAGCCGAGCTTGAACTGCTCGGTGTGGTGCATGGTGGCGAGGATGGAGAACACGCCGATGCGGTTGCCAATGAAGTTCGGTGTGTCCTTGGCGAGGACGACGCCCTTGCCGAGGGTCGTGGTGAGGAAGGCTTCCAGCCCGGAAAGCAGGGCCGGATCCGTCTGCCGATCCGGAATCAGCTCGACCAGGTGCATGTAGCGCGGCGGGTTGAAGAAGTGGATGCCGGAGAAGCGCGGGCGCATGGCGGGCGGCAAAGCCTCGGCCAGGGCATTGATGGAAAGGCCCGAGGTGTTGCTGGCAATGAAAGCAGAATCAGACACATGCGGCGCGATCTTCCTGTAAAGATCGAGCTTCCAGTCGAGGCGTTCGGCAATGGCTTCGATGATCAGGTCGCAGCCTTTGAGCAGATCTAGATGCTCGTCGTAGTTGGCCGGCGTGATCGACGTTGCGCGCGCGGCCTCGGCCAGCGGCGCCGGTGACAGCTTGCCGAGGTTGGCAATCGCCTTGATCGCGATGCCGCTCTTCGGGCCTTCCTTCGCCGGCAGGTCGAAGAGGATGGTTTCGACATCGGCATTGGTCAGGTGAGCGGCAATCTGTGCGCCCATGACGCCGGCGCCAAGCACGGCAACCTTGCGGATGCGGAGAGGGGAGTGGTTCATGCGATACCTCGGCAGGACGGACAAAAGGGAGGCGCGGCCGCAGCCGCGCAAATGGGGTGACGGGTCATTCCGCGCGCAGGCCGGCCGCGGCAAAGCGGATCAGGTGCTCGGCGGCGCGTTCGCGGTGGATTTTCTCGGACATCGCCGCGCGGCGCTTGATGACGCCGAAATCGGCCATTGCGTAGGTCAGCGCGCCAGCGATGATGTCGATGCGCCAGTAGAGTTCTTCCTTGTCCAGGTGCGGCAACTGCGCGCCAAAGGCGGCGGCGAATTCCTTCAGCACATGGCCGTAGTTTTCCGAAAGGAACTTGCGCAGGCGCTCGTTGTGCTCGGCATAGGCGCGCGCCAGGACGCGCACGAAGGTGGCGCCGCCGGACTTGTCCAGCGACAGGAGCAATGCGGGGTGGATGAAGGCGGCAAGGATTTCCTCGAGCGTCGGCTTGGGTTTGGCCAGCACCGACTGCAGCAGATGCAGGCGCTGTGCGCTGAGTTCATCGAGACGGCGGCGGAAGACCTCGTTGACGAGATTGTCCTTGGAGCCGAAGTGGTAGTTGACCGCGGCGAGGTTGACCTTGGCCGTTGCCGTCAACTCGCGCAAGGAAGCACCGGCAAAGCCGTTGCGCGCAAACAACTCCTCGGCGGCGCCGAGGATGCGTTCCTTGGTCGAAAAGTGCGGTGAATTCAATTGAGAAAGTCCCGAGCGGATGGGTAAAACCAAACGACCGTTTGAATCATAAGCCCGCCGGGCGCGTTGGGCAACGCCGAAAAAGCATGGAATATCGCCCCTTCGGGGTGCAAATCAATGGAAAAACTAGCTAGAATGCGAGGTCGGATAGTGCGCTAACTATCCGGAAAGCCGCGGGTTTCGTCCTCCGATACTCCTCATTCCCTGATTTTCCCATCACAGGTTCAAAGACAATGGCGCTGGAGCGCACTCTTTCCATCATCAAGCCCGATGCAGTCGCCAAGAACGTCATCGGCGAAATTTATTCCCGTTTTGAAAAAGCCGGCCTGAAGATTGTCGCCGCGCGCATGAAACAGCTTTCGCGCCGCGAAGCCGAAGGTTTCTATGCGGTGCACAAGGAACGCCCGTTCTTCAACGCCCTGGTCGAATTCATGATCTCCGGCCCGGTCATCATCCAGGCGCTCGAAGGCGACAACGCCATCGCCGTGCATCGTGACCTGATGGGCGCGACCGATCCGAAGAAGGCCGCTGCCGGCACCATCCGCGCCGACTTTGCCGATTCCATCGACGCCAATGCCGTGCACGGATCGGATGCGCCGGAAACGGCGGCGGTGGAAATCGCCTACTTCTTCGCCAGCTCCGAAGTGACGGCACGCTGAGTCGATGGCCGTGACCGCGACCCGGACGAATCTGTTTGGCCTTGATCGCCAGGGCTTGCGCGACTGGTTCGCGCAAGCCGGCGAGAAGCCCTACCGTGCCGACCAGGTCATGAAGTGGATGTACCACCGTCACGTCACCGATTTCGCGCAGATGACCGATGTCGGCAAGGTCCTGCGCAGCAAGCTTGAAGCGGTTGCCGAGATTGTTCCGCCGAATGTGCTGCTGGAGAAGCAATCGACTGACGGCACGCACAAATGGCTGCTCGGCATGGATCCGCGCAACGCCATCGAGGCCGTGTTCATCCCGGAAAGCTCGCGCGGCACCTTGTGTGTTTCCTCGCAGGTCGGCTGCGGCCTCAACTGCACGTTTTGCTCCACCGGCACGCAGGGCTTCAATCGCAACCTGTCGACGGCCGAGATCATCGGCCAGGTCTGGGTGGCGGCCAGGCACCTCGGCAATGTGCCGCACCACCAGCGCAAGTTGACCAACGTCGTGATGATGGGCATGGGCGAGCCGCTGCTCAATTTCGACAACGTCGTGCGCGCCATGAGCATCATGCGCGACGACCTCGGCTTCGGCCTCGCCAACAAGCGCGTGACGCTGTCGACCGCCGGTCTCGTGCCGATGATCGATCGCCTGTCCGCCGAGAGCGATGTCTCGCTGGCCGTGTCGCTGCATGCGCCGAACGATGAGTTGCGCAGCCAGCTCGTTCCACTGAACAAGAAGTACCCGATCGCCGAGCTGATGGATGCCTGCCTGCGCTACACGCAGCGTAGCCCGCGCACGACGGTCACCTTTGAATACACCATGATGAAGGGCATCAATGACACCCCCGAGCTGGCCCGGCAACTGGTCAAGCTGGTGCGCAAGGTGCCGAGCAAGGTCAACCTTATCCCGTTCAATCCATTCACCGGCACGCAGTTCGAGCGCTCGGAAGAATCGTCAATTCGTGATTTCCAGACCATCCTGCTGGATGCCGGCGTGTTGACCATG
The DNA here is from genome assembly GCA_001899855.1 of Lysobacterales bacterium 63-13. Taxonomy (GTDB): domain Bacteria; phylum Pseudomonadota; class Gammaproteobacteria; order Xanthomonadales; family Rhodanobacteraceae; genus Dokdonella. The sequence goes on from MKWR01000028.1 coordinate 39,944, forward strand.
GTGCGGCGCACGCGCGGTGACGACATCGACGCGGCCTGCGGCCAGCTCAAGGGCCAGGTCATGGATCGCACGCGTCGCCAGGCGGAATTCCAGAAGAAGATCGAGGGAGGCGTGGCAGATGCGGCTTGATCGGATCCTCATGGCGATTTTCATGCTGGCCTTGCTCGGCGGTTGCGCCACCGGTGGTGGCAGCACGCGCCCCGCTCCGGAAAGCAACCCGGAGAACCCGAAGACCAAGGCGGCGGCGCTGTACACCGACCTTGGCCAGAAATACATGGCCCAGGGCAAGCTCGAAGTCGCCCTGGAGAACCTCAACAAGGCATTGGCCGCCGACAACAACCACGCCGATGCGCACACCGTCATCGGCTTGCTCTACGAGCGCATTGGCGACAACGCAAAAGCCGAGCAGCACTACCGGCGCGCCGCGGAACTGATGCCGAAATCGGGCAACGAGAACAACAATTACGGCGCTTTCCTGTGCAAGATCGGCCGCTATGACGATTCGGCCGTCTATTTTGTGCGCGCCATCGCAGATCCCTTCTACAAAACACCCGCCGTGGCCTTGACCAATTCCGGCACATGTGCGATCAAGGGTGGCAAATTGGATGTTGCTGAAAATGACTTGCGTGCGGCACTGGCTCGCGAGCCCGACAACGCGGAGGCGCTGTACCAACTGGCGAGCGCGTTGTACCTGAAGAATGATTTTTTCAAGGCTCGGGCTTTCATCCAGCGCTACGAAGGGGTCGGTCAGCAAAGTGCAGATGCCCTGCTGTTGGGACGCAACATCGAGCTGCGTCTCGGCAATGGCAAGGCAGCCCAGGACTACACGCGCCGCTTGCGCGAGAAGTTCCCGGAATCGCAGCAAGCTCGATCGCTGGATGCCCCGGTCATTTCCGGAAACCCGGGTTGACCATGGCGCGGCGCAAGAACAAGAAACGCACCCAGAGGGACATGGGTATTAACGAAGCTGATGCCAGTCAGCTTGATTTGTTGTCGATCCCGGAGACCCAGTCAGTGAGCAATGAAGGTGCCGCCAAGCAGGATCTGCAGGAGTGTTCCGCGGAGCTTCCACAGAAATCCGATCCCACGAATGCAATCGATCTGACCGCAGCAGGCGCACCCGAACTCACGGATGCCACGATAGGACAGAGACTTCGGTTCGCGCGCGAGCAGCGCGGCTGGACGTGCGAGGATGTCGGCTCGCGACTGAAACTGCAGGCGCGCCTGATCAAGCGCATTGAGGAAGACGATTTCAGCGGGATCGCGCATGCCGTGTACCTGCGGGGATACCTGACCAGCTACGCCCGGCTTCTCGACATGCCGCAGATTCTCGCCGAGAAGGTGATTGCGGAACGCGGCGTGCAGGCACCCCTGGTTTCCACCGGCAGGGTGTCGCGCTCGCGCTACCTGATGGATCGCTATTCGGTCAGTGCAACCTACTTGATCCTGACCGCCCTCGTGGTCGGGCCGGCAGTGTGGCTGGCCACGCATGGTGGACTCGAGCAAAACCTCGCCCGCACGGTCCTGCTTGATGCGCCGCCGCCAGCCAGCGAAGTTGCCACCGCCTCGCCTGCCATCGCCGACAAGTCCGGTGCGGCAGTATCGGAGACGCCCGCCGCTGCCGCTTCGCCAAGCGCGGATCCGGTAATGAATGCAATTGCCGAGCTGGATCCGCTTGCCGAATCGCCCGCGCCGATCATTGCCTCGATGGCACCGTTCAGCACCAGCCAGCAGATGACGAAGACCGATGGTTCTTCCGCTTCGATGCCGGTGACAAGTGGACAGCACAGCCTCAGCCTGAAGCTCAAGTTGGCCAGCTGGGTCGAGGTTGTCGATGCCAATGGCATCCGGATCGAATATGGATTGCTGGGTGCCGGCGTCGAGCGCAATTACGCGAGTGACACGGCCCTGACCGTGCGCATCGGCAATGCCGAAGGTGCCGAAGTGGTTGCCGATGGCATCCGTGTCGATCTTGCCCCGTTCCAGCGGGCAAACGTCGCCCGCCTGCGATTGTTCGGCGGCGACAAGCTGGCGAGCCGCGTCGACTCCTGATTGCGGCGTCGACCTACGCCTTTTTCACAGGCGCTGGCTTGAATCCTGTTACCCTAGCGCCCCTCGCGCCGCCCTGCCGGTTATCGGCAATCCCTCGTGGCGCCTCATTTGGTGATGCGTATGGCATTTGAAGTTCTTGACGAGCACGAACAAGGTGAGTTGGTGCGCAAATGGGTGCAAAGCAACGCGATGTCGATCGCAATCGGTGTCGTCGTTGGCTTGCTGCTGATATTCGGATACCAGCAATGGAAGGCGCGCGAATTGCGCACGCTTTCCGAAGCCGCCGTGCAGTATTCGGCGTTCACCGAAGCGGTTGACGCCAAGCGCAACGAGGATGCGGCGAAGATTGCCGAGACCCTGCGCAAGGAATACCCGAAGACCGCGTTTGCCACCATGACCGCCCTGCGTCAGGCAGCCGTGCAGGTTGAAAAGGGTGATCTGGCGGCGGCCAGTGCGGATCTGGACTGGGCCAGTCAAGCGGCCGGTGATGACGCCATGAAATCGCTGATTGCGCTGCGGCAGGCACGCCTGAGCCTGGCCAAGGGCGAAGCCGAGGCCGCGCTGACCAAGCTCGATCAGGTTGCCAAGGCAAACTTCCCGGCCCAGGCCAGCGAGTTGCGTGGTGATGCGTTGGCCAAGCTCGGACGTATCGAAGACGCCCGCTCGGCCTATGCTGAAGCCTTGACCCACATGGATGAGCAGGCACCCGAGCGCGCCTTCATCGAAATGAAACAAGGCGGCTTGTCGCCTGCTGCCGCGGAACCGAAGAAATCATGAGGCGCGCAATCGTCGTCCTCGTCCTCGTCGCCCTGGCCTTGACCCTGGGCGGATGCAACTGGCTGAAGAGTCTCGGCAAGAAGGACAACGTCGAACCGCCGAAGCCGCTGGTCGAGTTTGCCCCGACCGTGAGCATCCAGAAGCTGTGGTCGGGCTCGGCAGGCGATGGCACCGGCAAATCCGGTGCACGGATGAACCCGGCGGTTGTCGGCGATCGTGTCTACGTTGCCAGTGTCAATGGCGATGTGCAGGCCCTGGATGCCGCCAACGGGCGTCGCCTCTGGTCAACCGAGGTGAAGAAGATTTCCTGGTCGGGCGGGCCGGCGGCCAGCGCGGACATGGTTGTCGTCGGGGCCCTGAACGGCCAGGTGCGGGCGTATTCGGCGCAGGATGGCAGCGAGCTCTGGCAGGTCCAGCTCAGTTCGGAAATCATCACGGCTCCGGCGATTTCCGCCAATGTGATTGCGGTGCGCACCCAGGACGGACGCCTCTACGGGCTTGATCCGGTCAACGGTTCGCGGCGCTGGGTCTATGAGCAGACCGTGCCGGTACTCAGCCTGCGCGGGAATTCGTCGCCGCTGATCGGCAACGGTTTTGTCATTGACGGCTTCGACACCGGCCGCCTGGTGGCGGTGCGTGATGCGGATGGTGCCCCGGCCTGGGTGCAGATCCTGGCGGCCGGCGAAGGTCGTACCGAAGTCGAACGCCTGGCTGATGCCGATGGCCAACTGGTGCTCGACAACGGCGAGCTTTTCGCCTCCAGCTACAACGGCCAGGTTGCCGCGCTCCATGCCGAGTCCGGGCGTTCGCTGTGGACGCGTGACATGTCGAGCTTTGCCGGGCTCGCCGTCGGCGGTTCGACGGTGGTGGTCAGCGATGCCGAAGGCAACGTCTGGGCGTTCGACCGCCAGAGCGGGGCAAACCTTTGGAAGCAGGATGGATTGCTGCATCGCTGGCTGAGTGCACCTGCCGTTGTCGGCAACTTTGCGGTGGTCGGCGACCTTGAGGGCTACGTGCACTGGCTGAATCTCGCCGATGGTTCGTTTGCCGCGCGCCAGCGGGTCGGCAAGAACGCGATCGAGAGTGCGCCGGTGGTCAGCGGCGATGTGGTCTTTGTCGAGAATGCGGGCGGCAATCTTGCCGCGTTCCGTACCCCGATGTAGGAATGCGTCCCGGCTCCATCCGTGCTCGCGCGCGGCTGGAGCCGGTGACTGGTCTTTTCGGCATGCGGCCTTATCCTGTGCCGCTGCAACCTGATATGGAGCGCCCGCGATGCTTCCCGTCGTCGCCCTGGTTGGTCGCCCCAACGTCGGCAAATCCACCCTGTTCAATGTACTGACGCGTTCGCGCGATGCCCTGGTCGCCGACATGCCCGGGGTCACGCGTGATCGCCACTATGGAATCTGCCGCTTGGGCGAGCGCCCGTTCGTGGTGGTCGATACCGGCGGGCTTGCCGATACCGAGGAAGGGCTGGCCGGACTGACTGCGCGCCAGGTGGAACTGGCCATCGCCGAAGCGGACCTGGTCATCCTCGTGGTCGATGCCCGCGACGGCCTGCTGCCCACCGACCAGGCCATCCTCGAGCGCCTGCGGCGGACTTCAAAGCCCCTGCTGCTGGTGGTCAACAAGATTGATGGCCTCGATGAAACCATCGCGCTGGCGGATTTCGCCCGTCTTGGCGTGGCCAGGCCGCTGCCACTCTCGGCCTCGAACAACCACGGCACGCGTGATCTGCTCGAAGCCGTCGACGAGTTGCTGCCGGAAGGCCAGGCCGAGGAGATCAGTGGCGAGGATGAGGGCGGTGTGCGAGTCGCCATTGTCGGCCGCCCGAATGTCGGCAAATCGACCCTGGTCAATCGCCTGCTTGGCGAGGATCGCGTGATTGTTTCGGATGTGGCCGGAACCACGCGCGACTCGATCCGCATTCCGCTCGAGCGCGATGGCCGGAAATACACGTTGATCGATACTGCCGGCGTCAGGCGTCGCGGGCGCATTGAGGACGCGGTCGAGAAATTCAGCGTCATCAAGACCCTGCAATCCATCGATGCGGCGAATGTCGTGGTCATCCTGCTCGATGCCAACGAGGGCGTCACCGACCAGGATGCCGGCTTGATCGGCCATGCGCTGGATGCCGGACGTGCCCTCGTGATCGCGGTCAACAAGTGGGATGGACTGAAGAAGTACGATCGCGATCAATGCGAGAGTTCGCTGGCGCGCAAACTCGTCTTCGTCGAGTGGGCGCCGCGCGTGACGATTTCCGCCTTGCACGGCAGCGGCATTGGCGAACTGATGAAGCGCGTCAATCGCGTGCACGCGGCGGCCAACAAGAAACTGACGGCTGCCGATCTGACCCGCGCGCTGGAGGCGGCTTATGCGGCTTACCAGCCACCGCTGGTGCGCGGTCATGCACCGAAACTGCGCTATGCCCACCCCGGCGGCTCCAATCCGCCAACCGTGGTCATCCACGGCTCGCGCACGAAGCACCTGGCGGAGTCCTACCGGCGCTATCTCGAGAACTTCTTCCGCAAGCGCTACAAGCTGGAAGGGACGCCGATCCGCATAGATTTCCGTGAAGGCGAGAATCCGTATGCGGGCAAGAAGAACGTTCTCACCGAGGGCCAGCTGAAGCGCCGTCAACGCATGATCCGCAACGCCAAGCGCGGCTAGCAAGCAGGGCGGGCAGCCGGCATCATGCGGCAATGACGAGCGCAGCCGCAGCCGCCGGAGACATCACCATTGCCATACTTGCCGGCGGCGCGGCAAAGCGGCTTGGCGGTCGCGACAAGGGCCTGGTCTGCCTGCAGGAACGCCCGCTGATTGCCTGGACGCTCGAAGCACTGGATCTGGCAGCAGGGCAACCGCACTTGATCGTTGCCAACCGCAACCTGGATGAGTACGCGCGCTTCGCGCCGACCATCGCCGATCACGATTCAGGTGCATTCGCCGGCCCGCTCGCTGGCATTGCCGCGGCGCTCGCTGCCTGCAGCACGGCGTGGCTGTATTCGCTGCCGGTTGATTGCGTCAGGCCGCGACCTGAAATCCTTGCCGCGCTTCGCCAGGCCGCACTGGGCCGTCCGGTCGATGTCCTTGTCGCCCATGATGGCCATCGCCGACAGCCATTGTTTGCCCTGTATCGCGCGGGCCTGGCAGCGGCCGCCGCGGCGGCGCTGGCGAGCGGAGCCGGCGTGACGCGCTGGCAGGATTCGCTCGACACCCGTGAAGTGGATCTTTCCGCATTGCCGGAAGACGCCTGGTTGAACCTGAATACGCCCGAGGAGCTTGCCCTGATGAGCGAGCGGATGCAGCGAGATGACTGATTTTCCCACCCAGCTTTCAGTCGCGGCGGCGCGTGCGCATGTCGTTGAATTCTGCACACAACGCAAACCGGCCAGCGAAGTGGTGCCTTTGTCCGCCGCTGTGGGACGAATCCTCTGCGACGACGTCATTGCGGCCACTGACTTGCCGCCCTTCGCGAACTCCGCAATGGATGGCTTCGCCCTGCATGGCGTGGCTTTGCCGGCTGCCGGCGAGCGGCGTTTTCGCATCATCGGCAGCCGCCTTGCCGGCGCTGCGGGTGGACTGTCGCCTGAAGTCGGCGAATGTGTGCGCATCACCACCGGAGCACCCATGCCGGCGGGTGCGGATACCGTCGTGATCAAGGAGCATGTCGTCGAGGAAGCGGGTTCGATCATCGTGCGCGCGGGCGAACGCAGCGGCGCGCACGTGCGCCCGGCTGGCGAGGACATTCGCGCAGGTGAGTGCGTCATGCGCCGCGGACAGAGCATCCGGGCGACCCGCATCGGCGCGCTGGCGGCCATGGGCCTGGCGCAGATCGCCGTGTTCGCCAGGCCAAGAGTCGGCATCCTGACCACGGGTGACGAACTGGTCCTGCCCGGCGCGCCTTGCGGTCCGGCGCAGATCCACAACAGCAATGGATTCAGCATTGCCGCCATGCTCGACGCCGACAGTTGCGCGCCCGCTGCCGGCAGCGGTGCAGGTGCCAACCTGCCATTCCGCCATCTGCCTGATGATCGCGCGCTGATTCGTTCGGCATTGCTGGAAGCGGCCGCCCAGCTCGATGTGATCATCACCTCCGGCGGTGTCTCGGCTGGCGAGGCCGATCACTTGCCCGGGCTGATTGCCGAGCTTGGCCGGATTCATTTCTGGAAAGTGCGCATGCGTCCCGGCATGCCGGTCCTGTTTGGCGAAATCGGCAAAGCCATGGTGTTCTGCCTGCCCGGAAATCCGGTGTCTACGATCGCCACCTACCTGTGCCTGGTACGCCCGGCGCTGGCCGCGCTGCAGGCGGCCGAGGAGATCGATCCACCACTGCGGCATGCACGCCTGACCACAGCCATCGACAAGCGCCACGATCGAACCGAGTTCCTGCGTGCGGCGTGCACGGTGGGCGAGGATGGCACGCTCTGGGTCACACCCATGCAGGCGCAGGGTTCGGCCATGCTGCGCGGAATGATCGACGCCAGCGTGCTGATCATTGTCGCCGAGGATTGTCGGCACATCGAGGCAGGCGATCCGGTGCAGATCCTGCTGCTGCCTGGCGTATCCTGAGTGGAGATGAACACGAACAAGGCCATGGCAGAGGGTGCCGGAGAAATCGAGATCGAGCCGGCGCAGGCCTGGTCGCGGCTGCGGGCGCGGGCCTTGCTGGTCGATGTGCGTGAGGACGACGAGCGCGCCGGCGGCATGCCGGATCGCGCAATCGGCTTGCCCTGCGCGCGGATTGCCGAGCTGGTCGAGCTGCTGGCTGCGGAGCGATCGCGCCAAGTCATGTTGATCTGTGCCAGCGGCCAACGCTCCCTGCGCGCCAGGGAGCAACTGATCGGACTTGGTCTGGCCAATGTGGTTTCGATTCGCGGCGGCTTCCAGCAATGGCAAGCACAAGGCCTGCCGGTCGCGGCGGGATCCCTGGATGCCGATGCGGCGGATCGATATTCCCGCCATCTGCTCCTGCCCGAGGTTGGTGTCGCCGGCCAGGCGCGATTGGCGCGGGCACGCATCGCACTGGTCGGTGCCGGGGGCCTGGGTTCGCCCGTTGCGCTCTATCTCGCCGCCGCCGGCATCGGCACCTTGACCTTGATCGACAACGACAAGGTCGAGCGCTCGAACCTGCAGCGCCAGGTCGTGCATGTCGACGAGCGAATCGGCATGGCCAAGACCGAATCGGCGCGGATCGGCCTCAGCGCATTGAATCCGACCATCCGCATTGATACGCACGAGACGCGGATTGTTGCCGCCAACGTCGAATCCCTGCTGCAAGGGCACGATCTGGTCATCGACGGTGCGGACAACTTTCCGACCCGTTACCTGCTCGACGCCGCAAGCCGACGCCTGCGCATGCCCATGGTCTATGGCGCCGTGCACCGCTTCACCGGGCAGGTCAGCGTATTCGATCCACGGAACACCGACTCGCCGTGTTATCGCTGCTTGTTCCCGCAGCCGCCATCGGCTGCCGAGGCACCGAATTGCAGCGAGGCAGGCGTGCTCGGCGTGTTGCCGGGGATCATCGGGATGTTGCAGGCAAACGAGGCGATCAAGCTCGTGCTGGGGCAGGGGCGCACACTGACCGGCCGCCTGCTGTGCTTCGATGCCCTGGATGCGTCGTTTCGCGAGCTGTCGCTGGCACGTGATCCGGCCTGCCCGGGTTGCGGCGATGATGCCGCCTTTGCCGGCTACGACGACATTGCCGATTTCTGCGCCGCGCAACCCCAGGCTTGACGATCGCCCGCGCAGACCTTGACCGAGTCTGCCTTGCCGCCGATTTCCTCAGCGCCTGGTGCGGCCGTGCCTGCATTCGCCATCCACGGGCGCGTTCCCTGCATGCAATGGTTTTCGCGTCGACGATCCTGATCAGGATTCCTGCCATCCTGCGCTGAAAAACCGCATTGCATCGCGTCATTACATTCCAGATGCAACTTGCTAGTTTCCGTGGCTGCGCTGCGGGCCAGGGGGGTCGACGGCGCAATTCGGGGCTTATCGCAAAGGCATGCACTCAGGTGGAATCGGCTGCCGATTCCACAGGATGGTTTGGGCCATCCTCCCGGAATCGGTGTGGTATTCACGGTCACTTCTGTGGCGAACGATTACTAAACTTGGGAACCAATCCGTGATCAAATTAAATCTGCGTCATTCTATAAATCTTGCTTTATTGCCTTTGGCAATGGGGTTTCTGGCCGCCTCGGCACAGGCGGCAACCCGTAGTGACCTGCATGATCAAAGCGTCGAGAGTCTGAATGCTGTCTATGCCCGAGCCATCAGTGGCACCGCCGTCCCCTCGCTGAGCAACGAACGGCATGCCGAAATGCTCGGCCTTGACGCCGAATCCGCCCTGGCCACGCTTGCTGTCGTCAAGGATGCCGACGGCACCACGCATTACCGCTATCAGCAGACCTTCCGCGGAGTCCCGGTGTGGGGCGAGCACATCGTCGCCAGCGATGACAAGAGCGGCAACCTGCGTTCGCTGTTTGGTCGCTCGGTCGGCGGGATCGCCGGCGATGTGGCGGACATGACGGCCCTGCTCAGCGCGAACAGCGCATTCAGCCTGGCCAAGCGTGCCAGTCTCGGTGTTCGCGCCACGTCGATCCAGACCCGCAACGAATCCAGCGAGAAGATGATCTATGTCGATGACAACGACATCGCCCACCTCGTCTATGTCGTTTCGTTTTTCGCCGACAGGGGCATTGGCCTGCTTGCCGCCGACCGCAATGCGAGCAGCGATCCGGTGCGGCCGTTCTTCATCATCGATGCGCGCAGCGGCGCCGTCCTCAAGCAATGGGATGGCCTGGCCACCTCGTTGATCGGCACGGGACCCGGCGGCAACTCCAAGACCGGCCAGTACACCTGGGGATCGGGTGGCCGTTATGGCTATCTCGATGTCAGCCAGAGTGGCACCACCTGCACCATGAACAACACCGATGTGAAATCGGTCAACCTCAATGGCAGCACCGGAACCAGCACGACGGCCTACACCTTCACCTGCCCGAACAACACCTACAAGGCCATCAACGGCGCTTACTCGCCGATCAACGATGCGCACTTCTTCGGTGGCGTGATCCAGAACATGTATTCCTCGTATGTCGGCGTCAAGGCGTTGACCTTCCAACTGGTCATGCGCGTGCATTACGGCAGCCAGTACGAGAATGCGTTCTGGGATGGCTCGAGCATGAGCTTCGGCGACGGCAAGACCACGTTCTATCCGCTGGTCAGCGTCGACGTGGCCGGCCACGAGGTCTCCCACGGTTTCACCGAGCAGCATTCCAACCTGACCTATTCCGGCCAGTCGGGCGGCATGAACGAAGCCTATTCGGACATGGGCGGCGAGGCGACCGAGTACTACTGGAAGGGCAGCAATGACTTCCTCGTCGGTCCCGAGATCTTCAAGGGATCCGGTGCGCTTCGCTACATGGCGAATCCGCCCCAGGATGGTGCCTCGATCGACAATGCCGCCAACTACACCAGCTCGATGGACGTGCATTATTCCTCGGGCGTGTACAACAAGGCATTCTACAATCTGGCCACGACCTCGGGCTGGAATACACCCAGCGCGTTCAAGGTCTTCGCTCGCGCCAACAGCCTGTACTGGACGCCGAGCAGCACCTTCAACAGCGGCGCCTGTGGCGTCGAAACCGCAGCGACCGACCTCGGCCTCAGCGCCGCGGCAGTCACCGCGGCATTCAGCTCGGTCGGCGTGAGTTGCTCGGGTGGTGGCGGTGGTGGCGGTGGCAGCACCGGCGGCCCGCTGACGAATGGCGTGACGGTCACCGGAATCGGTACGGCCGCCGGCAACTCGGTCAACTACACGCTGGTGGTTCCGGCGGGTGCGACCGGCCTCAACTTCGTCATGTCCGGCGGTACCGGTGATGCCGACATGTACGTGAAGTTCGGCAGCGCGCCGACGGACACGGTCTATGACTGCCGTCCGTACAAGTCGGGCAATGCGGAATCCTGCCCGATCGCCACGGCCCAAGCCGGCACCTACTACGTGCGCCTGAAGGCTTATTCGACGTTTGCGGGTGTCTCGCTGACCGGCAGTTATTCGACGGCAAGCAACGTTCCGCCGTCGGCAGGCTTCAGCTTCACCACCAATGCGCTGACTGCCAATTTCACCGACAACTCCTCCGACAGCGATGGCACGATTGCTTCGCGTTCGTGGAACTTCGGTGACAGCAGCTCGTCGACTTTGACCAATCCCAGCCACACCTATGCGGCGTCCGGCACCTACAACGTCACCTTGACCGTCACCGACAACAACGGTGCCAGCAATGCGACGACCAAGGCCGTAACCGTGAGCAGCGGTGGCGGCGGTGGTGGCAACGTGCTGCAGAATGGCGTCGCCGTGACTGGTCTGGCAGCGGCCACCGGTGGCCAGCTTGTCTACACGATGGTCGTGCCTGCGGGTGCAAGCGGACTCAAGTTCGTGACCAGCGGCGGCAGCGGCGATGGTGACCTGTACGTCAAGTTCGGCTCGGCACCGACCACCTCAAGCTACGACTGCCGTTCCTGGGCTTCCGGCAATGCCGAGACCTGCAACATCACCACGGCACAAGCCGGCACCTACTACGTCATGATCAATGCCTACTCGGCAATCAGCGGCATGAGCCTGACCGGCAGTTACTCGACGGGTGGCGGTGGCGGCAGCTGCACGCCGTCGGGAACGGTGTTGTGCAGTGGCAGTTTGGTCAGCAACCTGTCCGCCGCCACGAATGCCTGGACTTCGGTCTATACGCTGGTGGTCCCGGCGGGCGCCAGCAACCTGTCGTTCACCATCGCCGGTGGCACGGGTGATGCGGATCTCTATGTCCGTCTCGGTTCGGCACCGACCACGTCCAGCTACACCTGCCGTCCGTACAAGTCAGGCAACAGCGAGACCTGCACGTTCGCGGCACCGACCGCGGGTACCTACTACGTGAGCGTTCGCGCCTATGCGGCGTTCTCGGGAGTGACCCTGTCGACCAGCTTCACGCCGTAATGGCGAACAGGTAATTCGCCAGCGTTGGCGAACCAGGGCGGCCGGCAAGACCGGCCGCCCTTTTTTATGGCCATGGATGGCCTGTATGCCTGCAACGCAGGACGACTGCACGGATGCAGGAGGTACGCATCCATGGATGGATGCGGTAGAACGGCGTCGGGAACAGCCGTCGAGAGCAACGCAGGAGCAGTTGCCGAGCAGTTGCATGCCTTGCCATGGATGGCCTGTATGCCTGTAAGTCAGGAGGCAGTTGCAGGCGATGCCATGGATGGCCTGTATGCCTGCAACGCAGGACGACTGCACGGAGGCAGGAGGTACGCATCCATGGATGGATGCGGTAGAACGGCGTCGGGAACAGCCGTCGAGAGCAACGCAGGAGCAGTTGCCGAGCAGTCGCAGGCGATGCCATGGTTGGCGTGAATGGCATGAATGCCGACAACGCAGAAGCCGCGTCAGGCCAACGGCTGCAAGCGAGAACACCATCGCTCCGCTGCCTCCAGCGGGCGATGGCCTCAGGCAATGATCAGGATTGGCGCGTGGCCGAGGGCTTGCCGCCACGCCAGCTGCGGCGTTGCTTGTTGGCGGCGGCATGTTCGTGCTCGCCATTGCCACGCGGCTGTTGCGCATGCGGGCGACGCGCGTGCTGCGGACGGCCCTGCTGGGGACGAGCCCCGGCACCGGGACCATCCAGGCGCAGCGGTTGCGAAGGCTCGAAACCCTCGACGTTCTCGATCGCGATGTCCTGCTTCAGCAACTTGCGGATATCACGCAGCAGTCCTTCTTCCGCGCGACTCACCAGTGAAATGGCCAGGCCTTCGGCGCCCGCACGCCCGGTGCGCCCAATCCGGTGCACATAGTCCTCGGCGACCATCGGCAGATCGAAATTGATCACCATGGGCAACTGGTCGATGTCGAGGCCGCGTGCGGCAATGTCAGTGGCAACGAGCACGTTGATGCGGCCGCTCTTGAAATCGGCGAGGGCGCGAGTGCGCTGGTTCTGGCTCTTGTTGCCGTGGATTGCCGCGGCGCGCAGACCCGCCTTCTCGAGCTGCTTGGTCAGCTTGTCGCAACCGTGCTTGGTGCGACCGAACACCAGGGTCTGGCTGCCGTCGAGATTGAGCAGGTGCAGGAGCAGGTCGCGCTTGGCTTCCATGTTGACCGGATGCACGCGATGGGTGACGGTCGCCGCGACACTGTTTGGCTTGGCAATCTGGATTTCCTGCGGCGAGCGCATGAACTGGTTGGCCAGGGCCTTGATCTCGCTGGAGAACGTGGCCGAGAACAACAGGGTCTGGCGCTGGCTTGGCAAGGCGCTGAGCACGCGCTTCATGGCCGGCAGGAAACCCATGTCGAGCATGCGATCGGCCTCGTCGAGGATCAGCACCTCGATGTCCGACAGATCCACCGTGCGCCGTTGCATGTGATCGAGCAGGCGTCCGGGCGTGGCGACGATGATGTCGACGCCACGACGCAGCGCATCGATCTGCGGGCCCATGCCGACGCCGCCAAATATCGTCGCTGATTTCACGCCGATATGCTTGCTGTAGCCACGCACGCTTTCTTGCACCTGGGCGGCAAGTTCGCGCGTGGGGGTAAGGATGAGCGCGCGCGGGCGCCGGGCGAGCGGCATGCGCTTGCCATCCGGATAGAGGCGCTCAAGCAGGGGCAGGGCGAAGGCGGCGGTCTTGCCGGTGCCGGTCTGCGCGCCTGCCATGAGATCCTGGCCGGCCAGGACCACGGGAATGGCGGCGGACTGTACGGGTGTGGGTTCCTTGTAGCCTTGTTCTTCAAGCGCGCGCAGCAGTGCTGGCGACAGCCCGAGGGTGTCGAAACTCATGGTGAGACTCCTGATGGATAACCCGGAGCGTCCCTGATGAACCGCGCTGCAGGCATGAAATTTTCGGACGCCGGTCAACGAGACGGGCATTCCGGTTTCGGGCGTCGGGACCACGAGCGGTGAGGATCCGGCCGTGCCGTTGGACGGGCAGGGACTCGAATGACCGGAAGGGAAACGGGGGTCAACGCGACTTAACCCGGCAATCTTACAGGCTTTTCGGGAAATCAGCCAGCGCACGATGCAGCGTCCTTCCGGATCGTGGCTTGTGGGCTATGCCGCGTGTTGCAGATCGGGCTATTGTCTGCGGCCATGCGCATCACATTCGAACTGGAGTCTGCCGATCTCGAACGCTTTCAAAGTGCGTTCGCACGTGCGCGCCAACTGGCTGCGCATGCGGAGGAGGTCGACATCCTGGATGCGGCGAAACAGGCGCTTGATGCGATCTGCATTGACCGGGTTCCTGCCTACGTGCGCAAGCGGTTGGTCCACGTGCAGCGCCTTGTGGTGCTGCTCGAGGACGAGGAGTGGAACCTGCCGGGGCCGGAACGCGGCGAAGCGCTGGCAGCCCTGGTCTATTTTGGTGATCCGGATGATCTCGTTCCCGATCATCTGGAAGTCATTGGCCTGATCGACGATGCCATCATGCTCGAGCTCATCGCGCGGCGGATGCGCCATGTCCTCGAGGCCTATCAGCAGTTCTGCCGCTTCCGCAATGCGCTTGGGTCGACGCAGTGCGTCAATGCGGAGCGACTGGCGAGGGCGCACAAGCTGGCGCAACAGCGCCTGCAACTGGTCGAGGAGCTGAAAGCCCGGCGTGCACGGGTCGTGCAACCGGCTTGAGGGGCGCTGCGCGATGCGCGCATTGCTGGTAGTCTCGCGCGCCTTCACAACCGCACGATGAAGCCGGAGCAGAGCATGCAGGTCGCCAAAGATACCGTTGTTTCGATGCACTACATCCTCACCGACGCTGGCGGGCTGGAAATCGAATCCTCACGCAGCTCGGGGCAACCGATCGAGGCATTGATCGGTCACGGCGGCATCATCCCGGGCCTGGAAAAAGCATTGATCGATCGGCTTGCCGGTGATCGTGTCGAAGTCGATGTGCCGCCGGATGAAGGTTATGGTGCACGCACCGAGGGACAGACCCAGCGCGTGCCGAAGAAATATTTTCGCGACCCCACGCGCCTCAAGCCGGGCATGCTCACCGCGCTGGCCATGAAGGAAGGCGGTCAACGCATGGTCACCGTCATCAAGGTGGGATCAAGCGTTGTCGATGTCGACCTCAATCATCCGCTGGCCGGAAAGACCCTGCATTTCGACGTGGAAATCCTCGCCGTGCGTGCGGCGAGCGCGGAGGAGATTGCGCACAAGCACGTGCACGGCACGGGTGGCGTGGAGCACTGATCCGCTGCCGGCGTGCCACGGCGCGCGCGATCAATTGATGATGCGCTTGCCCGTGCGAAACGTGTCTTTCCAGCCCGGCGCATCAAGCCGGTCGAGGCGCACGGTTCCGCCGCTGTTTGGCGCATGCACGAACCGGCCGTCGCCGACATAGATGCCGACGTGGCTGATGCGCCGACTCGCCGCAAAGAGGACGAGATCGCCACTTTGCAGGCGCTGCAAGGGAACCTCACGGCCATGCAGGTCGCCGATGTCCGAAGTCGTGCGCGGCAGGGCGATACCGGCGGCATCGCGGAACACATAACCGACCAGACCACTGCAATCGAAACCGGATTCCGGCGTGTTGCCGCCATATCGGTACGGCGTGCCGACCAGGGACATGGCGCGGAAGAGGACCGCATTGGCGACATCGGTCGTGGCCGAAGGACGCGATCGATCAAGCTCGGTTTGCGTGGCCGGCGACCGCGGTGGGGTCCTGCCACAGGCGCAGAGGACAAGCGGCACGAGGATGACGAGGCGCAGAAAGCACATCGCCCGACCTTGGATCAGGCCGGGCGATGTGTCAATCGGGAAGAAAAAAAGACGCCACACGCGGATTCGGAAACGGGCGGCGTCTTCAAAAAATCATGCAGCGCTGGCGCAAAGCTTGAGTTGGGGACGGGCCGCGACGGGTGCCTCGAAGTGGACATCCTCGCCGACCAGGGCCTCGTGCAGGGTCTGCACGGCTTCCTCGAACTTCTGCAGGCGCTCGTGGGACGCGGCAGCGACGTTTTCCGGAACCTGGCCGGCATCCAGCAGGCCACGCAGCATCTGCCGGTGTTGTTCGCTGAATTCGGGGTCGAGCAAGGCCTCATCGAGTGCGCAGATCACGGCGGCCAGCCATCCGGAGGTCGGTGAGCGCAGCGCCAGCAGCATTTCATTGGAAGAAGCATTCATTGGAATCTCCCGAGAAGTTTCGGAACCGCAATGGAATATGCAGGCTCCGTGCCAAGTGAAGCCGGGCATTCCCGGTTCCCTGCAAATCTGACGCGCGCTGGCTGATCAGCCCCTGCGGCGCGGTGGATGCGGCAGGCCGGGCTGCCGGGGCCAGGCTCCGCTTTCGTCACTTGCTGACAAACCATGACGTTTCGCCGCAAGCCGTGGACGAGCAGGGCATTGCCCTGGCAAGGCCTGGCGGCCCCCGGCATGCCTGCCGCGATCGCGGCGAACTCGGTAGAATCACGGGCATGGCCCAGCATGAAGCGGATGTATTGATTCTCGGTGGCGGCGTGATTGGCCTGGCCTGTGCGTACCACCTGCTTGCACTGGGCCGGAATGTCACCGTTCTCGACCAGGGCCAGGTTGGCGGCGGCAGTTCGCACGGAAATTGCGGCACCCTGACCCCCAGTCACGCCATGCCGCTGGCCATGCCGGGCGTGGTCGGCACGGCGCTGCGCTGGTTGCTCAAACGCGACGCGCCATTGCGCATCAAGCCGCGGCTCGATCCTGGCCTGTTGCGCTGGCTCGAGGCCTTTCGGCGTCGCTGCAACTGGAAGGATTTCGCGGCGGCAACTGCTGCCAAATCACCCCTGCTGTTGCGTTCCAACGAACTGATTGCCGGCATGGTCGAGCGCGAGAAGCTCGACTGCGAGTACCAGGCAATCGGCTCGCTGCATGTCTATCGCGACCGCAAGGCCCTGGCGGCTGCTTCGTGGTATGCGCGAACGCTGACCGAAGTCGGTGTTCCGGTCGAATCCCTCGATGGTGCGCGCATCGAATCGATGGAAGCGGCGCTCAAGCCAGGCGTGGCCGGCGGCTATTTCAATCCGGCCGATGCGCAGTTGCGTCCCGACCGCTTCGTCGACGAGCTTGCCCGGGTCGTTCGCGAGCGCGGTGGGCGCATCGCGGAACATAACTGCATCAGCGGAATCGAGCTTGGGCGCGGCCGCGTCGCAAAAGTGCGCACGAGCGGCGGTGACTATTCGGCGAACGAGGTGGTGTTTGCGCTGGGCGCATGGTCGCCGGCCCTGGCACGCTCGATCGGCCTGCGCCTGCCGATCCAGCCGGGCAAGGGCTATTCCATCACTTATTCGCGGCCGCAGATCTGTCCGCGCCTGCCGCTCACATTGAAGGAAGCCAGCGTCTGCGTGACTGCCTGGGATTCCGGCTTCCGTCTCGGCAGCACGATGGAATTCGCCGGCTACGACAGCAGCCTCAATCGCACCCGTCTCGACGCCCTGCGCCGATCCTCGGCGATCTACCTGCATGAACCCGAAGGCGTGCAAATGCAGGAAGAATGGTATGGCTGGCGGCCGATGACGCCGGATGACCTGCCCATCCTCGGGCGCGTGCAGGGCATCGACAACCTGTGCATGGCCACCGGCCACGGCATGCTCGGGGTGACCCTGTCTGCCGTCACCGGGCTGCTGGTCAGCGAGGTCATTGCTGGCGAAAAGCCGTCGTTTGACCTGGCGCCGTTCAATGTCTCACGGTTTGCCTGACGGACCCCTGGACGTGTGCGGGTGCCACGCTGGTCAGGCCGGCCCTCAGCGGTGGTCGCGAATGACCAGCAAGCGCAGTTCGGTCATGTCCTCGATGGCATAGCGGATGCCCTCGCGGCCAAGACCGGAATCCTTGACCCCGCCATAGGGCATGTTGTCGACGCGAAAGCTCGGCACGTCGCCGATGACCACACCGCCGACATCCAGATGATCCCATGCGCGCATGGCCTTGTTGATGTCGTTCGTGAACACGCCAGCCTGCAGGCCGAACTCGCTGTCATCAACGACAGCGAGCGCCTCGTCGAAATCCGCAAAGGACTGCAGCGTGACCACCGGCCCGAAGGCTTCCATGCAGTTGACCTTCTGCTCGGTGCCGACATGTTCGAGCACGCTTGCCTCCAGCATTGCGCCGGTGCGCTTGCCGCCGCAGAGCAGGCTCGCCCCGGCCTTGACCGATTCCTGGATCCACTCGTCGAGTCGCCGCGCTTCCTTCTCGTCGATCATCGGCCCGATGAAGGTGTTTTCGTCCTTCGGGTCGCCGGCTACGAGCTTGCGCGTCGCGGCGACGAAGCGTTCGCGAAAGTCATCGTAGATGTCCTCATGCACGAGGATGCGCTGCACGCCGATGCAGCTTTGCCCGGATTGGTAGAAGGCACCGAAGATCACACGCTCGATCACGGCATCGAGTCGCTCGCGCTGATCGGCATCGATGATGCAGGCAGCATTGCCGCCGAGCTCAAGCACGACCTTCTTCTTGCCGGCCCTGGCCTTCAGGTCCCAGCCAACAGCGGGCGATCCGGTGAACGAGAGCAGCTTCAGGCGATCATCGGTGGTGAACAGGTCGGCGCCATCACGATGCGCCGGCAGGATCGAGAAGGCACCTTTGGGCAGGTCGGTCTCGGCGAGCACTTCGCCGATGATCAGTGCACCGATGGGCGTGCGGCTGGCGGGTTTCAACACGAAGGTACATCCCGCGGCAATGCCTGGCGCAACCTTGTGCGCCGCCAGGTTGAGCGGGAAATTGAACGGCGAGATGAAGGAGCAGGGGCCGATCGGCACGCGTCGGGTGAAGCCGCGATAGCCTTTTGCACGCGCCGAGATTTCGAGATTGAGCACCTCGCCATTGATGCGTACCGCTTCCTCGGCGGCAACCTTGAAGGTGTCGATCAGACGCATGACTTCGCCGCGCGCATCGCGGATCGGCTTGCCGGCTTCGATGCACAGGGCCATGGCCAGTTCATCCTGGCGTTCGCGGAAGCGGCGCACGCAATGTTCGAGTACGGCCTGGCGCCGGAAGGGAGCGAAGTCGCGCATGGCCGGGGCTGCCGTCACGGCCGCGGCGATGCCGGCATCGATTGCGCCGGCATCGGCAAGCGCCACACGCGTGGCCACCTTTCCGGAGTACTTGTCGGTGACTTCCAGATCGGTGTTCGGCTGACGGGCTGCATTGGCCAGGTAATACGGATAGCTGGACTTGAGCATGCTGCGCTCCTGCGGCAATGGATGGATGGCGGATCGCGCGCGGGCGCGGTGGCCAGTGGTGGCATCACAACTCGGCGCTGAGCTCCTTGATCTCGCGGTTGAGGACGCGGTCGTTGTCGGAGTAGTCGATGGGCAGGTCGATCAGGTGGACGCCGGGTGTCTCCAGGCACTTCGCCAGCAGCGGGCCGAACTCCGCGGCGGAAGCCGGTCGATGTCCGTGGGCACCATAGCTCTCGGCGTACTTGACGAAGTCGGGATTGCCCATGTCCATGCCGAAATTCGGGAATTTCATGTTGGCCTGCTTCCACTTGATCATGCCGTAGGCATCATCCTGCAGCAGCAGGATGACCAGATCGAGATCGAGGCGCACGGCGGTTTCGATTTCCTGCGAGTTCATCATGAAGCCGCCATCACCGACAACCGCGACCACCTTTCGCCCGGGATGGACGATCTTCGCCGCAATCGCCGAAGGCAGGCCGGCACCCATGGTTGCCAGCGCGTTGTCGAGGAGGATCGTGTTGGGTTGCGTGCACCGGTAGTAGCGCGCGAACCAGAGCTTGTACATGCCGTTGTCCAGGCAAAGGATGCCGTCGTCGGGCATTGCCTTGCGCACATCGGCGACGACGCGCACCGGGTACATCGGGAAGCGCGCGTCGTCGGCTCCCTTGGCCAGGTGCCGGTTGAGGTGCTCGCGCACGTTGTCGTCGTAGGAAAAATCCCAGTGCGCCTGCTTTTCGAGCATCTCGTTGAAGCGCCAGATCGTGTTGGCGATGTCGCCGACCACCTCGATCTGCGGAAAGTAGACGGTATCGACCTCGGCGCTGAGGTAATTGACGTGGATGACCGTGCGCTTGCCGCGACGCATGAAGAATGGCGGCTTCTCGATGACATCGTGGCCGACGTTGATGATGCAATCGGCATGCTCGATTGCACGATGGACGAAATCGCCATCCGACAGCGCGGCATTGCCGAGCCAGAGCGGATGGGTTTCGTCGAGGACACCCTTGCCCATCTGCGTGGTGAAGAACGGAATGCCGAATCTTTCGACGAACTGGCGCAGCATCTTGCTGCTGGTCTTGCGGTTGGCGCCGGCACCGACCATGAGGATCGGCCGTTGCGATTCACGGATGGCCTCGACCGCGCGCAGGATGGCTTTCTCGTCGGCAATCGGCCGGCGGTGAAAACTCGCGTGCAGGACGATCGCATCGGTTTCATCCTTGGCGATGTCCTCGGGCAGTTCGAGATGGGTCGCGCCGGGCCGTTCTTCCTCGGCGCGGCGGAACGATTCCCTGACGCGAGCCGGGATGTTGTCGGCAGAGACGAGTTGCCGGGTGTACTTGGTCAGGGGCTTCATCATGTCGACGACATCGACAATCTGGAAATGTCCTTGCTTGGATGCCTTTACCGGCTTCTGTCCGGTGATCATGAACATCGGCATGCCGCCAAGCTGGGCATAGGCTGCCGAGGTGACGAAGTTGGTCGCACCCGGGCCAAGGGTGGCCAGGCAGACGCCGGCCTTGCCGGTGAGTCGCCCATAGGTCGCTGCCATGAACCCTGCCGCCTGCTCGTGGCGGGTCAGGATCAGCTTGATCGACGAGGTGCGCAGTGATTCGAGGAGGTCGAGGTTTTCCTCGCCGGGAATGCCGAATACGAATTCGACTCCTTCGCTTTCAAGGGCCTTGATGAACAGATCCGAAGCTTTCATGCGCAGTGCTCCATTCTCGATGCTGAGGGGTGGATGGTTCTTGCGATGATTCCGGCCGCTTCCCGGGCCGGTGATGCGAGTGCGGCAGGGATTGCGGAATTGCGGGGCGGAGATCCGATTGTGGGCGGCAGGTCCGGGCCGGTCAACCGCTGTCGTCGACGCGCAGGGCGATCTCGCCATCGACGAGGACGCCTCGCACGCGCGTCGTCGGATCGACCGCGGTCACGCTGCGAATGACCGCTCCCGATTGTCGATCGATGAGGACCGCGTAGCCGCGGCCGAGAGTCGCCAGTGGACTCACCGCATGCAGCGCGCGCGCCAGTTCGGCGAGGCGGGCGCGCCGGCGTTCCAGGCCATGGGCGACGTTGTTGTGCAGGCGCATGGCCAGGGCGTCGGCATGATCGCCCGCGGCCAGCATCTTCCGCCGCGGATGCGCGGCCAGCAGGCGATCTCGCGCCCGCGCCAGGCGATCCTGCTGGCGCTCGCGCTGGTGGCGGACGCTGCGCATCAGGCGGGCTTGCATCTGCAGGAGGCGTTCGCGGCCGCGTTGCAGGCGCATGGTCGGCCGCTGCAGATGCAAGCGGGCGAGCAGGTGGTCACTGCGCTGGCTCGACGCCTCGATGCGTCGACGCATGCGCAGCAGCAAGCGGCTGCACAGGTGCTCGATGTGCTGGCCCAGTTCGAGGCGATCGGGAACCAGCAATTCGGCGGCGGCCGAAGGTGTTGCCGCGCGCAGGTCGGCGACGAAATCGCTGATCGAGAAATCGACTTCATGGCCGACCGCGGAAACCACGGGGATCGGACTGCGCACGATGGCCCGCGCCAGTGACTCGTCGTTGAATGCCCACAGATCCTCCAGCGAGCCGCCGCCGCGGGTCAGCAGCAACACATCATGGCGAGCGGCATGCGCCGCGGCATCGAGCATGGCGATGATGGCGGCGGGAGCTTCCTTGCCTTGCACCGGCACCGGCAGGATTTCGACCTCAACCATCGGCAAGCGCCGCGCCAGCACATGCAGCACGTCGCGGACCGCGGCTCCGCTGGCCGATGTGATGATGCCGATGCGCCGTGGCAGGCGCGGGATCGGTCGCTTGCGCTCGCTGGCAAACAGGCCTTCGGCGGCCAGTTGCTTCTTCAGCCGCTCGAACTCCCGTTGCAGGGCCCCTTCGCCTGCTTCCTCGAGATGTTCGACGATGAGCTGGAACTCGCCACGCGCCTCGTACAGGCTGACTCGGGCGCGGGCCAGCACATGCAGGCCATCGGTCGGCTTGAATCCGAGCCAGGTGCTGCGTGGCTTGAACATCGCGCAACGCACCTGGGCGGCGGCATCCTTGAGAGTGAAATACAGGTGTCCTGAAGCTGGGCGCGAGACGTTGGAGAGTTCGCCTTCGATCCACACCGACGGAAGCGCATCCTCAAGCAGGTCATGAGCCATGCGGTTCAGGGCCGATGGCGTCAGCACCGTGCGCCTGGCCGGATTCTCGTCGCTGGATTCACGCTTCATGACGGGATGCACCTGGCCTTTTCGGGACAACCTGCCATGGATGTCGGGTCGACAAGTCTGCCTGCAATGTGGCGGGGCGACCAGTCAGTCATGGCAGACCGGACCGCGGCGTCGTCTCAATCCGCGCGGTGATCGTCCGGCCTGTCTGCTTGCCGCGTGCGCTTACGCGCCGAGAAGAAGCGGGCCAGCAGGATGCTCGCGAACCAGAATGACAACACCGCCAGGGGCCAGGCGATGGACTTCGGCCAGATCGCCGCGATGGTGCCGGTTGCCGCCAGCAGCAAGCCGCCGCCACCCAGCGAGATCGATTCGGCCGGGCCCAACATGCGGCGGTTGGTGATCGCCGCACCCATCGAGTTGGCCAGACGAAGGGCACCAGCCGCGGCACGTCCCGAACTTCCGCCTTGGCGGGCGAAACGCTTTCGCCGCCTGGCCTGTTGCCGGAGGAGGCAGATGCGGCTGCGCTCGCTGAGCACGATCTCGGTTGCATTCTGAAGATCGGTTTCGTACTGCCGTTCCATGCCCTGTGCAAACTCCTGATCCTCGACGGAGATATCGAGCTCGCAGTTTCCCATCCAGCTCATGATGTTGAGATTGCTCGACCCAACACGGCTCCAGCGGCCATCGGCGACGGCGGTTTTCGCATGCAGCATCGAGCCGTTCCACTCGAAAACCCGGATGCCGGCTTCCAGCAGCGGCCGATAACCGGCTCGCGAGAGCCTGCCGACGGCGGGAATGTCGCTGGTGCCCGGTACCAGCAGGCGCACATCGACGCCATCGCGGGCGGCGGCGGACAAGGCCTGGACATAGGGTGCGATGCCGACGAAATAAGCGTCGGTCAGCCACAGACGCTGCCTGGCCATGGCCGCGATCAACTGATCGAGGCGGTACAAGCCAGCCATGCTGGGCAAGGTGGCAATGACGCGAAGGTCGGTGTTGCCGGCGATCTCGATCGAATGGAACGGATCGAGGAATCCTGGCGGAAGCTCGCTGCCGAGTTGCGACCAGGTTTCGGCAAAGGAAGCGGCCAGGTCGCCGACCGCCGGGCCACGCACGGCGACACCGGTATCGCGCCAGGGTGCAATGCCCTTTTTCTCGTCACCCAGCCATTTCGCGCTGACGCACACGCCGCCAAGAAAGCCGATCGCCGCATCGACCACGAGCAGCTTGCGGTGATCGCGCGAGACCCAGCCAAACGGGCTGCCCAGATTCGGTGGATTGAAGGTGCGCACTTCGCCGCCAGCCGCAAGCAGCGGTTGCCACAGGCCTTGTCCGGACTGGCCGAGACAGCCGAGCCAGTCGCGGATGATCATGACCTTGACGCCGGCGCGTGCGCGCTCGACCAGGGCGTCGCGGATGCCGCGGGTCAGCTCGTCATCGCGGAAGATGTAGTTCTCGAAGAGGATGCTCGATTGCGCCGAGCGGATTGCGCCGAGCCAGGCATCGAAATTGGCCTGGCCGTCGATCAGCAGGTCGACGCGATTGCCATTCAGCAAGGGCGCGCCGGCGGCACGGCTGAATGCCTGTTCGGCAAGCAGGCGCATCGAGCCACTGGATTGGTAGGGAGGCAGCGATTTCTGCGGGTCTGGCATCGCTGCAGTGTAGTCATTCGCGAATGAACAAACCGTTCGCGCCGGATCAGCGTTCGACGTTGCCGGATGCCATGTATTGGGCGAGTGCCTTGCCGGCTTTGGCACTCACCTTGTCACGCAGCAGCGGTGTCCAGCCCAGCAGCAATCCCACCGCTCCCAGCGCCTGGCGTGACCATCGCCAGAACGGGAATGCATCGACCTGATCGACGATCAGGCCGTCGCGGAATCGGTATTCCGAGTGGACGATGTTGTGCACGTTGCGCGCAGTCATCGAGAACGAATACCAGGCCTGCCAGTCGGCACGCCCGAGGTCGCCCTCGACCACGAGGCCCGAGGATTCAATGCGCAGGTCGCTGCCGCGCGAACAGAGCATTCGCCACATCGCGCCAATCTCCGCGCCGCGCAGGTCAAACACCGGATCCCGGAAATGCGCATCCGCGTGGTAGCAGGCGGCCATGGTCGCGCCGTCGCGCGCGGCAAATGCCGCATGCAGGCGCTTGAGCGTGGCCAGGTTCGCGCTGTCAGTCATGCGCGAACCGCTCAGCGCCTGGGCGTGACGGGCGGCTGGTCGCCTGCGGCGGTGGATGGCCGGCGCTCAGGCGATGGGCTGCCCGTTGCCGGGGATTCGGCGCGCGTGCTGTTGTCGTCAACCGCATTGCTGACATACCACGGCGTTCCATCCTTGCGCAGGAACAGTCGGCGCATCTCCTCCAGATTGAACGGACGCGAACCGATGCGGCCGAAGACGGCGACCTGATGGCCGCTTTCATCGACGGCGCGATCACGCTCGAGGCCGCGCGAAAGCGAGAGCGCAGGCTTGCGCGTCGGGTACCAGGCGATCAGCTGCGGGTTTGGATCCGGTGCAAAACCGTAGAATTTCGGTTGCAGTTCCGGTGAGGTCAACTGGATCACCTTGAGGCCGTTCCTGCCGTCGGCGACATAGGCGAACAGCGAGGCATTGGTAGTGCCGACAATGACATCGCGGGCGTCATTGAGCTGGCCGCCGGCATTGAACATCCGGTAGAGCTTGGGCTGCTCGGGATTGGTCACGTCGATGATGGCCAGGCCTTCGGCACCGTTGGCGACATAGGCAAACGTGCGCGCGACATGCAGCTTGTGTGCGTCGGCCAGGGCCACCTTCGCACCGGCGACTTCGCGGGCCTGTTCCGGGTGGGTCACATCGACCACATGCAGGCCATCGTCGGCGGTGACGAACAGGTAGCGGAACTGCACCTGGCTGGCGCGCGCATCTGCAATCGGAATCGTCTTCAGGTAGCGCGGCTGCAGCGGATCTTCCAGATCGAGCACGACCACGCCGGCATCGGCAACAACGTAGAAGATGGTGCCGGCGATGGTCAGGTGCCGTGCACCGGCAAGCACGCCGTTTTCGTTCCAGGTCATCGCGCGGGTGAGGAAGTTGTTGCGCGGTTCGCGGTCGGCAAGGGTTTCGATGTCGGTTGCGATCAGGCCTTCCTCGGCGTCAGTGATGAAGGCGTACTTGTAGACCGGGTGCATGGGCTGCTCCTGGTTGTCCACACGCATCAGGTCACCGGTGTTGCGTTCCGGTGCCACCGGCTGGGTGGTCGCCAGGGCAATGCAGGTGGCGTTCTTCGACTTGATCGCGGTGTCCTGACCCAACGGCGAGGCCGGCGCAGTGACGAACTTCTGCGAGACACCCTTGTTGCCGATGCTGGCGACATCGTAGACCTGTGCGCCCTTGTTGCCTTCGGCCGCGAACAGGTATTCGCCGCGCAGTTGCAGGCAATTGACGACGCCGGCGGAATGTTCCTCGGCCTTTTGCAGTTCCTGCTTGCGCTTCTGGTGATCCGCGAACCAGTCTGGATAGGCATAACGATGCAGGTAACTGCCGATGACCGCCTGCGGCTCATCCCACTCGGTCACCTGGACCGCGCCGATTTCGCCGTCGCCACCAACCCAGGCGTGGTAGCCGACGAAGTCGATGAACTTTGTGCCGAGCAGCAGCAGCTGCGCCATGATGGCGTTGTTGTCATTCTTCTTGGAAAGATGGCAATCCTCGCAATCCTTGGTCTCGGTCTTCCTCTCCGTATGCGGGTAGTGCGGGGCGAAGGCTTGCGAGCTGTAGCCGGACGAGGAAACTGGCGGCTGCTGCACGTAGATCTTCTCGCGGTTGATGTTGGTCGAGGAGAGGACCAGGGCGGAGGACGAGCGCACCGGCGCGATCTTGCCGCCCTTGATGCTGCCGTGCTTGCCAAGGAAGAACATCTCGTCACGCGCGACCTGCGGGTTGTAGGTGGCGAAATTGCGCGTGAAACCGCCTTCGTACTTGTGTCGCTCGGTCTTCCAGTTGGCCTGGATCGGCAGGTGGCAGCCGCCGCAACTCGTCGTCCACGAGGTGTGGCAGGAGTAGCAGAGCATCTTGTCCTCGCCGTGCGCTCGCTGGTCGGTCGCCACGTCGGCACCCCACTTGAGCTCATCGGTGCCCATGGCCATGGTGTGCGCCCGCGTCGCCTTCGGGTTGTAGCTGCCCGACAACGGGTCGGTGGTGTCCTTGACCAGGGACATGGTCCATTCCAGGTCCGGGGTCACCGCCGAACGCTGGATCAGCTTGTCGCCGACCCATTCAAAGCGCTTCTTTCCATCCGGGTTGCGGATCAGCAGCAGGTTGGTTCCGATCTTCGAAGCGGCCGGGCCGGACGTCTTCAGCGTGGGCAATGCGTCCGCCGTGCCATGGCAGTCCTGGCACTGGATTTCCACTGCACCCATCACCTCGGCCTTCATGTAGCCGTTGCCGTGGTTGTCCTGGGAAAAGTGGCAGTCGACGCACTGCATGCCGACATCGACATGAATCGAAGACAGGTGCACCCCTTTCTTCCACTTGTCCGGATCGTCGTCGGCTATGCGGGTGCCGCCGGCATCGAGCAGGTTGCCTTTGCGGTCGCGCTTGTAGATGGCACGGAAATTCCAGCCGTGCCCGTGGTAATCCGCGAACTGGGTATCCTTCAGCTGCGGATTGAGCAGGGAAACGTCCTTGGCGAAGTCGAGATCCCCCCACTTGCCGCGAATCGCGGCTTCTTCGGGATTGCGATCCAGGATCTTGCGCATCTTTTCCGCATCTGGGTACTGCTGCTTTTCCGGCCACATGAAGGGGGCGTCGGACTCGTAGTCCCACATGGTGTAACCGAGCATGGTATTGATGAACATGTTCGGCTGGTGCATGTGGCAGATCATGCACTGGCTGGTCGGAATCTGGCGGGTGAACTCGTGCTTGAGCGGGTGGCCGGGCACATTCTTTGGAATGGTCGGATCCACCTGCTGGCTGGTACCCATGTTGCCGAATTTCGCGTAGATCGCCGAATGGCGCGGGTCGCGGTCGTTGGCATAGACGACATGGCAGGCACTGCATCCGGACGAACGGAAATCGCCGGGGTTGTCGTTGGTGCCCAACATCCAGATGAAGGGATCGTTGAGTCGCGTCTTGTGGATGTTGAGAACCGGGATGGAAACGCGCAGGCCGGTACCCGGGCCGCGGAACGACTGCCGGATATCGGGTCGGCCGGGTTCTTCCAGGCGCTGGATCTGACCGAATTCGTTGGGCAGTCCGATTTCGGCGAAGATGTTGTTGATGTTGCGTCCACCGCGCTCGAAGATGCGGAACACATCACCCGGCGGAACCGTTTCCCATGCCGGCATCGGGGCGATTTTCGGCAGGACGCCGTGGCGCTTGGTGTCCAGACCTTCGGGAATGACGCTTTCCACGGCAGCCGGCTTGCCATCGCGGTCATAGGCTTCGCCCAAGATCGAATGCTTGTAGGGCAGGATGCCGTTGTTGTAGGCGGCCGCGCCCCAGAACATCGCGGCATTCGCCATCAGGCTCTTTTCGTTGGCCTGGATCAGGGGCAGGTGACAGGCCCCACAGGCCTCGCGGGCGACACGCAGGTCGCCTGGATTGACGAAGCGGACGAACTCCGGCGATTCCTTGAGCAACCATGTGTAGCTGCGTTCCGGATTCGCGCTGGACTTCCAGCGCGAAGGGAACTTCGGCAGCACATGGGCGCGCTCCGCGGCGTCGTGATGGGCGACTTCGTCATGCCCGCCGGCGGGAGCGACAACCGTCGCATCGCCACCGTGGCAATCGGTGCAGCCGAGGACAACGGCGGGATTCGCGTGCATGGTCTTGCGGTCGCTGTCGGTGTGACAACTGATGCAGCCGTGCGATTTCTGGTCCGCCTGTTCCCAGGTCTGGAAGGCGGGAGCGTTCGGCGCGGTGACATATTCGCGCTCGACTTCCTCGTCGCCTCCGCCGGAGGCGAATGCCCAGCCTGCCCAGGGCAGGAGTGTTGCGAAACAGATGGCAGCGATGGATCGCTTCATTGTCCTGCGCGCCCCCTCAGTACGTGAAGATCAGGTTGCCAAGCACGGAGTAATACTTGGTGTCGGTGCCATACAGGTCCTTCAGCCCCTTGCCCGGGAGCAAGGTTGCCGCAGACAGGCGCAAGATGACGTTCTGGGTGAAGTGCGGTCGCCAGATCCAGGCAACGGAAACGTCGGTTCCGATGTTCCTGTCGACGGCCGACGTCGCACGCGCCGCCTTGAGGATTTCGGTCTTGTCGAACCACAGGTGGTTGATGTTGGTCGACAGTCGGGATTGCGGCGTCACGTCGAAATCCGCGCCGATGCCGATCAGTTGCAGGCCCGGATTGTCGAAATTCGATTGCCCTTGTTCTTTCGACGAACGCAGGTTGGCCAGCAATCCGTTGCGGCTGGCGAGGGCCACGCCGCCGCCGCCGATCAGCGGAATGTTCTGGCGCACCCAGTAGCTGGTGTCGGCGCCGGCGAAGATCGGGTTCTCGAAGATGGCGTCATAGCCGGTCGAGCGGTCATCGAATGGATCATTGTCGCCGCTGGCGTAGGCCATGGAGCCACGAACGCGTATCCAGTCGAAATCCATCGAGGCTTCGGCGGCAAGGAATCCGGCACGGATGTCCGTCTTGTCGGGCACGAACACGCCCGACGACTGGTCGCCGATCGCCGCATAGGCGGCAACGGTCAGATTGAGCCGGCCGAAGTGGCCGTCGCCGTTGTAGCCGATATAACCCACATCATAGGTGCGCGGCGATTCGCGACCGATGGCCGCAGGGCGCTGGATGAATCCGTTCGAGTCGTAGAAGCTCGAGTCCTCGCGGTTGCGGTTGTACGCGACGATTGCCTGGGAGACGAAGCCGACGACGGGAAAATCCTGCCGGTACAGGCTGGCGATGAACACATCGTCGTCGCGCGGTGATTCGGTGACGTCGTTGAGTCCGGAATTGATGTCTTTCTCGAGTCGCCGGAACCAGGCAAGGTTGTACTGCCAGTGGTTGTTGTCGCGATTGCCGAAGAAGCGCACGCCCAACTGGTTGTCCTGGAACAGGAACCCGCGGAAATCCGACGAGAAGGGCTGGATGCCGATTCGCACCTCGTCGACGTCGTAACGGGCCGAGGCAGTGCGGTAGTCCTTGGTGAAGAACAGTTCCTGCACGCCGATGAAGCCATCGTCACGCGTCTTGCCAAAGGTCGGATCCAATTGCAGCGCGCGGACCTCTTCCGTCTGCACGCGGTTGTAGTTGAATGCCAGTGTGGCCCTGAACTCGTAGTCTGGCGGCTTGAACGCGGTATCGCCCTTGTAGAGCAGGAAACTGGTGATGGCGGTCTGCGCGGCGATGATCTGGTCGGTCTGCCCAAGCACATCGTTGGAACCCGGTCCGGGGCCGGATTGCGGGCCGACCGGTGTCGGAATTCCGCGGGGTTCGATCAGGGTATCGGAGATGCCGGTGATGGCGAAGAACCAGTCCTCGCCAAACATCGGCTTGTCACCCTTGAGGACATTCTGGTTGTAAGGATCGTACCAGGGCGTATTGACGCCCAGCGACTCCATGATGCGCCAGCGATCGGGAACCGGCACGAAGGCACCAGCCTGATCCACGGGCGCAGGATTGAGCGCATCCGGATTCTGTTCGACGAACATCGGCAGCGGTTCCGGCGGATGGCCGGGGCGCCTGCGCGGAATCTGCGACTCGTAGGGATCGTAGGTGGGTGCCGGCAGCAGGCCGACCAGTTGCAGCCAGCTTGTCGGCACAGGGCTGACCTGTGCCGAAGCCATTGTTGCGCCCAGCATGAATGTCGCAGTCAGTGCGGTGATCAACGCATGGCGAGGTGGAGGTGCGATACGCATGTCACTTGCCCTCGCATACGTATTGTTCGTTGGAGTTCAGGAACGGTGCCTGCGGGCATTGCACGTAAAGCAGGCGCGCGCCTTGCGGGACGAGGTTGTCTGCGCGGATGCCAGTCGCTGCGTTTCCGATCGCGCCACCGAGGGTGACGCCGGCGTTGTGCAAGCCGAGGAAGGCCACCAGATCGCTCTGGTCGGTGCCGTCACCAGACGCACCAATGGCACCCACCAAGGTGCCGCCACGATAGATCGGGACGCTGCCGCCGAACAGGCTGATGCCATTGGGCAGACGGTCGATGCCGGTACAGTTGCGCGGCGCCTCGCCAATCGGTGGCAGCTCGGTTCCGTCCAGGCTGACGGTCAGGCCGATTTCCTGCAGATAGGAGGCGACGAAAAGTGCCGTCTGCGGATAGACGAGATCCAGCTCAAGACCGGTATTGAAGACGCTCCAACTGGCGATCGAAGGGCTCAGCGGACCGGGTGGACGCCCCGGCACGCCATCCGGATAGAACGGCCTCGAAATATTGCCGATCGCCCGGTTGGAATAGGCAACGGCACCATCGGCCAGTGCGCCGTCTTGCGGCAGGAATGCCCGCAGGGCACTGACATAGTCGAACGGGCTGATCGGCGCGAAGGTGGTGAACGCAATGCTTCCGTTGCCCAGGTCAAGGCTGCTCGAAAGCAGGCCGAGCGGTTGCGGCGTAACCGAAGCGATATCGGCCGCGGCATAGCCGCCGGAGAAGAAGGCCGCGGTGCGCGCCTTCTGCGTGGTCACATCCACCGCATCCAGCAGCGAATCGCGTGAACGCACGATTCCCAGCACCACGCCATTGGTATCAACGACGACGACGGTTTCGCCGGCAGGCGACCCCAGCGGCTTGCGCACCTGCGCGCGCGTGCGGTTGGCGACCGCGAGCGATTCGCGCAACAGGGTCAGTACTTCGTTGGCCGTCAGCGCATCCGGTCCATCCGTTCCATCGATCGGCGGGAAGCGGTTGGTTCCGGTGCCATCGTCGACCACGAACGCGTCGAGACCGGGGAAATTGACCGGATCCGGTCGAATGCCGGATTCGATCTGGCCGAACGCGAGGCCGCGGGCGATGGTGCCGCTAAAGAATCCGGGTATCGCGAACACCTCACCTGCCGACGCGCCGAGGCTGGCGAAGGCGGGTGCCGTGGCCGGATCGCGGGCCAGCTGGGCGAACTCGATATCGGCATAACGCAGGGTCAGGCCGCCGGCGGTGATCCGATCGGCGCGCCGATCCAGCGGTGCAGCGAATCCGAATGTGCCGGCGACTGCGACGATCTCGTCGAAGTTGCGGTCGATGTCGCCGGAATTGGTGTCCACGCCATAGATCCCGTCGGCGGAAACGCCGATCGCGCCGACAGGCACTCCGGCCTTGTACAAGGGAAGTCCACCCGGATCGGCGGCAAGGCCGATCGGGGAGCGATGCGGGCCGGCATCCGGGCCGATGCCATTGAACCGGCGGCTGATGTCCGAGCAGGGCAGTTGCGAGAACTGCACCCCGAACAGCGGACCGGAGGGTGCCGTGATATCGCCGGGAGCGAAATGCTCCTGCGCCAGCTGGCCGGCGGTTCGCGATGTGAAGGCATTGCCTTCGGAGGAGAAATAGACGGCTGTCAGCGCCTTGGCGATGGCGGTCAGCTCGCTGGGAATCTCGAGTCCCTCAAGTCCGCCGACCACGCCGCGCTCGGAATCGACCCGCTGCGTTCTCGGTGCGCCGGTCATGCGATAGGCGGCCAGCACGTTGCCAACGCGGTCGATGACCGTGATGGTTGCCGGCTTGCCCTGCGCCTGCGCCTCGGCGACCGCCTGTGCGATGACCTTCTGGATGTCCTCGACAGTCAGAAAGGAACTGGAGTTCGCGCACGATCCAGCGCAACCCGAGTCGCCATTGCCGGGAGGCGTACCTGGATTGGTACCTTCGTCGCTACCGGTATTGCTGCCGCCGCCACACGCGAACAACAGCGCCACGCCTAACGACAGCGCACACCACCTGATGATCCCCATCCCTCCTCCCGTTGCCTGCTGCGAGCCTGCATGCGGAACCCTCCGCCGATCATAGCTCAGTCGAAGAATTGCGCCTATTGCCCCTGGTCCAACGTCAACTGCGTCGAGCGGTGATAGGCATGGCAGGCGATACAGGTCGTGGCGACCTGCTCACGCGCATGGGCACCGCCGTGGCACTCGCGGCAGTTCTCGATGCCGGGAATGAGCAGGTCGTTGGACGCTTCGGATTTCTGCGCGCCCTCGTGGCAATCCACGCATGCCTGGGTCTGGTGCTTGGCGTGAGTGAAGTGCGCCTTGGTGTACCAGATGCCGGATACGCGCACCGGGGCGACGCGCCAGACGTTTTCGCCAGCGGGCGGCGGGTTGACCGTGTGGCAGGTGACGCATGCCTTGCCGGTGAACAAGGTCCGGGTCGCCTCGCGTGCGCGGTCGCGCGCCCAGGCCAGGGCTTCGACCTGTTCCTGGCGCGACATCGGCGGCGAACCTGGACGTCGGCGCTCCTGCACGATGGTCGGCGCGCGCGCATCGGCGTAACCGCCTTCGAGTGCACGTTTGGCGTAGAACTCGTCCAGCGTGTAGGTCACTGCCTCGACCTTGGCATGCGGCACCTCGCGTTCGGGCGCCAGGGTGTCAAAGCCGAGCGTGTGGCAGTCATGGCACATCGTCTCGAAGGCGATGGGCTTCATCGCGGCACCCGAGACGTCGGGCTGATGGCAGTTGGCGCAGGTGAGGATCTTCAGGCCATCCGGCGTCTTCAGCCCGTCGGGCTTCAGATGCTTGAGATGGTTGAACTTGAGGCCGGAATTCTCCTTCAGCGCGTTCGACCAGGGCATCGATTTCGGAGTGAATTCGTCGCTGGCGTTCCAGCCCGGCAGGCTGACGTGGAATTCGGGATGGGCGGTGCCGAAATCGGAAATGTCCACCAGCTGGCTGGCCCCTTTGCTGCGGTCCTTGAGATCCGCGTGGCAATTTGCGCAGAGGCGTTGATCGGTGCTGACCATGCCGCGCTCGCCGTTGTGATCCTGGTGGCAGGTGCCGCAACGGGCGTCGCCGAGTGCCGGAATATTGAACTTCGCCGGGTCGGCATGCGCCTTCGTTCTCGCATGACAGGTTGTACAGGCGGAATCGCGGACCATCAGGAATGCGTTTTCGTGGCAACGCTTGCAGTCAGCGGCGAAGTAGCGGTGCGCCGAGTCCACCTCGCCGGGGTTCCAGAACATGGTGCTGGGCAATGGCGAATGGCGCAGCACGTTGTTGAGACCGGGCACGACATGGGTCGCCGCCGGCAGCAACAGGCCAAACGCCAGGATCAACAGGAACAACAGCCAGGACGGCCAGCGCTTGCTGATCCAGGTCTGCGAGAGGCTGGTCGGCTTCTTGCGCCGGGACTGCATCTGCGCCTGTTCGCTCTTGTCGATCGCCGACACTTCGACAGCCGCGTCGTAATCCCCGCGCGCATCGAGCAGGGTCAGGCGCGTGGAGCCAAGTTCGATGATCGCGCCAGGACCGACCGTGATCGCATAGGTGATTTCGCCATTGACGCGGATACCGGCGACGATCAGTGATTCGACGCGGTACTGGCCATTGCCGGTGGCGGTGACGCTGGCGTGGTTGAGCGCCGCGCGCAGATCAGGCAGGAAGATGGCCTGATCGGAGGCGCGGCCGATGGTGAGCACTTCGCCGAAGTGGGTATCGTCCTCGTAGGATATCGAGCTCTTGCCTTTTTTCAGCACGCGACGGATCAGCCAGCGCATGGCGTCGGCCTCGCGTGATTCGGATGGGTTGCGGGCGTGGGCATCGGCCGGGCTTCGTCCTACCAGTAGAAGAACACGGAAATGATGTGGCCGATCAGGGCGGCAAGCAGGCCGATCGACAGCGGCACATGGATGTACAGCCAGATCTCCATGATTGCCTGATACTGGATGTCGCGCGCCACCCGCGTGGCCAGCGCGCGCTTGCGGGAGAGGATGTCGATCAGCTTGCGCAGCGCTTCGGACTGCTTGTCGTCGGCGCGCCCGGCAAGAAAATCGACCATTGCCAGGATGGTCTGCCCGGCCTGCATGGATGGTGGCGGAGCGCCGATCTGCGTTTCCCGCTTTTCAATTGCCACCTTTATTCGCGCGATGGCGATATCGGAGCCGTCGCGTGCGCGCAACTGCGTCCAGACGCCACCACCAAGGCGCGTGTTCTCGATTGAACGCAGCACCACGGCATGGATTTCCGGGGCAATGCCATCCGCCAGTGACAACGCGTTCTGGTCGATTTCGGCGATCTCGTCGAGCATCGCATCGCGGGTTGCACTTTCGCGATTGCGCGTCATCAGCGTTGGATAACGCAGGTAGGTGTAGACGCCGAAGAAGCCGCTGAAAATCACGATCAGCATCAGCACCAGGGTCAACGTATGCAGGTTCCAGCCAAACTGGAAACCGCAGTGGAGCAGGGCGATCAGGATCAAGGCGGTGCCGAGGTAGACGTGCGCCGAGAGCCAGCCCAGCGTGCTGCCCATGGTTGTTGAATAGCTGCGCTTGCGGATGCCGAACAGCAGCAGCCAGACGATCAGCAGTGCGGCGACCGTGCCCAGCGTGTAACCCAGCCAGGTTCCGCCATTTGGCGCGATGCCCGGGTCGTGCCAGATGTACAGGGCGATGGAAATCACGCACAGGCCGAGCGAGATCCACAGGTAACGCGATTTCGCGTGGGTCAGGATGGAATCGTGCACGCCTTACTCCCCGGGCTGGCGTTCGCCGGAATCGGCAGGTCGCCGCGGTGCCCGCCCGAACCGGCAGGGCATGGCGCGATGCGGGCACATCCGCTCAACGGCGTGACTGTGCATAGGCGGGAAACTCCTCCGGGCTGATTCGGATCGCGGCACCCGTCGGGCAGGCGCGTACGCACGCGGCACCGCCGGCCTGATCCTTGCACATGTCGCACTTGACGGCCTTCTTCGCCTTCGGGTCCTTCACCGCATCCGGATCGTAGGGAGCCTCGCCGGGTCCGGGGCCGCGGCCGAGCAACAGCCATTGCAGGAGGCCGGGCTTCTTCGGTGGCTTGCTGGCCATGTGGATCACTCCGTACGGGCAGTTGCGCTCGCAGTTGCCACAGCCGATGCAGTTGTCATTGATGAACACCTCGCCGTTGGGGGCGCGGCGCAAGGCATCCGGTGGACAATCCTTCATGCAATGCGGATGCTCGCAATGGCGGCAGGAAGTCGGCACGTGCACGTTGGCAAAGGTCGGCCCGGCTTCACGGTCGAGTCGCGAGGTGCCGGAATGGGTTTCCGCGCAGGCTTTCTCGCAGTTGTCGCAACGAATGCACAGCGATTCGTCGATGAGCAGGATGTCGGTGGCTTCGCCGGCGCCCTGCGCCATCAGGAACGAGATGATGTCGCCGCCGCCCGGCATCGATTGCATGGCGAGGTTGGCTGCGGTGCGTTCCTTGAATTCCTTCTGCAGGCGCAGGCGCAGCGCTGGAATGCGGCTGATGAGGCGCTTGAACACCGGCCCGTCGAGACGGATGGTTTCCGTTGCGATGGCGGCGCGCGCGCTGGCGGAACGTTTCGATTCCCCCATCAGCGCCATTTCGCCCACATAGTTGCCGGCCGCCACATAGGTCAGGACGATTTCCTTGCCGCCGATGTTCCTCGAAATCGTCAGGGAGCCGACGCGCACGAGCTGCAGGCAATCGCCGTCCTCGCCCTCCTGGAAAACATAGTCGCCAGCCTTGTAACGCTGCAGCGTGGCGCTGGCCGCCATTTCGGCCAGTTGTTCGGAACTCGCTTCGGAGGCGAAGCGCGACTGGATCGCGCGCATGATGAAGATGCGATCGATCTCCGCCTTGACTGCCTCGACCGAATTGATCAGTCGATTCATCGAGCGCCGCGGCGTTTCGACCAGCACGCAGTTTGCCCCGGCGAGCACGGTGGCCGAACGCCGGCGGCCGGAGATCAGGCTCATTTCGCCGAAGAATTCGCCGCGACGCAGAACGATCGGATGTGGCTTGTTTTCGACGGCAATGCGCACTTCGCCTTCGACGATGGAATAGAAACTGTTGGTGTAGTCGTTGCGCTCGAAGATGACCGCACCCTCGGCCGGCGTGCGGATGTCCGAATCGAGCATGAACTCGCGCATCTGCAGCGGCGTGATGTGCGAGAGCACGGGCACGTTCTTCTGGATCTGCGCAAGCGCCTGCTCGACACTGCCGATGCCCCTGAGGTTGCTGAACTTGGCCTTCAGCAGCGGCGCATCGGCGGGTTCGACCGCCGTGCCGGTGATGTATTCGACGACTTCATAGCCCTGGTTCATCGCCTGCTTGATCAACGGATAGCCGCCAAGCGCGCCGACGATGTAGAGGCCTTTTACATTCGATTCGTATTGCGCGCTGATCGCCGGCACCGAGGCCGGATCCTTGTTCGGGAAGACCACGCCGCAGGCTTCGACGAAGCCGCGCGGGGCAGTGGCACCGAGGCGCGCGATGACGCGGTCGAGGAGGATCTGCGCGCGACCGTTTGCGGTATTCAGGATCATCCGCCCGGGCTTGCGTCCGGCACTCAGCGCCTCGACTTTTTCCGGTGCCGAGTTGTAGTAGCACTCGATCAATCCGTCATCGATGGCTTTGAGGATCGCGCTTTCGTTGCCTTTCTTGGCGCGCCCGAATTCGTCCTTGCGATTGATGATGACGACATTGTTCTGCCGGGCCAGGGCGATTGCGTTTTCGATGGCCGCATCGCCGGCACCGACGACGACGATGGTTTCACCTTCATAGGCATCCGGGTCATCGAGCTGATACTGGACGAAGGGCAGATCCTCGCCGGGAACGCCGAGCTTGCGCAGGTTGCCCTGCAGGCCGATGCCGAGGACCACGGCTTCGGCCTCGAGGCGGTTGCCGTTCTGGCAGCGGATCTCGAAGATGCCGTCATCGCGACGATTGATTGCGGCGACTTCGTGGCGATGGCGCACGTTGACCTTGAGGCGGGCACAGGTCTCGTTCCAGCGATCCAGGATCGTCTCGCGAAGGCCCGCCTCGAACGGAATGGGCGAACGCAGCGGCAGGATGCCGGGCTCGTCCATCACGTATTTGCCCTTCTGGTACAGGTAGATCGTGTTCGACAGATGTGCTTCGGCCTCGAGCAGCACGTGCGATACGTTGCGTTCGGCCGCACGCGCTGCCGCCGACAAGCCCCCCGGCCCGGATCCGATGATGGCGATTTTGAACCGCTCTGACATTTTGTCGCACCCTGTTCCCGGGAATCATACCCAAGCTGGAGGGCAACATGGCAACTCATCCGTCGGCGCTTGTGCTTCGCAGTAGGATGTCGTCGCAGCCAGAGCGGGATTTTCATGCGCCGGATTAGCCACATCGAAAACATCGGGGAATGCGTCGAGCGGATTCTTGAATCCTGCGGCAAGCATGTGGTGCTTGCCATTCCACTCGGGATCGGCAAGCCCAATCACCTGGTCAATGCGCTGTATCGACGCATCGCTGCCGATGCGTCGCGCCAACTGACCATCCACACGGCCTTGTCGCTGGCCGTGCCGAAGCCGGGCAGCGACATCGAGCGGCGCTTTGCCGAGCCGTTCCTTGCGCGCCAGTTCGGTGCGGATTATCCCGATCTGGATTACGTGGCGGCCATGCGCGGCAATGCGCTGCCCGCCAACATCCGCGTCCACGAGTTTTATTTCCAGTCGGGTGCGATGCTCGGCTCGACGCAGGCGCAACGCGATTACGTGAGCCTCAACTACACCGCGGTCGCCCATGACCTGGTCGATGCCGGCATCAACGTGGTCGCGCAACTGGTTGCCCGGCGCGGGCAGGGCGATCAAGCCCGCTACAGCCTTGGCTGCAATCCGGATGTCACCCTCGACCTGATTGATTTCATGCGCGAGGCGGGATTGCCCAGGCCGTTGGGCGTGGGCGTGGTCTGCGAGGAACTGCCGTTCCTCGGTGGCGACGCCGATGTCGGCGCGGCAGACGCGTTGTTCGACATCATCCTCTGCAGCACACCGCAGCAACCCCTGTTTGCCTTGCCGCACGGCAGCGTCGACGATGTCGAATATGCGATCGGCCTGCACGCGAGCACCCTTGTCCGCGATGCCGGCACCTTGCAGATCGGCATCGGCGCCTTGTCCGATGCGCTGGTCGCGGCCCTGGTCCTGCGCCATGAGCGCAATGATCGTTACCGGCAGTTGATCGAAACGCTGGGCGCTGGTGGTGTCGCGCCTGGCCTGGCCGAGCGGGTTGGCGGCCTGGCACCGTTCACGAGCGGCTTGCACGGATCGAGCGAAATGGTCATGGATGGATTCATGCACCTGCGCCGTCACGGCATCCTGACCCGTCGTGTCTACCAGGATCTGCCGGTGCAGGAAGCACTCGATGCCGGGGCTATCGGTGAAACCCTGCGCACTGGCGACGCCCGTGCCTTGCGTGCGTTCGACGTGCTGCCGCCACGGCTTGATGCGAAGTCCCTGCGCCATCTCGTGGCGATCGGTGTGCTCGATGGCCGCTGTGCGATTGCGGGCGATCGCCTGCGCCTGGCGGATGGCGGCGAGGTGGCCAATGACCTCGATGACGAGCAGGCCCTCGCGGCACTCGATCGCCACATCGAGGGGCGCAAGCTGCTTGGCGGATACTACCTGCAGGGCGGTTTCTGCCTTGGCACGCATGCCTTGTACGAATGGTTGGCGAATCTCGAGGGCGAGGACTACGCCGGGCTCGAGATGAGTCGGATTTCCGAGGTGAATCGACTGCAGCTCGGGCATGAGCGACTGGCCGTCCTGCAACGCCGCAATGCACGCTTCTTCAATACCTGCATGCTGGCCACGGCGTTGGGTGCCGCCGCCTCGGACGCCACCGAGGATGGTCGCGTGGTCAGCGGCGTCGGCGGGCAATTCAACTTCGTCGCCCTCGCCAATGCACTTGTCGACGGTCGTTCGATCCTGATGCTGCGCGCGACGCGGCGCGCGCATGGCCGACTCGAATCGAACATCCGCTGGAACTACGGCCATACGACGATCCCGCGCCACCTGCGCGACATCTACATCACCGAATACGGCATCGCTGATCTGCGTGGCAAGACCGATGAGGAATGCGCGATCTCGATGATCTCGATCAGCGACGCGCAATTTCACCGGCATCTGGTCGATGAGGCGATTCGAGCGCACAAGCTTGCCGCGGATTTCGTGATCCCGGCGGCGTGGGCGGCGAATACCGCGGCGCAACTGCAGGCGCGGCTCAAACCCGCGCGGGACCAGGGCCTGCTCCTCGATTATCCCTTTGGCAGCGATTTCAATGACATTGAATTGCGCCTGCTGGGCGGGCTTGGCTGGTTGAAGGCAGCCATGGCAAAGGCATCCGGCTGGCACCGGATCGCCGCGGCGGTCATTGCCCCGGGAGCGCGGGACGGCGAGTTGCTGGCGCGCATGGGTCTCGCCCGGCCAACGTCGCTCAAGGAGCGTCTGCTGGCGCGGATGCTCACCGGAGCGTTGAATCGCGCGCGCTGACAGCGGCCCGCATAGGCTGCGGGATGGGCGACATGCCGACTCGCTGACTCGATATTTGCTAAGTTATGCCGATGCCGAACTTTTCCGGCAAAACGGCCACTGCCATGAGTGAACTTCATCGCCGTCTGCTGCGGGACCTGCCCGATCGGCGCATGTCCAAGGCGGGTGATTTCAATACCGAAGCACGCGCCGTCCGCGCCTGGGTCGATGCGCTGCCCTTGGCCAACTTCTCGGCCACCGCGCGCATGCTCGTCGAGGCGCTGCGGGCCATGAACCGCATGCGCACCGCGCCGGCCGAGCGGCTGGAGGCTCTGGAGATCCTGCGGGTGCCGGTCAACCAGTTGGCGGGGCTGGTCGAGAAACAGATCATCGGCGCGAGTTTTCCGCTGCCGCCGCAACGCACCGAACTCGGCACTTTGGCGCAAAAGTTCCAGAATGAACTTGCCCGCGGCTATCGCATCGCCTTGTACGATTTCTGCGCCCCGAACGGAAGTGCGCCGATGTTGCGGCGCAAGCAGGTGACCACGGCAGCGGTTCGTGCACTGATCCACGGTGGCGCGCGGTTGCATCGGGCCTATCTGCTTTATCGCACGCCACCACCTGGGGCATGGCAGGAGTTGCATGACGTCTATCGGTTCATCGCTTCGCTCGGCCTCGATCACCGTGCCGTCGACGATGCCGTGGTCGGCGCGCCGATCACCGCGATGACGGCCTATACGCACGCCTTGTTGCTGGCGTTGGCCAATCCGTACCATTTCACCCAGCGCGAGCTGGTCGAGGTGATTGCGCTGACCGCGGCATTCGCGCCGTACTGCGAATTCGGCGCGGGTACCGGCGAAACTTTGGCGGCATATGCGGTCGACGCGGACAATGACAGCGGCCCCGGTTATCTGCCCGAGGAGCGCGAATCAGGCAACCATGGCCTGATGTCGATCAGCCTGGCCAAGGTGCTGGATCATGTCGAGTCGCAGATCGCCAGCCTGCCACCGGGACTGCGCCTGGTCACGTTCCGCATGCGCGGCGGCCCGCCGATCCAGGTCGATATCGACCTGACCCAGCGCCTTGTCGATGGCTGGAGTTCGGCAGGCGAGCGCGGGGATATCCGATTGCCGGGGGGCTACGAGCTGCAGAGCGTGATTGGTTTGCACGACCTGCATTTCATGCTTTCAGGAAACCTCGATTTCGAAGCGTTTCTGCGCCGCATCCGTGGCACGACGATCCATCTGTCCGGCAGCGACACCGCCGCTTCCTGGGTGCATGGCAACGCGGAGAACCTGCGTGCGCAGGCCATGCCGGCGCGGATCATCGATCAGGGTTTTGGCGGCTATCGCCTGCTTTGGGAGCGTCGCGGTTCGGGTGAGGCGGTGAAGGCGAAAGTCGGCGAACTGGTCGGCCTGGCCTTGCCGGACGGTGGCGGTTTGCCACCGGACTGGATGGTCGGCGTGATCCGCTGGATGCGTGTCGATGACGAGGCACGCATCGATGCGGGCATTGCCTTGCTGGCGCGGCGATCACTGGCAGTTGGCATCAGTGCGCTTGACGCCAGCGGCAATCCGCTCAGCGACCGGCGCGGCATCCTGCTTGCACCGATCCGAGCGGACGATACGGCTGTCTACAGCTCCCTGCTTGCACCGGGATTGTTCGAGCGGGATGCCGGATCCATTCGCCTGACGTTGCCGGAGGACCCGCACCGCTGGCCGTCGTCGGCGTGTTCCTTCGATGTATCGGGTGCCGGCCTCATGGAGTCGGCGGGCGCGTATCTGCGTTTTACCTTGCCTGCGCTTGATCTTCCGGACGAGGGGCTTTCGGCGGCGAATCCGCAACGAGTCGCCGAGGACGAACCGGCCTAGGTCAAGGTGGCAATCCCCAATCTGGCGCCGGTTGTGCATGTGCAGGCAACTGGCGCGGCGATCGTGCAATGTGCTCAGCGTCGCCCCGGCATGGCCATGCTGGAGGAGCGGAGCGGGTTGCCAGCCGACGCGGCAGGCAGCGACGCTGCAATCGCGCCGGTGCTTGCACGGGATGCGGCATAATTGGCCATTCCGAATTTCCGGACGCATCGCGACCCAGCCCGTCAATGAGCAGTTCTCCCGATAGCGCGATGACGCGGCGTGACAGCGTCGGTGTCCGCATTGGTGCGGTCCTGATCGGCAGTGCTGCACCGGTGGTCGTGCAGTCGATGACCAATACCGACACGGCCGATGTGGTCGCCAGCACACGACAGATCGCCGAGCTTTCCCGCAGCGGTTCCGAGCTGGTGCGCTTGACGGTCAACAATGCCGAGGCTGCGGCGGCGGTACCGAGAATCCGTGATCGTCTCGCTATGATGGGTGTGGAGGTGCCGCTGATCGGCGATTTCCACTACAACGGGCATCAATTGCTGGCCGATGAGCCGGCTGCCGCCGAAGCATTGGCGAAGTATCGGATCAATCCCGGCAACGTCGGTTTCGGTCGCAAGAAGGACAGTCAGTTCGCGGCGATCATCGATACCGCCTTGCGTTTCTCCAAGCCGGTGCGCATTGGCGCGAACTGGGGTTCGCTCGATCAGAACATGGTGGCGACGCTGATGGACGAGAACCATGCGCGCAGCGAGCCCTGGTCCGCGGCACGTGTCGCCCGCGAGGCCTTGATCCGCTCGGCGCTGGATTCCGCGGCGCGCGCCGAACAACTCGGAATGGGGCGCGACCAGATCATCCTCTCCTGCAAGGTTTCCGGCGTGCAGGAGTTGATTGCGGTCTATCGCGATCTCGCTGCGCGCTGCAATTACGCCCTGCACCTCGGTTTGACCGAGGCAGGCATGGGATCGAAGGGCATTGTTGCCTCGACGGCTGCACTGGCGGTGTTGTTGCAGGAAGGCATCGGCGACACGATCCGCATTTCGCTGACGCCCGAGCCGGACGAATCGCGCACGCGTGAAGTCATCGTTGCCCAGGAACTGCTGCAGACGATGGGTCTGCGTGCATTCACGCCGATGGTCACCGCCTGCCCGGGTTGCGGGCGCACCACCAGTACGCTGTTTCAGGAGCTCGCCAAGTCGGTGCAGGAGCACGTCAGGGCGAAGATGCCGGAATGGCGGATCAAGTACGACGGTGTCGAGAACATGACCCTTGCGGTCATGGGTTGCATCGTCAACGGGCCGGGCGAGTCGCGACACGCCGACATCGGCATCTCGCTGCCCGGCAGCGGGGAATCACCTGCGGCGCCGGTGTTCATTGACGGGCAAAAGGCGATGACCTTGCGTGGCGACAACATCGCCATGGATTTCATCGAGGTCGTGGAGAACTACGTCGCCGGGAAATATCAGGGCCGCGGATCGGCCTGAGCGGTCATTCGCGCAGCTTGGGCGTTGCCTTGCCGGCTTGCCTGCGCGTCTTCCGTGCGCAACGGCAAGCGCCGTTTCAAGCGTCCATCCATGATGCCGCGACACTTCAAGACTTCGATGCAGGTTCCTGATTCCGAATGGGAAATTCCAAGGCGAAGAGCGGCCGGACTGGATTGGTCCCTGGCCTGCGCCGGGCGGAAGACAAAGGCCAGGGCACCGCCGGTTTCCGCTGCCAGTTGCAGTCGGCGCAATTGCCGGTAATCGGCATCCGGCAACCAGTGCACGACGGCTGCGCAACATCCGGCGCGCAGGCATTGTTCGGCACTCCAGTGCGAGTCGGCAACATCGGCATCGATCTGCACGAGGTGATCGAGATCGATGCCCGCTGCCGCCAGAGCTGGCGGGTAGGGCAGGTAGGGTGGCGCGATGATGGCCACGCGATGTCGTCTGCGGGTCAAGGCCGCCAACGCCGGGAGCAGCAGTCCCAGTTCCCCGAGGCCGTCATTGCCGATGAGGATTTCGATCAGCGAACCAATCGGCCAGCCGCCTCCCGGCAGCAAGGCGTCGAGTGAGGCGTTGCCACTGGCCTGGGTACGCACCGGCAAGACCGGTTCGGCACCGCCCCGCCAGATGCCGGGATGCCCGAGTACTTCACTGAGCGTGGAAGGGCGGGGACGCGAAGAAGAGGCAAGAAAAGGCGATGCAAGGACGGCGGACATTCAATACCTCGATCCGGATGTTTCACGGCATTCGCGTGCGGCCCGGTCACGCCTGGCGGGTTCCGGCTCATGGGACTCGCCATGCCACGTGTGCCGGGACACGCCAGCTGCGCGCGGCCATGCCCCCGGTGTTTGCGAACTTCCAGGTCGAGACACTACGTTCTCCGGATCATGCCGACATAGAGTCCTTCGATCGCGAAGGACTCGCGTTGCGGATCGATCTCGATCGGCGCGAAATCGGGATTGGCTGGAAGCAGGCGAATCCGTCCGCGCTTGCGCTCAAGGGTTTTCAGGGTGACCTCGTCATCGACACGGGCGACCACGATGCGTCCGTCATCGGCGCTTTGCGTGCGATGGATCGCGGCAAGATCGCCATCGAGGATGCCGGCATCGCGCATGCTCAGGCCAACCACGCGCAGGAAATAATCCGGGCGCGGGCGGAACAGGCTGGCATCGATGCCGAATTCACCCTCGATGTTTTCGGTGGCGAGGATCGGACTACCGGCGGCCACACGGCCGACGAGGGGCAGCATCACGGCCGCCGGCGTCCTTGAGCGATGATTGAGGCGCAGGCCGCGATGCGGCGCGCGTTCGAGCGCACCCTTGCGCACCAGGGCGGTGACGTAATCCTGGGCCGAGCTGTGCCGGGCAAAACCCAGCGCATCGGCAATCTCGCGCAGGGTTGGTGGTCGTCCGCGTTCAAGCGTGTGCTGGCGGATGTATTCCAGTACACGGCGTTGGTTGTCGGTCAGCAGGAAATCGTCCATACGTACTAATGTACGTACAAGCTTGCGGACTTGCAAGCCCCCGGAGGACAAGCCCCGTTGCATGATCGTGAATTCCCTGGTGGGAACGAATCATCAGCTTGCGAGTGGAACACCTGTCGCGCTGGATGACATGGGAATGTCGCAACAAGGCAAGCCAGGCGCGATCGTCGGGAATGCCGGTGCGCCTGTTGCCAGCCGAACGGGACGACAGGAATGCGTTGCCGCATCTTGACCTTGGTCAAGGCCGGACTGGTGCTGGGGTAACAGACTCCCCGCCATTGACTGCACCACTCCGATCGCGGCCGCTACCTCGATGAATGCAACCACAGTCCCGCTCGACACGCGTGAGTCGACGATTCCCGCCGCCTCTGCTGCGCTCGATCGGCCGGCGGCGCAAGCGAGCTATCAGCCGCATTTCGATTTCACCCTGTCGGCACGCGGCAAACCGATGGAATTGCCGGTGATGGCGTTCCTGCGCGCCTCGTATCCGCGCATGCCGCTGGCGCAGGTGGACAGCCTGTTTGGCTTCGTCGAACGCTGTTCGCTGTATGGTGGGCGCTTCTTTCGCGCTCCCCAGCTGAGCGATGCCGATGTGCAGGCGATGTACGCGCA
The DNA here is from genome assembly GCA_001899855.1 of Lysobacterales bacterium 63-13. Taxonomy (GTDB): domain Bacteria; phylum Pseudomonadota; class Gammaproteobacteria; order Xanthomonadales; family Rhodanobacteraceae; genus Dokdonella. Next base: position 84,898 of record MKWR01000028.1, read on the forward strand.
CCACATCGGCGTGCGTCTCCCGCTCACCAATCACATCGTCGATGAAGACGAATACGCCAGCTACAGCGGGATGTTCGAGAAATACCACCTGCCAGGCAATGCGGTCATCGTCACCAACGACAAGCTTGCGCGATGGATCCGGCGCGATTTCCCGCACTATCGCATCGAGGCCAGTGTCATCAAGGAGATTGACAGCCACGCGAAAATCGACCGTGCCCTGGAGCTGTACGACACCGTCGTGCTGCCGATGCGCCTCAACCAGGACGAGGCGTTCCTTGCCGCGATCGGTGAAAAGTCGCGTATCACGCTGTTCGCCAACGCCGGCTGCGCACTGACCTGTCCATCGAAGATCTGCTACCCCTCGGTATCGAAGGCGAACAAGATCGGCAGTCCGGAGAAATTGCTGTGCTCGGTGCCGTTCAAGGCACGCGAAGCGATGGGCATGATCGACTTCGATCTCGATCAGCTCGGTGCCCTGGGGTTTTCCCGCTTCAAGATGCTGCGCGAGCGCCCCGGTTTCGGCAGCGGCTACTGACGACTGCATCAAGGCAACGCGGGTCGGGGTTGCCCGCGCCGCCGATCATTACGCAACGCTGGCGTCCCATTTCGGGCCACCTGTGCCCGCATGAGTTGCCGGACTAGCACTGGTTCGCTCTCGAAAGCCTGCATCACGAACCTGGGTCGATTTCCTGCGCCGGCTTGCACACCGAAGCCGCGGCCAGCATGGCTCGCGCGCCGATCTCGAAGGTCGGTTCCAGTCCCGGCGCAAAGCGCGGCGAATGGTTGCCGGGAATCCTGCGCACGCTGCCTTCGGCCAGCGCCTTGCAGCAGGTCGCCGGATCGGTGCCGCCGACGAACTAGGACACGCAAGGCACCTTCCAGGCGCGGCCGAATTCGCTGAAATCCTCGCTGGCGGATGCGCGCTGCGTGTCACGTGCGGCATCGCCGAACTCGGTGCGGAATGCCTCGGCCACCCGCGCGGCGGCTTCAGCATCGTTCTCGGTCAATGGATAGCGGCTGGGTTCGACGAAATCCGGTGGCTGCGGCGCGCCCGAGGTGTCGGCCTCGGCGCAGCAGATGCGCTGGATCGCACCGAGCATGTGTTCGCGCACGTGCTCGTCGTAGGTGCGCATGTTGCGCTTCAGCGTGGCCTTGTCCGGAATGATGTTTTCCTTGCTGCCGGCCTGCAGCGCGCCAATGGTCAGCACGGCGCTGTCCAGCGGGGAGATCTCGCGCGAGACGATTTATCCGAACCCGTATCCTCGCCCCGGCAAGTGGTGCTGGAACGGCGCTGCCGACACCGCGATCAGGAGTCGTGCCAACTGCCAACCTGGCCGATGGACTTGCCGAGTCAACCCGTAAAGGTCAGGTCGCTATCGAGGCCAATCGACAACTGGATGCTCCGCCACGTGCTCGCTTCAGGCATGAGCCGCATTCCATTCAGTCTACGAGGGAGTTCGCAATTTCTGTTCCAGGGCTAGGCAACTTCACCGTCGTTTCCTGCTAGGATTTGCCCTTGGAGCGGCTTCGCGGTGGAAGTGCGGTCGGAGCCAGCCAGGGAATCGCGGCCAAATACTCGAACCGTCATCCTGCAATTGGATGACATTATTGGGGACAAATGATGCAATTCAAGAAATTCCGATACGGCAAGATCCCGGCACTCGCGGCTTTTGCGATTGCTACCGCCACATTGACATCGACGGGAGCTCTGGCGGCCGTTGTTTGCGGCCCCTCCGCCGTACCCGTCCCTGCCAATATTGACGGTGTTTATTTCAATATCGTCACGGGCACCGGTGGAACATCCGGTGGCGCGGTAGCTGGATGGGATATCAATCTTTATCAGACAGGTGCCTCTGCGCTGTATTTCTTCTGGCCGTCCGCTCCGGCGAACAGCGCCGGCGGATTGGCTGTTGGTACCGTCTACCAGGCCCTCAGCGCGGGTGCCCTCATTGATGCCACCGGCACCTATAGTGTCGCCTCAGGTGGTGGTGGAGCTGCGAATTTCGTCAACTGGCAGACGACCAATACCGGCAAGTATCTTGGCGTCCGTTTCTACAACGAGTCGACCGCCGCAATCAATTATGGGTGGCTGCAACTCGACACGGGTGCGGCGGGTGGTTTCCCGGCAACGATCAACTCCTACTGCTACGACAACACGGGCGCCGGCATCACGGCGGGCACGACACCGGTGTCACTGCAGAGTTATTCGGTCGATTGAGTTGATCGGGTCACTACGGAAAAAAGCAGACCCTCGGGTCTGCTTTTTTTTTCCTTCTCCTTCAACCCGGATTCCGCCACGTCGTTGATCCGGGAATGTATAGTTCGCCGGGCATGGCGGGTACGATGCCGGCCACGAATCGCGGAGAGATGTCATGGGTCTTGTACAGGCGGTGGTGGGTTCGATCGGTGGTGCGCTCGCTGACCAGTGGAAGGATTTCTACACGGTTCCGGCTGGCTTGCCGGCGACAGCGGCCTTGTTCGCAGCAGTGCCACAAGGCACCAATGCCGGACGTGGCTCCAATACCAAGGGTTCATCGAACATCATCACCAATGGTTCGAAGATCGTCGTACCCGAGGGATACGGGCTGCTGCTGTTCCAGGACGGCGCGATCACCGGCTTCGCCGCCGAGCCGGGTGGCTACGAATGGCGCTCGGACGACATCAACTCAAAGTCGATCTTCTCCGGCGGGGGACTTGTCGAATCGCTGATCAAGCAGAGCTGGGAGCGCTTCAAGTTTGGCGGCCAGCCGGGTTCGCAGCAGGCCGCGTTCTTCGTTTCGCTGAAGGAACTGCCAGACAACCGCTTCGGTACGCAATCGGAAATCTACTGGGACGACGGCTTCCTCGGCACCCAGGTCGGCGCGGTGACGCGCGGCTCGTACACGCTGAAAATCGTCGATCCCATCCTCTTCGTGAAGAACTTCGTTCCGGCCGCATACCTGCAAGCCGGCAAGGTCTTTGACTTCACCGATCTCGACAACGCGGCGGCCAGCCAGCTCTTCAACGAAGTGGTCGGCTCGCTGGCACCGGCGTTCAGCCTGTACTCGAACGACCCGGGCAAGGGCAACCGCATCACCAAGTTGCAGCAGGATTCGGTGGGTTTCGCCAAGAGCCTGTCCGATGCGGTGGAGAATGCCTATCAATGGAAATCCGACCGCGGCCTGGTCATTGCCAAGACCGCCATCGTCTCCATCGAGTACGACGCGAACACCAAGGAACTGCTGAAGACCGTGCAGCGCGCCGATGCGCTCGCCGGTGCGCGCGGCAATTCCAACCTGCAGGCAAGTGTCGCGCAGGGCATGCAGTCGGCCGGTGAAAACGGCGGTGCGGCGGGCATGATGGGCATTGGCATGGCCTCGGGGATGATGGGCGGCATCGGCAGCTTGCAGCAGCCGGTGGCGCCTGCCGCGGCACCTGCGGAAGATCCGATCGCCAAGCTGAAAAAAGCCAAGGAAATGCTCGATCTCGGCCTGATCACGCAGACCGATTACGACGCGCTCAAATCCAAGACACTCGGCTTGTAAGCTAAGCAGCGAGTCCAGCAAGCATCATGTCGAACACCAGCAATCCACCGCCGCTGCCACCCGTCAGCGGTCCCGGCTCGCCGCAGGACGTGCCGCCGGTCCCCGGCAGTTTTCCGATCGACCCGGCCACGCTGCCGAAGCCCATTCGCGACGAATTGCTGGCCCCCGATCCGGTCGCCATCGATACCTCGGCGGTCGAACTGAAGGATGGCCTCAACCACTGTCCCAAGTGCGGTGCAACGGAAATCCGCCATAAGCCCGGCAGCGACCTGCTGATCTGCCAGTACTGCCGTCACGAGTGGCACGGCGAGCGGATCGAGGAGGCATTCGGTCTTGGTGAAGGCCTCGATCAGCTCAGTGGCACCGTCATCGCTTCCGGCGCGCGCGACATCGCCGCCGACTCGGCCAGCCTGATGAGTTTCAAATGCACCGGCTGCGGTGCCGAGGTGACGATCAACACCGAAAACTCGATGACCGCGCGTTGTCACTGGTGTCGCCACGTCCTTGGTGTCAACGAGCAGATCGCCAATGGCGCGGTGCCCGATGCGGTGTTGCCGTTCCACGTCAAGAAGGATGATGCCGTTGCCCGCATTCGCCAGTTCGTGGACAAGCGGCGATTGTTCGCCTTGAAGGAATTCAAGGAGCAGTTCACCCCCGAGAACGTCATCGGCGTCTACCTGCCGTACATGATCGTCGATGGCAAGGCGAGCGCCGACGTTGCCGGCAAGGGCGAGATCAAGACCCGCGAGTACACCCGTGGCTCGGGCGAAAAGAAGGAAACCTACTACGACGCCGACGTCTACCAGGTGGATCGGCATGTCGACTTCACCGTCGACGACCTGCCGCTGGAATCATCCAGCGAACGCGCCAATCACGATACGCGCGCCAACACCAACAACATCATCAACACGATCCTGCCGTTCGACACCAAGAACGCGGTCAAGTGGAACGCCTCCTACCTCGTCGGACTCAGTTCGGAGAAGCGCGATCGTGACGTAGAGCAGCTGCGCCCGCGCCTGGAAGACCAGTTGCTGTCGATTGCCCGCAGCCAGGTCGAGACGTCGGTCAATCGCTTCAATCGCGGCGTGCGCTGGGAACAGGAACGCCTCGACGTGCACGGCACGCGCTGGGTGGCGATGTACCTGCCGGTGTGGCTTTATTCCTATCACCAGCCGGGCAGCAATGGCGGCATGCTGCATTACATCGCCGTCAACGGGCGCACCGGCGAGACCATGGGCAGCGTGCCGGTGCAGCAGTGGAAGCTGCTGATGACCGCGATCACCGTCGGCACCTTTCTTGAAGGCATTGCCCTCTGGATCCTGGGGAATTCGTGATGAGCGACGATGGTGGACTCTGGCTTCTCACATTGGGCCCGGCGGGCGCAACGGCATTGTACTGGGCGTTGTACCGCTACTATCGCAACACCGACAAGTCGCACGCCTTCGAGCGCGAAACCGCAGTCGAGGCCCAACCCGTGACGGGATCGGAGCAGAAAGTCGGCGAAGTGAAGGGCACGCAGGAAAAGCGTATCCGTGGCGACAATGTGCACGAGTACCGCAAGCGCGTGCAGCGCATGCAGAACGATACCGGATGATGCAACCAAGGCTCGGGATAAATCCTGGTTTGCTCATGTGCAGGTGCCCCTCGAGCCGGGATTCAGGACCGAATCCGGTCGTTCCCGTTGCAAAACCCCTCCCAGGATCTGAATCATGACCACACTGACCCACACCGAGCGCGAGCACCTCACCAGCACGCTGGATCAGCGTGAGCAAGTGTTGCGCGATGAAATCCGCGCCGGGCTCACCCGCATGCGCGTTGAAGGCTATGAAGATCTGTTGTCAGGCGCCTCGGATGCGGGCGATGAATCGCTGGCCTCGCTGATCACCGACATCACCAACGCGGAGGTCGTGCGCGACGCAACCGAGCTGAAGGACATTTTTGCCGCCAAGGCCCGCCTTGCGGCAAGCAACTATGGCGTGTGCATCGATTGCGGCGCCCCGATACCCTACGCGCGCCTGGTCGCCTATCCAACTGCCAAGCGCTGCCTCGCCTGCCAACAGGCCCACGAAGAAAAGCGGAACCCTGCGCGACGCGGCTGAGCGATGGCATCGTGAACTGACCTGACCGCCGCCGTGCCTCATTGGCCGGGGTCATCGCCACCTCGCCGCATGCTTGCGGCGACTTTCCCGCGAGCGCCTTGCAGCGCGTTTCTGGATATGGAAGTGAAATGCAACTTCTGGCATGATCGCGCGGCGGAACCAGCGGCCTTTGGGTGGGGGCTGTAGCCAATCACGGAAATTCTATCTACTTCATTGGGGAGTTGTGGTCATGAGAACAGTAATACTCGGCCTGGTTGCCGGGCTTTCGATGGCGGCATTGTCGGTCAACGCCCAAGCGCCGAACGACAACGGCACGGCAGGCAACTTGGTGCCTCGGCACATCACGGGTCCATTCGAGCCATACGGTGGTGCCGTATGTCCCGCCGGTCCTGTGATCGGGGAATTCACTGGCGCGACGACTCAATTGGGGCGCATTTTCCGCGATGCCATAGCAAGTGTTTGCCCGGTCAAGGCGTATCCGGGAATCTTCAGCGACACCACGGTTTTCAATTACGAGACCTATACATACGACAACACCAGCGCAGCGGCTGCCTGCGTGACGGTCAACTTTGATCCGGATACGGTCGGCGGGAATCCCTGCGCCACGAATGCGCATATGAGTGCCTATCTCGGATCCTACGATCCGACGAACCAGGCAGCCAACTTCCTCGGTGATGTCGGCTCCAGCCAGGCGCAGCCGTTCAATATCGAGGTCGCCGCCAATTCGAGTCTGGTTCTTGTGGCGACCAACACGTCGTCGCAGGCGGTGTGCACGTTCGGATTCGAAGTGGTCAATTTGCCGTGCACGCAAGGTGTGCCGTTGCAGGAGCAGATCGAACTCCCGATCCGCAATCCGCTGATCCTGGTGTTGATGGGCTTGCTGCTGGCAGGACTGGGCTGGGTGGCGGTGCGCCGTCGCGCCCATTGAAGATCCGGCGATGATCGTCAGGTTCGCCTGACGAGACGCCCCCGATGCCGACGCTGATCCAATTCAGCGTCGGCATTTTTTATGGCCATGGATGGCCTGTATGCCGACAACGCAGGAGCAGTTGTCGGCGATGGCCATGGATGGCCTGTATGCCGACAACGCAGGAGCAGTTGTCGGCGATGG
>MKWR01000029.1:0-79167 GCA_001899855.1 Lysobacterales bacterium 63-13
CACGCACTTCCCGGGAAAACTTATTCGATTTGTTCATGGCTCCATTCTCTCAAGAGTTGGAGCCTCCTCAAAACCCGGGGCGGTTCAGTATCGCAACGGTGAAGAAGAAGCGGCCGCCCGGTACAAGGGCGCGAAGGTGGTTGAGCACTTTTGTGCGCTCCGGATTGTTGGGCCACGGACTGGACGCGGGCGGCGGGATAGCTCCCGCCCTGCGATTGCCGATTGTGCGCATTTGCGGTGGATGCGGTGGCGGCGGGATATCCCAGGAAGGGGACTGAAGTCTTCCGTCCATCGGTCCGCTGTCCCCAAGGCGGGGTGGGCACGTACTATGAGTCCGGGATTCCCGGGGAAAATCATGAAAGATTCCCGTTCGCGGCGGGCGAAGATTCCAGCGAGTGTCTGGGCGCTTGGTTTCGTCAGCCTGTTTACCGATATCGGTTCGGAAATGGTGCACAGCCTGCTGCCTGTGCTGCTTGCCGGGACACTTGGGGCGAGTGCATTGACGATTGGCCTGATCGAAGGCGCTGCGGAATCGCTGGTGCTGGCGACCAAGGTGTTTTCCGGTTACCTGAGCGACGCTTTCGGCAAGCGCAAGCCGCTGGTGTTGCTTGGCTACGGCCTTGCGGCCCTGGTCAAGCCGATGTTTCCAATGGCCGGTTCGATTGGCACGGTGGTCACCGCCCGCCTGCTCGATCGCTTTGGCAAGGGCATCCGTGGAGCGCCACGCGATGCCTTGATTGCGGACATCACGCCGCCGGAGATCCGTGGTGCGGCATTTGGTTTGCGCCAGTCGATGGATTCAATCGGTGCGGTGATCGGCCCCTTGCTGGCGGTGGGCCTGATGGCCATGTTCCTCGGCAACATCAATACGGTGCTCTGGTTTGCCGTGTTGCCAGGCATTGTCGCCGTTACCTTGATCGTGTTTGTCGTGCGCGAACCCGACCAGGTCGAGCGGCCTGCGCGCCTGCCCATTTCGCGCGCCGGGTTGGCTGCGCTCGGCAAGCCGTTCTGGATGATCGTCGTGGTTGGCGGCCTGCTGTCGCTGGCCCGCTTCAGCGAGGCGTTCCTGATCCTGCGCGGCTCGCAGGTTGGCTTGTCCAACTCCGCCGTACCGCTGGTGATGGTGATCATGGCCCTGGTCTACACGGCCTCGGCATGGCCGGTCGGTGCCCTTTCCGATCGCTGGTCACGGATGCGCTTGTTTGCCGCCGGCATGGTCGTGTTGATCCTTGCCGATCTCGCCCTTGCCCTGGCCAGCGGACCGTTCGGTGTATTCCTCGGCGCCGGCCTCTGGGGCCTGCATCTGGGCATGACCCAGGGCCTGATCGCGGCAATGATCGCCGATTCCACGCCCGCTGCCTGGCGTGGTACCGGGTTTGGCGTGTTCGGCCTGATATCCGGGCTTGCCCTGCTCGTTGCCAGCGTCGCCGCCGGCGCGCTGTGGGATGGATACGGCTCGCAGACGACGTTCCTGTTCGGCGGCGTGTTTGCCTTGTTGTCGGTTTGCGCCTTGCCCTTGCTGAAGCGCAGGAACGGCGGCTAGCGGAGCATGCGCAAGCGTCGGGCGACGCCTTGCGCTCCCGGCACACGACCGCGGCCAGCGTGTGGATTCGTTTTTCATCAGCCAGCCCGCGCGGGATGCCGGGCAGGTCGTCTACACTCGGCGGCATCACATAGCCGCACACGGTGCCCGATCGATGGATGTGCAACGCCTGGTCGCCATGGCCAACGACATTGCCCGCTATTTCGCCAGCGAACCCGAGCGCGATGCGGGAATCCAGGGCATCGCCGATCACCTGCGCAAGTTCTGGACGCCACGCATGTGCGAACAGCTTGCCGCCCATGTCGACATCGACGACAGCGGACTCGATCCTCTGGCTGCTGCGGCAGTTCGTCGCCTGGCGGCATCGCGCCAGGCCTGACCTGCGTGCGCTTGGCTCGACATGATGCCCCGGTCTGCATGAATCGGCGGCAGATTGAAAGCGCGTATCCTTGATTCCTGCGAAGTTTCTCCATCATCTTCTGCGAAACTTCGCGCGCGGCCTGCAATCAGAGCCTGACCGCAGGGTATGGCGGTGCGGCAAGGCGGATCGTCGGACGCGCGTCGCCGCCCGGAACAGGCAGAGGCGGTCCATCTGCAAGAATTCGAGGGTCTGCGCCGACCCATGACTATAAGGATGTGCGCATGTCGCGCGGAAAGCTGATTGCGGGAATCATCATCGTCATCGTGGCCGCCATTCTCGGCTGGCGGATGTTTGGCAGCGGCGGCGAAAGCGGAGCGCGGCGTGGCCCGCCGGGTGCGGGTGGCGATGCTGCACCGATCCCGGTGACCGTCGTTGCCGCGCGCACACAAGACGTGCCGCTGTACCTGAGCGCACTGGGAACCGTGCAGGCACTCAACACGGTCACCGTCAGTGCCCAGGTCAGCGGGCAGTTGACGGCCGTGCATTTCGCCGAAGGCCAGGAGGTCAGCAAGGGCGACCTGATTGCCGAGATCGATCCACGCAGCTACCAGGCCGCACTCGATCAGGCACTGGCGAAGAAGAAGCAGGACGAGGCGCAACTGGCCGCTTCGCGCAGCACGCTGCAACGCTACGAGGACCTGATCGCGAAGAAATTCGTTTCCGCGCAGGATCTGGAAAACCAGCGCCAGGTCGTGCGCCAGCAGGAGGCGATGATCGCCGGCGATGCGGCCGCGGTCGACAATGCACGCACACAGCTCAGCTTCACTCGCGTGGTCGCCCCGATCGACGGCCTTGCCGGCATCCGCCAGGTCGACGCCGGCAACCTGGTGCAGGCCAACGGCAGCGCGATCGTCGTCCTGACCCAGACGCGTCCGCTCAACGTGCTCTTCAACCTGCCGCAGCAGGACATGGCCAAGGTTCGCGAAGCCGGGCAGACGCCGCTGCGGGTCACCGCGCTCTCGCGCATCGATTCCAGACCGGTCGCCGTGGGCGAACTCAAGGTCATCGACAACTCGATCGATACCAGCACGGCGACGTTCAAGCTCAAGGCCGAATTTCCCAATGCGGACAACCGTCTCTGGCCCGGCGAGTTCGTCAACGTGCGCCTGGCCGTGCGCACGGTCAAGGATGGCATCGTGGTGCCGGCAACCGGCGTTCAGCAAGGCCCGGATGGCGAATATGCCTGGCTCGTGCAGGGTGATTCGACCGTCAGGATGCAGCCACTGGTGACAGCCGGCACGGTTGATGGTGGTGGCTTGCTGATCGCCAGCGGCCTCGCCGCCGGTGACCGAGTGGTCACCGAAGGCCAGTTCCGCCTGAAGACCGGCACCAAGGTGGTGCCGATGGCCCCCGGCGAAGTCGCCGCGCCGAAGCCGGTGCCGGGCGAAGCAAGGAAGCAGGGCGAAAGCGGGAAAGGTTGAGTGGCACGCCCGCTCGCTCGCTGCCGCCACGTGAATCCCGTGTCCTGCGCGATCGTCGCGCGTATTCACTGCCAATCCGGCCCAGTCGAAGGAAACTGACCTCGTGGGATTCTCGACCCTTTTCATCCGCCGGCCGATCGCCACCTCGCTGCTGATGGCTGGCGTGCTGCTGCTCGGCAGCATGGGCTACCGCCAGTTGCCGGTGTCGGCCTTGCCGGATATCGACGCGCCGTCGATCCAGGTGACCACGCAGTATCCGGGCGCAAGTCCGTCGACGATGGCGGCGCTGGTGACGACGCCGCTGGAGCGCCAGTTCGGGCAGATCTCTGGCCTGACCATGATGACCTCGGATTCCTCGGCCGGTCTGTCGACGATCCTGTTGTCATTCAACATTGATCGCGACATCGATGCGGCCGCGCAGGATGTGCAATCGGCGATCAATGCCGGGCGCGGCACCTTGCCGAGCAACCTGCCGTATCCGCCGGTCTACAACAAGGTCAATCCGGCCGATGCGCCAATCCTGACCCTGGTCATGAGTTCCGATGCCTTGCCCCTGCGCGAGGTCAACAACTTTGCCGATTCGATCCTTGCGCAAAAGCTCTCGCAGGTCGCCGGCGTGGGTCTGGTCAGCATTGCCGGCAATGTGCGTCCGGCCGTGCGCATCCAGGTCGATCCGGCGGCGATCGCCAACCAGGGCCTGACCATCGAGGACGTGCGCTCGGCGCTGACCCAGGCCAACGTCAATGGTCCCAAGGGCACGATCGACGGTGCGTCGCAGTCCTTCACCATCGGTGCCAACGACCAGATTGCCGATGCCGACGGCTATCGCAACACGATCATCAGCTACAAGGGTGGCGCGCCGGTTCGCCTCGGTGATGTCGCCAAGGTCGTCGATGGCGTGGAAAACGACCAGCTCGCCGCCTGGGCCAACGGCAAGTCGGCGATCCTCCTCGACATCCGCCGCCAGCCCGGCGCCAACATCGTGCAGACCGTCGACAGCATCAAGGCGTTGCTGCCGGAATTGCGCGCGCTGCTGCCGGCAAATGTGCATCTGGATGTCTTCGCCGACCGCACCGTGACCATCCGCGCCTCGGTCGAGGAAGTCGAGTTCACCCTGTTGCTGACGATCGGCCTGGTCATCGCGGTGATCTTCGTCTTCCTGCGCCGCCTGTGGGCAACGGTGATCCCCAGCGTGGCCGTGCCGCTGTCGATCATGGGCACCTTTGCGCTGATGTCGGCGGCGTCCTATTCGCTGGACAACCTGTCGCTGATGGCGCTTACGGTCGCCACCGGTTTCGTTGTCGACGATGCCATCGTGATGATCGAGAACATCGTGCGCTACATCGAGAAAGGGCGCGAACCCGGGGACGCCGCGGAAACCGGCGCCAAGGAAATCGGTTTCACCGTGCTGTCGCTGACCGTGTCGCTGATTGCGGTATTCCTGCCGCTGCTGCTGATGCCCGGCGTGACCGGACGCCTGTTCAAGGAGTTCGCCGTCGTCCTGTCGATCGCGGTCGGCATCTCGATGATCGTTTCGCTGACCCTGACGCCGATGATGTGCGCCTATCTGCTGCGTCGCGAAAACGTGCCGCACGAGGACAGTGACGCGATCACCCGACGTGCGGGCAAGCGCGACTGGTGGGATCGGCTGGTCATCGGCTACGGCCACAGCCTCGATTGGGTGTTTGGCCATCGCCGGCTGACCATGCTGGTGCTGACCGCCACCGTCGGCCTCACCGTGCTGCTGTTCGTGACCATGCCGAAAGGCCTGCTGCCCGATCAGGACACCGGCATGATCACCGGTGTCGTCCAGGCCGACGAGACGATTGCCTTCGAGGCCATGTTCGAGCGTACCCGGCGCGTTGCCGAGGCCCTGCGTGCCGATCCTGCGGTCAGTGGAGTCGCTGCATTCATTGGTGCCGGCTCGATCAATCCGACCCTCAACCAGGGCCAGCTCAGCATCGTCCTGAAACCGCGAGGCGAGCGCGATGGCCTGCAGGTGCTCCTGCCGCGCCTGCAACGCAGCATCGAGCGGATTCCCGGCGTTGCGCTGTTTCTCAAGCCGGTGCAGGACATCGCCCTCGACAACCGCATTGCACCGACCGAATACCAGTACGCGCTGACCGAGGTCGACGAGGAGGAACTGGGCCGCTTCGCCGAGCGCATGACCGGTGCCCTGCAACAACGCCCCGAGCTTGCCGATGTCGCCAACAACATGGCCGCCAACGGCTTGCAGTTGAACCTGAGCATCGACCGCGACCAGGCCAGCCGCCTCGGCGTGCCGATCCAGACCATCAACGACACGCTCTATTCGGCGTTTGGCCAGCGCCAGATTTCCACCATCTTCACGCAGTTGAACCAGTACCGCGTCGTCCTCGAAGTCGATCCGAAGTTCCGCAACAGCGCCGACCTGCTCAACCGCCTCGGCGTGCGCGGCAGCGGCAGCGGCACCTTGAGCGGCAGCAATGCGACCACGCTCGGCCAGGCCACATCAAGCAACTCGGCCACGCCGAGCGGCATCGGATCGCAGGGCAATACCGGCATGGCGCTTGGCGCCGGCGGCACCATCCCGATGGCCTCCCTGGTCGATGCCAAGGTGGTCAACGCGCCCCTCGTCATCAGCCACCAGAACCAGCTGCCGGCGGTGACGATCTCGTTCAACGTCGCTGCGGGTTATTCGCTGTCGGATGCAGTCGAGGCCATCGCGGAAGTCGAAAGCATGATCGGCATGCCGCCCCAGATCCGTGGCAACTACATCGGCAAGGCCGCCGAATTCTCGGCTTCGATGACCGACGAGGTGCTGCTCATCCTCGCCTCGCTGGTGGTCATCTACATCGTCCTTGGCGTCCTCTACGAAAGCTACATCCATCCGATCACCATCATCTCGACCCTGCCGCCGGCGGGCGTCGGCGCGCTGCTGGCGCTGACCCTGTTCGGCTTCAGCCTGTCGATCGACGGCATCGTCGGCATCATCCTGCTCATCGGCATCGTCAAGAAGAACGCGATCATGATGATCGACTTCGCCATCGACGCGCAGCGTGAAGGCATGCCCGCGCACGACGCCATCCGCCGCGCCGCCTTGCTGCGCTTCCGGCCGATCCTGATGACCACCTTTGCCGCGATGTTCGGTGCCTTGCCACTGGCGCTGGGCACCGGCATCGGTTCGGAATTGCGCCAACCGCTGGGCGTGTCGATTGTCGGCGGCCTGCTCGTGTCGCAGTTGATCACGCTGTACACGACACCGGTGCTCTATCTCTACATGGAGCGGATCTCGGACTGGCTGAAGGCGCGTCGCGAACGGCACGGATCGTCGCTGGCGCAGGAGGCGACATGATCTTGTCGGTCCGTTGCCGCCGTACTGTGCAGTGTGCGCCTCGGCAAGCCATGGGCTTTCATTGGCCTGCGGCGCGTGAACCCAAGGGCCTTCACTCGCCTGTGGTGAGCCCAAGCCAGGGCTTTCACTCGCCTGCGGCGAGCGAGTCACTTTCCTTTGCGTGTCCACTGCGCCGCAGGAGCGGCGCGAACAGCGCAGCTGGCCCGAAGGGCGCAGGGCAGGATGCCCGGAGTCAAGAAAGTAACCAAAGGAAAAGTCACCACACACTCGCGCCTTCCGCACAGTTCCTGTGCTCCAGGTCCGCGAGCCTGCTACGGGGTTCGCCGACAGTCCATCCCTGGACTGGCGTCGAACTGGCCCACATCGTGTGGGCCATCCTTCGGACATTTCCTTCGCAGGCTCGCCGCGACCGAGGGGGCCCTGGTAGCGCGCATCGTGTGCGCCAGAGCAACAGTCAAAGCCAAAGCCAAAACTCCCCTCATCCTTCGGCACCCTCTCCCGCGAGGGGAGAAGGAAAAGAACAGCGAGATGCCGATGCGTGCGCGAATATGCTTTGGCGCTGCTCGGCTCTGCTCTGCTCTGTTCGGCTCCGCTTTGGCTTTGCTTCGGCTTTGCTTCGGCACTGCTGCGCAGGATGTGCAGTAAATGGGGCCCCTATGCGGCGGGAACGTGACATAGGGAAAGCCCGCAGGGTGGGCGCAAGGGATTGCGCCCAGTTCGACGTCAGTCCAGGGATGGACTGTCGGCGAACCCCCGGAGTCGCGTTGCGCAGTCGCAGGGCAGGAGCCCGGAGACCGCTGCATCGGGGTGGCCTTTCTCTTGGTTACTTCTCTTTGGCCACGCAAAGAGAAGTGACTCGCTCGCCTGAGGCGAGTGAAAAACGGCAGGGATGCCGCGCTCCGAAGGAACGTGCTTTGAACAAATGTGCTTTAAAGCAGCATAGTCCCCAAATTCCGGAATCTGATCGAACGGAGATCGTCGGAAAGCGAGCGAATCCGCGGCAAGAAGGCCGCGCAGGCCAATCAAAATGAACCTGTCCGGCCCCTTCATCCGCCGCCCGATTGGCACCCTGCTGCTGGCGCTGGGTCTTTTCGTCAGTGGCGTGATCGCGTATTTCCAGTTGGGCGTGGCGTCGTTGCCGAACATGGAATTTCCGGTGATCTTCGTCGTCGCCAACCAGCCCGGGGCGAGTGCGGAGAACATGGCGACCACGGTGGCGGCGCCGCTGGAGCGGCACATGGGGCAGATCGCGGGCGTCGATTCGATGGGCTCCAACAGCAAGGAAGGGCGTTCTTCGGTCATCCTCTTCTTCAAGTTCGATCAGGATATCGACAGCGTCGCGCGCGATGTGCAGGCGGCGATCAATGAGGCGATGCCGGATCTGCCGAGCGGGCTGCGCACCGCACCGGTGTATTTCAAGGCCAATCCGAACAACGATCCGGTGCTGATGCTGTCGCTGACCTCGCCCGCGCATACGGCGGCCGAGCTGTACAACATGGCCGATTCCCTGCTGTCACCGCGCCTGCGCCAGTTGCCCGGTGTGGGCGACGTCACCCTTGCCGGTGGCGCGACACCGGCGGTGCGCATCGATGTCGATCTCGGCAAGCTGACCTCGATGGGCATTTCCGCCGATCAGGTACGCAATGCGATCGCCGCGGCGAACGTGACTTCGCCGCAGGGCTTCCTCAGCGACGGCCAGCGCATGATGACCATCGCCGCCAACGGTGCGCTGACCGAAGGCAGCCAGTTTGCCGACTTGATCGTTGCGGTGCGAAACGGTGTGCCGATCCGCCTGCGCGACATCGCGACGGTCGGAGATGGTGCCGAGAGCAAGGATCAGGCTGCCTGGTTCAATGGTGATCGTTCGATCCTGATGATGATCACCAAGCAGGCCACGGCGAACGTGATCGATACCGTCGACAGCATCCATGCGCAACTGCCGCTGATGCGCAGCTGGTTGCCGCAAGAAGCCACGCTGACTCCGTTCAACGACCGCACGGCGACAATCCGTTCCTCGATCCACGAAGTGCAGATCACGCTGTTGATCAGCATGGCCCTGGTCATCCTGACCATGTTGCTGTTCCTGCGCCGCGTCGCGCCCACGGTGATTGCCGGGTTGTCGGTGCCGCTGTCGCTGTCGAGCGCGTTCATCGTCATGTACTTCTTCGATTTCACCCTCGACAACCTGACCTTGATGGCCTTGGTCATCTCCATCGGTTTTGTCGTCGATGACGCCATCGTTGTCATCGAGAACGTCGTGCGCCACCTGGAGATGGGCAAGTCGCGGCTGCAGGCGGCGCTTGATGGCGCCCGCGAGATCGGCTTCACGATTGTCTCGATCACCGCTTCGCTGGTTGCCGTGTTCCTGCCGCTGCTGTTCATGGGCGGCTTCATGGGCATGATGCTGCATTCGTTCGCGGTGACCATTGCTGCGGCAATCGTGATGTCGGCCGTGGTTTCGCTGACCTTGACCGCCTCGCTGTGCGGCAGCTACCTGAAGGCGCACAAGGAGGAGAAGCCCTCGCGCCTCGTCCAGCGCATCGATGTCGGGCATGCGTGGATGCTGCGCAACTATGCGCGCGTGCTTGACTGGTCGCTGCGCCACCCGCGCACGATGAGCGTGCAACCGGTGCTGCTGGTGCTCATCACGATCTGGTTGAGCACGATGCTCAAGTTCGGTTTCGTGCCCGAGCAGGATACCGGCATGATCAGCGGCACCACGGTTGCCAGCGCCTCGATCTCCTACGAATCGATGGTCGAGTTGCAGCGCAAGGTGGCCGATATCGTCGCCGCCGACCCGGCCGTGGCCAGTCTCGGATCCTCGCTCGGCGGCACGGGTTTCCGCTCCGGCAGCAACCGCGGCAGTCTGTACATCAATCTCAAGCCGCTCGGCGAAGGTCGCGATGTGGCGACCTCGAAGGTCATGCGGCGGATTGCCGAGAAGACCGCGAACCTGCCCGGAATCCAGCTGCGCCTGCGCCCGGTGCAGGACATCGGTGGCGGTGGCCCGCGTGGCGGTGATTCGTCCTACAGCTATTCGCTGAAGGGCAGCAACTATGACGAGCTGGTTGCCTGGGGGCCAAGGCTCGCTGCCGAGTTGATGAAATTGCCACAATTCACCAATGTCAGCACCGAGCTGGACGAGGGCGGTGTTGCGCAGAACCTGGTCATCGATCGCGATACCGCGGCACGCCTTGGCGTTTCCATCGGCGCTATCGACAGCAGCTTGTACAACGCGTTTGGCGAGCGCCAGATCTCGACCATCTATTCCGACATGAACCAGTATCGGGTGGTGTTGAATGCCGTCACCGGCCTCAATCCCGGGCTGGATACGCTGAGCGCGCTGCATGTGCGCGCAAACAACGGCGCGATGGTGCCGTTGTCGGCGTTGACCCGCATCGAAGCGGGCATCGCGCCGCTGTCGGTCGGCCACGATTTCCAGTTTCCGGTGTTCGACATCAACTTCAACCTGGCCGAGGGAGTGAGCATGGGCGAGGCGGTGCCGCTGATCAAGCAGACTGTCTTCAACATGCGCATGCCTGGCAGCATCACCGCCGAAGGCAGCGGCAATTTCCGCCGCTTCGAGCAGCAGCAATCCGGTCAGAACCTGTTGATCCTGTTCGCGATCCTCGCCGTGTACCTGGTGCTTGGCATCCTCTACGAAAGCCTGATTCACCCGGTGACGATCCTCTCGACCTTGCCGGCGGCCGGCGTCGGTGCCTTGCTGGCGATGCTGGTGACCGATACCGAGTTGTCGGTGGTCTCGGTGATCGCGATCGTCCTGCTCATCGGCATCGTCAAGAAGAACGCGATCATGATGATCGACTTCGCCCTGCACGCGGAACGCGACGGTGGCCTGACGCCGATCGAGGCGATCCGCGAAGCCTGCCTCGTGCGCTTCCGGCCAATCATGATGACCTCGATGGTCGCCATCCTTGGAGCACTACCGCTGGCGATCGGTTTCGGCATCGGTTCGGAAATGCGCCAGCCGCTGGGTATCGCGATGATCGGCGGCCTGCTCGTGTCGCAAAGCCTGACCTTGTTCTCGACCCCGGCGCTGTACCTGGTGTTCGCGCGGTTCGCGCAGCGCCGCCGCGAACGCAAGGCGGCGCGACGCGCGGCGCACAGCGTCACCGCACCGTCGCTGTAGGCATCCGCCGCACCGTCCACGTTTTGTGCGTCCCGGCGATCAACGCGCGTCGTTCGATGCCGTCAGCGTTGGCAAGTCCGCCATGTATTCGGCAGCAATGGCATAGGGATCGGGGGTGACCGTCAGCGTCGGCATCAAGGTCACCGGCGTCGGCCGGCCCGCGGCAATGCTCCAGCGCACGGCAGCCGTGGGGTTGGAAATGCTGGCGCTGACCTTGAGCGCCGGCAGCAAGGTTGCGTGCAACGGCGCACGTGCGTCGAGCACGGCTGTCGGTTCGGCAACTGCGTTGAGCGACAACACGGCGAGCAGGCTGCCGCCGAATATGAGGCTGGACATTTTGCGATTGATGGATTTGCGAGCATTCATGGGGATTCTCCTGCAAGCGGGGGACTTGCAAGCTACACAGAGCAAGCACCATGCCACTCGTGAAGCCGCGATCGCCTGCAGGAAATGAGATGCGCAATCAATGACTTCGGTTGCTGTGCCGGAAGTCATGCCTGCGCCAGCGGACACGCATGCGGACGCTGCCGCACGTCCGTGGACAGTCTCCCGGCGTGCTGGAGCCAGGCGCGATTCCTGGCGATCAGGCTGATCCTGTTGCGCACGCGCCGTGCGGCGCGCGCCATGCGAAGGGGCGCGGAATGCGGCCTTATTCGGACAAGGTCAGCAGCGAGGCATTGCCGCCGGCTGCCGTGGTGTTGATGGTGACCGTGCGTTCCGTGGCGAAGCGCAACAGGTAGTGCGGGCCGCCGGCTTTCGGGCCGGTGCCGGAGAGGTTTTCGCCGCCAAAGGGCTGCACGCCGACCACCGCGCCGATCTGGTTGCGGTTGACGTAGCAGTTGCCGACCTTGCTGCGCTTGACGATGTGCTGGATGGTGTCGTTGATGCGGCTGTGGATGCCGAGGGTGAGGCCGTAGCCGGTGGCATTGATCTGATCGATGACTTCGTCGAGCTGGTCGGCCTTCCAGCGCAGCACATGCAGGATCGGGCCGAACACTTCCTTGTGCAGGATGTCCAGTCGCGGGATCTCGTAGGCGCGCGGGGCGAAGAAGGTGCCATTGGCGGTGGCTGCGCTGCTGGCCACTTCGCCGATCAACGTCGCCTCGCGATCCATGCGCGCGGCATGTTCGCTCAGCACCTTGTGCGAGGCGGCGTCGATGACCGGGCCGACATCGGTCGAGAGCAGGCCGGGATCGCCCATGACCAGTTCGGCCATGGCTCCCTTGAGCATGCCGATGACCTTGTCGGCGATGTCGTCCTGGACAAACAGCACGCGTGCGGCCGAACAGCGCTGGCCGGCCGAGTCGAATGCCGAGGCACAGACATCCTTGACCAGTTGCTCGGGCAGAGCCGAGGAATCGGCAATGAGCGCGTTCTGGCCGCCGGTCTCGGCGATCAGCGCGGCAATCGAGGAATCACGCGCGGCGAGGGTGCGATTGATCGTCCACGCCGTTTCGGTTGAACCGGTGAAGCAGACACCGGCGACTTCAGGTTTGGTCAGCAGCGAGTTGCCGAGCACCGAGCCCTTGCACGGAACGAACTGGAGGACGTCTTCCGGGATGCCGGCTTCATGCAGCAGCTTGACCGCGGCATGGCCGATCAGGGTGGTCTGGTCGGCCGGCTTGGCGATCACACTGTTGCCGGCGGCGAGCGCCGCGGCGACCTGGCCCATGAAGATCGCCAGCGGGAAATTCCACGGACTGATGCAGACAAAGACGCCACGGCCGTGCAGGAACAACTCGTTGGATTCGCCGGTCGGCCCGGGCAGGATTTCCGGGTGCGCAAAGAGCTTGCGTGCCATGGCAGCGTAGTAGCGGCAGAAATCGGCCGCTTCGCGCACTTCGGCAATCGCCGCCGACATGGTCTTGCCGGCTTCGCGCACGCACAGGGCGATGAACTCGCCGCGGCGTGCTTCGAGCAGGTCGGCAGCGTGTTCGAGGATCTTCGCGCGGCTGACCGCGGGCAGGGCATTCCAGCCGTCGTGGGCGGCGACGGCATTGGCCAGAGCCTTTTCCAGCACGCCGACATCGGCGCTGCGGCTGTGCCCGATGACGCGGCGACGATCCGCCGGATCGGTCACTTCGCGCGCTTCGCCACCCGGCTTGCTGCCGGGGACGAGCGGTTCGGCGAGCCACGGCTTGCGCGCCGCGTTGACGCTTTCGGCGAGGGCCTTGAGTTCGTTGTCGTTGGCAAGATTGACGCCCATGGAATTCTTCCGTTGTTCGCCGAACAAAGCGATCGGCTGGGGGATGCGGGGATGCGGCTTGGCGGCGAGCTGGCGCACCAGTTCGCAGGGGTCGGCGACGAGATCGCGGATCGGCACGTTCTCGTCGACCGCGCGATTGACGAAACTCGTGTTGGCGCCGTTCTCGAGCAGGCGCCGCACCAGGTATGGCAGCAGGTCCTCGTGGCTGCCGACCGGTGCGTAGACGCGGCAAGGCACGCCGAGGTTCTGCTTGCCGATGACTTCGGCATACAGGTCACCGCCCATGCCATGCAGGCGCTGGTATTCGTAGGGGCGGTTGCGGGCGTATTGGTGGATGGCCGCGATCGTGTGCGCATTGTGCGTGGCGAATTGCGGATAGATCAGCTCGGCCCCGGCCTCGAACATCTGCTTGGCGCAGGCCAGGTAGGAGACATCGGTGTTCGGTTTGCGGGTGTATACCGGATAGCCGCCAAGGCCGAATTCCTGCGCGCGCTTGATCTCCGAATCCCAGTAGGCACCCTTGACCAGGCGCACGCACCAGCGGCGTCCGGCCTTGCGTGCGACATCGGCGAGCCAGTCGATGACGAACGGCGCACGCTTCTGATACGCCTGCACGGCAAGGCCGAAACCGTTCCAGCCGTCCAGCGAGGCATCGACGAAGACCGCGCCAATCACATCCAGCGAGAGTTCGAGGCGATCGGCTTCCTCGGCATCGACGGTCATGCCGATGGCATTGGCCCGCGCCAGTTGTGCCAGTTCGAGCACGCGCGGGATCAGTTCGGCATGCACACGGGCGCGGTTGGCGACGTCGTAGCGCGGGTGGATTGCCGACAGCTTGACCGAGATCGACGGCGCCTCAAGCACATCCGGCCACGGCCCGCGCTTGCCGAGTGCGCTGATCGCATCGCGATAGGCCTGCATGTAGCGCTCGGCGTCGGCCTGGGTCAGCGCCGCCTCGCCGAGCATGTCGTAGGAATAGCGATAGCCGGCATTGGCCTTTTGCGCGGAGCGATCCTGGGCTTCCTTGATCGTGCGCCCCATGACGAACTGGTGACCCATGATGCGCATGGCCTGGCGCACGGCCAGGCGGATCACCGGTTCACCGGCGCGACCGACCAGGCGGCGCAGGGCACCGACGAAATTCGATCGGGTTTCCTCGGCAAGCTGGACCAGCTCGCCGGTCAGCATCAGGCCCCAGGTCGAGGCATTCACGAACAGCGACTCGCTGGCACCAACGTGCTTCTTCCAGTTCGCATCGCCGAGCTTGTCGCGGATCAGCTTGTCGGCGGTTTCCGCATCCGGCACGCGCAACAGCGCCTCGGCCACGCACATCAGCAAGACGCCTTCCTCGCTGGAAAGATCGTACTCGCGCATGAACGATTCGACCGCACTCTGGTCGTCGGCCTTGGCGCGGATGCGGGCAACCAGATCGCCGGCTGCGGCAAGCACCTGTTCACGTTCCGCTGCCGCGAAGCTGGCCTCGACCAGCAATTCGTTGACCGCTTCGGTTTCATCCCTGGACCAGGCCGCAGTGATGCGCGCGCGCGCCGGATCCGGGTTCTCGGGAAGCTCGGGGGAAAGGATTTCGCTCACGTGGTGTGGGCTCTCGGTGATGCCGCGGCGCTTTGCGCGCGTCGGCGGCTGGATTGGCGACCGCCAAGTGTAGTCAGTGCATTGCGTCCGGCCAAGCATCGCAATCGTGGCACTTGCGGTGGATTGACGCAGCTTTTCCTTGCCGCTGGCGCTGGGGCTCATCTATCATCTCAGGTTCCCCGCATGCAGTTGCGTCTTGCGGCATGCGATCGGGCCACCATTCGGCCCCATTCCGGGTTGGGATATTCGCCTCGGCAGTCGTTGCGGCCAAGTGCGGATCGATGATTCACGTATACAAGGTGATGGCAATGATGTCAGTTGGGATCTCGCGAATGCGCCGTGTGCTTGCCGCACCGGCTGTAGTCCTCCTTGGCCTGCTTGCCAGCGCGGCGGCGAACGCAAATCCGCAGCCGTGGCAGCTCAACATGACCCGTGGGGCCACGCAGACGGCGCGCGAGGTCCACGATATCCACATGGTCGTGCTGTGGATCTGCGTGGCGATCGGCGTGGTCGTGTTCGGCGTGATGTTCGTGGCCATGTTCCGCTTCCGCAAGTCGAAAGGGGCCGTGCCGGCGACCTGGAGCCACAGCACCAAGCTGGAAGCGATCTGGACGATCATCCCGATCCTCATCCTGATCGCCAGTGCCTGGCCGGCGACGACCCTGCTGATCCGCATGGCCGACACCTCCGAATCGGAGATGACGATCAAGGTCACCGGCTATCAATGGAAGTGGCGCTACGAGTACGTCGACTATTTCGGCAAGCAGCCGGGAATCAATTTCGTGTCGAGCCTCGAGTCGCAAGCCAACCGCACGCGGCAGCTCGGCTCCGGCATGGACCCGCGTGACATCAAGGTGGACGGCCATTCGACCTACCTGCTCGATGTCGACAAGCCGCTGGTGCTGCCGGTTGGCGTCAAGGTGCGTTTCGTCGTCACCGCCGACGATGTCATCCATTCCTGGTGGGTGCCCGCGCTCGGCTGGAAGCAGGATGCGATTCCCGGAATCATCAACTCGGCATGGACCCGCGTTGACGAGCCGGGCATCTACCGCGGCCAATGCGCCGAGCTTTGCGGCCGCGATCATGCTTTCATGCCGATCGTGGTCAAGGTCTTGCCCAAGGCCGAATTCGAGCAGTGGATGACCGCGCAGGCGCCTGCGCCGGCAACGGCAGCCACTGCAACCACGCTTGCCCCGACGACAGCCCCGCAAGGCTGATCCCGTTCCAGAATTCTTGAGGTAGAGGCAATGGCTCACGCTGCCGTCCACGACACCCACGACACCCACGACCACAAGCCGCAAGGCTTCCTGCATCGCTGGTTGTTCACGACCAACCACAAGGACATCGGTACGCTGTACCTGGTGTTTGCGTTGATCATGTTCTTCACCGGCGGCTCGATGGCGATGATCATCCGCGCCGAGCTGTTCGAGCCCGGCATGCAGCTGGTGCAGCCGGAGTTCTTCAACCAGATGACCACGGTGCATGCCCTGGTGATGATCTTCGGTGCGGTCATGCCGGCCTTTGTCGGCCTCGGCAACTGGATGATCCCGCTGCAGATCGGCGCGCCGGACATGGCCTTGCCGCGCATGAACAACTGGTCGTTCTGGATCCTGCCGTTTGCCTTCCTGCTGCTGCTCTCGACGCTGTTCATGCCGGGTGCCGGTCCGCAGGGTGGCTGGACGCTGTATCCGCCACTGTCCCTGCAGGGCAGCAACAGCATCGCCTTCGTCATCCTCGCCATCCACATGATGGGCATCAGCTCGATCATGGGCGCGATCAACATCATCGCGACCATCCTCAACCTGCGCGCACCCGGCCTGGACCTGCTGAAGATGCCGATCTTCACCTGGTCGTGGCTGATCACCGCCTTCCTGCTGATCGCGGTGATGCCGGTGCTGGCCGGCGCCGTGACCATGCTGCTTACGGACAAGTATTTCGGCACCAGCTTCTTCAATGCCGCCGGTGGCGGTGACCCGGTCATGTTCCAGCACATTTTCTGGTTCTTCGGCCACCCCGAGGTCTACATCATGATCCTGCCGGCATTCGGCATCGTCAGCGAGATCATCCAGACCTTCTCGCGCAAGCCGCTGTTCGGATACCAGGCCATGGTCTACGCGCTGGCTTCGATCGCGTTCCTTTCGTTCATCGTCTGGGCCCACCACATGTTCACGGTGGGCATGCCGCTCGGTGGCGAGATCTACTTCATGTACGCGACGATGCTCATCGCCATCCCGACCGGGGTGAAGGTGTTCAACTGGGTGACCACGATGTGGGAAGGCTCGTTGACCTTCGAGACGCCGATGCTGTTCGCCATCGCCTTCGTCATCCTCTTCACCATCGGCGGATTCTCCGGACTGATGCTGGCCATCGTGCCGGCCGACTTCCAGTATCACGACACCTATTTCGTCGTTGCCCACTTCCACTACGTGCTGGTGACCGGGGCGATCTTCGCGATCATGGCCGCAACCTACTACTGGCTGCCGAAGTGGTCGGGCAACATGTACAGCGAGCGCTGGGGCAAGATCCACTTCTGGATGAGCGTGATCTCGGTGAACGTGCTGTTCTTCCCGCAGCACTTCCTCGGCCTGGCCGGCATGCCGCGGCGCATCCCCGATTACAACATCGCCTTCGCCGACTTCAACATGATCAGCTCGATTGGTGGTTTCTGGTTTGGCGCCAGCCAGTTGCTGTTCGTCGGCGTCATCGTGCACGCCGTGTACTTTTCGAAGAACCGTGCAACGAGCAAGGTCTGGGAAGCTGCCAAGGGCCTGGAATGGACCGTGCCCTCGCCAGCCCCGCACCATACGTTCAGTACGCCGCCGGTCATCGATGATTCAATGCTCGCGCATGGCGACGTGAGTCATTGATGGGTGCGTCCTTGAACGCAAAGCGGAGAGATGAAGCGGCGTTCGTGGCCGCACATCTCAAGTGAAGCGCCGTTTTGTGCTGTTTTTTTGGCTGTGTTTTTTGGGGCAGGGAAGAAAGGCTTAGCTTGATTCGCCAGTGCTGAAATGATGAATTCCGACTCCTTCAAATCTCGATCCAGGATGCCCGTGAAGCACGACGCGCGCGGAATCGCCAAGGTTGCGCTGACCGTGGTCGCGGCTTCGTTCCTGTTCGGTTTTGCCATGGTGCCGATCTATCGCATCGCCTGCGAGCATGTGCTCGGCATCAAGCTTTCCGGCGAGGCGGCCGATGCCAGTCGCGTGGCGTTGATGACGGTCGATGAATCGCGCACGGTGACGGTCGAGTTCGTGACCGGCGTCAACAGCAAGCTGCCGTGGGATTTCAAGGCCGAGAACGTGCGCGTCAGCGTGCATCCGGGCGCCTTGACCGAAGTCTGGTTCGATGCAACCAACAACTCCACGGCGGCGATTGTTGGCAATGCCGTGCCGAGCGTGGCGCCAAACGAGGCGTCGCCGTACTTCAACAAGACCGAATGTTTCTGTTTCACCGAGCAGACGCTGCAGGCGGGTGAATCACGGCGCATGCCGGTGCGCTTCGTGGTCGATCCGCAGTTGCCGAAATCGACCACCACCTTGACGCTTTCCTACACGTTCTACGCGAACGAACTGGCAACCAGGCAGTTGAGCCTGCTGTCGGCTCCGCTCGACGGCATCGCGAAGAACTGACCTACACCTTTGAGTCCGGGGTTCCAAGATCATGGCGCAATCACACGATGCCTATTACGTCCCACACGGCAGCCACTGGCCGATTGTCGGGTCCATTGGCCTGTTCAGTACGGCCATCGGTGCCGCCAACTGGATGAACGGCAGCACCAGCTTGATGGCGGCGCCCCTCTTCTATCTTGGCCTGGTCATCATCGCCTTCATGATGTTCGGCTGGTTCGGCACGGTCATCCGCGAGTCGGTCGCCGGCAACTACAACAAGCAGGTCGATGTTTCGTTCCGCATGGGCATGATGTGGTTCATCTTCTCGGAGATCATGTTCTTCGGCGCATTTTTCGGTGCCCTGTTCTATGCGCGAATGTTCTCGGTGCCGTGGATCGGCGGCGAGGGCCACGGTGGACTGACCAACTACTTCCTCTGGCAGGATTTCACGCCGAGCTGGCCGACCAATGGCCCTGGCAATATCGGCGGCACGTTTGAAACCATTCCGGCGTGGCATCTGCCGCTGGTCAACACCTTGCTGCTGCTGAGTTCCGGCGTGACGATCACCCTTGCCCATCACGCCCTGCGTGCCGGCTATCGCCGCGCATTGCTGGTCTGGCTTGGCGCCACGGTCATCCTCGGCGCGAGCTTCCTGTACTTCCAGGCCACCGAGTACCTGGAGGCCTACCAGCACCTCAATCTCACCCTCGGCAGCGGCATCTACGGTTCGACCTTCTTCATGCTGACCGGTTTCCACGGCGCGCATGTGACGCTCGGCACGATCATGCTGATCGTCATGTGGTTCCGCTGCGCCAAGGGTCATTTCACCAGGAACGACCATTTCGGCTTTGAAGCGGTTGCCTGGTACTGGCACTTCGTCGACGTGGTCTGGCTGGGCCTGTTCGTGTTTGTGTACGTGCTTTGAGTGCCGGAAATCGAGAACAGGGAATCGGGAATGGAAAAGACGGTGAGTGGCGAGGCTTTTGTCTTGCCTGTTCCCGATTCTCCATTCCCGTTTCCAGGACCCTAAATGCCATGCGGCTGGATGTAGCCGGTCTGCATGCCGATGATGATCAGGACGATCAGCAGCACGGACAGGGCAATGCGTTTGGTCAGGGCCTTGACGGTGCGATCGCTGCCGTTCTTGTCGGTCATCATGTAGAACATGCCGGCACCGAGATTCCAGACGATGGCAATCAGGAAGACGACGATCAGGACCTTGCTGAGCATAGTGATTTCCAATGGCGAGGCGAAACGCCCGCATACCGGTAAATTATAGTGCCTGTGCGGCAGCAACGACGCTGGCATCGGCCGGGTTGGCTGGCCATGCTTGCAACTGCCGCTGGCGTCGTGCTCTTTGCCTGGCTCGGCGTCTGGCAGCTGCATCGCGCGGCGGAAAAGGAAGCCCTGCTGGCAGCCTTCGCCGGCGCGCAGGCAAAGGTGCCGGTGACCCTTTCGCAAGCGCGGCGGATGCCGGCGGACGGCCACTACCCGCACGTGCGCCTGCATGGCCGCTACCGGGTGCAGCACGACTATGTGCTCGATGACCAGGTGCGTGACGGGCAGCAGGGTGTGATCGTATTCAGCCCGTTCATGCCCGACGATGGCGCGCTTGGCCTGCTCGTCAATCGCGGCTTCATCGCCAAGGACGAGTCGGCCAGGGTACCGGTCATTCCCGCTGCGCCGGCTGGTGAAGTCGAATTGACCGGGCTGTATGCGCCCACTCCCGGGATTGGGCTGCGGCTTGGCGGAAATGCGCTGCCGGGACAGGCAAACTGGCCGAAACTGGCCATTTACATCGACACGGACGAGATCGGCGAGGATCTCGGCCAGCGCATCGATTCACGCGTGATCCTGCTTGATGCCGAAGCCGGCTCGGGGTTCATGCGTGAATGGACGCCGCAGATCATCCCGCCCGAGCGGCACCTCGGCTATGCCGTGCAGTGGTTCGGATTCCTGCTCACGACCCTCGTCATCTTCATCGTGCTGCATTGGCGGCGCGACAACAAAGGTTCGCCATGATGCAATCGAGATACCGCAAGCGCCTGCAACTGCTGATGATCGGGGCGATTTTCGCGCTGCCGATCGCGCTTGCCGCGCTGCTCGCCAACAGTGGCTGGATGCCGGGGACGAGGAGTTTCGGCGAGGGCATCGTTCCGCAACGCTCGGTCGAGAACATCGTTGTCGAACTTGCCGATGGCTCGCGCATCAACTGGCACGATCCGGATTGGCGCTGGAGCCTGGTGGCAATCCCCGGAAGCCGCTGCGCCCAGGCCTGCATGGCCCAGCTCGACCTGCTGCACCGCGCCCGCGTCTCGCTCAACCAGAATTCCACTCGCGTGCGATTGCTTTATCTCGGCACGCCTCCGGTTGGCGCAGAAGCCGAGCAGATCATGCCGGCGTGGCAAGTCGGCACGGACATCGCCAACGGCTTCGCCGGATGGGCTCCCGCTGTCGACGACGGCGTCGCCGTCGTCCTCGTCAAGCCGGATGGCATCGCCTTGACCTACTATGCCAATGGCTTCGATGCCAGCGGATTGCGCAAGGACCTGGCCAAGGTGACCAAGTGACCGGCTGCCTTCCGCACTGCGGCTCGGCCGCGCTCCCCGTGGCCTGACCTCGATTCAACCCGTCGCTGCCCCGAACCCGCCACACACTCCTGACTCCTGCGAACGCATGTCCACGATTGCCCGCCAGTACTTCGAACTGACCAAGCCGCGCGTGGTCGCCCTGATTGTCTTCACCGCGATCATCGGCATGTTCCTGGCCGTGCCGGG
This sequence comes from Lysobacterales bacterium 63-13, assembly GCA_001899855.1. Taxonomy (GTDB): domain Bacteria; phylum Pseudomonadota; class Gammaproteobacteria; order Xanthomonadales; family Rhodanobacteraceae; genus Dokdonella. The sequence continues at coordinate 21,057 of MKWR01000029.1, forward strand.
CTGGCCACCCCTGCGCGAGTCTGTGGCCGGTTTTTTCGGCATCTGGCTGGCGGCGGCATCGGCGGCGGCGATCAACCATCTCATCGACCAGCGCATCGACCGCCTGATGGCACGTACCGCGCACCGGCCATTGCCGACCGGGTCGTTGACGTCGTTCCAGGTGCTCAGCTTCGCGATCATGCTTGGAACCCTGTCGATGGCGATGCTGGTCATCTTCGTCAACACCCTGACTGCAATACTGACGTTCGCCTCGTTGATCGGATACGCGATCGTCTATACCGCCTTCCTCAAGCGCGCGACCTCGCAGAACATCGTCATCGGCGGCGCGGCCGGCGCGGCTCCACCCTTGCTCGGCTGGGTCGCAGTGACCGGCCAGGTGCATCCGTATGCGCTGCTCCTGTTCCTCATCATCTTCATCTGGACGCCGCCGCATTTCTGGGCGCTGGCGATTTTCCGCGTCGCCGACTATTCGCGTGCGCAGGTGCCGATGCTGCCGGTTACCCATGGCGTCACCTACACGCGCTGGCACGTGCTTGCCTACACGATCCTGCTGGTGATCGTGACCATCCTGCCTTACCTCACCGGCATGAGTGGCCTGTTCTACCTTGGCGGCGCCTTGATGCTGGGCGCGGGATTCCTGTACTACGCCATCCGCCTGCTCAACCCGCCGGACGATTTCTTCGCCATGAAGGTGTTCAATTATTCGATCATCTACCTGATGGCCTTGTTCGCCTTCCTGCTGATCGATCACTACCTGCTGCCGGCAACGTCCACGGCAAGCAGCCTGATCTTCCGCCCCTCCTAGGCAATCCTCGCCGGCACCGGCGCGCGCCGCGCATGGCGCTGGGCGATCACCGCGCAAGCCATCAGCTGGATCTGGTGATAGAGCAGCACCGGCAGCACGATCAGGCCGAGCGCCGGATTGCCGGCGAAGAGGATCTTCGCCATCGGCACGCCGCTGGCGAGGCTCTTCTTCGAGGCGCAGAAGACAATGGCGATTTCATCCTCGCGGTTGAAACCGAGGCGGCGGCTGAGCCAGGTGGTGCCGCCCAGGGCAATCGCCAGCATAGTCGCGGTGATGCCGAGCAGGGCAGCCAGCGCCGACAGCGGCAGCAATTGCCACAGGCCTTCGACAACCGAAGCGCTGAAGGCGATGTAGACCACAAGCAGGACGGTGCCGCGATCGGTGATTGCCAGCAGTTGGCGATGGCGTTCGACCCAGCAACCAAGCAGCGGCCGGGAGAGGTGGCCGGCAACGAACGGCAGGAACAGTTCAAGCACGATCTTCATGATCGCCGCGAGGTTGAGTGGCATGCCCCCATGCGTCGCCAGCAGGATGGAAACCAGCAACGGCGTCAGGAAGACCCCGAGCAGGTTGGAGATCGATGCGCTGCAGACTGCCGCCGCCACGTTGCCGCGGGCAATCGAGGTGAAGGCGATCGATGACTGCACCGTCGAGGGCAGGGCGCACAGGAAGAGGATGCCGATCACCAGTTCCGCGGTCAGCAAGCCGGCCGGCGCCAACGCCTGGATGCCAAGGCCGAGCAGCGGGAAAGCGACAAAGGTGCAGGCAAGAACCAGCAGATGCAGGCGCCAATGGGTCAGGCCGGCAATGATCGCCTCGCGCGAGAGGCGCGCGCCGTGCAGGAAGAAGAGCAGGGCGATGGCGGCGATCGAGATCCAGTCAAACACCACCGCCGCCTCGCCGCGACACGGCAGGAAAGCCGCCAAGGCGACGGTTGCAAGCAGGCTCAGGGTGGTGAAATCAAACAGGGCGGACAGACGTTGCATGCGGAATGCGGACCGGGAGCGCCACTGGACAGGGGCAATCGCGCATTTTGCCCGCTTCAGGTCCGCACTGCGCAGCGCGTGCCGTCGATCGCTGCGTCGATCCGCGAGTCGGTACTATATGCCGCTTCTCGCCGGGGAAATGTTTGCCCAATGACTGGATCCGCCAGCCGCGTCCTCAGTCGTCGTGACCTGCGCACGCTGATGCTTGCCGCCCTCGGCGGCGCATTGGAGTTCTACGACTTCATCATCTTCGTGTTCTTCACTGCGGTCATTGCCGAGTTGTTCTTTCCGCCCGACATGCCGGAATGGCTGCGCCAGGCACAGACCTTCGGCATCTTCGCGGCCGGTTACCTGGCGCGGCCACTCGGCGGCATCATCATGGCCCACTTCGGCGATCGCGCCGGACGCAAGCGCATGTTCATGCTCAGCGTCTTGCTGATGGCGGTGCCGACCCTGCTCATGGGCCTGTTGCCGACCCATGCCAGCATTGGTATCGCCGCACCGTTGCTGCTCTTGCTGCTGCGCGTCCTGCAGGGTGCGGCGGTGGGCGGCGAAGTGCCGGGTGCGTGGGTCTTCGTATCCGAGCACGTGCCGCCCTCACGCATCGGCCTTGCCTGCGGCACCCTGACCGCGGGCCTCACCCTCGGCATCCTGCTCGGATCACTCGTCGCCACGGCGGTCAACACGCGTTGGACGCCCGATGAGGTGCTGGCCTGGGCTTGGCGCGTGCCCTTCATCCTGGGTGGCCTGTTCGGAATGCTTGCGGTGTGGCTGCGTCGCTATCTCGATGAGACACCGGTTTTCGAGGAAATGCGCCGCCGCCGAGAACTGGTCAAGGGCCTGCCGCTGAAGGTCGTCCTGCAAGGACATTGGGGTGCGGTGATTCGAACCATGCTGATCACCTGGATGCTGACGGCCGGCATCGTCGTGGTCATCCTGATGACGCCGACCTTGGTGCAGAGGCTGTTCGCGATACCCGCGGCAACCGCAGCACAAGCCAGTTCGCTGGCGACATTTACCCTATGCTTTGGTTGCGTGCTCTACGGCATGGCAGTCGACCGCTTCGGCGTTCATCGTGTGCTTGTTGCAGGTGCGCTCGGACTTGCTGTGGCGACGGCGGCGCTTTATCGCACGCTGGATGTCGCACCTGAGCATTTCACGCTCGCCTACGCGATCACGGGTTTTTTCGTCGGCGTGACCGGCGCGATTCCTAGCCTGATGGTGCATGCATTCCCACCGGCAATCCGTTTCTCCGGCATCTCGTTTGCCTACAATGTCGCCTATGCGATTCTGGGCGGACTCACGCCGGTCGTGGTCAGTCTGTGGATTGGCGCAGGCCAGGTGCACGCACCTGCTTACTATGTCGCGACAGCTTGCCTGGGCGGCATGGCGGCGGTGATCTGGTCCGCACATCGGCAGGCGAGTACCCGGGCGGATAGTTTCGCATTGAGGAGTGGTGCCAGAAATCCAACCGAGGTTTGAATCCCAAAGCGAGCATCTGGGCCGTGACCTGTTCGATCAGCAAAAGGCCTGTTCAATGCTTACAATTGGATTTTCCCGTTTCGCTTTGATGGAGCCGCTCTTGAAATGGACTACGTATTGCTTCTTCGCGCAGCTGTTTCTTGCGCTGGCCATCCCGCTTTCAGCGGGTGCGGCAACGGAATCCGTTTGGGCGGACTATCCGGGCCTGAAAGCCCCCGGCCATGCCGGAATTGAGATCGGAGATTTTGACGGCAATGGAAAATCAGAGGCCGTCGTAACAACCTATTCCGGGCAGGGATTCGATTTCAATGGCTCGCAACTGGTTGCCACGCTCGCTTCGACAAGCGACGAGGGCATGAAGGTCAGAGCGGTTGCGATCCTGCCTTCCGAGCTGATCGGCCCAATGGTGAAGGCACCGCGGGATGGGCTCGCTGATCGACTGCTGGCGGTGACTACCAACAATGGCTCTGACAACAAGATCGTCACGCTGGGTGGTGATCCGCTACGAATCCTGCGGACTATTGCAGCTCCGTTGATACGCAGAGTCATTGCTGTTGCCGATGTCGATGCTGACGGGCAGCTCGACATTGTTGCGATGACCTCTGCTTCGTCCTGGGGCAATTTCGATCCGGTCGTTCTCGACTATGAGACCGGAGCGGTCAAATGGGTGGGCTTGGGTGAGATCTCCGATATTGGCGTTGCCCAGTTGGACGATGATCCGGCTTTGGAAATGATCATGGCAGGCACGCCGGCCAGTGTGGTCGATGGGGCAAGTCACGCCACGGAATGGAGCTATCCCAGCGGCTTCTATTCCATGAAGATTCTGGTCGGTCAATTCCATGTAGATCCAGCCATCCGGGGGTTTGCAGTTGCTGGGTCGTCCTATGTTCAAATATTCAGGACTCACCCCTACTCCCCTACTTCTGAATTCCAGATTCCCTGGTCGGCCGTTGCCAAGGTTGTCAAATTGGGAGGTGCGGAAATTGACGAAATCGCAATCGGAAGTGGAGATGGAGTATCGATTCACGATCCGGTCACGGGTCAGCAATTGTTCGCTTCGCCAAACCCGACATTTGATGATGTGTCGGACCTTGCTGTCGGTGATATAGACGACGATGGTGCCAATGAACTGGTGTTTGCAGGTGGCTTGCGGAGCAGTGGGCCGGACCTGCTGAGAGCGGTCGATATTGGCAGCGGTCAGATTGATTACCATCAATTCGATGAGATCGGTCCCTACTCGGGACTCGTCGTCGACGATATTTCCGGGGATGGGGAACTCGAAACGGCATACATCACGGTCAAGTCGGGATCGCATTATGCGGGGCCGAACATTCGTATTCTCGATCACGCTACTGGCCGCCGGTTGAGGGAGCTAACGAACTTCGGCGGTTCATCCTTCTATTCGGGTTTCCAGTTGCTGTCCGCCCAAATAGATGCGGATCCGCAAAAAGAACTCATTTTTTCGGGCATCGACTTCAATAGCGGCGTAGTGAGCGTTATTGATGGTGCAACTCTTGAGTTGGAATGGCGTGTCGGAGGGAATGGCTCGTTGTTTGACGGAGTTCCTGTTTCTGCACCCGTTGCAATCGACGTGAACGGCGATGGCATACCCGAAGTTATCGTCAGCACCGTCGTGGCTTCGCTGGTCCGGATAGTGGTGCTCGATGGTCGCAATGGTGCGATTCTCTGGACTTCGGTCGGGCTGAGCGGCGGTATCCCGCGTCTGGCAACTTTCCAGACGAATACCGGGGAAGCCCGGATTGCTGTGTCAACAGGATATGGGCTGTATGTGTTTGGCTTGAGTAGTCACTTGCTGGTTTCAAGTGCCAAGTCGGTGCGCCCAATCCTTGCGCTCACGCGATGGGAAGGGCCCGATGGCTGCCGATTGGGAGCGCTGGATGATGCGAACATGTTCACGATTCGTTCGTGTGCTGATTTGATATTCGATCGTCAGATACCGATGCCCGTCGGGACGACTTTCGTGCGACCGATCGACGCGCAGAACCATCAGTTCATTGCTGCCGACGGAGCACAACTTTTTGAAGTGGATTCGAGCGGAGACGCGATCGCGATCGGTGGGGGCTGGGGCAATGGCCTGGCAGCATCAAACAGTGGTGTGGTCACGCTCGATCCCGATGGGCAACACGTCGATGTCGTATTGGGATCGGATATCCAGGTCATGCGTAGTCGCATTGGTCTCAACAGGATTTTCGCGAACGGTTTTGACTAGCAGTTCCGTGCAACCCATCTGCGGATTTGAGAATGACTGACGCAATAATCATCGGCGCTGGCCACAACGGCCTGGTCTGCGCCACCTATCTGGCCAAGGCCGGATTGAAAGTGAGCGTGCTTGAACGGCGCGCGGTTGTCGGCGGCGCTGCGGTCACCGAGGAGTTCCATCCGGGATTCCGCAATTCGGTGGCGGCCTACACGGTGTCACTGCTGCAGCCGAAGGTGATCAAGGATCTCGACCTGCATGGGCATGGCCTGCACATCGTTGAGCGCAAGCTCGGCAACTTCCTGCCGCTGCCCGATGGGCGCTCCCTGCGTGTCGGTGCCGGCATCACGCGGGAGGAGGTCGCCAGGTTCTCCAGGCGCGATGCCGAGCGCCTGCCTGACTATGAAGCGCGCCTCGAGGCGATTGCCGATGTCTTGCGCGTGCTGGCCATGGAACCGCCCCCGAACATCACCGATGGCGGCTGGTGGAAGGCAATCCCCGAACTGATCCGCGCGGGCAAGCTCGGCAAGCGCCTGCACAAACTCGACACTGGCCTGCGCCAGGAACTGCTCGACCTGTTCACGATTTCGGCGGCGGAGTATCTCGATCGCTGGTTCGAGAGCGAGCCGATCAAGGCGGTGCTCGGCTTCGACGGCATCGTCGGCAACTACGCGAGTCCGCATACGCCGGGGAGCGCCTATGTGCTGCTGCATCACGTCTTTGGCGAAGTCAACGGCATCAAGGGCGCCTGGGGCCATGCGATCGGCGGCATGGGCGCGATCACCCAGGCCATGGCCAGGGCGGCACGCGCCGCCGGCGTCGATATCCGCACCGATTGCGGCGTGCGTGAGGTCCTGGTCGAAAACGGTCGGGCGGTAGGCGTGGTCACCGCGAGCAGCGAGATCCTGCAGGCGCGTGCGATCGTCGCCAACGTCAATCCAAAATTGCTTTATGAGCAATTGCTGTCACCGCTCGTGGTGCCCGCTCCGACGCGCGAGCGCATGGCCAACTGGCGCTGCGGATCGGGCACCTTCCGCATGAATGTCGCGCTGTCCGCCTTGCCGGATTTCAGCGCCTTGCCCGGCCCCGGCGATCACCTGACCGCCGGCATCATCATGGCACCGAGCATCGCCTACATGGATCGCGCCTGGCAGGATGCGGTGGCGCACGGCTGGTCGCGCGAGCCGATTGTCGAGATGCTTATTCCCTCGACCCTTGATGACAGCCTCGCCCCGCAAGGCCAGCACGTCGCCAGCCTGTTCTGCCAGCACGTCGCGCCGGTGCTCCCCGACGGTCGCAACTGGGATGACCACCGCGACGAAGTCGCCGACCTGATGATCGCGACGGTCGATCGTTTCGCCCCGGGTTTCAAGGATCTCGTGATCGCCCGCCAGGCACTGACGCCGCTCGATCTCGAACGCACCTTCGGCTTGATTGGCGGCGACATCTTCCACGGTGCGTTGAGTCTCAACCAGTTGTTCAGCGCGCGCCCGATGCTTGGCCAGGCCGACTATCGCGGCGCCATTCCCGGACTCTATCTTTGCGGAGCCGGCACCCATCCCGGCGGCGGCGTGACCGGCGCGCCGGGGCACAATGCCTCGCGCGTGATCAAGGCCGATCTGCACTGAGATTGCCGTTGCCGAGCCAAGCGATCGAGGCGGGCCAGGGTGGAATGCCTTTCCGGATCGATGAGTTGATGCCGGCTCGGGCATGAGAATGGATGGCGGACTGATGGCAATCCCGGCCTGCCGGTGCGCGCCTGCAGCGTGCGGCCGGTCGCAGCCAACACGCTTGCCTGCGGTGTAAGATGCCGGCAAACCGGGTCGATCCGGAGCACGGAGACAGGCATGAGCAGCGTTGACTTCACCTCGTTCCTCAAGTTGATGGTGCACAAGAAGGCATCCGACCTTTTCATCACGGCCGGCGTCGCGCCGTCGATGAAGGTGCATGGCCGAATCTCGCCGATCACGCAAAACGCGCTGACCCCGCAACAGTCGCGCGACATGGTGCTGAACGTGATGACGCCCTCGCAGCGCGAGGAGTTCGAGAAGACCCACGAATGCCAGTTCGCCATTGCCGTCACCGGCGTCGGTCGATTCCGTGTCTCCTGCTTCTACCAGCGCAATTGCGTCGGCATGGTCCTGCGCCGCATCGAAACACGCATCCCCACGGTCGATGAGTTGAACCTGCCGCCGGTGATCAAGACCCTGGCGATGACCAAGCGCGGCATCATCATCTTCGTCGGCGCCACCGGTACCGGCAAATCCACCTCGCTGGCGGCGATGCTCGGCTATCGCAACCTCAACTCGACCGGCCACATCATCACCATCGAGGATCCGATCGAATACGTGCACAAGCACGAGGGCTGCATCATCACCCAGCGCGAACTCGGCATCGATACCGATTCCTGGGAGAACGCGCTGAAGAACACCCTGCGCCAGGCGCCGGACGTGATCATGATCGGCGAGGTGCGCACGCGCGAAACCATGGAGCACGCGATCAACTTCTCCGAGACCGGTCACCTGTGCCTGTGCACGCTGCATGCGAACAACGCCAACCAGGCGATGGATCGCATCATCCATTTCTTCGCCGAGGATCGGCGCGCGCAGTTGTTCATGGACCTGTCCCTGAACCTCAAGGGCGTGGTCGCCCAGCAGCTGATTCCGACGCCGGATGGAAAGTCGCGCCGCGTCGCCATCGAGGTCCTGCTGGGTACGCCACTGGTGCAGGACTACATCCGCCAGGGCGACATCCACAAGCTCAAGGACGTCATGAAGGAGTCCACCAACCTCGGCATGAAGACCTTCGACCAGGCCTTGTTCGAGCTTTACCAGGCCGGCGAGATCTCCTACGAGGATGCCTTGCGCCACGCCGATTCGACCAACGAAGTGCGCTTGAAGATCAAGCTGGCCCAGGGTGGCGACGCACATACCCTGTCGCAGGGTCTGGATGGGGTCGAACTCAGCGAAACGACGTGACGCGTTCGTTGCCGCGGATGACGACACACTGATACATGGCGATCGAAGCCAAGGACGCGCAGCTTGCCAAGCTGCGCAGGGTCTGGGGTGCGCTCGGACAGGACGATCCGCTATGGGCGGTGCTGTCGCAGCGTGACAAGCGCGGCGGCCGTTGGCAGGCGGAGGAGTTCCTCGCCACCGGCCAGCTTGAAATCGACAGCCAGCTCGCCGTGCTCGCGGCCAGCGGCTACCCGCTGCGGCGTGATCTGGCCGTTGATTTCGGTTGCGGAGCAGGGCGGCTGTCGCGCGCACTGGCGAGCCATTTCAGCGAGGTTATCGGCATCGATGTGTCGCCGAGCATGATCACTGCGGCACGGCAGTTGAATGCCGATGTCGCGAACATCGAGTTTCGCGAAAACGCCGGTGCCGAGCTGGCCGGGATCGAGGACGCCAGCGTCGATCTGCTGTTCTCGCATATCACGCTGCAGCATATTCCCGCGCCGCTGGCGATTGCATATGTGGAGGAGTTTTTCCGCGTCCTCGCCCCTGGCGGGGTCGCCGTGTTCCAGTTTGTCGATGGCAATGATGCAAGCTGGCGTGGCCGCCTGTTCGGACTCGCTTCCAATCGCTGGCTCAATCCGCTGCGGCGCATGCTCTGGCGGCGTCGTGAAGTGTTCGAGATGCATGTGCTTGCCGAGCACGAGTTGCGCGATCGGCTCGCGCGGCATGCGTCGTTGCAGTTGCTGGCGGCGATCGATGACGGCGCGGCGGGCGCGGGATGGCGCGGGCGGCGTTGGAGCGTGGTCAATCGCAGCGAACCGCCGCGTCGGGTCGAAGGCGATGGCTACACGTTGTTTGCCCATGCCGACGACCTGCAGATTGGCGCGCCGATCATCGCCGGTGCCGAGCACGAACCGCATGTTGCCGCGATCCTGCGCGAGCGCTTGCGGGCAGGCGATGTCGTCCTCGATGTCGGTGCCAACATCGGCATCTTCACCCTGCTTGCGGCATCCCGGGTCGGTCCGGGCGGTCGCGTCATCGCCGTCGAGCCGATTGCACGCAACCGGCAGTTGCTTGCCCGCGCCGCGCAGGTCAATGGCTTTGCCCGGATCGAGTTGATTGCCGGGGCTGCCAGTGATCGAACGGGAACGATGCAACTGCGAACGCATCCGCATACCTCCAACAGCGCGACGCCGGCTGCCGCCGGTGAACTGCTGCGCGACGCGCGCGGCGTCGTGGTGTCGGTACCGGCGCTGGTGCTGGACGAGCGTTGCGCCGACCTCGATCGCCTGGACCTGCTGAAGATCGACATCGAGGGCATGGAACCGCTTGCGCTGCGCGGCCTTGAGCGCACGATTGCGCGACTGCGCCCGATCTTGCTCAGCGAGTTCAATCCGTGGGCGATCGAGCGCGCGACGGCGACCGATGCAATCGGCTATCTGCGTTGGCTGCGCCGCTGGTATCCGGCCATCACGATCCTGCACCGTGATGGCCGTCGCCAACGCTGTGTCGAGGTGAAAGAGGTAATGCAGGTCTGGCGCGAGGAAAACCATCGCGCCGGACTTGGCGATCGCCTGCATCTGGACCTGCTGCTGGCGATCGACGGCTGACGGCGGGTGCCTCAGGGATTCAGTCGCGCATCCTGGATCAATTCGATGCCCTTTGGCGTCGCATTGACTCGGATGTCGATTGACTGGATCCATTGCGCATACAGGCGGTACAGGGTGGTCTGCGTTTCCAGATCGGCACGCTGCTTGTCCGGCAACATCGTCGAGAAGCGGGTCAGCATCGTGCCAAGCACCTCGTAGAACGCGCCGGTGTAGGCTGCATGCAGCAACTGGCCGTCGGCCGCTGCCGGTGCGCCGACAAATGCCGACAGGTCGATGCCGTCGCCGAGGCTGACCGCCAGCGCGGCGTCGTTGGCGGCAATCTGCATCGGCGGCGCGTAGCCGACTTCGGTCGGAATGATGCCGGCCGGGAGATCCACCGCCTTGCCGTCAAGCGCGAGCTTGAAATCGCTGAGCCCCGGAATCGCCAGCTGGGCCATGCCGATCAAGCCCATCGGGTTCGAGGTGCCGACCAGGATTGCCGCCGAGGCGTCGGGGCTGCCGCTTTCGGGAATGTCGAGGCGATTGATCAGCAGGCGCAGGCCGGTGAAATCGCTCAATGGCGGCGGCACCACCTGGGTCAACTGCTGCTTGGCCCTGGCAGCGGCCTCGTTCATCGACGCCAGTGCGACGCACTGGAACGGCGCGTCGACAATCGCGTTGCTGCGTTCGATCAGGAAATCCTTGATCTTGAGGATCGGCAGCGAAAGGGCGATGTCGTACAGCGCCGTCGCCGTGGCTGCCGAGCCCGGTGGCGGCGAGGACAACTTCATCAACGCCGCGGCCAGTGCGGCATCGAGATCGATGCGGCTGCTGGTGGTGAAGTGCTGTCCATCGAAGCGCGTGTATCCCATCACCATGCGCGGTGCCCGCGCGGCGAGAGCCTCGAATTCGCTGCGGCAGGTGGCATCGAGCCTTGGCGGGGCTTCCTCAAGCATGCCGGCAAATGCGGCATAACCCGGGTCGTTGTCGATCAAGGCGATGATGCGTTTGAAGTCGATCCAGCCACTGCCGTAAGCGAGGTAGCCTTCGGCCTTGTTGAAACCGACCATGCCTGCCGAGGACTCCAGGCTTTGTCCTGGGCGATCAAGGCCGAGCACGCGCCGGCGCAAGGATTTTTCGGCGTTGGCCGGCAGCACCGTGATGACCAGGTGCTTGCCCTCGATGGCGATCAGCGCTTCGGCCTTGTCCAGGGCGATGGTCCAGATGTCCTGGTCGTCGACGCGCGCGGTGGTCAGCGAGGCGCCAGCCTTTTCCTCGATGCGCGCAACCATCGCGCGAAATTTGTCCGCATCCGCCAATTCGACGCGCAACACCGGAACCAGGCCGACGCCATAAAATGCACCCCGCGCTTGCATGGAAAAGCCGACTTGCGCCCACTCGTCCTGCGTGTCGCGGTCGCGGACTTCATCGAGGATCGCCGCGGTGACGCGCTTGACCTTGCCGATTTCCGCGTCACCCTGGTCCGGCAGGTCGTCCAGCATGCGGTCGTAAACGCCCAGCAGGTTCGGCCAGGCACCCTGCATCATGCGCGTCCAGGTCTGCACGGCGGCTTCGGGCGCAGGCTCGGCATTGGCCATCACGAACGGGGTATCGGCGGGCACGAAAGCAAGTGGCGAGCTGTCGTCGTCGGACTTGCCGCAGGCCGCGATGAGCAGCACCGTGATGAGCAGGCTGGCGCGAATTTTCAACATGGTCCGTATCCTTGGGGGTGAGTCAGGGGATGCTTGCTGCCGCAGCGGATGCCTGCGGCATTGCGCGATCGGGGCCGAGCAGGCTGGCCAGCACGGCCATTCGTGCCGGGATGCCGTTTGCAACCTGATCGAGTATGACCGATTGCCACCCGTCGGCGACATCGCTGGCAATCTCGACGCCGCGATTCATCGGTCCCGGATGCATGACCAGGGCGTCTGGCCCGGCCTGACGCAGGCGCTGTGCAGTCAGGCCGAAGCGGGAAAAATATTCGGCCTCGTCGCCGATCAGGGCTTCGATCATGCGCTCGCGCTGCAGGCGCAGCATGATCACCACATCGCAGCCGGCAATGGCCGCGTCGAATTCGTCGACAAGAACGCATTGTGGAAAATCGTCGGCCTTGGGCATCAATGCCGTCGGGCCGCACAAGCGGATTTCGCGGACGCCAAGGGCGCTCAGCACATGCACATCCGAGCGGGCGACGCGCGAGTGCCGGATGTCGCCGCAGATCACCACTTTCAATGGCGAAAAATCGGCATGGTGGTCACGGATGGTCAGCGCATCGAGCAGACCCTGGGTCGGATGCGCGTGATTGCCATCACCGGCATTGAGGATTGCCGCCCGGCGCGCGCAGGCGGCCAGCCGTGCCGGTGTGCCGTTTTCCCTGTGCCGCACGATGAAGGCATCGGCCTGCATGGCTTCGAGCGTTGCCAGGGTATCTTCGAGCGACTCGCCCTTGTTCGTCGAGGAACTTGCGATATCGAAGTTGAGCACGCTTGCACCGAGCCGGCGCGCGGCCAGCTCGAAGCTGCTGCGGGTTCGCGTGGAGGTTTCGAAAAACAGGTTGATGATGGTGCGCCCGGCCAGCAGTTGCGGACCCCGTGCGCCGTCGGCGAATGCCGTGCGCAAGGCAACTGCGCGATCGAGCAGGGCATTGATGCGTTCGCGGCCGAGGCCTTCGAGGGTGATCAGATGGCGCAGGTTTCCGTTTGCGTCAAACTGCAGGTCGGTGCTCACGAGGAGGTCGCCTTGTGGTCGGGATGGGCAAGCCAGGATTCCAGGATGATCTGCGCGGCCAGTGCGTCGATCTCGGCACCATGCTTGCGCTTGGCCGTGCCTTGCGCGCGCTGCCGGGCGAAGCGCCGTGCGGCTTCCTTCGAGGTGAAGCGCTCATCCGATTCGTGCACGTCGCGGTTGTAACGGCGGCCAAGCTCGCCTGCAAACGAGCGCGCATGGCGGGTCATCTCCTGCTCGCTGCCATCGAGGGCGAGCGGCAGGCCGACCACGAACGCCTGCGGTTGCCAATCCTTGACCAGGATGTCGATCGCGCTCCAGTCGATCCTGCCGTGACTGACCGCAACCGTCGAAAGTGCGCGCGCGCTGCCGCTGATCGGGTGGCCAATCGCGACGCCGATCGTGCGCGTGCCGACATCAAAGGCCAACACATAACCCGCCGCGGTGGTCATTGCCGCAAACCGCTGGCTTCAGGCGTTGCCGGCATACGGCGAAATCCATTCCAGCTTCACCCCGACCAGTGCGGCGGCCGCGTGCCAGCGTTCGTCGAGCGGAGTCGTGAACAGGATTGCATGATCCACCGGTGCGGTCAGCCAGGCGTTCTCGCGCAACTCATGTTCGATCTGGCCCGGACTCCAGCCCGAGTAGCCCAAGGCGACCAGGGCGTGTTGCGGACCGTGGCCGCTGGCGATGGCCTCGAGGATGTCACGTGAAGTGGTCACGCTGATCGATTCGGAAATCCGGAACGAGGAATCCCAGCCGCCATGTGGCGTGTGCAGGACAAAGCCGCGTTCGGGTTGCACCGGCCCGCCAATCAGCACCGGTGCATCGGCGACTTCGGGCAGGTCCGAACGCAGGCTCATCTGTGCCAGCACATCGCCGAGGCGATAGTCGGAAAGCCGGTTGACCATGATGCCCATGGTGCCGTCCTCGCCGTGCTGGCAGATGATCGCGACCCCGCGTTCGAAATTCGGATCGTGCAGATTCGGCATCGCGATCAGCAGCTGATTCGAGAGGGTCGAGGATTCGTGCATGGTGCCATTGTACGGTGCCGCACGCCATGCCGGCCATGCACGGCAGCGCCATTCAGCGATTGCGCAGGATATTGCCTTCGAGGAACTGCCAGGTACGCGTGATGTAGAGCTCGTCGATGGCCTCGGCGTTCTTCGGCAGCGCATTGAATGGCGCGGCCAGGCGCACGATGCGGATTGCCGCATCATCGAGCACCTTGTGCCCGCTGGGCTGGATGATGTCGATGCTCTTGACGCTGCCGTCGCGGTTCAGCCCGACCGTGAGCACGAGCTGGCCATGCAGCTCCTGGCGACGCGCCTCGTCGGGATAATTGAGATTGCCGATGCGCTCGATGCGTGCAACCCAGGCGCTCATGTAGCTGGCGAACTCGTATTCGCGGGTGTTTGCCGAAATGTATTTCTTCTTTGGCCGCTTGGCGTATTTCTCGGTCTCGCGCTGGATTTCCTGGGCCAGCTGCGCCATTTCCAGCTTGCGTTCGATGATTTCGCGTTCCGAGGGCGCCTGCAGGTCGGCCTGGTCGGGCGTCTCCCGCGTCGACTCCACGCTGCGCTCGGCGCTGCGCGTGATCAGCAGCTCGGCCTTGGTCGCTACGGACGGTCGCGGCGCGCCGTTGTCGGTCGGCCGCGGCGTGATGCCTTCGATGGGTTTCGGAATCGGGCTCGACAGCGGATTGCTCGGGCGCCGCGCCGTATCCGAGTCGCCACCGCCGCTGTTGCTGGCCTGGGCGAGGAAATCGGCCTTATCGGGGAGCTTGCCGCTGGCTGACTGCACGAGGATCACATCGAGCGAGGGCAGCGATGCCGCCGGTTTCTCGATGGTGAAGGTGATGCCGAGCGCAACCACGGCATGCGCGATCAGCGAGAACAGGAAGGTCACGCCGAGGCGATCGGCGGCGGCATTGGCAGTCGAGGTGCTCACGCCCGTCGCGATTCGATCACATCGAAAAGCTGGCCGGCGATATTCAGCCCGAACTGGGCGTCCAGCTCGCGCAGGCAGGTCGGCGAGGTGACGTTGACTTCGGTCAGCCAGTCGCCAATCACGTCCAGGCCGACAAAGAGCATGCCGCGGCGCTTGAGTTCCGGGCCGACCTCGGCGGCGATCCAGCGATCCCGCTCGGACAGGGCGATGCCGACGCCCTTGCCGCCGGCGGCGAGGTTGCCACGGAACTCATCGCCCTGCGGGATCCGCGCCAGCGCATACGGCACGGGTTCGCCATCGATCATCAGGATGCGCTTGTCGCCGGCGCTGATTTCGGGGATGAACTTCTGCGCCATGGCAAAGGCCTGGCCGTTCGCGGTCAGGGTTTCGATGATCACGTTGAGGTTGGGGTCGCCGTGCGCGGAGAGAAAGATGCTGCGTCCGCCCATGCCATCGAGGGGCTTCAGCACGATGCGGCCGTGTTTGGCGGCAAAGCGCTTCAGTTCGCTGGCGCTGCGCGCGACCACGGTTGGCGCACAACATTGCGGGAAGTGTTGCGCGAACAGCTTTTCGTTGGCGTCGCGAAGGCCCTGCGGATCGTTGACGACCAGCACGCCGGCATCCTGGGCCAGCTGCAGCACATGGGTGTCATGAATGAACTGGGCGTCCACCGGCGGGTCCTTGCGCGCCAGCACGATGTCGATGTCGCGCAATTCCCTCCATTCGGCCTCGCCCAGGTCGAACCAGCCGCTGGCGTCGTCACGAACGGCAAGCCGGGCAAGTCTGGCCCAGGCAGAGCCGTCGCGAATGGCCAGATCACCCTGGGTCATGTAGTGAAGCTCGTACCCGCGACGTTGCGCTTCGAGGAGCAGGGCAAAGGTCGTATCCTTGGCGATCCTGATCTCGGCGATGGCGTCCATGAGGACGGCCAGGGTAGGGGCCATGCGGCGACTCCAACGATGAAGGGGTTGGGTGGAAATCGAGCGACGAATGCAGCCGCGCTAGTTTACACTCGGACTTGGCGAAGTCAGTCAATGGGCACGGTGGCTGCGGCAGGTTCCCAATATTTTTTGAGGACTTAGGCGCTAAACTTGACAGATTAGCTAAGAATTGGTTAAGAAGCTGCAGAGAGGGAGAAGGGCTTGTGTGCGGGCCGGCAAGCGATGCTTGCAAGGCCTGGTGCAGATTCTTTCCCAAACGAGGTTTGGTAGGCACGCTTCTTGCGTGTCCGAATATTCAGTACAGCGGTTGGGGGTCCTTACCAGGTGGATGAGACCAAGCAAGGCAGCTTCAGCGGCCTGAAAGTCATGGTCATAGACGATTCCAAAACCATCCGCCGCACGGCGGAGACCTTGCTGCGCAAGGAAGGTTGTGAAGTCGTGACGGCGACTGACGGGTTCGAGGCGCTGGCCAAGATTTCCGACCAGCAACCACAGATCATTTTCGTCGACATCATGATGCCGCGTCTGGATGGTTATCAGACCTGTGCACTGATCAAGAACAACCAGATGTTCAAGGGCACGCCGGTGATCATGCTGTCCTCGAAAGACGGGCTGTTCGACAAGGCGCGTGGCCGCATCGTCGGCTCCGAGCAATATTTGACCAAGCCATTCACGCGCGAAGAATTGCTCGGCGCGATCCGGCGGCATGTGGACCTGAAGTAGGCTCATTGGCTTGGCCATTCGACTCACAGGGGTAAGGCGGTGGCGCACATTTTCATCATTGACGATTCACCGACCGACGTAAGGGTCTTCACGACCTTGCTGGAGAAGGCCGGTCACCGGGTCAGCAGCGCAGGCAGTGCCGAAGAAGGCATCGCCGGAGTCAAGCGCGAGCGTCCGGATCTGGTCATCATGGACGTGATCATGCCCGGCATGAACGGCTTCCAGGCAACGCGCGACCTCAGCCGCGATGCCAGCACCGGGCACATTCCGATTCTCATCGTGACGACCAAGACCATGGAAACCGATCGTGTCTGGGGTCTGCGTCAGGGTGCCAGGGATTTCCTCACCAAACCGGTGGATGCGAAATCCCTGCTGCAGCGCATCGACAACCTGCTACCGGGCTGAGACGACGAGCATGGCCACCAGCCCCGATCTGCAAATTTCCGGACCCTTCGAGGCGCTCGCCGACTACGAGCGGCGCAGCCTGGCGCATGTGGCGGGTTTGCCCGAGCAGATCGACGCGCCCGGCCTCTGGCGTGGCATCGGTTTCCGAATCGGTGCGCGCTACCTGGTCAGCAGCATTGGCGAAGTCAACGAAATCCTGACCATGCCCCTGCTCACGGTTGTTCCGGGAACGCAAGCGTGGATGCTCGGCGTGGCCAATGTGCGCGGCAATCTCGTCGCCCTTGTCGACCTGCGCAATTTCATCGAAGGCCAGCGCACGGTGTTGACCGATTCGACGCGCGTTCTGGTCGTGCGCCAGCACGGTGGCAGCGTCGGCCTGCTGGTCGACGAGGTACTTGGACAGCGCAGTTTCAATGACGACCTGCGCGCGCATGCGCTGGGCGAGGACGATCAGCGCTACAGCCGCTATGTCGGCGAAAAGATTCAACTCGGCGAAATCGAGTGGGGCCTGTTCAGCATGGCCGCGCTCGTCCGTTCCGCGGATTTCCAGCAAGCATCGGCATGACAGCAAACCGGCCATCCACCCGGATACGGCCGGACATGAGCAACTTAGGGGTGAGGTAACAAGATGAGCACAACTTCCAGCGCACTCTCGGGCTCCGAGCGGACGGGCAGCCTCAACACCATCTTGATCGTGTTGCTGGTGTTGTCGATTGCGTTCGCTGCGGCAGACTTCATTTACCTCACCATCAAAAGCAACCAGGATCGCCAGGCAAGCGCGCTGACCACCGAGATCCAGGTGGCCTCGCAGGCCTTGACCACCTATGCGGCCAACGCCGCCGGCGGCAACGAGCTGGCCTTTGACGAATTGTCCAAGACCACACGCGACATCGATGCCTTCCTCGGCTACCTGAACAAGGGCAATGCACCGGCCTCCACCCCGTATTCCGGCATGCCCTCCTACGCGGACGAGCCCGGCGTGGCCAAGGAGCTCAAGGACCTGAATGCGGCCTGGGAGCCGGTGCTGACCAATGCCACCAAGATCCTCGGCGGCAAGAGCCTGGTGCTTGATACGGCGACAACCTCCAACGAATTCAGCTCGAAAATGCCGGTGCTCAACTCGCGCATGAACGAAGTCGTCAACATTCTCACCGAGCGCAACGGCAGTGCCGGCCAGGTGTACATCTCGACCCGCCAGATGTTGCTCGCCGACCGCATGATCCGCCGCGTCCAGGAAATCGGCCAGGGTGGCGATGACGCCCAATCCGCGGCGGATGGCTTCTCGCGTGACGCGGCCTTGTACAAGTCGGTGCTCGGTGGACTGATCGATGGCGCGCCGGCACTCAACATCAAATCGATCGATCAGGCCAATGCGCGTCAGATCCTGACAGACGTGTCCGGGCAGTGGGACGGCCTGGACGAGCCGGTGCGCAAGATCATCGATGCATCGACCGGTCTGCAGGTGGTCAAGCAGGCCGCCGATGCCATCTTCACCGACAGCCAGAGCGTGCTGCTGAAGGCGCGCAACGTTGCCGATCGCCTGAGCACGCTGGGCACCAAGCGCACCTTCCCGAATCCACTCTGGGGCGGCATTGCCGCCGCTGCCGCGATCGTCCTCGTCATCCTCCTCGGCATTACCCTGGTTCGCGACCAGCAAAGCCGTTACCAGATGTCGGCCGAGTTGAACCAGCGCAACCAGGAAGCCATTCTGCGACTGCTGGATGAGATGGGCTCGCTGGCCGAAGGTGACCTGACCGTAAAGGCAACCGTTACCGAAGACATCACCGGGGCGATCGCGGACTCGATCAACTTCGCGGTGGAGGCGCTGCGATCCCTGGTCACCACGATCAACGAGACCGCCGTGCAGGTGTCCGCCGCCGCCCAGGAAACCCAGGCGACAGCGATGCACCTGGCCGAAGCCGCCGAGCACCAGGCGCAACAGATCACCTCGGCATCGGCCGCCATCAACGAGATTGCCGTTTCGATCGACGAGGTCTCGAAGAACTCCAGCGAGAGCGCCGAGGTGGCGCAGCGCTCGGTGCAGATTGCCGCCAAGGGCGCGGCCATCGTGCGCCAGACCATCCAGGGCATGGACTCCATTCGCGACCAGATCCAGGAAACCTCAAAGCGCATCAAGCGCCTCGGCGAATCTTCCCAGGAAATCGGCTCGATCGTCGAACTGATCAACGATATTGCCGAACAGACCAATATTCTTGCCCTGAACGCGGCCATCCAGGCCGCCTCCGCCGGTGAGGCGGGCCGCGGCTTCGCGGTCGTCGCCGACGAAGTGCAACGCCTCGCGGAGCGTTCGGCGAACGCGACCAAGCGAATTGAAACCCTGGTGCAGACGATTCAGTCCGATACCAACGAAGCGGTCAGCTCGATGGAACAGACCACCGCCGAGGTGGTGGCCGGTGCGCGCCTGGCCGAGGATGCCGGTCTTGCCCTTGGCGAGATTGAAAAGGTCTCGCACGATCTTGCCGACCTCATCCAGAGCATCTCTGCCGCAGCCAGCCAGCAGTCCGCTGCGGCAACCAACATTTCCGCAACGATGAACGTGATTCAGGAAATCACCACGCAGACATCGGTCGGCGCCAGCCAGACTGCCGAATCGATCGGCAACCTGGCGCATCTGGCCGGCGACCTGCGTCGTTCCGTTGCCGACTTCAAGCTGCCGGGCTGAAACTCCGGCTTGTAGCAACGATTCCCAGACCGAAGGAGAACCCGCCACCGCATTCAGACATCGGCAATTGCCGCACCAGACCCGCTACTGGATTGGGCCGCGCCATGGAGTTGGAACGGCCTGGGGGGCAGCCAGTTCACAGCACTGCTTGACCGCCCGACGGCACAGGTCGGTGGTGTGCGCCGAGTAGGGTTTACAGGCAATCCGGTGAGCTGCGGTATGGTTGGCAGGCTTCGCCAGGACGAAACAAAATCATGAAACTGCACGATGATTTCACAACGCTGAGCTGGGTCAAGGGCGAGCTCGACGAGACCCTCAAGCAGGCACGTCAGGCCCTCGAGGCCTATGTCGACGAGCCGACCGATACCAGCCTCATGCGCTTTTGTGCGACCTATCTGCATCAGGCGCAAGGCACCTTGCGCATGGTTGAGCTGTATGGCGCGGCCATGCTCGTCGAAGAGATGGAGCGCCTTGCCGACGCCTTGCTTGCCGGCACCGTCGCCGAGCGTGATGAAGGCTATTCCGTGCTGATGCGCGGCATGGTCCAGTTGCCGGACTATCTCGAGCGCGTGCAGACCGGACACAAGGACATTCCAATCGTCCTCCTGCCGCTGTTGAATGACCTGCGCGCATGCCGCGGCGAAAAGCTGCTCACCGACTCCGCCCTGTTTTCGCCGGACCTGACCATTGCCTTGCCGGAAGCGGCCAGAGGCTTGCCCGCCGAACTGCCGTTGAAGGAACTGCGCAGTCTCGCGTTGCGCTTGCGCCTGGCCTTCCAGGCGGCCCTGCTCAAATGGTTTCGTGATTCCGGCAATCCGCAGCATTCGACGAGATTGCGCGATGTCCTCGATCGCCTGCGGCAGACCGTTGCCGCCGGCGAAGAGCCGCGGCGCCTGTTCTGGGTGGCGGCCGGTGTTGCCGATGCGGTCAGCGATGGCAGCCTGCAACCGGGTGCCTCGGTGAAGCTGCTGTTTGGCGGAGTCGATCGCGAGATCCGGCGCTTTGCCGAGCAGGGTGAGGTCGGCATGCAGGTCGTGCCCCCACACATGCTGGTGCAGAATCTCCTTTACTACATTGCGCATTCTGGCAGCAAGAGCGAACGGGTTGCCGCGATTCGCGACACCTACGGCCTGGATTCGCTGCTGCCGACCGATCGTGAAGTCGAACACGCCAAGAGCTCGATCTCCGGACACAACCGCACCTTGCTCGACACGGTTTCCGTGGCGATCAAGGACGACCTCATGCGCGTCAAGGAATCGCTGGACATCTACCTGCGTGCGCAACAGCGTGATCCGGCCGACCTGCTGGGCCAGGTCGAGCTGCTGGATCGGGTCCGCGACACCCTGGGCATGCTTGGACTCGGCGTGCCGAGGCGCGTGGTCACCGAGCAGCGCGCCACCATCGAGGAGATTGCGCAAGGCCGCCGCGAGGCGGATGAAGGCACCCTGCTCGACGTCGCCGGGGCCCTGCTCTATGTCGAAGCCTCGCTGGACGATCACATCGAGCGCCTGGGCGCGACCGGCGATGAAGGCGACAGCGATGGCACCGAGTTGCCCAAGGCGGAAATCCGCAAGATTCTCGATGCGCTGATGCACGAAGCTGCTGTGAACATCCAGCAGGCCAAGCATGACGTCATCGCCTTCATCGAATCACCGTGGGATCACGAGCGCGTCGAACAGATTCCACGCTTGCTGGAGGAGATTTCGGGCGCCCTGCGCATGCTCGATCTCGGCGCCGCGGCCGAATTGATGAGTGGCATCGTGCGTTTCGTCGAAGTCGAGCTGATCCGCCATCGGCGCGTGCCGACCGCCGAACAGATGGACAAGCTCGCCGATGCCCTGGCCTCGATCGAGTATTACCTTGAAGCCACGCGCGATCAGCGCGGCGGACGCCAGAAGATCCTTGAGGTGACCCGCAGCAGCCTCGAGTCCCTGGGCTATTGGCCGATTCCAGTTGCAGACGGTGGCGATGAGCCCGGTGGTGGTGGCGGCGGCCGACCGGATGGCGGCGGGCCGCTCAGCCCGGAGGACATGCGTGCGGCGGATGCCGCACTGGTCGAACCGGTCGAGCGTTCGACCGGTAATGCTGCGCGAGCCTACGTTGGCCGGGAACTCGACCTCGCTCCAGCGGCTTCCGATTTCCCGAGTTGGGGCGAACATCTACCCTTGGGGCAGAGTGCGTCCGTGCGCTCCGCGACGGCAGTGGAATCGGGCGAAGTCGACCTCGACGGGCTTGATTTCGCAGTTTCCGCCGAACGCGAATTCCCTTCGTCCGAAAATGCGGTAACCGTCGAGCAACCATCCGAGCTCGACCGCATCGTGGAAGTGGCCGAAGGCGATGACCTGCGTGGCCTGATCGTCGGGGAGGCTGTCGACAACCTGCCGTCCGAGCAGGATGTCGCCGGCATGCGCCTTGCCGAGACAACCCACGATCGCGACGCGGAAATCCCGGCCAGCGATGCGGGCGCCGCGCAAGCGGATGCCGGTGTCATCGTCGATGCCGACGGCAGCCGCTGGATCGAGATCGAAGAGGAGATCGAGGAAGAAGTCGAGGAAGAGGTTGCCGCAGGAGGAACCGCCGATGGCAGCTTCCAGATTACCGCCTCCAACGAGATCGACGACGAGATCCGTGATGTCTTCATCGAAGAGGTGCAGGAGGAAATCGACAACCTGCGCACGCAGTTTCCGCAGTGGCGTGCGAAGCCGGATGATCTCGAACAGGTCAAGCCGATCCGTCGCTCGTTCCACACGCTGAAAGGTTCCGGTCGCCTCGTGGGTGCACTCGCCCTTGGCGAGTTCAGCTGGAAGGTCGAGAGCATGCTCAATCGCGTGCTCGACCGCTCGATCGGACCCAGCGCGCAGGCCATGGCCCTGGTCGAACATGCCATCAATGCCTTGCCCGGGCAGCTTGCCGCCCTGCGTGGCGAAGGTTCGCCCGACGTTGATATCCAGGCCATCGTGGACACCGCCGATCGCCTGGCAGAGGGCGAACTGGCCACTGTACCGAGCCGCGCACCGGCGACGACGATGGTCAAGCGCGTGGTCAAGAAGCGGGTCACGCGCCGAATTCCCGCACCGCCGCAGGTCGTCGCGGCTGCGTCGCCGATACCGACACCGGTCGAGTTCGAGGATGATTCGGTCGAGATCGTCGCCGGCCCCTTGCCGGGACTGGATCCGGTCCTGTTCGATATCCTCAAAAGTGAAACGGCGATGCATCTGAGCGTCGTCGACGATTTTCTCGCCCAGGCCGGCTCCAGCCCGTTGCCCGTCTCCGAACCGGTTCTGCGCGCGGCGCATACCCTCAGTGGCGCCATCGCGATGGTCGAGATCGATCCGCTCTCGCAGATGCTGTCGCCGCTCGAAGGCTACCTCAAGCGCATGCGCGCGAGTGCCTTCCCGATCGATCGCGAAGGCATGGCGGTGCTCGGCGAAGCCGCCGCGATGGTTCGTGAAGTCATGGCCTGTCTCGATCGCGGCAGCCGCGACCTGCCCGACACCGACGGGTTGACCGCGCGCATCACCGAATTGCGCGACACCCTGCACGAGCCGGAGAGCTCCCTGCAGTTCTACCATCAGGACGACGACGGCGTGCTGGCCGAGGAAGAGTCCGAGTCGCCCGCCGAAGACGAGCCTGTAGTGGTCAAGGCGCAGTCCGCTGCCGCCGAAGGCCTGGAAGCAGCGCCCACCGAACTGGATTTTGCCGAGCTCGACCTGATCGCGGCCTTGGTCGAGAAGTTGGAGGACAAGGAATTCGCAAGTGCCGACCTGGCCGACGAACTGCCTGCATCCGCGCCCGGCTGGGATGCGCCAGTAGCGCCCGCGCAGGTGCCGGCGGATACCGATTTCGACGCCTTTTTCGAGGCCACTGGCGCGCTCGATGCGCTGCCTGACAGCAGCGCAACGGAATCCGCATTCGATGAACCGGAACCCGCAGCGGAAACGTTCGCCAGCGAAGAAACCGAAGCCTCCGTGCCGGCGTCGCCCATCGAGTTCGAGGAGACGCTGCTGGAGTCGGTCGCGGCCACGGACACACCGGCAGAAGCTGCCATCGAGTCGCTCGAAGCACTCGACATCGAACTTGGCTCCGGGGAATTCGAAAGCAGCTTGGTCGATGGCGAGGCGGAAGCCGCCATCGACACCGATGCCGAGACAATCCTCGTTGAACCAGGCAAAGCGGATGTCTCCGAGGCAGCGCAGGCACACCCGCCACCGGCACTTGCCGATGCGACGGTGCTGATCGACCAGGCTGCCTACGAGGAAGACCTGCAGCCCGAGGGGCGGCTTGAATTGCCCGAGATGGATCAGGACCTGCTGGATATCTTCGTCCAGGAAGGCAATGACATCCTCGATCATTCCGATTCGGTGATGGCGCAACTTCGTGATGCCCCGCAGGATCGCGAACTGATCGTCAACCTGCAACGCGACCTGCATACGCTGAAGGGCGGTGCCCGCATGGCCGGTATCGGCCCGATCGGCGACCTGACCCACGCCATGGAGTCCCTGCTGGACGCGACCTACGACGGTCACCGCAGCATGGATATGCTGGCAGTCGAGGCGCTGGAACGCAGCTACGATGCCCTGCACGGCCTGGTCCAGCGCATTGCGCGCCGTGAAGCGATCGCCATGCCCGAGCAGATGATCGCCAGGCTGGAAAACCTGGTCGCTGGCGAGACGCTGAATGACGTTGCGCATCAGCCCGCGCCGGAAACCCCGGCGGCGGAAGCCAAGCCCGCGGCCGTGGTGCCGCGCCCCGCTCCACGAGCCATGCCTGCCGTGGAGACGGAAGACGAGCCGCGTGCGCCGCAGGAGATGATCCGCGTGCGTTCCGAGCTGCTCGACTCGCTGGTCAACTATGCCGGGGAAGTTTCGATCTACCGCTCGCGACTCGAACAGCAGATTTCCACCTTCCGCTTCAACCTGGTCGAGTTCGAGCAGACGGTCAGTCGTCTGCGCGAGCAGCTGCGCAAGCTCGAAATCGAGACCGAAGCGCAGATCATCGCGCGTTATCAGCGCGAGCATCACGAAGGTGTCGAAACGGCCTTCGATCCGCTCGAACTGGATCGCTTCTCGCAGCTGCAGCAGTACTCGCGAGCACTCGGCGAATCGGTCTCGGATCTGGTCTCCATCCAGGGCTTGCTGGACGACCTGACCCGGCAGTCGGAAACCCTGCTCCTGCAACAGTCGCGGGTGAGTTCGGATCTGCAGGAAGGTCTCATGCGCACGCGCATGGTGCCGTTCGATTCGATGGTTCCCTCGCTGCGGCGCACCGTGCGCCAGGCAGCACAGGAACTCGGCAAGCGTGCCCAGCTGAAGGTCGAAGGCGCGCAGGGCGAAATGGATCGCAACCTGCTTGAGCGCATGAAGGCGCCGTTCGAGCACATGCTGCGCAACGCGCTGGCCCACGGCATCGAGTCGCCGCAGCAGCGCCTTGCCGCGAACAAGCCACTCGATGGCACCGTCACCATTCGTGTTTCGCGCGAATCGACGGAAGTCGTCCTGCGCATCAGCGACGACGGCCGCGGCATGGATCGCGATGCCATCCGGCGCAAGGCGATTTCGCTCGGCTTGCTCAGCCCGGAAGTGAATCTTTCCGACCGCGATCTGTACGGCTTCATCCTCGAAGCGGGTTTCTCGACCGCCGAACAAGTCACCCAGCTCGCCGGCCGTGGCGTGGGCATGGATGTGGTGCACAGCGAGATCAAGCAGCTCGGTGGTTCGCTGGTCATCGATTCCATTGCCGGCACCGGCACGACGTTCACGATCCGCCTGCCGTTCACCCTCGCGGTGACCCAGGCGATCCTGGTCAAGCTCGGCGATTCCACCTACGCGGTGCCGATGTCCTCGGTGCAGGGCGTCGTGCGCATTGCCCTCGACGACTACAGCCGTCGCGTCAGCAGTGGCGAACAGACCTACACCTATGCCGGCGAAGATTTCAACATCTACGAACTTTCACAACTGCTCGGAGTGCCCCAGGGGCGCGTGCTCGATGAGACGCAGTTGCCGCTGCTGATGACGCGCACGGGTGATCAGCGCGCCGCGGTGCGGATCGATGCCGTCGTCGGCTCGCGCGAAATCGTGGTCAAGTCGGTTGGTCCGCAGATCAGCTCGGTACCCGGCATCTTCGGCGCGACCATCATGGGTGACGGTTCGGTCATCATGATTCTCGATCTGGCCCCGCTGGTGCGTCGAGTTGCTTCGTTGCGTGCAAGTGTCGCCGCAGGCGAGGCGCCGGAAAGCGCCGAATTGCTGCAGGTGCCGGAGCTCCCCGAAGTCGTGCGCAAGACCACGATCATGGTCGTCGACGATTCGATCACCATGCGCAAGGTCACCACGCGCGTCCTCGAGCGCGCCGACATGGAAGTGGTCACCGCGAAAGATGGCCTGGACGCAGTCGAAAAGCTGCAGGATACGGTTCCCGACCTGATGCTGCTGGATATCGAGATGCCGCGCATGGACGGATACGAGCTTGCCACCTACATGCGCAACGACGCGCGGCTGAAGGGCGTGCCGATCATCATGGTCACCTCGCGCACCGGCGAGAAACATCGCCAGCGCGCACTCGAAATCGGCGTCGAACGCTATCTCGGCAAGCCTTACCAGGAAGCCGATCTGCTGCGTCAGGTCCAGGAAACCCTGAGGACAACCCGCGCCAATGCCTGAGAATACGATGCCGATTGCACTGCTCTCGCAGGCAGGTGATTCCGGACGCCACCTGCGCGATGCGCTGGCGGCTTCCGGCACGCCGATCGTCTACGAATGCCAGGCTGCCGAGTTCGACCGCGAGGCGCTGGAGCAATCGGGCGCGCGCGTCGTCGTGGTCAACCTCGATCCGGAAGTCGAAGCGCATCTGGATGATGTCTATGCGCTGCTCGACGACGACCGCTACAACGTGATCTTCAATGAGGCCCAGGTCTCCAGCCAGCTTTCCGGCTGGGAGCAGGCGCGATGGGCGCGCCATCTTGCGGCGAAGATCCTCGGTTCGACCGATGCCGATCCGCCGCGCCCGGAAGGGGCCGAGCCGGTACCGCAGCGCAGCCCGGCCGCGTTGGTTGCCGAGGCCGCACAGGCTCCGCAAGCGGCAGACATCCCGCGCGCCGCCGAACTCGCCGAATCGACAATCGATGCGATCGTCAGCGTTGATGCCGATACGGCGCACAGCGCGGCCATGGAACTGGACAGCGTCATCGAGATTGACGAGTTTGCTGATATCAGCGCCTTGCTGAGGGAGTCGGAAGCCGATCCGCTGACCGCGCCGGTCGAGGAGATCCAGCTTTCCTCCGCCGCCGCGCCGTCGTTTGACGACACCATTCCGATGCCGGCGCTGGATCTTTCCGAATTCGAGGATTCCGCAGCGACTGCGGGTTCGGCCGCCACCTCGATCATGGAACCCGATGAATTCGACGGCATCTTCCTGGCCGAGGACCTGCCCGAGGCGCCCACCGCCGAGGCAACCGTGGAGATGTCGGCTTTCGATGTGACCGCGGTGCAGGGCGAGGAATCCCTGGGCTTTGGCGATCTGGACGGCTTTGCCGATGCCGACGAAGAATCCATCGAGGCCATCGAGATGGTTTCGGTGGACGAGAGCGAGGCCAGGCCGGTCGAGGCGGACTTGATCGAGATCGCGAGCGCCAGTGATGCGGCAGCTGCCGGCAACGATCTGGCCGGGCTCGAAATGCTCGATCTCGACTGGAATGAAACGCCTCCAGCGACACCTGCGGATGCGTCGGACGCGCAAGCGGAAGTCGAGGAAATCCCTGCGCCGAAGGTTGAATCGGCCTTCACCTGGAGTCTCGCGGATCTGGATGACGGCACGGCAGCACCGGATGCCGGTCAGCTTGACGAAGGCACGCCGGCCACGTTCGGCATCGAAAAGATCAGCGCCTCGGAATATCTCGCCCCGACCGATGATGTGGTCGAGGACAAGGATGTTGCAGTCGGCTTGTCGCTGGAATTGATTCCAATCGAGGAAGCCGTCGCGCACCAGACATCCGCGACCGGCACGCTGGCCCACGAATCCTGGCTTGATCCAAGCAATCAGGTGGCCATCAGCCGGGTCTGGGTGCTTGGCGCGTCGATCGGGGGGCCCGAGGCGGTGCGTGAGTTCCTTGCCGAGATTCCCGCCAAGAGTCCGGCGCTGTTCCTGCTCGCCCAGCACATGGGTGCGGAGTTCATGGAAATCATGGCCCAGCAACTGGCCCGCTCGACCTCGCTTACGGTGCGCACGCCCTCGCACGGCGAGCGCGTGAGCCATGGCGACATCGTCATCGTGCCGACCACGCATCGCTTGCGCGTCGATCGCGCCGGCGTGATCACGCTGGAAGCGCAAGCTGCCGGCGAGCGACCGAACTCGCCCTCGATCGACCAGGTGCTCGAGGACGTTGCCGATCGCTTCGGTGCCAAGGCTGGCGCGATCATCTTCTCCGGCATGGCTGAAGATGCCGCGCAGGGCAGCCGCTATCTGGCCGGAATTGGCGGCACGGTCTATGCACAGGATCCGGATACCTGCGTGATCAGCTCGATGGTCGACGGCGTCGTCGAAACCGGAGTGGTCAGCTTTGTCGGTTCACCGAAGGCATTGGCCGGCAAGCTGCTCGGCGAATTGAATGTCACTGCGAAATCTTGAGGACATCATGATGGTCGATCTACCGCGCGAAATTCGTGGCGTCATGATTCCGGTGACCGGCGGGCGCGTGCTGCTGCCAAACGCAACCGTGGCCGAGGTGATCACCTACACCCAGCCGGAAAAGATCGAAGGCGCACCGGCATGGCTGCTCGGGCGCCTGAGCTGGCGCGGTTGGCGCCTGCCCTTGTTCTCCTTGCCGGTGCTGGCTGGTCATGCCAGCGAGGAAGACACGCGCAACGCGCGCGTCACCGTTCTCAAGGGCCTCAGCGGCAATGCCAAGATTCCGTTCCTTGCCATGCTGGCGCAGGGCTTCCCGCGCCTGACCACGATCACCTCGGAACTGCTGTTGACCACCGGCGACAACACCGAGGTGGGCCCCGGCGTGCACTCCGAAGTGCTGGTGCGTGATGACCACGCCGTGATTCCGGATCTCGGTGCCATCGAGCGCATGATCGCCGAGGCCACCGCCACGGCCTGACGCCCGCTCAAAGGTCGCCGTGGATTGCCTGCAGGGCGGTAATCGCCGCAAGCCCGGCGGTTTCGGTACGCAGGATGCGCGGACCCAGGCGCAGGCCGCGGAAATCCGCTTGATCGAGGATATTCAGGTCCTGATCGGAAAGACCGCCTTCCGGGCCGACCACGAGCACGGCGGATGCAAAGGCCGGCAACGCACGCGGGGAAACCTCGCCGGCAGGATCGAGGGCGAGGCGAAGGCCGCTTTCTTCACCCAGCGTTGACGCCCAGGCGGCAAGCCGCTGCGGTGCTGCAAGCGTCGGCAAGCGAACGCGACCGGATTGTTCGCAAGCTGCGGCAATCACTGCCTGCCAATGAGCGAGCCGCCGCCCGGT
Organism: Lysobacterales bacterium 63-13; assembly: GCA_001899855.1. Lineage (GTDB taxonomy): Bacteria > Pseudomonadota > Gammaproteobacteria > Xanthomonadales > Rhodanobacteraceae > Dokdonella. The sequence continues at coordinate 49,990 of MKWR01000029.1, forward strand.
GCGTTCGGCATCCAGCTTCACTTCGGTGCGCTCGGTTATCAGCGGGACGATGCGGCTGACGCCAAGCTCGGTGGCCTTCTGCACGATCAGGTCCATCTTCTCGCCGCGGGCGACACCTTGCGCCAGGGTCAGTTGCAGTGGACTTTCACGATTGGCGCTGTCGAGCATCTCGAGCACGCGCACGCTCACCGCCCGCTTGCCCAGTTGGCTGATCTCGCCGCGAAATTCGCGGCCATCGCCGTTGAAGAGGACGATGGGATGGCCGCGCTCAAGGCGCAGGACGCGTGCCAGGTGCTCGCCAACCTGGGTTGGCAAGAGCATTTCGGTGCCGGCGGAAAGATCGGCAAATACACAAACTCGTGGGATACGCATGATCGGATCTTAGGGCAACGTGGATCGCCTGGCACGACCGTCAGGCGACGGCGCGCTCGATTCCCTCGATTGCCGCGTCGACCATCAGGTCGATCTCGGCCGTGCTCACGCAATACGGCGGCATGAAATAAACGACATTGCCAAGTGGCCTCAGGATCACGCCACGCTCCAGGCCGTGCAGGTAGACGCGCAGGCCGCGACGTTCGGCGGCGGGAAACTCCTCGCGCGTGCGGCGATCGCGCACCAGTTCGACGGCGGCGATCATGCCTGTCTGGCGCACATCGGCGACGTTTGCATGATCGGCCAGGGCGGCCAGGCGTTTGCCGAGATGGGCGCTCAGCACCTGGTTGCTCGCCAGCACGGGTTGCTCATTGAAGATGGCCAGGGTTTCCAGCGCCGCCCGGCAGGCCAGGGCATTGCCGGTGTAGCTGTGCGAATGCAGGAACGCCTTGCCGGCGGAATACTCGGCATAGAACGCCGCGTGCACGGCATCGTTGGTCAGCACCGCCGACAACGGCAGGGTGCCACCAGTGAGTCCTTTCGACAGGCACAGGAAATCCGGCGTGATCGCGGCCTGCTCGCAGGCGAACAAGGTGCCGGTGCGGCCGAAGCCGACGGCGATCTCGTCGGCAATCAGGTGCACGGCGAACTCGTCGCACAAGGCGCGCAAGCCACGCACATAGTCGGCATGATGCATGCGCATGCCGCCGGCGCATTGCACCAGCGGTTCGATGATGATCGCGGCGACTTCGTGCGCATGGCGTTGCAGCAGGGCGCGCATGTCGAGCAATCGCCGTGCGGCGTGGTCGCGGGCGGATTCGCCGATCTCGCCGAGATAGGCATCCGGCGAGGGCGCGAGGATGGGCGCGAACAGCAACGGCGCATAGGTCGCGCGGTACAAGGCCACATCGGTCACCGACAAGGCACCAATCGTCTCGCCGTGATAGCCGCCGGACAGGGCGATGAAGCGCGTGCGCCCCGGTTGTCCCTGGTTGCGCCAGTAATGGAAACTCATCTTCAGCGCGACTTCGACCGCGCTGGAACCGTTGTCCGCGTAGAACACGCGCGACAGCCCGGCGGGTGCCACCTCGATCAATTTCTCGGCCAGGGATACCGCCGGCTCGTGGGTCATGCCGGCGAGCATGATGTGATCGAGGCGATCGAGCTGATCCTTGAGTCCGGCAACGATGCGCGGGTGGCGGTGGCCAAGGACATTCGTCCACCAGGAACTGACCGCATCGAGATAGCGCCTGCCGTCGGTGGCATGCAGCCAGGCACCTTCGGCTCTTTCGATGGCCAGCATGGGAATCGTTTCGTGATCGTGCATCTGCGTGCACGGATGCCAGACCACGGCAAGATCGCGCGCGGCAAGAGACAGGTTTTGCGGGGCAGGGGAGGTCGACATGGCTTTGCTATGATCGACGCCCTGTCCTGTCTTGCACAAGTCGCCGCCATGCATTCCGCCATCGAGACCTGCCCGAAATTCCATTGCACAGCCGTCAACCAGGCGCACCCTTGCCCGTGCGGCGGGGTCGTGGAGATGGCGAAATCCGCCTTTCCCATTCCCCGCTCCCGATTCCCTGTTCCCGGTGCCAGCCGCGGCTTCACCCTCATCGAGATCCTCGTCGTCGTCGTCATCCTCGGCATCCTTGCCGCGATCGTCGTGCCGCGCGTGATGGAGCGGCCGGGCGAGGCGCGCATCGTCCGCGTCAAGCAGGATCTGCAGGGCGTGGCTACTGCGCTGAGCATGTACAAGCTTGACAACCACCGCTACCCGAGCAGCGAACAAGGCCTGCAGGCGCTGGTCACGAAGCCGTCGGGAACCCCCGAAGCACCGAACTGGAAAGGCCCTTATCTCGATCGCCTGCCCAAGGATCCCTGGGATCACCCGTATCAATATCAACAACCCGGACAACATGGTGATATGGATATCTACAGTTACGGTGCTGATGGACGCCCAGGCGGAGATGGCGACGATGCCGACATCGGCAATTGGGATGATTGAGCTGAACCAGCCCCGCGTGGTGCGCGTGCAGGCATGAGCGCGCTGCAGCCGTCGCTGGGCGGTTCGGACACTGGCGCGGCTGAGGCTCCGGGCGGCTGCAGGCAGCGCTCGCTGGGCGGTTATCGGCGTTCTTCCAGTGTCGGGCCTTCAGGCGGTTCGCCGCAGATGCGAGAACCAGAGCAGGCGCTGGGTGTTCCTCGATTTCCATGTGGCCGTCGGCTGTTGCTCGCCTTGAAGCAGAAACAAAAGCAAGCTTTGGCAGTACCTCAACTTCGTTGTCGCCGCAGGCCTTTACCCGGAATTGTCGGCTTTACCCTGATCGAGATCCTTGTCGTCATCGTCATTGTCGCCGTGCTGGCCCTGGCGGTGACGATCAGCATTGCCACGGCTGGCGGCGAGCGCCAGCTCGGGCGCGAGTCGGAGCGACTGCAAGCCTTGATCGTGCATGCCTGCAGCCAGGCCGAATTGAGCGGTCGCGAAATCGGCGTGCGCCTCAGCGCTGGCGGCTATGCGTTTTCCCGGCTTGGTTTCGATGGCTGGTCGGCGAGCGAGCAGAAGGACGAGTTGCGCGCGCGAACCTGGTTGCCCGGCATGCAGGTTGCGCTGTTTCGCGATGGCAGCGAGCTGCGACTCGCCGAGGACGAGTCGCAGGCACCGCAGATCATCTGTTTCTCCTCGGGGGAGTTGTCGCCGTTTGTCCTGCGCCTGCAACTTGGCGATGCGGCAAGGCGCTATGAAGTGCGTGGCCAGGCAGACGGGCGTGTCGAGGTCGAATCCGTGGACCTGCGCTCATGAACAATCGCCGCGGATTCACCTTGCTCGAGGTGTTGATTGCGCTGGTCGTCGTGGCGCTGGCCCTGCTTGCGCTGACGCGCACCGCGGGCAGCCAGGTCAGCCGTTTCGATGGCTTGCGTGAACGCACGCTGGCGGGATGGGTGGCGGCGAATGTGCTCAGCGAGACGCGCATCGCCACGCCATTGCCGGCGGTGGGCAAGCGCGATGGCCGCACACGCCTGGGCAATCGCGATTGGCGCTGGTCGCTGCAGGTGCAGGCGACCGACGATGCGGACATGCGCCGACTCGATGTGCAGGTGTTTGCGGGGGATGCCACGGAACCCAGCGCGAGCCTGACCGGCTTCGGCAGTTCGCAACCTTCGCCATGAAGCCTGCCATCCACGCAATGTGCGGTCGCCGCCGCGGCTTCACCTTGATCGAGATCCTCGTCGCCCTGGTCGTGTTTGCCGCGATGGCGGCAATCACCTGGGGCGCACTGGGCCAGATTGCGCGCACGCGCAGCGCGCTGGCTGCCGAGCAGGATCGCTTTGCCGCAATCGTGCGCAGCATGGGCGATCTTGAACGCGACCTGCGCCAGGCCATCGCGCGACCGTTGCGTGGCAACTATGGCGAACCGGTGCCGGCCGTGCTCGGCTTTGCCGATCGCATCGAATTGAGCCGCCTCGGCTATGCCAACCCGCGCGCCGAGCCACGCAGCAATATCGAGCGCGTGCTCTATGCGCTGGACAAGCACTCGCTGCGACGCGGGCGATACGCGGTGCTTGATCGTGCCGCCGGCAGCGTGCCGGAATGGCGCGACCTGCTTGACCAGGTTGCCGAGTTTCGCCTGCGTTATCTCGGCATGGATGGCACATGGCGCGAACAATGGCCGCCGCGTGATGTCGCGCCGGAAGAATTGCCGCGGGCAATTGAACTGCGCATGCGCCTGGAAGATTTCGGCGAGCTGCGCCGCGTGCTGGCCTTGCCCTCGACGATTCCGGCCAGGGGTGTCGGTGCCAGTGGTTCGGTCGACATGCCGGCACTTCCACCCGGCCCCTTGCCGGTGCTGCTGCCGAGTGGAGGCAGGCCATGAACGGGCCGCGGCGGCAGCGCGGAGTCGCCTTGCTGATTGCCCTGCTCGCCGTCGCCCTGGCGCTGATCCTGATTGCCTCCCTGCTTGATCGCGGCGAACTGGCCTTTGCGCGGTCGCGCAATGTCCTGCGTGGCGAACAGGCGATTGCCTATTCCGAGGGCCTGGAGGCGTATGCGGCGCAGGTGTTGCGGCGTGACAACGAGCAGGATCCGGGCCTGGATACCTTGGGCGATGCCTGGGCCGTGCCGCTGCCGCCGCAGCAGGTTCCGGGCGGGCGCTTCAGTGCGCGCATGGACGATCGCAACGGCTGCTTCAACCTCAACAATCTCTCGCCGGATCTCGCCGCTGAAAAGCAGCGCATCTGGCGCAAGCGCCTGCGCAACCTGCTGGTCGCGCTCGAACTCGATCCGTCGCTGGCCGGTGCCATCGTTGACTGGATCGACGCCAACGGCGACATCGATGCCGAAGGCGGTGCCGAGGACAACGCCTATCTGGCCCAGGCGCTGCCGTATCGCGCGGCCAATCGCGTGTTCGCCCATGTTTCCGAGTTGCGCCTCGTGCGCGGCATCAGTGGCGAGGTCTATGCTCGGCTCGCGCCCGAGGTTTGCGTGCTGCCAATGGGCACCTCGATCAATCTCAACACGGCTTCGGTCGCGGTCTTGATGAGCCTCGACTCACGCATGACCGCGGTGCTCGCCGAACGCATCCGCCAGAACGGTCAGGCACATTGGCCGGATCTGCAGACAGCGCTGAACGAGGTGGCGAGCCAGGGTGTCGGGATCCCGCCGGCGGACCAGGTCGATCTGGGTGTGACCAGCAGCTACTTCCTCGCCCGTGGCGAGATCACGCTTGATGGCGTGCCATTTGCATTTTCCAGTTTGCTCGAGCGCGTCAGCGGTGGCGCGCGCGGTGGCGTGCATGTGCTTGCGCGCAGCCGCGGGGCCGAGGATCTGCCTCCCGGGATGCTCGCACGCGCCCTGCAACCGGTGCGCTGAACCCCCGCACCGGCGTTTCAGGTCAACAAGTGTGGCGCTTGCGGGCGTTTGTTCGCAGCGCCGCCACTGCCGTGCATGCCGATCTCCACGAAACCGTCGCCATTGCCGGTGGAATGCCTTGCGCGTGGCCTCGAAGGGGACGGGAAAACTTCAGCGGATCACGCCGCACACGCTGCATGGAAATCCTTGACAGCCCATTACAGGCGGCATAAGGTGGGTTTCGGTGGGTTTTCGTGGTGAATAGTGGTCATGTTTCAAGGCGAAGCCGCGGTCACGCTGGACGAAAAGGGGCGGGGTTCCATTCCCGCGACCCATCGCGAAGCCGTGGCCAGGCTCAGCGGCAACCGCCTCGTCATCACCTACAACCCGTTCGAGCATGGCTGTTTGTGGCTGTTCCCGGAAAAAGAGTGGGAGCAGGTGCGCGATGAGGTCAACGCCCTGAGCAAGGCCAAGACCGTGCACCGCAACCTGCAGATGAAGCTGGTCGGTGCCGCCGCGCATGTCGAGCCGGATGGCAATGGCCGCGTCCTGCTTCCGGCCAGTCAGCGTGGCGCGGCGGGTATTGAAAAGAAAGCGGTCTTGCTGGGCATGGGCAACAAGCTGGAGCTGTGGAGCGAGCAGGCCCACCTGGCCAAGATCCGCGAGACGATCAGCGAGGAGCAGATCACGGAGGACATGCTCGATCTCAAGTTCTAGTCGGGAAGCAACCATGGCGGAAGCGGAGTTCACGCATGCGCCGGTCATGCTGGAAGAGGTGATCGAGGCGCTGCAGATCCAGCCACAGGGAGTCTATCTCGATGGCACGTTTGGCCGTGGTGGCCATGCGCGGGAAATCCTGAAGCGGCTGGACGAGCGCGGTCGGTTGTTGTTGATGGATCGGGATCCGACTGCGATCGCGCAGGCGCAGAAGGAGTTTGGCAAGGACGCACGGGTACGCATCCGCCACGCCAACTTCGCCGAAATGGCGGACTGGGCGGAAGCGGGGCAAGGGTTGGATGGCGTGTTTCTCGATCTCGGCGTGTCCTCGCCGCAGCTTGACGATGCACGCCGCGGATTCAGTTTCCAGGCGGATGGTCCGCTCGACATGCGCATGGATCCCGGCTCCGGGCGCAGCGCCGCCGAATGGCTGGCGGTTGCGACTGAAGGCGAGATTGCCGATGTGTTGTGGCGTCATGGAGAGGAGCGTCTGAGCCGCAGGATTGCCAAGGCCATCGTCGAGCAGCGCATCGAGCGGCCGCTGCTGACGACGACCCAACTGGCCGATCTGGTGGCAAGGACGATTGGGTATCGGGAACGCAACAAGCACCCGGCGACGCGCACATTCCAGGCCCTGCGCATCCATCTCAACGATGAGCTGGGTGCGCTGGAAGCGGGACTTGCGGCGGCGCTGCAGCGACTCAAGCCGGGCGGCCGCCTGGTGGTGATCAGCTTCCACTCGCTGGAGGATCGTGTGGTCAAGCATTTCATGCGTGGACAGGCAACGCAGCCGATCAACCGGCGCAACCTGCCGCCGGTTGAAGTGCCGCCATCGGCCCTGCATGCGCTGGGCAAGCAATTTGCCGGGGCTGCCGAACTGGCGCGCAACCCGCGTGCGCGAAGTGCGGTGCTGCGGGTTGCGGAGAAGCGCACGTGAGCTTGCGTGTGCTGGCCATGTTGATGCTGGCCGCTGCGGTGATCGGCAGCGCCATCGGCGTGGTCTACGCGCGTCATGAAAGCCGTCGCAATTTCGTCGAGTTGAACCAGCTCACCAATGAACGCGACAACCTCAATTTCGAGTTCGGGCGCCTGCAACTGGAGCAGGCGACCTGGGCGGAAAACAATCGAATAGAACAGATCGCACGCGGTCGCCTCGGCATGGTTTCGCCGGGGCCCGCGGAGATGATCGTCACCAAGCGTTGATCCGGCAGTGAGGGGGAACTCACAGTCATGAATGAAAGCCCGTTCGCAAGGATTGCGAAGCACATTCCGGCCACGGCCCGGCTTGCTTCTGGCTGTGCAAAAGCACAGGCAGGCGCAGTCGCGTGCGTGGCGAGGGCGTGCCGATGACCTCGCGGGCCAAGCCGGGCAACCTGCGCTTCCGCCTGTACATGGTGCTCATGGTGCTCGTCCTGGCGACCACGGCGCTGGTCGTGCGCGCCGTCGATCTGCAGGTCGTGCGCAAGGATTTCTACCAGGGCGAAGGCGACTCGCGCTATCTGCGCGACATCCCGATCGCGGTATCGCGCGGCACCATCTTCGATCGCAATGGCGAGCCGCTGGCGGTTTCCACGCCGGTCGAGTCGATCTGGGGCAATCCGCAGGAACTGCTGGCCAACCCCGAACAGTTGCCGATCCTGGCCAAGGCGCTGGAGGTCACCACGGCCGATCTCACCGAGCGCCTCGTGCAGCGCAAGGACAAGGAATTCCTCTACCTGAAACGACCGGTCGACCCCGATGCGGCTGCCGAGATCCTCGCCCTGAAGATTCCCGGGGTGGCCAGCGAACGTGCGTTTCGCCGCTATTACCCGAGTGGCGAGATCATGGCCCACGCACTCGGCATCACCAATATCGATGATCGCGGCCAGGAAGGCCTGGAGCTCGCCTTTGACGACTGGCTGGCCGGCAAGCCCGGTTTGAAACGGGTCATTCGCGATCGCCTCGGCCACGTCGTCGAGAATGTCGAACTGTTGAAGGAAGCCCAGCCCGGTCGCGACCTGACCCTGTCGATCGACCGCCGCATCCAGTACCTGGCCTATCGCGAATTGAAGTCGGCGATCCTCGAGCATCAGGCCTCGTCCGGCTCGATGGTCATCCTCGACGTCAGCAACGGCGAAGTGCTGGCGATGGTCAACCAGCCCTCGTTCAACCCGAATTCGCGGGTGGCGATCGACCCGGCATTCCGTCGCAATCGCGCGGTCACCGACGTCGTCGAGCCGGGCTCGACGATGAAGCCGTTCACCATTGCCGCGGCCCTCGAGAGTGGTCGCTGGAAGCCGGAAACACCGATCGACACCACGCCGGGCAAGCTGCAATTGCAGGGCGGCTACACGATCAGCGATTTCCGCAACTACGGCATGATCAACGTCGGTCGGGTGATCACCAAATCGAGCAATGTCGGCGCCGCCAAGATTGCCGCGACGCTGAGCAGCGAGCACATGTACGACGTGCTGCATCGCTTCGGTTTCGGCGAGGTCAGCGGCTGCGGCTTTCCCGGCGAATCGCCGGGTTTCCTGCCGGTCTCGAAAAGCTGGGGGCCGGTGGAGAAGGCAACCATCGCCTACGGTTACGGACTCAGCGTGACGCCGATGCAGATTGCCCAGGCCTATGCCGCCCTGGCCAATGGCGGGCGCCTGCGCCAGCCGGGTTTCGTCAAGGGTGCGATCAATCCCGACAGTGCCGTGATCGATCCGCAGATCGCCGCCAGCGTGCGCGCGATGCTGGAAACGGTGGTATCGCCGGAGGGTTCCGGGCTGGCCGCGGCGGTGCCGAATTTCCGCGTCGCCGGCAAGACCGGCACGTCGCGGCGCGCGGTCGCCGGAGGCTATGAAAAGCGCTATGTCTCGCTGTTTTCGGGCATGGTGCCGGCGAGCAATCCGCGCCTCGTCGGCGTCGTCATCATCAATGACCCGGGGCGTGGCGAAGGTGCCTACTTCGGCGGCCTGGTCTCCGCGCCGGTCTTCAGCAAGGTCATGGCCAACGCCCTGCGCCTGCTCGATGTACCGCCCGACAACGTGCAGCGCTGGTACGCAGGTTCGCCCGATGTCGGGCATCCGATCGGCCCGGCCAGTGCGCATCCGGAATATCCCGCCGACCAGCCGAACTACGAGGAGGCGGTGCCATGAGCACGGCCATGCGCCTCGACGACCTGCTGGCCGGACACGCCGACAGCGGCGGCTTTGCCGATGTCATCGTGCGCGGGCTCAGTCTTGATTCGCGCGCTGTCGCCACCGGCGATGCCTTCGTCGCCCTGCAAGGCAGTTGCGAACATGGCATCGGCTTCGCTGCCTCGGCATTCGCCCGTGGCGCCCGCATCGTGCTCGCCGAAAGCGCTCCGGCAGTCGCGCAAACCGTCGTTGCCGGCGATGTGCTCTGCATCGATGGCCTGCGCGAGAAACTGGGCGCGATCGCAGCGCGATTCTTTGGCGATCCTTCGCGGCACCTGCGCGTTACCGGCGTCACCGGCACCAATGGCAAGACCTCGATCGTGCAACTGCTGGCACGCGCCTTCAGCGTGCTCGGCCGGCGCAGCGCGACGATTGGCACGCTCGGCGCAGGCTTGCATGGGGCACTCGATGCCGGGGAACGCACGACGCCGGATGCAATCAGCCAGCAGCGCTTGCTGGCACGCTTCGTCGAGCAGGGTGCCAGCGATGTGGCGATGGAGGTTTCCTCGCACGCCCTGGACCAGGGCCGCGTCAACGGCATCCAGTTCCGCATTGCCGTGTTCACCAACCTGACCCGCGATCATCTGGACTACCACGGCGACATGAGTGCCTATGCCGCGGCCAAGCGCAAGCTGTTCCACCTGCCCGGCGTCGGCAGCGCGGTCATCAACATCGACGATGCCTTTGGTCGCTCCCTGAGCGCGGATCTGCCGGCCACGGTCGCATGCGTGCGCTATGCGATCGATGCCGCGGACGCGGAAGTGCGCGCACTGGACATCGACATGGACGCATCGGGCTTGCGCTTCCTCCTGCGCACGCCGTGGGGCGAGCAGCGCATCGAATCGAAGCTGCTTGGTCGCTTCAACGTCGCCAACCTGCTTGCGGTGGCGGCAACACTTGGCGCGCTCGGTCATGGCTTCGCCGACATTGTCGACGCCCTGGTCGCGCTGGAGCCGGTGCCCGGACGCATGAGCCGCCTTGGCGGCAGCAACGGCCAGCCGCTGGTGGTGATCGATTACGCGCACACGCCGGATGCGCTCGAACAAGCCCTGACCAGCCTGCGCGCGCATTGCACCGGCGCGCTGGTCTGCGTCTTCGGTTGTGGCGGAGAGCGCGATGCCGGCAAGCGCCCGCAGATGGCGCGGATCGCGGAACGCCTGGCGGATCGCGTCATCGTCACCGACGACAACCCGCGTGGCGAGGACGGCGATGCGATCGTCGCGGCGATCCTCGCTGGCTTCGCGCGTGTCGATGATGTCGTCGTCGAGCGCGATCGCGGCCGCGCCATCCAGCGCGCGATTGGCGCCGCGGGCGAAGACGATGTCGTGCTCATCGCCGGCAAGGGCCATGAGCCCTATCAGGAAATCGCCGGCGTGCGCCATGCCTTCGACGACCTGGAAGTCGCACGGCGGATGCTGGGAGCGCGGCCATGCTGAAGCTCTCCCTCGCCAGCATCGCCGAGGCCACGCAAGGTCACGCGTACGGTGCCGACGTGCACGTCGAGTGTGTCTCCACCGACAGCCGCAAGCACGCCGCGAATGCCTTGTTTGTAGCCCTGCGCGGCGAGCAGCACGATGCCCATGGATTTCTTGCCCAGGCGCGCGGCAACGGAGCGGTGGCAGCACTGGTCGAGCGCCGCATCGATACCGATCTGGCCCAGGTCGTTGTCGCCGACACGCAGATCGCGCTGGGTCTGCTGGCGGCACACGTGCGCCGCCAGCGCGATGTCTGCGTGATCGGCATCACCGGCTCGAACGGCAAGACCACGGTGAAGACCCTGCTCGCCGGCATCCTTGCGCGAGTCGCGCCGACACATGCCAGCAGCGGCAGTTTCAACAACGAGATCGGCTTGCCGCTGACCCTGCTTTCGATGCCGGAAGACACGCGCTTCGCGGTGCTGGAAATGGGTGCCGGCAAGCCTGGCGACATCGATTACCTGGCCGCCATCGCGCAGCCGCGGATTGCCCTGGTCAACAACGTCGCCCCGGCGCACCTCGAGCGCATGGGTTCGCTGGATGGCGTGGCCGCGACCAAGGGCGCGATCTACAGCGCCTTGCCGGCCGATGGCATTGCCGTGATCAATGCCGACGATGCCTATGCCGGATTCTTTGCCGGCCTGGCCGGCAGTCGCCGCGTGATCCGCTTCGGCGTCAACACGCAGGCCGAGGTCATGGCGCGCTTCGACAAGGCAGCGCCAGCGAATGCCTTCACCCTGCTTGCGGCGGGCGAGGAAATCGACATCACGCTGCCACTGCTGGGTCGGCACAATGTGAACAATGCTTTGGCGGCGGCGAGCCTGGCCCTCGCCGTCGACGTGCCGCTGGCGGCGATCAAGCAAGGCCTCGAAGCGGCCAGCGCGGTCGCCGGGCGCAGCGCGCAGCGCAAACATGCCAGCGGTGCCTTGATCATCGACGATACCTACAACGCAAATCCTGCTTCATTTGCCGCCGCCATCGATACCCTGGCGGAGTTTTCCGGAACCCGCATCCTCGTTGTCGGCGACATGCGCGAGCTGGGTGCCGATGGCGAAAACCTGCACGCCAGGATTGGCACGCAGGCGGCGGCCAAGGGCATCGACCGCTTGCTTGCGGTCGGTGCACTGAGCCGCGCCACGGCGACTGCATTCGGCAGCAAGGCACGCCACTTCCCCGACCAGGCAGCGCTGGTCGAGGTGCTTCGTGGCGAACTGTCCACGGCGACGACGGTATTGATCAAGGGTTCGCGCGGCTCGGCCATGGATCGCGTGGTCGCTGCCTTGTTCGCCGCCGAAGCCACGGCAGGAGGGCGACATGCTGCTTGAACTGGCCGACCTCCTGCGCAACTGGTACAGCGGCTTCCACCTGTTCCAGTACCTGACCTTCCGCGCCATCATGAGCACGCTGACCGCGCTTGCCGTATCCCTGCTGATCGGCCCGGCGGTGATCCGCAAGCTGGCCGACATGAAGGCCGGCCAGGTGGTCCGCTCGGACGGCCCGCAGACGCACCTGTCCAAGGCCGGCACGCCGACCATGGGTGGACTGCTGATCATTCTCGCCGTGGCCATCGCCACGCTGTTGTGGATGGACCTGCGCAATCACTACGTGTGGATGGTGCTGGGTGTCACCGTCGCCTTTGGCGGTATCGGCTTCTACGATGACTACAAGAAGCTGGTGCTGCGTGACAGTCGCGGTCTCGCCTCGCGCTGGAAGTACTTCTGGCAATCGGTGTTCGGCCTGACGGTGGCACTGATCCTGTACTTCCAGGCCGACCTGCCGGCGCAGACCGCGCTCTACCTGCCGCTGTTCAAGACCGTGGCGATTCCGCTCGGCCCGCTGTTCGTGCCGCTGGCCTATCTGATGATTGTCGGCTTCTCCAATGCGGTGAACCTCACCGATGGCCTCGACGGTCTCGCCATCATGCCCAGCGTGCTGGTGGTCGCCGCGCTCGGCGTGTTCGCCTACCTGGCCGGCAATGTCGTCTTCTCCAACTATTTGCAGATTCCATCGATTCCCGGTGCCGGCGAACTGGCGATCTTCTGCGGCGCCCTCGGTGGTGCGGGCCTCGGCTTCCTCTGGTTCAACACCTATCCGGCCCAGGTCTTCATGGGCGACATCGGCGCGCTGGCGGTAGGTGCGGCGCTCGGCACCATCGCGGTGATCGTCAGGCAGGAGTTCGTCCTCCTGATCATGGGCGGCGTCTTTGTCATGGAGACCGCCTCGGTGATGCTGCAGGTGGCCAGCTTCAAGCTGACCGGCAAGCGCATCTTCCGCATGGCCCCGATCCATCACCACTTCGAGCTGAAGGGCTGGCCCGAGCCGCGGGTGATCGTGCGTTTCTGGATCATCAGCGTGGTGCTGGTGCTGGTCGGTCTTGCCACGTTGAAGGTGCGCTGATGTTCGGCATGGGCGCGGGCACACAGGCGACACGACGCGGAGCACCGCAGGGGCGCTACGATCCAGGCGTCGTGCTCTCGGCACTCGGCCTCGCCTGCCTCGGCCTGGTCATGGTTGCCTCGAGTTCGATCTCCATCGCCGACAGTCAGCACCTCGGCCCGTTCTATTTCCTCATCCGGCACATGGTCTTTCTCGCGCTCGGCATCGGGCTTGCCTGCGTCGTCGCGCGCGTCGAACTGAGCCTGATCGAGGAGCAGGCCTTTCCGCTGCTCCTGCTTGGCATCTTCCTGCTGCTGCTCGTCTTCGTGCCCGGCATCGGCATGCGCATCAATGGTGCGCGGCGCTGGATCCACCTCGGCATCTCCGGTTTCCAGTCGGTCGAACTGGTCAAGGTCATCCTCATCGTCTACCTGTCGAGTTACCTCGTGCGGCATCGCGACAGCGTGCATGCAAGCATGCTCGGCGTGCTCAAGCCGCTCGGCGTCGCCGGCTTCCTCGTCCTGCTGCTGCTGGCACAACCCGATTTCGGCAGCGCCACCCTGTTGCTGGCGGTCAGTCTCGGCATGATCTGGCTGGGCGGCGCGCGCCTGCGCAACCTCGGCATGCTGGCGGCGATGGCGATGCCGGCGCTGGCCTGGGCGGCCTTGTTCGAGGATTACCGCCTGAAGCGCCTGAAGTCCTTCCTCGATCCGTGGGCCGATCCGTTCAACGAAGGCTTCCAGTTGACCCAGGCGCTGATTGCCGCGGGTCGCGGGGAGTGGTTCGGGGTCGGCCTCGGGGCCAGCGTGCAGAAGCTTTTCTACCTGCCCGAGGCGCACACCGATTTCATTCTCGCCGTCATTGCCGAGGAGCTGGGCTTCTTCGGCATCATCCTTGTGCTTGGACTTTTCGCCGGCCTGGTCGGCAGCGGCCTGCGCATTGGCCTGCGCGCCATGGAGCGCGGCCAGCGCTTTGGCGGTTATTGCGCCTTCGGCATCTCGCTGATGATCGCGTTCCAGGCGCTGGTCTCGATCGGGGTCAATCTAGGCGTGCTGCCAACCAAGGGCCTGACCCTGCCGCTGATCAGCTCGGGCGGTTCCAGCGTGATGATGACGTGCCTGGCTGTCGGCTTGCTGGCGCGGGTCAGCTATGAACTCTCGCGCGCCGAGAATGCCGCCGCGCAGGCCGTGGCGGCGGCTCCGGTCGCCGCGCCTTCGCTCGCGGGAGAAGTGGCATGAGCCGGACCATCCTGATCATGGCCGGCGGCACCGGCGGTCATATCTTCCCGGGCATCGCGGTGGGCCGTGAATTGCGTGACCGCGGCATCGACGTGGTCTGGCTCGGCGGCAAGGTCGGGCTCGAAGGCCGCCTCGTTCCCGCTGCAGGCTTCACCCTGGAGACGCTCGATTTTTCCGGCGTGCGCGGCAAGGGCCTGGCCACCCTTGCCCTTGCGCCGCTGCGCCTGCTGCGCGCGATACTCGTGGCGCGCACGCTGCTGCGCCGCTTGCGTCCGGCCAGTGTGCTGTCGATGGGCGGCTATGCCGCCGCACCGGGCGGTATCGCCGCCTGGCTGACGCGCATCCCGTTGGTCGTGCACGAGCAGAACCGGGTGCCCGGCTTCACCAATCGACTGCTCGCCCGCTTCGCCAGGCGCACGCTGAGCGGATTTGCCGACAGCCTTGCCGGCAGTGAATGGATCGGCAATCCGGTACGTCGGGAAATCAGCGCGCTGCCGCCGCCGGCGCAACGTCTTGCTGGCCGTGAAGGTGCGGTCCGCGTGCTCGTCCTCGGTGGCAGCCAGGGCGCGCAGAGCCTCAACCAGATGGTGCCGGAAACGATCCGCAGACGCGGCGATCGCGTGCAGCTGGAGGTACGCCACCAGTGCGGCGAGCGCCATCTGGAGAAGACCCGTGCCGCCTACGCCGCCGCCGATCTGGCGGTGACGGTGGAGACGTTTGTCGAGGACATGGCCGCCGCCTATGCCTGGGCCGACATCGTCATCTGCCGCGCCGGTGCCCTGACCATCGCCGAGCTTTGCGCCGCCGGCGTGGCGTCGATCCTGGTGCCGTTCCCACAGGCGGTCGACGATCACCAGACGCGCAATGCCGAGGTGCTGGTCGAGGCCGGCGCGGCGCGCCTGGTCGCCGAAGGCGATGGCTTCGTCAAGCGCCTCGGCGGTTGCCTGGACGAGCTCGATCGCGATCGCCCGAATCTGTTGAAGATGGCCAATTCCGCGCGTGCCCTGGCGCGCGCCGATGCCACCACGCGCATTGCCGATGTCTGTGTCGAGGTGGCGGCATGACTCCGCAACCGCTGCGCCAGCACGGCGACATCATGCAGGACTTCCGCCGCGTCCACTTCGTCGGCATCGGCGGTGTCGGCATGAGCGGAATCGCCGAGGTGCTGCACAACCTCGGCTATACCGTGTCCGGTTCCGACCGCGCGGAGACGCCGACCACGCGTCGCCTTGCCGAACTCGGCATCACCGTCCAGCGCGAGCATGCCGCCGGCAATGTCGAACAGGTCGACGTATTGGTCACCTCGAGCGCCATCCGTGCCGACAACCCCGAGCTGCTCGCCGCACGCGCGCGTCGCATCCCGGTGGTGCCGCGCGCGGAGATGCTGGGTGAACTGATGCGCTTCCGTCGCGGCATCGCCGTTGCCGGCACGCATGGCAAGACCACCACCACCAGCCTGACCGCCAGCGTGCTTGCCGAGGCCGGCCTTGATCCGACCTTCGTCATCGGCGGCCAGTTGACTGCCGCTGGCGCCAACGCGCGCCTCGGCACCGGCGAATACCTGGTTGCCGAAGCCGACGAATCGGACGGCTCGTTCCTCATGCTCTCGCCGGTGATCGCGATCGTCACCAACATCGATGCCGACCACCTGGAGAACTACGCCGGCGATTTCGAGCAGGTCAAGCTCGCCTTCGAGCAGTTCCTGCATCGCCTGCCGTTCTACGGCCTGGCCGTGCTCTGCATCGACGATGCCGAAGTCGCCGCCCTCGTCGAACGCACGCCGCGGCGCACGCTGACTTACGCCATCGAGCGTGCGGCCGACATCCGCGCCAGCAATCTGCGCCAGGACGGTGCGCGCATGCACTTCGACATGCATTTGCCGAATACCGATGCCGGCATCGGCATGACCCTCAACTTGCCCGGACGCCACAATGTCCTGAATGCGCTCGCTGCCTGCGCGGTGGCCTGGCAGCTTGGCGTCGAGGCGACCGTCATGCAGGCGGCGCTGAGCAGTTTCCAGGGTGTCGGCCGGCGCTTCTCGATGCGCGGGGACCTGCTTCTCGACAGCGGCAGCGCCGTGCTGGTCGATGATTACGGCCATCACCCCAGCGAACTTGCCGCCGTCTTCGAGGCCGCCCGTGGTGGCTGGCCCGAACGCCGCCTCGTCGTCGCCTTCCAGCCGCATCGCTATTCCCGCACCCGCGACCTGCTCGATGATTTTTCGCGCGTGCTGGCCGACGTCGACGTGCTGATCCTGACCGAAGTCTACCCGGCCGGCGAAGCGCCCATCGCCAATGCTGATGCGCGTGCACTGGCCCGCGCCATCCGCGCCCGCGGCAAGGTCGATCCGGTGCTTATCGACCACCCGCGCCAGCTGCGCGCCGCGCTGCCGAACCTGCTCGATGACGGCGACATGCTGCTGCTGATGGGTGCCGGCGACATCGGTGCCGCGGCGACCGAGCTTGCCCGTGATCCGGATTTGAGGAGCGCACGTCGATGAACATGCAGGTCACCGACCCCCGCCGCTTCGGCCGCGTCGCCGTGGCATTTGGTGGCACTTCGGCGGAACGCGAGGTATCGCTGGATTCCGGGCGCAACGTGCTCGAGGCACTGCGCGCACGCGGCGTTGATGCGCATCCGGTCGATGGCATCCCGGCCCTGCTCGATGCCTTGCGCGCCGGCCATTACGCGCGCGTTTTCAACATTTTGCATGGCCGCGGTGGCGAAGACGGCATGCTGCAGGGTGCGCTGGATGCGCTGCGCGTGCCCTACACCGGCAGCGGCATCCTCGGCTCGGCCTTGGCCATGGACAAGGTGCGCACCAAGCAGGTCTGGCAGGCGCTCGGCTTGCCGACGCCACGCTATGTGGCCTGGCGCCCGGGCGAAGACCTGGAGGCGGCCATTGCCACGATCGGCTATCCCGCCATCGTCAAGCCGTCGCACGAGGGATCGAGCGTCGGCATCACCCGAGTCTTCAGCGCCGAGGACCTGCCGGCTGCCGTCGCCCTGGCCTGCAAGCACGATGGCGAGTTGCTGATCGAGCAACTGATCGAAGGGGCCGAGCTGACCGTGGCCATCCTCGGCCGCGAGGCGCTGCCATCGATTCGCATCGTGCCCAAGGGTGCCTATTACGACTACCACGCCAAATACATTGCCGAAGACACCGAATACCTGTGCCCCGGCCTGGAGGGTGATGCCGAGACGCAGATCCGCGCGCTTGCCTGGCGTGCGTTTGATGCGGTTGGCTGTTCGGGCTGGGGTCGCGTCGATGTCATGCGCGATCACGCCGGCGTTAGCTACCTGCTCGAGGTCAACACCACGCCCGGCATGACCAGCCACTCGCTGGTGCCAAAGGCCGCGCGCGCGGTCGGCATCGAGTTCGAGACCTTGTGCTGGCGGATCCTCGAATCCAGCCTCGCCCGCGAAGCGGCGACGGTCGCTGGAGGGCTGCCGTGAAAAGTGCCTTGATCACGCGCCTGCTTGCCTGGGGCATCGCCCTGACCCTGGTCGCCCTGCCCATCGTCGGCGTGCTGAACGGCTGGTTCGCCGCCACGCGCTGGCCAGTGCGCAAGATCGAGTTGCGCGCCGAGTATGCGCACGTCAGCGCCGAACAGATCCGCGCCACTGTGGAAACACATCTGGGCAAGGGTTTTTTCGCCGTGCAACTGCAGGATGTGCGCGACGCCGTTTCGCGCCTGCCCTGGGTCGAGCGCGTCGAGGCCCGCAAGCAATGGCCGGATACGCTGAGCCTGACTGTCTACGAGCGCCAGCCGTTCGCGCGATGGGGCGACACGCGCCTGATCAGTCGCAGTGGCGACTTGTTCGAAGTGCCCGGCACCGATGCCATGCAGGGCCTGCCGCAATTGTCCGGGCCGGATGCGCGCCTGGCCGAGGTCATTGCATTCCACGGCGAGTGCCTGCGCGAGTTTTCCGGCAGCGGCCTCAACGTGCAGGCGGTCGATCTCAGTGCACGCGGCAGCTGGCGGCTGACCCTTTCCAGTGGTGCCCTCATCGAGATTGGCCGGGTCGACGCCATGCCGCGCCTGCAGCGCTTCCTGAATGCCTGGCCGCAATTGAGCGCGGGCAATGCCGGTCCGCCGGTCTACATCGACCTGCGTTACGAAAACGGATTCGCCATGCGCTGGGCGTTGCCCGAACCGGCAGCGCCGGACGGGAATCGGGAACTGGGTACCGGCAATCAGGGGGGCGTCACCGCGGCGAAGCCGAATTCGCTCGACGAACTGCCAATGCCGCTCCTGGCTTCGCTCCAGTCCCCACTCCCCAATCCCAATTCCTGGCTCCTCCAATGAACCGCAAGTCCGAAAAGAACCTCATTGTCGGCCTCGACATTGGCACCTCGAAGATCGTCGCCATTGTCGGCGAGCATGAGCCCGGCCAGCCGGTCGAGATCATGGGCATCGGCTCGCATCCCTCGCACGGCCTCAAGCGTGGCGTGGTCGTCGATATTGAATCGACGGTGCAGTCGATCCAGCGCGCCATCGAGGAAGCCGAATTGATGGCCGGCTGCGAGATCCGTTCGGTCTACGCGGGAATCGCCGGCAGCCATATCCGCTGCCTGAACTCTCACGGCATCGTGCCGATCCGCGACAAGGAAGTGACCGAGGCCGACCGCGAGCATGTCATCGAGGCGGCGCGCGCGGTGGCCATTCCGGCGGACCAGGAGCGACTTTACCTGGAACCGCAGGATTACGTGATCGACGGCCAGGAGGGCATCCGCCATCCGATCGGCATGAGTGGCGTGCGCCTCGAGGCGCGTGTGCACCTGGTCACCGGAGCCATGAGCGCGGCGGCGAACATCCGCAAGTGCGTCTCGCGCTGCGGCTTGCGCGTGGATGACCTGGTGCCGCAGCAGATCGCTTCCAGTTTTGCCGTGCTGACCCAGGACGAGCGCGACCTTGGCGTCTGCCTGGTCGACATCGGCGCCGGCACCACGGATATCGCGATCTTCACCCAGGGCGCGATCCGTCACACCGCATCCTTGCCGATCGCCGGCGACCAGGTCACCAATGACATTGCCGTGGCCTTGCGCACGCCAACCGCGCATGCCGAGGAAATCAAGGTCAAGTACGCCTGTGCGCTGGCCCAGCTTGCCCACGCCGAGGAAACCATCCAGGTGCCGAGCGTTGGCGATCGTCCGCCACGCCGCCTGGCCCGGCAGACCCTCGCTGAAGTGGTGCAGCCGCGTTACGAGGAACTGTTCTCGCTGGCGCAGGCGGAACTGCGCCGCTCCGGCTACGAAAGCCTGGTTGCCGCCGGCATCGTCCTTACTGGCGGTGCGGCAAAGATGGAGGGCGTGGTCGATCTCGCCGAGGAAGTCTTCCACATGCCGGTACGCCTGGGCACGCCGCAGCACGTGACCGGCCTTGCCGATGTCGTCTCCAACCAGATCCACGCAACCGGCGTCGGCTTGCTCCTGTACGGCAGTCGCCAGCAACTGCGCGGGCCTGGCCGCGGGGTCGAGGCGGTGGGTGGCGTCTGGGATCGCCTGTCGAGTTGGTTCAAGGGAAATTTCTGAGCGCGGCCACGGCATGCGCCGGACACGTTTCACCCGCTGCGCAGGATGCGCGGCGGTGCAACCGAAACGGTTGCGTCGCGGAACACACGCCAGTGTTCCGCAATACGTCCAGTCGCCAGGGTGGCGATGCCGACGGAGTCATCAATTCAAATACGGCCAAAGCCGACGGAGGACGGGAAAATGTTTGAGTTCATAGAAAAGATGGAGCCGAACGCGGTGATCAAGGTCATTGGCGTCGGCGGTGGTGGTGGCAATGCGGTCAGCCACATGGTCAACGCGCAGATCGAAGGCGTCGATTTCGTTTGCGCCAATACCGATGCCCAGGCGCTGAAGAACAGCGGTGCCAAACACACCCTGCAACTCGGTGCGAATGTCACCAAGGGGCTGGGTGCCGGTGCCAATCCGGAGGTCGGCCGCCAGGCCGCGCTGGAGGATCGCGAGCGCATCTGCGAGCTGCTGCGCGGTGCCGACATGGCCTTCATCACCTGCGGCATGGGCGGCGGAACCGGTACCGGCGCCGCCCCGGTGGTCGCGCAGTTGGCCAAGGAGATGGGCATCCTCACCGTCGCCGTGGTCACCAAGCCGTTCCCCTTCGAGGGCCGCCGGCGCATGCAGGTCGCCCTCAAGGGCATCGAGGACCTGACCCAGCATGTCGATTCGCTGATCACCGTGCCGAACGAGAAGCTGCTGACCGAGCTTGGCCGCGACGTCACCCTGCTCAGTGCCTTCAAGCAGGCCAATGATGTGTTGCTGGGTGCCGTGCAGGGAATCGCCGACCTGATCACCCGTCCGGGCCTGATCAACGTCGACTTTGCCGACGTGCGCACGGTGATGTCGGAAATGGGCATGGCCATGATGGGCAGCGGCAGCGCGCGCGGCGACGACCGTGCGGTGGCGGCGGCCGAAGCGGCCATCAACAACCCCCTGCTCGAAGACATCAACCTGGCCGGTGCCTGCGGCATCCTCGTCAACGTCACTGCCGGCAACAACCTGACCATGCGTGAATTCGACGACATCGGCCAGGTCATCCACGAGTTTGCCAGCGAGGATGCGACCGTGGTGATCGGCACCGCGCTCGATCCGGAATTGCAGGACGAGATCCGCGTCACCGTGGTGGCAACCGGGCTCAACCGCCAGGCGGCCAGGGCTCCGTTGCGCACGGAAAAGGAACGCGAGGCGATCATTGCGCCGCGTCCGCCGATGCGCGTCGTGCGCAACGCCACGACCGGTGCCATCGACTATGCCGGGGTGCCGGAGCGCATTGCCGCGCATGCCCAGGTTGCCGCGGAACAGCCGGGCAGTTCCGCCGACAACCAGGTCGATTATCTGGATATTCCAGCCTTCCTGCGTCGCCAGGCCGATTGAGGAGGACACGCTCGAACATCCCGTTGCATCCCTGACGCGGTTCGGCTGGAAAAGCCGCCGACGTCGGCTCGTGATGCCGTGAGGCATCGAAGGGTTCGGACCCAATGCCGCTGCGTGGCGTCGCAGCGGCAACTTTTCGCATCGCTGGACGTCAATGACCGGCCAGGCCCGGAATCCTGTGCCGATGCTTTCGTGTGCGCGGAACAGGCAAATTGCGGCATGCAGACAACTGTTGCATAAACACAACAGTTGTCCGATTTTCGAGTCGACTTAACTTCCGCTGAAGCATGGGCTGTGCTACGCTCCCCGGCGTTTTCGTGCTCCTGCCCCAGGGGTCAGACAAAAAAAATGATCAAACAACGCACGCTCAAAAATGTAATCAGGGCGACAGGCGTGGGTCTCCATACAGGTGACAAGGTCTACATGACCTTGCGGCCTGCGGCAGTGGATACAGGCATCGTGTTTCGGCGCGTGGATCTGCCCGAGCCTGTGGAAATCCGTTCCTGTTGCGAGAATGTGGGTGATACCCGGCTCTCGACCACCCTGGTCAAGGGCGATGTCCGCATCGCCACCATCGAACACCTGCTATCCGCGATTGCCGGTCTCGGCATAGACAACGCCTACGTGGATCTTTCGGCACCCGAGGTGCCGATCATGGACGGCAGCGCCGGTCCCTTCGTCTTCCTGCTGCAGTCAGCCGGGATCGACGAGCAGGCCAAGGCCAAGCGCTTTGTGCGCATCAAGAAGTCCATCACCGTGCGCGATGGCGACAAGTGGGCGCGATTCGAGCCGTTCGACGGCTTCAAGGTCGGCTTCTCGATCGATTTCGACCATCCCATGTTTGCCAAGCGCACTTCCAGCAGCGAAATCGATTTCTCGACGACGTCCTTCGTCAAGGAAGTCAGCCGCGCGCGCACCTTCGGTTTCATGCGTGATATCGAAATGCTGCGCGAGCGCAATCTGGCGCTGGGCGGCTCGATGGACAACTCGATCGTGCTGGACGACTACCGGGTGCTCAACGAGGACGGCCTGCGCTACGAGGACGAATTCGTCAAACACAAGATTCTCGACGCAATTGGTGACCTGTATCTCCTTGGCCACAGCCTGATTGGAGCATTCTACGGGTACAAGTCCGGGCACGCCCTCAACAACACGTTGTTGCGCGCCTTGCTCGCGGACAAGACGGCTTGGGAGGAGGTCAGCTTCGAAGATGAATCGAGCGCACCGATTTCCTATGCCCATCCGGCGCAGGCCTTGTAGGAAATTTGTTGCAACGGAGACTCCGCCCCGGAGTCTCCGGTTTCAGGGGAAGGAAGGCTTTCAGTCTTCCGCAAAAGAACCAGAACTGGCGAGGGACGCCAGACTTAGGTACAGGGCCTGAAGTTCAGGGTCCGCGATGGATTTTGCTGCTGTGCGCAGATGCTTTGCGGCAGCGGTTGAGAGTGGTTTCGGCTGGGCCGGTTCCGGGGGAGGGAGCGGCAGCGGGGCCACTTTCACGACGAGGTGTTCGATTGTGTCGCCAGTGGCGGCGCGGGCTTCCGCCAGCAGGCTGACTTGATGCAGTCGCAGGCGTGTCGCCCAGGTTGAGCTCGTCGTTATGAATACAAGCCGTCCGTTGCGCAAATCCGCGAGGCGACATTCGCGGGCCAGTGTTTCGGGCAGATGGCGGCGGAGTCGTCCATCCAGCAAGTCCAGGACACGCGCTCGCGCGGCGAGTGTGTCGAGGGCAATGCAGTCCGTGATCGGCACCAGCGTGCCGCGCGGATGCGAGCGGGAAGGAGGATTTCGTTGCATGGCAGAACCCATTCGGCGAACTTTCAATGAACATAATCTTAGTCGCAAAGTCCCATTCAACCCCGCGCTGTATCGATCTCGGCAGCAACAAGGGTCGATTCCTCGTCGCCGGCGTGCTCAGCGTGACCTTGCTCCTCTTTGCCGGCATCGGCTTCATCGCCGCGATGTACACGGTGAATCCCCGCGACGCGGCAATGCGCGAGCTGCTTGCCCTGCGTGCACAGATCCAGTTGCAGAAGTCCGAGCTGGGCAATGTCGAATCCGACTCCCGGCGCAACCTCGATGCGTTGGCCCTGCAGCTTGGCCAGTTGCGGGCGCAGGCGACGCGCCTGAATGCCCTTGGCGATCGCCTGACCCAGGTCGGCAAGCTTGAGGATGGCGAATTCGACTTTGTCTCCGAGCCTGCCTTGGGTGGCCCGGAAGATACCCTGGTCGAAGGATCCCGGCCGCTGCCGCTTGGCAACGACATCGACAATCTGCGCGCCGAGTTTGGCCGCCAGGAAGCGCAGCTCGAAGTTCTCGAAAACCTGCTGTTCGATCGCAAGATCGACAATGCCCTGCTGCCGACCGGCATGCCGGTGGCGCATGGCTATGTCGCCTCGGGCTATGGCACGCGCACCGACCCGATCACCGGCCGCCAGGCGGTCCACCTTGGCGTCGATTTCGACGTGCCGCTGGGCAGCGATATCCAGGCCGTCGCCGAGGGCGTGGTGACTTATTCAGGCGTGCGCAACGGCTATGGCAATGTCGTCGAAGTCGACCATGGCAATGGCTACATGACCCGTTACGCGCACAACTCGCGCAACCTGGTCGAGGTGGGCACGCGCATCCATGTCGGGCAAATTGTCGCCAAGGTCGGCTCGACCGGCCGCTCGACCGGCCCGCATTGCCATTTTGAAGTCTGGTTGAACGGGCGGCCGGTCAATCCCATGGCCTACGTGCGTTCGACGCGTGCCGCGCGCGGCTGAGGAACGGGCCCTTGAATCAGAAGATTTGATCCATAATTTGGTGTTGTGCCAAGGCCGCCGTATCATCGGCGGCCTTCGCTTTTCTGCCGAGCCCGCCCGATGGTGGATTTGCGGCCCTACCCGGATATCCCCGACCGATGTTTCAACGTGTCCTGACGAGTATTTTTGGAAGCCGTAACGAGCGCACCCTGCGCACGCTGAACAAGACGGTCATGAAGATCAACGCGCTTGAGCCGCGTTTCGAGGCACTCGACGACGATGCCTTGCGGGCGATGACCGACGAGTTTCGCAAGCGCTGCAGCGCAGGCGAATCGCTCGACTCGCTGCTCCCGGAAGCCTTCGCAGTCGTGCGTGAGGCGGCGCGGCGGGTGATTGGACTGCGCCACTACGACGAGCAACTGATCGGCGGCATGGTCCTGCACATGGGACGCATCGCCGAAATGCGCACCGGCGAAGGCAAGACCCTGGTCGGAACCCTTCCGGTCTATCTGAACGCGCTTGAGGGAAAGGGCGTGCATGTGGTCACCGTCAATGACTACCTCGCGCGGCGCGACTCCGCCTGGATGGGGCGGATCTACAACTTCCTCGGCATGTCCGTCGGCGTGGTCTATCCGGGCATGGATCATGCCGACAAGCGCGGTGCCTACGATGCCGACATCACCTACGGCACCAACAACGAATTCGGCTTTGACTACCTGCGCGACAACATGGCGCAGTCAAAGGACCAGCGTTACCAGCGTGCGCTCAATTACGCCATAGTCGACGAGGTCGACTCGATCCTGATCGACGAGGCGCGTACGCCGTTGATCATCTCCGGTCCCACCGACGAATCACCGCAGCTCTATGTCAAGGTCAATCGCCTCGTGCCGAAGCTGGTGCGCCAGCAGACCGAGGACGGCGAGGGCGACTACTGGGTCGACGAGAAACAAAAGCAGGTGCACCTGTCCGAAGCCGGCATGGAGCACGCCGAAGCGCTGCTGCGCGCCGATGGCATCCTCGGTGAGGGCGAGAGCCTTTACGACTCCAAGCATCTTGCCGTTGTCCACCACTTGAATGCCGCGATGCGTGCGCATGCGCTGTATCAGCGCGATGTCGAGTACATCGTGCGCGATGGCGAAGTCATCATCGTCGATGAGTTCACCGGGCGTACGCTGTCTGGCCGACGCTGGTCCGATGGCCTGCACCAGGCCGTCGAGGCCAAGGAAGGCGTGCCGATCCAGCGCGAGAACCAGACTCTTGGTTCGATCACCTTCCAGAACTACTTTCGCCTGTACAAGAAGCTGGCCGGCATGACCGGTACCGCCGATACCGAGGCTTTCGAGTTCCAGTCGATCTACGGGCTTGAAGTCGTGGTCATCCCGACACATCGCCCGATGGTGCGCAACGACGAGACCGACGTGGTCTTCCTCAAGGCGAAGAACAAGTACGACGCGATCATCGACGACATCAAGGATTGCTACGAGCGCGGCCAGCCCGTACTCGTCGGCACCACCTCGATCGAGACCTCGGAATACCTGTCCGAGTTGCTCAAGAAGGCGTCCGTTCCGCATGAGGTGCTGAATGCCAAGCAGCACGAGCGCGAGGCGATCATCGTTGCCCAGGCCGGCCGTCCCGGCGCGGTGACGATCGCCACCAACATGGCTGGTCGTGGTACCGACATCGTCCTCGGCGGCAATCTCGAGGCAGAGCTGGAAGCGCTGCCGGAAGACACCTCCGCGGCGGAACGCGAGCGCATCAGGGCCGACTGGAAGGCACGCCAGGCCAAGGTCATGGAGGCCGGCGGATTGCGCATCATCGGCACCGAACGTCACGAGTCACGGCGCATCGACAACCAGCTGCGTGGACGTTCCGGTCGCCAGGGCGATCCGGGGTCGAGCCGCTTCTACCTGTCGCTGGAAGACAATCTGTTGCGCATCTTCATGGGCGAACGCGTGGCGGGCCTGATGCGCATGTTCGGCATGAAGGAAGAAGACGCGATCCAGGATCGCATGGTCACCAAGCAGATCATGAACGCGCAGCGCAAGGTCGAGGCGCAGAACTTCGATTTCCGCAAGAACGTGCTCGAATTCGACGACGTCGCCAACGACCAGCGCAAGGTCATCTACGAACAGCGCAACGAACTGCTTGAAAGCGAAGGCGTGGGACAGACCGTGGCCGACATCCGCGAAGATGTCTTCGCCCAGCTCGTGCGTCGCTACGTGCCCCACAATTCAATCGACGACCAGTGGAATATCCCCGCGCTGGAAAAGGAACTCGAATCCGAGTTCGCCCTGAAGCTCGACCTGCAGGGCTGGTTGAAGGAACAGGAAGAAGCCGACGCCGATGACGTCCTCGCCCGCGTCGAGGATGCGGCCGCGCGACTGTTTCGTGAAAAGGAAGCGCTGCTTGGCGACGAGACGATGCGCTCGCTCGAGAAGCACGTCATGCTTTCGGTTGTCGACAACTGCTGGAAGGAACACCTGACCAGCATGGACTACCTGCGCCAGGGCATCTACTTGCGCGGCTATGCGCAAAAGCAGCCCAAGCAGGAGTTCAAGCGCGAGTCATTCCTGCTCTTCCAGCAGATGCTCGAGAGCATCAAGCACGAGGTGATCCAGTTGCTCGCGCGCGTGCGCATTCGCAGCGAGGAAGAAGTGCAGGCACTCGAGGCACAACAGCGCGCGCAGGCCGAGGCACAGGCGAAGACGATGCAGTTCCAGCACGCGCAACCGCCGGGCTACGCTGATGGCGAGGAGCCAGCGCTGGCGCAAGACCCGCATCCGGCATCATCGACGCCCGTACTGCGCGACGCGCCAAAGGTCGGTCGCAACGATCCGTGTCCGTGCGGATCGGGCAAGAAGTACAAGCATTGCCATGGCAGCTTGAGCTGACGCCAGGCCGTTGCCGTGGCCGGGGTCGGCCTGGATTTGCTTGACGGGTATTCGAGAATTGACCTGGACCCGGCATCGCCGATGAATTCGCTCCTGCATGTTGTCGCCGCCGTCATTCATGATGATCGCGGCCGCGTCCTCCTTGCGCAGCGCCCACCCGGCAAGCCGCATGCCGGGTACTGGGAGTTTCCCGGCGGCAAGGTCGAATCCGGCGAGAGTCCGCAAGCGGCCCTTGCCCGCGAACTCCACGAGGAACTCGGCATCCAGGCCCGCATCGGCAGGCGCTTGATCGCCGTCCCGCACCAGGACATCGTGCTGGAGGCTTGGCGGATTGTTGATTTTCAGGGAACACTTCACCCGCGCGAGGACCAGAAGCTGGCCTGGATTGCACCGGAGGATATCGATTCGGCGTTGCTGCCACCGGCAGACCGGCCCATCGTCAGTGCCCTTCGCCTGCCCGATCACTACCTGATCACTCCGCCAGTGGAAGCTGAAGACCTGGCCGGGTTCCTGGCCGCCGTCGATCGCGCGCTGGGCGTTGGCATCCGCATGCTGCAACTGCGCCAGCCGGGGTGGTCGCGGGCACAACTGGTTCCGCTTGCACGTCAGGTTCGTGACCGTTGTCGGCATGCCGGTGCGGCCTTGCTGCTGAACACGGATTGGCAAGTGGCCGAATTGCTCGGGCTAGACGGCGTCCATCTGCCCGCCCGCGTCGCCCGCACGCTCGACAGTCGACCCTTGCCCCGGCAACGCTGGTTGGGCGTCTCCTGCCATGACGCCGACGAGCTGCGGCATGCCGCGGCCATCGGCGCGGACTTTGCCACGCTTTCGCCCGTCCATTTCAGCCCCGGGCACGCCGATTCGCAGCCGCTCGGCTGGCAGCGCGCCGAGGCCATGATTGCCGCTGCCGCGATCCCGGTGTACGCCCTCGGCGGAATGCAGCTTTCCGAAATGGATATCGCCCACGCAAGCGGTGCCCAGGGCATCGCCGCGATCCGCTCGCTGTGGCCGGATTAGCTCCGTAATTCGCTACAGTCCGCGACCGCCGCAGTGCAGTTGCCGCGAATTACATGCTGCTGGCTTGCAAGCGTTGGCCATGCTCACCTGTCAAACAGGTGTCGACAGCCGCTCCAAATCGAGTTAATTTGTGACATCCGTCACAGGGTCGCGATTTGGCATTGGGGAGCCGGATGAGCGAAATTTCGAGGCAATGCCGGTTTCACTGATGCCTCCGCCTGATCGCAGGGGAGACTGAAGCGGGCATCTCGTGGTTCGACAATCGGGGAACGACATGACTGCAAGCCCGCTGCAACACGACGGCAAGGCCGACGTGCGATTTTCCTGGCGCCAGATACTGGTAGTGGCTTCCCTCACCTTGCTCTGTGGTGCGCAATCCGCAGCGGCCAATGTGGACAAGGCGGCGTCCTATCAGGAAATGCTCGCGCTCACCCAGCAACTGGTCGTGCTCAAGCCGCAAACCGCTGCGAGCCCAACGGCGGCACTCGAATACGAAGCCGCCGCAAACCGCTATCTCGAACTTTCCCTGGCCATGGGCGGCGATGATCCGGGGCAGATCCTGCATGCAGTTGTGCCTTCCGAGGTCCGTCCCTCAACACCAAGGCCGAACGGGGTGCTTCCACTCGGCTGCAACACCACGACAACGAATTTCACGAACGCCGTCGCCGTGGCAATTCCGACCGGACCCGGCGTGGTGACCTCGACAATCGTGGTTTCCGGGGCATCGCCCTATCTGTTGGACCTGAATCTGGCGACCCAGATCCAGCACACCTTTTCCGCCGATCTCGATGTCACGCTGACCTCGCCGGCAGGGACCGTGGTGACCCTGACTTCGGACAACGGTGCGGGCAATGACGATGTCTTCAATGGCACGGTCTGGGACGACAGCGCGAATCCGGCAGGGCAGGTTCCCTACACGACCAACAACGGCCTGGTTACCGACCATGCCTATGTCAACCTGACTCTGGCATCGCCCCTGGTGCCGGAGGAAGCCTTGGGTGCGTTCATCGGTGAAGACCCCAACGGCACTTGGACACTCACCATCTCCGATGATCTGGCCGGCGATGGCGGCAATCTGAATGGCTGGTCGCTTGGTGTCACCACGCTTCCGAATGCGCCGATCACGGCGACCGTTCCCACGCAAACCCAGTCGACTCCGGTGACAATTCCGACCGGCCCCGGGGTGGTGACCTCGACCATCGTTGTCGCGGGTGCGGGTACGGCCATCCTCGACGTGAATGCGACCACCTTCATCCAGCACACCTTCTCCGCCGACCTCGATGTCACGCTGACCTCGCCGGCAGGGACCGTGGTGACCCTGACTTCGGACAACGGTGCGGGTAATGACAATGTCTTCAATGGCACGGTCTGGGACGACAGCGCGAATCCGGCAGGGCAGGTTCCCTACACGACCAACAACGGCCTGGTTACCGACCA
>MKWR01000029.1:79211-365109 GCA_001899855.1 Lysobacterales bacterium 63-13
CCCGCGGCCGGTCAATCCGTGACCTACACGATCTCCGCCAGCAATGCCGGGCCTACCGATGCCGCGGCAAGCACCGTGGCGGATACCTTCCCGGCACCGTTGGCCGCTTGCGCGTGGACGTGTGCCGGTGCGGCTGGCGGCACCTGCAGTGCTGCGGGTGCGGGCAACATCAGTGATGTGGTCAATCTGCCCAGCGGCGGCTCGGTCACCTACACGGCAACCTGTTCCATACCCGCATCGACTGCTGCAGGTACGATGATCGCCAATACCGCCACGGTCACCGCTCCGGTCGGCATTCCCGACCCCGTACCGGGCAACAACAGTGCGACGGATACCGACACCACCGTCGTCTCCGCCGATCTTTCCATCAGCAAAACCGACGGCGTGACCTCGGTGGTCGCCGGCGATGTGCTGACCTATACGATTGTCGCCAGCAACACCGGACCCAGCGATGCCCTGGCCAGCACGGTTGCCGACACATTCCCGGCCGGGCTGAGCTGCACATGGACTTGCGTGGGTGCAGGTGGAACCTGCACGGCTGGCGGAAGTGGCAACATCAGCGATCTCGTGGACCTTCCGAGTGCCAGCAGCGTCACTTACACGGCAAGCTGCACCGTTGCAGCGGCGACGCCTGACGGCACGGTCATAAGCAATACCGCGACCGTGGCCGTGGCGGGAGGCGCAAACGATCCGAACGCCGGCAACAATTCGGCGACGGATACCACGACCGTGATTGCCGGTGCCGGCGTGAGTGGCACCAAGAGCGTCTCGGGAACGCTCACCCCCGGTGGAGCGATCGTCTACACGATCGTGCTGAACAATGCTGGCCCGGGTCCCCAGGCGGACAACCCGGGCGACGAGTTCGTCGATGTCATGCCCGCCCAGGTCAGCGTTGATTCGGCAACTGCCAGTTCCGGCACCGCTGCCGTGAGCGGGGGAACCGTGACCTGGAACGGAGCGATTGCGGCCGCAGGCAGCGTCACGATCACCATCAATGCCACGGTCAACAGCAACGCCTTCGGCCTGATCGACAATCAGGGCACGATCAATTACGACTCCAATGGCGATGGCAGCAACGATGCCATCGCACTGACCGACAATCCGGCTTTGCCTGGCGCTGCGGATCCCACTGGCTTCTACATTGCCCAGCAGATCCCGACCTTGGGGCCGCTTGGCCTGTTCCTGCTGGCAGTGGGCTTGATCGCCATCTGGTATCGCCGCGAGCGCGTCGCGCCACGCTGACCAGGCAAGCGTGCGGGAAACATGGGGCCAGGCATCGAAGGATGCCTGGCCTTCTTGTTTGCCCGGCGGGCCAACGCCGGACGGCAAGGGATTCCCCTTCTGAGCCGCGCTATCGGGCCAGTGAAAGGTAGTGCCGATGCAGGGCCTCGACGTTGTCATCGAGTGCCTCGAGGCTGGTGGTGTTGTCGATGACATCATCGGCAATGGCGAGACGTTGCTCGCGACTGGCCTGGGCAGCAAGCATCGCCTCGGCCAGTTCCTCGGTGATGCCGTCGCGTGCGCACAGGCGCTGGATCTGCGTTTCGCGTGGCACGTCGACGACGAGCACGCGATCGACCCAGTGGTATTCGCCCGATTCCACGAACAAGGGAATCACCAGCATGCCGTAGGCGCTGCGCACGCGGGCGGCACGCTCCTGCAGCGTCGTGCGCACGAGCGGGTGGATGATCGATTCAAGCCGATGGCGGGCGTCGGCATCGGCAAAGACGCGCTCGCGCATGGCCTTGCGGTCGAGTGCGCCATCCGGGCCAAGCACCGTGCTGCCGAAGGCGGCAACGATCCGTGCAAGCCCCGGTGTGCCAACCGCGATGACTTCGCGGGCTACCAGATCGGCATCGATGATCTCGACGCCGCGCGCGGCGAAGCGGCGTTCGACCTCGGACTTGCCCGAGGCGATGCCGCCGGTCAGTGCCACGGTGAACATCTCAGGCCTTCATGCCGGGGTGGGGCGACGGTGGCGATTGATCTCGTCGCGCAAGGCCAGCGTTGCCTCGCGCGCGGCGTTGGCGAAGTCTTCATCATTGCCGGCATACAGGATGGCGCGCGACGAGCTGATCAGCAATCCGCTGCCGTCGCTGGATTGGCCATTGCGCAGCACGGCATGGACATCGCCGCCTTGGGCACCGATACCCGGAACCAGCAAGGGCAGGTCGCCGACCAGCGCGCGCACGTCGGCCAGTTGCTGCGGGTAGGTTGCCCCCGTCACCAGCAGGCAGTTGCCATGCTCATTCCACTCGCGGGCGACCTTTTCCGCGACATGCTGGTAGAGCGGTCGGCCCGCGACATCGAGATCCTGCAGATCGCCCGCCCCGGCGTTCGAGGTGCGGCAGAGGATGACCACGCCTTTGTCGGCGCGATCGAGAAACGGCTGCAGCGAATCGCGGCCGAGATAAGGATTCACGGTGACGGCATCGGCGCCGTAGCGATCGAACGCTTCGCTGGCGTAATGCCGGGCGGTCGAGCCGATGTCGCCGCGCTTGGCATCGAGGATGACCGGCACGCCCGGCTGGTGCGTGTGGATATGCGCGATCAGCCGTTGCAGGGCATCTTCCGCGCCGAGCGCGGCAAAGTGCGCGATCTGCGGCTTGAAGCAACAGACAAGGTCGGCGGTGGCATCGACGATGTCGCGGCAAAAGCGGAATACCGAATCATCGTCCTCAAGGAACATCTCCGGAAACCGCGCCGGCTCCGGGTCGAGGCCGACACAGACCAGCGAGTTGTTGTGTTGCCAGGCATGCCGCAATGAATCAATGAAGCTCATGGGTCAGGGCCGTGATTCGGGTTTGGAGGTTCGAAATGACGAGCCGGTCGGCAGTTGAAAGTCGGATTGGAGATTCGGGACCCGGAAATGCGGAATCTCGCGACGCTTTGGCTCTTCCGAATCCCGAATTCCGAATCCCCAATCCCGGCAGTGCTAAGCCAACTTCTTGTAACGCAGTCGATGTGGAGTCGCTGC
Source organism: Lysobacterales bacterium 63-13 (assembly GCA_001899855.1). Taxonomy (GTDB): domain Bacteria; phylum Pseudomonadota; class Gammaproteobacteria; order Xanthomonadales; family Rhodanobacteraceae; genus Dokdonella. The sequence goes on from MKWR01000029.1 coordinate 82,189, forward strand.
CTCGTCGCCGAGGCGGCGCTTCTTGTCTTCCTCGTATTCACGGTAGTTGCCGGTGAAGAACTCGACGTGCGAGTCGCCCTCGAAGGCGAGGATATGCGTGGCGATGCGGTCGAGGAACCAGCGGTCATGCGAGATCACGAAGACGTTGCCTGGGAATTCCAGCAAGGCGTCCTCAAGCGCGCGCAGGGTTTCGATGTCCAGATCGTTGGAAGGCTCGTCGAGCAGCAGCACGTTGCCGCCCTGCAGCAAGGTCTTGGCCAGGTGCAGGCGGCCGCGCTCACCACCGGACAGCGTGCCGACCATCTTCTGCTGGTCCTGGCCCTTGAAGTTGAAGCGGCCGAGGTAGGCACGCGACTGGATCTCGATGCCGTTGATGTTGAGGATATCGGCGCCGCCGGAAATCTCCTGGAACACGTTGTGGTTGCCTTCGAGTTTTTCGCGGCTCTGGTCGACGTAGGCGACCTTGACCGTCTGCCCGCGGGTGATTTCGCCCTTGTCCGGCTTTTCAATGCCCATGATCATCTTGAACAGGGTCGATTTGCCTGCGCCGTTCGGGCCGATGATGCCGATGATGGCACCATGCGGCACGACGAAGCTCAGGTCGTCGATGAGCAGGCGATCGCCGAAGGACTTGCTGACATTCTTGAATTCCATGATCGACGAGCCGAGACGCTCGCCGGGCGGAATGAAGATCTCGTTGGTCTCGTTGCGGCGCTGGTAATCGACCGATTGCAGTTCCTCGATCTTGGACAGACGCGCCTTGCCCTTGCTGCGACCGCCCTTGGCATTGCTGCGCGCCCACTCGAGTTCGCGCTGGATCGCCTTCTGCCTGGCCTTTTCCTGGTTTTCTTCCTGCTTGAGGCGCTCGCCTTTTTGTTCCAGCCACGACGAGTAATTGCCTTTCCACGGAATGCCGCGGCCACGATCGAGTTCAAGAATCCATTCCGCGGCGTTGTCGAGGAAGTAGCGATCATGGGTCACGGCGACGACGGTGCCGGGGAAATCGGCGAGGAAGTTTTCCAGCCACTCCACTGATTCGGCATCGAGGTGGTTGGTCGGCTCGTCAAGCAGCAGCATGTCGGGCTTGGACAGCAACAGGCGGCACAGCGCCACGCGACGTTTCTCGCCGCCAGACAGCTTGCCGACGACGGCATCCCAGGGCGGCAGGCGCAAGGCATCGGCGGCAACTTCCAACTGACGCTCGAGTGCATGCGCATCGGTCACGGCAAGCAGGCTTTCGAGGCGCTGCTGTTCGGCGGCGAGCTTGTCGAAATCCGCCCCTTCCTCGGCATACGCGGCATACACCTCATCCAGACGTCGCTGCGCGTTGATGATTTCGGAGACGCCTTCTTCGACGACTTCGCGCACGGTCTTGTTCGGGTCGAGATTCGGCTCCTGTTCGAGATAGCCGACCTTGGTGCCGGGATTGGCGCGCGCTTCGCCCTGGAAGTCGGTATCGACCCCGGCCATGATGCGCAGCACCGTTGACTTGCCTGCACCATTGAGGCCGAGCAGGCCGATCTTGGCGCCCGGGAAGAACGACAGCGAGATGTCCTTGATGATCTGGCGCTTCGGCGGAACCGTCTTGCTGACGCCATTCATGGTGTAGATGTATTGCATGCCAACTCCGGGTAGGGCGATGCCGACGCCGCCAGGCGGGCCTGGGCAGTCGGGCAGGGAAAAGCGAATCCACGATTATCGCCGATCCAGGGCGGGGCGTCATGTTTGGAGCGACGGGATCAGGGATTCGCAAGAGCGGGGCGGCGGCGATTGTCGTGAATCCGCTGCATTGGGGGCATTCCGGTTGCGGCCTGCCAGGCCACCCAGATACCTCAACCCCAATTTCTTTCTCGAATCCCGAATCCCTCAGCTACAGTCGCGCCAACTGCTCGCGCAGCCCGTCCAGGGTGCTGCTGAAATCCGCCAAGCGCTGGCGTTCCTGATCGACCACGACGGCGGGTGCGTTGGCGACGAAGGTTGCGTTGCCGAGCTTGCCATTGCATTTGCCGATCTCGCCTTCGATGCGCTTGATCTCCTTGCCCAGGCGCGCCTTTTCGGCGTCGACATCGATCAATCCGGCCAGCGGAATCAGCACGCGCAAGTCGCCGACAATGGCCGAAGCGGATGCCGGTTCGTCCTCGCCCTCGGCCAGCCAGCGCTGGGATTCGGTGCGTGCCAGGAATGCAATCTGGCTGGCGAAGCGGTCGATGCGCGCGCGATCTTCCGCGCTGCCTTTGGCAAACAGCAGCGGGATCTGCTTTCCTGGGGAGATGTTCATTTCGCTGCGGATACGGCGGACTTCGCCCAGCACGGATTTCAGCCACTCGATGTCGCTGACGGAAGCGGCATCGATGCCCGTGGCGAATTCATCGCGGCGCGGATACCGGCGCGTGGAAATCGAATCACCGGAAATGCCGAGCTTGGGTGCGACGCTGTGCCAGATCTCCTCGGTGATGAAGGGCGTGATCGGATGCAGGGCGCGCAGGATCGCCTCGAGCACGCGCAGCAAGGTGTGACGGGTCGAGGCGATTGCTTCGGCATCGCCGCCATTCAACGCCGGCTTGCTCAGTTCGAGGAACCAGTCGCAGTAGTCGTTCCAGACGAATTCGTAGAGCGCCTGCGCAACCAGGTCGAAACGGTAGGTCTTGAACTGCGCCTCGACTTCATCGAGCGTCGCCGCCAGTCGCGCCAGGATCCACTGCTCCGCCGCCGTCGCCGCTTTCTCGAATCCCGAATCCCGACTCTCGAATTCCGCTCCGTCCACATTCATCAACACGAAGCGCGCCGCATTCCACAGCTTGTTGCAGAAATTCTTGTAGCCCTCGGCACGCTTGAGATCGAAGTTGATGGTGCGGCCGTAGGTGGCGAGCGCGGCAAACGTGAAGCGCATGGCATCGGTGCCGACCGCGCTGATGCCCTCCGGGTAATCCTTGCGGATGCGCTTCTCGACCTTCTCGCGCACTTGCGGGATGAGCAGCGAGGCGGTCGACTTCTTCACCAGCGATTCGAGATCGATGCCGTCGATCAGATCCAGCGGATCGATGGTGTTGCCCTTCGACTTCGACATCTTCTGGCCTTCGGCGTCGCGCACGATGGCATTGATGTAGACCTCGCGGAACGGCACCTTGCCGGTGAAATACTGGGTTGCCATGACCATGCGCGCAACCCAGAAGAAGATGATGTCGAAGCCGGTGACGAGTACGGCGCTGGGGATGAATGCCTGGTCCTGCGTCCAGTTGGCTACAATTGCACCATCTTCGCTCACCGGGCCCGGGCCCGGCCAGCCCATGGTCGAGAACGGCCACAGTGCCGAGGAAAACCAGGTGTCGAGGACATCCTCGTCCTGGCGCAGGGCGCCGACCGGCGGGATGTCAGCATGCGCGATCGCGTCGGCCTCGTCCTCGCCGACGAAGATGTTGCCCGCTTCGTCGTACCAGGCCGGAATCTGGTGGCCCCACCAGAGCTGGCGGCTGACGCACCAGTCCTGGATGTTCTCCAGCCACTGGTTGTAGGTGGTCGACCAGTTCTCGGGAACAAAGCGGATCTCGCCATCGTGCACCGCGGCCAGTGCCGGTTCGGTGATGGCCTTGCGACCGCCGGGGCCGGGCTTGCCATCGACGCGCACCTCGCTGGTCAGGTCGAGGAACCACTGGTCGGTCAGCATCGGCTCGATGACCGCATCGGTGCGCTGGCTGATCGGCACCTGCAACTTGTGCTTTTTCGTTTCGACCAGCAGGCCGAGTGCTTCGAGGTCGGCGAGGATCTTCTTGCGCGCGGCAAAGCGATCCAGGCCGCGATAGGCCGCGGGCGCTTCGTCGACGATTTTTGCATCGAGGGTGAGGATGACGATGGGGGCGAGCTTGTGTCGCGCCCCGATCTGCGCGTCATTGAAATCATGCGCCGGCGTGATCTTCACGCAACCGGTGCCGAACTCGCGTTCGACATAGGTGTCGGCGATGACCGGAATCTCGCGATCGGTCAGCGGCAGTTTCAGGGACTTGCCGATGAGCGACTGGTAACGCTCGTCATCCGGATGCACAGCCACGGCGACGTCGCCGAGCATGGTTTCCGGACGCGTGGTGGCGACGACCAGGCCTTCGCCGCCATCGCTGGCCGGGTAGCGGATCGACCACAGGCTGCCATCCTTTTCCTCGCTGTTGACCTCGAGATCGGACACCGCCGTCATCAGTACCGGGTCCCAGTTGACCAGGCGACGACCTCGATAAAGCAGGCCGTCGCGATACCACTGCACGAACACGCGGCGCACGGCAGCGGACAGCCCCTCGTCCATGGTGAAGCGCTCGCGCGACCAGTCGATCGAGGCGCCAAGCCGGCGCATCTGGTTGCTGATGGTGGATCCCGATTCCTGCTTCCATTCCCAGACCCGCTCGATGAACTTTTCGCGGCCAAGATCGTGGCGCGACTTGCCTGCGGCGGCGAGCTGGTTTTCGACGATCTTCTGCGTGGCGATGCCGGCGTGGTCGGTACCGCCCTGCCACAGCGTGCGTGAACCGCGCATGCGCTGGTAGCGGCACAGCGCATCCATGATCGTCTGCTGGAAGGCATGCCCCATGTGCAGGGTGCCGGTCACGTTTGGCGGCGGCAGCAGGATGCAGTACGGCGTGCCATCGCCTTGCGGCTTGAAGGCGCCGGCAGCTTCCCACTGTGCATACCACTTCGGTTCGATCTGGCCGGGTTCGAAACTCTTGTCCATTGCGGGGGAATCGGGAATGGGGAAAGGGGAATGGTTCAATCCAGGGCAGAGCAGGGGAACGCGAGGGAGTGGCTCCCAGGATTCCAATTCTCAATTCCCGGTCGTCACCTCTCGTGCTGCTCCAAGGCATAGCCGAGGCGCTTGTATTCGCTTCGGCGCGCGGCGCACTTTGAATGACGGGAACCGCACATTGTAGGGGAGGACAGGCCTGCGCCCAAAGGGTTATCGTTGCGGCCTGCACTGGAGGATCGGCGATGGCGGCAGGCGTGGAAGTGATCGGGCACCCGCTGGTGCAGCACAAGTTGACCTTGTTGCGCAGGAAAACCACCAGCACGGTGGATTTCCGTCGCCTGCTCGGCGAGCTGTCGGCCTTGATGGCCTACGAGGTGACCCGTGACCTGCCCTTGCATGAAGTGGCCATCGAGACGCCCGTCGGGCCGATGACCGGGCATCTCATCGATGGCAAGAAGGTTGTCTTCGTGGCCATCCTGCGCGCCGGCATCGGCATCCTCGATGGCATGCTCAGCGTCGTGCCAGGCGCCCGCGTCGGCCATGTCGGCCTCTATCGCGATGCGCAGACCTTGCGCGCGGTCGAGTACTACTTCCGCATGCCGCGTGACATGGCATCGCGCGATGCGATTGTTGTCGATCCGATGCTGGCGACCGGCAACTCCGCGGTCGCCGCGCTGGACCGGCTCAAGGAAACCCGGCCGCGCTCGATCCGCTACGTGTGCCTGGTCGGCTGTCCCGAAGGCGTCGCCAACCTGCGCAAGCATCATCCCGATGTGCCGGTCTTCGCCGCCGCGATCGACAGCGGATTGAATGATCACGGCTATATCGTGCCTGGCCTCGGCGATGCCGGAGATCGCTATTTCGGCACGAAATAGTCATCGCGTCGGAAACGCGCACGGTTCAGGATTGCGAATCCCGGCTTTCACATATCGTGCTTGGTCAACTCGTAGCCGCGGCTTTGGTATTGCTTCCAGCGGCGGCGTGAACCGTCGCGTTCGGCCGGGTCGGCGGCGACGACCTCGAGGATGCGGGCGTGGTTGCCGAAGGCGCATGCATCACGCAGGTTGATCGCCAACGGACGATCCTCGACCTCGATGCCGGGCGGCACGATCAGCACGGCGGTGATCGCATCATCGTCATCACCGGCAATCTGGTGCGGGATGAAGGCGTCGTCGGAAAAACTCCACAAGCGCTCGTCGATTTCCTCGGCCTGATCCTGCGAACGGGCGAGGATCACGGTTGGCTGCTCGCTGGCAAACGCCTTGCGCGCCAGTTCGCAGACCAGCAACAGCGGTTCCTCGCGGAAGCGCGGTTTGGCGATCAGGTAGAAGTCGGCGCGTGGCATCGGCTCAAAGCGTGGCAGGTGCCGGAGCGCCGGGTTGCAGCAGGGCCATCAGCGTCGAGCCAACGGCCGAGGTCAGGGCAAGGGCGAAAATCAGGCCGAAAAACCGCAGGATCGGGGCCAGGCGAGCGCCTTCCGCACGCGTCTTGTAGAGATAATAGGGGACGAATACCGCAGCGAGCAGGATGATGCCGACGTTCAGCCAGGTTGGCCGACGGATATCCAGTGCGGCACTGTCGGCCTGCAGCCAGCGGAAGCCGAGCACAAACAGGAGGACGTTTGCGGTCAACTGGATGCCCAGCGGCAGGCCGGCTTCCGCCGCATTTGGCGCGATCGCAGTGACGACGATGCCGGTTGCCAGCGAGACGCCGAACATCGCGGCGATCGCCGTCGCCTTCTGCCGCTGCCAGCGTTCCTGCATTTCGCTCATGCGCAGCGATCGATCAGGTACTGGGTGAGCAGCGGCACGGGACGGCCGGTGGCAAGCCCCTTGCGGCCTTCGTTCCAGGCGGTGCCGGCGATATCCAGATGCGCCCAGCGATAACCCGTGGTGAAGCGCGAGAGGAAGCAACCGGCGGTGATCGCGCCGCCGTACTTGCCGCCGAGGTTGGTGAAATCGGCAAACACCGAATCGAGCGCGCTCTGGTAGTCATCCCACAACGGCAGGCGCCAGGCGCGGTCGAGGGCGCGATTGCCCGCATCGAGCAGTTCGTTGGCGAGGTCGTCGTCCTGGGTCATCAGGCCGCTGGCGTATTTGCCGAGGGCAACCACGCAGGCACCGGTCAACGTGGCGGCGTCGATGATCACCTGCGGCTCGAACTTCTGCACATAGGTCAGCGCATCGCAGAGGATCAGGCGGCCTTCGGCATCGGTGTTGAGTACTTCGATGGTCTGCCCGGACATGCTGGTCAGCACGTCACTCGGGCGATAGGAATTGCCGTCGGGCATGTTCTCGACCGCGGCGACCACGCAGACCAGGTTCAGCGGCAGGGCCAGTTCGACAGCCGAAACGAAGGTGCCGAGCATGCCGGCCGCGCCGCACATGTCGAATTTCATTTCCTCCATGCCGGCACCGGGCTTGAGTGAAATGCCGCCGGAGTCGAAGGTGATGCCCTTGCCGACCAGGGCATAGGGCTTGGCATTGCCGCCAGCGTTCCAGCGCAGCACGACGAGCTTCGGCGGATTCGCCGAACCGCGGGCGACGCCAAGCAATGAACCCATGCCGAGCTTTTCCATGTCCTCGCGTTCGAGGATTTCGCAGGCGACGCCGGCATGCGCATCGGCGAATGCCTTTGCCTGTGCCGCGATGTGCGCCGGGTTGCAGATGTTTGGCGGCAGGTTGCCCAGCTCGCGGGCAAAACGCACGCCTTTGGCCATGGCATTGGCCTCGGCAAGTGCACGCGCATCCTCGGTGCCGGCAAAGGCCAGGGCTTCGAGCTGCGCGGTCCTTGCTTGTTCCTTGGGCTTGAACGTGGCCGTGTAGCGGTATGCGTGCATGTCGGCGGCGAGGGCGGCGGTGCGCAGCTTCCAGGCGCCATCGCGCGCGGGCACCTCGAGTGCGGTCAACCACGAGGTCGCGCTGGCGACCGGCAAGGTCTTGAGGGCGCGACCGGCCTCGAGTGCGGCCTTGTTGAAGGCGGCGGCATCGAACTTGTCCTGCGCGCCAAGGCCGACGACGAGGATGCGTTCGGCCTGGATTCCGTTGAGGCCAAACAACAGCGAACTGCTGCCGAGCTTGGCCGTGATATCACCGCTGTCGAGCAGGCGCTTGAGCGCCCCCGAGCTGGCCTTGTCGAGACGTGCCGCGGCTTCGCTCATCTTGCTATCGGCAAATACGCCGACGATCACGCAAGGGCTGGCCGAGGATTCGGGCGAGTCGGAGGTCTGGCTGAACTTCAGGGTCATCAAAGGTTCCGTATCTGCTACAAAGTGGGGCGCTGGCCACGCGCGGCGACTGGCAGGTCGGTAGACTTGCCACCCTGCGTGCGCTCGGAAGTGGCGCGGAACCCGTCATTCTAAGGCATAGACCCCAGTTGCTGCGCATCATCGACCGCTACCTGCTACGCGAACTTGCCCTGAGCTTTCTCGGGGTGACCGCGGTGTTGCTCCTGATCAGCATCGGCGAAACGGTGATTGCCGTGCTCAATCAGGTTGCGCGTGGTCGCGTTCCCGCCGACCTGCTGGTCGCGATGATCGGCCTGCGCTCTATCGACAGCCTCAATGTACTGTTGCCGCTGGCGGTCTTCCTCGGCGTCCTGCTTGCCTACGGACGCATGTACCGGGACAGCGAGATGGCCGTCCTCGGTGCGTCGGGACTCGGCATTGGCGGGCTCATGCGGCCGCTGCTCCTGCTGTTCGTGCCGATTGCCGCCATCGCCGCCCTTGTCGCATTCTGGATTGCCCCGGCGGCAGTGCGCTTTTCCCAGCATCTGGTCGACGAGGCCAATCGATCGCTGCTCATTGCCGGCCTCGAGCCTGGCCGCTTCGTGTCCTTGCCGGGGCGCGAAGGCATCATCTACGTGGGCGACATGTCGCCGGAGGGCTCGAAGTTCACGCGCATGTTCGTCGAAAGCGAGCAGCTTGAAGCCGATGGCACGTCGCGCATCAACATCATCACCGCGCGCAGCGGCGAGTTGTACCGGGATACCTCGGGCGGCGATCGTTTTCTCGCGCTGAAGGACGGATTCCGCGTGGAAGGGCGACCCGGCAAGGATGATTTCCGCCTGCTGCGCTTCGAGCGCAACGACATCCGCCTGGCCGACAATGATGCCGTCGACAATTCCGAAGCCGTCAAGCGCGCCGCGCCGACCAGCGAGCTGCTGGAAAGCGTCGAACCCCTGCAACGCGCCGAGCTGCACTGGCGCCTGGCACCGGCCATCTCGGTGCTGGTGCTGGCCCTGGTCGCCTTGCCACTGTCGCGCACGAATCCGCGCCAGCCGCGTTACGCGAGCCTGATCCTGGCCGTGCTTGCCTATATCGTCTATGCCAACTTCCTCGCCCTGGGCCGGGTCTGGATGGTGCACGGCAAGATGCCCCTGTCGGCGGGGCTCTGGTGGATCTACGTGCCGGCGATCCTGATTGCGCTGGGCTTGATCCGCAGCAACCAGCGCCTGCGCCAGCGCAAGAAGGCACGGGCATGAGCCAGCCGTTGTTAAAGCAGGTCGACCGGCTGGTTGCGCTGTCGGTGCTTGCCGCAGTCGGCCTGGTCTGGTTCATCCTCGTCGGCTTCGATGCCTTCACCATCTTTGTCGGCGAACTCAATGACGTCGGGCATGGCGGCTACACCTTGACCAAGGCGGCGAGCTACACCTTGTTGACCGTGCCGCGACGCATGTACGAGATGTTCAGCTACGCCGCCTTGATTGGTGGCCTGGTTGGCCTGGGAGGACTGGCAGGCACCGGCGAGCTGACCGCATTGCGCGCCGCCGGCATGTCCAAGCTGCGCATTTGTGCCTCGGTGGTGCTCTCCTTGTGCGTGTTGACGGCCATCGTCGTGGTCATTGGCGAGACGCTGGCGCCGTGGGGCGATCAAAGCGCAAAGGCCTTGTCGCTGGCGGCAAAATCCACCGATGTCACCCTGGCCAAGGGCGGCAGCATCTGGGCGCGCGATGGCGAGACCGTGGTCAATGCCGGCAATGGCCGCACGCGGCAGACCGAGCAGGGCAGCGTGGTCGACCTCAACCGCGTGCGCATCTTCGAGTTCGACAAGGACGGCCGCCTCGCCACCTTGTCGCTGGCGGCGCGCGCCGAACACGCGCAGGGCCACTGGATCCTCCACGACGTGCGGCGCACGGTCTTTGGCGAGGCCTCGGCGGCAAGCACGCAAGCCAGTGAGCTGCAATGGCCGTCCAGCCTCGATCCCGATGTGCTGGCCTTGAGCATCGTCAACCTCGACTACCTCAACCTGCGCGAGCTCTCGCGCAACATCGCCTATCTCGAGCGCAACGGCCAGGATTCACGCGGTTTCCGCGAGGCCTGGTGGTCGCGCATCTTTTATCCGGTCAACGTGCTCGTGCTGGCCTTCTGTGCCCTGCCATTCGCCTTTGGCGCGCTGCGCAGCGGCGGCATGGGCAAGCGCCTGTTCCTTGGCATCGTCATGGCGATCGGCTTCTATTTCCTGCAGCGCGCCGTGGTCAGCATGGGCAGTGTCTACGGCTTGGCCCCGGCCATCGCCAATGCGATTCCGCCCCTGCTGTTGATCGCCATGGCCACGGCGTGGTTTCGCAGGAATGCCTGAGGGGGGGAATAGGGAATAGGGAACGGGGGAATAGGGAGAGCGCAATTCCCGGCGGACGTCTCGTTTTCGCTCTACCGATTCCCTATTCCCCATTCTCGATTCCCAGCCCTCAAACCATCCGCGTCTTTGCCATGACATCGTGCCAGGCGCGGCGGTCGGCATCGAACAGGCACCAGATGAAGCCGAAAGCGCCGATCAGCGAGATCAGGGCGAGGACAAAGCGCAGCAAGGATTGGCGTGCGCGGGGTGGTTGGCCGTTGTTGTCGAGGATGCGCACTTTCCATGCGCGCATGCCGATGGTCTGGCCACCCTTCGACCACGAGACGACGAAGTACAGCCCGCTCAGGAGCAGCAAGGTGGCCTGCAGCACGAAGTGATAAAGCGCCGGCTGTCGGGCGACATCGACCTCGCCGTGGAAGGCGAGGAGGATCAGCGCCGCGGCGAACATCCAGATTGCGACGAGTACCAGCAGGTCGTAGAACAAGGCGGCAAGGCGACGCCAGAGCGCGGCGCCAGGAGGCGTGGACATGGGCATGTGCCGGATTGGAATTCGCGCTAGCCTCCGGGTTTGCGTCGCATCACGCAAGATCGATGAGTGCCAAAGGTGACCAGCAGCCAGCCGGAAAAACACGAAGTTCGCGCCGACGACCGCATCCTCATCGATGCATTCCTCGAACGCGCCTGGTCGGAACTTGGCCTGGCGGACAATTCGCTGTCCGGCTACCGACGCGATCTGGATGGGTTTGCGCGCTGGCTGGCCGCCCCCGCCAATGCGTCGAGCCTGCTGGCGTGCCGACGCGAGCAGTTGTATGCCTACCTTTACCTGCGTGCACAAAGCGGGGGCAGGAAGGGGCGTGGCTACAGTCCGCGCTCGAATGCGCGCCTGCTCTCGGCGCTGCGGCACTTTTACCGGCTGCTGCAACGCGATGGGCGCATCGATGCGGATCCAACCTTGCTGGTCGATGCGCCGAAACTTCCGCGCAGCCTGCCCAAGGCGCTGGCCGAGGGCGAAGTCGAGGCCTTGCTGCATGCGCCTGCGGAAACTGCGCTGGGCCTGCGTGATCGCGCGATGCTCGAACTCATGTACGCCACCGGTTTGCGTGTCAGCGAGCTGGTCGGCCTGCGTGCCGATCAGGTCAACCTGCGCCAGGGCGTGTTGCGGGTCAGCGGCAAGGGCGGCAAGGAACGCCTGGTGCCGATCGGCGCGGAAGCGCAGCACTGGCTGGAGCGTTACATCGGCGAATCGCGTGCGGGCCTGCTCAAGGGCATGCGCGTTGATGCGCTGTTCGTCACCGCGCGGCGTTCCGGCATGACCCGGCAGATGTTCTGGACGCTGGTGAAGAACCACGCACAGCGCGCCGGTATCGCCAGCCAGCGCATTTCGCCGCATGTGCTGCGGCATTCGTTCGCCACCCATCTGCTCAACCACGGCGCCGATCTGCGCGCCTTGCAGATGCTGCTGGGGCACAGTTCGCTGTCGACGACGCAGATCTACACGCTGGTGGCCAAGGAAGGGCTCAAGCGCTTGCATGCCGAACATCATCCACGCGGTTGAGCCCGCAACGCGGGCTTTCGCCACCCCGCCTTCCATGCCAAAATCAATGACTTGAGCGGAACCATTGGCGCTGCCGAGAGTCTCTGCTCTTCCCACCCCGAAAGGTTTGCCCCTTGATGTCGGTTTTGCGCGCGCTTTGCGTCCTCGTGTTCGGCTTGGCCCTGCTTCCCGCGCTTGCGGCCGAGGGCGATGCGGCGCGGGCGACCATCCAGAAAACCGCGCCGTTGCAGTCGATCAGCGCATTCCGCCAATCCGCCTTGCCGGGTTATTACGAGGGAGTGATCGGTGGCAAGGTCGTCTATGCCAGCGCGGACGGGCGCTACCTGCTGCGTGGCACGGTCGAGGACACCGCCGAGGGGGTTGACCTCAGCGAAGCCAGCATGGCGACCAAGCGCCTCCAGGTACTGGCTGGGCTTGGCGTCGACCAGCGCCTGAGTTTCGCGCCGGCGCAGCCAAAATACCGCCTCACCGTGTTCACCGATGTCGATTGCCCGTACTGTCGGCGCCTGCATTCGCGCATCGACGAGTACAACGCGCTGGGCATCGCCATCGATTACGTCTTCTTTCCATTGAGCATTCATCCCGATGCTGATCGCAAATCCATCGCGGTCTGGTGTTCCAGCGATCGCAAGAGTGCATATTCCGCAGCCGTCGCCGGACAGGCGATGGACAGCGCCACATGCCCGAATCCGCTGCTGCAGATGCGCCAGGCCGGCAACGAGATTGGTGTCGGGCAAACGCCAACCGCGATTGCCGCCGATGGCGGCATGATCGATTCCAGGATTCTCCTGTCGCCCCAACGCCTGTTGTCCGAGTTGCAGAAGCGCTCGGCTGCAGCAGTCGATGCTTCCGCCCTCGCCGCCACTGCGGCAGGGCGCTGATCAACCCACCGAGGTATCCATGCGCCATTTGTTCTGCTTGATCCTGATCCTTCTCGCCGCCAACGTCGTTGCGGCAACTCCGGAGGAGACCGTGCAGGCCGCCTTCTCGAAACTCGCCCCGCAGGTCAAGGTCGACGTCGTCCAGGAATCGGTGGTACCGGGTTTCTACGAGGCCATTGTCGGCAGCCAGTTCATCTATGTCAGCAAGGATGGCCGCTTCATCCTCGATGGCAGCGCCATCGATGCGCAAAGCAACCGTGACATCACCGAAGCGGCACGCGCCAGCAATCGCCTTGGCCTGCTGAAGACGATCGGTGCCGACAAGCGCATCATCTTTGCCCCGGACAAGCCGAAGTACGCAGTCACCGTGTTCACCGACATCGACTGCCCGTTCTGCCGCCGCTTCCATCAGCAGATCGAGGCCTACAACGCCGCGGGGATCGCGGTCGAATACGTTTTCCTGCCGCTCGACATCCATCCTGGCGCGGACAAGAAGGCCGAAGCCGTATGGTGCGCCGCCGATCGCAAGAGCGCATTCACCGCGGCCATGAACGGTGCAGATCCGGGTACGGCCACCTGCCCGAATCCGGTAGCCGAGAGCACCCGCGTCGCGCGCTCGATCGGCATCACCGGCACGCCGACCATGCTGGCCGCGGATGGCACCAAGGTGGCGCCGCAGGTTTCCCTGTCGCCGGAAAAGCTCGTCGAAGAACTTGCCCACCTCGCCAACAATCCGGTTGCCCCGCGTTGATCGCGGCGGCCACACCCCATGCACAAGGTATGTCCATGAAACTCCCATTGATTGCCGCGCTCGCGCTGTTTGCCGTTTCCCCGTTGCTCCAGGCTGCCGATGGTGGCGAGGCCGTCGCCCGTGCCGCGGTGCAGAAGCTCATCACCAGCAACAAGATCGACGCCTTCGAGAAATCGCCGGTGCCGGGTTACTACCAGGCCGTGGTCGGCAGCCAGCTGCTGTATGTCAGCGAAGATGGCCGCTATGTGCTGCAAGGCACCCTGTACGACGCCGATGCCAAGCTCGACCTGACCGCCAAGCGCCTGGCCCGGGTCAACATCGCCAAGCTCGATGCCTATCCGGCTTCCAAGCGCATCACCTTCGCGCCGACCTCCAAGCCGAAATACAAAGTCACCGTGTTCACCGATATTGATTGTGGCTATTGCCGCAAGATGCACTCGCATATCGAGGAGTACAACGCGCGCGGCATCCAGGTCGATTACCTGTTCTTCCCGCGCAGCGGCCCGGGCACGCCGTCGTTCACCAAGGCGGTTTCGGTGTGGTGCGCGAAGGACCAGAAGCAGGCGTTCACCGCAGCCAAGGCCGGTGCCAATCCGGAGCCCAAGCAGTGCGACAACCCGGTGGCCGAGGAATTCCAGCTCGGCATCAGCGTCGGTGTTGACGGCACGCCCAGTGTCTTTGCCGCCGATGGCAGCAAGATTGGCGGCTACCTGACCCCTGACCAGTTGCAGGCGCAGCTTGAGCGGGTTGCCGCGGAGAAGCCCGGCGCCTAGCAGCGGGGACACCCGCCACGGCCGGGTGGTTCTCGCCCGGTCATGGCATCGGCTATCATGCGCAGCCTTCGCACGGCGACGCCGTGCGCTTTTGTTCAGAGCATCCCGGACTCCGACTGCCATGATCGTTCTCGACGGCCAGCCGGCCCTGTCAGCCTTTCGCATTGACCGACTCAATGCCGAGCTTGGGCGCGTGGCGGGCGGCTGCCGGGTGCGCTCTGCGCGCCATGTCTATGTGATCGCCACGGGCGACGATGGCGCACTCGACAGCGCCACCCTGCAGCGCATCCTGCTTGCCAATGCCGGCGTGGCCGGCGCTGCCACATTCTGGATCGCACCACGCCTCGGCACGATTTCGCCATGGTCGAGCAAGGCCACCGACATCCTGCGCCGCTGCGGCTTGCCGGTTCGTCGCGTCGAACGCACCCTGGCCGTGGATCTTGAAGCGCTGCCGGATCGAGCCTCAAGCGCGTGGCAGCAGGTGCTGGCAATCCTGCATGACCCGATGACCGAATCGGTGCTGGCCACGCGTGCCGAGCTGGATCACCTGTTCGATGTCGGTGCCGCGCTGCCACTGGAACGCATTGCTTTGGGTGCGGACGCGCGGGCGACGCTGGCCTCGACCAACCAGCATCTCGGCCTCGCCCTGGCCAGCGACGAGATCGATTACCTGGCGACGAGTTACGCCAGCCTCGGCCGTGACCCGAGCGACGCCGAACTGATGATGTTCGCCCAGGCCAACTCCGAGCATTGCCGGCACAAGGTGTTCAATGCCGATTTCACCATCGACGGCAAGGCGCAGCCGCTGTCGTTGTTCGCGATGATCCGCAACACCCACAAGCTGTCGCCGGCGCACACCTTGTCGGCCTACAGCGACAATGCCGCCGTCATCGCCGGCACGCTTGGCAAGCGCTTTTTCGCCGACGCCGATTCCGGCGTGTATGCCGGGCATGACGAGGCCGTGCCGTACGCGATCAAGGTCGAGACGCACAACCATCCCACCGCGATTTCGCCATTTGCCGGTGCCGCGACCGGTTCCGGCGGCGAGATCCGCGACGAAGGCGCAACCGGACGTGGTGGCAAGCCGAAGGCCGGACTGACCGGCTTCAGCGTCTCGCACCTGCGCATTCCGGGCCTGCCACGACCTTGGGAAAGCGCGCGTGCGCATCCGCCGCGCTTTGCCACGCCCTACCAGATCATGCGCGACGGCCCGCTCGGCGCCGCCGCATTCAACAACGAATTCGGCCGCCCTTGTCTCGGTGGTTACTTCCGCACGTTCGAACACTCCACCGATGAAACCGGTCTGCTGCGCGGTTACGACAAGCCGATCATGCTTGCCGGCGGCCTGGCCAACCTGCGGGCATCCGACGTGCAGAAAAGAAATCTGCAACCCGGCGATGCGGTGATCGTGCTTGGTGGCCCGGCCATGCTGATCGGCCTGGGCGGAGGCGCGGCTTCATCGGTTGCCGCCGGCAGCAGTTCGGCGGAACTCGATTTTGCCTCGGTGCAGCGCGAGAACCCCGAGATGCAGCGCCGTTGCCAGCAGGTCATCGACGCGTGCTGGGCGCGTGGGGCGGGCAATCCGCTGGTGTCGATCCACGATGTCGGTGCAGGGGGCCTGTCCAATGCGCTGCCCGAACTGCTCAATGATTCCGAAGTCGGCGGCGCGCTGGAACTGGGCAAGATCCCCTGCGACGACCCGCAGATGTCGCCGATGCAGATCTGGTGCAACGAATCACAGGAACGCTACGTGCTTGGCGTGCGCCCCGCCGACCTGCAGCTGTTCACCGCGATTTGCGAGCGCGAGCGCTGCCCGTTTGCCGTGGTCGGCCAGGCCACCGCCGAACGCAGGCTGCTGCTCACCGATTCGCGCTTCCCGACGGCCGACTCCAGGCACCGCCCGATCGACCTGCCGCTGGATGTGCTGTTCGGCAAGCCGCCGCGGATGTCGCGCGACAGCAAGCGCATCAAGGAGCCGCTTTCGGTCATCGCCGATACCGAGAATCTCGAACTTGGCGAAGCAATAGAGCGCGTATTGCGTTTTCCGGCGGTGGGCAGCAAGTCGTTCCTGATCACAATCGGCGATCGCAGCGTCGGCGGCCTGTGTTCGCGCGATCCCATGGTCGGGCCGTGGCAGGTTCCGGTGGCCGATTGTGCGGTGACCCTGAATGATTTCGTCGACCATGCCGGCGAAGCAATGGCGATTGGCGAACGCACGCCGCTGGCCCTGCTCGATGCCGCGGCTTCGGCGCGCATGGCGGTCGGCGAGGCATTGACCAACCTCGCCGCGGCACCGGTGCGTCTCGACGAGGTGCGCCTGTCGGCCAACTGGATGGCTGCGGTCGATCATCCCGGCGAGGATGCCGCGTTGTACGACGCCGTGCATGCGGTCGGCATGCAGCTCTGCCCGGCGCTCGGCATCTCGATTCCGGTCGGCAAGGATTCGATGTCGATGCAGGTTTCCTGGATGCAGGGCGACAGCAAGCAGCGTACCGTCTCGCCGGTTTCATTGATCGTCACGGCATTCGCCAGCAGCAGCGATGCGCGCCGCGTGTTGACCCCGCAACTGCAATTGGACCAGGGCGACTCCGAGCTGTGGATCATCGACCTTGGCGCCAAGCGCGGGCGCCTCGGCGGCTCGGTGCTGACCCAGGTGTTCCAGCGTGCCGGCGACCTGCCACCCGATGTCGATGACCCGGCGCGGCTGAAGTCGTTTTTCCATGCCATCCAGGAAGCCAGTGCCGATGGCTTGCTGCTCGCCTACCACGATCGCTCCGACGGCGGCGCGATCGTCTGCCTGATCGAGATGGCCCTGGCCGGGCATTGCGGCCTCGACATCGAATTGTCCGGCTGGGCCGACAACATGCTGCGCGGCCTGTTCAACGAGGAACTCGGTGCCATCGTGCAGATCCGCCAGCGCGATCGTGAATCGTTTGTCGGGCTCATGCAGCGGCATGGGCTGGCCAAGCTGATCGCCCGGGTGGGCACGCCGAATGCGCGCATGAAGGTGAAGATCCATCACGACAACGAACGCGTCGCCGCATGGAAATGGTCGGAACTGATGCAGGCATGGTCGGAGACCAGCCATGCCATGCAGCGCCGTCGTGACAATCCCGCCTGTGCCGATGCCGAGCTGGCCTGGCGCTGCGATGAAGACGATATCGGCATCAAGCCGCGCCTGACCTTCGACGTGAACGAGGACGTCTGTGCGCCGCATGTCATCGGCAAGGCGCGCCCGCGCGTGGCGATCCTGCGCGAACAAGGGGTCAACGGCCAGATCGAGATGGCGGCGGCGTTTGATCGCGCCGGCTTCGAGGCCGTCGATGTGCACATGAGCGACCTCGCCGAGGGACGCCATCACCTGCGTGATTTCAAGGGACTCGCAGCCTGCGGCGGATTCAGCTACGGCGATGTGCTCGGCGCGGGCCGCGGCTGGGCGGCCTCGATCCTCTTCAACAATGCGTTGCGCGAGCAATTTGCCGGATTCTTCGCCGATGCCGCGCATTTTGCTCTGGGCGTCTGCAACGGCTGCCAGATGATGTCGGCACTCAAGGAAATCATCCCTGGTGCCAACCTGTGGCCGGCGTTCGAACGCAATGCCTCCGAGCAATACGAAGCACGCCTGGTCACCCTCGAAGTCGCCGAGTCGAACTCGATCTTCCTGCGTGGCATGAGCGGCTCGCGCATTCCCGTGGTGGTTGCGCACGGCGAGGGACGCGTGGTGTTTGCGGATGCATCGACGGCGCGCAATGCGCGGCCGTGCCTGCGCTATGTCGACAATGCAGGCCGCGCCACCGAACACTACCCGCTCAATCCAAACGGCTCGCCTGGCGGTGCCGCGGGCTACAGCGCGGCCGATGGCCGCGTCACCATCCTCATGCCCCATCCCGAGCGCGTCTTTCGCAGTGCGCAGATGAGCTGGCATCCGCGCGACTGGCCCGATGCCTCGCCGTGGCTGCGCATGTTCCGCAATGCCCGGGAGTGGACACGCTGATGGATGCCTCCGAAGTCCGTGCCGTGGGATTGCGCGCCCTGCTCTGGTTGCCGTTGAGCTTCTTCATCTGGTTTGCATTCTCCTCGCCATTGATCTGGCCGGTCGTGCAGATGGCCAAGCTGGCCATGCTGTCGATCTGGCCTTCGCTGTTTGCCGATGTCGTGCAGCATGGGCACAGCATGGAAGTGACCACGCGCATCCTCGTCAACCAGGTTGCCCCGGACGGTCGCAGCGGCATTGGCGAGTTGATCCTGGTGCAGAATCCGCTGCTGTATGGATATTCCTTGCCCTTGTTCAGTGGCCTGGCCATGGCCACGCCGCTGGGCTTTCGCCGCCGCCTGTTGCAATTTGCGATTGCCCTGGCGGTGATGTGGGTGGCCCAGGCCATCGGCGTGGTCGCGGAGTCGCTGAAGGTGCTCGCATTCGATTCCGGCGCGGCCGGGGCCAATGCCATCACCGCCGCCGGAATCCAGCCCGATCCGGTTGCCCTGGCGTACCAGTTCGGGTATCTGATCCTGCCTGCGGTGACGCCGATTGCCCTGTGGCTGGGACTCAATCGGGACTTCATTGAATCGCTGGTGCATCCTGCCGAGGAACCGGAAGGCGAATTGCCGGGTCAAACCCGAGATACCAAGGAATCCTGATGTCGGCTGTTTCCGAAATGCCCGTGGTCGAAAGTACAGCGTCCGTGCTCAGCGGGCCGGCGCTGGACGAGCGCATCTGCCAGTACCTGGTCGCCAAGGGACGCCTGAAGGAAGCCGATCTGGCGCGCGGTCGGCGCCTGCACGAGGAAGATCCCTCGGGCCGACTGGTGGCCTTGCTGACCCGGCTCGGCCTCGTTTCCGAGCGCGAGATGGCCGATGCGGTCGCCGAGATCATGCATCTGCCCCTGGTCGCGGCCAAGGATTTCCCCGAATCGCCGCCGCCCAACGTGCAGCTCTCGGTGCGTTTTCTCAAGCATCACCATGTCGTGCCGATCGGCGAGAGTGAAACCGAGGTCAAGCTGCTGATTGCCGATCCGGCCGATCACTATCCGCTGGAAGCCATCGAACTGGCCACCGGGCGCAAGGTTTCGCTCAGCGTCGGCCTGCGCCCGGAAATCGACGACCTGATCGAACGCTATTACGGGCAGGGGCGTTCGGCGATGGGCTCGATCGTGGAGAGCCTGAGCGATGACAACGCGCGCAGCGAGGACGACATCGAGCACCTGCGCGATCTTGCCTCGGAAGCGCCGGTCATCCGCCTGGTCAACCTGGTCATCCAGCGCGCGGTCGAACAACGCGCCTCGGATATCCACATTGAACCATTCGAGAGTCGCCTCAAGGTGCGCTACCGCATCGACGGCGTGCTGCATGAAGTCGAATCCCCCCCGGCGGCATCGACGGCGGCGGTGATCTCGCGCGTCAAGATCATGGCCAAGCTCAACATTGCCGAGCGGCGCCTGCCGCAGGATGGCCGCATCATGATCCGCGTGCAGGGCAAGGAGCTCGACTTGCGCGTGTCGACGATGCCGACCTCGCATGGCGAATCGGTGGTCATGCGTATCCTCGACCGTGAAGCCGTGGTCTTCGACTTCCACACGCTCGGCTTCACCGACGAGTTCCTGCCCAAGTTCAACAAGGTGCTGGAACTCCCGCATGGCATCCTGCTGGTCACCGGCCCGACCGGCTCGGGCAAGACGACCACGCTTTACACCGCGTTGAGCAAGCTCAACACGCCGGATGTGAAGATCATCACCGTCGAGGATCCGGTCGAGTACCAGATCGAAGGCATCAACCAGATCCAGGCAAAGCCGGCCATCGGCCTCGATTTCGCGCACGCCTTGCGCTCGATCGTGCGCCAGGATCCCGACATCATCATGATTGGCGAAATGCGCGATCTGGAAACGGCGAAGATCGCCATCCAGTCGGCGCTGACCGGCCATCTGGTGCTCTCCACCCTGCATACCAACAACGCCGCTGGCGGCATCACCCGCCTGCTCGACATGGGCGTCGAGGATTACCTGTTGACCTCGACCGTCAACGGCATCCTCGCCCAGCGCCTGCTGCGCCGGCTCGACTCGGGCACCGCGCAGCCCTACGAGGCCTTGCCTGAAGTGATCAAGGAGTTCGGCCTGGAAAAGCTCACCAGCGAGCGCCCGATCAAGCTGTACAAGCCGGTGCCGAGCCAGGCCTATCCGAGTGGTTATTACGGTCGCACCACGATCATGGAGTTCCTGGTCATGAGCGACGCCATCCGCCGCCTGGTCATGCAACATGCCGGCATGGGCGAAATCGAAGCCCAGGCCCGCGCCGACGGCATGCGCACCATGTACGAGGACGGTCTGGTCAAGGCCCTCGCCGGGCAGACCACCATCGAGGAAATCCTGCGCGTGACGCAGGAGGGATGATCGTGGTGAAGCCGGGAATGGAGAATGGGGAATGGGGAATAGGTAAAGCAGAAGTGCGGCATTTCGCGGGAGTTCGGCTTTTCTTCCATTCACGATTCCCCATTCTTCACTCCCAGCGCTCAATCCATTCCCCATTCTCCACTCCCGATTCCCGGCTCCTCGAATGACTCTCTACCACTACAAGGCCGTCACGCCGTCCGGGGAAACGCTGGAGGGGCAGATGGATGTGGCTTCGCCGGACGAAGTCATCATGAAACTGCAGGATGCCGGCAACATCCCGCTGGATGTGCGCGATGCCGACAGTGTCGAATCCGGGGGGCTGCTCGCCGCGCTGATGAAGCGACCGACGCTGAGCGAAGCGCAGATCGTGCAGTTCACCCAGCAATTGGCGACCTTGCTTGGCGCCGGACAACCGCTCGATCGCGCCTTGCAGATCCTGCTCGACCTGCCGGAAAGCGAAAAAGCCAGGAATCTCCTCGAACGCGTGCGCGATCTGGTGCGCGGTGGCACCACGCTCTCGGATGCACTGGAAGCCGAGCGCGGCACGTTCTCGCGCCTGTATGTGAACATGGTGCGCGCCGGCGAGGCTGGTGGCTCGCTGGAAGACACCTTGCGCCGCCTCGCCGATTACCTGGAACGCTCGCGCGCGCTCAAATCGAGCGTGATCAACGCCTTGATCTATCCCGCCTTCCTCGTCGGCATGGTACTGGTGTCGCTGTTCGTCCTCCTCGTCGTCGTCGTGCCGCAGTTCGAGCAGATGTTTGCCGACATGGATGTCGAGCTGCCGCTGCTGACGCGCATCGTCGTCGGCGTCGGTTCGACCCTGCAGAGTTTCTGGTGGCTGATGCTGGCCGGGCTGGTTTTCTTCATCGCCTGGTTCCGGCGCAAGCTGGCCGATCCGGTCAGCCGCCTGAATATCGACGAGCGCCTGCTGCGCGTGCGCATTGCCGGTGAACTCGTGCGCAAACTGGAAACCGCGCGCCTCTCGCGCACCCTCGGGACCCTGCTCAAGAATGGCGTGCCCCTGCTGGGTGCGCTGAATGTCGCTCGCAACGTGATGGGAAACTCCTTCCTTGCCGTGGCTGTCGAAAAGGCCAGCGAAGAGGTCAAGACCGGCAGCGGTCTCGGCTTCGCCCTGGCGCAATCAAAGCAATTTCCAAAACTTGCCCTGCAGATGATCAGCGTCGGCGAGGAATCCGGAGAGCTCGACACCATGCTGCTGAAGGTGGCCGACACCTTCGATGTCGAAGTACGCAACACGCTGGAGCGCCTGCTTGCCGCGCTGGTGCCGGCGACCACCGTGGTGATGACCGTGGTCGTCGCCATCATCATGATGGCAATCATCCTGCCCATCCTGAAACTGACCAGTTCGATTCAATGAGGAACACGATCATGAAGACCCGAAATCCGCGCAACCTGCGCCCGCTGCCGCGTACCGCCGGCTTCACCCTGATGGAAATGATCGCCGTGATCGTGCTGCTCGGCATCGTCATCACCATCGTTGGCGGCGGCATGATGAATACCTTTGGCGGCGGCAAGTGGAAAGCTGGCACGATCCAGGTGAAGAAGCTTGCCGGCGCGGTCGAGCAGTACCAGATGGCCGTCGGCTCATACCCGAATTCGCTCGAGGATCTGACCAAACGCGAGGGCCTTGGTCCGTATGCCAAGGACACGGACTTGAAAGATCCCTTTGGTCATCCGTTTGCGTACAAGAAGCCCGGCGATGCCGGCCGCGATTTCGACATCGTGTTCCTCGGCAAGGACGGCAAGCCCGGCGGTGACAGCACGGACAAGGATTACGGGAGTTGGGAATGAGGCAGGGATTCGGGATTGGGGATTAGGGGATCGAAACGCGTGTATTGCGGCAACAGTCGATCTTCGCGCTTGACCCGCAGTCGATTCGCAACGACTTGCGGCAAGCATCCACGCCCATCTTTTTCCATTCCCAATTCCCGACTCTCGATTCCCCGCCCCTCCAAAGGCTTCACCCTGATCGAGATGATCGTGGTGATCGTGCTGATCGGCATTGTTGCCAGCGTTGTCACGTTCGCGTTCACCCGCACCCTGGCCAGCGCGCGCATCCAGGCAGCCAGCAACGACCTGGTCGCCGGCCTGCGCTATACGCGGGGCCAGGCCATCGTCAAGGGTGAGCAGAAGGTACTCATGCTCGATCTGGAAAAAAACACCTGGCTTGCTCCGGGCAAGGCCGAACGCGAGCTGCCGAAGGACATGATCCTGCGCCTGACCACGGCGCAGCAGGAGCTGACCAGCGAGAAGACCGGCGGCATCCGTTTCTTCCCGGACGGGAGTTCAACCGGCGGCAATATCGCCGTCGTGCTCGGCGAGCGCGAGTGGAAGATCAATGTCGGCTGGTTGACCGGCGAAGTCACCCTCGACAAGCCGGACAACGAGAAGTGACGAACTCCCTCGCGCTGGCGCGGTCTGTTCAGGTCATGCGCAATTTTCCCCGCCAGCCCAGCCGCGGTTTCACCCTGATCGAGATGATCGCGGCGTTCGTGATCTTCGCCATCGCCGTCGGCGCGTTGATGCAGATCCTGACCATGTCGATGAACGGTGCCAGGCGCTCGGCCGACGAGACGCGCGCCGCGCTGTGGGCGCAGTCGCTGCTCGACAACGTCGGCATCGGTGAGCGCATCGAGGCCGGCAGCAGCCATGGCGAGTTCGACCGGAAATACCGCTGGGACCTGCAGATCGAGCAGATCGACCCCGAACTCGTGGTTGCCGAAGTCACCCAGAACAACACCAGCGCAAGCGCCCCGGGTGCCGTTGCGGCGCAACCGTCCTTCGCCCCCGCGGCGATGCCGGGCTTCGGCATGCCGCAGATTGATCTTTTCCATGTTGTATTGACGGTTACCTGGGGCGACAACGCGCACGAGCGCAGGGCGGAGTTCTCCACGCTGCGCACGGCCAACTCGGAATCGCCGAACACCCAGGGATTTCCGGGTGCTGACACGCGTGGCGTGCAGCCGGGAATCGATGGCGTGCGTCAGCAGCAGGCCGCGCCGGCGGAGCGGAGGCGCCGATGAGGATGCGCATTCTTCAAGGTGCACGCGGCTTCACCCTGATCGAGGTGATGCTGGCCATCCTCTTGCTGGCGGTCCTGCTGGCGGCAGCGTTCGGCGGCATCCGTTCGGCCGTCAAGGGCATGCACTTTGGTGAAGACCTGATGGACCGCACCAACCGCCTGCGCGTGGCCCAGGAGTTCATCCGCCATCAGGTCAGCCGCATCCTGCCGCTGCCCTTTGGCCAGGAAACAGGAACGGGCGAGAACCTGCTGTTCGAAGGCAAGCGCGATCTGATGCGCTTTGTCGCGCCGATGCCGGGTTATCTCTCCAACGGCGGTGCCTACGTGCAGACGCTGGAGCTGAGCAATACCCGCAACGGCCGGCAGTTGCTCTTCAATCACTGGATGTTGAACGGCTTCGACAAGGACAAGTTGAACAAGGGCGACAGCGAGCCGGTGGTGCTCATGGATCAGGTCGAGAGCGGCAAGTTCGAGTACCGGAAACTCGACGACCAGGGCGAGCTCGAGGACTGGTCGGATGACTGGGACGAGCCGAACCTGACCCCGGTGATGGTTCGCATTGAATTGAAGATGCGCAAGGAAGCCCTGGTCGGCTGGCCGGACATGGAGATCCCGCTGATGCTCGATGTCGGTGCCGCGCGCCAGTCCAACACCGTGCGCTTCGACGATATCCTGCCCAGGGAAGGCATGGCCGTGCCGCCGAACAACGCATCCGGATCGACGCGATGATGCCGTTTTTTGCCATCGCCGGGTTTGCACATTGTCATGCGCAGCGCCGGCCACGTGGTGTCGCTTTCGTGCTGGTCATGTGGGTGATCGCGATGCTGTCCATCCTGCTTGGCAGCTTCGCCTTGATCGCGCGCACGGAGAGCATGCAGTCGCGCCACCTGTTTGATACCACCACGGCCCGCTATGCCGCCGAAGCCGGCATCAACCTCGCCGTGTACGGGCTGAGCAAGTCCGATCCGACGCAGAAATGGGTTGCCGATGGCCGCCCATATTCCATTGTCTTCGATGGCGTCGAGCTCGAGATTTCGCTGACCGACGATTCCGGCAAGATCGACATCAACGCCGCCGATCCGGTCGCCCTCAAAAGCCTGTTTGTCGGTGCCGGCGTCGAGGAGGCAAAAGCCGAGGAACTGGCGGATGCAATCCAGGATTGGCGTGATCCGGATGATCAGACTGGCCTGCATGGTGCCGAACAGGGCGATTATCGTGCCGCCGGCTTGCCCTACAGTCCGCGCAATGCGCCCTTCGAGACGCTATCCGAAATCCAGCAGGTATTTGGCATGGATTATTCGATTTATTCAAAGATCGAGCCGGCGATCACGATGTTTTCTGGTCGCAGTACGCCGAGCGCCGCATATGCGCCCATGGAGGCAATGATGGCCATTCCGGGAATGACGCCGGATCTTGCCCGGCAGTTGATCCAGGAGCGCCAGCAGTTGGCCCCGGGGATGCTGAATCAGGGTGGTTCCGGGCTGCTGTTGCCGGATGGTTCGCCGCTAATGGCGGACGGGGGAGGCCTGACGTATAGTGTCAAATCCCGTGCCAAGCTCCCCAATGGAGCCGGTACCGTGCTCGATGCGACCATCCGCATGGGCGGGATGAATTCGGCGGGGCGGCCCTTTGTGGTGCTCCGCTGGCGTGATGGTGAGAACGCGTAAATCATCGTGAAAGAAGCCCTGGACAGACAATTGGCACGTCTGCGGACGCGCCTTGCCAAGACCCCGCTGCCGCGATTCTTTTCGTGGTGGGGATCAGAGCTGGTTGCCTGTCTGCCGCCGCGTTGGCGGCGGATCTTCAGTGGCAACTCCGAAACCTTGCTGCTGCAACCGACGGACGAAGCGATCCTCGTCTTGCGCGAGCACGAAAAGGCGGTTTCCGGATTCGGCCAGATCGCGGTGGGCGCAAGCGCCGAGGAGCAGGCCGCGGAGTTCCGCAGCATGCGCGCGCGCATCGAGAATCCGGGCCTACGCACGGTGCTCTGTGTCCCCGAATCGCGTGCCTTGACGCGCGTCTTGACCCTGCCTGCCGCGGCCGAGGACAACCTGCGCCAGGTGCTCGGTTTCGAGATGGATCGGCAGACGCCATTCAAGGCGGATCAGGTTCATTTCGACAGCCGCATCGTCGGCCGGGATCCGGCCACGCGAAGCTTGCGGGTCGAGCTCACGGTGATCCCGCGCGGCGTGCTGGATCCGCAAATCGCGGCGATTGCCGGAGGTGCCATCGAGTTTGATGGCGTCGATGTGCGCAGCGAAGGTGTCGATGGCGTGCGCCGCGGTGTCAACCTGCTGCCGCCAGAGCGGCGCGCACGCCGGCGCGACATGCGCCTGCCGCTCAATCTCGGTCTTGCCGCGCTGATGCTGATTCTGCTCGTGTTCAACATGTCCGAGTCCCTGCACAACCGTGCACTGGCAGTCGAAACCATGCAGGCGGAGGTCGACAAGGCGGCCGTGGCCGCGCGTGACGTGTTGGCGCTGAAGAAGACCTTGCAGGATTCGATCAACGGTGCCAATTTCCTTGCCGAAAAGAAACGCAATGGCCCGCTGTTGATCGCCTTGCTCGACGATCTCGCCTTCCGCCTCGATGACGACACCTATCTCGAGCGCCTCAGCGTCGAGAACAACCAGATCCAGTTGCAGGGACAGGCGAAGAATGCGGCAGGCTTGATCAGCGTGCTGACCGCCTCGCCATTCCTGGCCAATCCGAAACTCGAAGGGCAGATCCAGCCGGATCCGCGCACCGGCAAGGATCGATTCACCATCGTCGCCGAACCGAAGGATGTGCCGGTCGATCAAATCATCATCCACGGGCCGGCGAAACCGGTCGAGCCGGCTGCCGACGATGTGAAGAATGAGAAAGCCCAGCAAGGCGACGCCAGGGAGGCCAGCGATGGCGCGCCTTGAGTTGCGTCCCAAGGATGGGCGTCCGCTGGCGGTGATCCTGCTGCTGATCGTTCTCCTTTCGATCTATCTGTTTGGCGTGCACTGGTGGTTTGTCGCGCCACATCTCGACTACTACACGCAGATGGCCGATTTGCGCGAACAGCAACAGCGTTATGCGCGGGTGATCGGCGAACGCCCGGCCATCGAGAAGAAACTGGGTGAAGTACGTGCCTATGAACAGGGCAACCAGGCCTTCCTCGCCGAGGCCGATGCCAATGCGGCATCGGCCGGCCTGATCACGCGCCTGCGCCAGTCGCAGACCGACCAGTCCGATCCCAAGCGTTGTTCGGTGATCAACACCTCGCCGTTCACCGGTGGCCAGGACGAGCTGTACATGAAGGTCATCGTGCAGGCGCGCTTGCGCTGCGATCTCGAGTCGCTGGCGGCCATCCTCTATGACCTCGAAAATGGGAAACCTTATCTTTTCGTCGACGAGCTGATGATCTACAAGCAGCAGACCTATGTGCCGCCGGGTGCCAAGCGCGTGGCCAGTCCGCTGGATGTGCGCTTCAACCTGTCCGGTTACCTGCGCCAGCCCGGCAAGCCAGCCGAGGCACCCTGAGCATGGATATCAGGACTGCACGCATGCTGACCCTGGCAATGGCCGCAATCTGCGGCTTGCTGGTGGTGACCGCGTTGATCCAGCTTGCCGGCTATGGCCGCGGTTACGGCTGGTTGCCGGCTGACGCTGCGGATGAGGGCCTGCGGGTTGCGGAGGTCGATCAGACGCCGCTGAAGATTCCCCCCATGTCGAGCTTTGCCGAAGTCGAGAATCGTCCCCTGTTCAACGAGGATCGCAAGCCGACGCCGTTGGGCGACGATGCGCCGGCAACGGAAGGTCCGCCGCCGGTGGCGTTGAATGTCACGCTGACCGGCGTGATCATCGTGCGCGCGAGCGGCACCCGCCCGGAGCTGCGCATTGCCATGTTGCGTGACAACATGCGGAACGAATCGCTGACCTTGAAGGTCGGAATGCCCCTGACTGGCGATCAGGCGGGCTGGACCCTGGAGGCGCTCGAGCCGCGCCTGGCCACGTTCAGGAATGCCAACGACGAGAAGGCCGAGATCGAATTGACCACCACCGCGGCACCTGCACCTGCGCGCGCACCGGCATCGCCAGTCGCCAAGCCCGCAGCAGCGGCGGCGGAGCCGCCGAAGCAGGCCAACGAGGCTGCATCGGATCTGGCCAAGCGGATCGAGGAACGGCGGCGACAAATGCGTGAAGAAGCCGAGCGCCTGCGTTCGCAGCGAGGCAACTCGCCCACTGGGCAAAAGAATTGACGGAGTGATCCACGTGACTTCAAGAATCATCAAAATCTCGGTCGCTCTGGCCCTCACGTTGCTGGCGGGCTGTTCGAGTGCGCCGACGAGAAGCGATGGCACGTCGCATGTTGGCGAGACGATTCCACTGACGGCCGAGAGCGTGGCGGCCAACCGCCAGCCGCTTGTCGACAAGGCGGCGAAATCCACCGGTATCGATGTCGAGGTCAACGAGGACAAGAGCTTCGAGCCGCCGAAGCCGGAGATCCAGCTCGGCAGCGGCAAGTTCATCGACGAGGCCGCTGCACGCCGGGTCGCGCCGCTGGCCAAGGGTGAAGGGCAGGTCGATTTCAATTTCGAGAACAATCCGATCCAGTCGGTGGTCAAGGCCATCCTCGGCGACCTCCTGCAGGAAAATTACACGATTGCGCCAAATGTCGGCGGCAATGTGTCGTTCTCGACGTCCAAGCCGATCCGCGCCGACCAGGCCATGTCGGTCCTCGAAATGCTGCTGTCATGGACTGGCAACACCCTGGTCTACAAGGATGGCCGCTACACGGTGCTGCAGATCAAGGATGCCTTGCCCGGCAACCTGACGCCGAGAATCGGCGCGCCGAACCTGGCCAACGGTTACGAGGTGCGGGTATTCCCGCTGCGCTACATCTCGCCGAGCGAGATGGCCAAGCTGCTCAAGCCCTATGCCAAGGCGGATGCGTTCATCAACATCGATACCTCGCGCAGCATGCTCGTGCTCGCCGGCACGGCGTCGGAGCTGACCAACTATGCGCAGACCATCGAGGTTTTCGATGTCGATTGGCTCAAGGGCATGTCGGTCGGCGTCTTCACTTTGCAGCGGGTCGAGGTCGGCACCTTGTTGCCCGAGCTGGAGAAAGTCTTTGGCGCGACTGGCGAATCGCCATTGGCCGGCATGTTCCGCTTCATTCCAATCGAACGCTCCAACGCGATCATCGCCATCACGGCGCAGCCGGAATACCTGCGCCAGGCAGAGGAATGGCTGAAGCGGCTTGATCGCGCCGGCGATGAAAGCGCGACCCAGCTCTTTGTCTACGATGTCAAGAACATCAAGTCGGTCGATCTGGCGGATTATCTCGGGCAGATCTTCCTCGGCAGCGCGAGCGGCGGCAGTACCCGTCGCACCGATACCTCGGGTGCCGTCGCCCCGGGCCTTGCCGCCGCGACCATTGGCGGTGCCGGGGCGGCAGGGACAGAAACAAGTGCGGGTCGTTCCGGTTCAGCGCGTTCGAGCCGTTTCGGCAGCCGTACCAGCAGCCAGCCCAAATCGGGTGCCGCTACCGGCGCGGTGGCCGGCAATGGTGATTCGGACATTCGCATCACTGCGGTCGAGGAAAGCAACCAGCTCCTCATCATGGCCACGCCGGCTGAATGGGATTCGATGCAGGCAGCCATCCGCAAGCTCGATATCGCACCCTTGCAGGTGCATATCGAGACCAAGATCCTCGAAGTGACCCTGTCCGGCGATCTCAAGTTCGGCGTGAAATGGTGGTTCAACGGCCTGAAGGGCGAGGGCTACGACGGTTCATACACGAACCCGAATGATCCCAACGGCTATCCGATACCCAACCGGCTGGATCGGCAGCGATCGCTGTTGGGCGCGGCTACCTCGCCCACGGCCGCTGGAAATTTCTTCTATTCCTATCTGAACAGCAAGTTCCAGGTGGCGTTGAGCGCGCTGCAAAGCAGCGGGCAGGCCAAGATCCTGTCAGCACCTTCGCTGATGGTCATGAACAACCAGGAAGCGGAGATCAACGTGGGCACGCGCATCCCGGTGCTGACGCAGAGCATCATCGGCATTGGCACCCTGCAAACGAACAACGCCGGGACAACAACCAATCAGGGCATTGGCCAGACCACCTATCTCGATACGGGCGTGATCCTGCAGGTCAAGCCGAGGGTCAATCCAGGCGGTCTGGTTTACATGGATGTCTCGCAAGAGGTGAGCAAGCCAGGCGTTGTCAGTGCAAATGGAAATCGCGAAATCAACAAGCGCACGCTGGATACCAGTATCGCGGTGCAGAGCGGTCAGACCATCCTGCTCGGCGGATTGATCTCGGAAGACGACCAGGATTCCGACGATGGCGTGCCTGGCCTGAGCCGGGTGCCCGTCCTCGGCAAACTTTTCGGAAGCACGAGCAGGAGTCACCAGCGCACCGAGCTGATAGTGCTCATAACTCCCGAGGTTGTAAGCAATTCCGATGAGGCGCGCGAGATCACCGAGGAATACAAGCGCCAGTTCCAGAACCTGAACCCGCTGCGTGGCGAGTCGCAGTCAACACCCCTGAAGCACTGAGGAGTCAATCCGTGAAACGAGTAACCATGCCGTCACTGGCAGTCCTGATTGCAGCAACCCTGTTTGCCGCGGGCTGCACCTCGAATGCGGCCAAGCCCGACAAGGCGGATTCCACTGCCGGCACGTCGACTGCGGGTGCCGTACCCAACAAGGTCGTTCAGGAACGCGC
The DNA here is from genome assembly GCA_001899855.1 of Lysobacterales bacterium 63-13. Classification (GTDB taxonomy): domain Bacteria; phylum Pseudomonadota; class Gammaproteobacteria; order Xanthomonadales; family Rhodanobacteraceae; genus Dokdonella. Next base: position 112,589 of record MKWR01000029.1, read on the forward strand.
GCTGCAACGCTGGGACTTGCTGATTGCCAACAAGACAGACAAGGCCTATGACTATCTGAGTCCCGGCTACCGGGCCACGGTGACGCGCGATGAATATGTCAAGGAAATGAAGGATCGCCCGATCAAGTGGAACAAGGTCCTGCCCTATCGAGAGACGTGCGACAAGCCGAATACCTGCGTGGTTGACCTGCAGGTCGATATCGGAGTCAAGATGCCGGGGATAAGCCAGGTTGTTTCCAGTGTGGGATTCGTCTCGGAAACCTGGATCCTCAGCAGGGGAAAGTGGTATTTCCTGCCGCATGCCAGCGATTTGACTGGCAGCAAGTAACGGTTGTGCGTATAGTTCCCGCAAGTGCGAGCCGGGGGCTCGCTGCCCGCTGTAAACATCCCGGCTGGCAAAGGGGAGGCGGACAATGATGAATTGTCCGCAAGGGATTGCACCGTGTGGAACCTTGCCGTACGATTGGTTCGCTGTTGCCTAACCCTGCCCTCTGAAAAGCGGGACAAAACTGCTGTTGGACAGAAGTTAGCCGTAAGCAAAAGCCCTGTGGTCAATTTAGGAGTGTCTGTAATGAAGCGAAATAGCTTGACGACCGCCGTCGTCGCCGGTATCGCCGGTACGGTGGGCATCGCGAACCTCGCGAGCGCAGTTAATCTGAACCCGGATGGTCTGGGTCAGGTTCTTCTTTACCCGTATTACACCGTCAACTCGAATGGCGTCGGTGACAATCTGCAAACCCTGTTCTCCGTGGTCAACACCACCGACCAGGGCAAGGCGATCAAGGTGCGTTTCATGGAAGGCTACAACAGCCGTGAAGTGCGCGACTTCCACGTCTACCTGTCGCCGTATGACGTCTGGACCGCAGCGCTGTTCAAGCTCCCGGACCAGGCTCAAGCCAACCTGTTGACCGATGACAATTCCTGCACGGTTCCGGACATCAAGGGTTCGACCCTGCCGCCGTTGCAGCAGTTGCCGGACGGCCGCAGCTATCTGCCGTTCACCAACGCCCTGTTCTCGGGTGCGAACGCCGATGGCGGTCCGACCGGTCTTGAGCGTACCCGCGAAGGCCATTTCGAAATCATCGAAATGGGCGTCGTCACGAACGCTACGGAAGGATCGCTCGATGCGATCACCCACATCGCCGGCGTGCCGGACAATTGTGGACAGGTCATTGGTGCGTGGGTTGCCCAGCCCCCGGGTTACTGGATCCAGGATCGCAATACCGATATCGATCCGCCGACCGGTGGACTGTTCGGTTCCGCCCTGCTGCTTGACGTCGCCAATGGTGTCAGCTCCGGTTACAACGCCGACGCCATCGAAGGCTTTGTCTCCAACGGTGTGGACAACCTGCACGACCGTCCGGGTAACGTCCTCCCGTCGCTCGCCAACGTTGGTGGCTCCGATGCGCAGGTCACCGCCTATGTGTTCGACAATGGTCGCCTGATCCAGGCCACCTACGGTGGCGGGTTCGGTCGCAAGATCGATGCAGTCAGCGCCCTGTTCACCCATGACAACATCTTCAACGAATATGTCCTGGGTGGTGGTGCTGCTGCGACGACGGATTGGGTGGTTACCTTCCCGACCAAGAACTTCTACGTCGACCGTCCGGCACCGGCTCTGGCTCCGTTCGCGGAAGTCTTCAAAGCTTATTCGGGCGCTGGCACGGGTGAGTCGAAGGTTCAGGTGGGTCTGTTCCCGTACGATCGTGAAGAAGGCAACCCGAGCGCCTGTACCGGTTCGGACAGCGACAACCCGAACTGCGGCGTGTGCTTCTCGCCGTGCGATCCGGGCGAATCCCCGGTCCCGGTGCTGCGCTACGAAGCCCAGGTCATCTCGTTCCAGACGGGTACCGACTTCATCGCAAACCGCACCTCGCCGGTGTTGGGATCGCAGCTGGCGTCGAACGTCGACGTGCGTGCCGACTCCCTCAACAACGGTTGGATGCGCGTTGCATTGAACCCGACGTCGGAAGCGCATTTGATGGAAGCTTCCTCGGAAGGTGAAGTGTTTGAAGGTCTGCCGGTTACCGGCTTCGCCATCACCAACTACGTCAATGCCAATGCCGCTCCTGGCAAACTGGCCAACTACTCGGGCCTGTGGCGTCACAAGGGTTCGCGTGCTTGCTCGGTTCCGGATCCGACCGCTCCGCTGGCTTGTTCGTAATAGTGACCCAGGTCAGATTCAGTTGACCGGAAAGCCCCGCGCATGCGGGGCTTTCTTTTTTTTTAAGGTGCCAAGGTCTATCCTTTACGTCCTAGCTGTTCATTCCCCAGCGATTTGAGAGATCCAGCCAGTGATCGAGTCCAGAAAATATTCTCCAGTAGCCGTCGTCGCGCTTGCGTTTGGTGCATTCCTGTTTTCCGCCACGGCCGTGAATGCTGCGGATTTTCAGGTCTCAGTGAAGCGAAACGGAAATACACAGTGCACGATGACCGGCTCGATGCTCAATATCGATCCGGCCACCGGTAACGTTTCGATCGATCTCAGCGCGGACTTTCCTTGCGGCAGTTCCACTGGCTATCCGGTGCCAGTCACCGCAATTGCCGGTGCAAGCCTGAGCGTGACCGGGCAGACCACGGTGGGCGGCGGGACGACCGGCGCGGGCACGGTCAATCTTCAGCTCAATACCGGGCTGAGTGCAGTAACCCCGGGCGTTTCCTGTGTACCGGATGGATTTACCGGCAGCAATGTTTCCATCGTCTCAGGATGGTCCGCCAATCTGTGCGGCAATAGTTGCGGCGCGACAGTGACTCGCAATGTCGATGTGCAAAATACGTCGGCTACTCTGGATGGCAATATCACATTCAAGGCAAAGTGCACTTATCAGGATCAGACCGATGCCAATCTGAGCACTGTGCGCTCGAACATCAATTCCACGCCATCGGTGACGGTGCTGCACGGAACGGCACCGCCGGCAAATTATTGCCAGAGCGTGACGCAACTCAGCGATCCGAAGGGATTGACGGACGCAATGCGGCAGACGTCCGGAATTGTCACCGGTGGGTTGTACGCCGGCAATATTTCCTTCATGAATTATGTCACCATGTTCGGCGTCAGTTCCAATACCTTTCCTGCGGGTAGCGGGGACACGGCAGGTTATGGTTTCCCCGGCGACAATACGAGCACGATTGCAACCAACATATCGCGTGACAAATATGTCTCCCTGCAGTTCCGAGCGCCGTCCAACGCCCTCTGGGACCAGCGGGCTGGTTACTATTCCTTTGCCGTCAATCCGCAAAATACTCCTTTCAGTGCAGCTATCGCGCCTTGCCCTGGGCAGTTTGACAGTGACCCGTTGTTCCCGATCAGTGCCGCCTGCAAGGGAGAAGCGCTGTTCAGTGACATCAACTGGAAGATCACATCCGGAACAACGCCCAGTTGTAAATTGGAGCCGGGCAAAACGTATTATCTCAATGTCATACATGCCCCGCGCGGCACGCCAAGCCAATCCGGTTGTGCCTCAAGCACTTGCAAGGTCGAGCTACGCAACGCCCATTCTTATTGAAACAGGCACCCGGGCAGCCTGGTGAAGTGGCAAGAGGACGCCGAGCCACGGCGTCCTTGCTTGGCAGTCAGCGGGAGTTGCAGCTCGGCCTGCGAATCGGCGTGGTTGGCCGATCCAGTGCGTGATCTCCCTGCTGCGCCGACTTGACGAGCGCGCCGCAAATCCCTGGCTCCATTGGCGCGGAAATTCAATGCTCGCCGAAAGCCCTCGGTGCAACTTCTGACCTGTGTTCAGGTCTCAACACTGCCTCGTGCATGTGGGCAATGCTCCATGCCGGGGCACCCCGTTGACTGCAACCTGGAATAGTTTCTCGTGTACCAAATGAACCGGTATTGGAGGTTTGACGCGTGCTGAAAATGTCTTTGACCCAGGTGTGCTCTGCGCTCTTTCTCGTGCTTCTCCTGTCGGGAGAGTCACTTGCCGCAGATGCGCCATACCCCGAACAAACCGTTGTCGCCAGCCGTGGCAGCGCTTCGGTGACCATGAAGGATGTGGATGCGGCGTTGATTGGCATGCCTGCGGACCAACGTGCCAACTTCATGAACAGTCCCAAGCGCATTGAGGAACTGCTCGAACGCCTCTTGATCAATCAGCAGCTGGCCAATGAGGCGCGTGCTGCCAAGCTTGACCAGGATCCACTGTTCCAGCGTGCCGTGCAGCAACAAAGCGACAAGATGCTGACCGAGCAGTTGGCCATGAAGCTGCGTGCGGAAGTGTCGGCTGACATTGTCGAGCCGCTGGCCAGGGAGCGCTATGACGTGAACCCGGATGCGTACGCGATTCCGGGACGGGCCACGGTCCGCCATATCCTGATTGACACCAAGACGCGCAGTGACGCGGAGGCAAAGACGCTGGCCGAAGCCGCTCGCGCCAAGGCACTTGCCGGCGAGGACTTTGTCAAACTCGTCACCGAGTATTCCGACGACGGCTCCAAGCGCAGCAACGACGGGGAAATCCCTGATGGCGAGGGAGAAGGGCTGGTGCCCGAGTTCGTCGCAGCGGTCAAAAAGTTGAAAGAGAAGGGTGAGATTTCTCCCTTGGTCAAGACTGCATTCGGCTACCACATCATCAAGCTTGAAGCGCGCTATCCCGCGAAGTCGCAGTCATATGACGATGTCAAGGAGCGCATCATCAGCGACTTGGCCAATCGGATGCGCGACAACCGCGTGAAGGAACATATCGATGAGCTCAAGGCGCTGGAACTGACAGCAAAGCCGGAAGTCGTCGCTTCCTTGCGAACCCGCTACGTGCCGTCCGCAACGACTGCCGATCCTGCTGCTCCCGGTTCAAGATAATCGAGTATCGGGGATACGTCTGGATCTCGTCATCGAATCCCTGCTTGCGCAGGGATTCGCGCAGTCTGCGACCTGGCCGTTGGATGACGGCTTGGACGGCCGTCGATGGTCGATTGGCGCTTGATCTGAACTCCACCGCTTGCCTTTCATGCTGCTCGCTTCCGGCTCAGCCCGGGTCTGGGCTGGCGGTTGTCCGCATATCTTCTGCCCGGGCGATCGACGGGCAAGGCGTGTGCCGGCCGCGCGGGATCGCGTATTCTTCCATGTTGGCCATCCCGCGCCAGCTTCGGATTTCTTGCTGTGCCAAACCGCTTCGTGGGTTGACTGACGCGCGTGCGGAATCGGCATGGGGACGGATTGCAATGCACAAGCTGGCACTCGCCACACATTTCATTCGCCGCGAATTGAAGGAACGCTATCGCGGCAGCTTTACCGGATTCGGTTGGGCTTTGCTGCAGCCGTTGCTGCAGCTGGCGATCTATGCATTCGTGTTTGTGCAGATTTTCAAAGCGCGCGTGCCCGGTGCGGGCGCGCCCGGCTATGTTCCATTCCTGGTCGTGGCCATGTGGCCTTGGATCGCATTCTCGGAGGCGATCTTCCGCTCGACCACCGCGATCCAGGACAATGCGGCCCTGATCGGAAAGGTGGCGCTTCCGCGCGAGTTGCTGGTATTGGCACCTTGCGCGGCGAGCTTCCTCCTGCATGGGGCCGGATTCCTCGCCATACTTGCTGTCCTGTCGATCAGCGGACACGGCATCGAGATGGTCAAGATCCCGCTGGCCCTGCTCCTGTATGTGCCGATGTTTGCCTGCGCGTTCGGGATCAGCCTGACCTTGGCAGGCCTGCAGGTGTTTGTCCGCGACCTGGTGCAGATCATTGGTCAATTGCTGACCTTGATGATGTTTGCCGCACCGATCTTCTACGACCGCACGAACCTGCCGGAACGCTTTCAGGTGCTGCTCGATCTCAACCCCTTCACGTTCTATGTCGAGGGCATGCGCAACCTGCTCCTTGGTTACGGCGAATTTCCCTGGCATGGCTTGCTGATCGCCATCCTCGTGGCGGGTCTGACCCTGGCCTTTGGTCTCTGGTTGTTTCGACGCCTCGACCCGCATTTCGAGGATTTCCTGTGAACCAGGTCCTGGTCAAGGCAACCGGTGTCGGCAAGGCCTACCCGAAGGCTTACCTGTCGAGTGATCGCCTGCGTGCCCTGGCACGCCTGCTGGCCGGACGCCGCGACGCCGATGCGCAATACGTGGTCAGGGACATCGATCTTTGCGTCCGCCGTGGCGAGTCGATCGCCGTCATCGGGCAAAACGGAGCGGGCAAGTCGACCCTGCTCAAGTTGATCACCGGCGTGCTGACGCCAACCAGCGGCAAGGTCGAGGTGTCCGGCAGCGTCGGTGCCTTGCTTGAGCTGGGTGCAGGGTTCCATCCCGAATACAGCGGCCGCGACAATGTCGAAATGGCCGCGGCCTTGCACGGCTTGAGTCACGATGAGCTCGCGGCGCGCATGCAGCAGATCATCGAGTTTGCCGATATCGGCGCTTACATCGATGAGCCGGTCAAGCACTATTCCTCGGGCATGGTCGTGCGCCTGGGCTTCGCCATCATTGCCTCGCTGAAACCGGATCTGTTGATCACCGACGAAGTCCTCGCTGTCGGTGACGAGTCTTTCCAGAAGAAATGCATCCGCTGGATGGAGGAATACCTCAAGGAAGGCGGCACCTTGCTGCTGGTCACCCACAGCATGTATCACGCGCAGAAATTGTGCCGCCATGCCTTGTGGCTCGATCATGGTGCGCTGATGCAGTCTGGCGATGTCTTCGAAGTGAGCCAGGCTTACCTGGCCTGGCATGAGCGCAAGCAGGCCGCGATCGAGCAGCGCGCGCCCGATCGATCCGGAATCGAGTTCGAGATCACCGACCTGGTGGTCAACGACAGTCCCGGCAATCAGGCCGTGGTGGTCGATTTCGGTGGCAAGCTGGTCATGAGTTCGCGGATTCGCTCGCGTGAGGGCAGGTTGCCGATTGCCATGTTCGGGATCGTGCGTGCCGATGGCACACCTGTCTACGGAGTCAGTACCGAGATGGACGAGGTCGGCGTGCAGCGTGTCTCCGATCACGATTTCAGGGTTGAAATCGAGTTTGCAGGACTCAGTCTCTTGCCGGGGAGTTATCAGGTGCGCATTCACACCATGGATACCGAAGGATTGCGGCTGTTCGACACGCTCGAGCGCGGCCTGACTGTTCGCGGCGAATCGCGCGAGTTCGGCCTGGTGCGGCTGCCGCATCGCTGGAATCAGTCCAGCGGAGGCCACGGTGGCTGAGCAGGACAAGGCGCTGGAGTTCACCGGCGAGCGCTTCACGCCGGAGTGCGTGCGCGAGATCCGCTATGAACACTGGCATCGCTATGCGTTCGCCCTTGCCATGGCGCGAGGCAAGCGCGTTCTCGATGCGGCCTGCGGTGAAGGTTATGGTTCCAACCTGCTGGCCGGCGTTGCCGAGCACGTCACCGGTGTCGATATTTCCGCCGAGGCAATCGAGCACGCGCGGACCCGCTATGGCGATCGCGGCAATCTGCAGTTCCACCGTGGCGACGCGGCCCAACTCGCATTTGCCGACAAAAGCTTTGATGTCGTCGTCTCCTTCGAGACGTTGGAGCACCTGCTTGCCCAGGAGGCGCTGGTTGCCGGTTTCGCGCGCGTGCTCGCCGACGATGGAATGCTGCTGATTTCCTCGCCGGACAAGCACACCTACAGCGAAGTTGCCGGATTCCGCAACGAATTCCACGTCCGCGAGCTCTATCGCGAGGAGCTGCTCGACCTGCTTCGCCCGCATTTCAACGGCATTCGCCTGTACGGGCAGAAGCTGCTGTTCCAGTCGATGCTGTGGACGCTGGATGGCTCTGGCGAGGGCGTGGCCATGCAGACCGTCGACGCGGATGGCAAGGTTTCCCCCGGATTGGACTATGCGCCGCTGTATTTCATCGCCGTGTGCGCGAAACAGGCATTGCCGGCCGATCTTCCCCGCCTGTCCAGTTTCGGTGACCGCGAAGAATCGGTCTATTCGCATTACAATGGCGAGGTGCGCAGGAACATGAGCGCCGGTGCCCGCATCGCCGAGCTTGAAGCCGAAATCGATCGGCTGCGCACTTCCACCAGGATCACACCGTCATCGCGATGGCCACGCTGGCTGCGTCGATGACGAAACCGGCAAGCCGATGAATACAACCCCCGAGTTCCAGATCAACTACGGCAATTTCAGCTTTGCCGGCCAGAGTCCGCGCAACACGCAGGATGCGCCACGTTATGCGGCCATCGACGCCATGATCGCGCCGCTGTCCAGCGACGAGTACGCGTTCATCGCCAAGGACTCCGGTGAGCGCCATGTGCTCAGCCATCACGTCCTGCAAACGCTGGATCAGTGCCGGGAATTCCGCACGATCGAGGAGCATGTCGCGCGCGTGGCATCGGTGGTACCGGGCCTGACCCAGCACGACCGCATTCGCAAGGGCCTTGAAGGCCTTGCCGCGACCGGCTTGCTGGTCGCCGACAACGCTTACCTTGCCGGCCTCGAACGCGAGCCGGATGCGCAACCGCGCAGTCTCCACGCAATCTATATCCGTGCCTGTGATCGTCCGCAGCAACTGCGCCTGCTGCTCGATTCGCTGGCCAATTACGAGCGCCGCTTCCGCGTCGCGCGCAATGTCATCCTGCTCGATGATTCAATCGAGGAAGGCAATCGCGACACCAATCGTGACCTGCTGCGCGAGTTCGCCCGCGCGGTCGGCAATCCGGTCAGCTACATCGGTCCGGTCGAACGGGCAAAGCTGCGCCAGCGTCTCGCCAAGGCCTTGCCGCAGGCTGCAGCAAGCCTCGAATGGTTGCTTGATCGCGGCCCGCGCACCCGGCGCGGCGGTGGCGGGCGCTCATGGAACCTGGCCTTGTTGCTGTCGGCCGGGCGCATGTTCGCCATGCTGGATGAGGATTTCCGCCTGCCCTTGCACCGTCATGCCGATGTCCGCCCGGGACTTGAGCCGAATCCCGCCGTGGCCGCCTCCGCACGTTTCTACCGGCGTCTCGAGGACGCGCTGGCGGCGGGCGAGGAAGAGCAGCAGGATCCCTTTGAAGCCCACCTGCGCGTCTGCGGCGAACGCCTGGGCGCGGCCATTGCGCAGGATGACTATCGTCTTAGCCGCGACAGCCTGCGCGGAATCAATCTCGGCCGCCTTGAGCACCTGCGCGGCGATGCCCGCGTCCTCAACACGCTGAACGGCACTTGCGGAAGTTCGGGTACCGAGAGTGCGCTGTGGCTGTATCACCTCGACGCCGACAGTCGCGCGGAGTTCTGGGCGGATCGCGAATCCTACCTGCGCAACATCGAGGCACAGAGTCTGTGGTTCGGCAACTTGCGCGCAAAGCCGGCCAGCCAGGCCTACTTCACGCCCTTTGTCTTCGACAATCGGCAGATGCTGCCGTGCACGAATCCGGACGGTCGCGGCGAGGATGGCCTGGCCAGTGCGGCGACGCAGTTCTGCCACCCCGGATCACTGGTCGTGCATCTTCCGCTGGCCATGGGTCATGCCCAGGAAGCGGATCGCCAACGCTCGCAGGTGACCATGGCCGCGCATACGCCGCGCTTCAATCATTACCTGCGCGATTACGCCAGCAATCAAATCGGCCTGGCCAAGGCCGCCGATGCCGGCCGTCGCCTGGAACTGCTCGGCACCCTGACGGCGGATCTCGCCGCCGCCGATGACGCCACACTGGTCTCCTCGCTGAGCGAATACCTCGGCTTTGTGCGCGCCGACGTGGTCGAACGCCTGCAGAACCAGTTCGAATTGCTCGCCGCCGAGGCTCCGGTCTACTGGCAGGCGGATGTGCGTGCCATTGTCCGCAACAACGGCAATGCACTGCTCAAGCACGGCGCGCCGCGCCTGGCTGATTGGCCGGAGGAGTTCGATGCCAGCGCCTGTGCCGGTGCCGCGCGCGCCGAGCTGGCCGACATGGCCCAGGCCTGGCGGGACTGGCCAGCCGTGTGGAATGTCGCGCGCGAACAGGGTGATCGCCTGATCAGCGGATTCTGAGGCCGCATCGTGCCGGTGTCGTCGCCTGCCAGCGTGCCGGGACTGACCAGCGTCATCGTGGTGACCGCCAACAGCGGGCCGGTCAGCCTGCGCTGCATCGAGCGCCTGCTCGCTTCGACCGCGCCACTGACGCTGGCCGTTGTCGACAACGCTTCCAACGATGGCCAGGTTGACGAGATCCAGCGTCGCTTCGGTGCGGATCCGCGCCTGCGCATCCTGCGCAATGTCCGGAATCTCGGTTTTGGCCCGGCCGCCAACCAGGCAGCCACCTCCTGCGAAGGCGAATGGCTGCTCGTGCTCAATCCGGATTGCCTGGTCGAGCCGGACAGCATTGCACGCCTGGGCGCAATCGCCCGCGCGCATCCGCAGGCCGGCGTCATCGGCGTAAGCATCGTCAACCCGGACGGGACTCCCGCCAGGGCCAATCGCCGACGTGATCCCGACTTGCGTCGCGCGCTGATGAGTCTGAGCGGCCTCGCCCGCCTGCAGCAGCGCTGGCCGGCGTTCGCGGGCATCGACATGCCGCCTGCGCCAGCGGGCACGGAAATCGAGCGCGTCGATGCAGTATCGGGCGCGTGCCTGTTCCTGCGCCGTGACGTATTCGTGTCGATCGGTGGCTTCGACGAGGGATATTTCCTGCACTGCGAGGATCTTGACCTGTGCCGGCGCGTGCGCGATGCCGGCCATGAGGTCTGCCATGCGCATGCCATCGCCCTGGTCCACGAACAAGGCAGCTCCAGCCAGCGCTGCCCCTTGTTTGTCTCGCGGCACAAGCACGCCGGCATGTGGCGCTATTTCCGCAAGTTCGATGTGGCCGCGAAAAACCCGCTGCTGCGCGGCATTGTCTACTGCGGGATCTGGACGCACTACTGGCTGCTGGCACCGCTCAAGGCCTGGCGGCAACGCACGTGGCGGAGCGCCTGATCAGTGTCGCCTCAATCGAGAAAGATGAAGAATGCCGCAACGACGATCAGGGCGAAGCCAAGCAGGTGGTTCCACTTGATGCTGGCACCGAGCCAGAAAACCGAAAATCCCATGAACACGATCAGGGTGATGATCTCCTGGATCGTCTTCAGTTGCGCCGGGTTGTAGACCGTGTAGCCAATGCGGTTGGCCGGCACCTGCAGGCAGTATTCGAAGAAGGCGATTCCCCAGCTGACCAGGATCACCAGCAGCAGTGGGCGATTGGTGAATTTGAGATGGCCGTACCAGGCGAACGTCATGAAGACGTTGGATCCAACCAGCAGCAGGATTGGTGCGATATGGCTCCACATGCGGGAAATCTCCGGGTTGGACCGTGGCGCTGCCCAGCATAAGCGAAGATCCGCGCACCACCCTGGCCGCACGGCGCGCAGGTTGCTACGGCTCGTCCTTGCCGATGAAGCGCGACTCGTAGAGCAGGGCTTCGATCACCGATTCCTGGCCAGGCTGGAACTCGAAGCCGAGGTCGTCCTGGCCATGGCGCACGCAATCGGCTTCGACCGCGATCACGGTTTCCTGGTCGAAGATGAAATAGATGCGGCAGCGGCGGCGATCATCGCCGGCCCAATGCTGCGGGCGCGCCAGGCAGGCGCCGCCCTGGGACAGATCGCGCACCTCGCTCAGCCAGCCTTGGCCGGCATGGGTGATCAGGGCTGCCGAGAAGATCGGCAGGCGCGGAAAGCGGCGTTTCTCGTCGGTGCTCATTGCCTTCACGATAGCCGCCGGATGCTTCACTGCGCAAGCAGAGTCCCTGCGCGAAATCAGGTTCCGTGACGCAATACCAGCATCGGTGGCGTGCTGGCGATGCGCCGCGTGCCGAGCAGGCCGGCGAGCATGACTATCACCGCCGAGGCGAGTGCAACCAGCGCCAACGACAGCCAAGGCGGCGTGTAGTCGGTCATGCGGAAGACATTGCCGGCAAGGGCAACGCCGGTGGCCGCCGCACCGGCCGCAGCGATGAGGCCGGCAAGCATGCCGAGTACGGCGAACTCACCAAGCACCGCGGCATTCAACTGGCCGCTGTTGGCACCAAGGGTGCGCAGCAAGGCAATCTCGAAGCGGCGCTCCTCGGCGGTGGCGGCAAGCGCGGCAAAGAGGACGAGGATGCCGGCGGCGAGGCTGAAGCCGAGCACCCAGGTCACCGCTGCCGAAACCCGGCCGATGATGTCGCGGATGCGATCGAGGATCGAGCTGACATCGATCAGCGACAGGTTCGGCATGGCCCGCGAGAGCTCGGCCAGTGATGCGGGCGGCGGCAGGTGGAAGCTCGATATCAGGCTGTGCGGAAGGTTCTCCGCATGCGCAGGATCGAGCATCATGAAGAAGTTGACGCGGAACGAATCCCAGTCGACCTCACGCACGCTGGTCACGCTGGCGGTGATTTCCTGGTCGGCAAAGCGGAAGGTCATGGTGTCGCCGAGGGTGAGCTTGAACAGTTCCACCCAACTTGTGTCGACGGAGAGTTCGGCCGCTTGCGCATGCTCATCCGCCCAGCGCCCGTCGACGATGCGGTTGGACGGCGGCAGGTCGGCACTCCAGGACACCCGCACCTCGCCTTCGACGAAATTGCCGGCACGCGAATCCGGTTCGAAATCCGTTGCGCGCACCGGCTTGCCATTGATTGCCACGAGTTTTCCCGCCGCCAGCGGCAGCAGGCTGAGATTGTCGGCACCCAGCGCCTGCAGGCGCCCGCTGAATTCCTCGCGCTGATCGGCCTGCAGGTTGAGGACGAAATAATTCGGCGTGTCGGCGGGGAGGTCGGCGCGCCAGCGATCGAGCAGCGAAGGGCCGACCACGGCAAGCAGATCGAGTGCGGTCAGGCTGAGGGCAAGCGCGCCGACCTGGATCAAGGTCAGCGTGCGCCGCCGGTTGAGATTGGCCAGGCCGAAACGCAAGGCCCCCGGCAGCCGGCGCGAACCGGCGCGCAGGATCTTCAGCAGCAGCAGCGTGAAGACCAGGGTCACCAGGGCCACGCCGGCCAGGCCGCTGGCGAGCACGCCGGCCAGGCGGGTCGAGCCACTTTCCAGCAGGATGAGCAGGCCGCCTACCGCAAACGGCAGCAGATACAACGCATCGAAGCGGCGCAAGCGGGTTTGCAGGTCGCGCCGGAACACGCGCATCGGCTCGACATCGCGCAGGCGCAACAGTGGCGGCAAGGCAAAGCCGAAGAGCACGGCCAGGCCAATCAGGAAGGCCGAGGCCGATGCTGCCAGCGGGATGCTGCCGGTGGTCGTGCCGAGCAACTCGCGCGCAAAGACAAAGGCGATCTGCTGCATGCTGAGTCCGAGCAGGGCACCGAGGAGACAGGCCGGCAGCGCGAGCAGGAGCAGCTCGAAGGCCAGGCCGAGGACAATCTCGCGACGGCTCGCGCCAAGGCAACGCAGCACGGCGACTTCCTCGGTCTTGCGTCGGGCAAAGCGCTGCGCGGCGAGGGCGACCGCGATGCCGGCCAGCAAGGCGGCCAGCAAGGCCGCCAGGCGCAGGAAGTTCTCGCCACGCTCGAAGGAATTGCGCAGGTTGGCTTGGGCCTCGGCGACGGTGATCAGGCGTGCGCTGGCCGGCAGGTTGTCCTTGGCCCAACCGGCGTAATCCGCGACCGCCTCCATCGCCCCGGCGACGAGGATGCGGAAGTTCGCCCGACTGCCGGCACCGAGCAAGCCGCTGGCCTCGGCATCCGTCGTGTTCATCAGCACCGTGGGTGCGAACTGGAACACCGCTCCGCCCGGCGCGCTGACGATCTCGCCCATGATGAGGAGATCGCGGCCTCCCAGTTGCAGGCTATCGCCGACCTTGCGCCCCAGCGCATTGAGCACGGCGCGATCCGCATAGGCCTGCCCGGGTGCCGGTGCCGCAGCATTGTGCTGCATGCCCGCGGCATCCTTGACCTGCAGTGCGCCGCGCAGTGGATAGTGCTCATCGACTGCACGGACTTCGCTGAACTGGCTGTTGTCGCCAGCAAACACCACGCTGGAGAATTCGACGCTGCGGCTGCTCGACAGGCCCAGCGCCGTTGCCTTGGCGGTGAAGGATTCGGGCAGCGGCGTGCGCCGCGCGGAGACGCCGAGATCGCCGCCGAGCAATTCCGTGGCCGAGGCGAGGATCGCGGTTTCGACGCGACTCGCCAGCGTGCCGACGGCGGTCAGCGCAGCGACAGCAAGCACCAAGGCAGCGGCCAGCATCGCCAGCTCGCCATGGCGGAATTCGCGGCGCAGGCTGCGCGCAGCGAAGACCAGCGGGTTCATGCGTCCTCCTCGACGACGCGCCCGTCGCGCAGGCGCAGCATGCGCGCGCAACGTGCGGCAAGATCGAGGTCATGGCTGACGAGGACCAGGGTTGTCGCATGTTCGCGATTCAAGTCGAACAGCAAGTCGCTGACCGCCGCGCCGGTGCGCTGGTCGAGATTGCCGGTTGGTTCGTCGGCAAACAGCAGTTGCGGACCGTGCACGAAGGCGCGGGCGAGGGCGACACGTTGCTGCTCGCCGCCGGAAAGCTGATGCGGGTAGTGGTGCAGGCGCTTGCCGAGGCCGACATCGCCGAGCACGCTGGCGGCGCGCTGGCGGGCATCGCTGCGGCCTTCCAGTTCGAGCGGCAGCATGACGTTCTCTCCGGCATTCAGCGCCGGCAGCAGGTGGAATGACTGGAAGACAAAGCCGACCAGACGGCGACGCACGCGTGCACGGGCCTCTTCATCGAGGCGATCCAGTGGCTCGCCCGCAAGGGTGATGCTGCCGCTGGTCGGCCGATCCAGACCCGCGAGCAGGCCGAGCAGGGTGGTCTTGCCCGAACCGGAGGCGCCGACTATGGCGAGGCTTGCCCCGCGTTCGACACTCAGGCTGACCTCGTCGAGGATCAGCAGGCGACCATCAGGGCCATCGACGGCTTTGCTAAGCTTCTCGGCACTGAGCACCGTTGTGGAATCGATCGACATGCTGCGCATCCTGTGTTTGTTCCTGCTGCTGGCCGTGCCAGCGACATCGCTTGAGGCCCGTGAATCGCCGCGCCCGGTTCTGGTGCTCGGTGATTCGCTTTCCGCCGCCTATGGAATCCCGGTGGATTCCGGTTGGGTCAATCTGCTGCGCACGCGCCTGAAGGAGTCTGGCGCCGTTGCTGATGTCGTCAATGCCTCGATCAGCGGTGAAACCACATCGGGCGGCCTGGCCCGCATCGAAAGCCTGCTGGCCGAACACAAACCCGTTCTTGTCCTCCTCGAGCTGGGCGCGAATGATGCCCTGCGCGGCTTGCCACTGGGCACGCCGAAACAGAACCTGTCGCGCATGATCCGCCTGGCCATGGATTCCGGTGCCGCGGTGTTGCTGATCGGAACCGAGATTCCCACCAACTACGGCCCGCAGTATCGGGACGGGCTGAGGGACATGTATCGGGATCTGGCGGCGGAATTCAACGTGCCATTGGTCCCGTTCCTGCTCGAAGGCGTCGCCCTTGATGACTCCCTGATGCAGCCCGATGGCCTGCATCCCACCGCTGCAGCCCAACCAATGGTGCTTGCCAACGTGTTGCCGGTGGTCATGAAGGCATTGGCTGGGCAACGGGAATAGGGAATAGAGAAACGGGAATAGGACGGGGAAGACAGGAGGTCGCACCGAACAGCAAAGCTGGCCCGGATGCCAACGGCGCAAGTGAGGGACGTTGCACAGCTGAGGTAGGTACCAGGAAATGGACAGGCTTTATCCTCAAGGCTGGAAACCCGCCATCACACGGAGAATTGCATGCGCCTGCTCGCCATCGTTCTTACGCTCGCCATCAGCAGCAACGCCTTCGCCGACCAGCAACCGGCCTACGGGCCGCGTCTGGAGGGTTTCGACTATCCCTATCCGGTTCAACTGTACGGACTCGTTTCGCAACGCCAGCCACTGCAGATGGCGTATCTGGATGTGGCAGCTCGCGCTCCGAGCAACGGGCGAACCGTTGTCCTTCTGCATGGCAAGAACTTCTGCGCGGCGACCTGGGAAACCAGCATCGCCGCGCTGGCTGGCGCAGGTTACCGCGTCATTGCCCCGGATCAGATCGGTTTCTGCAAATCCAGCAAGCCACAGCATTATCAGTTCAGTCTGGAGCAACTGGCCGCGAACACGCGTGCGCTCCTCGACAGCCTCGGCATCGAAAAATCTGTGGTGATCGGCCATTCCATGGGTGGCATGCTCGCCATCCGCTATGCGCTGATGTATCCGCAGGCCACCCTTCAACTTGCACTGGTGAATCCGATCGGCCTGGAGGACTGGCGCGCCGCCGGGGTTCCCTGGCGCAGCGTGGATGCGTGGTATCAACAGGATTTGAAAACAAGTTTCGAGAGCATCCAGAAATATCAGATGGACGTCTATTACGCCGGGACGTGGAAACCGGAATTTGCACGCTGGGCGCGCATGCAAGCGGGCATGTATGCAGGGCCGGGAAGGAACCAGGTGGCCTGGGATCAGGCGCTCGCCTACGACATGATCT
This sequence comes from Lysobacterales bacterium 63-13, assembly GCA_001899855.1. GTDB lineage: Bacteria > Pseudomonadota > Gammaproteobacteria > Xanthomonadales > Rhodanobacteraceae > Dokdonella. The sequence continues at coordinate 128,916 of MKWR01000029.1, forward strand.
ACAGCCAGCCAGTCGTCCACGAGTTGCCGAAAATTGCCGTGCCGACGACGCTTTTCATCGGGCAGAAGGATCGTACCGCGATCGGCAGGGATCTGGCATCAACCGAGATCAAGGCGCGGCTTGGCGATTATCCCGCACTGGGTCGTCGTGCGGCGGCCGCCATACCAGACGCACAACTGATCGAGTTCGCCGATCTCGGCCACTCGCCCCAGGTACAGGATCCAGAACGCTTCAATGCCGCCCTGATCAAGGCGCTGGCGCTGCATTGATCGGCGCTGAGCAAACGCAATAACGGAATGAACAAATTGAACAAATCAAGAGTCAGTGACTTCACGAGTTGTCGTTCAGAGTTGAACCCGCCCGGCTTCTCGTAGGAGGCGGCTTCAGCCGCACCCCCCCCAAAGGGGAATTCCTACGGTCGCGATGCCACTTCTCGCAACGTGCCAAAACGCATCGGGCATGAATGCCCTTCCTACGGACAACCGATGAGCGGCGCGGGCTTCTTGGGTGGTGCTCGCGTTGCCGCTTCTCGCAGGAGGCGGCGTCAGCCGTCCCAAAAAGGGACTGATGTCCCAAAACGGGGACTCCCTTCGGTCGCGATGAGTTGCTCTTTCGCAACGTACCGAAGGGCATCGGGCATGAATGCCCTTCCTACGGAAAACCGATGGCCGGCGCGGGCTTCGATGGATTGGCTCGCGTTACCGTTTTCTGCAACGACGCGCTTCCGTGGGGGAGTCGAAGGTTAACCGCGCGCGGTCTCCCAATCCCCGCTCCCCGCCACTAGCGATTCGGTGTTTCCCGTACCGGGCGTTTGGCCAGCTTGCGTTGCAGGGTGCGTCGATGCAGGCCGAGGCGGCGGGCGGCTTCGGAGATGTTGCCCTCGCACTCGGTGAGGACACGCTGGATGTGTTCCCACTCCAGGCGTTTCAGCGGCGGCGGTGCGTCGGGAAGGTTGTCGACACCATCCACCTGGGCCCCGGCATGGCCGAGCAAGGCCTGGGCGACCTGGTCGGCATCGACCGGCTTGGCCAGGTAATCGTGCGCACCGCGCTTGATCGCTTCGACGGCGGTGGCGATCGAGGCGTAACCGGTGAGCAGCAGGATGCGCACGCCGGGTCGGGCTGTATTGAGGCGCGGGATCAGGGAAAGCCCGCTCTCGCTGCCGAGTTTGAGATCGAGGACGATGTAGCGCGGTTGCATCTCGACGCAGCGTGCCAGTGCTTCGGTTCCATCCTTTGCCGTGGTCACCTCGAATCCGCGTGCGGCGAGCGCGCGTCCGAGGACATGGAGAAAAACCTCATCGTCGTCGATGAGCAGTACACGATCGGTGGTTTCAATGTTCATGGGGTGGATTGTCCAGCCTTGGCAGTGGCAGACGCAAACATTGCCGCGTGCCGCCGCCCGCGGCAGCCACCGCGTTGAGGGTGCCGCCGAAGCGTTCGGCTGTGGCATTGGCCAAGGCGAGGCCGAGGCCGAGGCCATCATGCTTGGTCGTCTGGAAACCGAACCCGCTGGCCGCTGCGGACGCGGCGCGCATGCCGCGACCGTGGTCGCGCACCTGGATTTCGAGGATGTCGCCATCGGCGCGCGCGGTCATCTCGACGCGTGCATCGCCATTGGCGAGCGAGGCGTCGGCGGCATTGTTGAGCAGGTTGACGATGGCGTGCTGCAAGGCAGGAACAACCGCGATGCGACGTGCGCCAACTTCTTCGTCGATGGTGAAACTGGCCTCCGCTTCCGGGCGCAGCAGGCTGAACGAATCGCGCGTTGCCGCACAGAGCTCGGCGACACTGATCCATTCGGCAATGCCGGCCAACTGGTTGCTGCCGACCTTGACCAGTTCGCGCAGGATGTCGCGGCAACGATCCGCCTGGCCGATGAGCAACTTGAAATCCGCCTGCAGGGTCGCGCTGGTGGAGTTTTCACGGGCCAGCTCGGCAAGCAGGGTGCGGATGGTCGACAGCGGCGTATTCAGCTCGTGTGCGGTGCTCGCCGCCTGCGTGGCAATGGCAAGGATGCCTTCGTCGCGCAGGGCGCGCACGCGCTCGTGTTCGACTTCCGCCTGTTGCGCACGCAAGGCGCGCGCGAGGCGGGCAATGAAGAAGCCGAGCATGCCCGCGGTGATGGCGAAGCTGATTGCCATGCCGGTCAGGTGCAGGTTGAAGAACAGGCCACTGCTGCCGGCATCGCTGACTTCCGGCAGGACAACGGAGAAACGCATCAGCAGCAGGTAGGTCGCCACGGCGAGGGTTGCCACGATCGCCACCGAACGCAGCGGAAGGGCAGTGGCGGCGAGCGTGATCGGCATGACCAGCAGGGACACGAACGGATTGCTCGCTCCGCCCGTCAGATAGAGCAGGTAGCCAAGGACAAGGGTGTCGATGGCGATATGCACGACCGGCTCCCAGCCCGCCATGGCCGATTTCTGGCGCAGTCGCCAGAGCACCAGCAGGTTGAACAGGGCGAGTACGGCAATTGCCGCCAGCAGTCGCGTCACGGGAATCGCCAGACCGAGCACCTGGGCGACGAAGGCGATGGTGACGAGCTGGCCGCCGATTGCGCAAAGGCGCAGCCAGGCCAGGGTTGCGACAAGCTGGCGGCGGCCATGTGGCCAGGATCGGCCAGCCTGGTGGGGTATCAAGGGGATCTCCGCCTGCCCGAATGCTGCTGGCCGACAAGCATAGCAGCGTTGCCCGGCGCGGGCAGCCGGGCGCTGGGGTTGCGCAAGGCTAGAAGATCGCCACGCCGAGGACGAGGCCAAGCAAGGCCAGCACCAGCAGGACCAGGAAGATACCGAAGATCAACTTGGCTATTCCGGCACTCGCACCGGCAACCCCGCTGAAGCCCAGGGCGCCTGCAAGCAGTGAAATCACGGCAAATATCAGTGCAAGTTTGAGCATGTCGTTCTCCTTCGCGATCGGGCCGCATTGCGGCATTCACCCGGGAGGAATTCCAGGGATCGACATGCTGGCACGGGGAGGCCGGTTTTCCGCCGTTTCAGCGGCAGTCATTCAGGCGCCAGCGGGCATCAGCGGGCTGCGCACGATGTGATGAACATGCAAAGTATCCTTCAAGACATGTTCACGCCTGGTCAGGTCGTCGCTTGTCCAGCGCAGTGTTGCTTGCGGCGGAAGCTCAACAGCGCGATGCGCCAGTTGCCTCGCTGTCGCGTTCATCGACTTGCCAGTGGCGAAGTGCGGCGCCGACCAGCAGGGCCATGCAGGCGGCGATGAGGGCCGACGCGGCGACATCGGAAAGGAAATGCTTGCCCATGTCGATGCGCGCAGCGATCACGAACAGCGGAAACGCCAGCAGCAAGGCTCGTTGCCAGGCGCGCGGTGCGGCAGCCGCAAGCGGCAGGAACAAGCCGAAATAAAACGCGCCGTGTCCGGAGGGGAACGAGCCGCCGTCGACAAACCACGCCGGGAACATGTCGCCGCTTTCCATCCAGGCTGTTGGTCGCACCCGCCCGAATGCGGTCTTGCCCAGCATCATCAGGCCGATGGATGCCGCCTGCACGAGGCCGGTGCCAAGCAGGGCGAGGGCGTGCTTGCGCAAGCGGATCCTGTTTCGTGCAAGTGCCAGCAGGATGGCACCGCCGAGGATCATCACGGACGCGGCCAGCCAGAAGGAAACATGGATGCCGAACAGAGCGTCCAGCGCATCGAGTCCGTGCTCGAACAGCGGTGCATTGCCGATGCTGCTGGCGTGGATCCAGCGCACGATCGGGATATCCAGCACGAGCAATCCGGCGATCATGCAGATGCCGGCAATCAGCGCACTGGCCAGCAGGAAACGACGGCTCATGGAAACTCCGGGAATCACAGGTTGCGGCGCATGCCGGACACATGGCGAGGTCTGGGGCAAGGCGCCTTTATGGCATCATAGCGCGCTGGATTTCCAGTCCCACGAGCCGATGCATGCCCAGTAACGAACCCCGCGGGCCGCGCCAGATTGCGCGTGCCGCGATCTGGTCCTACCAGGGACTGCGCGCGGCCTGGACGCATGAGGCATCGTTCCGCCTGGAAGGCTACCTGTTCGTGATCTTCTTCCCGCTTGGCCTGTGGCTGGGGCAGGGCGGCGTGGAAAAAGCCGTGCTCTGTGGCAGCCTGGTCCTGGTGCTATCGGCCGAATTGCTCAACTCCGCGGTCGAGGCCGTGGTCGACAAGGTCAGTCCGGAGTTCCACGAGCTCGCCGGGCGTGCCAAGGACATGGGCTCGGCGGCGGTCTTCCTGCTCATGCTCAACGTCATGCTGTGCTGGGGCCTGGTGCTCTGGTCGCGCTTCTCCTGACGGCAGCAATTGAATGTTGGAGCTTGTTGCCGATCCGCAATTCTGGCTGGCGCTGTTCACCCTGGCCACGCTGGAAATCGTCCTTGGCGTCGACAACCTGGTGTTTGTCTCGATTGCGGTCAGCCGGCTCGCGCCGGCGCAACGACCGCTGGCGCGCAAGGTCGGCCTCGGCCTCGCCTGCCTCACCCGCATCGCCTTGCTGCTGGTGCTCTCCTATCTCGCCGGGCTCGATGATGATCGCCTCGGCTTGTTCAGCCTGGCCGGCCAGGTCATTTCCCTGCGAGACCTGATCCTCATTGGCGGCGGCCTGTTTCTGCTGGTCAAGGCGGTCATGGAAATCCACCAGGAGCTGGAAGGCGCGCGCGGCGGCGACAATGCGGAAGGCCGCGTGTTCGCATCGTTTGTCTATGTGATCGTGCAGATCGCCATCATCGATATCGTCTTCTCGCTGGATTCGGTGATCACCGCGATCGGCATGGTCAACGAGATCGTGGTCATGGTCGCGGCCATCATCCTCGCCGTGGTGGTGATGATCTTCGCCTCCAATCCAGTCGGTGACTTCATTGATCGGCACCCGACACTGCGCATGCTGGCACTGGCTTTCCTGATCCTCGTTGGCGTGGTCCTGATTGCCGATGGCCTGGAGTTCCACATCCCGCGCGGCTACGTCTATTTCGCCATGGGTTTCTCGATTGCCGTGGAGGCGCTCAATCTCTGGGCGCACCGCCGCCGCAACGCCTGAAACACGCCACGGCAGGGAACCGGCCGGCGCTTGCCGTGCTTGAGCGGGTAGAATGCGACCCTGCATTTTCCGGTGGATCCGACATCGTGACTGACGAAATCCAGGTACCCGCGCTGTATCTCAAACGCGGCGAAGACACGCGCCTGCGCGCCGGTCACCTGTGGGTGTTTTCCAATGAGGTTGACGTGGCGCGTTCGCCGTTGTCGGCGTTCGAGCCAGGCCAGGTCTGTGCCATCGTCGACAGTCGCGACAAGCCGATCGGCGTGGGTTACGTCAATCCCAACTCGCTGATTTGCGCGCGCCTGGTCAATCGCGGCCTGGAGCATGCGCTGGACAAATCCCTTTTCGTGCACAAGCTCAATGTCGCATTGGCCTTGCGCGAGAGGATTTTCGACGAGCCGTATTACCGGCTGGTGTTTGGCGAATCCGATGGCTTGCCCGGGTTGACCATCGATCGATTTGGCGAGGTCGTTGTCGCGCAGGCGACGACGGCCGGCATGGAGCGGCTCAAGGATGCGATTGGCGAGGCCATCGCCAAGGTGCTCAAGCCGCGCCAGCTCTGGTGGAAAAATGATGCCTCGATCCGCGCCATGGAAAACCTGCCCGTGTATGCCGAACTCGGCGCTGGCGAACCTTCGAATGAACCGATGATCGTGCGCGAGGCCGGACTCGAGTTCGAATGCGACCCGCTCGCCGGGCAGAAGACCGGCTGGTTCTACGACCAGCGCGGCAACCGCGACCATCTTCAGCATCTGGTCAAGGGCAAGCGCGTGCTCGACATGTTCAGCTACCTTGGTGGCTGGGGCTTGCGCGCGGCGGCATGTGGCGCGAGCGAGGTTGTCTGCGTCGATGCCTCGCAGCCAGCGGTGGATGCCATTGCGCGGAACATCGCGCGCAATGGTTTCACCGATCGCGTGACGGCGGTGCGCGCGGATGCCTTCGATCACCTGAAGGCCTTGCGCGAGCAACGCGAGCATTTCGATGTCGTCATCCTCGATCCGCCGGCCTTCGTCAAGCGCAAGAAGGATCTGGCCGAAGGACGTGTCGCCTACCGGCGGCTCAATGAACTCGGCATGCAGGTGCTGGCGCGCGATGGCATCCTGATCACCTGTTCGTGTTCGTACCACATGCCGCGCAGCGTGCTTCTGGATGGCGTGCAGCAGGCGGCGCGACACCTGGATCGACAGGCGCAACTGCTCTGGCACCTGCAGCAGGGCCCCGATCACCCGATCCATCCGGCGATTGCCGAGACCGAATACCTCAAGGGTTTCATCCTCCGCGTCCTGCCGGCCTAGGACATAATGCGGCGTTGCCCCCCGCGCCTCATGCAAAGCGATCCCATGCACTATTTCGTAGACATCGACCCCATCGCCTTCTCGATCGGTCCCGTGGCCGTGCACTGGTACGGCATCATGTACCTGATCGCATTTGCGGCGTTCTGGTTTCTCGGCGAACGCCGGCGCCGGCTGGGCCGGCTGCCGGTCGGCCCGACCGCGTTTTCCGACCTGGCCTTCTACGGCATGATCGGCGTGATTGTCGGTGGCCGCGTCGGCTACATGCTGTTCTATGACACGGCCAGCCTGATCGCGCATCCCTTGTCCTTGTTCAAGATCTGGGAAGGCGGCATGTCCTTCCATGGCGGCCTGCTCGGCGTGCTCGTCGCCATGTGGCTGTGGGCGCGCCGCAATGCCCTGCATTTCTTCGACGTGATGGATTTTGTCGCGCCGCTGGTGCCGATCGGCCTGGGTGCGGGCCGCCTCGGCAACTTCATCGGCGGCGAGTTGTGGGGGAGGCATACCGATGTCTCCTGGGGCATGATCTTTCCACGCGCCATCGAGACCGCCGGGCATTCGCTCGAGCAACTCAAGGCGATGGCCGCGGCTGGTCAGCTCGACCACGAAGCGCGCCATCCCTCGCAGCTTTACCAGATGGCGCTCGAAGGCTTCGTCCTGTTCTGCGTGCTCTATGCGGTGTCAATGAAACCGCGCCGGCGTTACCTGGTTTCCGGATTGTTCGCCCTGCTTTACGGCCTGTTCCGTTTTGCCGTCGAGTTCGTGCGCGAACCCGACGCGCAGCTCGGTTATCTGGCCTGGGGCTGGTTGACCATGGGCCAGGTCCTGTCGCTGCCGCTGATCGTCCTCGGCCTGGTCCTGATCCTGATGTCGCGCCGCGCACCGATCCTGCCGCCACGTGTCGTCGAGGATCCGCCGAAGGATGCACACTGATGCAGCAGTACCTTGAACTGCTCCGCCATGTGCTGGAGAAGGGCACGCCCAAGTCCGATCGCACCGGCACCGGCACGCATTCGGTTTTTGGCTGGCAGATGCGCTTCGACCTGGCCCAGGGCTTTCCGCTGCTGACCACCAAGAAACTGCATCTGCGCTCGATCATCCACGAGCTGATCTGGTTCCTGCAGGGCGACACCAACATTGCCTACCTGAAGGAAAACGGCGTCGGCATCTGGGATGAATGGGCCGATGCCGATGGCAACCTCGGCCCGGTCTACGGCAAGCAGTGGCGATCCTGGCAATGTGCCGACGGCCGCACGATCGACCAGATCGCCTGGCTGATCGAGGAGATCAAGCGCAATCCGGATTCGCGCCGGCTCGTCATCAGCGCGTGGAACGTGGCCGATCTCCCGGCAATGGCCCTGCAGCCCTGCCATGCGCTGTTCCAGTTCCATGTTGCCAATGGCAAATTGTCCTGCCAGCTCTACCAGCGCTCGGGCGACATCTTCCTCGGCGTGCCGTTCAATATCGCCAGCTATGCCTTGCTGACGCACATGGTTGCCCAGGTCTGTGGCCTCGGTGTCGGCGATTTCGTGCATACCCTGGGCGATGCGCACCTGTATCTGAACCACTTCGAGCAGGCCCGCGAACAACTCGCGCGCACGCCACGCGCCTTGCCGACGCTGCGGCTCAACCCGGCGGTCAGTTCAATTCTTGATTTCCGATTTGAAGACGTGCACATCGACGGCTACAACGCCGACAAGCCGATCAAGGCGCCGGTGGCGGTGTGATTGCATTGATCGCGGCACTCGACCGCAACTTCGCCATTGGCCGCGAAGGTACCATGCCCTGGCACCTGCCCGACGATCTCAAGCGTTTCAAGCAACTGACCCTCGGCAAGACCGTGTTGATGGGGCGCAAGACCGCCGTTTCCATCGGCCGCGCCCTGCCCGGGCGCACCAACCTGGTGATGTCGCGCCAGGCCGGCGCGCCGTACGCGGGACAGATCCGCGTCGATTCCATCGATGCCGCGCTCGCCCAGGCGGCAGGCGATGACCTGATGGTCATTGGCGGCGGTGAGATCTATGCCCTCGCCCTGCCCATGGCCGAACGCATGCACCTGACCCTGGTCGATGCCGAGGCGGCATCGGCGGATACGCATTTCCCGCGCTTCGATGCACGGCAATGGACGATTTCCGCGGAAGTGGCGCATGCCGTCGATGCCAGGCACGCGTTGGCGTTTCGCTTTGTTGAGTATGTGCGTGGCGGGAATGGGGAGTAGGGAGTAGGGAGTAGGGAGTAGGGAGTAGGGAGTAGGGAGTAGCAACAGCATTTCCTTCTCCCCTTGCGGGAGAAGGTGCCGAAGGCGGATGAGGGGTGCTTTTGGGTCTGTCAGCCGATTTTCGGCACTGCCGGACGCCGCTTTGCTATTCCCCATTCCCCGCTAGTCAAAATCCTTCCCGGTCGGCTTTGCCCGATCGGAATTGAGGACGACGTACTCGGGTTCCTCGACGTCGATGCGCATTGCGGTCAAGGCGCCACCCCAGACGCAGCCGGTATCGATTGCGTAGACGCCAAGCCCGGCAAAGCGACCGAGCGTGGACCAGTGCCCGCAGACGATGCGCAAATCGCGGCGCACGATTCCCGGGACGGAGAACCACGGATAGTTGCCGGGACGCTGAGTGCCGGGCATGCCTTTTTCCTGGAAGGCGATGCGACCGCGCACATCGCAGTAGCGCATGCGGGTGAGCACGTTGATGCCGGCGCGCAGGCGATCGATGCCACGCAGGCGCGGCGACCAGGTATCGGGCTTGTTGCCGAACATCTGCCGCAGCAGGCGCTTGTGGTCATCGGCGCGCAGACGTGCCTCGATTTCGCGAGCCACGCTCTCGGCGCGGCCGACATCCCAGCTGGGTGCCAGTCCGGCATGCACCATCATCGTGCCGAGGCCGCGATCGACGTGCAGCAGCGGGCGATGGCGCAGCCAGGCCAGCAATTCCTCGCGATCCGGCGCAAACAACACCGCACGCAGTTCCGGGTTGACCCGGGCTTGATCCTGTTCGCTGCGGATGCCGACGGCGAGCAGTGACAGGTCATGGTTGCCAAGGGTGACCACGGTGCGGTCGTTGAGCGACTTGACCAGGCGCAGCACTTCCAGCGATTGACCGCCGCGATTGACCAGGTCACCGCAAAACCACAGCGCATCGCGGGCCGGATCGTAGTTGAGCTTGTCGATCAGGCGCGCCAGTTCGTCGTGGCAGCCCTGGATATCGCCAATGGCCCAGACCGCCATGTCAGCACCGCTCGATCATTCGACCGGCATACCGCCCAGTGATGATCATCAATGCAAGGTCCGCGGAATCGAAAGCACGAAAGAGGGGATGTCGGCGTCGAACTGGGTGCCATCCTCGGCGAGCATGCGATAGCTGCCACGCATGGTGCCGACCGCGGTTTCAAGAACCGCTCCGGATGTGTAGTCGTAGCCTTGTCCCGGACTCATCCAGGGTTGTTCGCCGACGACACCATCGCCGCGGACTTCCTGCACGTCGCCGTTGCCGTCGGTGATGATCCAGTGGCGACTGAGCAGGCGCGCGCCGATGCTGCCGCGGTTGCGGATGGTGATGGTGTAGGCAAAGACGTAGTGGTTTTCCTGCGGCTTCGATTGTTCATCGAGGAAGCGGGTCTCAACCGAAACGGCGATGTCGTGGAGCTTCTTGGTGGCCATGGCCTGATTGTCGGGGAGTGGACGGCGCTCGGCAAGCCGATGGGGAGCCGGGATGATCAGCGGTTCGGCTGTTGCAGGCCGGGATTCGGGATGAGCACCTGTGCAAGCGGGCATTCACCGGGCCAGGTGTTCGGCGAGGCGGACGAAGGATTGTGGCGACAGTTGCTCGGCGCGTGCACCCGGGTCGATGCCGACGGCCCTGAGGTCGGCGGCGCTGGCCAGTCCATCGAGCGAGTTGGACAAGGTCTTGCGGCGCTGGCCGAAGGCGGCGCGCACCAGTCGGCTGATCAGGTCCAGGTGTTCGAGCGGGCGTTGCGCGCGTGGCAGCGGGGTCAGGCGGACGACGGCGGAATCGACCTTGGGTGGCGGCCGGAAGGCCTGCGGCGGCACCGCCAGCAGCGGTTCCACCTGGCAGGCCAGTTGCAGCATCACGCTGAGCCGTCCATAGACCTTGCTGCCCGGCGCGGCGGCCATGCGTTCGACCACTTCACGCTGCAGCATGAAGTGCATGTCGGTGATGGCATCGAGGTGCTCGATGCAGTGGAACAGGATCGGCGAGGAAATGTTGTAGGGCAGGTTGCCGACGATGCGCAGCTTGCCGCCGGCGGCAAGCGCACCGAGATCGACGTTGAGCACATCGGCATTGATGATCTCGACCTCACCGATGCCGGCGCTGCGCGCGGCAATGCGCGGAACGAGATCGCGATCCAGCTCGATCACGGTCAGCCTGCCGCACTGGCGCAACATCGGCAGGGTGATGGCACCTTCGCCGGGACCGATCTCGACAATGCGCTGGCCGGGTTGCGGTGCCACGGCCTGGACGATGCGCGCGATGATCTCCTGGTCGTGCAGGAAGTGCTGGCCAAAGCGCTTGCGCAGGACATGCGGCGATTCGGCGGTGCGTTCGGAGTATCGGGTCACGGCGTGGTGGCGGGTCGGCAGGGCGGCGGAGCCGGCTAGGTTACGCCACCCGCGCCTGCCTGCGAAAACTTCCACTCGATTGACCGTAAAATGCATGCGCTGCCGCCCGTCGGGCCGCCTGCTTCCATGTCGAGGTCCGATGCCACTCTCCGCGCTGATCCGCTTGCTCCTGCTCGGCATGATCTGGGGCGCGTCCTTCCTCTTCCAGCGCATTACCGTGCCGGTGGTCGGTGCCTCGTTCACGGCGGCGATCCGCCTGGCGCTGTCGGCGGCGATGCTGGTCTTCGTGCTGCGCCTGCTCGGCCGCTCGCTGGACCTGCGCCGGCAATGGCGGGCGTGGCTGTGGCTCGGCACGATCAGCGCGGCGCTGCCGTTCCTGTGCTTTGCCTATGCGGCGCGCAGCCTGCCGGCCGGGTACATGGCGGTGATCAATGCGACCGTGCCCCTGCTGACGGTGATCTTCGCCGCGCTGCTGTGGCGCGTGCGCGCGTCGTGGTCCAAGCGCATCGGCGTGGTCGTCGGCCTGATCGGCGTGGGCGTGCTGGCGCGTTATGGCAGCCTTGGCATGAACACGCAGGCGCTGCTGGCGATTGGCCTGTGCTTTGTTGCCTCGGCGCTGTACGCCTACAGCTCGCTGTTCATCCGCCAGCACCATGCCAACGTCAATCCCCTGGTGCTGGCCGCTGCGAGCCAGCTCGGTGCAGCCGTGGCGATCCTGCCGCTGGGTTTGTGGAACCTGCCCACCAGCTTGCCGTCAACCGGCGTGATCGTCTCGCTGCTGGTCCTCGGCCTGGTCTGCACCGGCCTGGCCTATGTGTTGTATTTCCAGTTGATCAGCGATGTCGGCAGCGAGAAGGCGGTGACCAATACCTTTCTCGTGCCGGTGTTCGCGCAGATCTGGGGTGCGCTGTTCCTGCACGAGCACCTGACCCTGGCTGGCGCGCTCGGTTTCGCCCTGGTCTTGCTGGCGGTGGCCCTGGTGCTGGAAATCCACCCCTGGCGCACGCGCCGCGCGGCGACGCCGGGATAGCAGTCAGCCTGCGAGTGCGATCGCCAGTTGCACGGCCGCGCGCAGGCTGCCGGCGTCGGCGCGGCCACTGCCGGCAAGATCGAGTGCGGTGCCGTGATCGACCGATGTGCGCACGTAGGGCAAGCCGAGCGTCACATTGACGGCATGTCCGAAACCCGCGTGCTTGAGCACCGGCAGGCCCTGGTCGTGGTACATGGCGAGGACGGCATCGAAGTGCTGCAGGTGCCGTGGCACAAAGGCGCTGTCCGCCGGCAACGGGCCGATCAGGTTGAGCCCTTCGTCGCGCAATTGTTCGATGACCGGGGTGATCGTGTCGATTTCCTCACGGCCCATGTGGCCGCCTTCACCGGCATGCGGATTCAGGCCGAGCACGGCGATGCGCGGCTGCTCGATGGCAAAGTGCCGGCGCAGGTCGGCATGCAGGATGCGCAGGGTGCTGGCCAGTCCTTCGCACGTGATCGCCGCGGGCACCGCTGACAAGGGCAGGTGGGTGGTGGCCAGGGCGACGCGCAGGCGATCGGCGACCAGCATCATCACCACCTCGCAGTCCGCACGCTCGGCAAAGAAACCGGTGTGGCCACTGAACGCATACCCGGCATCGTTGATGATGCCCTTGTGCACCGGCGCAGTGACGATGGCATCGAACTCGCCCGATTGCGCGCCCTCGGCGGCACGGGCGAGGATGTCGAGCACGTGGCGGGCGTTGCGCCGATCAAGCTGGCCGGCGCGCGAGGGTACGGCCAGGGGCACGTCGATGACGGCGATGCGGCCGCTCTTGCCGACAGGCGTGCCAGCGTCATGGGCATCGAGCGCAAGCTGCCGTCCGTCGGCCCGGGCGCGCTCGATGAGCAGTTCGGCATTGCCGATGAAGACCAGGTCGGCGGCGAATTCCCCGGCGCTGATGGCACCGAGCAGTTCCGGGCCGATGCCGGCGGGTTCGCCGGCGGTCAGCGCAATCCGCGGGCGCTCAGCTGCCGCTGCCGCTGGCACCGGCGGCTCCCGGCAAGCGGATCTCGATGTAGGCCTCGGCGCGGATCTGGCGCAGGAAATTGCCGTATTCCTCTTCGGCCTTGCGCGAGCCGAGGGTCTGCCGCGCCTTGTCGCGTTCGGCTTCCGCGGTCTTGTCCTCGGTGCGTGTCGCCAGCGGCTCAAGGATGTGCCAGCCGGCGTCGCTGAGGAAGGGTTCGCTGATTTCGCCGACCTTGGTCTCGGTCAGCATTTCGGCGATCTTGCTGCCGTAGGCACCCTTGACGAACCAGCCCATGTCGCCGCCAAGGTTGGCGGTGCCGGTGTCGTTGGAGAACTCCTTGGCCAGCTTGGCGAAATCCTCGCCGGCAAGGATGCGCGCACGCAGGTCGCGAATGGTCTTTTCCGCCTGCGCCGCGCTGACAATTTCGGTGATGCGCACGAGGATGTGGCGCGCATGGTATTCGGTGACCAGGTCGCTGGCCGCCTCGCGGCGTTCGATCAGCTTGATGATATGGAAGCCGTTCGGGCCGCGCACCGGCGGTGCGCTCTGGCCGATCTGCAGTTTCTCGGCAATCTCGGCAAATGCCGGCGGCAGCTCGTCGTAGCTGCGCCAGCCGAGATCGCCACCATCCAGCGCGTTCTGCGCATCGGAATAGCGGATCGCCGCGGCTGCGAAATCCATGCCGCCCTGGATCTGCCTGGAGACATCCTCGGCCTTGGCCTGGGCGGCAGCGATCTGTTCCGGGCTTGCGCCATCGGGCAGGGTGATCTGGATGTGGCCCAGGTGCAGCTGGCCGCGCTTGACGCCGCCATTCTTGAGCAGCAGTTCGATCTCGGTATCGCTGACCTGGACGCGACTCTGCACCACGCGCTGGCGCAGTTTCTGGATCAGTGACTCGTCGTGGACATTGTGGCGGAACTGCTCCCACGACATGCCCTGGCGGGTGATCGCCTGGCGCAACTGGTCGACATCCATGCGGTTCTGCGCGGCTATCTGGCCGAGGGTCTGGTCGATCTCCGAATCGGCAATGCGGATGCCGGTTTCATCGGCGCGGGCAACCTGCAGTTTGCTCATGATCAGGCGATCGAGCACCTGCCGCTCGAGCTCGGCGCGCGGCGGCAACTGCTGCGGATTGTTGGCGTACTGGGCCTGGACGGTGGCGACCTGGCGCTCCAGTTCGCTGCGCAGGATGACGTCACCATCGAGGACGGCGACGATGCCATCGAGCTTTTCGGTCGGCATCAATTGCGCCTGGGCAAATGGCGCGGCAGAGGCGAGGAGCAGGATCAGGGTGGCGAGCAGCTTGTTCATGCGCATGAAGTTTCCGCAGGAGCCGGAAGAAACGGGGCTGGATTGTAAGGGGCTGCAGCCGCAGCGGCGTTAACAAAAAGTGCGCTGGCGGGCCGGTTCCGCTGCCGTTTCGGGCGAGCCGGAGCCGGCATTATTGATAGCCGAGAATAGCACGGCGCAGGAAATCGCCGGTCTTCTGGCCAAGCGAGCCGACACCCTTGAACTCGACTTCGAAATACAGGGCATTGGACATGTCGCGCTCGATGTTGTGCACGTAACGCCGCGCCAGCAGGCGCCAGGCAATGCAGCAACTGTCATGCTCGATGCCGGCAAAGGCCTCCAGGGTCTTGCGATCGAACATCGAGTAGTTCCAGCGCCCGACCAGGCGCCAGGATGGATTCAGCGGGATCAGCACCGAGGCATCGGCCTGCTCCAAGAGGTTGCGGCGGAAGCGGTAGGAGACATTGAACACGCCGTCGTTGCCGAAGCGGTTCTGGATGCCGACCGCGGACAGTTCGGTCCGGTCGGAATTCGGATTCCACTGGTTGGAGAAGGTGGCGCGCCAGCGCTCGTTGATGCGCAGGTCAAGCTCGCCGACATAGGTCGAGCCGTTGAAGTCGGTGCCGGCGCGACCGGGCAACTGCACGCGCTGGTCGTCGAAGTAGCGGATCTGTCCGATGCTGGCGGAAACCCGCTCGCTGCCGCTGCTGTCCTCGATCAGGCGCGAGGTCAGGGCGAGGGTCAGGTTGTTTGCATCCATCTGCCGGTCGGCGCCGACGAAACGGTTGCTGCGGAACAACTGGCCAAAGCTGAAAGGCACTTCCTGCGTGTCAAACAGCGGCAGGTTGTCCTGGTCGCGATAGGGCACGCGCAAGTAGTAGGCGCGAGGCTCCAGCGTCTGCGTGTAGCCGCTGCCGCCAAGATCCAGCGCGCGCTCGAAGCGCAAGCCGGCATCGACACTGGCAATCGGCGTGCCGCGATGGGGCGATTTGTCGGCATCGCGATCGATCTGGTAGCTGGTGTAGCGGAAACCGAGTTCGGGGCGCACGAACCAGGCCGCGCGCTCGATCGGCATGGCCAGGTAGGGATAGAGATCGAGGCGATGGGCGTCAACGGCGTTGTCCTTGCTGAAGGACACATACTCGGAGCGGATTCCCGCATCGAGGTTGCCGAGCAGGCTGTGGTCGGCATCGAATGTTGCCCGCGGCAGGCGCCGGTAGGGTTCGGCGGCAACGCTCAGGGTTGGATCGGTGATCTGGTATTCGTCGCCGCCGACGCTGGCTTTCCACCAGCTGCCCTGGCCGCGGAAATACGCGCTCGAAGGCAGCAGGGTGGTCGCGGCGATGCTCAGGCTGCGCCCGAAATCCTCGAAGTAGCGATCATCGGAAACATGGTTGAAGTCGACCGTGGCGCCCCAGTAGGCATTGAAGCGCATCGCATCATCCCAGTGCAGCAGGCTGCGGCGGCTGTCGGTGTCCCGATCGTTCGGCAACCATTCGGCTTCGATCGTGCCGCGGCTGCTGTCGGTCAGGTAGCGGAACTGGCCGCCGAGCATGAGTCCGCGCTGGGTCATCAGGCGCGGTGTCAGCGTCGCGTCGTAGTTTGGCGCGAGGTTGAGGTAATACGGCACGGCAAGATCGAAGCCGCGCTGGTTGCTGTAGCCGAGTTCGGGATAGAGGAAGCCGGACTTGCGCCGGTCATCAAGCGGAAAGCTCGCGTAGGGCAACCAGAAAACCGGCACGTCGCCGATGCGGAACGTCACATCGTGGGCGCGGCCGATGCCGTTGGTCTGGTCGAGGTCGATGTCGGCGGCACGGAATTCCCAACCTGGCGCATCCAGCGCGCAGGTTGAAAACGTCGCCTGGTCGAGACTGGCGTGTTCGCTGTCGGCGAGCACGGCGCTGGCCGCGCGACCATTGCCGCGCGAGGACAGCAACTGGTAGCGCACCTGCTTGACCTTGGCCTGGTTCGGCGCGGTCGTGCCGCTGGCCTCGCTGGCCGAAAGCAGCATGTCGCGATCCTGATAGCGGACATTGCCCTGCGCGGTCCACTGCGTCGACGTGCGCGCATAGGTGAAGCGGTCGGCGCGGATCAGTTGATCGAGTTGCTGGATGCTGGCATCGCCTTCCAGCACATAGGTCTCGCCGTCGCCCGACTGCGTCTGCCGACCCTTGATCTCGGTATCGGCGAGGGCGCGTTCACCTTGCGTCGGCAGGTCGGCGACGTGGAAATCGAGGAGGTCGTTCTTCGGGCACAGGGACCAGTCCAGGGCCGGCTTCTTGCAGACCAGGGTGCCGATCGGGCAGGTCGGTGATTGCGCCGAAACCCAGCCCGGCGTGGACAGGATCAAGGCGATGGCCGCCGCAATGGCGCGGCGGCGATGGTCGCGGGACGTTGTCAGCAGCACGATGATTGGATTCGCCAGAGGCTCGGGACGCGCTAGTGTAATGCCTCACGCGGATGTGCAGCGAGCCCGGCCAGCAGGCTGTTGAAATTCAACTCGGTGGGCACGATCCGGCGGCGAAACGCGCCTCAAAATGCCCATTTGCCGCATGTAAACTGCGCTTTTTACGGCCGCGATCGCCTTGTCTCGCACTCGCCTGGGCGAATATCAACGACCTGCCAGGGCGTTGACGTGCGCAATCGTCGATTCGTGCAGGGCGGCCAGGCTGTAGCCACCTTCCAGGCTGGAAACAATGCGGCCGCCTGCGTGCCGCTCGGCGATCGCCACGAGTTCGCCGGTAACCCAGGCATAGTCTTCGGCATCGAGGTTCAGGTTGGCCAGCGGGTCGAGGCGATGGGCGTCGAATCCGGCCGAGACCAGCAGCAGCTGCGGGGCGAAGCGATCCAGTTCCGGCAGGATGCGGCTGACAAAGGCCTCGCGGAATTCCCTCGATCCGGCACCGGCGGCGAGCGGCACATGGACCAGGTTGTCGACCCCGCGCTGGCGCACGCCACCGCTGCCCGGATACAGCGGCGACTGGTGCGTCGAGGCATACAGGACACGCCCTTCGCCGGCGAAGATTTCGGCCGTGCCATTGCCGTGGTGGACATCGAAATCAATGATGGCGACGCGTTCGATGGCCTGCGTGGCCAGCGCATGGGCGGCACCGATGGCGACGTTGTTGAACAGGCAGAAACCCATGGCGGTGTCGTGCGTGGCGTGATGGCCTGGCGGGCGCACCGCGCAGAACGCGCGACGCCGGGCATCGGCAAACACCGCATCGACGGCAGCGCAGACGGCACCGGCCGCGCGCAACGCCGCACCCAGCGAATGCGCGGACATCACCGTATCGGCATCGAGGTGAACGTGGCCCTGCGCCGGCGCGGCGGCAAACAGCGCATCGATCATTGCCGGCTCATGCACGCGGGCCAGTTGCTCGCGCGTGGCCGCTGGCGCTTCGATGCGTTCGCTGCGCGCGCAGGCTGGATCATCCAGCGCGTGCAGGACAGCCCGCAGGCGCGAGGGCGATTCGGGATGTCCGGGGCCGGGTTGGTGATCGAGGCACAACGCGTGGGTGTAGACCTGGATCCGCATGCGGTTTTGCGCTCAGCGCTTGACCCGCTCGTGCTGCCAGAGCACCTCGCCATGCGCGGAGGCGCGCGCGAGCACGCGGGCGATGACGAAGAGCAGGTCGGAAAGCCGGTTCAGATAGCGGGTCGCCTCGCCGCGCACGCTTTCCGTGCGGGCCAGGCTGACGACGCCGCGCTCGGCACGCCGCGCGATGGTGCGGGCGAGGTGGCAGTGCGCGGCCGCCATGCCACCACCGGGCAGGATGAACTCCTTGAGTACCGGCAGATCCTCGTTGAATCCATCCAGCTCGCGTTCGAGCCGTGCAATGTCGCTGTCGTGCACCAGGGCCATGCCGGGGATGCACAGCTCGCCGCCGAGGTTGAACAATTCATGCTGGACGCGGATCAGGGTCTCGCGAATATCGTCAGGAACCTCGCAGGCCAGCACGATGCCGATCGAACTGTTCAGTTCATCGACCGTGCCATAGGCGCTGACGCGCAGCGAATCCTTGGCGACGCGCGAACCGTCGCCGAGGCCGGTGCTGCCGTCGTCGCCGGTGCGCGTGTAGATTTTCGAGAGGCGGTTACCCACGATTCCCGCTGACTTCGGGTGCCGTCGCGAGCACGCGCAGCCAGCGTGCGCCGATCACGTGCGCGGCGGCGGCGACGCTGACATAGGCGAGGGTCGTGCGCAGATAGCCCAGGTACCAGTCACCCATGTTCTTGAACCAGCCGGCAAGGCTGGGCGAGGTCACTTCGTCGCTGAGCTGGTAGTAGGAACCGTTGGAAATGACGAAGCAGATGCTGGTGGCAAGCACGAGCACAGTGGTCAGCAGCAGCAGCGAGCGGACGCCGATCTCGCGGTGCAGCCGCTGCAGCAAGGCGCCGCCAAACCACATCACGGCATAGGCGACGAGGAGGAAGGCATAGGCCGGCGACATGCAGTAGTGGCCCCAGAAATTGAGGCCCATGCTGTTGATGACGAGGAAATCGATGAGCACCGCAAGCGCCATCAGCAGCGGGAAAACCCAGCGCAGCGAATCGCGCAGGTAGAAGCCGGCGACAAAGAACACGGCCCACGAGGCATCCGGCAAGGCACCGAAATGGTTGATGCGCGTGCTTGCCATGACGAGGGCGAGGACGAGGAAGATGCCGATGCGCTGGCGCGGCGAGAGGTTCATTTTGCTGATTCCAGAGACAACACGGGCCCTATCTTAGCCTCTTGGGCGATGATCGGCACAGCGACGCGGCAGGCGTCGGCGTCAATCCTTCTCGAAGCGGCTGCTGTTGATGCAGCGCACCTCGAACTGCCCGCCCGCATAGCGCAGGCGCGAGACGCGCGAATGATCGACGGCGATGCCGAGCGCGCGCGCCGGCGGCAGGCCGAGGGCATGGCAGAGCACGGCGCGGATCGATCCGGCATGGCCGATGGCGAGCACACGGTCATCGTCGCCGGTGGTGGCGAGCAAGGCCGCCAGCCAGGCACCGGTGCGGCGCAGGACATCGGCAAAGCTCTCGCCATCCGGCGCCTCCTGGATGACCCAGTTGTCGAACCAATGCCGGTAGTGATCGGCGTCGGCCTGCATGACCTCGTTCCAGTGGCGGCCATTCCAGCGACCGAAATCCGCTTCGCGCAGGCGCGGATCGGACAGCGGTTCGATGGCAAACGCCGCCGCGAATACCTGCGCGGACTGCTGGGCGCGACGCAGGTCGCTGGTGAACAGGAAGCGCGGCGGCACGCCGACCCAGGTCGTCGCAAGCTGCTGCACATCGGTAAAGCCGCGCGCCGACAGCGGCAGGTCGGCGTGGCCGACGCACAGGCCCGGGCGCGCTTCGGTCTGGCCGTGGCGAACGAGGATCAGATCCATCGGCGGCGTGCGCCTGCCGGCGGAAGATCCCCGCTTGGGCGGGGATTGCCCGATCGGTCCTGGCGGGAATCAGAGTGCATCGAAATTGAGGATCGCATTGGTCACCAGCGGATAACTGCCGACGGTTGCCGCGCGCCACATGGGATTGATCGCGAACAACAGCACGTGACCCTTGCCAAGCCGCGCATCGACGACTGCGGCATGCTTGGCCAGGCTGCCGCCATTGTCGAGCAGGCCCGAGACCAGCAGATCGTCGCTGTCGGCAAAACGCAGCAGGGCGCGCGGACGCTGATCCTGCGGCAGCAGGAAGGGATTGTTGCGCGCCTGTTCGGCATTCAGCGGCAAGGCCTGCCAGGGCTTGACCGAGGGCAGCTCGGGCGGCTCCGCATAGCCGGCGCCTTGCGGCAGATCAATGTCGTCGGCACCACCACGTCCGGTCGGACGCTTGTGGTCGTCGGCGCTGACAATGCGACTATCGCCACGGATCTGGTTGCTGACCTTGAAGGCCATGCCGCTTTCGCTGTAGACCGTGAACGGCTTGTCGTAGCCCCAGGTCACCGGACTCGCACTCTCCGTGGTCTGCGCGCGCACCAGCGTGCCGGTGACGCGCAGGTTGCCGGGCTTGGCCACGCTGACGCCGGGAGCAAGCCCGCTGTCGATGGCGAATTCCGCCGTGTCCATCGAGGTGATCAGCAGGCCGCCATCGCGGACGAAGCGCTTGAGGTGATCGACGCCGCTGCCGCCAAGGCCGGGGCGGATGTCATCGGTGCTGTCGATGCGACCGAGGTTGGGCGTCAGTGCGCTCTTTTTCCACGGCATCGCATTGCCGTGCATCGGCAGGCCATCGATGATCAGGCGCGAATCGCCATAGCCGATCGGGCCGAACAGGATCACGTCGTAACGCTTGCGCAGGTCGTCGTTGCGCGCGACATCCTGGGTGCTGATGTAGCTGAAGGGGATGCCGAGATCGTCCAGCGCCATGCGCCACCAACCTTCGGTCTGCGTGTTGAGCCAGGTGTGCATGATCGCCACGCGCGGCATGCCGAGCTTGCGCGTCGCCACCTTTGGCAGGCTGTCGCTGTGCAGGACATCAAGGCCAAGCCGGGCGGCGTTGTTGTCGAAGGCGGCGTCGGCGCGGCGTACGATCAGTGAACCGGCGGCGAAATCGCGCTCGCCAATCCTGAAGGACTCGCCGGCAATCTCGATGGTCGTGCCTTTCGCGGCGAAGCGCAGCGAAGCCAGTTCGGGCGCGGCCGGATTGGCGATGACGCGGATCGCGCCATGGCCCTCGGCGACCTTGCCCGGCAACGGCCAGGTCACGGCCTGCATCGGTGCCTTGAGCAGGGCGGCATCGGTCACGCGCATGAGATCGATGCCAAACTGGTCGCCAAGCGACCAGCCGGTATCGTCATACGGATGCTTCTGCGGATCGTCCGGCGACCAGTACTGGCGATCGAGGAGGACATCGGCAATGCGTGAATACGGCTGGTCCATGCGCACCACATAACTGCCGGCCGGGAAAGTGCGCGTGCTCGGCGCGTCATCGGTCTTGGCCTCCTTGTCGTCGCCGGATGCAGCGCTTTTCTTCTTCGCCGGTAGCTGGATGGTCAGGGCCGCGTCGAGGCGCTGCACCTCGACCTTCTGCCGCTGCAGGACCTGCAGCAACTTGCGTTGCGCACTGCTGCGCGGATCATCCGCGGCCAGCACGTAGCCGGCCGGCCCGGAATCGGTCGCCTTGGTCACCGAGCGTTTCGATTTCAACCAGAAATTGCGCAGGAAGGCCTGGCTGTTGCCGGCGAAATAATCCAGTGCGGTGAGCATGCCGCTTTGTGAATAATTGTTGTTGTTGCGTTGCGACCACAGCACTTTCGCGCGCGGCGGGTTCGGGCGGAACCAGGTGCGCTCGTACTCGTCCGGATCGAGGATGCGCTCCTCGGTGTCGGCACCGTCATTGCCGAAGGTTTCATAGAGCCGGCTGATGCCGTTGTGGGTGGCGGCGATGAACATCAGGTAGCCGGGGCTCCAGGTGTCGAAATCGCCATGCGTGAACACGCCGGGCAGGCCGAGCCGGGTCAGCGTATCGACATTGTTCCAGCCCAGTTGCTGCCACTCGCCGACCAGCAAGGGATCGATCCAGGCATTGTACGGGCCGGCGCCGACCGTGTTGTCGTAGAGGAAGGGCACCGATTCGTGCATGTCGTGCAGCACCTGGGCATGCCAGCCGGTATAGGTGTCGATGACATTTCGGGTCAGTGCCAGCGAGGCAAGCATGGCATCGCGGTTGTTGTCGTGGGCGACGTAATGGCCCCAGTACAGCAGCGGCGGGTATTTCTGGTCGGGATGCGCGCGATGCCAGTTGTAGACATCGACCTTGCGCTCCCAGCCATCGGTTTCGACCACCGGCGTGATCAGGGTGATCACCTTCGAGCGGATCGCGCGGATGTACGGCGCCTCGTCGACGGTCAGGCGATAGGCAAGTTCCATCAACGAGGTCGGCGTGCCGGTTTCGTTCGAGTGGATCGTCCCGGTGATGTAGTAGACAGGCACCGATTGCTCGATCAACTTCGCCGCGCGTTCGTCATCGAGGCCGATCCTGCGCGGATCGGCAAGCTGCGCCAGCCGCTCGCGATTGCCCTCGAGATCTGCGAGCAGGCTCTCATCGGCGATGGCCACGGCCAGCATCTCGCGGCCTTCCTCGGACGTGCCGATGCTGAACACCTTGACCCGCGGGCTGCGCGCGGCGAGCGTGCGGAAATAATCGTGCACCGTCTGCAATCGCGGCAGCATGTTCGGCGCACCGGAAACATCGCCCAGCGCCTTGGCCGGCGACGGCACCGTGTCCGAGGCCGGCAGGTAGTCGGTCAACTGCGTATTGAACGCGGGATCGGTCGTGTATTTGGCAATCTGCTCGCCATACCAGGCATCCACCTTTTGCCCGGGATCCGCCGCGAAATGCGCCTCCAGCGGCGAGGCGGCATGGACATGGGTCGCGCAAAGCAGCACGACAAGCGAAACAAGAATGCGTTGCATGGACTTCCCCGGTTGAGTCTTCAGGCACGAATGCTTCGGCATTCTGCCAGACCCGCATGGCCGCAAAGGAGTGGCATCAGTCATCCACCTGGCTAGCCTCGACTTCATGATCTGCCGGGCCAGCGCTTATCATGGGCGCATGAACGAGATGCACGACATTGCCATCGTCGGTGGCGGGCTGGTGGGTTCTAGCCTGGCGATTGCGCTGGAGGGTTGCGGGTTCCGCGTGGCCTTGATCGAGGCGGCGCTGCCGCATGTTTCCGCGCAGCCGAGTTATGACGAACGCAATCTCGCCCTGGCCCGCGCCAGCATCAATGCGCTGGAGTCGCTGGGCGTCTGGGCTCATTTCGCCACGCCGCCTGCGGCCATCGAACGGATCCAGATCAGCCGGCGCGGCGATTTCGGTACGGTGAAACTGGATGCGGCCAAGCTCGGCTTGCCCGCGTTCGGCGCGGTGGTGCCGGCCCGCGAGCTTGGCAATGCCTTGCTGCATCGACTGGATGAATGCGCAACCCTCGAGCGCATCGCGCCGGCGCAACTCGTCGGCATCGAGTGGCAGGCGGATCGCATCGAGCTGGGCTTGCGCGCTGGCGATGGCGGTGGCGAACGGCGGTTGTCGACGCGCCTGCTGGTGGGTGCCGATGGCACCGCATCGTTCGTGCGCGAGAGCGCGGGCATCGGCGTGCAACGCACGGATTATGCGCAAAGTGCATTCGTGACCACGCTGACCACGCAACATGCGCTCGATGGCACGGCCTATGAGCGCTTCACCGATTCCGGACCGGTGGCCTTGCTGCCGATGGCGGGGAATCGGGCCGGACTGGTCCTGACCGTTGCCGCCGAGGATGCCGAGCGCGTGGCGGCGCTCGATGATGCGGGCTTCCTCGCCCTGGTCCACGAGCGTTTCGGTTTTCGCCTCGGGCGCTTCAGCCGACCCGGCAAACGCAAGCCGTATCCGCTCGCGCGCCTGCTTGCCGAGCGCCTGACTGCGCCGCGCACCGTGCTCGTCGGCAATGCCGCGCAGACCGTGCATCCGCTGGGTGCGCAAGGCTTCAACCTTGGCCTGCGCGATGCGCTGAGCCTGTCCGAACTGCTGCTCGCGGCACGGCGCGACGATGCCGACCCGGGCAGTGCCGACCTGCTCGCACGCTATGTTGAGCGGCGCACGCCGGATCGCGCGGCGACGACCTCGTTCAGTGACGATCTGGTGCGCTTGATGGGCAACGATTCGCCACCCTTGCGCGTGCTGCGCTCGTTTGCTTTCAGCGCGCTGGATCGCCTGGCTCCGCTCAAGCGTCGCGTCGCGCTGCGCGGCATGGGTTTTCGCGGTGATGTCTCGCAACGAGGCTTGAGTCGATGAACCGTCGCGGCGAACTGGATGTGATCGTGGTCGGTGCCGGCATCGCCGGATCGGCCATGGCCCTGGCCCTCGTCCGCGATGGCCTGGATGTCGCCCTGATCGAGGTGCGGCCGCCACCGGCATGGAAGGTCGAGGACGAAGTCGATGCGCGCGTGGTCGCCCTCGCCGCCGACGCCGTGGCCTTGTTCGAGGATCTGGGTGTCTGGGCCGACGTGCTCGCGGCGCGTGCCAGCCCGTATCGGCGCATGCGTGTGTGGGATGCGCTGGCACCCGGTCAGCTTGAGTTTGATTCGGCTGATCGCGGCGAAGCGGCGCTGGGCTGGATTGTCGAAAATCGCCTGCTCCAGCATGTCCTGTGGCGCGCCTTGTGCAAGGCCGTCGATGACGGCAAGTCGCTGCGCCTGCTGTGTCCGGCAGAAGTCAGCACGGTCGAGAACGAGGCTGATGGCGTCGTCGTCGGCTTGGCCGATGGCGCGCGCCTGCGTTCGCGCCTGCTGGTTGCGGCGGATGGTGCGAACTCGCCGATCCGCCAACAGCTTGGCATCGGCACGCGCGATCGCGATTACCGCCAGCGCGCCATCGTCGCCCATGTCGGCACCGAGCGGGCGCACGAGGCGACCGCCTGGCAACGCTTCCAGCCCGGCGGGCCGCTGGCCTTCCTGCCCTTGGCCGATGGCCGCTGCTCGATCGTCTGGTCGCTGCAGAACGACGAGGCGACGCGGCTGCTGGCGCTCGATGATGCGGCCTTTTGCAGCGAGCTCGGCTGCGCGCTGGATTTCCGCCTCGGCGCGATCACCACGACCACGCCAAGGCTCGCCTTCCCCTTGCGCATGCGTCTGGCCGAGCGTTATGTGGCCGGTCGTTGCGTGCTGCTCGGCGACGCCGCGCATGCCGTGCATCCGCTGGCCGGGCAGGGCCTCAATCTCGGCCTGCGCGACGTGCGCAACCTGCGCGAACAGGTGCAGCGCGCACGTTCACGCAACAGCGATCACGGTGCCGCCCATGTGCTGCGTCCCTACGAGCGCGAACGGCGCAGCGAAAATACCCTGGCCGCAAACAGCTTCAGCCTGATCGAAACCAGCTTCGGTGCGGATTCCAGCGTCGTTGCAGGTTTGCGCGGCCTCGCCCTCGGCGTGGCCAACCGCATCACGCCACTGAAACGCTTGCTGGGTGACGCGGCGGCGGGACGGCTCTGAGCGGATCGATGGCGTAGCCATGCAGGCCAGGCAATCCTGCGGGTCGTCCCGGTGCGGTGACGATCCCCGGATATCCGGACCATGGTGATTGCCGCACGCGCTGCCCTCGCGTTTGGTTGTGATTCGGGGTCGGGCGGGTCTACTTGGCGTTCCCGCCAACGAGGATGCCGCCATGCCTGAATTGCATGTTCGATTGACCGCTGACGATGACGTCACCGGTGCCGTGATCAATCTGATCGGTTCGCTCGAGGGCATTGAATCGGTGGAGGAAATTGCCGACCTGATGCCGCACATGGATGACCCGGATTCCAGTTCGGCGGGTTTGTCGGATGACATCGGTCCGGGTACCCACTTGATCCGCATCGAGGGCGGCAATGACCTCGCCATCAGGCGCGGCCTGGATGTCGCCGAAGCATTCGCCCGCGATCAGGAAGCAGCGCTTGAAGTGGTCGACAACGACGAGTTCTGAGGCGGCGGCGGTCGACAGGGGAAGATCGCGCGGCTGATCGGGACGCGCGATCTTTGCCAGCTTCGCCGAGCGAGCTCAGCTCTGCCCGCGCTTGCCCTGGTTGCCGCGTCCGTGCATGCCGGCAACGCCAAGATTGGATTGCGGGTCAACCGGCAGGCTGGCCAGATCGTGGGCATCGTGGCGCGTGGCGCCGGCGCCATCGACATGGCCGGCATGCGCGTTGGCCGCGGGCCAACTGGGTCCCTGCCGCACGCGTTCGTTCTTGGCTTCAAGCAGTGCGCGCATCTGTTCCGCAGCCTGCTCCGGGGTAAAGGTCTTCGTGCGTGAGCGCGGTGGCTTGCCGGCCGCCGGATTCCTGCCTGCGCTGACTGGAGCTGGCTTGCTCACGGACTTCTTCGTGGTGACGCGTGCCGTGCGCGGCGACGTGGCTTTGCTGATCTTCCGGCTCGCGGATTTCTTCGTCGCCAGGGACTTCTTCGCTGCCGGCTTGCGTGCAGGCGTCTTGCGTGCCGTTTTCTTGCTTGCGGCGGCGGTTTTCGCGATGACCTTCCTTGCCGTTGTTTTCTTCACGGGCGACTTTTTCGCGGTGGTCTTGGCCGGTGTCGGTGCTTTCACGCTTTTCTTCACGGTCGCTTTCTTCGCAGTCGCCTTCTTCGCCACCGGCTTTTTCGCTGCGGCCCTGCGTGGGCTGGTCTTGCTGCCGGTCGTGGATTTCCCTGTCGCGGATTTGCTCGCCGGCTTCGCACGTGCAGTCTTAGCAGCGATCGATTTCTTGCGGCTTGCCGTCTTTGTCGCGGTCTCTTTCTTTGCGCTGCGAGTCGTCTTCTTGCTGGTCGTCTTCGTCGCCATGAGATCTCCTCGGAAGGGATGAGCAGGCTCTCCGCAGTGGGGGCCGTGCCGGTACGCACGGCAGCCGGATCGCGCGCTGGCATGCGTGGCGGCCAGTGATGACACGAAGGCGCTGGATAGGCGCTGAATGCGCGCCGCGAATTCGCAAGGTCAGCGTTGCCCGGGAAGATGGGGAACGACGCGTGCGCGCAACAGTTCGATAAGGTCGGGGTCCATGTATTCGTAGTCATCGGCAATGCCGAGACAGATCAGGTTCGTGTCACGCAGATGGGCGCGGAACTTCGACAAGACCTTGCGCCGATGCATGGGCTCCATGACGAAGACGAGATCGGCCCATTCGAGCAGTTCGGCCGACAACGGCGTATCGGCTCCGCGATTGATTCCGGCAGACGCCGTGAGCAGGCCGGGCCAACTCGCGAAAACGTGCTCGGCTGTCGGGCTGCGCAGGCGGTTCCGGCTGCAGATGAAAAGCAGGTTGGTCACTGTCGCCTGTCGAGTGATCGGCCTGGATCGTCAAGCCAAGGCAAGCAATTCAGGATCCGCTTCGCGCAGCATGTCGATCACGGTGGCTTCGTCGCCCAGCGTGCTGAAGCCGCGCCACTCGTATCCTGGGGCGACGGTGCAGCCGACCAGGGCGTAGCTGCCGAGCGGGCGCGCGGCCTGCCAGCAACCGGCAGGGACGACAAAGACCGGCGCGGAATCGTGGCTGACCGGGCCAAGCCGATGCCGGGTCAATTGCCGCTCGCGTGGATCGAATCGAAGCATCTCGATCGGCTCGCCTTCGTACCAGTGCCAGATCTCGTCGGCATCGATGCGATGCCATTGGCTGACTTCGCCGGCGCAGAGCAGGTAGTAGATCGACGTTGCCATCGGTCGCTGGCGCTGCTCGTCGCCAAAGGCAACGCTGCTGGTCGATTCGTAGATGCGCCGGTAGTGGCCGCCTTCGACATGAGGTTCGAGGGCAAGCAGGCGCTTGAGGTGTTCTGCACGTTCATTCATGCCGACATGATAGTTGGAACGCGGCTATTTCTCGAAACGATAGTTGATGCCGGCGCGGCTGCCGGTGGTCGCGTTTTGCGCCTCGAAGTTCCAGCGCTGGCTGAACAGGTAGCGCAGGGTGACCACCTCGCCGGGGTCGAAGACGCCGACGCCGTAACTCAGATAGAGTTTGGGAGAAAGATACTTTCCGACGGTGAACGCCGCACCGCCGAGGGCATCGTTGTCGGCGACGCCGATGTCATCGATGCCCATCTTGCTGCCGATGCTCTTCGCCAGCAGGTCGCCGCCGGCGGTGCCGAGTGCGCGCGCGGCGGTGCCGAGCATGTCGCCCTCGCCACTTTTCAGCGCCGACAGCGGCTTGCCGGTGACTAGGTAGGAAAGCGCCTCGGATTGCTCCATGGCCGGATCGGCAAACACGGTCAGCACCGGAATCTGCGCGGTGCCGCGCACGATCAATCCGGCGGTCACGTTGTCGGCCTTGATCGTGCGTGTCGCGCGGAGGTCGATGCCAGGGTTGTCGATCGGCGTGCTGGCGAAAAGGATGCGCCCGGTCTCGATCTTCAGATCCTGTCCGTACGCCTTGTAGGTGCCGCCGGCGTTCAGCGTGCCGTTGCCGGTGGTGGTCCGGCCGGGGCGTTCGATGACGATCAGGTCGCCACTCAGGCTGCCATCAAATCCGTAGCCTGCCAGCTTGACCTGGTCACCGAGCGATACCGTCACCGTGGCGGTGACCGGCAACGGTTTGCCCGGTTCGACCTGCTCGGCATCGACGATGACGACATCGGCGGAAGCCGCGCTGGCACCGCCGCCCGGCAACTTGGCGAGGTCGATATTGGCCGCGGGCAGGACCAGCTTGCCGCTGACGAGGATGCCCTCGCTGCTGCGCTCGATGGCCAGGTCCGGGCTGATCACGACACGCGCGGCGGGGATGTCGGCGGCAAGGAATTGCTCGCCCTTGATGCTGATTGTCATCGGCGCGTCGGCAGCCAGCCCGCCTTCACCGGAGATCAGCAGCTTGCCCTCGCCCGAGTTCAGCGAGCCCTCCAGCACGTAGCGTTGCGCGTCGTTGGCGCGCAGGCTGACCTTGCCTTCCTTGAGCTTGATTCCCGCGGCAGGGATTTCCGCGGCAAAGCCGTCGAGGTTCAAGGCGCCGTCGAGACGCGGCGCGGACAGCGTTCCGGCAATTGCGTAGTTGGCCGACAGCCTGCCGCCGGGGTTGGTGACTTCGCTGCTCAGCAATTCGATGAAGGCGAGGCTGTTGAGTTCAAGTGCGAGGTTGCCGTCAAGGACCTGCTGCTCGCCTTCGCCCGGCGTCATCCTGATGTCGCCGGCAATGCGGCCACCATGATCGAGCGCGGCGCGGACCTGCGCAGTGGTCGCCGAATCATGCAAGGCCGCCTCGATGCTGAAGCCGGTGTAGCTCAGCAGCGGCTTGTTGTCGCCACCGGCATAGAACACCTCGCCCTTGTCCGATTGCAGGGATGCGTTGCCGCCGAGTGCGCCCTGGCCCTTGCGCGAAACCGCTCCCGAACCATGGATTTCGCCGCGCAGGCGCACCGGCGACTCCGGCGCGCCGAGACGCACCAGCAAGCGCAAGGGCAGGTGCTCGATGGCGTAGCTGCCGGCCAGCGAGCCGTCGCTGTCGCTGCTGCCGCCCACGCACAGGCGTGCCGGCACTTCCGGCTCAGGTGCGGCCACCGATTCCGCGGCAACTTCGCCGGCCTTGAGCGGAATCTTCGGATCGGCGGGGCCAGCGCGTTCCCGCGACGGCGGTTTGCCGACGAGGCAGCTTTGGCTGAGTTCGAAGCGGCTTCCATCCCAGCTCATTCGTGCCGCCTGATCCAGATCGAGATCCGGAAGATTGCGCCCGGCCGGATTCAGGTGCAGGGTCTTGACCTGGCCGCTCCAGATGCCGTTCGTGCTGCCGCCGCTCAGCGACACGTCGATGCTTGCCGGCGTGCCTTTCGCGGTCAGGCTGGCCTGGTGGGATTCCTTGTTGCCATCGCCTTCGATGACAAGGCTGTCGAAATGCGCATCGCCACGCGCGAGGTTTTCCGCTTTCAGCGTCAGCGCGCCGGCGGGTTTTTCAAGATCGGTGATCTTTGCCACCAGTTCCATCGATTCGATGCGGACTCCCGCCCAGGCAATCGCGCTGGCGCTGACATCACCATCGACATCGAGCTTCGGCCAGTTGCCACTGACGCGGATCTTGCCATTCGCCTTGCCACCTGCATCCGGCAGCCAGTCGCCGAGCGAGGCCACGGCAAAGCGGATCTGCGCATCGGTCTGCGTGCCGCCGCTGCCTTCGACGACAAGGCGACTGCCACCCGATTGCACATCGAGCGTGCCATCGACGATGTAGCCGGGCTGCAGGTGCAAGTCGGCCGAGCCGCCCAGCGGTTTTCCACGCAGCGTGCCGCCGACCTTGGCCAGGGTCAGCGTTGCATCGGGACCATCCGCCGTCTGCGTCCCCGCCGTGTCGAGGATGAAATCGATCGCGCCGGGCCAGTCGGCGAGGAAAGCGCCCGGATCGAGCTTGCTTGCGCTTGCCTTGATGTTCCAGGCCAGCGTCGGTTGCAAGGTGACGCTGCCGCTGGCATCGAGTCCGCCGTCGGCCTGTTCCAGGCGCACGGTGTTCAGGGTGATTGCATCCGGCGTGCCGCTGATGTCGACATTGATGTCGGCCAGTGCATCGGGCGGGCCAAGGGCCAGCGAACCCTTCGCCGCGAATTGCGCGGCGCTGCCATTGATCGCCAGGCTGCCATGCGTGGCGAGTGGCTGACCGACCAGGTCAGCGGGCAACTCGATGCCTTGCCAGTCCGCCTTGAGATCCGCTGCCAGGGGCGAGGCGCCGGTGTCGAGGGTGCCGCTGATATCGAGCGCGCCGGTCGATGCGGGCGAAGTCAGATGCAGCGTGTCGATGCTGATGATGCCGTTGTTCAAGGCGTAGCGCAGCGGCGCGATTGCCAGCGTGTGCTGGTCGATCCGTGCCGTGGCGCTGACTTCGCCGTTGCCGCGATTGCCGCTGCCTTGCAGGTGCACGGCCAGTTGCCCCAGCGTGCTGTCGGGGATGACTGATTTCGCGTCGAAGCCGGGAACGTCGAGGACGAGGTCCCACGTCGCCTTGGCATCCTGCTCGATGGTGATGGTCGCCGTCGCCGGAGTCGGCCTTGCCAGATGCAATTCAATGCGGGCCTGCTTGCCGTCGCTGCGACTGGTGAGCGCGCCGGCAATGTCGGTTTCGCCGGTGCGCCACGAAAACGTGGTTTCACCACTGCCCGAGTAGCCGCCGATGGTTCCCAGGTTGCCGGTCAGATTGACGCTGCCATCAGGTGAGTGCAGATCCATCTGCTTGACCAGCACGCCAACGCCGGTCCATGCGCCGACCAGGTCGAGACGATCGACCAGCAGGATCGGCTTGCCATCACTCTTGATCGTGGCGCGTTGCAGGGCGAGTTTGTTGATGAGGATGTCGATCGGCGCGGTCAGCGAGAACCCGCTGCTGCTGTCTTCGGGTTTCTCTGCGACCGTGCTCAAGGCGACATCGACATCGTCGGCGAGCACCTCATCCAGCTCGACGCGGCCACCGAGCAGGGCGAGGATGACCGGATCAAGGCTGATCCGGCCCATGCGCGCATCGATACCGGCGGCGGCATCGGCATAGCGCAGGTCGTCCAGCACGAGCGGGCCGGACAAGCTGCCGCTGCTGTGGCCGATGACGAGCTTGTCATCGAGGGCGGATTGCACGCGGGCCAGCACGAAGCGGGCGCCGGATTCGCTGTTGAGCGCCCACAGCAGGAGGCCGCCAATGACGACGAGCAAGGCCAGCAGGGTCCAGCCGATGCCACGCAGGATTCGACGCCTGACGGGGCGCCTGGTCGGCTTGGCTGCGGCTTGCCCGGCGGCGCTCACAGATCCGGCCCGATGATGATGTGGAGTTCGATGCCGCTGGCGTAGGGATCGCCGATCGGCGTGCCGAGATCGACGCGAACCAGCCCCACCGGCGAGCGCCAGCGCATGCCGAGGCCGGCACCGATCTTGAGATCGAAATCCTTGCCACTGAAGGCATCGCCGGCATCGACGAATGCGGCCGCGCCCCATTTCGGCGTGAAGTAGTATTCGTACTCGGCGCTGCCGACAAGGAGTTGCTTGCCACCGATCACCTTGGGTACGGGATTGTCGGCAAATTGCCGGCGTGGGCCGACGGTCTGGAATGCATAGCCACGGATCGAGCGATCACCGCCGGCAAAGAAGCGCAACTCGGGCGGCAACTTGTCGAAATCGTCGACCCGGGTATAGCCAAAGGCACCACGGGCGATGAAGCGGCTGTCATCGCCAATCCCGCGTATCCACTTCGCATCCGCCGTGATCTGGGCAAAGCTGGTGTCGGAAAGCAGGCCCTTCTGGCCGGCGCGCGCGGCCATCGTCAGCGACCAGCCCTTGCGCGGAAAGTTGAAATCATCGGCACGCTTCCTGGCCAGCACGATTTCCGGGTAGAGCAGGGTGGTGCTTCCCTTCTGTTCCGCGACCTTGAAATCGCCGGTCAGGAACTGCAGGCCGAGGGTGCGCGTCCAGCCATGCCAGACCTGCGAATCATTCGCTGCCAGGCGCAGGGTTTTCGATTCGCTGGTCTTGGTGTTTTCGTCGCGATAGGTGATGCCGAAGTTCAAGCTGTGGTTGTTCTTGCCGGGCAGTGGAACCTGGTAGAGGGTCGACAAGGTCTTCAGGCGCTGGGCGAGTATGGTCTCGAACTTCATCTTGTGGCCGCGGCGATTGACCCAGCGTCGTTCGATGCCGCCGCGGATGCCGGCGCCGGTATCGGTGCCGACGAAGACGCCGCCGGTATAGACCGTGCGCTTGGCCGGGGCCAGGGTCACCGCGATTGGCACCGATCCCGCGCTCGCCTTGTCGAGATCCGGCTGCACCTGCGAGATGGCGAAATAGTTGGCATCGAACAGGCGCTGCTGCAGGGCCAGCAATTGTGTCTGGTCATAGTAGTCGCCGACCTCCCAGGGAATGTAGCGCTGCATGAATTCATCAGGAAACTGGCTGCCCTCGAAGCCGGTGTCGGCGAAGCGATAGCGCTGGCCGACTTTCCAGGCGAGCTTGATCGTCGCCGTGTTCGCCGCGCGTTGCACCTCGACCCGATGCGTGGCCAGCTCGGCATCGAGATAGCCGACGCTGAACAATGCTGCATGGATGGCCGCCTTGCTGCGCTCGTACTCGGCGTGGTCGAGGCGCTGGCCCTGGCGTGGCGAGAAGGCGGCACGTGCCATGTCGACGGCGCGCAGACCCTCGGTCTCGCCATCGATGTGGATGTCGACCGCAGTGATCTTGACCGGATCGCCGGGTTTCACGGTGAAGACGGCGCGATAGTCCTCGCCTTCGTTGGCGAGTTCCCCGGCCACGCCGACGTTGTAATAGCCGTAGGGTTCGAGGGCGCGCTGGATCTGCCTTTCGGCACGCCGGTAAAGGCGCTGGACCTGGGCGCGACTGACCTCGCGCTTGCTGTATTGCTGCAATTCCAGGGCGCCGAGCGCGGCCGCGGACAGTTCGTCGTCAAGTCCATCAAGCTGCACGCGGACATGCGCCGCCAGCGCCGGCAAGGAGGCCGCCGCAAAGACCAGCGCAACCAGGCCGGTTCGCAACAGAGGCAAACGGCGAGGATGGATTGAGGCGGCAGGGCTCATGGGCTGTTTTATAGCAGGGCGCGCGGCAGAGCAATGTTATGCGCGTGTGCCGCGTTCATCCACCGGCCACGATTGCCGTGCCGGCGCACGCGCATGCGCCGTCACTTCAGGCTGCCGCTTCACTCGACTGGTGCGCGATCCATGCGCCGACCAGGGCCGAGGCATAGGGGATCGCCTGCGCCGCGAGGATGCCGATCCACAATTTTCCTTCGATGTAATTGATGCCGGTGGAATGGATCATGGCGATGATGCTGGCGAGGAGGGCGATGAACATCAGCAGTTCCTCGCGCACCGACGAGAACGCGCTCGGCTTGCCGCCGAGGCGGCGGCTCTTCGCCGTGCGCACGAACTCGCCCTTCTTCTTCCACAGGCCGAGGAAGATGCCGCGGGCAATGGCGTGGCTGAGGCCCATGCTGGCGATCGAGGCCATGATCGTGTCGTACCACGAACACGGCACGCGCTTGCGATAGAGGACGATGCCGAAGAACACCTTGCTGATGATGAAGCCGATGATCGGGATGAGGAACAATTCCATGGGCAAGGTGAAATAGCGCGGCCAGCCGACCATGCCGATGGTCCAGGCGATTGCCATCATGGTGAAGACCAGGTGCAGGGCATCGGCGAACCACGAGAACCAGCCGGTGAGGAAGTGGAACTTCTGGCCACGGCTTAGCGGACTGTCCTTGGCCGTCATCCAGCCAAAGCGTGCCTTCATGATCTGCATCGCGCCAAACGCCCAGCGGTAGCGCTGCGACTTGTAGGCGGTGAAATCGGCCGGCGTCAGGCCCTTGCCCATCAACTCGTCGACATAGGCCAGCTCGTGGCCGGCATGCATCAGGCGCAGGCCGAGCTCGGCATCCTCGCAGATCGTCCACTCGGACCACTTGCCGGTGTTGTTGAGCAGATCCTTGCGTACCATGGTCATGGTGCCGTGCTGGATGATGGCGTTGCGCTCGTTGCGATGGTGCATGCCGATGCGGAAGAAGCCGTCGTATTCCCATGCGGTCATGCGCCGGAATGGGTCGGATTCGAAATCGCGATGCGCCTGCGGACATTGCACCACGGCGATCTTCGGATCCTTGAAGTGCCCGGTCAGGGCACTGAGCCAGTCCTCGCGCACGACATAGTCGGCATCGACGACGGCAACGATTTCGGCTCGCGGGTCGGTCTGTTCAAGGCCGAAGTTGAGCGCGCCCGCCTTGAAGCCCGGCCACGGGTTGAGGTGGAAGAAGCGGAATCGCGCGCCGAGTTTCGCGCAGTATTCCTCGACCGGTTTCCACACATCCTCGCGCTTGGTGTTGTTGTCGATGACCAGCACTTCGTAGTTGGCGTAATCGAGCGCGGCCAGCGAATCAAGCGTGAGGATGACCATCTCCGGCGGCTCGTTGCAGCAGGCCAGGTGGATCGAGACAAACGGCTGTTCGGCGGCCGGCGAGGGTTGCAGCAGCTCGAAGTGGCGCAGCCATCGCGGTCGCCACAGGACTTCGGTGAATTCGAAACCGTTGATCAGCAGGACGAGGATGATGGCGAGCTGGGCCGGCACCAGCAGCAGGAACATGGTCCAGTCCAGCGGGCTCAGGTAGAACGCCAGCGGCACGCTGACCGACCAGACGATGACCGACACCGACAACTGGATCAGCCCGAGGAAGAACAGGATGCCGCTCACATAGAAGCGCATGAAGTGCCGGGCGAACCAGAACATCGGCAGCAGCGCCAGCAGGGATGCCGCGAGCGCCTTGATCCACCAGGTCGGATCCTCGATGACCTTGCCGGTCAGCGCGAACTTCGGCTCGCGCGCGGCATTGAACATGCCCCAGTAGGCTTCGACGCGGCCGGCGACGACTTCCTTCCACGGCTGGTCGATCGCTTCCATCACGTAGTAGTCGATGTGCTCGCGTTCGGCGACGTTGAACCACTCGCGCAAGAACTGCGCTTCGTCCTCGATCGAGGGCTGCGCGTGTTCAAGACGGTCGCCGTTCGACGGCCAGCCCACTTCGCCGATGACCACCGGCTTGCCGGGAAACAGTTCCTTGAGCCTCTTGTACTGGCCAAGGGTGAAGTTGATGGCATCCTTGCGCGGGATTTTTTCCCAGTACGGCAGCAGGTGCACGCTGATGAAATCGACGTGCTCGGCGAGCTTTGGATTGCGCTCCCAGACATAGAACGGTTCGGCGGTTGAAACCGGGATCTTCAACTGCGCGCGGGCACGATCGATGTAGTTGATCAGCTGGTCGATGCTGACATCGCCGCGCAGGATCGTCTCGTTGCCGATCATGGCGCGGGTGATGTTGTCGTGCTTGCGCGAGAGCGCGATCAGCGCCTCCAGTTCGGCTTCGTTGTTGTGCATGCGCCGGTCGATCCACGCACCCGACATGACCTCCATGTCGTAGAACGCGGCGAGTCGCGGGATCTGCGGACTTTCCAGCGAGGAATAGGTGCGCAGGCGCTTGGTATGCCGCGACAGCATGCGGATGTCGCTGGCCAGTTCGGACTCGCTGGGGAACAGGCCCTTGGTCGGATCCTGGTAGCGCTGGAAGGCGTTGTAGGCCATGCCTTCGACGCGGCCGCTCCAGTCATCGATCTGCTTGGGCCGATTGAGGAATGCCCAGAGGGCGAAGTTCAACGCGGCGACGATGGCTGCGAACAGCACGGCGCGCCAGAAGGATTTCTTCACCAGATCAGAGCGGGTAGTGAGCAAGAGGATCCCAAACGGGCGAAGCGCAGCGCGGCAGCATAGCCGAGCGCGCCGTAGGCCTCAAACGGAAGGCGGGGATTGGGGATTCGGGATTGGGGATTCGGAAAGGCCCATTTCGCCACTCGTCGTCCCGGCGCAGGCTTGGACCCAGTAACTTTTGCTGGGGCGTGAAAGCGCGGCTACCTCAAGGGCGGCCGGCATTCCGGGCTTTTGCGAATCTCAAATCCCGAATCCCGGCTTTCCAAGCTAGAATGCGCGCTGGAGTCGGCCAGGCAGTCGCGACGTGTTTCGACACGGCGAGGAAAGTCCGGGCTCCGCAGGGCAAGGTGCCAGGTAACGCCTGGGCGGCGTGAGCCGACGGAAAGTGCAACAGAAAGCAAACCGCCGAACGGCATCGCAAGGTGCGCGTGGCAAGGGTGAAACGGTGTGGTAAGAGCACACCGCATGCGGGGTCAACGCCGCATGGCACGGCAAACCCCACCTGGAGCAAGACCAAATAGGGGAGCCATGGCGCGGCCCGCGTCGCTCCCGGGTTGGTTGCTTGAATCCTGCGGCGACGCAGGATCCAGAGGAATGGCTGCCCACGACAAAACCCGGCTTATCGGCCGACTCCTTCTATCTTCCTTGTTCCACTGAAACTTCTCGGGCCGGGGCGCTGCCGACAGGCAGCGCCGACGTGCCTCACCGTGCCGGGTGATTTGCCGGATCGGCCAGCAGCCGATCCAGGGTGATCAGGCGGCGGCGCGCGAGGCGCGCTTGCGGTCGTTCTCGGTCAGGTGCTTCTTGCGCAGGCGGATCGCCTTGGGCGTGACTTCGACCAGTTCGTCGTCCTCGATGAACTCCAGCGCCTGTTCCAGCGACATCCTGATCGGCGGCGTCAGCTGCACGGTTTCATCCTTGCCGGCGGCGCGCACGTTGGTCATCTGCTTGGCACGCAGGGCGTTGACGGTGAGGTCATTGTCCTTGGCGTGGATGCCGACCAGCTGGCCTTCGTAGATTTCGTCGCCTTCGTTGATCAACAGGCGACCGCGCTCCTGCAGGCTGACCAGCGAATACGCTGGCGACGGGCCCTGGCCGTTCGAGATCATCACGCCATTGGAGCGTTTGGCGATCGCGCCTTCCGAGCGCGGACCGTAGTGATCGAAGACATGGAAGAGCAGGCCGGTGCCGGCGGTGATGGTGCGGAACTCGGTCTGGAAACCGATCAGGCCACGCGCCGGGATCATGTACTCCAGACGAGCGCGACCGCGACCATCGAGTTCGATATTCGAGAGCTGCCCGCGACGGTTGCCGAGACGCTCCATGACGCCGCCCTGGAATTGTTCATCGAGGTCGACGACCAGTTGCTCGTAGGGTTCCTGCAGCTCGCCGTCGATTTCCTTGACGATGACCTCGGGGCGCGAGACGGCCAGTTCGTAGCCTTCGCGACGCATGGTCTCGATGAGCACGGACAGATGCAGTTCGCCACGACCGGAAACCTTGAACTTGTCCGGATCCTCGGTCTCTTCGACCTTCATGGCGACGTTGTGCAGGGTTTCGCGAAGCAGGCGCTCGCGGATCTGGCGGCTGGTCAGGAACTTGCCGCCGCTGTGTTCCTTGACTCCGGCGAACGGCGAATTGTTGACCTGGAAGGTCATGCTGATGGTCGGCTCGTCGACGTGCAGCACCGGCAACTGCTCCGGCGCTTCCGGCGCGCAGATGGTGTCGGAAATGCTCAAGCCCTCGATGCCGTTGATGGCGATGATGTCGCCGGCTTCGGCTTCGGCGACTTCGCGGCGCTCCAGGCCCATGAAGCCGAGCACCTGCAGCACCTTGGCATTGCGCTTCTTGCCATCCTTGTCGAGCACGGCGACCGGCATGTTGGTGCGCACCTTGCCGCGCTGGATGCGGCCGATGCCGATCAGGCCGACATAGTTGCTGTAGTCGAGCTGGCTGATGCGCATCTGGAAGGGGCCGTCCGGATCAACCTGCGGCGGCGACACGTGCTTCATGATCGCCTCGTAAAGCGGCGTCATGTCGCCGGAGCGCACATCGGAATCGAGACCGGCATAGCCGTGCAGGGCCGAGGCATAGACGACCGGGAAATCGAGCTGCTCGTCAGTCGCGCCGAGGCGGTCGAACAAGTCGAAGGTGGCGTTGAGCACCCAGTCAGGACGCGCGCCGGGACGATCGACCTTGTTGATCACGACGATGGGCTTGAATCCCATCTCGAAGGCCTTCTGCGTGACGAAGCGCGTCTGCGGCATCGGCCCGTCCATGGCATCGACGAGGATCAGCACGGTGTCGACCATCGACAGCACGCGCTCGACCTCGCCGCCGAAATCGGCATGGCCCGGCGTGTCGACGATGTTGATGCGGTTGTCGCGCCAGGTGATCGCGGTGTTCTTGGACAGGATGGTGATGCCGCGTTCCTTTTCCTGGTCGTTGGAATCCATGACGCGTTCGGCGAGCACGGTGCGCTCGCTGAAGGTGCCGGATTGCTTGAGCAGGCAGTCGACCAGGGTCGTCTTGCCATGATCGACGTGGGCGACGATCGCGATATTGCGCAGTTTTTCGATGGACATCGGGAACACCAAACGACCTCGTAGCGGGCCGTCACAGGAAGAAAGTCGGGGGCCGCGATTTCGCGGCAGCCGGGCATTATGCCCGGATTTCGGATCGGGCGCTTGATTTCCGCCAGTCGGGGCGATGCTGCCGCCGCGCCAATGCGCACGTCATGTCGATGCGCCCGGCTGGTCCGGATGAGCCATGGCAACGCTGATTCGCCTTCACATCGGCCACGGAAAAGCGAGGCGTGGCGCCGGCTGCCGTCACACTTGCGGCGCAGGCGCACTGTCGAATCCGCGAAAATCGTTTAGGCTAGTCCGTTCATGATCTGGAGCAACGCAATGAATGCACCCAACCACCTGACTGCCCTGTTCAGCACATCCAAGGGGCCGATCCGGGTCAATCTGTTTGCAGACAAGACCCCGATCACGGTGGCAAATTTCGTCAATCTCGCCCAGCGCGGCTACTACAACGGCTTGATCTTCCATCGCGTGATCCCCGATTTCATGATCCAGGGCGGCTGCCCGAGCGGCAGCGGCACCGGCGGTCCGGGCTATCGCTTCGAGGACGAGATCGTGCCGAGCCTCAAGCACAATTCCGGCGGCGTGTTGTCGATGGCCAATGCCGGTCCGGGCACCAATGGCAGCCAGTTCTTCATCACCCATGTCGCCACGCCGTGGCTGGATGGCAAGCACACCGTGTTCGGCATGGTCGATGGCCCGGCCGATCAGAAAGTCGTCGATGCCATCCGCGGCGGCGACACGATCGAGTCGATCACGATCAATGGCGACACCAGCGCCTTGTTCGCGGCGACCAAGGCGCACCTGGACAAGTGGAACGCGATCCTCGACGCGGCTTGAGGCTGTCCCCTGGCAGAAGCTCTCGGGCCTGATGCTTTGCGCCAGCCTGCGGCAAGCCGCAGGCTGTTTCCTCCGGGATCGCTGCAGCCGCTATTGGGTTGCCTTGCGCTCGCGCACCGGGATCGGCACGTTGCACAGGTCGATCTTGCCGGCGGGATGGATGTACCACGCATCACTGCGGTTGCGGCGTGATTCGATCAGCGCGCTGAAGGTCGGCGTGTCGGTGCGCAGGATTTCCAGCGGGATGCGTTCGCTGGCGGCCACATCGGCGGCGAGGCGCACCGAGGTGATCGGCGGCCTGGCCTGATCCTTGTCGTAGAACCCGGCCGCGTCGTTGCCGCGCGGCAGGGCGGCTAGCAACTCCATGCCCTTGACCACGCGTCCGACCGTGGCGATGTTGCGATCAAGCTGGCGCGGCGCGTGACCGATGACGACATACAATTCGGCGCCGCTGCCGGATTCCGGTTCGTTGTTGCGGCCGGCGCCGACCATGCCGTAGCAGTGCGCAAGCCAGGCCTGGCCGGATTTCGGATCACGCGCGGCCGGAAAACCGTTGGAGAAACCGGCTTCGGGCGCATACAGATCGCCGTCGGGCAGCACGGTGAACGCAAGACCCTCGGCAGGCCGCGTGAATTCGGCGGCCAAGGTCGCCCTGGCCTTGCCGAGCGAGCGGGATTTCTCCGCGTCCTCGCCATTCGGGTCACCCCATTGGGTCACGAAATTGTCCTGCACGCGCAGGATGGCGAGACCATCGAAATACTTCTGCCTGACCAGGGTGCGGATATTGACCACATGCAGGGGCGCGAACGCCTGGGCCAGTTCAATGACGACGCGCCCGCCAGGCAGTTCCATGTAAAGGGTGTTTTCCGCATCCAGCGTACGCCAGTCGCTCGCCGCGGAGGCATCGATGACCTCCTGCATGGTCGGCTTCTTCGCCGGTGCATCGGCCGCCGTGGCCAGGCCGCCCAGCATCAGGCCCATGCCCAGTGCGGCGGCCAGCGGCCAGCGGCTGCTGATCGAGATGCGCCGATCCGAGGGCAATGCGGCAGCGGCCCGGCTAGGCAAAGCCCGCTGTCCGATGCGCACCCCGAAGTGTCTTGCGGCTGCGCCGATCTCCTTGCTCATGCTGTCCCCAAACCTGGTGGCTGAAGGCGCAAGCCTAACCGTTCCGCTGGCTTGCGCGGCGCATGACTTCTGGCGCATTCACTAGTGCGAAGTCAATACTATGATCCATTCAACGCTATGGCGTGATGAATGGCAGCTCCCATGACCGAACTCGAAAGCCACCTGAAGAAATTCCAGAAGGAATTGTCCGCCGGATCCGTCTCGCTGGTGTTGCTCGCCGTTCTCGCCGGGACCGACGAACCGATGTATGGCTACCTGATTGCCAAGCGCCTTGCCGACGGCGGCGAGGGCGTGCTGGCCGGCAAGCAGAGCGCGCTGTATCCGGTGCTGCGCAACTTGAGTGCCTCGGGTCTGCTCGACAGCGAGGTTGAACCGTCCGTGGCCGGGCCGCCGCGCCGCTATTACCGGATCACCGCGCTCGGGCGTGCGGTCCTCGAACAATGGATTGCGGCGTGGACGACGACACGGGATTTTGTCGACAGCGTGCTCGAAAGCAACAGTTTGCAAGGGGCGAAACCATGAATCATCCGATTCCGAAAACCATCCGTGAATACCTCGACCAGTTGCGTGTGGAGCTGCGCGGGGCCGATGCGGCGATGATCCAGGATGCCTTGTACGACGCCGAGGAACACCTGCGCGCCGAACTGGCGGAGCATCCCGAGCTCGACGAGGCGGCGGTCCTGGCCAAGGTTGCGACCAGCTACGGCGCGCCCGACGAGGTCGCCGAGATCTATCGGGTCAAGGAGGGCGAGGTCGAGCAGGCCTTGCGGCCACGCCGTGTGCGCCCCGTCACCGAGAAATCCTTCATCGCCAGGTTCTTCAGCGTTGCGGTTGATCCGCGCGCCTATGCGGCAATGTTCTACATGGTGCTGGCGCTGGCGACCGGAATTTTCTACTTCACCTGGGTGGTCACCGGCTTGAGTCTCTCGGCGGGGTTCGCGATCCTCATCATCGGCATTCCGTTCATCGTGCTGTTCTTCGCCACGGTGCGCGCCTTGTCCTTTGTCGAAGGCAAGATCGTCGAGGCCATGCTCGGTGTGCGCATGCCGCGTCGCCCGCTGTATGTCGATCTCGAAAAATCGATCTGGCAACGCATCGGCGCGATGTTCACCGATCCGCGCACCTGGAGCACGCTGTTCTACATGCTGCTGATGCTGCCGCTGGGCATTGTCTATTTCTGCATCGTCACCATCGGCATGTCCTTGGCACTGGGTTTCATTGCCGCGCCGTTCCTGCATGTGTTCGGAGTTCCCGGCGGAATCATCATCAACGATCGCTCGGATCTGTTCATGACATCGCCATTCTGGCTGCCGCTGGTGTTTATCGCGGGTGTGTTGCTGCTGTTCGGCATGCTGCATATCGCCAAGGCGATCGGACAGCTGCATGGTCAGTTGGCCAAGCATCTGCTGGTCAAGTCGCAGAGTTGAGGAAACGACACGGTGCCGGCTTCGCGCACGCCCTGTCCGGACGTGGCGCGAAGCCGTTCGCACCTGCCGGTGTGGATCCGGCAAACTGCGCGCTCCGTGCAGACAGGTTCCAGCCGAAGCAGCCATGCTCAATCTTGAACACCGGATCCCGCCACCCCTCGTTGCGTTGCTGACGGTTGCCGCGATGTGGGCACTGGCGCAGATCGGCCCGCGCTTTGCCATGCAAGCGGAACTGCGCCACGTCCTTGTCGTCGTGCTGGTGCTGATCGGCATCGCCTTCGATGTGTCCGGCATCCTCGCGTTTCGCGCCTCGCGCACGACCGTCAATCCGCTCAAGCCCGAGCGCAGTTCGAGCCTGGTCGTCGGTGGCATCTACCGCATCACGCGCAATCCGATGTATGTCGGCATGGCCATCCTGTTGCTGGCCTGGGCAGTGCATCTTTCCGCCTGGTTGCCGTTCGCAGGCATCCTCGCCTTCGTCCTCTACATCACCCGCTTCCAGATCCGTCCGGAAGAGCGCGCCCTGCAACGCATCTTTGGCGAGGCGTTCAGCGCCTATT
Organism: Lysobacterales bacterium 63-13; assembly: GCA_001899855.1. Classification (GTDB taxonomy): domain Bacteria; phylum Pseudomonadota; class Gammaproteobacteria; order Xanthomonadales; family Rhodanobacteraceae; genus Dokdonella. The sequence goes on from MKWR01000029.1 coordinate 171,302, forward strand.
GCGCGCGGGTGCGGCGCTGGCTTTGACAGCGACCGTGCAGCGGCGGCCAATGATGCGCCTGCCGTCCGCGCGATCGGGAGCGCCGGACAAGGTGAAGCCGATGCAACGGACGCGCCGCTCGAGGTGACGGCGTGCAGGCCGTTGCGGGATGCCGCAAACACCGCCTGGATCATTTGCAAAGTTCGCGCGCTGTCGCTGTAATGGCGCGCTCATCTTCTTCCAATGACCAGGAAAGCCCGATGCCCATCCTTCGCATGAGCGATCTCGATCTCGGCAACAAGCGCGTCCTCATACGACAGGATCTCAACGTGCCGATCGAGGCGGGCAGGATCACCTCCGAGCAGCGCATCACGGCTTCATTGCCGACGTTGAAACTGGCCCTGGAAAAGGGCGCGACGGTGCTGGTCACCTCGCATCTGGGACGGCCCAAGGAGGGCGTCTGGAGCGAGGCGGATTCGCTGGCCCCGGTGGCCGCGCGTTTGTCGGAGTTGCTTGGCCGCGAGGTGCCGCTGATCCGCGACTGGGTCGACGGCGTCGAGGTTGCGCCCGGCTCGATCAGCCTGCTTGAAAACTGCCGCATGAATGTCGGCGAGGCCAAGGACGACGAGGCGCTCTCGCGCAAATATGCGGCATTGTGCGATGTCTTCGTCATGGATGCGTTTGGCACCGCGCACCGCGCGCAGGCGTCCACGCATGGGGTGATCCGCTTCGCGCGGATCGCCGCCGGTGGACCATTGCTGATGGCCGAGCTCGATGCGCTGGCCAAGGCGCTTGAATATCCATCGCGACCGCTGCTGGCGATCGTTGCCGGATCCAAGGTGTCGACCAAGCTGACCCTGCTGGAGAACCTCGTCGACAAGGTCGATCAGTTGATCGTCGGTGGCGGCATTGCCAACACCTTCCTCGCTGCAGCCGGCTACAAGGTCGGCAAATCGCTGTGCGAGCCGGAACTGGTCGACACGGCCCGACGCATCAGCGCGGCAGCCGCGGCGCGCGGCGGACAGGTGCCGATTCCCGTCGATGTCGTCGTCGCGCCGCGCTTTGCCGCCGATGCGCCAGCGACGGTGAAGCTCGTTGCCGAGGTCGGCGACGAGGACATGATCCTCGATATCGGCCCGCAGACCGCCGCGCATTACGCCGCCATGATCGACAAGGCCGGCACCGTGGTCTGGAACGGCCCGGTTGGCGTATTCGAGTTCGATGCCTTTGGCGGCGGCACCAGGGTGCTGGCGCAGGCCATCGCGAAATCGCCGGCGTTCTCCATTGCCGGCGGCGGCGACACCCTCGCCGCAGTCGAGAAATACGGCATTGCCGACAAGGTTTCCTACATCTCCACCGGCGGCGGCGCCTTCCTTGAATTCCTCGAGGGCCAGGAGTTGCCGGCTGTCACCGCGCTGCGTGCACGCGGCGCCTGATCCGCTCCGCGCAATCCATGCGCAGGCGTGCGCGGGGACGTGCCGACACGTTGCCGCCGCACGCCTGTGATAGCTTCATGCGTTGACCCGGAGGGATCACTGGATGTCTGAGCAGTTGCGTCGCACGCGGATCATTGCCACGTTGGGCCCGGCCACCGATGCGCCCGGGATGTTGAAGAAGGTCCTTGCCGAAGGCGTGGATGTGGTGCGCCTGAATTTCTCCCACGGCGTTGCCGACGACCATCGCGCACGTGCCGCGGCGGCGCGTGCCGCAGCGGCGGAACTTGGTCGTGAGGTCGCCGTGCTTGGCGACCTGCAGGGACCGAAGATCCGCGTCGAGCGCTTTGCCGATGGCGCGGTGCATCTTGAGGTCGGTGCGCGCTTCACCCTGGACTGCCGTGCCGATGCACCACCCGGCGATGCCAGCCGGGTTGGCGTCGGCTATCTCGACCTGTGGCGCGACGTGAAGCCTGGCGACCTCCTCCTCCTCGATGACGGCCTGATTGCCCTTGACGTTGTCGAGGTGGTTGTCGAACTGGTGCATTGCCGCGTGCGTATTGGCGGTCGCCTGTCCGATCGCAAGGGCATCAATCGCCAGGGGGGCGGGCTTACGGTTGCCGCGCTTTCGGACAAGGATCGCCACGATATCCAGCTTGCCGCCGAACTGCAGGTCGAATTTCTCGCGGTATCCTTCGTCAAATGCGCGGCCGATGTCGAACAGGCGCGTCGCCTGCTGCGCGAGGCCGGCGGCGATGCCGCCATCGTCGCCAAGATCGAACGTACCGAAGCGATTGCCGCGCTCGGCGAAATCATCGACGCCAGCGATGTGGTGATGGTCGCCCGCGGCGACCTCGGCGTGGAAATCGGTGATGCGGAATTGCCCGGGCTGCAGAAGAAGATCATCCGCGAAACGCTGGAGCGCAGCCGCGTCGTCATCACCGCCACGCAGATGATGCAATCGATGGTCGAGTCGCCCATTCCGACCCGCGCCGAAGTGCTCGATGTCGCCAACGCGGTGATCGACGGCACCGACGCGGTGATGTTGTCGCAGGAGACCGCCTCGGGCCGCCATCCGGATACGGCCGTTGCCGCGATGCGCCGGGTCTGCCTGGGTGCGGAACGCCAGTTCGAGCCAAAGATCGATTTCGGGCCGGGCGCGCATGCACTTGATCGCACCGACCAGGCCATTGCCCTGGCGAGCATGTTCCTCGCCGACCGCATTGGCGTGCGTGCCATTGTTGCCTTGACAGAATCCGGTGCCACGGCGCGCTGGCTGTCACGCCATCGCTCCAGCGTGCCCATCTACGCGCTGTCGCGCAATGCTGCCGCGCGTCGGCGCATGCTGCTGTTTCGCGATGTCCACCCGATCGAATTCGATCCCCACGATGTCGGCCCGATGCAAGCCGCGCGCGAGGCGATCCAGCACCTGTACCACCTTGCTCACCTGGTCGAGGACGACCGCGTGATCCTCACCACCGGCGACCACACCGGCCAGCTCGGCGGCACCAATACGTTGAAACTGTTGCGCGTCGGCGCGGATGGAATGGCTGAGGGGTTGGGAGATCTCTGATTTCGGGTCCGAAGGCTGAGGGCGCTCCTGCGACAGGCTCAGGGCGAGCGGGTGGGGCGGACTCAACCCTCACTCTCTGTTCGTCCCGAGCCTGCCGAACGATTGACGGGAATGCGACCAGGCGCCGGGTTTCGCTTGTCTTCGCGGTTTTCGGCGAAAGAATCGCACCAGGCCGCCAGAATGCAAATCCGCTCGCCTCCGAAAGTCCTGAGCCAGTCGAAGGATGAACAGGGTTCGCTTGCCCCGGATTCGCTATCCTTCGTCCCTTTCCAGCGGAGTAACTGCCATGTATCTGCGCCGTGCCATTTTGCTGGTTGCCAGCATGTCCGTGATGTCGTTTGCTTTTGCGCAAAAGGTTCCGCGTTCGGTCGCGCCGGAGGACCTTGAAAAATACTGGGTGCTGATGAAGGCCTCGGTCGCGGGCAATGCGCCCCTCGGTGGCAAGAACATGGATCAATCCGGTTGCGCGGCGGTGTCGTTCATCGTCGAAGGCAATGGCCGTGCCAGCAATATCACCGTCGAGAAGGTCGAGCCACCGGGCGGTCTCGGCGAGCTGGCCCGGAGCATCGCCGAAAACATCGAGTTCGAGCCGACCATCAGCAACGCCGGGCGTGATCGCGTGTTCAGTTCGCTGATCTTTCCGTTCAATCTCCCGGCGGATGCAGATGCGCGTCAGGCGATCATGGAGAAGTGTGTCATCCCGGCACGGCGCTGGAATCCGAAAAGCCAGCAAAAACAATAACGTGCCGACAATCGTTGCGACGCTTTGACGCGTCGCCAGTGTGCCGATGGCGGACCCGGGCGGACTGCAGTCCGACGCGATCTGGCCTATACTCCGCGCCCCTGAAAGTCCCATCCCTCCCTGTCCGGCACCCAGCATCCTGCGTGACGGCATAACGCGTTTGTTTTACGGAGTCGTTCATCCATGAGTATCGAGCAGCTTGAAAGCATCGCCCAGGCGATGGTGGCACCGGGCAAGGGCATCATTGCCATCGACGAATCCAACAACACCATCAAGAAGCGTTTTGACACGGTGGGCGTGCCGAACACCGAAGAGAATCGCCGCGCCTATCGCGAGATGCTGTTGACCACGCCGGGCCTGAACCAGCACATCTCCGGTGCGATCCTGTACGACGAGACGATCCGCCAGTCGACCAAGGCCGGCGTGCCGTTCACCAAGCTCATGCTCGATGCCGGCATCCTGCCGGGCATCAAGGTCGACAAGGGACCTTTCCCGCTGGCCGGTTTTCCGGGCGAGCTGGTTACCGAAGGCCTCGATGGCCTGCGCGAGCGTCTCAACGAATACGCCAAACTGGGCGCCAAGTTCGCCAAGTGGCGTGCGGTCATCACGATCAGCGGCGATGCACCGAGCGGCACCTGCATCGAAGCCAATTGCCACGCATTGGCCCGTTATGCGGCGCTGTGCCAGGAAGCCGGCATCGTGCCGATGGTCGAACCGGAAGTGCTGATGGATGGTTCGCACGACATCGACGAATGCTATGAAGTGACCGAAGCCACCCTGCGCAGCCTGTTTGCTTCCCTGTACGAGCAGAACGTGTTTCTCGAGGGCACCATCCTCAAGGCGAGCATGGTGCTGGCGGGCAAGGATTGCGAAGAGCAATCCGACATCGACGATGTCGCCGACGCGACCATCCGCTGCCTCAAGGCCTCGGTGCCGGCATCGCTGCCGGGTATCGTCTTCCTCTCCGGTGGCCAGTCCGATGAACTCGCCACCGCGCATCTCAATGCGATGAACCAGCAGGGTCCGCACCCTTGGCCGTTGTCGTTCTCATACGGTCGCGCCATGCAGCAGGCGGCACTCAAGCTGTGGGGCAAGGACATGGCGGCCAATTTCGCCGCCGCGCAGAGCACGGTCGCCCAGCGTGCCCGCGAAAATGGCTTGGCCGCCCTCGGCCAATGGAAGAAAGGGGCCTGATTCTCCGCCTCCGCATTCCCGAAAAGGGCGCCGCAAGGCGCCCTTTTTGCATCCGTTGCAGGAACATTCGCCCAGCCGGGAAAACCGAGCTTGGCCGAACTGGAATACGCGAGTGCCGGTGCTCAGCCCAGCGCGGCCAGCCACTCATCGTCGGAACCCTCGTTGACGCCCTCGAACAAATAGGTCGACAGATAGCGTTCGCCGGTATCCGGCAGCATGGCCAGGATCACCGAACCCGCTTTCGCCTCGCCGGCAATCTCCAGTGCGCTGGCCAGGGTGGCACCGGCGGAGACGCCGGCGAAGATGCCTTCCTTTTGCGCCAGCAGTCGCGCCGTATCACGGGCGACGGTGTCGTCGACGGTGAGGATGCGATGGGCAACATTGCGATTGAGCACGGACGGGATCAAGTCCGGTGTCCAGCCCTGGATCTTGTGCGGCTTCCATTCCTTGCCCGAGAGCATCGCCGCCGCCGCCGGTTCACTGGCGATGATCTGCACTTCCGGGCGAGCCAGGCGCAGCACTTCACCGACGCCGGTCAGGGTGCCGCCGGTGCCCCAGCCGCTGACGAAATAATCGAGGCGCTTGCCGGCGAAGTCGCGCAGGATTTCCGGGCCGGTGGTATTGCGATGCCAGGCGGGATTGGCCGGATTGTCGAACTGCGCACTGAGGAACCAGCCGTGCTTTTCCGCCAGTTCGCGGGCCTTGGCGACCATGCCGGTGCCGCGCGCCGCCGCCGGCGTGAGGATGACCTTGCCGCCATAGGCACGGATCAGCTTGCGCCTTTCGATGGAGAAGGTTTCCGCCATCACCGCGACGAACGGATAGCCGCGCGCGGCGGCGACCATGGCCAGGGCGACGCCGGTGTTGCCCGAGGTTGCCTCGACGATGGTCTGCCCGGGTTTCAGCTTGCCGCTTTTCTCGGCATCGAGGACCACCGCCAGGGCGAGGCGATCCTTGACCGAGCCACCCGGATTGAACGACTCGACCTTGACGAAGAGGTCGATGCCCGGCGGGGCGAGGCGCTGCAGCTTGACGACCGGAGTATTGCCGATCGTGTCGAGGATGGATGCGTAGGACATGGGATGGTGTTCCTTGTAGTCAGGCAGCGCGCAGAACATGCGCTTTGTCGACCGGGATGGTCAATGGCTGCGGGCCAAACCAGTTGAGCTGATCGGCCAGGGCAGCGACTTCGCCAACAATCAACAGGGTCGGCGACTGCAGGCGATGCTGGCGGGCGCTGCTGGCGAGGTCGCCGAGCGTGGCGCGAACCACGCGCTGGTCGGGGCGCGAGCCGTTTTCGATGAGGGCAATCGGCGTTTCCGGTGCACGTCCGTTTTCGATCAAGTTGCGCTGTATTCGCGGCAGTTCGCCAACGCCCATGTAGACAGCCAGGGTCTGACCTGGCGCGGCGAGCATGCGCCAATCGAGGGTGTCGATCGATTCGCGGCAATGCGCGGTGAGCAGGCGCAGCGATTGCGCATGTTCACGATGGGTCAGCGGGATGCCGGCATAGGCGGCACAGCCGATTGCCGCGGTGATCCCCGGGACGACCTCGAAATCGATCGCGTGCGCGCGCAGGAACTCCAGTTCCTCGCCACCGCGACCGAACACGAACGGGTCGCCACCCTTCAGGCGCACGACGCGCCGGCCGGCGTTGGCATGTTCGAGCATCAATGCGTGGATGCGATCCTGCGGCGTCTGCGCGCCGCCGCCCTGCTTGCCGACTTCAATGAACAGCGCGTCGCGGCGGGCCAGTTCGAGGATCGGCGTGGAGACCAGCCGGTCATGCAGGATCACGTCGGCTTGTTGCAGGGCGCGCAAGCCGTGCAAGGTCAGCAGGCCCGCATCGCCGGGGCCGGCACCGACCAGCACCACCGAGCCGCGTGGATTCGGCATGGTGACTTCGGCGAGTGCGGCTTCCAGCGCGCGCTCGGCAGCAAGCGGACGATCGCGGCGCAGCTCGGCGGCAACCTTGCCGCCGAACAGGGTTTCGAGGAACGCGCGGCGTCGCGTCAGATCCGGGAAGCGCGCGCGGATGCGCTGGCGATAGCGGGCGGCCAGCGCCGCCAGCGGGCCAAGCGAGGCATCCAGCAAGGATTCGATGCGTTCGCGCAGCAGGCGCGCCAGCAGCGGTGCCGCGCCGGCCGTGGAAATGGCAATCAGCAAGGGGCTGCGATCAACCACGGCGGGCACGTGGAAGCTGGACAGCTCGGCATCGTCGACGACATTGACGAACACGCGGCAACGTTCGCCTGCCGCCGCGATGCGCCGATTCAGCGCCCGATCCGCAGTGGCGGCGACGACCAGCCAGGCGCCCTGCAGCCAGTCATCCGCAAATTCGGCTCGATGATGGCCGATGCTGCCGCTGGCAACCCACAGCGCCAGTTGCCGGCTGATCCGCGGCGCACCGACCTGGATGTCGGCACCGGTCTTGCGCAGCGCGGCGACCTTGCGCTCGGCAACGTGGCCACCACCAACGACAAGCACGCGTTTTCCACGCAGGTTGGCAAACAGGGGATACAGGTTCATGGCCGGCAAGCTAGGAGCAGTCCGTCGCCAGCGGAAATGCCATTCGCTCAGGCGCATATGCGAAACGGTGATGAGGGCGGAAAGACGTCTAGACGTCCATGGTGGACGCAGCCAGCGCAAGTCCCTATGCTGGGCAAGCAGGAATCCCGCCGTGCGGTTGTCGATTCGGCAAGGCGGGATTCGGCTTCGGGACAATCGATCGATGTGCCGGACCTGCGCCGACCGTCAGGCGCAGGAGCAAACAATTCCCGAACGTGGCCTGCCATGACCCTGACCCAGTTGCGCTACATCGTCGCCATTGCCGACGCCGGCCTCAACATCACCCTGACCTCCGAGCGCGTGCATGCGACCCAGCCGGGTATTTCGCGTCAACTGCGGCAGCTTGAGGACGAGCTGGGCTTCCAGATCTTCCTGCGCAAGGGCAAGAGCCTCGAATCCATTACCGCACCCGGTGCCCAGGTCATCGCCCGCGCCCGCAGCATCCTTGCCGAGGCGGCGAACATCCGCGTGCTGGCGGCCAACCTGCGCAACGAGAATGCCGGCGAGCTGGTCCTGGTCACCACGCATACCCAGGCGCGCTTCGTCTTGCCCGCGGCCATCGCCAGGATCAAGCGCCGCTATCCCGCAGTCGGCATCCGCCTGGAGCCGCATGGCGATACCGAATTGATCGACCTGCTCGGCAAGGGTGCCGCCGATCTGGCCATCATCAGCACCGCGAGTACGCCGCCAAACGCCGAACTGGCCATCCCGATCTTTCGCTGGGATCGACAGATCCTGCTGCCGAAAGACCATGCCCTGGCCAGGCTGGGCCGCGTGCCGCGCATCGACGAGCTCGCCGCGCACGCGCTGGTCAGCTACGAATCCTCGCTGGCGCCGGAATCCTCGCTGCGCCGCGCCATCGTCGAGGCCGGCTGCGAGTTGAAGCTGGCCGTCGCGGCGCGCGATGCCGACCTCATCAAGACCTATGTGCGCGCCGGCCTCGGCATCGGCGTGCTCGCCGAAATGGCGCTGGATGACGCGGATCGTGCCGATTTCTGCGTCTATTCGGCGCGCGGCCTGCTGCCGTCCTGCACCAGTTGGGTGATCCTGCAGCGTGATCGCGTGCAGCGGGACTACGCGCTTGACCTGATTGTCGCCCTGGCCCCGCAGATCGATCGCCGCGATCTGGTTCGCGTCGTCCAGGGTGCCGCCGCCGCCAACTGGCCGCCGCCACCGCATTGGCGCGAACTCAAACCACGGGAATCGGTGGTTCGCGCGGCCTGAGTGTTCAGCTCGCGGTGTTTTTCGCCAGTGTGGCGAAGACCATCACGCTCAAACTTCCAGATGGATGCCGCACTCGCGCTTGAGGCCGAAATAGCGGGTGTCTTCCTCGCGCATGCCGGGTTGCCATGGGCGCGTCGTGTGCACGTCGCCGATGGAGACATAGCCTTCGTGCCACAGCGGGTGGTAGGGCAGGTCGTGGCGGCTGAGGTATTGCCGGATGTCGCGGTCGTTCCAGTCGATCAGCGGATGCATTTTCCAGCGCCCGTGCCTGAGCTGGAGCACGTCGACGTTTTCGCGCGTGCTGGCCTGGCTGCGGCGCAGGCCGGCGAACCAGGTGCGCGCGCCGAGTTCCGCAAGGGCGCGACGCAGCGGTTCGACCTTGCGCAGGTTGTCGTAGCGACTGAGGCCTTCGAGGCCTTGTTCCCAGAGGCGGCCATGGCGCGCCTCCATCCAGGCGCGACCGAGCTTTGGCCGGTAGACATGCAGATCGAGCTCGAGTCGCTCGGTCAGTTCATCGGCAAAACGATAGGTTTCCTCGAACAGGTAGCCGGTATCGATGAGGATCACCGGCACCTTGCGGCACTGGCGACTGACCAGATGCAGGGAGACCGCCGCCTGCGCCCCGAAGCTCGACGACAGCACATGCTGGTCCGGCAGCGTTTGCAGCGCCCAGGCCACGCGCTCCTCGGCGCTCCGCGTTTCCAGCCACTGGTTGAGGATGGCCAGGGCGCGCGAATCCTCGGCGGCCGCGACCAGATCCGGAAGCATGCTCATGCGATCACCTCCAGGGGGATGCCGGCAGCGGGTCGAACGACGCCAGCGCGCACCAGGAAATCGCCGAACGCTTCCGCGGCATTGCGCTCGGCCGCGTAGCGCGCAAACAGCGTGTCGAGATGGGCAAGGATCGCGGCTTCATCGATGTTCTCGGCGTACAGCGCGTTGAGGCGCTGGCCGCGGCGATCCGCGCCGAGCATGAGGTTGTAGCGCCCGGGCGCCTTGCCGACGAGGGCGATCTCGCCGAGATACGGACGTGAACATCCGTTCGGGCATCCGGAAATGCGCAGGTGGATCGGCGCATCGGCGAGCGCATGCTTCTCCAGCAGGCCTTCGACCTTGCCGAGCAGGTCGGGCAGGTAACGTTCGGCCTCGGCCATGGCCAGGCCGCAGGTTGGCAGGGCCACGCAGGCCAGCGCATGCAAGCGCAACGGGCTGGCGCGTCGATGCAGATCCAGTCCATGCCTTGCGACCAGGGCATCGATGGCGGCGCGGTCTTCTGCCGCGACATTGGCGATGACCAGGTTCTGGTTTGGCGTCAGGCGGAAATCACCACGATGGCTGCCGGCGATCGCGCGCAAGCCGCTCATCGGCGTCGACGCGCCGCGATCGGCGATGCGTCCGGCTTCGATGCGCAGGGTCAGGTGCCAGCGACCGTCATGGCCTTCGCTCCAGCCAAAGCGATCGCCGTTGTGTTCGAACGCGAATGGGCGCGTGACAGCCAGCGCGAAACCGGCGCGGCGTTCGACCTCGCCCTTGAACCAGTCAAGGCCACGATCCTCGATCGTGTATTTGAGGCGTGCCCGCTTGCGCGCGCTGCGGTTGCCGAAATCGCGTTGCGTGGCGAGCACGGCCTCGGCGATGGCGAACAACTGATCGGGCGTGGCGAAACCGATGAGCTGGCCGAGCAGGGGATAAGTCTCGGCATCATTGTGCGTGGCGCCCATGCCGCCACCGACACTGATGTTGAAGCCGGCGAGCGCGCCCTCTTCGAGGATGGCGACGCAGCCGAGATCATGCGCGAAGACATCGACATCGTTGTGCGGCGGCACGGCGAAGGCGATCTTGAACTTGCGCGGCAGATACGTATCGCCGTACAGCGGTTCGCTTTCGGCCTCGCCACCGGCAATGCGTTCCTCGTCGAGCCAGATCTCGTGGTAGGCACGGGTGTTCGGCTTCAGGTGCTCGGAGAGCCGCCGCGCCCAGTCATGCACGAGCGCATGTGCGGGCGACTCGACCGGATTCGCCGAAACCATCACATTGCGATTGACGTCGCCGCAGGCGGCAATGGTGTCGATCAGGCTGGCGTTGATGGCCTGCAGGGTGGCCTTGAGTTTGCGCTTGATCACGCCGTGGAACTGCAAGGCCTGGCGCGTGGTGAGTCGCAGCGAGCCGTTCGCATGGCGCGTGGCAATCGCATCGAGGGCCAGCCATTGCCGCGGCGTGACCACGCCACCCGGCGTGCGCGTGCGGATCATGAAGCTGTAAGCCGGTTCGAGTTTCTGCTGGCGACGTTCCTCGCGCAGGTCGCGATCATCCTGCTGGTAGCTGCCGTGGAACTTGATCAGTGCCGTGTCATCGGCGCGGATCGCGCCGGTATGCGCATCGCCAAGGCTCTCGCGCAAGCTGCCACGCAGGTGTCGGCTGGCCTGCTTGATCTGTTCGACGTTGGAGATGGGGGTAGTCATGGGATTTGCCGGGAAATCGTCACGCCTTGATCTTGATTTCCGTCATCCCGGCCTTCGCCGGAATGACGGAGCGGTGGTGGCCGGGGCTCAGTACACATCGCGCGCATAGCGACCCTCCTGGCGCAGGAGTTCGAGTTTCCCGGCCGCCTGTGCGCGATCACCATTGGCATGCCCGGCGAACACCTCGAGCAGGGTGTCCTCGACGTCGCGTGCCATGCGCGTGGCATCACCGCACACATACAGATGCGCGCCGTTGCCCAACCAGTCGAGAAGCTGGCGACTGTTTTCACGCAGGCGCTGCTGCACGTGGATCTTGCTGGCCTGATCGCGCGAGAAGGCGAGATCGAGGCGATGGAGACGACCCTCGCGCAAGGCTTCCTGCCATTCGACCTGGTAAAGGAAATCGCTGTGGAAACGCGGATTGCCGAACAGCAGCCAGTTGCGCCCGCTGGCCCCCCTCGCCGCGCGCTCCTGCACGAAGGCCCGATACGGAGCGATGCCGGTGCCGGCACCGATCATGATGATGTCGCGGCTGTCATCGGCAGGCAGGCGGAAGCGCTCGTTGCGTTCGATGAAAACCGCAATGCGCGTCTCGTCGCCGGCATCGGCAAGGTAGCCCGATGCCACGCCCTGATGGCGGTGGCCAAAGGCCTGGTATTCGACATGGGCGACGGTCAAATGCGCTTCCTCGCCGACCAGCTTGCGGCTGGAGGCAATTGAATACAGGCGCGGGGTCAGCGGACGCAGGGCGTCGACCAGTTCCTCGGCGCCCCAGTCCGCCCGCCAGGCGCGCAGCACATCGGGCAACTGGTGACTGCCGAGCAGGGTGGCCAAGGCCGCCGATTGCCCTGTGGCAAGCAGGTGGTTCAATCCGGCATTGCCGGCCAGCGCCGCGTGACGGGCGAGAAATGGCCGGCCAATCCGGGTCAGCTCCCGGCGCACCTGCAACCAGTGACGCAACGGATGCGTTTCGCCGCCGTGGCTGATCGCGGCATCGCCATCCAATGCCAGCAGATCAAGCACGCTGTAGACGAGCGCGGTCGCGTTGCGTGGCCAGACGCCGAGCGCGTCGCCGGGCTCGTACTCAAGGCCGGAACCGTGCAGCGACAGTTCGAGGTGGCGGACATCCTTTTCACTGTCGCGCGCGCTGATGCGCTGGTTGGCCAGCAGCTCGGCGGCAAACGGCGCATCGCGATCGTGCCGTGGCGTCGTCGCCACGGCGCGCAATGGCACCACGCTGGCGCACGGCGTGGCTGCGGGTGTGGATTCGATGGCGTGATCAAGCGCCTGCCGACGCCACGGATCGGCAATGGTTTCAATGTCGAGATCCGCTTCGCCCAGGGCGAACAGGCGCTCGGCACCCAGCTCGGCGAGGCGCGCGTCGAGCTTGCGCGCAACCGCGTTGAACTGCGGATAGCTCGAGTCGCCAAGACCAAGCACGGCAAAGCGCACGCCGGGCAGTGGCATCGCGCGCTTGCCGGCCAGGTATTCGACCAGGGTGCGCGCATCATCCGGCGGATCGCCATCGCCCTGGGTACTGATGACAATGTAGAGAAGGCGCTCGTCCTTGAGCTCGCGCCGCGCGTACGCATCCGCGCGCAGCAGGCGCACCGCGCTGCCGGCGGATTCGATATCGGCGGCAAGGCGTTCGGCCACGCGTCGTGCATTCCCGGTCTGGCTGGCATACAGCACCGTGATCGGCGCGAGTGCCTGGGTTGGAGCCACTGCCGGTGCCAGCGCCTGTGGCTGCAACTTGCTGGCCAAACCGGCGCTGTAGCCGGACAGCCACCACAAGGCCTGCGGATCGAGGCCATCGACGAGGCGCGCCAGCTGGATGCCCTTTTCACCGGCAATGGGTAATTGTGCTGGGGTGTGGATCTGGGCGGACATGCTCGGTGCGATCGGTTTGGACGTCTGGACGTCCGTCGACCGGCGATACTGGGAGTGGCAACCGGATCGCGGAAGGAAGCGTTGCACATGGCGATATGCAAGGCGCGCATGAGGGCGGCGACGAACACGGCGGAATGGCGTTATCCTCGGCGCATCCCGCCACGGAGCCAGAGCCATGAGCAGCCCCGCATCCAGCCGGCTTGCCGTCCTCATCGATGCAGACAACGCGCAGCCCTCGATCGTCGAAGGCCTGCTCGCCGAGGTCAGCAAGTACGGCACGGCCAGCGTCAAGCGCATCTACGGCGACTGGACCGGGCCGCAGTTGAAGGGCTGGAAAGAGGTATTGCTGTCGCACTCGATCCAGCCGATCCAGCAATTCCGCTACACGGTCGGCAAGAACGCGACGGATTCGGCGATGATCATCGACGCCATGGATCTGCTCTACAGCCAGCGTCTCGACGGCTTCTGCATCGTCTCCAGCGACAGCGATTTCACCCGCATCGCGGCACGCATTCGCGAGTCCGGCCTGACCGTGTACGGCTTCGGCGAACGCAAGACGCCGCAGCCCTTCGTCTCCGCCTGCGACAAGTTCATCTACACCGAATTCCTGCTCGACAAGGGCGAAGGCAAACCCGCCGCGGCCAAGCCGGCATCGGGCGTGGCCAAGGACAAGCGCCTCGCACGCTTGCTGCGTGATGCGGTCGAGGCGTCATCGGACGACACAGGCTGGGCCTTCCTCGGCCTGGTCGGCAACTACCTGGTCAAGCAGATGCCTGATTTCGACGCGCGCAGCTACGGCTATTCCAAGCTGCGCGAACTGGTCGCGGCCAGCAACCTGTTCGACATCGAGGAGCGGCCCATGGCGGGCGGCGGTTCGGCGAAATCCGTGTATGTGCGCGAGCGCGCCTGAGCGCGCGCGGGCAACCTCGGCTCCGCCTCAGCGCAGCGGCTTGGTCAGGCGCAGGATGTCGACGCCAAAGCCGGCTTTTTCGTAGATCGTCCGCGCGCGCTCGTTGCCGGGGAAAACGGCAAGTTGCAGATGGCGGTATTTGTGCTCGCGCGCCCAGCGTTCGGCGTAGGCGAGCAGGGCGCGGCCAACGCCCTCGCCATCGTGGTGGTTGGCGACGGCAAGATCGGAGATGTGGCCGTTCTGCGCGTCGCTGAAATAATCCTTGACCGTCTGCAGATGGATGAAGCCGACGCGCTTGCCGTCGTCGTTTTCGGCAACGAAGACATGCGAGCCTGGCGGCTGTTCAGACAGGTGGCGGGCGAGGTCGAGCTTGATGTGTTCGGCGCATTCGCCCCGCCGTCGCCAGGGTGGAAGCTCGAAGCCTTCGACGAATCGGGGCACCAGGCCGAGGATGAAATCGTCATCGTCGGCATCGGCGAGGCGGATGTGGATATTGGCTTCCGAATCCATCTGTCGTTTCCAGGTTTCAACCAAATTGCGAATCGGGCATGGCCATCAGTGTATCCGCACCGGCGCGGATCGCGGCACCGTGGCTGTGGATGCGCGGCAGGATACGGCTGAAATAAAAGCGTGCAGTATGCCGCTTGGCTTCCTTGAACGCTTCGGACTGCGCCGAACCCTCCAGCGCGGCGACGCTGCGCGCCCAGCAGTAAGCCACGGCCACGTAACCGGAGTAGAAGAGATAGTCGACGGCGGCGGCACCGACTTCCTCGACATTCGCCTGTGCCTTGCGGGCGATTTCCTGGGTCAGGTCGCTCCACTCCTTGGTGACGATGGCCAGTGGCGCGATGAACTCGCCGAGGTCGGGCTTGTTGGCGCTGGCCTGGCAGAACGCCGAGATCTCGCCGAGGAAGTGCTTGAGGCCGGCCCCCTGCAATTGCAGGATCTTGCGCCCGAGCAGGTCGTTGGCCTGGATCTGGGTGGTGCCCTCATACAGCGTGGTGATGCGCGCATCGCGGGCAAACTGCTCGACTCCGGTTTCGACGATGAAGCCATGTCCGCCGAAGATCTGGATGGCATCGTAGGTCGATTCCTGGGCCAGTTCGGTGAGCAGGCCCTTGACGATCGGAGTCAGGAACGAGACCAGTTCCTCGCCGCGCTTGCGTTCTTCCGGATCCGCCGCATGGGTGGAGATGTCGTGCTGCATGTAGGCATACAGGGCGAGCACGCGGCAACCTTCGGCAAAGGATTTCTGCGTCAGCAGCATGCGCCGCACATCGGCGTGCACGATCAGCGGATCCGCCGGCTTGTCGGGGAACTTCGGCCCGCTCGCCGCGCGCATCTGCAGGCGGTTGCGCGCGTAGTCCAGCGAGCTCTGGTAGCCGCGTTCGATCTGCCCGAGGCCCTGCACGCCGACCGCCATGCGCGCCGTGTTCATCATCGTGAACATGGCGTTGAGGCCCTTGTTCGGGCCGCCAATCAGCCAGCCCTCGGCCTGGTCGAAATTCATCACGCAGGTGACCGAGGCATGGATGCCCATCTTGTGCTCGATCGAGCCGACGGCGAGCGAATTGCGCGCGCCGACCTTGCCCTGCCGGTCGACCTTGAATTTCGGCACGATGAACAGCGAGATGCCCTTCACCCCGGGCGGTGCGTCGGGCAGACGCGCGAGGACGAGGTGGATGATGTTGTCGGTGAGGTCATGCTCGCCGGCAGTGATGAAGATCTTGGTGCCGCTGATGCCGTAGCTGCCGTCGGCATTCGGTTCGGCGCGCGTCTTCAGCAGGCCGAGGTCGGTGCCGCATTGCGGTTCGGTCAGGCACATCGTGCCGGTCCAGCGGCCCTCGATGATCGGCGTCAGGAACGCCTCCTGCTGCCATTTCTCGCCGTGCACCTTGAGTGCTTCGCTGGCGCCGTGCGAGAGCATCGGGAAATTGCTCCAGGACATGTTCGCGGCGTCGATCATCTCCTTGAGGATCACGCCGATCGTCTCGGGCAGCTCCTGGCCACCAAACGCCGCCGGGATGGTCAGCGCCGGCCAGCCGCCTTCGACGAATTTCGCATAGGCTTCCTTGAAGCCCTTTGGCGTGCGCACGCTGGCCGTGGCCTTGTCCAGCGTGCAGCCCTCCTGGTCGGCGCTGGCATTCAGCGGTGCCAGCACCTGCTCGGCGAAGCGCGCTGCTTCGTCGAGCACGGCGTCGACGATATCGGGCGTCGCTGATTCAAAGCCGGGCAGGCGCTGGAACAGCGCTGCGGCACCGAGCACGTCATTGAGGGCGAAGCGGATGTCCTGGATGGGGGCCTTGTACTGGGTCATTTCGATTCCTGGGAGTGTCGGTGATGGTTCAGCGCCAGGTGCCGGGCAGGCCGGGGGCCGGGCTCAGCTGGCTCTCGCGCGTGAACTTGAAGTTGCCTTTCGGCTCGCTGCTGCTGATCGTGCCGTGCAGGCGATAGGCGAAATCGCCCACCGGTGCGCGAGTGCCGGCGAGCGGGAGCAGATCCGCCTCGAAGACGTCGGCGCTTTCGCCGGGGATATCGAGCTTGAACGGCAGCTTGATCGTGCCCACCGCGTCGTCGCCGATGGCGAGCTCGGCATCGATGCCGCTGAAGGTCATCGGCACATTGCTGAAGTTCTGCAGGCGCACGCGCAGGTGCCAGTTGCCGTCGGCACGAACGACCAGCTCCTGCACGCTGGCAGTGGGCGGGCTGACGCGCTTGACCGGGCCGCCGCCACAGGATGCGAGCAGCAGGCTGCCCAGCACGAATGCAATCCAGGTGCGCAGTTTCATCGGCAATCCTCAAACGATCGTTTCAAGTGCCTAGCCTAACGCGTTGATCGCAAGCAGAAAAGCATTCCCCGTTTCCGGTGCCGGCATCAATCGCGCTGGCTCTGGAATTGCGCCATGTCGAGCTGCGCGGTCATCGTGCCGGCATGCACGCGGATCACCTCGTCGGCCAGGGCGATGACCTCGTCGGCCTGGTGCGAAACGAGCAGGGTGGCCACGCGCAAGGCCTGCTTGAGTCGACGCAGGTGATCAAGCACCTGCACGCGCGCTTCGCGGTGCAGGCCGGTCAGTGGCTCATCGAGCAGCAGGATGCGCGGCTCGGACATCAGCGCGCGGCCGATGGCGACGCGCTGGCGCTCCCCGCCGGACAAGGTTTGCGGGCGCCGTTCGAGCAGGGGTGCCAGTTCAAGCAGGTCGACGAGGCGCTCGAACTGCGTCGCCTTGCGCTGCCGCGCCTGGCTTGCGTAGAGCAGGTTGGCACGTGCGCTCAGGTGCGGAAACAGGCGGCCATCCTGGAACACATAGCCGACTTCGCGCGCAGCTGGCGGCATGTCGATGCCGGCTTCGGTATCGACGAGCACCTGCCCATCGAGGACGATGCGCGCCTGGCGTGGGCGGAGCAAGCCGGCAATGGCATTGAGGATGGTGGTCTTGCCGGCACCGGAATCGCCAAACAGGGCAAGGCAGCGCGCGGCCGAGGAAAAACGGATGTCGATATCGAGATCCGCCAGCTTGTGCGAGAGCGCCAGTTCAATCATCGCGGCGACGCCCCCACAGCGAACCGCCGAGTATCGCCGCGCCGACGGTGGCGCCAAGCGCAACGACCAGGGCGACCACGGTCAGGCGCTGCACGCCGGCATCGCCAGCGGGCAGGCTCATCAGTTCGTAGATGGCGATCGGCAGCGTGCGCGTCTCGCCGGGGATGCTTGAAACAAAGGTGATGGTCGCGCCGAATTCACCGAACGCGCGCGCGAATGCGAGCACGCTGCCGACGATGATGCCGCGTGTGGACAAGGGCAGGACAATCGTGACGAAGCGCCGCCACGCCGATGCGCCCAGCGTTTCAGCGGCGCGTTCGAGGCGTCGATCGACATTGTCGAACGCCGCCCGGATCGACAGCACGAGCAGGGGGAAGCCCATCACCGCCGCAGCCAGCACGGCACCCGTCCAGCGGAAGGCAAAGACGATGCCGAACTGCGCCAGCCACTCGCCAATCCAGCCGTGGCGTCCAAACAGCACCAGCAAGGCATAACCGGTGACCACGGGTGGCAAGGTCAGCGGCAGGAACATCAGCGCCTCGACCAGCAGGCGTCCCGGAAAGCGCCGCCGCGACAAGAGCCAGGCCAGGGCCAGCGCGAAGGGCATGGAAACGATCACGCTGAGCGTGGCGACACGCAGGCTGAGGGCCAGCGCCTGCCACTCATCGGCGGACAGCGCGAACATCCTCAGAGGCGGTCGAAGCCGAAGCGCACGAAGATTGCCGCTGCCTGCGCGGAATGCAGCAGTCCAAGCAATTGCCGACCACCGGCATTGTTCCCGGCATCGAGCAGGGCGACCGGATAGACGATGGGCGGATGCGAGGAGGCGGGAAAGGTGTCGACCACGCGCACCGCGCTCTCTGAAACGGCGTCGGAACGATAGACGATACCCAGCGGCACTTCATGGCGGGCGACAAAACCCAGCGCGGCACGCACATGCACGGCCGGGACCAGGCGGGATTCAAGCTGCGACCAGATGCCGAGATCGGTCAATGCCGCCTTCGCATATTTGCCGGCCGGCACGCTGTCGGGAGCGCCGATGGCGAGGCGGCCATCGGTGCCGAGCGCGCCGGCGAGATCGAAGCCCGGGGCGATCGTCAGCGCGGTTGGTGCGTCCTTTGGCGCAATCAGCACGAGGGCGTTGCCAAGCAGGTCGCTGCGGCTGCCGGCGACGATCCTGCCGGCGCGCTCGACCACGTCCATCCATTGCGGATCCGCCGAGATGAACAAGGCCGCGGGTGCGGCGTGCTCGATCTGCCGTGCCAATTGCGAGGAAGCCGCGTAGCTGACGGTGATATCGCCAATTGCCTGTGCCTGTGGCGAGGCGAGCACGCTGTCGAGCGCGGGCTTCAGGCTTGCCGCCGCGAACACCAGCAGTTTCGCCGCCTGCGCGCCGGGTGCGAGCAGCGCCAGGCCGAGGCTGGCGAGGACAAGCAGGTGCCGAGCGCGTCCAGTCCGGGCGCGTGGAAGCCCACCGCCGGGAAACTGGAAAAAGCCCGTCATGCTCATTCGTTCCCGGTGTTCGCCTTGAGATTGAGGAAGGGCACTGCGCCGCCCGGAACCATCGTCGCCGGCAGCACGCCATTCCATTTTTCAGCCTGGGTCAGCGCGATCAGTTGCGCATTCTGCTTGAGGGCCTCGCCGCGTGATTTGATCGCATCGCCTTCGGCAATGCCGCGCACGCGGATCGCCTCGGCCTCGGCCTGGGCCTTGGCCAGCGCCGAATCAGCCTGGGCCTTGGCCTGGGTGACGGTGATCTCGGCATTGATGCGCTCGGTTTCGAGGTTCTGGCGCTTGGTCTGGATCTCGACCTCGGCCATCATGCGTTTCTCGATGGATTGTTCGTAGGCGTCGGAAAAGGTCACATCCTCGACCTGCACGCTGTCGATGGCGACCGGGCCTTCCACTGATTTCTTCAGCGTCTCGTTGATGTCGATGCCGAGCCGGGTGCGATCCTGGATGGCCGAAATCGCCGTGTAGCGGCCAAACACGTTCTTCACCTCGTCGGGCACCTTGCGGCTGATCAGGCGGTCGACCATCTTCTCGATCGTGCCGTAGTGCGAATAAAGCTCCTCGACATCGGCCTCCGGAACGCGATAGCTGACCGAGACGCGCAACGTCGCCGGTTGCTGGTCCTTGCTGTAGGACTCGACATGGTCGTAGAGGATGGTCTGGTTCTGCACCGAGACATGCTCGACGGTGTCGACGAACGGAACCTTGAAATTGAGGCCAGGCTCGGCAATGCCGACGATCGCCCCGTAACGCAGCTTCACGCCGCGCTCGCCCTGGTCGACCGTGTACCAGCTGCCGAACACGATGGAAAGCAGCAGGATGGCGATGATCGCGCCGATCACGCCGACGGAGATGAAGCGGTTCGACTTGCCCAGGTAGGCGGCGGGTCGATTCATGGATTTCCCCTTTGCGAGCTGTTGGTTTTGTTCGGTCAACGATTCTTGCGCGTGAAATCCTGGTAGAAGGCAAATGCCCCGCGCACGACCAGGGCGACGAGGACGAGCCCGCCCACGACTTCGATCAGTATTGCCATTGCGGACTCCCCGAAAGCCGGCGGCGAGCCGGTGGATCAAGAATGGTCGAGGCTTGATCCGACTTCAAGCGCGTGGCCTCAGGGCGGCGTGGCTCGATAGATCTTCTCGCCGGCCTCGACGCGCAGCCGCAGGCGGTTTTCCGGCGGCGCGGTCGGGCACACGACATGTGGCGACAACGCGCACGGCGGGTTGTAGGCCTTGTTGAAATCGAGCACGACCTTGCCGTCTTTCGCGGGATCGGCGTACAGGAAACGCGCGGCCGGGTAGGTTTCCTTGCCGCTGGTCTTGTCGGTGAAGATGAAGAACAACTGGCCGTCGTCCTCGAGCACCGGTTGCAGCTCGAAGTGCTGGCCATCGCGTTCGAACACCGCCTTGCCCGGCACCGGTGCCTTGGCCAGGGTATTGATGATGGTGATCAACTCGATCTCGCGGACAGGCTCGAAGGCCTGCCAATCGGCCTCGATGCGCCAGCCCGGATCGATGGCGAAGTTGTCGATGCCACGGAAGGATTGCAGGCGCGGCGACTGCGGATCGCGGAAGCGCCAGCCGAGCAGGTCATCCATGCGCACGATGTAGAACCAGGCATCGCCAATGTCGATGCGCGTCGGCTTGGCACCGTCGGCGTTGTCCTGCAGTTTCACCGTGCTCTTGACCGGCTTGCCATCGATGCGCGCGTCACTGCCGCGTGCGGCGCGAAAAGTTGCCTTGCCTTTGCCATCGAGGATCAAGGTGCCGAGGTGCGTCGGACCCCGTGGCAGCACGATCGTGTTGTCACTGGCAGTGCCGATCGTGCTCTTGCCCGGAT
Source organism: Lysobacterales bacterium 63-13 (assembly GCA_001899855.1). GTDB lineage: Bacteria > Pseudomonadota > Gammaproteobacteria > Xanthomonadales > Rhodanobacteraceae > Dokdonella. Next base: position 192,172 of record MKWR01000029.1, read on the forward strand.
TGACGATGCCCGAGCCCGCATAGCTCAACCAGCCATCCGGCTTCTTCAGCGAGGCGATGCGCTCCGCACGCCATTGCTCGATGGATTGCGTATAGGCGTCGGCGGCCCGTGCGGCGGGTTGGTTGAGCAGCAGGAAAGCGAGCAGGAACAGACAGAAACGCATGCAAGCGGCCATTCGCGGGGATCTGGCGTCAGTATAAGTGTCCGTCGACATGGGCGGTACATCCGGTTCAGCCGCCGAGAGCTTCTGCTTTTCCTTGGCACCACTCCAGGGGTTGCTGACCGGCTGGATACTGCGACCTCCAGGCCGGATTGACGCGGGCATGCCCCGGGCTGACGCCATGCATTCAACGCGTGGCAGACTGCGCTCCTGCAAGCACTGGAAGCGGTCGTGACCGAAGATGCCGTCGAGCTGCTGTTCGCCTTTTCCGCCGCGCTGGGTGCCGGCTTGCTGGTCGGCCTGGTTCGCGAGCGGAGCCACACCACGCATTCCACCGCCGGCCTGCGCACCCATGCGCTGGTGGCGCTGGCTGCGGCGGTCGCGGCGTGGCTCGGCAGCGGCGTGTTGCTGGTGACGCTGGCCGCGGTGGCGCTGCTGGCGACAATGTCCTACCGCGCCACCCACGCGGAGGATCCCGGCTTGACCGGCGAGGTCGCGCTGCTGGCAACCGCGTTGCTGGGCGCGCTGGCGGTGCGCTCGCCGGCGATGGCCGCCGGGCTTGCGGTGGTGATGGCGGTGCTGCTGTATGCCAAGGAGCCGCTGCACCGGCTCAGCCGCGAACTGCTGAGCGAGGGCGAGGTCTTCGACGGCCTGTTCCTGCTCGCTTCCGCGCTGGTGGTGCTGCCGCTGCTGCCCGATCGCGGCATTGGACCTTATGGCGCGCTCAACCCGCGCACCCTGTGGTTGCTGGTGGTGCTGGTGATGGCGGTTGGTGCGCTGGGCCACGTCGTGCTGCGCGTTATCGGCAATCGCTGGGGGCTGGCGGTGTCGGGTTTCTTCGCCGGCTATGTGTCATCGACCGCGGCGGTGCTGGGTTTCGGCCAGCGCGCGAAGGAGTCGCCGCAGCTCACGCGTTCGGCGGTGGGTGCGGCGCTGTTGGCCAACCTGGCGTCGCTGAGCCTGAGCGTGCCGATACTGGGCGCGCTGTCGCCGTCGTTGGTGGCAGAGCAGCGCTGGGTGCTGGCGGCAGTTGGCGCCGTCCTTCTGGCCGGCGGCCTGCTGGGCGTGCACGCGGGACGCGAGGACGAAGTGCCGCCGCCGACCGCTCAGACGCGCATGTTCCGTTTCAGCCACGCGCTGGGTTTCGCCGCGCTGGTTGGCGGCCTGGTACTGGCCGCGGCGGCGCTGAACGAATGGATCGGCAACAGCGGCGCGATGGCGGCCGCATTGATCGCTGCGGCCGCCGAGCTGCACGCGTCCATCGCCACCCTGGGCAGCCTGCGCCTGGGTGGCACGATCGATGCGGCGCAAGGACAGTGGCTGATGGTTGGCCTGCTGGCCGCGAGCATGGGTGCGAAATCGGTGCTGGCGGTGGTCAGCGGCGGGCGCGCCTATGGCTTGCGCGTAGCCGCCGGATTGCTGGCATCGCTGGCCGCCGGCGTCGTCACGGCTGCATGGACATCAGGCTGAGATCGCGCTGCCGTGATCGTGCAGAACCCGGGCCGGAGTGGAATGGCAATTGCTGTGCGCCGTCATCCCGGTTTTCTCCGGGATGACGAAAGTGGCGCGTTGTGCTCACTTCGCAGTCATGGCAAACGAGCAGGAAAGGGGCCGGCTCTTGAGCCTTGAATCTTGAATGCCAACCCGCTGTGGCGCAGTTCGGGAAATATCCCGACCGCTGCGCATTGAAGTTCCTGGCGTGCTGTATCACTCGCCCTCGCGAAGTACACACGCAAGAAAAGTGCAAGAAGACCGGTGGCGCGAATTACCTGGCTCTCAGGGTACCGCCTCGAAGCCATTGGCGAAGATGAGGTCGGTGACGATGACGGTGCTGCGCACGCAGTTCCAGGTTTCGCCAATGCGCGGGCCGGTGTCGATCACTTCGAAATGGCTGACCTGCACCGGTGTCGAGCCGTTGGCGCCATTCAGGAACACCTGTGCGGTGATGCCAAGGGTGTTCCACTTCGCCGTCGTGTAGCGGTCGGTCTCGAAGGTCAGGGCGATGTTGCCGCCATCGGCAAGGACGATGCCGTAGCGTTGCATCGTGCGCAGGATGACCTGGGCGGCGGCGTTGTAGCCGCTCATGTTGAAGTTCGACTTGAGGCGCATGCGCACGCCGTAAGGCACGGTATTGCTCGGCCCGCTGGGGCCGCCGGCATGCGACGCCGGGCGCACGTAGAGCCTGCCGCCGACACCGCCGAGCGAGCCATCCGAGGCCATGCGCGCATTCGGCAGGATGAAGCGGATGGCGTGGCCGAGGTCGGATCCGGCAATGCCGGCGTTGGCGGCGACTTCATCGGCATTGACCAGCAGGGGCGCGATCGGGAAGCCGGCCGCGTCCGCGCCCGTGCAATGCTCGCCGCGACCTTCCGGCGGATACACGGCATTGAGTTGCCAGACCACCAGGCAACGCGCATCGAGGACGCCGCCGGAATAATTGCCGGAGTACAGTTCGTAGAGCAGGTTGCCCTGGCGCACGAGCAGGTGGCAGTCCTGGGCATCGTTGTCGCAACTGAGACCGCTCTGGCCCTCGAACGCCGCACCGGTCGGCACCGGCATGCTTGCTGGCAGCGCCTCGCAATCGGGATCGTAGTACTCATCCTCGGCGTGATGCGGAACCACCGGCACCATCTGCGTGCCGGGCGCTGCATCGGGAAATGTCTGCAACGAGAAATCAATCTGGAACTTGTTGCCATTGCCCCAGCCACCGAGGCCGATGAGGGCATTGATCATCGATGTCGAATTCGCATGCAGCGGTGCCGCGGCGATGTTCTGGTGCCAGACCGATGCGGACGGAAAACGCGGTGGCGGATCGGCCATGGCCGAGGCCGGGATCAACGTGCACAGCACGACAACGAGGTGGGTCGGGCGTTTCATGCGCTTGCTCCGCTGCTGGTGACGAGGCCTGCTAATCCCCGAACGGCCAATCCTCGGCATCGATCGGTTGCACACAGTATTCCCGCGGCGACGCCGGGGTGGCGTGCCCGGGAACGGACTTGCGCTGTGCAGGATGCCTTGAACGCGGGTTGGAAACTGCCGCGTGCTTGACGTTTTCGCCAGGTTCCTGCCGCGAGCAGGCGCTGCAAGGCAGGCCCGGCAGTGCCGGGATGTCAGTCCAGCGCGTAGCCGAACTGCTGGCGGAACTGGTCGGCGAACTGGCGGTAGTCGAAGCGCTGGTTCTGCGTGCCGGGATGTTCGACCTTGAGCGCGCCCATCAGGTTGCCGATGCGGCCGATGGTCATCCAGTCGTAGCCCTTCATGATGCCGTGGATGAGTCCGGCGCGGAATGCGTCGCCGCATCCGGTCGGGTCGGTGATGCGGCGTTCGTGGGCCGGTGCCACATCGAGGGTCTTGCCATCGGCATGGATCTTCGCGCCCTTCGGGCCGCAGGTGGTGATGTAGGCCTTGACCCGACTGGCGATGTCCGCCTCGCTCCAGCCGGTGCGCTCCTGCAGCAGGTTCGATTCGTAGTCGTTGACGGTGACGTAATCGGCCAGTTCGACGAAATGGCGCAGCTCCTCGCCGTTGAACAGCGGCATGGCCTGGCCCGGATCGAAGATGAATGGAACGCCGCCTGCGCGGAACTCCTCGGCGTTCTGCAGCATGCCTTCGCGCCCGTCCGGGCTGACGATGCCGAACTCGACGCCTTCGACATCGCGCACGTGGTTCTCGTAGGAACGCATCATCGCGCCAGGGTGGAATGCGGTGATCTGGTTGTTGTCGAGATCGGTGGTGATGAAGGCTTGCGGGGTGAACAGGTCGCCCAGTTCCTTGACCTGGCCAAGCGGGATGCCGCACTCGACGAAATGCTCGCGATAGGGTCCGAAATCCTGGCCGACGGTGGCCATCGGCACCGGGTTGCCGCCCAGCAGCTTTAGGTTGTAGGCGATGTTGCCGGCACAGCCGCCAAATTCGCGGCGCATGCGCGGCACCAGGAAGGACACATTGAGGATATGCACCTTGTCCGGCAGGATGTGGTTCTTGAACTGGTCCGGAAAGACCATGATGGTGTCGTAGGCGAGCGAACCGCAGATCAAAGCCGACATCAGTGAACCCCTGCATGACTGGATGCGCCGGCCTGCCAGCGGGCGGCGCACAAAGGATGCGATCTTGCCCGAACTTGGCGCTCGACGCACGCCAAGGGGTTCCGGATCGACATCTTCCTAGCGCCTTTTTAACGGTGAATTGGCTTGCCTGCGCGATTGGCCGTCTCTAGACTGTCGCGTTCCCTGCAGTCACTGCGGCGCCCCTTCCAGGTTCGGCTTACTCATGTTCAAAGGTTTGCGTGGTCTCTTCTCGAATGACCTGTCGATCGATCTCGGCACGGCCAACACCCTGATCTACGTTCGCGGCCAGGGCATCGTCCTCAATGAGCCATCCGTCGTCGCCATCCGCCAGGATCGCGGCCCGGGCGGCCCGCGCAGCATTGCCGCGGTCGGCTCGGATGCGAAGAAAATGCTCGGTCGCACGCCGGGCAACATCGTCACCGTGCGTCCGCTCAAGGATGGCGTGATCGCCGATTTCTCGATGACCGAGGAAATGCTCAAGCAGTTCATCCGCAAGGTGCACCGCTCGCGCATGTTCCGGCCGAGTCCGCGCGTGCTGGTCTGCGTGCCCTGCGGGTCGACCCAGGTCGAGCGCCGCGCGATCAAGGAATCCGCCGAAAGCGCCGGTGCCCGCGACGTCTTCCTCGTCGAGGAGCCGATGGCCGCGGCGATCGGTGCCGGCATTCCGGTCGGCGAAGCGCGCGGCTCGATGGTGCTCGACATCGGCGGCGGCACCTCCGAGGTGGCCGTGATCTCGCTCAACGGCATCGTCTACGCGCAATCGGTGCGCATTGGCGGCGACCGCTTCGACGAGGCCATCATCAACTACGTGCGGCGCAACCACGGCACCCTGATTGGCGAATCCACCGCCGAGCGCATCAAGGTGGAAGTCGGTTGCGCATTCCCGCAGAAGGATGTGAAGGAAATCGAAGTGTCCGGGCGCAATCTCGCCGAGGGCGTGCCGCGCATGTTCACGGTCAATTCCAACGAGATCCTCGAAGCCCTGCACGAGCCGCTCTCGGGCATCGTCAGCGCGGTGCGCAGCGCGCTCGAGCAGACGCCGCCGGAGCTCTGCTCGGACGTCGCCGAGCGCGGCATCGTGATGACCGGTGGCGGCGCCCTGTTGCGTGATTTCGACCGCCTGCTCTCGGAAGAGACCGGCCTGCATGTGCATGTCGCCGATGAACCGCTGACCTGTGTCGCCCGTGGTGGCGGACGCGCGCTCGAGCTGGTCGATCAGCATGGTGGTGATTTCTTCGCTCCCGAGTGACGGCATGATTCGCCCGGAAGCCTGCGCGGCAGAAGCAAACACCACGCTGGCGTGTTTGCAGCCCGGTCGGCTTCTGTCGTACAGACTTCCAGATGCCGCTATCCAGTCCTGACAAGGTTTCGCTGTTTGCCGAAGGTGCGGTCAGCACCGCGCGCCTGATCGCCTATCTGACCCTGGCCATGATCGTCATGGTCGTCGATCATCGCGGCAATTACCTCGAACGCCTGCGCGTCGTGGCCGGCACCTTGGTCGAGCCGGTCTATCGCATGGCCGCGCTGCCCTCGGATGTCGCCCGCGCGGGCCGCCTGGCGGTGGCCACGCAGACCCAGCTGGTGGACGAGAACCGCGACCTGCGTGAAGCCCTGCTGCTGGCCCAGGTGCGCCTGAACCGGATGTCGGCGTTGACCGCGCAGAATGATCGCCTGAAGAAGTTGCTCGACGTGCAGAACGAGCTGGGCCTCGGTGTCCAACTGGCGCGCCTGATCGACATCGATCTGGATCCGTACCGCCATCGCGTCGTCCTCGATGCCGGCAGCGCGCAGATGATCAAGGTCGGGCAGCCGGTACTCGATGCCTTCGGCATCATGGGGCAGATCGTCGAAGTCCTGCCGAACACCTCGGTGGCCCTGCTGATCACCGACCCCACGCATGCGATTCCGGTCATGGTGCGGCGCACCGGCTTGCGCACGATCGCCTATGGCACCGGTGCCATCGATCGCCTGCAGTTGCCGAACATCCCGATCAGCGCCGACATCAAGGTCGGTGACCAACTGGTCACCTCGGGCCTTGGCGGTCGTTTTCCGATGGGTTTCGAGGTTGGCCAGATCGTCGAGATCCGCAATGACGAGAGCGGCATGTTCGCCGCCGCCACTGCCAAGCCGGCCGCGGCACTCGATCGCAGTGGCGAGGTGCTGCTGCTGCAGGACCTGCCGCAGCCCATGGGCCCGCCGGCGCCGGAGGAACCCCCCGCGCCTGATGCCGCTGCCGCTTCACCAGCACCGGAGCCGGGCCGATGAGTCGCCGTCGCGTGCAGACGTTCATCCTTGTCGGCAGCATCGTGCTTGCCTTCCTGCTGCAGTTGACCCCGCTGCCGCAGGCCTTCCTGCCGCTGAAGCCCTACTGGATCGCGCTGGTGCTCATCTACTGGTCGATCGAGGCGCCGGAACGCATGGGCCTCGGTTTCGCCTTCCTGATCGGCCTTGCCGGCGATCTGCTGACCGGGCAGCTGCTCGGCGAGCAGGCCTTGCGCCTTATCGTGCTGGTTTTCATCGTCCTGCGTTTCCGCTCGCGCCTGCGTTTCTTCCCGCTCAGCCAGCAGGCCCTGGCCGTGCTTGCCCTGCTCCTCAACGACCGCATCGTGGTGATCATGGTGCGTGGTTTTTCCGGGGATCCGATTCCGTCGCTGGGTTTCTGGGTTTCGCCCTTCATTGGCATGCTCGCCTGGCCGTTCGTGTTCCTGCTGCTGGATGACATGCGCGCACGTTTGCGCGCACACGAGACATGAAGTTCCGGCCGATCAAGGATGGTCGCCAGGAAGCGGCCATGTTCGCGCGCCGGGCGGTGATCGGGTTCCTGATCATCTTCGTCCTGCTCGGCGTGCTCGGCGTGCGCTTCTGGTACCTGCAGGTGTCCCAGCACGACGAATTCCAGGCGCGCTCGGATGCCAATCGCATCCTCACCCGGCCGCTGGCACCGGCGCGCGGCCTGATTTATGACCGCAACGGCGTGCTGCTGGCCGAGAACGTCGCCGCATTCCGCCTCGAAGTGATCCCCGAGCAGGTCGCCGACATGGATGCCCTGCTGCACGACCTGCAGGACACCATCGGCGTCAGCGACGATGACATCGCGCGCTTCAAGTCCCTGGTCAAGTCCAAGCGTTCGTACCAGAGCGTGCCGCTGCGGCTGAAGCTGAGCGAAGAGGAGATCGCCCTGTTTTCGGTCAATCGCTGGCGCTTTTCCGGCGTCGACGTGGTGCCGTACCTGACCCGCTTCTATCCGAAGGGTGCCGGCTTCGGCCATCTGGTCGGTTATGTCGGACGCATCGATGCCGCCGATGTCGAGCGCCTCGACGCCTCGCTGTATGCCGGCACCACGCATGCCGGCAAGACCGGCATCGAGCGCTCCTACGAGGCACTCCTGCATGGCCAGCCGGGTTACGAACTGGTCGAGGTGAATGCCGATCGGCGTCCGCTGCGGGTCATCGACCGGGTCGCGCCGACGCCGGGGAAAAACCTCTACCTGACTGTCGACGCGCGCATCCAGGAGGCTGGCGAGGCGGCGTTCGAGGGGCGTGCCGGGGCGTCGGTGGCGATCGATCCGCGCAACGGCGAGGTGCTGGCGATGATCAGCGTGCCGAGTTTCGATCCCAACCTGTTCGTCAACGGCATCAGCCAGGCGGATTACAAGGCGCTGCTGGACAATCCCGACAAGCCGCTGCTCGATCGCGCGCTGCGTGGCAGCTACGTGCCCGGATCCACGGTCAAGCCGTTCCTTGCTGCTGCCGGTCTCGAACTGGGCTTGCGCACGCCTTCCGACACCATCCTCTCGACTGGCGAGTTCTTCATTCCCGGACAGACACGCGGCTACCGCGACGTGCGCGCCGGCGGCCATGGGCGGGTCGACCTGGTGCAATCGCTGGCGCAATCTGTGAACGCCTACTACTACTCGCTCGCCCTCGACATGGGCATCGACAAGCTCAGTGATTCGATGGCGAAGTTCGGTTTCGGCCAGCCGACCGGGATCGACCTGGTCGGCGAGAGCGCGGGCGTGCTGCCGTCACGCGAATGGAAACGCGAGCGCATGAACCAGGCCTGGTATCCCGGCGAGACTGTCATTGCCGGCATTGGCCAGGGATTCTGGGTGGTCACGCCCATGCAACTGGCACATGGCGTGGCGACGCTTGCCGCCGCCGGCGTCTCGCGGCAGCCGCATCTGCTGCTCGCCACCCAGGATGGCATCGGCGATGCGCCGGTGGCGATGGCGACGCCGGCCGCCGGGCCTTCATTCTTCCGCAATCCGGCGAATTTCGATGCCGTTCGCGAGGGCATGATCGCGGTGGTCAACGGCCCCACCGGAACGGCGCGCACCATGGGCGACGGCTTTCCCTTCGTCATCGCCGGCAAGAGCGGCACGGCCGAGCGCTTTTCGCGAACCAACGAGGTCTGGCAACACATCTCGCAAGTCGCCATCGAGCGCCACCAGGTGTTGTTCGAGGCATTCACGCCGGCCGACAATCCGCGCATCGCCGCCATCGTCGCCCTCGAGGCCGGCCGTGGCGGCGGCCGCGATGCCGCGCCGATCGTGCGCAGGATGATGGATGCGTGGTTGCTCGACCAGGCGCAAGCGCAAGTGCAAGCGCCCGAGGCGGGCGAACAGGCGGGCAATCGCTGATGGACGGCATCTTCGCCCAGCTTCGCTATCGCTTCTCCGGCATGCTGCGGCGGCCGCGTTTCGACCTGCCGCTGGCCGGGGCCTTGGTCCTGCTCATCGTCATTGGCCTGATGACCCAGTACAGCGCCAGCGACCTTGATCGCGACAAGGCCATCGCCCAGGGCGTGCGCCTGCTGCTCGGCGTGCTGCTCATGGCGCTGGTGTCACGGGTGCCGCCATCGACCCTGCGCAACTGGTCGCCATGGCTGTACCTCGGCAGCGTGATCCTGCTGGTGCTGGTCGCGCTGCTGGGCGAGGGCCGCGGCTCGCATCGTTGGCTGGATCTGCATTTCGTGCGCTTCCAGCCCTCCGAACTGCTCAAGCTGACCATGCCGATGATGGTTGCCTGGTATCTCAACCAGCGCCCGCTGCCGCCGGGTTGGGCTTCGCTTGTCGTGGTCAGCGTGCTGATCGCGATACCGGCCGGGCTGATCGCCGAACAGCCCGATCTCGGCACCGCCTTGCTGATTGTCGCCAGCGGCCTTTTCGCGGTGTTCCTCTCCGGCCTGGCCTGGTGGCGGATTGGCTTGATCATCGGCAGCGTGGTTGCCGCGGCGCCGGTGGCCTGGCATTTCCTGCACGAATACCAGCGCAATCGCGTGCGCATGCTGCTTGATCCGGAGTCCGACCCGCTCGGCCTTGGCTGGCACATCATCCAGTCGAAGATCGCCGTGGGTTCCGGCGGTCTCTGGGGCAAGGGCTGGCACCAGGGCACGCAATCGCGGCTTGAGTTCCTGCCCGAGCACACCACCGATTTCATCTTCTCGGTGTTTGCCGAGGAATGGGGCCTGATTGGCGTGCTGCTCCTGCTGGCGCTGTATGTCTTCATCATCGGCCGTGGCCTGTGGATTGCCGCGAGCGCCAGGGATACCTATTCCCGCCTGCTGGCCGGTTCGATCACCATGGTCTTTTTCGTTTACGTGATGGTCAATGGCGGCATGATCACCGGCATGCTGCCGGTGGTTGGCGTGCCCTTGCCGCTGATCAGCTATGGCGGCACATCGGCGGTTTCGCTGCTGGCCGGTTTTGGCGTGTTGATGTCGATCCACGCGCATCGCAAGCGGGTGGCAGGGTGATTGCCCGGCACGCTACAGTGCCGCTCCGGATGGTTGAGGATGATTTGAACTTGAACAGAAGCGTGTGGACGTGCATCGCCATCAGCCTCGTGCTGTGTGTGCCCATGGCCGGTTGCGCGGTGGATGCGCAGGCGCGAGCACAGGCTGCGGATTCGCTGGTGACCAGCGATCCCGGATTTGTCGAATTCGCCCGCGAGCTGCAGCGCAATGATGGACTGGACGAGGCCGATGTCCTCGCCACCCTGGCCAAGGCCAAGGTCCAGCAAGGCATCCTCGATGCGATTTCGCGTCCGGCCGAGGCCAAGCCGTGGAAGGACTACCGGCCGATCTTCCTCACCGACAAGCGCCGCGATGACGGCATTGCCTTCTATCGTGCCAACCGCGAACTGATCGAGCGCGCTGCCGCGGAGTTTGCCGTGGCCCCGGAAATCATCGTCGCCATCATTGGCGTGGAAACCAGCTACGGCCGCAACTATGGCAGCTACAAGGTACTCGATGCCCTCGTCACGCTGGCCTTCCACTATCCGCCGCGGGCGAAATTCTTCCGTGGCGAACTGCGCCAGTTGTTCCTGCTTGGCGACGCGCACATGGCCTATCCGATCGACGAGATGGTCGGCTCCTATGCCGGTGCCATGGGCTGGGGCCAGTTCATCCCGACCAGCGTGGCCAATTTCGCCCGTGACTACGATGGCGACGGGCGCATCGACCTGTGGAACTCGCTGCCCGACATCATCGGCAGCGTCGCCAACTATTTTTCCGTGCATGGCTGGGAGCAGGGCAAGCCGGTGGCGACGCTGGCCACGCGCCGTGCCGATGCGCGCGAGATCACCCCGAACGGCCTCGAGCCGGTCTATCCGGTCGAGCAACTGGAAGGCTGGGGCTACGTGCCTGCACAGGCCATGGATCCGGCCGAACTGGCGACCCTGGTCACCCTGGACGGCAGCAACGGCAAGGAAACCTGGATGACCTTCCGCAATTTCCACGTGATCTCGCGCTACAACCGCAGTCCGCTGTACTCGATGGCGGTATGGCAGCTTTCCCGGGAAATCGCCGACGGCGTCGCCGGCGCGCCGTGAGCAGGCTGCTTGCCCTGCTCGTGGCGGCACTGTTGCTGGGCGCCTGCGCCGGGCACAAGCCACGCCAGCAGTCTGCCACCGCGCCGGGTCCGGCACCGGCGACGACGGTTCCTGAAACCAGCCTGCCGCAGTCCATGCGCTACCGCGATGCCCGCGATGGCGGACCGGATGCGCCAGCGGTAGACGTCAGCACGCTCGTCGAGCCGACGCCGAAAGCCGAGGCGCGCGCCCGCTATGGCAACAAATCGCCCTACAGCGTTCTCGGCAAGACCTACCGGGTGATGCCCGATGCGCGCAACTACGTCGAGCGCGGCATTGCCTCGTGGTACGGCAACAAGTTCCACGGCTACATGACCTCGAGCCTCGAACCCTACGACATGTACCAGTTCAGCGCGGCGCACAAGACCCTGCCGCTGCCCAGCTACGTGCGCGTGACCAACCTCGAGAACGGCAAGAGCGTGGTCGTGCGCGTCAATGATCGCGGCCCGTTCCACGAAAACCGCCTGATCGATCTTTCCTATGCCGCGGCCGTGCGCATCGGCGTCTGGCCGAAGGGAACCGGCATGGTCGAAGTGCGCCTGCTGGATGGCAGCAGCCCGGAACCGAAGCCGTTGCGCGCGGTCCCAGCAGCCGACAGCCACTCGCGCGTCTTTGTCCAGCTCGGCGCGTTTGCCGATCAAGGCAATGCCGATCGCATCGTCCAGCGCATTGCCCGGACCGGCCTCGGCCGCGCGGACATCGTCACCACGCGGATCGATTCGCGCGCGATCCATCGCGTCCGCATCGGCCCGCTGGACAGTGTCGAGGCCGCCGATGCGCTGGTCGTGCGCCTGGAAAAACTCGGCTTCGGCATGCCGCGCGTGGCGATCGAGGATTGAACCGGCGACAATGGCCGGCGCGTTGCCTTCACCTGCAAGTTCCAAGGAGTCTGTTTTGCCGACCAAGTTGCTGTTTGCCACTCTCGCCGCTGCGCTTGCAGCATTTGTCGCCAACGCGTTCGCGCAGACTCCGGCCGCAGCCGTGCCCAGGCCCGCGCCACAGCCGGTGGCAGCGGCCATCGCCACGCCGACACCGCCACCACCGACGCTGGATGCCACGAGCTGGCTGTTGATGGATTACGCAACCGGCCAGGTCCTGCTTGACGGCAATGCCGATGCCCGCGTGGAACCGGCGTCAATCACCAAGATCATGACTTCCTATGTCGTCTCCGCCGAGCTGGCCCACGGCAAGATCCACATGGAAGACCCGGTCACGATCAGCGAGAACGCCTGGCGTTCGGGTGGCGCGGGCACTGATGGCTCGACCAGTTTCCTCGAACTGAACAGCCAGGTTCCGCTCAAGCAACTGCTCTACGGCATGATCATCCAGTCCGGCAACGATGCGGCGATCGCGCTGGCCGAGCACACCGCGGGCTCGGAGGAACTGTTTGCCACGCTGATGAACCAGTATGCCGCCCAGCTCGGCATGACCGGCACGCACTACGTCGACGCCAGCGGCCTGCCCAACGCCAACCACTACACCACCGCGCATGATGTGGCCCTGCTTTCGCGCGCTCTGATCCGCGATTTTCCCGACGAGTACGCGATCTACAAGATCAAGGATTTCGAGTGGAACGGGATCAAGCAGCACAATCGCAATACCTTGTTGTGGCGCGACTCGTCGGTCGACGGCATCAAGACCGGGCATACCAGTTCGGCGGGTTTCTGCCTGGCAACCTCGGCACTGCGCGGTGAGCAACGCCTGATTGCCGTGGTCATGGGCGCGAAAAGCGAAAAGGCGCGTGCCGATGCCAACCAGGAGCTGCTCAACTACGGTTTCCGCTTCTTCGAATCGCACAAGCTCTACACCACGAGCAAGCCGCTGGCCACGCCGGAATTGTGGAAAGGTGCAGCGCCGACGGTCGCCCTCGGTGTTGCCGAGGATGTTGTCGTGACCCTGCCACGTGGCCGCTACGCCGACCTGAAGGCAAGCATGGACCTGCCCGCGCGCTTGATTGCGCCGCTGCAGAAAGGCCAGGCGGTGGGCAGCCTCAAAGTGGAACTTGATGGCAAGACCCTGGTCGAGCGCCCGATCGTCGTGCTCGAGGAGGCTGTCGAAGGCGGCTTCTTCAAGCGCATGGTCGACGGCGTCATGCTGTGGTTCGAGAGTGACGAGAAACCCGCGGCAAGCGAAGTGCCGGCGAGCGCCGGCTGAGCATGCGCAATCTCGATGACATCCAGCCGCAGCGGCCCGACCAGGGCTTCCAGTTTCCCGGTGCCTTCGAGATCACCGCGCTGGGTCGCACCGATGCGGATCTGGAAACGCGGGTGCCACAGGTCATCAATGGCCTTGGGCTCAACGTGATTGCCGGCAGCCTGCGCTCGAAGCCCTCGCGCGAAGGCAACTATCATTCGGTATCGGTGACCTTCACCTGTCCGGATCGCGAAACCTACGTCGCCGTGCATGCCGCCCTGCGCGCCGCCCCCGGCATCCGCTGGACAATCTGAGGCAGCGGCGGGCATGGGCAAGCGCTTGTGATGATTGCCGCCAACCCCATTTGCGACCAATGAATCACCCCTTGCTCATCCGCCGTCTTGGTCGCCAGTCTTATGTGCCCGTGCTCGAAGCCATGCGCGGGTTCACCGAGCGCCGCGACGGCGACACCGCCGACGAGTTCTGGCTGCTGGAGCACGAGCCGGTGTTCACCCTCGGACAGGCCGGCAAGCAGGAACATGTGCTGGCGGCTGGCGACATCCCGGTCATCCACGTCGAGCGCGGCGGCCAGGTGACTTACCACGGCCCCGGCCAGATCGTCGCTTATCCGCTGCTCGACCTGCGCCGACTCGGCATTGGCGTGCGCGAGCTGGTCTGCCGCATCGAGCAGGCGATCATCGACACCCTGGAACACTGGAACATCGTCGCCACGCGGCGGCCCGGCGCACCTGGCGTCTATGTCGGTGATGCCAAGATCGGTGCCCTCGGCCTGCGCATCCGCCGCGGCTGTTCGTTCCACGGCCTGGCCTTGAACGTGGGCATGGACCTGCAGCCGTTCCGGCGCATCAACCCTTGTGGATACCAGGGCCTGCAGGTGACCCAGGTGCTAGACTTGGGCGGCCCCGGGTCGCTCCACGCGGTCGAGGATGTGCTCATCGACGAACTGTCCAGGCAGTTCGGCCTCACGCCGCAGCCCGGTGCCGCGGAACTTCCGAATGCCGCCGACGTGGCGACCATGCCTGCCCAATGAACGAACCGATCAAGACCATTCCGCTGACCGTTGTCGGCGAAAAGCAACTGGGTGGCGACAAGATTGCCCGCAACCGCGCCGTGTTCGACGAGTCCCCGATCCTGCGCAAGCCGGCCTGGATCCGCGTGCGCATTCCGCCGGGCAACGCCGTCGCGCGCCTGAAATCAAAGCTGCGCGAAAACAGCCTGGTCACCGTCTGCGAAGAAGCATCCTGCCCGAACATCCACGAGTGCTTCAGCAAGGGCACGGCGACCTTCATGATCCTCGGCGAGGTCTGCACCCGGCGCTGTTCGTTCTGCGATGTCGCGCATGGCCGGCCAAATGCGCCGGATCCGCTGGAGCCGGCCAAGCTCGCCGGCACCATCCGCGAAATGCGCCTGCGCTACGTGGTCATCACCTCGGTCGATCGCGACGACCTGCGCGATGGCGGTGCCGGGCATTTCGCCGCCTGCATCCGCGCCGTGCGCTTCGAGAATCCGGACATCCGCATCGAGATCCTGACCCCGGATTTCCGCGGCAGGGGGCGCATGGAGCGGGCCCTGGAACTGCTTGCCGCCTATCCGCCGGATGTCTTCAACCACAACATCGAGACGGTTCCCGATCTCTATCGCAAGGTCCGCCCCGGTGCCGATTACGCGTGGTCGCTGCAGTTGCTCAAGCGCTTCAAGGAACAGCATCCGCACATCCCGACCAAGTCCGGGATCATGCTCGGCCTCGGCGAAAACCTCGAACAGGTTCAGCGCACGTTGAACGATTTGCGCGAGCATGAGGTCGATATGGTGACGATCGGCCAGTACCTGCAGCCGTCCGCGCATCATCATCCGGTGCTGCGCTACTGGTCGCCGGCGGAATTTGCGCAATTGGCGGAATATGGCACGGCCCTCGGTTTCAGCCATGTCGCTTCCGGTCCAATGGTGCGTTCCTCGTATCATGCGGATGAAATGGCGCATGCCGCCGGCGTCGTCGAGTCACTCTGAGTTGCCAATCACGCACCACCTGGCCCTGATGGAGAGTTGCATGCGTCGCATTTCCCTGACATTCGCACTGCTGGCGGCTTGCGGCATCGCCTTTGCCAAGCCGGTGTCCGAATCCGCCAGCTCGCTGGTGCTCAAGCCGACCACCGACCAGACCGAGGCGGCAATCTGGGCAATGCGTTTCCTCTCGCGCTTCCATTACAAGCCGATGCCGCTGGATGACGCGATGTCGGAAAAGATCTTCAGCAGCTATCTCGACAGCCTCGATGGCGACCACCTGTTTTTCACCCAGGCCGACATCGACCGCTTTTCCGCGGCCAGGGACAAGCTCGACGATGCGATCTTCGAGCGCGACCTGTCCGCGCCATTCGCGATTTTCAATCTCTACCAGCAGCGCGTCGCCGAGCGCCTCGCCTATTCGCGCGAACTGCTCGCCAAGCCATTTGATTTCAGCAAGGACGAATCCTGGCAATACGATCGTGCCAAGGCACCGTGGGCCAAGGATGCGACCGAGCTGGACGACCTCTGGCGCAAGCGGGTCAAGAACGACTGGCTGCGCCTGAAGCTGGCCAACAAGCCGGCCAAGGAAATCCGCGAGACGCTGGACAAGCGCTACGCCAATTACCTGGAGCGCGTGCACCAGCTCAACAGCGAGGATGTCTTCCAGACCTTCATGAACGCCTATGCGACCTCGATCGAGCCGCATACGAACTATCTCAGCCCGCGCGCCTCGGAAAATTTCGACATTGCCATGCGCCTGTCGCTGGAAGGCATTGGCGCGGTCCTGCAGCGGCTGGACGAGTACACCGCGATCCGCGAGATCATCCCCGGCGGGCCGGCGGCGATTTCCGGCAAGCTCAGCCCGGGTGATCGCATCGTCGGCGTCGGCCAGGGTGCGAACGGCCCGATCACCGACGTCATCGGCTGGCGCCTGGATGATGTCGTCGACAAGATCCGCGGTGCCAAGGGCACCATCGTGCGCCTGGAAATCCTGCCTGATGCGGCCGGCCCGGATGGCCAGCACGAATTCCTCACCCTGACCCGCAACAAGGTCAGCGTCGAGGAGAGCGCGGCGAAGAAGTCGGTCATCGACGTGCGCAGTGGCGACACCACGCGGCGCATCGGCGTGATCACCTTGCCGAGCTTCTACCAGGATTTCGAAGCGCGCCGGCGTGGCGATGCCGACTACAAGAGCGCCACGCGCGATGTCGAGCGCCTGCTCGGCGAACTCGGTGCGGAAAATGTCGATGGCGTCGTCGTCGACCTGCGCAACAACGGCGGCGGTTCGCTCGACGAAGCCACCGACCTTACCGGCCTGTTCATCGACAAGGGCCCGGTCGTGCAGATTCGCGATGCCAGCGGCCGCGTCGAGGAAAAGAGCGATCGTCGCGCCGGCACCGCCTGGAGCGGCCCACTGGCCGTGCTGGTCAATCGCGCCTCGGCGTCGGCCTCGGAGATCTTTGCCGCAGCGATCCAGGATTACGGTCGCGGCGTCATCATCGGCGAACCCACCTTCGGCAAGGGCACCGTGCAGAACCTGCTCAACATGGATGACATGGCGCGCAACGAGACGCCGACCTACGGTGATCTGAAAATGACCGTGCAGCAGTTCTTCCGCATCAACGGCGGCTCCACCCAGTTGCGCGGCGTCACGCCGGAGATCAGCTTTCCAATGACTGCGGCCAGTGACGAATTTGGCGAATCAAGCTACGACAATGCCTTGCCGTGGACGTCGATCTCGCGCGCCGACTACAAGGTGGTTGCCGATCTCAAGCCGCTGATCCCGATGCTGCAGGCGCGCCACCAGGCGCGCGCGGAAAAGGATCCGGTGTGGAAGAGTTTCGTCGCCGAGATTGCCGATGCCCGGCGCATCCGTGCCGAGAAGACCCTTTCGCTGAATGAAACGGTGCGCACGACCGAGCGTGACGAGCAGGAGGCCAAGCGCAAGGCGCGCGAGGCGCTGCTGGCCGGCAAGCCGGCTGCCGCCGACGCGGCCAGTCCGACTGGCGAATCCGGCAAGACCGGCAAGGTTGCCCAGGGCAGTGCCGGCACCGTGGTCAGCACCGAGGACGACAGTGATCCGGTTGCCACGGCCGCGATTGAGGACGATGGCCTGCAAGCCGATGAGCGCAGCATTTCCAAGGATCTGGCGCGCGAAGAGAAGCGCAAGGCCAAGCCCGATATCGTTCTCAACGAAGTCGCCCAGATCCTCTCCGACGAGATCGACCTGATCCGCAACGACACCAAACTCGCCGCCCGCGTGCTTCCGCACGACGCCGCGGCAGGGGTGGATTGATTGATGCCGGGATTCGGGATTCGTTAAAGTAGAGCGCCGCGACGATTCGCTTTTGCGAATTCCGAATTCCGAATTCCGAATCCCGAATTCCGAATCCCGAATTCCGAATCCCGAATCCCGGCCTTTCAGCCATACCGCTGCGTGAGGAATTGCAGGTAGGCGCGCAGGCCCTGGGCTTCGCCGCCCTTGGGGCGGCCTGGTCGCTCGGAGTCGTTCCACGAATAGACGTCCAGATGGCACCAGGGTGTTTCCTCTGGGATGAAGCGTTCGAGGAACAGGGCGGCGGTGATCGCGCCGGCGTGGCGTGAGCTGCCCGAGTTGGCGAGATCGGCGATATAGGATTCAAGCAAGGTCAGGTAGGGTCGCCACAGCGGCATGCGCCAAAGCGGATCCTGGGTCTGCGTGCCGGCGCCAAGCAGGGCGTTGGCAATGTCATCGCGATTGCAGAACAACGCCGGCAGATCGGCGCCGAGCGCGACCCGGGCGGCACCGGTGAGGGTGGCGAAATCGAGGATCAGGTCGGGTTTCATCTCCGCGGCATAGGCCAGCGCATCGCAAAGCACGAGGCGACCCTCGGCATCGGTGTTGTCGATCTCGACATGGATCTTGCCGCGCGTCTGGATGACCTCGCCGGGACGGAAGGAATCGCCGGAGATGGCATTCTCGACTGCCGGAACGAGCAGGGTCAGGCGCACCGGCAACTTCGCCTCGAGGATCAAGCCGGCCAGCGCGATCGCATGTGCGGCACCGCCCATGTCCTTCTTCATCCAGCGCATGCCGTCGGCGGTTTTCAGGTCGAGGCCGCCACTGTCGAAACACACGCCCTTGCCGACGAGGACGACATGCGCAGCGGCGGCGTCGCCGTGGGTGAGCATGGCCAGGCGGGGCGCACGCTCGGGCGTGGCTGCGCGGCCGACTGCGTGGATGGTCGGGAAGTTGTCGCGCAGCAGCGCATCGCCGACCCATTCGCGGTACTCCGCGCCGTGGCGCGCGGCCAGCGCGGATACCGCGGCGGCGAGCTCGGCCGGACCCATGTCCTGGGTGGGCGTGTTGATCAAGTCGCGGGTCAGCGTCGCCGCGTTGGCCAGGCTGGAAACCCTGGCGCGCGTTGCCTCGTCGACCAGCAGGCGCGCGCATTCGCGATCGCTGCGGCGGTAGCGGTTGAAGCGGTAGGCGCCCAGCGCCCAGCCAAGGGCGGCCTCGGCTGCATCCAACGCCAGTCCGCGCGGATCGAGCGCGTAGTTGCCAGGCGGCAGTCGACGTGGCAACGAGGCAAGCGCGTAGAGGCCGCTGTTGGCCGCACAACCGGCCAGCATGACCGGCCCGCTGTCGTGGCTGGCAGCGAGGCCGAGGAAGCGTCCGCCCTCGCCCTTGAAATCATTTGCCGCGCACAAGGCGCGGGCGCCCTCGCCGAAGCGGGCGATGATGGCATCGAAGTTCTTCCCGTCGATGGCGACCAGGGGAATCGAACGGGTGGCATCCGCGGCGCTGATCCAGGCATCCATGGGCAGTCTCTTCAGGGGCAGGGCAATGGGGTCGGGCTCGGATGGTCATCGAGCCAGTTGGCAAGTGCGTCGAGATCGGTCATTTCCAGATCGGGTTTGACTTCATGCTGCCACGCCGCGGCATGGCGATTGAGCCAGACCGTGCGCATGCCGGCATCGCGCGCACCGACGACGTCCGCAAGCGGATCGTCACCGACATGCAGGACGTGTTCGGGGCTGATGCCGAGGCGCTCGCAGGCATGATGGAAAATGTCCGCCGACGGTTTCGCCACACCGACTTCGCCGGCACTCACGCTGAATCGGAAATGCTCGTGCAGGCCGATGCGTTCAAGCTCGGCAGTGCCGTTGGAAATGCTCACCAGCGGAAAGCGGGCGGCCATCCGCGCCAGTGCGGCGGTGGTGTCGGCATAACACTCGACCTCGTTGCGCACCTGCACGTAAACGGCATAGGTGCGCTCGATCCAGTCATCACCGAGCTGGAACGGAGCAAAGGCGCGGCGCAGGGTCAGGCGCCGTTGCGCGGCGAAATCATGGGCCAGTTCGGGGTGCTCGCTGGCGACCTCGTCGCGCAAGGCACGCATCGATTCGATGGGCCAGGCACGCGCCACCTCGGGGCAGTTTGCCTGCAGCCAGGCATCGACGCTGCGCTCGACCCGTTCAATGACCGGGCCGATGGGCCAGAGCGTGTCGTCGAGGTCGAGCGAGATGGCGCGGATATGCATCGTGGCCGAGGCGGTCAGTCCGGCTTCCTGCCGCTGGCCTTGGCCGCTTCGGCATCGGCCTTGGCCTGTTCCGCACGCGCAAGGTTCTCACGGGCGCGCTGTGTCGATTCGGCACCCGGCGCGGTGGCGATGCGCTCCTGCAGGGTTGCGCGTGGCGCGGCGACCGCTTGCAGCTCGCGCTCCCGCGGCATGGCCGCGACATCGGCCGGGGTCACCTCGACAATCGCCGAATCGATGCGGGCCAGGCGCTCGCCATCGCGCGAGTAGACATCGCCGGCTTCGGAAAACGGCACGAGCTGGTGTCTGCGCATCACCTGCGCCGCCGATGCGGAGCCGAGAAAGCGCACGAAATCATCGACTTCCGTGCGATTCGGGGCATCGGCACGTTGCACCACATAAAGAGTGATGAAGAGCGGGTAGCTGCCATCGGCAATGCTCTGCGTGGTCGCCATGCTGCCCTCGACACTGAGCATCTTCATGCCCTTGTTGGCGTAGGCGCTGGACAGGCTGGTCAGGCCGAGGCCATTTGGATCGATGGCGATGGCTTCTTCGAGCTTGCTGGTATTCAGGTACAGGCGCGGCGCAGCGACGCGTTGCTCGCCACGCTTGTAGAGCAGGCGGCGGAAACTGAATTCGACGCCATCCAGTGGCGCGGCGATGGAGTAAAGGTTGATGGGCGCATCGGCACCGCCGAGCTCCTGCCAGTTCTTCACCCGGCCGAGGTAGATCTGGCGCAACTGGGCGAGGGTGATGTTGCCGACGGGATTGCGCGGATGGGTCACCGCGACAATCGCATCCAGCGCGACCGGCTGGAAGATCAGCTGCTGCTCGGACTCGCGCGCCTCGTTCATGGCACGCGCGCTGCCGGCAATGTCGGCCTTGCCATCGATGACCGCATCGATGCCGGAGATCGTGCTGAACGCCTGCACGGTCAGCTGGCCCTGCTGCTCCTTGCGGTACACCGCAACAAGATCATTGGTGAAGCCGCGCGCGGAGACGATGTCACCGCGCCAGACGATGGTGGTCTTTGCCACAAAGGCCTTGTTGCCGCCGGCGGCGACAGCGGGGATCGACATGGCCAGCGCCAGGGCGGCAAGCGCACTCATGGCGAGGAAGCGGCGGAACAGGCGGGAGCGTTGCAGGAACATAGGCGGAAAGATGGCGCCAGGGCCAAATCGAAGAGGTTCGAACTTTATCATGCGCCTCGACGCGACGTGCCGTTGTGCGCTGCTGCGGATTTTGCCGTGGCAGCGCGCAGGCACGCGGTCAGCCGCCGATTTCCGGCAAGCGTCGCGCTTCTCGTACAATCGACCGGATCCCCAGGATATGCGCGCATGCCCGATCGTCTCATTCTGCGTCTCGACTCCGCCGGCGAGCTGGCCTGGCTGCGCCAATCGGTGGACGGACGCCTGCTGTCGTCGAGCCAGCGCGGTGCGCCACCGGCCAGCGTGCTCGAATCGGCAGGTGAAGTCATCGTCCTGGTACCGGCCGAGGACGTCTTGCTGATCGAGACGCGGGTCAACGCGCGCAGCGCCGCGCAACTGCGCCAGGCGGTGCCGTTCGCGGTCGAGGACCAGTTGCTCGGGGCCGTCGAGGAGCAGCACTTTGCCATGCAGCCGATCGACGGCGACAAGGTTGGCGTCGCCGTGGTCGCGCAAGCGCGGCTGCAACAATGGATCGACACGCTGGCCGGTAGCGGCGTGCGCGCCGATGTGATCCTGCCGGAATCGCTGGCCGTGCCGGTATCGGCCGACTCGGCAACGGCAATGATCGATGGCGGGCGCGTGCTGTTGCGCCTGGGGCCCTGGTCGGCAATCAGTTTTTCCAGTGCCGACCTGGACGACTGGCTGGCGCAGATCCGCGTCACGGCAAGCGATCTCGCCATCGTCGCGCATGATTTCGATGGCCAGGCCGATGTGCCGGGCAAATCCGGCTTTGCAGCGTTCCACGGCGGCCAGCGCGAACCGTTGGCCTTTCTTGCCCGCAACCTGCAAAAGCCGGCCATCAACCTGCTTTCCGGCGTTTTTGCCAGCGGCCATCGCCAGGCACGCGGCACGCGCTGGTGGCGCCGCGCCGCGATGGTGGCTGCGGCAGTCGTCGTGCTGGCCTTCGTGCATCGCGGCCTTGAGGTGCGCCAACTCGCGCAAAACCTTGCGCGGGTTGATACGGCAATGGCCGACAGCCTGCTCAGGACCTTTCCCGACCTCGGCGCGGCGGAGCGTTCGCGCGCGCCGCAAAGCGTCATGCGCGATCGCCTCGAGCGCTTGCGTGGCGGCAGCGAGAGCAGTGGCTTCCTGCGCCTGCTCGGGCAGATCGCGCCGGTGCTCGGGCGCACCACGCGCACGCAGATGCGCGGCCTCGAATTCCGCAATGGCATCCTCGAGGTCGGCTTGCGCGCCCCCGACGTGGCCACGCTTGACAGCATGCGCGAGCAGTTTTCGGCGATCCCGGGCCTCGCTGCCGAAGTGACCGCGTCGATACCGGCCGACAGCGGTGTCGATGGCCGCATCCGCATTCGCGGGGATGCGCCATGATCGCCGCCTGGTGGCAGCAGCAGTCGGCGCGTGATCGTCGCGTGCTGGTGATCGGAGGCATCATCGTCGCCATCTTCCTGGTCTGGTCGTTCATCTGGCATCCACTGGCCAGCGAGCAGGCGCGCCTGGGCCAACAGCTCGACAATGCGCGGCGCGATCTCGCCTTTGTCCGTGTTGCCGAAGCCGAGGTCGAGCGTCTGCGCAACGCGGGCGTGCGCTCGCGCGCGGATCGGCAAGGCAAGTCGCTGCTGGCGCTGGCCGATGTCAGTGCGCGTGGTGCCGGCCTGGAAGGCGTGCTCAAGCGCCTCGAACCGGTTGGCTCCAACAGCGTGCGTGCCAGTTTCGAATTCGCCTCGTTCGACGTGCTGATGAGCTGGATCGAGGGCATGGCCCGCGATCATGGCGTGCAGATCACCGATTTCTCCGCCGATCGCGTCGATGCCAGTGGCCTCGTCAATGCGCGGGTCACGCTGGAGGACGTTCCTTGAGTTCCCGTCGGCCGGGTCCGTGATGCCCCTGCCTTTCCTGTTTTTCATGAATCGTTGAGCAATGAAAATACTGAAGTGGTTTTTTGCACTGTTGATCCTCGTCGTTGTTGTCGCCGGTGCCATTGCCTGGACGCTGCCGGCGGATGTCGCCTATCGCTACGTCGCCTCGCAGCTGGGCCCGGTTTCCCTGGTCGGCGTCCGCGGCACGGTCTGGAAGGGCCATGCCGATGGCATCAGCGTGTTTGGCCGCGATCTCGGCGAGCTGGATTGGCAGGTGGAGAAGGCGCCGCTGTTCGCGCGTCGCCTGCACGCCGACTTGCGCATCCGCGGTGCCGACATCGACACCTCGGGCCTGGTCGAGCGCGCTGCGGATGGTCGCCTCACCGCGCATGACGTGCGCTTCCGCGTGCCGGCATCGATGATGGCGCCGGTGCTCGACTTGCCATCCCTGAAATTGCTGGGAACGATCACCGGAACCTTTGCCAAGGTCAGTTTCCACGATGGCGTGGCCAGCGATGCCAACGGCACCGCGGTGTGGAGCGACGCCGGCGTCAGCGGCACGGCCGAGGCGCGCTTCTCGGACATCCTCGCCGAGTTTGCCTCGAAGCCCGATGGCAGCATCGGCGGCACCGTGGCCGATGACGGCAAGGGCAATCTTGAAGTGAGCGGTCATTTCACGATTGCCGCCACCGGCTTCCAGGCCGAGGCCTTCCTCGCCGCGCGCAATGACGATGCGCGCGTCCGCGAGGCCTTGCGCTACGTCGGCGAGCCGCAGGCGGATGGCTCCTCGCACCTGCTCATCAACGGCCAGTTGTTCAAGTTGTTCTGAGCCATGGCCTTGAGCGAACCCTTTCTCGCCGCGGCACTGGAAGTGGCGCATCGCGCCGCGGACGAGGCCGAACGCTCCATCCATGCGCGCTACGCGGCGCGCGATTTCTCGGTCGACGCCAAGGCCGATGCAACGCCGGTGACCGAAGCCGATCGCGAAGCCGAATGGATCATCAAGGATGTGTTGCGTGCGGCGTTCCCGGAGCACGCCTTCCTCGGCGAGGAACATGGCCGCGAAGGCCACGGTGACTGCTTGTGGCTGATCGATCCCATCGATGGCACCAAGGCGTTCGTGCGCGGCTATCCAATGTTCTCCACGCAGATCGCGCTGATGCATCGCGGCGAACTCGTGCTCGGCGTCTCCGCCGCCGGCGAGTACGGCGAGCGCGCCTGGGCGATTCGCGGTGGCGGTGCGTTCATCGGCAGCAGCAGCGCCGATGGCCGACGCGTGCAGGTTTCCGATACCCGGGATTTCGGGCCGCTGGCGGCGCTGTCGACCGGCAACCTGAAATCAATGGCGAATGACCCCGTGCGTTGGCAGGCGCTGGGCAGCCTGGTCAGCCGCGTTGGCCGCATCCGCGGCTATGGCGATTTCCTCCACTACCACCTGCTTGCGCGCGGGGCGATCGACCTGGTCGTCGAGTCCGACCTGAATATCCTCGACATTGCCGCGCTCGTGGTCATCGTGCGCGAGGCCGGCGGCGTGTTCAGCACGCTCGAGGGCGCAGCTATCGACCTGCACACGCGCAACGCACTGGCCGGCCCGCCAGCCCTGCACGCCGAAGCGTTGGCCTTGTTCAACCCGCGATAGGCGTC
The DNA here is from genome assembly GCA_001899855.1 of Lysobacterales bacterium 63-13. Classification (GTDB taxonomy): domain Bacteria; phylum Pseudomonadota; class Gammaproteobacteria; order Xanthomonadales; family Rhodanobacteraceae; genus Dokdonella. The sequence continues at coordinate 216,615 of MKWR01000029.1, forward strand.
ACCAGCGGGTCTGCGCTGCATCGCGTCTCATCCGCGCGACGAGTCCGACCGCCTTGGCTTCGCTGCGCGTGCGAGCGATCTGCCCTCGCCATCCCGCACGTCCGGAACCCGGCAGAACATCGAACTGGTCGGACGCTTCCCCCGATTTGGTGGGGCCGGATGCCGGCATCTCCCCACTCATGGCCAATGCGAACGCCCCGCCCGGATCCAGGCAGAAGGCGAGCGCTCGATGCCACCCGGATTTGTCGTGTAACGAATACGGTTGCGAATGATTCGCATCTAGGGTTTAATCTGCCGCCTGCGCAGCCAGACTCCATCGCAATGAAGCGTGCTGACTGACTCCCGTCGCTTGCCTGGAGCCGCCTCTGCGGGCGCCACCCGGCATCGTGGAAGTACAGTCAGCGATGCGGTTCGAGGTAGCCGGTCGCATCCACCGCCCCCTGCCCAAGGATCGTCATCGATGTCTTCCGCGCCCCGCATCTGCGCCGCTCACACGGCACCGCGCCGCCTTTTCGCCAGCACCCTCGGCAGCCTGTTCATCTCGGCAAGCGCCGCGGCCGCTGCCGATGCCAACAGCGCACCGGAGCTTCCCGATGCCAGCAAGGCGCGCGAGCTCGACAGCGTCAAGGTTGACGGCTATGCCGTCAGCGAGCCGACCTCGGCCAAGTTCACGGCACCCTTGCTGGATACGCCGCGCTCGGTCGCTATCGTGCCCGAGGCCTTGATCGGCGATGTCGGCGCAACCGACCTGGTCGATGCGCTGCGGCTGATCCCGGGCATCACCTTTGGTGCCGGCGAAGGCGGCAACCCGCAAGGCGATCGCCCGTATCTGCGTGGCTTCGATTCGCAGGGGTCGATCTTTGTCGATGGTGTGCGCGATGCCGGCGCACAGTCGCGCGAAACCTTCAACATCCAGCAGATCGAAGTGGTCAAGGGACCGGATTCGGTCTACAGCGGGCGCTCGAACGGTGGCGGCAGCATCAACCTGGTGAGCAAGGCACCAGTTGCCGAGGATTTCACCCGCATCGAACTCGGCCTTGGCTCGGCCGCGTTCCGGCGCGCCACGCTCGATACCAACCTGCGCCTTGGCGAAGGTGCCGCGCTGCGCGTGAATGTCCTCGGCCACGATGCCGGCGTTGCCGGGCGTGACGAAGTCAACGGCCGCCGCTTCGGTTTCGCGCCGTCGGTCACCCTTGGCCTGAACAGCCCGACCTCGGCCACCCTGGGCTACTACCATCTCGACAGCGACGAATTGCCCGAAGCCGGCATTCCCTATCACTACGGGGTCAATGGCCTGCCTGCCGGGGTGCGCGTGGTGCGCCCCGACGACGGCGGCGACAGCAGCAATTTCTACGGCCTCGTCAATCGCGATTTCCGTGAAGCGAACGTCGATATCGGCAGCATCCAGCTGCGCCACGAATTCGGCGACGGCCTGAGCCTGCGCAACACCTCGCGTTACGGCCGCTCGCAGCAGGACTACATCCTCAGCCAGCCCGATGACAGCCAGGGCAATGTCGTCAACGGCGAAGTCTGGCGGCGGGTGAACTCGCGTGCCGGCAACACCGTCTCGGCGATCAATCAAACCGACCTTTCCGGCGAGTTCAGCGCGGGCGGCCTGAAGAACGTGTTCAACGTCGGCCTTGAGCTGGCCAGCGAAAAGGCCTTCAAGGACAGCTACATCGTGCCGAACATCAATGCCGCCACGGCGTGCCGGACGCTGGGCGTCGGTGCGCCCTCGTTCTACAACTGCACGAGCCTGGCCGATCCGGATGCGCACGATCCGTGGCTGCCGGGGACATACGATGAAACCAATGGTTTTGTCCCGGCACCCATCGTGCGCGCCAACGCGCCGACGCGCACGCGCAGCAACACGCGAGCCCTGTACGCACTCGACACCCTGCATTTCGGCGACAACTGGCTGCTCAATCTCGGCCTTCGCGTCGACCGCTTCTCGACCACGGCACCGGTGACCTATTGCCCGGAACTGCCGGGCACGGTCTGCCCGCGCGGTTACACCGGCCTGACCATCACCGAGGACCATCGCAGCAGCAGCACGGATGTCAGCGGTCAGCTTGGTCTGGTCTGGAAACCGAGTGAGGCCGGCAGCGCCTATCTGTCATTCGCCAATTCGGCAACGCCACCGGGAAGCTTCATCAGCGAAGGCAGCGACACCAATCCGATCAGCATCACCGATCTGGATCCAGAGAAGACCCGCAACATCGAGCTTGGGCTGAAGTGGAACCTGTTCGGTGAGCGCCTCGCCGTCACGGCCGACGTCTTCCACACCGGCAAGCGCAATGCCCGCCAGCTCGATGCCGATGGCAGCTACCAGAACATCGGCGAATCGCGCGTGCGCGGCATCGAGCTTTCGGCGAGCGGCAGCCTCAGCGAGGCCTGGAGCGTCTTTGCCGGCTATGCGCACATGCAGGGCAAGCTGGTCGATGCCGGTTTCGTCAATGGCGCGCCGAATCCGCTCAATGGCACGCGCCTGGCCAGCATTCCGGAGAACAGCTTCAGCCTGTGGAGCAGTTACCAGCTCTCGCCGCGCCTGGGCCTTGGCGCGGGTGCGTTCCATGTCGGCGATGTTGTCGGCAGCTATCGGGTCAATCCAGCCGATGGCCAGTTGACCGAGTTCGGCGTGCCGGCCTATTGGCGCTTCGATGCCATGGCGAACTGGCAGGTCAGCGACAGATTCGCACTGCGCCTCAATCTGCAGAACCTCGCCGACAAGACCTATTACAGCAAGGCCTATCCGGTGCATTACGCCACGCCGGCGGCCGGCCGTTCCGTGCAACTGAGTGCAAGTTGCAGATTCTGAGTGAGTCGCCATGCGCGCCCGCGCGCGTGGCCCGCGTTCAACCCGTGGAGACGCCTGCGTGCTGGTTCATGTTGCGGATGTGCTCGATGCGAACGAACTGGCGCACTGCCGCCAGCGGCTCGCCCATGCCAGTTGGAAAGATGGAAAACGCACGGCGGGCTACCAGTCCGCCCAGGTCAAGCACAACGGCCAGCTCGCCGAGGACGATGCCCTGGCCATCGAGCTTGGTGAACTGATCCTCGCCGCACTGGCGCGCAACACGACGTTTTTCGCCGCCGCCTTGCCGCGCACGATCTATCCGCCGCTGTTCAACCGCTACAGCGGCGGCGAACACTTCGGCCTGCATGTCGACAACGCCATCCGTTACGACCGCCGCCAGCAACCGGCCTTGCCGATCCGCACCGACCTTTCGGCGACGCTCTTTTTCGCCGATCCCGAGGAGTACGAGGGCGGTGAGCTGGTCATCGAGGACAGTTACGGAACGCACAGCGTCAAGTTGCCGGCCGGGGACCTGGTGCTGTACCCCGGCTCGAGCCTGCACAAGGTCACGCCGGTCGTGCGCGGCGCGCGCATCGCCTCGTTCTTCTGGTTGCAGAGCCTGGTCCGCAGCGACGAACAGCGTCGCCAACTGTTCGAGCTCGATATCGCCATCCAGGCGCTGACCGCGCGTGTTCCGGGCGCGCCCGAACTGGTCTCGCTGACCGGCATCTACCACAACCTGCTGCGTGCCTGGGCGGATGTCTGAAGCCGCCGCGACAAACCCCGGCATGGCGCATCACGAGCACCTGCTGGACGCCTTGCGCAAGGATCCGGCCCATGCTCCCGACCTCATCCATGCGGCGGCGTTGAACGGCGAAATCGCCGCGCAGTTCCTGCTGGGACAAATGTGCTGCGAAGGTCGCGGGCGCGCCCGCGATGCTGCCGAAGGCGTGCATTGGTTTCGCCTGGCGGCCAACTCCGGTTTGCCGGCGGCCATGAACATGCTCGGGCGCTGTCACGAACTGGGCACAGGCACCGCATGCGACTTCGCCCTGGCGGCAGTCTGGTACCGCAAGGCGGCGCTGGCCGGATTCGACTGGGGCATGTACAACCTGGCCAACCTGCTGGCGACCGGACGTGGCCTCGAGCCATCGCGCCGCGAGGCCTGGGCCTGGTATCGCAAGGCAGCCGGGCTTGGGCATGCCAAATCGATGAACCTGGTCGGTCGTTATCTCGAGGAAGGCTGGGAAGTCGAGGCGGATGCGCTTGCCGCCCGCGAGTGGTACCGCAGATCGGCCGAAGCCGGTGATTTCCGCGGCCAGGCCAGCCATGCGCAGATCCTCATCGGCGAGGGCCGCATCGCCGAGGCGGTGGGCTGGCTGCAACAGGCCGTGCTTGCCGGCAGTCCGTCCTTCCTCGCCCATGTCGCCAATGACCTCGCCGCATCGGCGCACGCCGAAATACGGGAAATCGCGCAACTGGCGCGTGAACGTGGTGCGCTGGCGCATGCCGGGGCCGGGCAGGAGTGCGCATGATGGCGATTCACGCGCATGCAAGGGATCAAACTCCGGCGTAACGCTGCGGCCGGCCGCAGGGGCATTGCCCGGCGCGCATGCAACCGGTGAATCAGGACTGGTCGCGTTGCTTCATGCCGCTGCGCCAGGCGTACACGGCGGCCTGGGTGCGGTCGCTGACGTTGAGTTTGCCAAGCACGTTGCTGACGTGCGTCTTGACCGTCTTCTCGCCGATGCCAAGGCGCTCGGCGATCATCTGGTTGCTCAGTCCCTCGGCAACCAGGGCCAGCGTTTCGCGCTCGCGCTGGCTCAGCGAACGCAAGACATCGCTGCCGGGTTCGACGCCGCGGCGCATGGCATCCATCAGGCGTGCGGCGATGCGCGGATGCAGGACCGCCTCGCCCTGCGCGGCCTTGCGCAAGGCATCGGCGAGCGCGTCCGCATCGACATCCTTGAGCAGGCAGGAAAGCGCGCCCGCCTGCACCGCCGCGACAATCTGCTGGACGTCCTCGAACGAGGTCAGCAGGACGACGGCGGTCATCGGGCTGGCGGCACGGATGGCGCGGGTCGCCTCGATGCCGCCGCCGGGCATGACCAGGTCGACGAGGGCGACATCCGGGTTTTGCGCGCCGCACAGGCTGACCGCCGTGGCCGCGTCGCCGGCCTCGCCGACGATGGCCAGATCGGCGTGGGTTTCGAGGAAGCCGCGGATGCCCTGACGGACGAGGTCATGGTCGTCGGCGATGACAATGCGGATGGGTTTGTTCACCTTGCTACCTCGTCTGGAAGCCGACCGTCACGCGCGTGCCGCCTTCCGCCGTGCTGTCGAATTCGAATCGACCCCCCGGCAGTGCCTCGGCGCGCTCGCGCATGTTGCGCAGACCCATGCCCTGGCCCGGATCCGCACTTGCGCCCTTGCCATTATCGGCGATGACAAGGCTGACGCGCTCCGCCGTGCGGCGGAGGCTGACATCGACGTGGCTCGCGCCACTGTGGCGCAGGACATTGGACAAGGCCTCATCGGCGATGCGCAGCAGCGAGTCCTCGACCGCGGCGGCCAGCGGGGGTACATCATCGATGTTGAAACCGAGGCTGGCACCGCTGGTGTGGGACCAGTCGCTGGCACGCATGCGCAGGCGTTCGGCGAACGGCAGTTCGGCATCCGAGGCATGCATCTCGTCGAGGATCTGCCCGAGCTCCTGCTGGATCTGCTGGGTCAGGCGTTGCGCCAGTTCGAGGCGCTCGCCGCCCGCGCCAGCGCCCAGCGTGCGCCGCGCCGTGGCCAGTTGCAGGTTCAAGGCGAAGGCCTTTTGCTTGACCGTATCGTGCAGGTCGCGGGCCAGGCGTTGGCGTTCGGCCAGCGCCGCCAGCTGCGCGCGAGAGCGCACCAGACACTTCAGGTCAAAGGCCATGCCATCGAGCTTGCGCGACAGGCCGCCGATTTCGTCGCTGGAATGGTCGTTGATGCGGTTGGAGAAATCGCCGCGGCTCCAGGCAATCGCGGCGCGCTCGATGCGGTTCAGGCGCCGCGTGACCCAGGCCGCCAGGAACAGCGACGAGGCCAGTCCGAACACGATGAGGAAGGCAAACACGGTGGCCGACTCGAAACTCGAATCGACCAGCAGGTGCCGCCATGCCGGCGGCACGCGCAACTCGACGAACAGCCAGCCGTTGCGCGTGCCGGCGGCATCATGCAGGGCAACGAGGATGCGCTGGATCTTGTAGTCGCTGTCGCCGACCGGCGGCAGGTGGAATGGTGCGTCGGGCGCGGCGGCATCCCGCAACTCGGCCGCAGTCGGCAGGTCCAGCGTCCAGCGTGCATTGTCTTCGGTGCGCGCGAGCACCGCCCCATCGGTGCCGATGATGGCCGCAGCCATCGGCACTTCACTGAGTTCAAGCAGGATGTAGGACTCATCCGGTGTCAGGCCGCCGCGAGGTTGCTGCAGGCGCAGGATCCAGGCATCGAGCCACAATTTCAGCGCCGCCGGGTTGGGTGCCTGCTGATCCAGCAGGCCGGACCAATGCGCATCGAAATTGCCGGCACCGCGCACCACCGCACGCTCGAGGCTGCCGCGCTCGACACCGCTGACGAAGCGCTGGAACTCGTAGGTGAGTATCACCGACTCGACGACGATCAGCGTCGGCAGCGACAGCAGCAGGTAGAACAGCGCGAGTTTCGAGACGAGGCCGCGCAGGCGCGGGCGATGCAGGGTCATGGTCGGCAATGATGCGCGGGCGATTGCCTAGCATACCGGCAAGCGCACATGCCGACGGCAATCCGCGGCCGGGCACGGCCAGGCTGGCACGCGGGGTTTGCTTCGATGCGCTGTGCTGCATGCGGTTACAATTGGCGGATGCCCAAGAAACCACCGATCGTGCTGGCGACCCGTGCCGTCGAACACAGCCGATTCCTGCGCGCCGAGCAGATCGATCTCGAATTCTCCAACGGCGAGCGGCGCACCCACGAACGCCTGCGCGCCTCGGGATTTGGCGCCGCGATGATGGTGCCGATGCTTGATGACGACACCGTGCTGCTGGTGCGCGAGTACGCGACCGGCATCGATGGTTATGAACTGGGCTTGCCCAAGGGCCGTCTCGATCGCGATGAAACGGTCGAGCAGGGCGCCAATCGCGAGCTCAAGGAGGAAATCGGATACGGCGCGCACGAGTTGCATATCCTCACATCCCTGGCGCTGTCGCCGACCTACATGAGCGCGATGACGCATGTCGTGCTGGCCCGCGATCTTTACCCCGAACGCCTGCAGGGCGACGAGCCCGAGGAACTTGAAGTGGTCCCGTGGAAGCTCAGCGAGCTGCACACCTTGCTGCTGGAACCCGAAGTCAGTGACGGTCGCTCGATCGCGGCGCTGTTCATTGCCCGCGAGTATCTCGCCGGCCGTTTCCGGCCGGCCCGATGAACCTGGAAAGCCTGATCGACGAGGTCTGCGCGATCGCCCGTCGCGCTGCCGCGGAAATCCTCACCGTGTATGACGGCGAGTTTGCCGTCGAACACAAGGACGACCGTTCGCCGTTGACCGCCGCCGACCTCGCCGCGCACCGCTGCATCGTCGAGGGTTTGCGCAAGCTCACCCCCGAGCTGCCCATCCTCTCCGAGGAATCGGCGGCGATCGACTGGCAGCAGCGTCGCCAATGGTCGCGCTACTGGCTGGTCGATCCACTCGATGGCACCCGCGAGTTCGTCAAGCGCAATGGCGAGTTCACCGTCAACATCGCCCTCATCGATGGCGAGCGCAGCGTGCTCGGTGTCGTCCAGGTACCGGTCAGCGGCGTGATTGCCTGGGCCTGGCAGGGCGGTGGTGCGTGGATGGCGCGGGCCGATGCCGCAGCAAGGCGATGCCGCACGCGCCGGCGCGCACAACCGCTGGTGGTTGCCGGCAGCCGCTCGCACGGCGATCCGCGCCTGCTCGGCATGCTTGAGCGCGTCGGCGTGCACGAGATCATCCCGCTTGGCTCCTCGCTGAAGTTCCTGCGCATCGCCGCCGCCGAGGCCGATCTCTATGTGCGCCTCGGGCCGACTTCGGAATGGGATACCGCCGCCGCCCAGTGCGTGCTCGAGGAGGCCGGTGGAGCCGTCATCGACCTGCACGGCAATCCGCTGCGCTACAACCGCAAGGAATCCCTGCTCAATCCCGAGTTCATTGCCTGCGGGGATGCGCAGGTGGACTGGCCCGAGCTGCTCGGCGGCACCTGAAGCGAACGCGGTGCGGCGACTTGTTGTGGCGCTGCCGGTCGGCGTCGGCAATGGCCGCTTGCGCGGCTTCGGGCGAGGCCGGACGGGGGAATGGGCATGAATCGTGCATCGAATGCCCTTGCAGCCAAGCCCCGGCCGCAGTCCTCCACGAGTGGCAACCGATGAACAAGATCCTGCTCGCCGATACCTCGCAAACGCGGCGCCGTGCGCTTTCGGCGGTACTCAGCCAGAGCGGATACGTGGTCACCGCCGTGGCCACGCTGGCCGAGGCCTTCGATACCCTGCAGCGATCCCAGCTCGGCCATGCCAGCCTCGATGCGGTGGTGATCGGCTGGCCCGAGTATTCGGACGGCCTGGTCGAGGATGTCTTCGGTTTGTTGCACGGCGAGCGTTTCGAACACCTTGCCGTCCTCATCATGGCCGATTCGAGCAATGCCAATGCGGTCAACTGGCGCATGTCGCGGCCGCGCACGGCGCTGACCCTGTGGTCGGAGTATCTCGAGGCGCCGAATGCAGTCGGCCAGTTGCTGCGGCCCAACGCGAGCATCAAGCCGGTGTTGAGCTCCCACGATGAGCAGATCCGCATCCTCCTGGTCGATGATTCCGCGACCGTGCGCGCCGGCTATTCGCGCCTGCTGCAAAAGCATGGCTACCACGTCGATGTCGCTGAAAGCGTTGGCGAAGGCTGGAAGAAAGTGACCCAGCAAAACTACGACATCGCCATCATCGATTACCTGATGCCCGAGCAGAACGGCACCGCCCTGATCACCCTGATCCGCAACGATCCCGCAACCCAGCACATCCTCACCGCGACGATCACCGGCACCTATTCCGATGCGGTGATTTCCGAATCGCTGGCCTGCGGCGCGCTTGAATGCCTGTTCAAGAGCGAATCCCGCGACCTGCTGCTGGCGCGCATTGCCTCGCTGGCGCGGACCATCAACGATCGCAAGGCGATCGACAACGAGCGCCGCCGCCTGCAGGGCATCCTGTCCTCGGTCGGCGAGGGTGTCTACGGCGTCGATGCCGAGGGCATCATCCAGTTCATCAATCCGGCCGCGCTCGACCTGCTCGGCTACCAGGACGGCAACGAACTGATCGGCCACTCGGCCTTCGATGCCTTCCATTACGCCGATGAAAACGGCATGCCGATGCAGCGTGCGGCGTCGCAGTTGCAGCAGTGCTATGCCAGCGGCAGCGAGATGTCGGCCCTGCTGACGCGCTTCTGGACTTCGGCCAAGCGCGGCGTCCTCGTCGAGTGCAACGTGCATCCGCTGCGCATGGACGCCGAGCAGAACGGTTCGGTTGTCGCCTTCCGCGATGTCTCCGCGCGGCGCGCGCTGGAGGACGAGCTGCGCTGGCAGGCCGAGCACGACAGCCTGACCAAGCTGTTCAACCGCGGCTGGTTCGAGGCGCAACTCGAACAGGAGTGCAATCGCGTGCGCCGCACCGGCCAGGCGGCGATGTTGCTGTTCATCGACCTGGATCGCTTCAAGTACATCAACGATACCGCCGGGCACGTCGCCGGCGATCGCTTGTTGCTGGAAGTCAGCCAGAGGCTGAAGTCGCGCCTGCGCGGCAGCGACTACCTGGCACGCATGGGTGGCGACGAGTTTGCCGTGCTGCTGACCAATGTCGGTGCCAGCGACCTGATGAGCCTGGCCGATGGTTTCCGCCGCGTGCTCACGGCAACGCCGTTCACCTATGGCGGCAAGAGCTACCGCATCACCCTGTCGATTGGTTGCGCGAAGATCGACGATACGGCCTGGTCGCCGGGCGACGCCATGGCGCATGCCGATATCGCCTGCCACATGGCCAAGCGCAGCGGGCGCAACCAGTGCCAGATGTATTCGGCGGAAACCGGTCGCCTTGCCGCGCTCGACGAGGATCTCGGCTGGTCGGTGCGCCTCGAGGATGCCTTGCGCACCAACCGCTTCGTCCTCTGCTACCAGCCGATCGTGCCACTCAAGGGCATGGAGAACGACACCGTCAACAGCAAGAACAGCAAGGACATCTGGTTGCGCCAGCTCGAGCGCAATCCATACGAGGAGGCCTTGTTCGAGGTGCTGGTGCGGCTGCAGGGCAACCAGGGCGAACTGATTTCGCCGAATGCCTTCCTGCCTGCCGCCGAGCGCTTCGGCCTCATGCGGGAACTGGATTTCTGGGTCATCGACCACGCCCTCATGGCGCTGCGCGAAACCCGCGACAGCCCGCGGCCGATCGCCTTGACCATCAACATCTCCGCGCAGACGCTGGAGAAGGCCGGAATCACCGATTTCGTCACCGCGAAAATCGTCGAGTACGACGTCAATCCGGCGGCGATCGTCATCGAGATCATCGAGTCGCATTCGATCAACGACATCCACAATGCCCAGGCACAGTTGACCGCATTGCGCGCGCTTGGCTGCCGCATCGCCGTCGACGATTTCGGCACCGGCTTCTCGACCTTTGCCTACCTCAAGCAGATCGAGGCCGACATCCTCAAGATCGATGGTTCGCTGATCCAGGGCCTGCCGCACGATGACCTCGATCGCACGATCATCGCCGCCTTGACCTCGATCGCCGAGACTGCCGGCAAGAAAACCATCGCCGAGTGTGTCGAGGACGTGGCGATGCTGCGCACCTTGTACGAATGCGGCGTCGACATGGCGCAAGGCTATGTCGTCGGCATGCCACGCCTGCACCTGCCGAAATCCCTGCCGACCTTCGGCACGACGCTGTTCGAGGCAACGCCACGCGCGCAGATCGCAGGAATCTAGCGCCGGCCCTGGTCGATGGCGATGCGCAGGCGGCCGTTGGCAAAGCCGATGCGCAAGCCGCGATGGCGGACCAGATAGCGCAGTCCGACGAGCAAGGCGGCAGCGCCCGCCACCACGCCAATGCCCAGTGACCAGCGCGCGCCAAATGCATCGGCGACCCAGCCGACAATCGGCGCGCCAAGCGGCGTGCCGCCAAGGGCCAGGGCAAGCAGGATCGCCAGCACGCGCCCGCGCATGGCCGGTTCGGTGGAGAGCTGGACGAGGCTGTTGGAGGTGGTCATGAAAGTCTGCGCGGACATGCCGACCACGATCAGGACCAGGCCGAACAGCACTGCATTGGGCATCAACGCGGCGACCAGCATGCTCAGCGAAAACGCGATCGCGCTCACCAGGAGCTGGGCCAGCCGCGGTTGCGCGCGGCGTGCGGAAAGCAGCGCACCGGTCACCGAGCCCACGGCCATGGTCGAGATCAGCACGCCGTACTGGCCCGGGCCACCGTGGAAGACCGTCACCGACATCATCGAGACGAAAATCGGAAAGTTGAGGCCGAAGGTGGCGATGAGAAAGAGCATGGACAGGATGGCGACGAGATCCGGCCGGTTCCAGACATAGCGGAATCCCTCGAGCAGGCTGCCGCGCGTGCGTACCGCAAGGGCGTGGCGTTGCAGCTCGGCGAGACGCAACAGGTGCAGCGAGGCGATCACGGCGACAAATGAAGCCGCGTTGATGACAAACACCCAGCCCGAGCCGACCCACGAAATGAGCAGGCCGGCAGCGGCCGGGCCGATCAGGCGCGCGCCATTGAACGAAGTCGAATTGAGGGCCACGGCATTCGACAGCTCGGCCTCGGTCACCAGGTCCGAAACAAAGGTCTGCCGCGCCGGCGCATCGAAGGCGGTCACGCAGCCGAGCAGGAAGGCGAACACATGCACCTGCCAGAGCACGACATGTCCGCTGATCGTCAGCAGGCCGAGGCCGAGCGCGAGCAGGCCCATGCAGGTCTGCGTGAGCATGAGCACGCGCCGCCGGTCGAAATGATCGGCGACAAAACCGGTCAGTGGCAGCAACAGCAGCGGTGGACCAAACTGCAGGGCCATGACGATGCCGACCGCGGTGGCATTGCGGTCGGTCAACTCGGCGAAGACCAGCCAGTCCTGCGCCGTGCGCTGCATCCAGGTGCCGATGTTGGAGACAAACGCACCCGCAGCCCAGAGGCGGAAATTGAAACCACGCAGCGAGCGGAAGATGGCGGGCATGCAGTCTCGATCAGGGCGCAAGCAAGGCCATTGGCAGGACATTGCCGATTCACGCACTCTACGCGTCCACGCGCATGCGCATGCAGAGGAAGCCCGATGCCGAACATAGACGAGCTGCTCGCCATCATGGCGCGCCTGCGCGATCCCGACAACGGTTGTCCGTGGGATATCGAGCAGAGTTTCGAGACCATCGTGCCGTACACGATCGAAGAGGCCTACGAAGTGGCCGATGCGGTCGATCGCCGCGACTACACCGATCTCCGCGACGAGCTGGGCGATCTGCTGCTGCAGGTCGTCTTCCACGCGCGCATGGCCGAGGAAGCCGGGCATTTCCGTTTCGAGGATGTCGTTGCGGCGATCTGCAGGAAGATGGTGTCACGGCATCCGCATGTGTTTGCCGAAGCCACGGCGGAAACGGCCGAGGAAGTGCTGGGCAACTGGGAGGCGATCAAGCGCGGCGAACGCGAAGCCGCCGGTGACGCCGATCGCAGTGCCCTTGCCGGCATCGCCCGCGGACTGCCGGAGTGGCAACGCGCGACCAAGCTGCAGAAGCGCGCGGCCCGGGTTGGTTTCGACTGGCCCGATGTGGGTCCGGTCTTCGACAAGCTGCATGAGGAGATCGACGAGGTCCGCGCCGAATTCGCCGGCGGCGCCGATCCGGCCAGGCTGACCGACGAGATTGGCGATGTGTTGTTTGTCTGCGCGAACCTGGCCCGGCATGCGCAAGTCGAGGTTTCAACCGCCATGCGCCACGCCAACGCCAAGTTCGAGCGCCGCTTCCGGCGCATGGAAGCAATCGCCGCCGAAGCCGGCGAAGCACTCGCGGGCAAATCGCTGGCCCAGCAGGAAGCTCTCTGGCAGCGCGCCAAGCGCGAAGAGAGGGCAGGTTCAGCCGAATAGCAGGGGGCAGGGGCTTTCGATCTCCGCTCCCTGCCGTTGGCGGGTTCGATCCGTGATCGAACGCTCTGGGTCTGGATGGGGCAAAGCGTCAGCGCGCAGCGCCGACCCACAGGAGCCAGGGCGGGAGCGTAAGGCCGACATTCTCTGTCCTTGGCGGGTTCGATCCGTGATCGAACGCTTTGGGTCTGGATGGGGCAAAGCGTCAGTGCGCAGCGCCGACCCACAGGAGCCAGGGCGGGAGCGAAAGGCCGACATACTCTGTCCTTGGTGGGTTCGATCTGTGATCGAACGCTCTGGGTCTGGATGGGGCAAAGCGTCAGTGCGCAGCGCCGACCCACAGGAGCCAGGGCGGGAGCGTAAGGCCGACATACTCTGTCCTTGGCGGGTTCGATCCGTGATCGAACGCTCCTGGTCTGCATGGGGAAACGCATCAGCGCGCAGCGCCGACCCACAAGGCGTTGAAGGGTGATTTGCCAGATCGGCGTTGCCTTAAACCCTTTCCGCGCTCGATGTATCCAATGCCCGATCCCTTCATTGGAGTGTCCCATGCGCCTGCTTGTCGTTTCGACCCTGATCCTGTTTTCGACATCCGCGTTTGCCGCGGATTGTGCCCATCACGCCGATCGTTCCTTCAATGTCGATCGGGATGGCATCAAGAGCCTGGTCGCCAAGCTGGGATCGACCGACCTGAGGGTGCGCGGCGTCGACGGGCTTGCGCGCATCGAAGTGCAGGCGCGGGCCTGCGCCTCGAATGCCGGCGATCTCGATCGGCTGGTCATCGAACAGCATCGCGATGGCGAGCGACTGGTCATTGCCACCGAACGCAGCAACGACAGCTGGTCGATCTCGCTGTTCGGATCGAGCTATGCCTATCTGGATCTCGAGATCCGCGTGCCACGCGATCTCTCGCTGCAGATCAACAGCGGTTCCGGTGATGTCGATGCGCGTGACCTGGCCAGCCTCGACTACTCGGCCGGCTCCGGTGACCTGGATGTCGCCGACATTGCCGGGGAATTGAAGGTGGAAACGGGTTCCGGTGATGTCGAAGGCTCTGGCCTTGGTCGCCTGCACCTGCGCTCGACCGGATCGGGCGACTACAACCTGCGTGACATCCATGGCGATGTCGAAGTCGGCGACGTGGGTTCGGGCGATCTCGACTTGCGCAAGGTCGCCGGCAGCATCCGCGTTGGCGAGGTCGGTTCCGGGGATCTGGATTTCTCCGATGTCGGCGGTGATGTCAGCATCGATTCGATCGGCTCGGGCGATGTCAGCGTCGATGGCGTGCGCGGCAACCTGACGGTCAGGTCGGCCGGCAGCAGTGACATCAGCCACCGCAATGTGGGCGGCAAGATCGACGTGCCCGAAGCGGATTGACTGGTTTTGCGACAGGACGCTGCGTGCCTGCGCAGCGTCAGTTGGCCTTGTACGCGCCGTGGCCGCGCAAGCGCTGGTAGCGCTGTTCGAGCAGGCTTGGCATCTCGATCCTGTCGAGGGTTTCAAGCTGGTTGAGGAGTACGGCCTTGAGGCGCACCGCCATTGATTGCGGATTGCGGTGGGCACCGCCGAGCGGCTCGCGGACGACCTTGTCGATGAGGCCGAGTTCGAGCAGGCGGCTGGCGGTGATGCCGAGTTCGGCGGCGGCATCCTTGGCTTTCTCGGCGGTTTTCCAGAGGATCGAAGCACAGCCTTCCGGCGAGATCACCGAGTAGGTCGAATACTGCAGCATGTTGATGCGGTCGCCGACGCCGATGGCCAGCGCGCCACCCGAGCCGCCCTCGCCAATCACGGTGCACAGGATCGGCACCTTCAGCTCGGCCATCTCGATCAGGTTGCGGGCAATCGCCTCGGACTGGCCGCGCTCTTCGGCGCCGACGCCGGGATAGGCACCAGGGGTGTCGATGAAGGTCAGCAGCGGCAGCTTGAAACGCTCGGCCAGTTTCATCAGGCGCAAGGCCTTGCGATAGCCTTCCGGGCGCGGCATGCCGAAATTGCGGCGGATCTTGGTCTTGGTATCGCGACCTTTCTGGTGGCCGATGATGACCACGCCGCGGCCATTGATGCGGGCAAGGCCGCCGACGATGGCGGCATCCTCGGCATAGGCACGGTCGCCGGCCAGCTCGTGGAACTCCTCGCACATGACCTTGATGTAGTCGAGCGTGAACGGCCGCGCCGGATGTCGCGCAAGCTGGGCCACCTGCCACGGCGTCAGGCTGCGGAAGATTTCCGCCGTGCGCGTCTTCAGCTTGTCCTGCAGCTTGCCGATCTCGTCCTCGATATTGAAAGCCTGTCCGTGGCTGGCGTGGCGCAGCTCCTGGATCCTGGCTTCGAGTTCGCCGAGCGGTGCTTCGAATTCGAGGAAGTTGGGGTTCATTCAACGATGTTTGAATCAGAAGAGCGGGAGTATAGCCGGTCAAATGCCTGTGCGCGGCAAGTCTGCTCAATGGCCATAGACGAATTCGGCATCGAGAACCCCATCCAGCGAGGCCAGGGCCTGGGCGAGTGCCGGGCTCGCCCGCACTGTCCATTCCGGGCCCAACTCGATCTCGCCGCGTCCGCTGGAATTGCTGAAGGCGATGCGCACCGTCGTGCTGCCGCCTCGGCAGGTTTCCAGCACCGCGTAGAGGCGGCTGGCGAAATCACCGCCAATGCCGTTGACGCGCAGGCGCAGCACGCGGGCGCGTGATTCGCAGGCCGATTCAATGGTGCTGACGCGCTGCGTGCGCAACTGGTAGTTGCCGGAGAAATCGTCGATCGACAATGAGCCTTCGAAGACAAGGATGGCATCGCGGCTCAACAAGGCGGCGTATTCGCTCCAGGCCTCGCGATAGAGCACGGCCTCGAAGCGACCCGACCAGTCCTCGACCTGGACGAACGCGCGTGACTCGCCCTGCTTGCGCAGGCCAAGCACCGCGCCGGCCAGGGTGAACGACTGGCCGCCGCCAAAGCGGCTGCGCCCTTCCTGCGGCTTGTGGTGTTTCTCCAGATCACCGATCGGGCAGGTCACCACGCGCGCGAACAATTCGCGCCAGGCATCGGTCGGGTGCCCGGACAGATAATGGCCGAGGGTGTCGCGTTCGCCGGCAAGGCGCAGTGCCGCCGGCCAGTCCTCGACCTCGACCAGTTTGATCGACACGGCCGCCGGGCTTGCCGCACCGAACATGTCGTTCTGCCCGGCCTGGGCATTGCGCGCCTGTTGTTCGGCCGCACGCATGGCTTCGGGCAATTGCGCCATCAGGCTGGCGCGATTGACCGCCAGCGCATCCATCGAGCCGGACTGGATCAGTGCTTCCAGCGTGCGCTTGTTGACCTTTTGCGCATCCACGCGCGTGCAGAAATCAGCCAGATCGCGGAACGCGCCGCCGCGTTCACGCGCATGGACGACGTTCTCGATGGCACCCTCACCGACGCCCTTGAGGGCACCGAGGCCGTAGCGGATGGTTTTCGACATGGCAGCGGGCTTGTCCGCATCCAGCGCATGGAACTTGTGCCCCGAGGCATTGATGTCCGGCGGCATCACGGTCAGGCCGAGCGTGCGCGCCTCGCCAAGCAGGTTGACCACCTTGTCGGTGTTGTCCATGTCCGCCGAAAGCACCGCCGCCATGAACTCGGCCGGGTAGTGTGTCTTCAGCCACGCGGTCTGGTAGGAGACCAGGGCATAGGCGGCCGCATGCGACTTGTTGAAGCCGTAACCGGCGAACTTCTCCATGGTGTCGAAGACGGCGTCGGCCTTGTGTTCGTTGACGCCGTTGCTCGCCGCACCCTGGCGGAAGATCGCGCGGTGCCTGGCCATTTCCTCGGCCTTCTTCTTGCCCATCGCGCGACGCAGCAGGTCGGCGCCGCCCAGCGAGTAACCGCCGACGATCTGCGCCATCTGCATGACCTGTTCCTGGTAGACCATGATGCCGTAGGTCTCGCGCAGGATCGGCTCGACGCGCTGGTCCGGGTATTCGATCACCTCGGTGCCGTGCTTGCGCTTGCAGTAGCTCGGGATCAGGTCCATCGGACCCGGCCGGTACAAGGCACCGAGCGCGATCAGGTCCTCGAAGCGATCCGGTTTGGCGTCCTTGAGCATGCCCTGCATGCCGCGCGACTCGAACTGGAACACGGCAATCGTCTGCGCGCGCTTGAACAAGGTGTAGACGGCGGCGTCATCCAGCGGCAGCTGGCTGATGTCGAGCGCCGCCTCGCCGGTTTTCCCGCGGCGCGCGTTGATCGCCTTGACCGCCCAGTCGATGATCGTCAGCGTGCGCAGGCCGAGGAAGTCGAACTTGACCAGGCCGACCTTTTCGACATCGTCCTTGTCGAACTGGGTCACCGCGCCTTCGCCGCCGGCTTCGCTGTAGACCGGCGCGTAGTCGGTCAACGGGCCCGGCGCGATGACCACGCCACCGGCATGCTTGCCGGCGTTACGGGTCAGGTTCTCGAGTTTGAGGGCGAGATCGACCAGTTCGCGCACGGCGTCTTCGTTTTCGTACTCGCTGCGGAACTCGGCGACGATGCGCTCGGGTTCCTTCCTGGATTTCTCGCTGCGCCCGAGCGCGTCTTCGAGGCTCATGTCGAGCGGACGCATCGGGATCAGCTTGGCAATGCGGTCGACCTGGCCGTAGGGCATGCCGAGCACGCGGCCGCAGTCGCGCAGCACGGCCTTGGCCGCCATGGTGCCAAAGGTGATGATCTGGCTGACGTGGTCGCGGCCGTATTTCGCGGCGACGTAGTCGATCACCTGGTCGCGCTTGTCCATGCAGAAATCGATGTCGAAATCGGGCATCGACACGCGTTCGGGATTTAGGAAGCGCTCAAACAGCAGGCCATAGCGCAGCGGATCGATATCGGTGATGCCAAGCGCCCAGGCGACCACCGATCCGGCACCCGAACCGCGCCCGGGGCCGACCGGGATATCGTGATCCTTGGCCCAGTTGATGAAGTCGGCGACGATCAGGAAGTAGCCCGGGAAACCCATGGCGACGATGACATCGACCTCGGTTTCAAGGCGGCCTTGATAATCCTCGACGCTGAAACCCGGTGCCGGCGCTTGCCTGGCCAGGCGTGCCGCGAGGCCATTGCGCGCTTGCGTGCGCGTCCACGAATCGAGGGTGAAACCCGGCGGGATGGGGAAATCCGGCAGGTAATAAGTGCCAAAGCTCAATTCGAGGTTGCAGCGCCTGGCCAGCTCGACCGTGTTCTCGATCGCCTGCGGCAGGTCGGCGAAGAGTTCGATCATCTGCGCCGGGGATTTCAGGTATTGCTCGGCGGAGTAGTGGCGCGGGCGCTTTGGATCCGCCAGCACGCGACCCTCGTGGATGCATACGCGCGCCTCGTGGGCCTCGAAGTCCTCGCGATCGAGGAAGCGCACGTCGTTGCTGGCGACGGCCGGAAGATCGAGGGCGATGGCCAGCTCGACCGCGGCGGCGATGAAGGCTTCCTCGTCCGCGCGCTGCGTGCGCACCAGTTCGAAATAGTAGCGATCCGGAAAATGCCGCATCCACTCGGCCATGTGCGCGCGGGCAAGATCCTCGCGACCGCCGAGCAGCATGGCGCCGACATCGCTCTCGCGCCCGGCCAGCACGATCAGGCCGCGATTCGCCTCGAACAACCATTCCGCCTCGACGAGGGCGAAATCGCCGTGCCGGCCATCCGCCCAGGCGCGTGAGAGCAGGCGCGAGAGATTGCGGTAGCCCTCGAGATCCTGGCACAGCAGGGTCAACCGATGCGGCTTGTTGCGATCGGCGGCATCGGCAATCCAGATGTCGCTGCCGGCAATCGGCTTGATCCCGGCTTTTTCGGCTTCCGTGTAGAACTTGACCAGGGCAAACAGGTTGACCTGGTCGGTGAGCGCCACGGCCGGCATGCCCGCCTGCGCGCACGCGGCAACGAGGCGATCAATGCGGATCGTCGAATCGACCAGCGAATACTCGCTGTGGACGTGCAGATGAATGAAATCCGCAGGCATGGCGGCAACAAACGTGAGGAACGGACAGGGTAGCGGGGTGGCCCGGAGCGGACAAGCTTGTGCGACGCCGCGGGATGTGGGTGTCAGTCGGCCAGGCAGGCGCGCACGGGGGCAAAGCTGCGTCGGTGTTGCGGGCATGGGCCGAGGCGTCGCAACGACTCGAAATGCTCGGCCGTCGGGTAGCCCTTGTGCTTGTGGAAACCGTAGCCGGGGTGGATCAGGTCGAGCGCGCACATGATGCGGTCGCGTTCGGTCTTGGCGAGGATCGAGGCAGCGCTGATCGCCGCTTCGCTGGCATCGCCGCGCACGATCGCCTGGCCGCGGCAGGGCAGGTCCCTGGGCACGCGGTTGCCGTCGATCAAGGCCAATGCCGGACGGATTGCCAGTGCCGCCACAGCGCGTGACATGCCGGCCAGTGTTGCGCCGAGGATGTTCAGTCGATCGATTTCCTCGGCTTCGACGACGCAGATGGAAAAGGCCAGCACGCGGCTGCGGATTTCCAGCGCCAGCTGCTCGCGCCGCGCCGCGCCCAGGACCTTCGAGTCGGCGAGGCCGGCAATCGGTCGCAGCGGGTCGAGGATCACCGCGGCGACCACCACCGGCCCGGCCAGCGGTCCGCGACCGGCTTCGTCGACGCCGGCGATGCAGTCGCCATCGCCGCTTTCCATGCCGGCCTCGAACAGGTCAGTCCTCATCGCGCACGTCTTTCAGGGTGTTGAAGATGTAGTCGTGGTACGAGCCGAGCAGGTTGCGGTCCTTGCAGGTCAGGTAGCGTCCCTTGCAGCGATCGCGAAGCAGGCTGTTGGCCTGGTAAAAGGCATCCTTGGGCACGCCGGCCGCATCCAGCAGCATCGAGCCGAGATAGGTGATGTCGAGCGCCTCCCATGTTTTCATCGGCTTCATCGGAAAACTGGTCAGCAGGCGATAGTAGGTGACCCGGCTGTCGTTCTGGCCGGCAGCCCTGGGCACGGTTTTCGGGATCGCGTGCATGGCGCCATCGAACGAAGGCTGGTGATCGCCAAAGTGCATGAGCACGGTCGGCCGGCCACTGTTCCAGAGCAGGTCGCGCATCGATTCGAGCATGCGGCTCGACAAGGCTGCACGTTGCAGGTAATTGCCGAGGTTGAGGTTGAGCCAGGCATCCAGCTCGGGTGGCTTGAACTTGCCGCGGAACAAGGGTTTGTCGAACGGAGCCGGCAATTGTTCCAGCGGCGTCATGTGCGGGCCGTGCTGGTGCAGGGTCAGGGTGAAGATGAACAGCGGTTGCTGCGGATGCGCCCTGGTCTCGTCGGCATAGATCTGCTCGAACACCTCGAACAGGTCGGCATCGGTGCTTTCCCAGCCAAGGCCGTGATCGGTGCCGTCGTAGAACTGGTCGAAACCGTAGTTGGCATAGGCATTGCGCGCATTGAGGAACTCGCCGCTGTGCGAGTACACCGCGATCACCCGATAGCCAGCCGCCTTGAAGGCGCGTGGCAGACTGTATTCGACGCGCGGGGCGAGGCTGTAGGGCGCATACAAGCCGGCATTGCCGAACAACACGTCGGCGAGGCCGGTTTCCAGGGCGAACTCGCTGGTCCAGGTGCCGCCACCGAAGGTGTGCACGATCAGCGGACTGGCCGCGCGCGTGTAGCGCCCGGACTTGAACATGTCGAGGTCGCATTGCGGCACCGTGCAGGCATCGAGCATGTGCGGGTCAAACGTGCTCTCTTCGAGTATCGCGACGACATCCGGTTGCTGCCGCGGCGTCGCCGGCGTCCGTTGATTGATCGTCCACTTGATCGATCGATCGACATGCGCCGGAGTCGGCGGCACGCGCGCTTCGGTATCGCTGAACGAGGTCATGAAGGCGGTCACATAGCTGCGATCGGTGATCGTCGCCCACATCGGCTTGTTGAACGCCGGCGCAAACGGCCCAGCCGGAACGAGGCTGGCGGTGAGCAGCGCCAGCGCGGCGAGCAAGCCACAGCCGCGCAGGATGCGCGCCGGCCAATGCTGCAGGTTGAGGCGTTGCGGCACGCTGTCCCAGCGCCAGGCCGGGATCAGCAGCAGCGGGATGAGGATGACCACCAGCCCGCTGAAGCCGATCAGTACTGGATAGCGGTAGATGACCTCGATGGTCTGCCAGTTGAAGTAGTACTTCAGGTCTGGCGCCAGCGCCGGCGTCATCAGGAACTCGAGCTTGAGCATGCTCGCCGTGGCCAGGGTGCCAAACAGCAGGCTTGCAACCAGCAGCGAGAAGGCCAGCCGCGCCGTGGCAAACAGCAGGACCAGGGTCAGGCTGCCGACGATGGCCAGGGCAAAGGCTTTTTCAATGGGGAGCTTTTCTGCCAGCGGCACGCCGGCCAGCATGGCGACAAAGGCGACCAGGGCGAAGCCGCGCATGGCACCCTGGCGCAAATGGCGCTTGCCGGGCAGGCGTGGATCGGCGGCGAGATCGGTCAAGAGCTCAGGCTCGGGACGGCCATGGCGGGAGGTGTCGTTGCATCGGCGTGCATTATGCAGTCGGCACGGGCTTCATGGGTCAACGACGGCCGCCGCCGCGCCGCGATTGCCGTCGCCGCGCAGGAGTTCGTGCAGGCGCACGTACTCGTCGAGCAGGGTTGCATCCATGTGCCGCTGCTGCAGCGGCTTGCGCAAGGCTTCCGCCAGCGCCTGCGGCGTGCAGCGATCCTGCATCAACTCCGGCACGATTTCGCGTCCAGCCAGGTGATTCGGCAGCGAGTAGCGCTCGACCTTGAGCAGGCCAAAGCCCTTGACGATGCGATAGGTCAAGGCAGCCAGGCGGTAGGCCACCACCATCGGCCGCTTGGCCAGCATCGCTTCCAGCGCAGCCGTTCCCGAAGCAAGCAGGATCGCGTCGGCGGCAATCATGGCGGTATGGGAGTGGCCATTCAGGACGAGAATCGGGAATGGGGAATCGGGAAACGAGAAAAGCGAATGTCCGCGAGAATCTGCTTTGCCGATTCCCGATTCCCGATTCCCGATTCCCGCTTTCGCGAGCTCACTCGCGAAAGCCGAACGACACGCCGCATTCGCCATTGGCGCAACGACATGCAGGTTCGGGATCTCTTGCGCCAGCAGCATGGCGGCGGCGATGAAGTCGGCGCCGAGGCGGCGGATCTCGCCGAGGCGGCTGCCGGGCAGGAGGGCGAGCACGGGAACATCGTCGCTGATGCCGAGGCTTTCCCGGGCTGCACGCTGGTCGGGGTGCAGGGCAAACGCATCGGCCAGCGGATGGCCGACAAAGCGCGCATCAACGCCGTGGCGTGCATAGACCGCCGGTTCCATCGGGAACAGGCAGAGCACGCGATCGGCACTTTCGCCGATCTTCTGCGCACGCTTTTCGCGCCAGGCCCAGATCGACGGACTCACGTAATGGATGGTGCGGATGCCGGCCTGCTTGAGGGTGCGCTCGAGGGCGAGATTGAAATCCGGTGCATCGATGCCGATGAAGGCATGCGGGCGCAGCGCCAGCGTGCGTCGGCGCACCGCGCGGCGGATGCGCAACAAGCCCGGCAGGTGCCGCAACACTTCAGCCAGGCCCATCACCGCCAGGCGCTCGGCGGGAAACCACGCATCGAGCCCCGCCGCACTCATGCGCGGGCCACCAATGCCGGCAAAACGCGCGTCGGGAAAGCGTTCGCGCAATGCCTCGATCAATCCCGCCCCGAGCAGGTCACCGGATGCTTCGCCGGCGACAAGGACGAAAAGCCGGGAGTTGGGAATGGGGAATGGGGAATGGGCTTTGGGCACGTTGGCGGTAGGCAGTGGGCTGCGAATGTCGGGCGTTGCACGAAGCGGAATCCTGCACAAGCATTGAATCGGTGTGCCGCGCCGCTTGAAAAGCCATGGAAACGATCGCGAGAAGCCGCTTGCGAAAAAGCGCTTTTCCGCTCCTCCCTATTCTCTATTCTCTATTCCCATTTCCCGCTCTCAACGCACCAGCGAGCGTTGCGAGCGTTCGATGAAATCGAGCATCAGCTTCACGTCCGGGGCGGACTCGGCGGCGCGGGCGAGTTCGCTGCGTGCCTCCGAAAGTGGCAGGCCGGAGTTGTACAGGGTTCGATAGGCGCGCTTGATCGCCATGATGCGTTCCGACGAATAGCCGCGGCGACGCAGGCCTTCGGAATTGATGCCCTTGGGTTCGGCAAAGCTGCCGGCCACGGTCACGTACGGCGGCACGTCGCGGTTGATGATTGCGCCCATTGCGGTGAAGGCGTGCGCGCCAATCTGGCAGAACTGGTGAACCAGGGTGAAGCCACCGAGGATGACCCAGTCATCGACGGTGACATGGCCGGCCAGGGACGAGGCATTCGAGAAGATTGCATTGTTGCCGACCATGCAATCATGGGCGATATGCACGTAGGCCATCAGCCAGTTGTCGTTGCCGATGCGGGTGATGCCGCCGCCGTCCTCGGTGCCGCGGTTGAAGGAAACGAATTCGCGGATGACATTGCGGTCGCCGATTTCAAGGCGCGAGGACTCGCCATGGAACTTCTTGTCCTGCGGCGCGGCACCGAGCGAGGCGAATTGCCAGATGCGGTTGTCGCGGCCGATCCGCGTATTGCTTTCGATGACGACATGCGGGCCGATGCTGGTGCCCTCGCCAATCTCGACCTCGGGGCCGATGATGCTGTAGGCGCCGATGCTGACGTTCGCGCCGATCCGCGCGCCGGGATCGACGAGTGCGGTGGGATGGATCATCACTCCCTCCGCTCGGCGCAAAGCAGCTCGGCTTCGGCAACCACCTCGCCATCGACCTTGGCCTGGCCCCAGAACAGGCCCATGCGCCGCAGCATGCGCTTTTGCTCGACTTCGAGGACCAACTGGTCGCCAGGCACGACGACACGGCTGAAGCGCGCCTTGTCGATCTTGACCAGGTAGAACAGGGCCGCCTGGCTGGGATCCTTGGTTGCGGACAATTGCACCAGGGTTCCCGAGGCCTGCGCCAGGGCTTCGATGACGAGCACGCCCGGCATCACCGGATTGCCGGGGAAATGGCCCTGGAAGAACGGTTCGTTGTAGGTCACGTTCTTGATCGCGGTCAGGCGCTTGCCGGGTTCCCAGGCGGTGACGCGGTCGATCAACAGGAACGGGAAACGATGAGGCAGCAACTGGGCGATGCGCCGGACGTCGATCGGGGCTTGCTCGGGCGACGTATTCGAGTCATTCATGCGGGGTTCCCTTGTTTTGGTCGGCAACATGCCGCGCCAGATCATCCAGGTGCTTGAAGCGCGCTGCATTGCGCCGCCACAACCGGCTTTCCTGGATCGGTGTTCCTGACGAGTATTCGCCGGATTCGCGGATCGAGTGGGTGACCAGGCTCATGGCCGTGATCGTCACCCTGTCCGCGATCGTCAAATGACCAATTATGCCAGCCCCGCCGCCAATCAGGCAGTATCTGCCGATGCGCGTGCTGCCGGCCACGGCGGCGCAGCCGGCAATTGCGGTATGCGCGCCGATGAAGACGTTGTGGGCAATCTGGATCTGGTTGTCGAGGCGCACGTCGATGTCGAGTTCGGTGTCCTCGAGGGCGCCGCGATCGATCGTGGTGTTGGCGCCGATCTCGCAATCATCGCCAATGCGCACGCCGCCAAGCTGTGGCACCTTGATCCAGTGGTCGCCATCGAAGGCCAGGCCAAAGCCATCGGCACCCAGCACCGCACCGGAATGGACCAGCACGCGGCGACCAAGGCGAACGCGGCGAACCAGGGTGACGCGCGCGGCCAGGCGGCAATCGGCGCCAATCACGCAATCCGGACCGACATGGCTGTGTGCGCCGAGTTCGACGCCATCGCCGACCACCGAGTTGGCCTCGATCACGCAATGCGGGCCAATCGAAGCGCTTGCTGCCACCTTGGCCGAGGCCGCGACGACGGCACTTGCATGGATGCCCGGCGTGGCCGGTGCGTGCTGCTCGAACAAGCCGGCAATGCGCGCAAAGGCGACGTACGGATTGGTGGCGACGAGCAGGCCAGTCCCGGATGCGGCGGCATCGAGGTCGCCGGCGGCAATGACCACGGCCCCGGCGCGGGTGCTCGCCAGTTGTCCGCGATAGCGCGGATTGGCGAGGAAGCCGAGCTGGCCGGGGCCGGCATGGGCGAGGGTGGCGACGCCTTCGATCAGGCGCGAGCCATCCCCGTGCAGTTCGAGGCCGAAGCGCGCGGCGATGTCGCCGAGTTTGAGCGCCGTGCTCAAGGCTTGGCCACCGGCTTGCCCAGTTTGCCTTTCAGGCGTTCCAGCACCTGGTCGGTGACATCGATGCGCTGGCTGGCATAGACCACCGGGCTCGGCACGATCAAGTCGATGTTTTGTTCGCGGGCGAATTCGACCACGGCGTTGTTGATTTCCCGCCAGCTGCGGTCGAGCTCCTGGTCGCTGCGCGATTTCAGCTCGCTGCGCAGGTTCTCCCGCTTGCGCTTGATCGAGCGATCCAGCGCGTCGATTTCGCGGCGCAGGTTTTCGGCGTCGGCGCGGTCCATGCTGGCGCTGTCGCGCTCATGGCGCGAACGCATGGTCGCCAGTTTCGTTTCCTCGGCGCTCAATTCGCTGTCACGCGGGGCGAATTCGCGTTCGAGCTTCTGCCGCCCGGCAATCACCTGCGGCGCGTTGTCGAGCAGTCGTTTCATGTCGACATAGCCAATGCGCATCGCCGCCGGCTGGGCCATCAGCGACGTGGAAAATGCCAGCAGCAACGCAATCGGCAGCGTGCGCCAGAGCATGATCCTGATTGCACGATTGGCCTGTTTCACCTGTCCGACCCGGTCAGCCTTGCGCCCTGCGGTGACCAGTCGAGCCGATCGGCGGAGGAAGCGCAAGCATGTCCGGAGCGGTGTGCCCCGACTGTCGCCTGCGCAGTTCCCCGATGGCTCGCGTCTGATCCTGAATGGGCAGGATAGGATGAAGCAGTCCACCGGCCAAGCCCGTTCTCCCGTTTTGCGTCGAATGCGACGGGCAATTCAGGTCAGAACTGCGGGCCGAAGGAGAACTGGATCGATTCGGTATCGTCGCCATCCTGCTTGCGCAGCGGCTTGGATATGCTGATGACGATCGGCCCGACCGGTGCGCGCCACTGGAAGGAAAGGCCGGTCGAGACGCGCAGATCGTTGGCGTTCCAGGCGTTGTAGTCCTTGAACACGTTGCCGACATCGACAAACCACGAGAGCCTTGTCGTGTTGTCGTTTTCCTTGACGAACGGGGTCGGGAAGATGACCTCGGCCGTGGCCACGGTCTTGAAGGCACCGCCCAGCGGCTGACGAAAACCGCTGCTGGTATCGTACGGGCCGAGTGTGTTGTCGCGGAAGCCGCGGATGTCGGAACTGCCACCGGCGAAGAAGTTCTCGAAGAACGGCAGGCCGCGCGCGCCGTATTCGCTGATGACCGGCGGATCCTGGCCGTAATCGACCGCGGTGCGATAGACGCCCTTGTAGCTGCCGCCATAGCCGATCGAGGCGCTGCCGAAGAAGGTCAGCTTCTCGGTCAGCGGGATGTATTTCGAATACAGGTAACGGAGCTTGAAGTATTCGACGGTCGAGCCGGGCAGGGTGGTTTCAAACGACGCCGTCTGCAGCGAACCGCGGGTCGGGTTGTAGAACTTGTTGCGCGTGTCATGCGCCCAGGAGAATTCCAGGCTGCCGGTATGGAAGGTGTTGTGGTTGAGCGCAAACAGGTAATCGACGAACTGCTGCGGCGTCGACGGGAACGTCTGGATTGTCGTGCGGCTGAGGCCGATGCGCGTATTCAGCGTATCGCTCTCGGTCAGCGGCAGGCCGATATAGGTGCTGAAGTTGTCCGAGTTGGTCAGGTAGTTGGCGATGTTGGCCTGGCCTGAATCAAGCTCGCGATGGCTGATGTCGTAACCGAGGCCGATGCCTGAATCGGTCAGGTAGGGTTCGAAATAGGAAATGCTGTAGGTCTTCAGGTACGAGCTGCGCTGCAGGGTCAGGCCGACGCGATCGCCGGTGCCGAAGAAGTTGTTCTGCTGCAGGGCGATGCTGGTGATCAGGCCCTGCACCTGCGAGTAGCCGATGCCGAAGGTGAAGCTGCCCGAGGGCTGCTCCTCGACCGTCACATCGACATTGACCTGGTCTTCCTGGCCCGGCACGCGCGGCGTATCGATGGAAACCGTCTTGAAGTAACCGAGGCGCTGCAGGCGGATCTTCGAGCGGTCGATGGCCGCCTGCGAATACCAGGCACCCTCGAGCTGGCGCATCTCGCGGCGCATGACCTGGTCTTCGGTATGCAGGTTGCCCTTGAAGGTGATGCGCTGCACGTAGACGCGCTTGCCCGGATTGATCTGGAAATTGAGCCCGACCTCACGCTTTTCGCGGTCGATCTCGGGTGCCGGGTTGACCTCGGCGAAGGCGTAGCCGATGTTGGCCAGGGCAGCGCTGATCGCATCGGCGGATTGTTCGACCTTGCGCCGCGAAAAGATCTCGCCGGACTTGATCGAGAGCAGCTTGCGCAGGTCTTCATCCTTGAGGATGAGGTCGCCGGTGAGCTTGATGTCGGTGACCGTGTAGACCTCGCCTTCCTTGATGTTGGCGACCACGTACATCTTGCGCTTGTCCGGACTCATCGAGACCTGCGTCGAATCGACGGCGAAATCGACGTAGCCGCGGTCAAGGTAGAACGAGGACAGGCGCTCGAGGTCGCCGGACATCTTCTCGCGCGAATACTGGTCATCCTTCGAGTACCACGAGGTCCAGTTGCTGGTGTCGGACTGGAAATCGTCGCGGATCTTCTTCGCCTTGAAGGTCTCGTTGCCGACGATGTTCAGGTGCTTGATGCGCGCCGGCTTGCCCTCGACGATGTTGATGGCGACTTCGACGCGGTTGCGATCGAGGTTGACCACGGCCGTCTTCACCGAAACGTTGTACTTGCCGCGGTTGTAGTACTGGCGGGTCAGTTCCTGCTGCACGGAATCGAGCTTGAGGCGGTCGAAGGTTTCGCCTTCGGCCAGGCCAATGCCCTTGAGGCCCTTGCGCAGATCTTCTTCCTTGAGATCCTTGTTGCCGCGCAGAGACACCTTGGAAATCGACGGCCGCTCGACGAGGTTGACGACGAGGATGTCGCCCTGGCGATCGAGGCTGACGTCGTTGAAGAAGCCGGTCCGGTACAGCGCGCGGATCGCCTGCTCGGCGCTCTCGGCGGTGAGTACGTCGCCCTTTTCAATGGGCAGGTAGGTGAACACCGTGCCGGGCGCGATGCGCGAGAGGCCATCGATGCGGATGTCCGACACTTTGAAGCTGTCGAAGGCGAAGGCATTCTGGGTGCTGAGCCAGGCAAGCAAGAGCAGGGCGGCGATACGCTTCATCGTCACTTCCATTGAGGCAGGGGCGGCTTGCGGCGAGGGCACACCGCTGCCGTTGTTATTGGGCAGAACCGACTCAGTGGATGAGCCGAAGGATATCGTTGTAGAACGCCAGCCCCATCAGGGCCACCAGCATCATCAGGCCGACATACTGGCCTGCAATCTGGCTGCGCTCGCTCACCGGACTGCCTTTGATCAGTTCGATAAGGTAATACAGCAGATGCCCGCCGTCCAAGATCGGGATGGGCAGCAGGTTGATGATGGCCAGCGACAGCGAAATCAGGGCGAGAAAACCGAGGAACCAGGCAAGGCCAAGCTGGGCGGAGCCATTGGCAAAGCGGGCAATGGTTATCGGGCCGGAGAGATTGTCGAGGCTGGCACGACCGACGATGAGCATCTTCATGATGCCGAGCGAGCTCTTGGTCGTATCCCAGGTTTCCGCAAACGCCTGGGGGATCGCATCGAGCAGGCCGTATTTCAGGGTTGCATTGTGGCGATCCGTGCTGCCGACACCGATGACAAAGCGGGAACTGCCGTCCTTCGCCTTGATTTCACTTGCCTTGAGGCGGATATCGAGCTGCTCGTCGGCGCGCTTGACGACGAGATCCAATTGCGGATCCCGCGCCGCCTGTTCGGGCACCATCGACTCGATGTCGGCAAAGCTGGAAACGTCGAGGCCATTGATGCGCAGGATGCGGTCACCGACCTTGAGTCCGGCCGCGGCGGCCGGCATGCCGTCGCTGACGCTGCCGATGACCGGATCCAGCCTGGGTGCCTGCAGGCGGAGGCCAATGCGCTCGAACAACTCCGCTTCCGGCACCTGCTCGGGCAACTTGCTGAAGGCCAGCACGCGCGTGGCTTCGGCACCGGCGGCAGTGCGCACCTCGACGCTGGCATCGTAGCGGCCGACGGCGTTTTCGCCGAGCTTCTGGATGGCCTTGCTCCACGAATCAATGGCCGAGCCATTGACTGCGATGATGCGGTCACCGGCCTCGATGCCGGCTTCGGCAGCAACGCCACCGGGGGCGTCGACGACGGGCAGGAAATCCGGCTTGCCGACGACGAACATCAGCCAGAACGCGAACAGGGTGAAGATGATGTTGAAAGCCGGGCCGGCGGCGGCAATCGCCATGCGCTGGCCAACCGGCTTGCGGTTGTGGGCCTGGTCGAGTTCGTCCGCGGCGACCTCGCCCTCGCGCTCGTCGAGCATCTTCACGTAACCGCCCAGCGGAATCGCGGCCACGGCGAACTCGGTGCCATGCCGGTCACGGCGCATCCACAGCGGCTTGCCGAAACCGACCGAGAAGCGCAGCACCTTCACCCCGCACAGGCGGGCGACGATGAAATGGCCGAACTCATGGAAGGTGACCAGCAGGCCGAGGGTGACCAGCAGCCACCACACGGATCCGAAAAACTCGCTCATTGCAACATCTCGATAATCATTCCGCCAAGCTGGCAATGATACGTTGTGCTTCGCGTCGCGCGGTTAAATCACTGTCAAGCAGGCCCGGCAAATCAGTCACGCTGGCGCTTGGCAGGCGTTCGAGGCAGGTTTCAATGACCGCCTCGATGGCAAGGAACGGCAGCCGGTCTTCGAGAAAAGCCGCCACCGCTTCCTCGTTGGCTGCATTCAGGGTCGTCGGCGCGGTGCCGCCGCTGGCCAGGGCCTGGTAGGCCAGGTCGAGGCAGCGGAACGTTTCGCGATCGACGCCTTCAAAGCCGAGCCGGGCAATGCGGACCAGGTCGAGCGCGGCGACGCCGGCATCGATGCGTTGCGGCCAGGCGAGGGCGTAGGCGATCGCCGTGCGCATGTCCGGATTGCCGAGCTGGGCCAGGACCGAGCCATCTTCGTACTCGACCATCGAATGCACGATGCTCTGCGGATGCACGACGACATCGATCGCCGCCGCTGCCGCGTCGAACAGGAAATGTGCCTCGATGACCTCCAGGCCCTTGTTCATCAGCGTGGCCGAATCGACCGAGATCTTGCGGCCCATGCGCCAGTTGGGATGGGCGCAGGCCATGTCGGGCGTCACCTTTGCCAGCTCGCTGCGGCTGCGCCCGCGAAACGGCCCGCCCGATGCAGTCAGCAGGATGCGCCGCACGCCGCAGTCGGCGAGATCGCGGCGCTCGCGCGGCAGGCACTGGAACACCGCGTTGTGTTCGGAATCGAGCGGCAGCAGCAAGCCGCCGCCTTGATCGAGGGCCGCGCGCAGCAGGCTGCCGGCCATGACCACCGATTCCTTGTTGGCCAGCAGCAGGCGCTTGCCGGCACGCGCCGCGGCCAAGGTTGATTCGAGGCCGGCGGAACCGACGATGGCGGCGACGACACAATCGGCATGACTGCCCTCGGCGGCCTCGATCAGACCCTGTGCGCCGGCAGTCGCGCGCGTATCGAGGCCGGCGGAGCGCAGGCCTGCGGCCAGTTCTCCTTCCAGCGCGGGATCGGCAATCACGGCAATCTCGGGACGCCACTGCCGGCACAGCGCGACCAGTGCATCGACATTGCGGTGTGCCGACAGCGCGCTGATGCGGAAGCGCTCGGCATGGCGCTGCACGACATCCAGCGTGCTTGCGCCGATCGAGCCGGTCGCGCCCAGCAGGGCGATGCGCATCATGCCGGGAAGTACAGATCGATCAGGAGCTTGCCGAGGGCGAACATGGGCATCGCGGCAAACACGCCATCGAGGCGATCGAGCAGGCCGCCATGGCCCGGGAACAAGGCGCCGGAATCCTTCACGTTGGCCTGGCGTTTCATCAGGCTCTCGAAAAGATCGCCGAGGATCGACCAGACCACGCAGAGCAGGCCGAGCACGACCAGCAAGGCCAGTGGCACGCCGCGCGCGCCAATCCACCAACCGCCGATGAGGGCGATCAGGCCGCTGCCGACCAGGGCACCCCAGACGCCTTCGAGGGTCTTGCCCGGGCTGATCCGCGGTGCCAGCTTGTTGCGGCCCCAGCGGCTGCCGACGGCATAGGCAAAGGTGTCGGCCGCCCAGACCACGAACAGGGCGTAAAGCGCCCAGGTTCCCCTTGGCCCGGGCAGGCCGTGGATCTGCACCAGTGCCACCCAGCCCGGAATCAGCACCAGCCATCCGGCCAGCAGCTTGATGGCGATGTTGCGTGTGTTGGGTGATGCCGCAAACGAGAAGCGGCGCATCCAGCTTAGTGCAAACAGCCACCAGGCGACGCCGATGCTGATGCACAGCCACCACGCCGATTCGCCGCGAACGCGCCACAGGCCGAGCATCAGCAGGATGCTGGCGACGACCACGAGTGCGCGCGCGAGGAGTTGCTGCATGCCGATCAGGCGCGTCCATTCCCACATCGCATAGGCCCAGACCGCGACCAGCACGCCGGCGAACCAGGAAGTCGGGGAAAGCAGGATGAAGGCAATCGCGATCGGCGCGAGGATCAGACTGGTGATGATTCGCTGTTTCATGCAACTCCCTGACCGGATCCGGCGACCACCTGGGCGGAAGTCTGGCCGAAGCGACGTTCGCGACGCGTGAATTCGTTCAAGCAATCATCCAGCACGGCGGCATCGACATCAGGCCATAGCGTATCGATGAAAACCAGCTCCGCATAGGCAAGCTGCCAAAGCAGGAAGTTGCTGATGCGCAACTCGCCGCCGGTACGGATGAAGAGATCGACCGGCGGTTGCCCGGACAGGGCGAGCCAGCGGGCGAGCAGGTTTTCGTTGATCGAGGCGGCTTCGATTTCACCACGGGCAACCGCCTCGGCAGCGAGCCGCGCGGCATTGGCGATATCCCAGCGTCCGCCGTAGTTGACCGCCACGTTCGCCAGCAGCGCCGTGTTTGCGCGGGTCTTTTCCATTGCCTTGTGCATGCGCGCCTGCAGCTCGGGCGAGAATGCGGAAAGATCGCCGATGAACTCGATGCGCACGCCGTGGCCGTGCAACTCGTCGACCTCGCGATCCAGCGCCTTCAGGAACAACTGCATCAGTGCGCCGACTTCTTCCTCCGGCCGCCTCCAGTTTTCGCTGGAAAACGCGAACAGGGTCAGTGCCTTGATGCCGCGGCGCAGGCAGTACTCGAGCGTCGCGCGCAAGGCCTTCTGGCCTTCGCGGTGGCCAAAGCTGCGTGGACGATGGCGGCGCTCCGCCCAGCGCCCGTTGCCATCCATGACGATGGCAAGGTGCTGCGGCGCGCGCACAATGTCGGCGCTCGCGGAGGGACTGCTCATGGGTTGGCGGACGGACCGATGGCTCAGATCGCCATCAATTCGTCTTCCTTGTTCTTTACCACGCCATCGACATCCTTGACGAATTTGTCGGTCAGTTTCTGGATCTCGTCTTCGCCACGGCGCTCCTCGTCCTCGCTGATCTGCTTGTCCTTGAGCAGTTCCTTGATGCTGTGGATGGCATCGCGGCGGATGTTGCGAATGGCGACCTTGGCATTTTCGCCCTCGCCGGCGACCTGCTTGGAGAGCTCCTTGCGGCGCTGCTCGGTCAACGCGGGCAGGTTGATGCGGATGACCTGGCCGACCGTGGTCGGGGTCAGGCCGAGGTTGGAGCCGAGGATGGCCTTCTCCACCACCGCGACCATCGTTTTCTCGAATGGCGTGATGGTCAGCGAGCGCGCATCGGCGACGGCGACATTGGCGACCTGGGTCAAGGGCACGTCGGAGCCGTAGTAGGGCACGACCAGTTGATCGACGAGGGCGACACTGGCGCGCCCGGTGCGCAGGTGGGTGAGGTCCTGGCGCAGCGATTCGACGCTCTTGGTCATGCGCGTCTGCGCATCCTTCTTGATGTTGTCGAGCATGGTGCGGTCACCCGTGGTGCATTGCGAATGGCCGCGAAGTATAGCAGCGGCACCGAGCCCGATGCCCATTCATGGCTTGCGCGAGCGCATCCCGGCAGCGGCTCGTCATCGCCGCTGCGCTTCCACTGCATCCGCAAGTCGCGCGATGCCAGCGATCAGCCCGCCTCGCTGACCAGGGTGCCGATCTGTTCGCCGTGCATGATGCGCATCAGGTCGCCCTCGCGCGACATGTCGTAGATGCGCAGCGGGATCTTGTGGTCGCGGCACAGGGCAATCGCGCTGGTGTCCATGACCTGCAGGTTGCGCTGGATCACCTCTTCATAACTCAGGTGTTCGTAACGGGTGGCATTGGGATTGCGTGCCGGATCGGCCGTGTACACGCCATCGACCTTGGTCGCTTTGAGCAGCAGGTCCGCGCCGATCTCGATCGCGCGCAAGGCGGCGGCCGAATCGGTGGTGAAAAACGGGTTGCCGGTGCCGGCCGCGAACAGCACCACGCGATCTTTTTCCAGATGGCGGATTGCCCGGCGGCGGATGAAGTCCTCGCAGACCTCGTTGATCTTGATCGCGCTCATGGTTCGCGCCGAACCGCCGGCGCGCTCGATGGCATCCTGCATGGCCAGTGCGTTGATCACCGTCGCCAACATGCCCATGTGGTCGCCGGTGACCCGGTCCATGCCCGAGGCCGCCAGGCCGGCACCGCGAAAGATGTTGCCGCCGCCGATGACCACGCCCACCTGCACCCCGGCATTGCGCACCTCGAGGATCTCGCGCGCCAGCCGGCCGATGACTTTCGGGTCGATGCCGTAATCGGATTCCCCCATCAACGCCTCACCGGACAGCTTCAAGAGGATGCGGTGATGCTTGATCGCTGACATGAGGCGCTCCGGAGGATGGCAAAACGAACGCATTGTAAGGGAGTCCGGCGCATCTGCCACGCATTGCCGTCGGTGTTGCCCGGTGCTGGTGCCTTGCCGACTGTTGCTTTCGTGCGCTGAGCGCGACGCCCAGCGGGCAGTGGCTGGCCCCTGCAGCACACGTTTGCCGTTGATCATGGACAGCAACGGGAGAATGCAGCGTGCGGATCAACCAGCGTTTCCACTTCATCGTCATCCTGGCGCTCGTGACTGGCAGCAAGCTTGCCCTGGCCGGCGAGGTGACCATTCCCAACACCTTCACCGCCAACACGCCAGCCGTCGCCGCCCAGGTCAATGCCAACTTCGCGGCGGTGGCGACAGCGGTCAACGACAATGCAGCTGACAACAACGGCAACGCCGCGCTCATCGCCGCGTTGCAGGCCGCACTCGCCGCGCAACAGGCGACGATCGACAGCCTGAGCAGCAGCGTCGCCACCCTGACCAGCCAGATGGCAGCGGTACAAGGCAGCTCGGTGATGGCTCTGGCAGCGAACCTGGACATGATCCACGTGGCGGATCCCAATCTGCCCGGCGTCGAGTACCTGACCGCCGAGTTCCACGGCATCAACGTGCGCATCGTCAATGGCACGGGCATGACCGCCACGACCAACGGCCTTGGCAACCTCAGCGTGGGTTACAACGAAACCGACGCCAGTGCGACCGTGGCCTGTTCGAATGGCGACTGGGAGAGCCAGGCCACCTGCGAGAATTTCGGCGGTACCTGGGTCGCCAATCATCGGACCGGTTCGCACAACCTGATCGTTGGCCGCGGCAATGCCTATTCGCAATACGGCGGCCTGCTGGCCGGCCATCGCAATGTCGTCAATTCACCCTACGCGTCGGTCAGCGGAGGCAAGGACAACATCGCCAGCGGCCTGGGCGCATCGGTGAGCGGCGGCAGCTTCAACAAGTCTGCCAGCAACTTCACCTCGGTCAGCGGCGGCAGCTACAACGCCGCCATCGTCATCAATGCCTCCGTCAGCGGCGGATTGTCCAACATTGCCGCGGCCAACTATGCCTCGATCAGCGGCGGCGCCAGCAATTCGGCGTCCGGAACCTACTCCTCGATCAGTGGCGGCAACGCGCGCAGCGTGTCCGGCACCTGGGATTGGCGAGCCGGCACCTTGTTCGAGACGCAGTGATGGCAAGCCTTGCCCATCACTCTTTGCCGCGATGCGCGCGGTGGGCGGGCATGGGTCTGCTTGCCTTGTCCGCCATGCTCGGCCTCGGCCTCGGCATTGCCGCATCCGCCCACGCCGGCGAGAGCGAGCTCATCTTCCGCGACGGCTTCGAGCCGTGCTGCAGCCTGGGTGGCGTGGTCAGCGGACTGGCTGGCGACGGTCTGATCCTCAATCTGCAGGGCGGTGGCATCGACGAAGACCTGCCGATTGCCGCCAGCGCAGGATCGCCGCGCCTGTACACGTTTGCCGCCAGCCTGTCGCCAGGAACCGCCTACCAGGCAAGCATTGCCAGCCAACCGACCGGACAGGTCTGCACACTGGGGAATGCAAGCGGCGTCATGGGCAATGCACCCGTCGCCAATATCGATGTCGCCTGCAGCGCCATGCCCGGACTGATCTGGGATCAAGGCTCGTGGGACGCCGCCGACTGGCAATAAGACCTTCGCACCCGCCGAACAGCCGCGCCTGGGGGCTGGCACCAGCAATGCATCGCCATGCATTTCGGCAACGACCTGCAGATCAACGGTGCCGGTTACCTGTCGCGCAAGCGCATGAACCATCCGCACCCTGCCCGGGGCCTGCGTACCCCTTGCCGGCAGCCCAGGCGTGGTTGCGAAGCTTGTCGGTGAAGGCTGGCCGAAAATGCCACGGTCTGTTACAATGCGTGACGTAAATCGTTGTAACTACTGAATATTTTCAAGGAGGCACCCGAAATCAAGGCAACTGTCATGTCCCTGTTTTTCAATCCCAGACCCACTCGCGCTGCACGCCGCACGTCCACCTCGCAATCCCTCGCCGCGATGCTCAAGCGCAGATCCCATCCCCTGCTGGCCACATTGACCACCAGCCCGCGCGCGACAGGCACGCCGCTTCGTTCCATCCCGCGCCGGCGCAAGCTGCGCACCCCCGCTTACCGCGCCGCAACGCCCGGCCCACGCATGTTCCGCGTGGGTTGAGTCGAGGTCACAAGGATCGCGGGCAACGCCGGCCCCGGCCGCGCAGGCTACGCCTGGCCCGCCGTGCAGCGCGTCGGCTCAGCCGTCGAACCCGTCGACGAAGATGGGCGTTTCAACCCACAACGGATTGGGCGCATAAAACACATCCCAGGTGCCATTGGTATCGCCGGGCACCTGCGTCGTGGAATACGAATGCCAGACGATGCCGGTGCCGTCGGCACTCAGGCGCGGCTGATGCACATTGCCGCTGTTGCCGCCGGTGCTGACTTGCGCGATCAAGGCGTCGACCACATCGATGACATACACGCCGCCTGATTCCGCGCCGACGTAGAGCCGGTCGCTGGAGGCAAACGTGACCCAGCGGCCGCTGTAGTCGAAATCCGGTTCATAGTTGAAGCCTTCGCGTGGCAGGTTGCCTTCCGGGATGCTCAGGGCGATGGTCTGGTCAAGGCTCGGTATGCGCAGGTAGAGCGTCTCGTCGGCAAATTCCCCCCAGTCAGGCAAGGAAACCGCGCTGCTGGAGAACGCAAGCAGGCTGCCATCGGCGTTCAGCGCACCCATCAGGCCGGTACCCGCAGGCGCGCTGGCCTGGGTATTGCCGGGGCCGATGTTCACCCGCACGATCGGCACGCCATTGTTGGACGCGGCCAGGAAAATGTCGCTCTCGGCGTTGCTGTCGCCGGCGACGAGATTGCTCGCGTTCGAGGCGAAGATCACGCGACTGCCATCGCCGGAGATGCGCGCATTCGAGCTGCTGGCATTGGCGACGCCACCACCCACTGCGCGACTGACGCGGGTGCTCGTGGCGCCGGGCAAACTGCGCACATAGATATCGGTGCTGCCGGTGTCTCCGGTTTCGAGTGCGTCGAGCGAAACCAGGGCGACACGCCTGCCGGCGTAGTCGATGGAAGCGCTGTTGCAGGTCGTCGCCGGCTGGCCGTTTGGCAGCAGGTCGAGGATCTGCAAGGTGTTGGCCGTGCGGTCGAGCAGGTAGCAGTTCTGGTAGCCGCTGTTGGACATCAGGTGGCCATGCGAGGGGAAGACGATGCGCATGCCGTCGCCGGATATGTTTGCCTCGTAGCTGGCGGCATCGCTTTGGCTGCCATTGGACTGGTTGCTGATGCGCGTGGTCGTGCCAAGCGCGCGGTCGCGCAGGAAGACATCCGCCGCGCCGTTCGTGTCACCGGCAACCAGGTTGGTCGCGTCGCTGGTGAACACGACATAGCGGCCATTGCCGGAAATCGCCGCAAAGCGGCTCTGGCTGTTGCCCTGGCCGCCGCCGGTGGCGACGCTGATGCGCTCGACCGCAGCGGCCGGCGCGAGCACCCCCGAAAATGCCGCGGCGAGGATCGCGATGACACAGGAGTGAAGGCTTGGCCGGCGCATGGGGAATCCCAGGTGATTTGTCGATGCCCCCTGTTACGCAGGGAAACGGCCAAAACCCGAAATCGATGGCTGCAGGGCTGGCCGCGAGTCCTGCCGGGCGCGGCAGCGCCCGATCACCAGTCGGCCGCGTGGCAGACGTGTGGTCCGGGAGTCACCACGGCTCATCGATGAGAAATCCGCGCGGGATCTTTTCCAGCAGTGGCTTGCCGGCGAGTTTCGGCATGGCCGGCGCCGGCGCGGGCGGTTCGCGCCAGGGCAGTTGCTTGAGCAGATGTTCGATGAGGTTGAGGCGTCCGCGCTTCTGCTCGTTGAAATTGACCACGAACCACGGCGCATGCGGGGCGTGCGTGGCCTTGAGCATGGTGTCGCGGGCCTTGCCATAGGCGGCGTATTGTTCGCGCGCCTTGATGTCGATGGGTGACAGCTTGAAGCGCTTGGTCGGATCCTCGGCGCGTTCCTTGAAGCGCTGTTCCTGTTCCTCCTGGTCGACACTGAGCCAGTACTTGAGGAGGATCAGGCCATCGCGGGTGATCAGATGCTCGAACACCGGGCAATCGAGGAGGAATTGCTCGTGCTGGGCGGGCGTGCAGAAACCCATGACCGCTTCGACACCGGCGCGGTTGTACCAGCTTCGATCGAACAGGACGAGCTCGCCGGCGCTTGGCAATTGCCGCGCATAGCGCTGGAAATACCACTGGCTGGCTTCGCGGTCATTCGGTTTCTGCAGGGCAACCGTGCGCACATGGCGGTTGTTGAGCGAGCCTTCGATCGCCTTGATCACGCCGCCCTTGCCGGCCGCATCGCGGCCTTCGAAGATGATCACCACGCGCTGGCCGGTGGCGACGATCCAGTGCTGCAGTTCGAGCAACTGCAACTGCAGGGTTTCGAGGGCTTCTTCGTACTTCTTGCGCTTGATCGCTTTCATGGATCGTCGGGCCCATTCTGGAAGGTGGAATCAGCGCTCGCCGAGTCGCGGACGCAAACCGGCGAGGTTGCAGGGTTTGCTGCGCGCATCGAGCTGGCTGTGGATGATCTTCTCCCATGCCGTGCGGCAGGCTGAAGTCGAGCCGGGCAGGCAGAAGATGAAGGTCTGGTTGGCGAGTCCGGCAAAGGCCCGCGATTGCAGGCTCGAGGTGCCGATTTCCTCGATGCTGACAGTGCGGAACATCTCGCCGAAGCCGGGCATGAGCTTGTCGAGCAAGGGCTCGATGGCTTCGGGCGTCGAGTCGCGACCGGTGAAGCCGGTGCCGCCGGTGACGAGGATGCCGTGCACCTGATCCTCGGCAATCCACTGCGAGACGATGGCACGCATGCGGTAGATGTCGTCCTTGACCAGGCGGCGTTCGTGCAGGCGGTGGCCGCTCGCGACCAGGGCCTCGACGAGGTAATCGCCCGAGGAATCATTCTCCGCCGTGCGCGTGTCGGAAACGGTGAGGACGCAGAGCGTCAGGGGGACGAATTCGCTGGCGGCTTTCATCGGCAGAGCTTAATGCAACGCTGATCAAGCAGCACAACCGTCACCACACCTGTCGGCGGATGCCCAGGCACGTGACCGTGCATTGCGGTGCATCGCCGTCACTCGATCGGTGCAGGAGCGAGCCCGGCGCGCTGACGATCGACCATGCGTTGCACGAGGCTGAGGAAATCATCGGCGAGTCCTTCCATGTCAAACAAGCCGCTGGCCTGCCGGGATTGCTCGAGCTGCGCACGCAGCGCGGCACGCGCGGCGGGATCGTTGCCGATGCGCGTGGCGATCCCGATATAGGCGTTGTCGTCGGCAGCATTGAGCGCGTCCATGCCAAGGTGGTGGTTGAGGCTCGCGGCAACGCGGGCAGCGAAAGTCTCGCCAGGCGTGGTCAAGAGCGGGCAGCCCGCCCACAGCGCATCGGAGGCCGTGGTGTGGGCGTTGTAGTGCGCCGTGTCGAGGAACAGGTCGGCATGCCGATAACGGCTGAGGTAATCGGCGTGGGGCAATTTCGGCATGAACACGATGCGACCAGGATCGATGCCTGCCTGGGCGATGCTGGCGCGCAGATTGGCGTCGCTGGATTCGGGGCCGGAAAGCAGCCAGAGGACGGATCCGGGCACCGCCTTGAGGATCGCCGACATGCGTTGCACGCTGCGCGGATCGAGTTTGTAGCTGTTGTTGAAACAGACGTAGACGACGCCGCTTTCGGGCAGCCCGCAGGCGCGGCGAGGTGGCGGCTCGGCGACGATCCGGCCCGGATCCGACGGTTGGAAACAGCGCGGCAGCCAGGCCACGCATTCGGAAAAATGACGCCGCATGCCTGCCGTCAGCACGTGCCGATCAGCGATGAGGTAATCGATCCAGCCTGCGCCCGAGGTGCCCGGATAAGCCAGCCAGTTGACCTGCAGCGGGGCAGGGCGCAGCGCCAGCGCCTCGCTGATGTTGCCGCCGCCCCAGACGCGCAGGTCGACCAGGACATCCAGCGCGCATTCGGCAATGTGCGCGGCCATGGCTGGCGCAGGCATGCCGTCGAGTTCGTGCCATTGCCGCGCACTGGCGCGCAGGCGTTGCTGGATCGTCGAGCCGTCGGCGGCGGCCGTTGCAAGCAAATGGAAATCGACGCCGCGTCGCTGCAAGGCCTCGAAAAACGCGACCGTGAGCAGGCCGGTCGGATGCTTGCCGAAACCGTTGGAGGCAAAACCGATGCGCAATGGTGCCGCCGCTTGACGTTGCGGGAACAGCGAGCGCGCCTTGTCGCGCATGGGATCGACACGGCGAACGGTGCCTTCGGCAAAATTCCGCGCGCAGTGCAATTGTTCATCCGCGCTGGCCGGTTCGGCGAGAAAGCCGAACGGCGTCACCTCGGCAGCGCCGTTGGCGACGGCATCGCGCAGCCGGTCCGACAGCGCATCGAGACCGGTCCAGTCGCAAAGTTGGCGCTTGAGGAAAACCAGCTGCGCGAGCGCGGCGTCGAGCGAGGGATCGAGCGCCAGTGCGCGCGCATGGGCGGCAGCGGCTGTGCCGGGTCGCTTCTGCTCGTCGGCGATCATGCCGAGCTGGTAGGGAAAGCGCGCGTCATGCGGGGCGATGCGTTCGCCTTCGCTGCAGGCAACGGCCGCTTCCTCGAGGCGTCCTTGCGCGGCGAGGGCTTGCGCGAGCAGCAACAAGGCTTCCGCGTGTGCCGTCTGCTGCAGGATCATGCGCACGATGCGCTCGCATTCGCCGGGTTGGGCAAGGGCCAGTTCGGCGGCCGCCAGGTTGAGCCAGGCACCAAGGAATCCTGGTGCCGCCCGGGTCGCGGCGAGATAGGCATCGCGCGAACCTTGCGCATCGCCAAGCGCGCGGCGTGCCGTGCCGATGCCGTTGAGTACGGCGGGATGTCCGGCGGCGATGAGCTGCGCGGAGTGCAGCACGGTCAGCGCCGCCCGCGCATCGTTGCGGGCGAGCAGGGCGCTGCCAAGGTTGCACAGGGTTTCGATCGACGCTGGATCAATCGCCTGCGCCGCCTGGAGCACGCTGATGGCCTCATCGACGCGGCCGGCACTGAGCAAGGCGACGCCATGCAGCCGGGCCGGCTCGACCGCCGTCGGATACAGCACACGGACTTTTGCCGCCAGCTCCGCCGCAAGATCGGGACGGCCCTGGCCAATGAGGGCGGCAATGTGGTCGAGCTGCTCGTTCACGGAAGATCCGCGCGGAACCGGTCGCACACGTTAGCG
Organism: Lysobacterales bacterium 63-13; assembly: GCA_001899855.1. Taxonomy (GTDB): domain Bacteria; phylum Pseudomonadota; class Gammaproteobacteria; order Xanthomonadales; family Rhodanobacteraceae; genus Dokdonella. Next base: position 257,733 of record MKWR01000029.1, read on the forward strand.
AAGCGGCTGGCAGGTGTCATCCATGCGACCGTCCACGTGTCCGCCGACCTGCCTCGCATTGCCCGCGCAGCCGCAGGCGCGCATCATCCGCGCCATGGAAAAACAAGCCCAGGCAATCCTCGCCGCCGCGGCCGCATCGCCGGTGCAGAGCGCGGCGATGGTCGCCAATTGCGTCGCCTACAGCGCCGATGGCAAGCGCATCGGCGACATCAGCCTCGATGCGATCAGCGATGTGCTGGAGCGCCCGGACACCTTTGTCTGGGTTGGCCTGATCGAACCCGATGAGGCCTTGCTGGAGAAATTGCAGGAGGAATTCGGCCTGCACGACCTGGCCATCGAGGATGCGCACAATGCCCACCAGCGCCCGAAGATCGAGGCCTATGGCGATTCGCTGTTCATCGTCGCGCAGACCGCCCAGGTCGTCGATGCGGCAATCCAGTTTGGCGAGACGCACATCTTTGTCGGCAAGCGCTATCTGGTCACCGTGCGCCACGGCGCATCGCTGTCCTACGCGCCGGCGCGGCGCAGTTGCGAGCAATCCCCGGACATGCTGGTGTTCGGGCCGAGCTATGGCCTGTATGCAGTGCTCGATTTCATCGTCGACAACTTCATGCCGATCGTGCGCAGTTTCCGCGAAGACCTGCAGGAACTCGAGGAAGACATCTTCGAGGATACCTTCAAGCGCGAAACCATCCGTCGACTGTACAACTTGAAAAAGGAACTGGTAACCCTGCGTCTGGCGATCGGCCCGTTGCAGGACATCCTCAACCAGCTCACGCGCATGCATCCGGGTCTGTTGCGCGACGAAGTGCGGCCGTATTTCCGCGATGTCTACGACCACGCCGCGCGCATCAACGAATCCACCGACACCATGCGCGAGATGCTCACCGCGGCGTTGAGCGTCAACCTTTCCCTGGTCACCGTGGCCCAGGGCGAGGTGGTCAAGCGCCTCGCCGGCTGGGCCGCCCTGCTCGCCGCGCCGACCCTGCTGACCAGCTGGTACGGCATGAACTTCCACCACATGCCCGAACTCGACAAGCCCTGGGGCTATGCGGCAATGATCGCGTTGACCGGCTTGATCTGCGGCGGCCTCTACTGGCTGCTGCGGCGCGCGAAGTGGTTGTAGCCCGGGGCCGGGATTGCCAGCCGCCCACATCCCTGTGGACGGCGTGACGCGTCACAAGGCGGGTTCGAAGCCGTCCTCGAAGATGGTGTCGTCCAGTTGGAGATCGAGGGTGATGCCATCGAACCAGCCGATAGTCGTCGGCGGATTGGTGATGCCGAACTCGGTGACCACCTGGGTAATGAACAGGGAACTGTTCGAAGTCCAGTCGCCGTCCGATATCGCGATCAGTTTGGGATTGACCGGATGCTGCCAGTTGGATGAATTGGAGAGGAAGTGGTCGCCCGATGCATCGGCCGGGCCCGAGCTGCACCCCTCGCCGCCGTCGTGGCGCAATTCCCAGTTCAGGTAGAGGTAGTCCCGATTGCCGGTGCCTCCGCTGCCGGCGCGGCCCCAGCCGTTCAAGGCGTAGATGCCGGGCCCCGGCAGGTGGATGCACTGGTTCAGGCCATACACGCGCTGCTGGTTGGGCGTACCGGCCTGGGTCACCTTGATCGAACCTGAGCTGGCGGCACCGGCGGCGTTCTGTGTGCTGTCCCAACTCGACACGCCAGCAGTCGTTGCCGGCCAGAGATTGCTGTCAGCATCGAAATCACCATTGAGCACGAGCGGCAGCAGGGATGGACGCTCGTAGGCGCCGATGTCGCGGACGAGGCCCGATTCGCGCGGCACGACGTCGAGACGACGGTTGCGTGGCACGCCAATCACATCCCATGGATTCTGGTTCACGGGATCAACGTAGTCGATGGCAGGTGATGCCGCACGCAGTTGGAAATCGCCGCGATCGGGATCGACAAAGCGTGGAAAAGCAACCCGCGCACCGGGTGATCCCCCAAGGCTATCGCTTTCGCTGGCGATGGTGTTTTCCACGAGCAACGGTTCGGAATTGTGCGCAAGGGTGGTCAGCCCAGGTTGCCAGATGATGGCGCGCGAAATCTCCAGGGTTCCGTTGATCGAGAGCACGTTTCCACTGCCAATGGTGTTGCCCGCCAAGGTGCTGTCTCTCAAGGCTGTCGACCCGCCGTCATCCTGGATCCTGAGGAGGTCTGAAGTTGTCGAGTTTCCGACAACGAGCAAGCTGTGCATGAACGTATAGGCATCATCGAATCCATGGAGGACATGGCCGCCGGTGTTGTCGCGAATGATGAGCTGCCCGAGCGTCAGGAATGCGTCGTTTTGCACCGTGAAGACCGCGCCCGATGTTGCCTGGCCATTCGCATTTTCGGCCCGGTTGCCCTCGATCGTGTTGCACTGCTCCTGTGGACCACAGCGGACACGCAATGGGTGCGAGTCGCACAGGTTGTCGTTGTTGAGGTGCGCCTCGGCCCCGAAGTAGTCGGTCAGGAAGTTGTCCGTATCCAGGTAGAGGACGCTGCCCTCCTGCGCAATGTTGCCGTCGAAGCGTGTGTCGAAGGCACAAAAGCGGGCCTCGTTCCCGGTTGCAAAATCGGCGCGGGCATCGGCGTAGACCGCACCGCCCGTGTTGCTGGCACGATTCCCGTAGAGGCGGGTCGGCTGCGCGCGATCGGTGCTGAACACATTGACCTGGACGTAGCCATTGCTGTCCCCCACATTGAGTGCGATGCCGCCGCCGTAGCGTGCGGTGTTGGCGACAATCGTGCCGTTGCCGATGCCTGGCGAGCCGATGTCGACAATGGCCGGGGCGAGCACCTGGATACCCCCGCCGTAGCCATATTGCGGCTGGTTGGTGTCGGGGTTCAGCCCGCGTGCCTCATTGCCCAGGATGGTGGAATTGGTGCCGAGCATGGTCATGTAGACATTGCCTTCGAGACGGATGCCGCCACCGGAAAACTGGGCCGTGTTGAGCTGGATGACGGTGCCGGACTCGATGCGAAGATCGGCCAGGCCGCCATCGGAAATGAAGCTGATGCCACCACCATATCCGGCAAAGTTCTGCGAAATGCCCATGTTGCGCAGGATGACGAGTCCGGTGCCCTTGAAATCCAGGCCACCGCCGTAGCCGTCGTTCACCTCATCGCCGCGGATCAGGTTGACGCGTTCGAGGATCACATCGTTGCCGCTGCCGCGGATCGTGATCACGCTGTCCTGGCCGCCTCCCTGACCACTCAAGGTGGTGAAGCCGCTGCTTTCGCTTGCGGAGCAACTGCCGTAGCCGCCGCGGATCGTGACGTCCCGGCTGGTGATGTGCACGGCCTGGGCGCTCAGCGACGGGATCGCGATGTGCACCTCGTGCTGGCCGCTGGCCGGCAGTGCGGCAATGGCGGCATCGAGCGTTTGATGCGTGCATCCTGCATCGGAGCCCACGGTGAATATTGCTGCGCGAGCGGCAGGGTGGCACACCAACGAGGCAAGCATGACCGCTGCCAAAGAGGATCGGATGCTGGATCGTGACATGACGCGTCTCTCTCGAAATCCCGGCGTGTTCCGGTGCATTCGAGGAACGCTGTGCAAGGAGGCATTGTGTCATTTCGGCGAATGACCCGGCGGCGATCCGCATGCTGCGCCACGGGTCCACGTGGTGCCGCTATGCGTTCTGCGTTGCCCTATAGCCCGAGCGTGGCGCGATCCTGCTCCGCGAGCAGGAGTGTCGGCGCAGCCAGGGTGCGTGCCTGGGCGATGGATCGTGCGGCTGCGGCGGCATCGTTGTCGGCCTGTTCGGCGCGGGTACGCAAGGCCAGCAGCGTGGTGAGTTTCAAGGTCGCGACGGGATTGGTCGCCTGCTGCCGCGTGAACGCCAACTCCGCCTCCGCGCGTGCCTCGCGGCTGCGTCGGAGGGCCATCAGGGCATTCGTTCGTTGCACACGACAATCGATTTCGCTGGTCTTGTCCGGAATATCGAGTGCCTGGACGATGGCAAGGCCGTTGTCGATCTCGCCGAGGGCAAGTTCAGGCTGGCCCCGCGCAACGGCCAGTTGTCCGGCGATGCAATGCGCATCCGCGTTGCCAACGTCGGCGGGCGAGTTGATCCTGGCCAGCCCTGCCTTCGCCTCGTCCAACAAGGCCGCGGCCTGGTCGTGGCGTCCGAGTTCGATCAAGGTCCGCGACCAGTGCAGACGGGTGCGTTCCAGCTCCCATTGCAGTCCGACCTGTTCGACATGCGCAGCGAACACCGCGTGCGTCGACTGATAAAGGCGCTCCGCCGCGACGAGTTCATGCCGCTGCCGATGCCAGCGCGCCAGCAGTTGCAAGGTCAGTCCGGCATCTGCGCTCTGCGCGCCGCGGGTCTCGATGTCGATCTGCCGTGACTCGTCGAGTGCCGCCTTGGCCTGGTCGAACCGCTCCATGTCGATGAGGAATTCGGCGTAGCCGCGCAAGCCCTGCGACAAACGGAAGTAGGGCGCGGCGCCGACGCTGCGCATCAGCGCGTTGCCCTCCGTGTACAAGGCCTCGACTTCATTGAATTTGCCGAGCCGGTACTTGGACCGGGCCAGGTGATAGAGGTTGCGGGCCAGGGTTTCATTGCGAGGCAGGCCCAGCCGCCGCCAGCGCGTGATGGCTTCGGTGAGCAGGACTTCGCTGTCGGCGTAGCGGTTGAGCTTGCTGAAGACCTGACCGAGAAACGCTGCGGTGGAGACGCTGTCGATCGAGTCGGCACCGAACACCCGTTGTGCCTTCTTCAATGCGCGATGGCCGATTTCGACGGCGCCGTCCGCATCGTCGGCATAGGCGCGCGTTGCCGCGTACAGAAGCAAGGCCGAGACCGCGCCCTCGGTATCCACGCCATCCAGCACGGGCAGCAGACCCTTCATCAGGCTGTCGGCTTCGGCCGTTCGGTCGGTGTCGTGCAGGAGATTGCCCTTGCTGACCATCGCGGCGATCCATTCGGGCGACGCCGCGCTGCTGCCCTGCTCGTGCAGGTGCACGATGGCTTCGTTGATCAACCGTTCGGCCTGGCGGTTGTCGCCGTTGCTGCGCGCGACTTCGGCCAAGGTGGTAAACAGCTGCGCGCGCACGAGGGGATCGAGATCGGAGTCCTCGCGTGCGTTCTTCGCCGCTTGCGCCACCAGGGCTTCGGGCGTGGGCCTGTCCGCCTTGGGCAGGTCGGCGCTGGCGGTCGCCAGCAAGTCGACGATGAAATCGAGCGTGGTGTTCGCGCGCACGGTCGCGCGTTCGGCCAGGGCGGCCTGTTCGCGGGCCAGCCGCGCCTGCCACAGCGCCATGCCCAATGCGGCCAGGATGGCCAGCAGAAAGGCCACCGTACTGGCGACGCCGCCCTTGTGGCGCAGCATGAACTTGCGCGTGCGATACCAGCGCGAGGGGATCTGTGCGGAGACCGGCTGCCTGGCGAGCAGGCGTTCGATGTCGTCGGCGAGTCGTCCGGCCGAGGCATAGCGACGTGCCGGGTCGGCATCCAGCGCCTTGAGGATGATCGCGTCCAGGTCGCCGCGCACCTGCCGGCGGGTAATCGAGGTCAAGGTTGCGGCACCGGTGCCCGGGTTGTCGTTGGTGATCCGGCTCGATGGCGTGCGACCGCTGCCGTCGTTGACGCGCTCCCCCGTCACCAGTTCACCGAGCAGGACGCCCAGCGCGTAGACATCCGTAGCCGTGGTGATCGGACCATCGTCGCGCTGTTCCGGAGCGGCGTATGCCGGGGTGAAGGCGGGCATCTGCGTGCGCGCCGACTCATCCTCTTCGGCCAGCAGCTTGGCGATGCCGAAATCGAGCAGCTTGACCTCGCCGTCCTCCGTGACCAGAACGTTCGAAGGCTTCAGGTCGCGATGCACGATCAGGGCGCGGTGCGCAGCCTCGACGGCGGCACAGACCACGCCGAACAGGCGCAGGCGTTCGTCCAGTTCCAGGCCCCGCGCGCGGGCGAAGTCGGTGATCGTGCTGCCCTCGACCAGCTCCAGGGCGATGTAGGGCAGGCCGGATTCGTGGACGCCGCCCTCGATCATGCGCGCGATGTTGGGATGGCGCAGCTGGATCAAGGCGCGCTGCTCGCGGCGGAACAGGCGTTGCGCTTCCGGGCTGTAGAGGCCGCGCCGCATCAGCTTGAGGGCGACCTGCTGGGTAGCCCCTTCGATATCGCGAACGGCGCGGAACACGGTCGAGGAACCGCCTTCGCCAATCACTTCGAGCAGGTCGAACGGGCCGACGTGACTCCCGGGGGGCAGGGCATCCTGCGGGCGTTCCGGCCCAATGGCCTTGATGATGCGCTCGAAGCCGTCCGCTTGCAGGGGCTCGTGGGTGTCCTCGTCGGCGGCCAACAGGGCCTCGATGCGGGCGCGCTGTGCCGGATCCGTGCAGTGCTGGTCGAGGAATGCCCGACGCGCGCCCGCGTCCAGCACGACAGCGGCATCGAAAAGATCGCGAACGGAGCGGGAATCCGTCTTCATGGTGCAATCCACAAACGCCGTTCGGCGTCAGCGCGTGTCATCGAGCTGCTGCTTGAGGAAGGCGCGGGCGAACCGCCAGTCACGGGCGATCGTGCTGCGCGCGACGCCGAGTGTTTCGCCGATCTGTTCCTGGCCCAGGCCGGCGAACCAGGTCAGTTCGACGACCTGGGCGGCGCGCGCGTCCACCTCGGACAAGGCCTGCAAGGCGGCCTCCACGGCGAGGGCCTGCTCGGCGCTGTCGATGGCCAGTCGATAGTCGCTGCCGGTCAGCGTCGTGCGCAACCAGTCGCCGCCGGCACGCAGGCGCAGGCGATCACGCGCCCGATCTGCGAGCAGGTGGCGCATGGCGCGCGCGGCGTAGGCGAAAAACTGGTTTGCATGGGCAAAGCCGAGCTCGCGGTTGCTGCCCATGCGCAAATACAAATCGTGAACCAGCGCGGTCGTGTCGAGGGTGCCGTGGACACCCCCGGACAGGCGCTTGCCGGCCATCCCCTTCAGCCGATCGTAAACCTGGCTGAACAGGGTATCGGTATCGAGCGGTATCGTTGCCGGATTGGCCGGTTGTGCCGCGTCATCCATCAGCGCTTCCTCCGCCACGCAGTCTACTCCCGCAGCACTGCGTGCATGCGCTTGCGCGCTGCCCGTCGCGCGTGCATCGTTCGCCACTTCAATCTGCGCGAGGCCCGCAATGAACCGACACGCGACCGGCACCTTCGAGGTCAAGCTGAATCCACTGGATCTCGCCGAGGTCGGCGCAGGCGAGACGCGCGGGCGCATCTCGATCAACAAGACCTTCCACGGCGATCTTGAGGCAACCAGCATCGGCGAGATGCTCAGCGCGATGACCGAAGTCAAGGGCTCGGCGGGCTATGTGGCGATGGAACGGGTGGTCGGTACCCTGCAGGGGCGCCAGGGCAGTTTCGTGCTGCAGCACTCGGGCACCATGAATCGCGGCGAGCCGAGCCTGAGCGTGACCGTGGTGCCGGATTCGGGCACGGCGGAACTGGCCGGCCTGAGCGGTTCGTTGACGATCACCATACGCGAAGGTGTGCATTGTTACGGGCTGGATTACCGCTTCGACGACGTCGCCTGAGGCCGTGCGGACCCGGCCCGGCCAAACCGGCGTCGCCGGCCGCGACGATGCGCTCATGCCGCTGGCATGGCATAATCCGCGACCTTTTTCGCCTTCCGGTGCATGCCGGCGGCGTTGCAAACCCCCGGAGTCGCAATGGATTTCCTGATCAGTTCCGCCCATGCACAGGCCGCCACCGGCGCTGCCGCACCCAACCCGCTGATGTCTTTCCTGCCGCTGATCATCATCTTCGGCATTTTCTATTTCATGCTGATCCGTCCGCAGATGAAGCGGGCCAAGGAAGCGCGGGCGATGGTTGCGGCCCTGGCCAAGGGCGATGAAGTGCTGACCAATGGCGGCCTGCTCGGTCGCATCGAGGACATCAGCGACACCTTCGTCACCCTCGAGATCGCCGACAAGGTCAGCGTGAAGCTGCAGAAGAACGCGATCACCGCCGTGCTGCCCAAGGGCACGATCAAGCAGGCTTGAGTCAACCCGGCCAACACCCCACTGCAATGCAGCGGTGGATCCGGCCCCCTGGGCCGGTTTGCCGCGATGCCATTCGCAGCGGGTCATTGGCTGAACAGACGTTCCACCAACAGATCGGCAACAGCGTAGAACTGGATTTGTACGAATGAACGATTTTCCCCGCTGGAAACACTTCCTGGTCGCCGCCGTGGCGCTGCTGGGCATCCTGTACGCAATACCGTCGCTGTATCAGAAGCAGCCTGCCGTGCAGGTGCTGGCCAACAAGGGTGCCGCAGTCGACGAGGCGGTGAAGGAACGTGCCTTGCAGGCCCTGCAGACGCGAAAGATCACCTTCGATGAAGTCACCATCAAGGACGAGCGCCTGCTGGTGACCTTCGCCAACACCGATTCGCAACTGGCCGCGGCCAGTGCACTGCGCAGCGACCTCGGCGACGGGTTCACCGTTGCCTTGAACCTGGCCTCGACCGTGCCGGCCTGGCTGCGTGCCATCGGTGCCAACTCGATGCCGCTCGGCCTCGACCTTCAGGGCGGCGTGCACTTCCTCATGGAGGTCGACCAGAAGAGCGTGCTCGACGTCCAGGAACAGCGTTACGTCGATGACATCCGCTCGCTGGCGCGCGACAAGAACATCCGCAACGTCAAGGTCAGCCGTGGCGCGCAGGGCATCGTCGTGCAGGCCAACAGCAGCGAGGACCTCGATGTCATCGCCCTGGCCATCGGCCGCGATGCCACCGACCTCATTGTTTCCGACGGCCCGTCGATTGGCGGCTCCCCAAGCCTGATCGCCAAGGTCAAGCCCGAGCGCATCAAGCAGATTGCCGACAACACCATCAAGCAGAACGTTGCCACCCTGCGCAACCGCATCAACTCGCTGGGCGTGGCCGAGCCGATGATCGTGCAGCAGGGCGACAGCCGCATCGTCGTCGAACTGCCGGGCCTGCAGGACACCGCCGAGGCGAAGAAACTGCTCGGCGCGACCGCCACGCTCGACTATCGCGCGGTCGACGAGAGCGTCAACGTCGCCGAAGCGATGCGCACCGGCGCGGTGCCGCCCGATTCGCGCATTTATTACTTCAAGGATGGCCGACCGGCCGTGCTGAAGAAGAAGGTCATCGTCACCGGCGACGAGCTGGTCGATGCATCGAGTGCCGTCGATGAACAAACCGGCACGCCCGCGGTTTCGGTGACCCTGAACTCGGCCGGTGCCCGCAAGATGCTTGATTTCACCACGCAGAACGTCGGCAAGGGCATGGCCGTCGTCCTCGTCGAACGCACGCCGGAAGTGCGCGTCGTCGATGGCAAGGAAGTGCGCAGCGCCAAGATCACCGAGGAAATCATCAGTCTGGCGACCATCCGCGGCGTGTTCTCGAACAAGTTCCAGACCACCGGGCTCGACAGCGCCAAGGCCGCTTCGGATCTGGCCCTGATGCTGCGTTCGGGTTCGCTGGCCGCACCCGTCGACATCGTCCAGGAGCGCGTGATCGGTTCCACTCTCGGTGCCGACAACATCCGCAAGGGCGTCACCGCGGTCATCGTCGGCCTCTTCCTCGTCGTCGTCTTCGTCGCCATCTACTACAAGGGCTTTGGCTTGATCGCCAACGCCGCGCTGCTGATGAACCTGGTCCTGCTGGTCGCCATCCTCAGCATCTTCCAGGCCACCCTCACCCTGCCTGGCATTGCCGGTATCGTGTTGACGCTGGGCATGGCCATCGATGCCAACGTGCTCATCTGCGAACGCATCCGCGAGGAACTGCGCATCGGCCTGACCCCGCTGGCGGCGATCCGCGCCGGTTACGAGAAGGCCTGGGCGACCATCCTTGACGCCAACGTCACCCATCTGATCGCTGCCTTCGGCCTGATGGCCTTCGGCTCCGGCCCGATCCGCGGCTTCGCCATCACGCTGGCAATCGGCATCATCACGTCGATGTTCACTTCGGTGACCGGCACCCACTCGCTTGTTGCGCTGATCTTCGGTCGTTCGTCCAAGATCAAGTCGCTGTCGGTCTGACTTCGGGAATCTGCAATGGAAATCTTCAATCCGAACAGCAATATCGATTTCATGCGCTGGCGCAAGGTCAGCCTTGTGATCTCGGCGATCCTGATGGTCCTTTCCGCTGCGGTCATCTTCGTGCGCGGGCTCGATTACGGGCTTGATTTCACCGGCGGCGCGAATGTCGAAGTCAATTACGAGAAGGCCATCGATGTTGCCGATGTGCGCGCCGCGCTCACTGCCGGAGGCTTCGACAAGGCCGTCGTGCAGACCTACGGCGGCACCAATGATTTCGCCATCCGCATCGTCTCCGAAGAGAACGCCAGTTCGACCACGGAAGAAGCCAGCGCCGTCGCCAACGACAAGATTGCCGCCAACGTGCTCAAGGCCCTGCAAGCGACACGGCCGGACGCCAAGGTCACCAACAGCGAATTCGTCGGTGCGCAGGTCGGTGACGAGTTGCGCAACGATGGCCTTGTCGCGGTCATCTTCGTCATCGCCGGCATCTCGATCTACCTGTGGATCCGCTTCGAATGGCGCTTCGCGGTTTCGGCGGTTGCCTCGGAGCTGCACGATACCCTGCTCACCGTGGCGGCATTCGCCCTGACCGGACGCGAGTTCGACCTGCCCGCGCTGGCCGCGGTGCTTTCGGTGGTGGGTTATTCGATCAACGACAAGATCGTCGTGTTTGATCGCGTGCGCGAGATCTTCCGTTCCTCGCGCAAGGGTGATTCCGCCGAGATCCTCAACCGCTCGATCAACTCGACCATGTCGCGCACGATCATGACCGGCGTGACCACGGCACTGGCCGTCGGCACGCTGTACTTCCTCGGCGGCCCGGCCCTCGAGAACTTCGGCCTGATCATGTTGATTGGTATCTTCATCGGTATCGCCTCGTCGATCTTCTTCGCCAACCCGATCCTGTTGCTGCTTGGCGTGTCCAAGAAGGATCTGATGCCGGTGGAAAAGAACGATCCCGAGCTCGCCCGGCGACCGTAACGGATCCTTCTCTGCTTTTTCGCGGGGCGCTTCGGCGCCCCGTTTTGTTTGGAGACGCGCTGCGTGGTGTCGAGGCGAGACCAGTCAGGGAAACACGTTGCCGGCACCCGGCATGGCCTGGCACGGGTCATGTCCAAGCGCGGACTGTGTTCGCGCTCGCAGGCGGAAGCGGCGATTCGTGCCGGTCGTGTCACCCTCGATGGCCGCGTCGTCCGCGATCCGCAGACGCCCACCGCGGCTGATGCATCCATAGCCATCGACGACGTGGCAGTGGTGCCCGTCGAACGCCGCTATCTCATGCTCAACAAGCCGCGCGGCACGGTCACGACTGCAAACGACGAACGTGGCCGCGACACGGTGTATGCCTTGTTTGCGGACGCTGGCTTGCCATGGATCGCGCCGGTCGGGCGCCTCGACAAGGCCAGCGAAGGCTTGCTGCTGTTCAGCAATGACAGTGAATGGGCGGCGCGCATCAGCGCACCGGAATCGCAGCTCGAAAAGACCTATCACGTGCAGGTCGATCGACTTCCGGATGCCGATCTGCTGGCGCGCATCCAGGCCGGTGTTCGCGATGATGGCGAATGGCTGGCGGCAAGGTCGGTCATGGAACTGCGTCGCGGCGAAAAGAATGCCTGGCTGGAAATCGTTCTCGATGAAGGCCGCAACCGGCAGATCCGTCGCCTGCTGGCCGCGCTTGATGTCTCCGTCCTGCGTCTGATCCGCGTCGCCATCGGCCCCCTGCAACTGGGCAATCTGGCCAAGGGCCAGTGGCGGGAACTGGACGCGGAGGAAGTCCGCGCCGTCATGCAACAGCAAGGCCCCGGATCGAGATCTTCGCCAAGCTGACAACCGTCCGCGCGTCGTCCCGGCGCAGGCCGGGACCCGGTGACCGCGCATCGAAAGGCCAAGGTGCCGGACCCCGGCCTGCGCCGGGGTGACGAGAGGACTCCTGTGGATTCCGGAGCATGCGAAGACTTGCCTGCAAGCGGCTTCGTCGTGACCGGCCGGCTCAGATCACTCCCAGCTTGCGTCCAACCTTGACGAATGCGTCCACCGCGCGATCGATCTGTTCGATCGAGTGCGCCGCGCTCATCTGCGTGCGGATGCGCGCCTGGCCTTGCGGCACGACGGGGAAGAAGAAACCGATCACGTAGATGCCTTCCTCGAGCAGGGCGTTGGCAAATTGCTGGGCGAGCTTGGCGTCGTAGAGCATGACCGGGACAATGGGATGATTGCCGGGTTTCAAGTCGAATCCGGCCGCGCTCATGCGCTGGCGGAAATGCCGGGCATTGGCTTCGACGCGGTCGCGCAGTTCGGTCGAGCGCGAGAGGATCTCGAAGACCTTGAGGCTTGCCGCGACCAGCGGTGGCGGCAAGGTATTGGAAAAGAGATAGGGTCGCGAGCGCTGGCGCAGCAGGCCGATGATCTCGCGACGGCCGGTGGTGAAGCCGCCAGAACCGCCGCCGAGCGCCTTGCCGAGGGTCGAAGTATAGATGTCGACTTCATTCATGACGCCGTGCAGTTCGGCCGAGCCGCGGCCGGTCTTGCCGACGAAGCCGGTGGCGTGCGAATCATCGACCATGAGCACGGCGTTGTGCTTCTTCTTCAGGGCAACAATCTCGTCGAGTTTCGCAATGAAGCCGTCCATGGAGAACACGCCGTCGGTGGCGATCAGGCGCGTGCGCTTGTCCCTGGTTTCGATCAGGTGCTTTTCCAGTTCGGCCATGTCGCTGTTGGCGTAGCGGCGGCGCTCGGCCTTGCACAGGCGGATGCCGTCGATGATCGAGGCGTGGTTGAGGGCATCGGAGATCACCGCATCCTCCTCGCCGAGGATGGTCTCGAACAGGCCGCCATTGGCATCGAAGCAACTGGTGTAGAGGATCGTGTCCTCGGTGCCGAAGAATTCCGAGATCTTCGCTTCAAGCTGCTTGTGCAGATCCTGCGTGCCGCAGATGAAGCGCACGCTGGCCAGGCCGAAACCGTGCGTGTCCAGTGCCGACTTCGCCGCTTCGATGATTTCCGCGTTGTCGGCCAGTCCAAGATAGTTGTTGGCGCAGAAATTGAGGACCTCGCGACCGTCGCTGGTGCGGATTTCTGCCGCTTGCGGCGTGGTGATGATGCGCTCGGTCTTGTACAGGCCTTGTTCGCGGATTGATTCGAGTTCGCCGGCAAAGCGGGCGCGGGTTGCGGAGTCCATGGCGGTTTCAGGTTGCGGGGAAACGGCGATTGTCCGTCAAAGCGCATGCGGGCGCAGCCCCGTTGGCGGGTTCTTGCGCGCGTTCGATCAAGGGAGTGGCTAGACTTCGCAGCTGGCGTGGGAGATTGGGAGCATCTGGCGATGCGGTGCATTCTTGTCGGCTTGTTGTTGATCGTGGCTTTCGAACCTGTCGTGGCGGCCGTGAAGCGTGTCGATCCGGCCTACCTGGCAACCATCCGGGACGACAATCCGAACCCGCTGCCGCGTGGATTCAGCGCGCAGGAACTCCTGGATCCTGTGGCACCAAGGATTCCGGATCATGTGCTCGCACCACCGCCAGGCACGGCGCGTGCGCAGGCCGAGTACGAGGGCAACCAGGGCTTGATGGTCCGTTGGGGCTCGTTCAACTCGCTGCTGACCGAAATGACCGTCGCCATCACCACCGGCGACCGTTCGGCCCGGATGTACGTCGTGGTCACTGGAACCAGCCAGCAGAACAGCGCGGCAAGCACCCTGTCCGGGGCGGGTGCCAACATGGATCGGGTCGGCTTCATCACCCAGCCATGCAGCAATTCCAGCCAGTGCAGCGTCTGGATGCGCGACTACGGCCCGCGTTTCATCGAGGACAGCGGGCGCCTTGGCATGATTGATCACGTCTACAACCGCCCGCAACGCATCGTCGATGACGCTTATCCCGACGTTGCGTCCGCCGTACGCGGCGAGCCGAACTACGACATCCCGTTGATCCACGGCGGTGGCAATTTTCACTTGTTCCGCAATCGTGATGCGTTCATGACACGCTTGATCGTCAATGAGAATCCGGGGGTGAGCGAGCAGCAGATCCGCGACTACTACGCGTTGTACCAGGGCCTCGATGTGACCCTGACCGATCCGTTCCCGACCAGCTACGACTCGACCCAGCATATCGACATGTGGATGTTGCCGCTTGCCGACAACACGGTCTTGATCGGCCAGTATGCCGCGGGCGAAGGTGGCGGCGTGCCGAAGTCGGTGACCGATGCCGTCGCATCGCAGATGCAGGCACGCGGTTACACCGTCTATCGCACGCCCGGCTGGCGCGCGGGCGGCGCCCACTACACCTACACGAATGCGGTCCTGCTCAACGACCTTGCCCTGATCTGCCGTTTCGGCGGCAGTTACGCCGCGCAGGACGCCCAGGCGCTGGCGACCTTCCAGACGGCGCTGCCGGGTCGCACCATCGTGCCGGTCGATTGCAGCGGCATCATTGGCTCGGCCGGCGCGATCCATTGCATTGTCATGCATGTCCCCGATCTGCTTTTTCGCGACGAATTTGAAGGCGTCGAATGAGCCATCGCGCAGGTCGTCGGCCCGCATGCATCGAATGACCCTGATCGACACCGCGCCGATTCCCGGTGGCGGCGAGTTGCGCCTGTTTGCCGAGGGCGAGCACTACTCGATCAAGATCGCCGGCGGCGGCGACCTCATGTCGACACGCATGCACGGCTCGGAGGATGCACTTGCGCAAATCACCTGTGCGCGGATTGCGACCCGCGCCGCGCCGCGCATCCTCATTGGTGGACTCGGCATGGGCTTCACCCTCGCCGCCGCACTGGCTCGCCTCGGCACGCAGGCGCAGCTCATCGTCGCCGAACTGGTGCCGGGCGTGATCGCCTGGAATCGCGGGCCATTGGGCGCGCATGCGGGTTGGCCGCTCAAGGATGCGCGCGTCGACGTGCGCGAGTGCGACGTGGCCGCCGTGATCAAGGCCGAACGCGCGAGTCTCGATGCCATCCTGCTCGATGTCGACAACGGCCCCGGTGGCTTGACCCGGGTCGACAACGACTGGCTCTACTCGACAGCTGGCCTGGCCGCGGCCATGGCGGCCTTGCGTGCGCAGGGCGTGCTGGCGATCTGGTCGGCGCATGCCGATCGCGCATTCACCGCGCGCTTGCGGCAATGCGGTTTCGTCGTCGAGGAAGTGCCGGTGCGTGCGCACGGCAACAAGGGCGCACGGCATTTGATCTGGCTGGCAACGCGGCCTTCAGGTCAGGCAGGAAGCGGCATCCAGCGCACCCGCCCGACGCACAAGCCGCCGCTGCGTCGGCGATAAGCCGCTTCGACTAGAGCCGGTCCAGCGCGGGCTCGTCGTAGCTGACCAGTCCCTCGGCATGCCGCCCGCGCGCATCGACGACGATATTCCAGCCGCGGGCGGTCAATTCCTCCTGGCTGCGCGGCGTTGCCGTGCCGCTGACCAGCACGGTCTTTTGCGTGCCACGGAATTCCTCGCCATCGAGAAAGCGTGCGACCTCGCCGGTCCAGGCCAGGTAGTCGATCGGCAGCGGCAGGACGCGTTCGCCATCGACGCTGTCGTAGGCGAGTGCGGCACCGACCGTCAGCAGGGTGCCGCCGCTGGCGCGCGTGCCGAGACGTTCGCCGACCAGCTGCAAGGCGTTGACGATGTAGCGTGCCTCCAGCTCCGATTGCGCAGTCATCGCCAGTTCGAGCAGGGCATCGCCGCCGACCTTTGGCTGCAAGTGATCGAGCGCATCGATCAGCTGCGTCTGCAGGGTTGGCGTGAAGACGCCGCGCCGCAGGAACTGGCGCATCAGCAGATTGTCGTGGCTGTAACGGCGCAGGCGTCTGGCGTTGTGCTCGCGCAATTGCACGGGATCGAGCTTCCAGACCACATCGTTGAGCTGCTTGCTCCAGGAAAGGGCAAGACCACCGGCACCACCAATCGTGCCAAGTGCGGCGCTGGCCGCGAAGTGACCACCCGCACCGGCCCAGGCCAGCTTGTCGAGGCGTTCGCGCAGATAGGGATTGCTCGTGTAGGGGTCGATGCCGAGGCGCTCGGCGAGTTCCCGGCGAACCTGTCCGAACCGGAGCTGGCGCTTGACCTCGCGCGCGGCCTCGTCACCGACATCGGCGTACCAGCCGGAATTGCCTTCGCTGCCATTGCCGAGCGCTTCGGCGCGATCGATTTCGCGCGCCAGGGTCATCGGCCCGTCGCCGCGAGGATGCGGGTTGCCGCTGCTGCCGAACTCGCGTGCGCCGCGATCCGACAAGGCTTGCGCCTGGTTGCCCAGGCGCTTCAGGCGCTGGCCGAAATAGCGGGCGACGCCGAGCGGAATGCCCGTCAGGGTCTGCACCGGATGGCGCAGGATCTGGCCGAGGCCATGCGCTGTCTTCGTCACCGAGGCATCGGCCGCATCGACAAATGCCTGGCTGCGGCTGACGGCGTCGAGTGCTTCCAGTGCCGGCAGCTCGGCAATGCGCTCGCCGAGAATCTCGACGCTGTCCGCCTGGATCGGCCCGAGCGAGGTGTCGATCGTGAAACGCGCCATGTAGCCGCGGATCTCGACATGCGGATCGACCTGGAAGCCCGGCCCCGACAACAACGCCGGGCGCACCAGGCTGCTGGCGCCGAGCACCGGCTCAAGCTCGTACTCCGGCGTCGGCACGGCCTGTGCCGGCAAGCCGAGCAGGGCGCAACAGAGGATGGACAAGCTGGCAGGGCGGAATCCGGGCATGAGGTGGCGCGTCATCGCAGGCAATCGCGGCAGTCTAGCCGCATGGCGATGAACCGCTCGGTATCATGCGGTGAGAACCGCAGGCTGCAGGCTTCGCGCCGTGGTCGATCAAGGGATGGCGCAAGGGCTCGGAAATGCAGGCAGCACATTTCATCCATGGAAACCGGCTTGAGATCCTTGCCGGGCGGCTGATCGACGATCTGCAGGCGGGCGGCAGCGGCGATCCGCTGCAAGCGCGGATCATCGTCGTTGCCCATCCGGCCCTCGGCCGCTGGTTGCAGGAGCGCATCGCCAGCCGTTGCCGGATTGCCATCAACATCGAGTTTCCCCTGCCATCGACTTTTGCCTGGCAGGTGTTGCGGCGTTTCTCCGGCACCCTGCCGCGCGAATCCGCGTTCTCGCGCGAGGCCCTGGTCTGGCGCATCCATGCGGCCTTGCCGGAGCTGGCCCGGGGCAGGCATTTCGAGCGTGTGCGCGATTATCTCGGCGATGCCGGCGATCAGCGCCAGCGATACGAGCTGGCGGTGAACCTCGCCCGCCTGTTCGATGAGTACACGATGGCGCGGCCGCAATGGATCCGCGACTGGACGCACGGTCGCCTCGTGCTCGACGATGCCGACGAGCGCTGGCAGGCGGAATTGATGCGCCATCTGGCGCAATCGGTCGACGAGCTGGATCGCGCCAGCCTGATGCGCAAGGTGCTCGGCGATATCGAGCAGGCGGCGGAATTGCCGCAAGACCTCGCAGCGGGATTCTCCATTTTCGGTGCCGCGCACCTGCCACCGCTGTTGCTGGAATTCTTCCTCGCCCTGGCGCGGCGTGTGCCGCTGCGCTTCTACCAGCCCAATCCCTGCCTGGATTACTGGGATGACATCGTTTCCGATCGCGAACGCCTGCGCCGCAGCCGGTTGTGGCGGGCGCACGGCCGCCGCGAGGACGAAGCCTACCTGCACAGCGGCCATCCGCTGCTGGCTTCGTGGGGCGCACTCGGTCGCGAATTCCTGAAGGCGATCCATGCGCCGGACCTGGTCGTGCATGACGATGACGCGTTTGCCGCGCCGGCCTCGAGCGGACTGCTCGGCTGGCTGCAGAGCGGCATCCTCCTGCTCGATCCGCAACACGCGCCGCCACCTGCGCTCGAAGCGGTGCCTTCCGTGCAACTGCACCGGTGCGCCAGTCGGCGGCGCGAGGTCGAAGTCCTGCGCGACCAGTTGCTGCGCCTGTTCGACACGCTCGATGACTTGCTGCCGCATGAGATCGTCGTCATGTCGCCGCGCATCGAAGAGTACGCGCCCTACATCGCCGCCGTGTTCGGTGACACCGATGCGCTGTCGATTCCTTATGGCATCAGCGACGTGCCCCTGCGCGCGACGCATCCCTTGATCGACGCATTCGCACGCATCCTTGGTCTTGGCGACAGCCGCATCACGGTCAGCGAGATCCGCGGCCTTCTCGCCGAACCGGCGATCGCGCGACGTTTCGGTCTCGAAGGCGAGGCGCAGGACTGGTTGCGCACCTGGATTGCCGACAGCGGCATCCGCTGGGGGCTCGACGCCGAATTCCGCGCCGAACTCGGTGCCGCCGCCATCGATGAAACGACCTGGCGCTTCGGCTTCAATCGCCTGTTGCTGGGATATGCCGTCGGCGATGAGGATTCGATGCGTGCCGATGTCGTGCCGGCGGCCAATGTCGAAGGTGCAGCGGCGCAATGGCTGGGCCAGTTCGCGCGCTTCGTCGCCACGCTCGCGGCAACCCGTTCGGGCTTCACGAAATCGCGCAGCGCCAATGCCTGGAAAACCTGGTTGATCGACCGCCTTGAGGCCTTGCTCGACAGCGACACCACCGATCTCGCCGAACTCGGTGCCGTGCGCGACCTGCGCGAGGCCATCGCCAACATGGGCAACGCGGCGGCGCACTGGCTGGGTGATGAGCCGATTTCCTTCGATGTCGTGCGCAGCGCGCTGGATGCGGCGATTGCCGAACCGCGCGCGGCGCGGGCAGGGCGGTTCGGCATCACCTTTTGCGGCATGGTGCCGATGCGCAACGTGCCGCATCGCGTGGTCTGCGTTCTGGGCCTCGATGCCGGCGAGTTTCCGCGTCGACAGGCGCCGGCCGGTTTCAACCTGATGCGCCGGCACGCGCAGGCCGGAGACCGCACCATTCGCGAGGATGATCGTTTCCTGTTCCTGGAAAGCCTGGTGGCCGCGCGCGATGTGTTCTATCTCAGCCACGTTGATCGCGATGCGAAATCGGCAGCGCTGAATCCGCCCTCGCCACTGGTCGAGGAACTCATCGGTTTTCTCGCCGCAGCCTATGGCGAGGAAGCATGGCAAGAGGTACAGCCGCGGATCATCCGCCAGCACCCGATGCACGCGTTTGCCGCGGATTGCTTCCGCGCCGACAAGGGCGCGCCCAGCTATGACCGGCGCTGGTGGGACGCGGCGCGCAAACTGCGCGAAGGCTGGCTTGAAGCGGAACCGTTCGTGGCCAGTTTCAGTGCCGCGGAGATGGCCACGCCGGCAACCGATGTGGCGCTGGAATGGAGCGAGGTGTCGATCGACGAACTGCTCGCCTGGCTGCGCCATCCGGCACGCGCCTACTTCCGCCAGCAGTTGCCATTGCACCTGCACGAAGCCGAGCGCGACGAGGATGTCGAAGCCTTCGCGCTGGATCGCCTTGATCGCTACCAGCTTGCCGATCGCCTGCTCGGGCCGCAGTCCGCAAGGCCCGACCTTGGACGCGTCCAGCGCGAGGGTGCATTTCCGCTTGGTCTTGCCGGGCAGCATGCCTGGGACAAACTGAGCGCCGAGGTCGACGCGCTGGAACGAGAGGCAGCCGACCGGCTTGGCGGCGCGTTCAAGCCGCTCACTGTCGAAGCCGCGGTGATCGAATTCACCGACTTGCGTGTGCGCGTGGGCGGGGTGATCCGTCATCTTGTGCAAAATTCCAAAGGCAAGCGCGTCCTGTTGCTGAGCCGGCCGGGCAAGATTCGCGGCATCGACCTGGCCCGGCTCGCGCTGGAACGCGCCCTGCTTGGCACGGAGGAAGAGGCGACGGCGATGCTGGCGCTTGGCCTGGACCGGGGCTTGGTCACGGTGCGCGCGCCGCAGCCTGTTGCCGACCCGCGCGACTGGCTGCGCAAGCTGCTGCTCTGGCGCGCCCGCGGATTGCGCCAGCCGCTGGCGGCCTTCCGCAAGAGCGCCGAGGCATTTGCCGCGAAGTTGCAGGCCACGGGTGATCTGCAGCAGGCACGCATTGGCGCCCGCGCCATCTGGTCTGGCGAGAATTTCCCCGAGAGTGCCGATCCGTACAACGAACTGCTTGCACGCCACCGCGGCGATGCGCTGCTGGATGCATCGTTCGAGGATTTCGCCACCGACCTGTTCCTGCCGCTGTATGCCGCTGTTGGAGAAATGCCGTGACGCGCAAGGCAAGCGATACCGGCATGCTCGATGCGGCGACGCTGACCCTGAGCGGCCAGCACCTGATCGAAGCCAGCGCCGGCACCGGCAAGACCTACAACATCGCCTTGCTCTACCTGCGCCTGTTGCTGGAACGGAAAATCCAGGTCAGCGAAATTGCCGTGGTCACCTTCACCGATGCGGCGACCCGCGAACTGCGCGGTCGCCTGCGTGCGCGCATTGCCGAGGCGAGCGCGCGCTTGCAGCAGGCCGCGCCGGCACAGCCGGACGATCTGGATCGGATCCTGCAGATGCATCGGGTTGACACGGCTGCGCTGGAGACGGCGCGTGACCTGCTGACCTCGGCCCTGGTTGGATTCGACGAGGCACGCATCGCCACCTTGCATGGCCTGTGCAAGCAGTTGCTTGCCGAGCATGCGTTCGAGACCGGATTGCCGTTCTTCGAACTCGACAACGACGCCGGCAACGAGGCCACGCTGGAACTGGTGCGGGATTTCTGGCGGCGTCATGTCATCGTCGATGCGGACGAGGCCGTGCATGCCATCCTCGAACGCTGGGATACGCCCGAGGCCTTTGCGACGGAACTGCGGCGTGCGCAGGTGCTGGCATTGCCGGCGACGCAGGTCGATCCAGTTGATTCGCCGGAATGGGTCGGGCGCATGCGTGCGGCGTTCGCGAAAGCACGCGCGCATTGGCAGACCCTGCATGCCGATGGCGAGGTTGCCGTGGCCCTGCAGCAGTTGCGCGAGGCGGTCGTGGACAGGTTCCTTTCTGCGGCAAAGACCGCCCCGCATGGGCCGGCGTCGATGCTCGCCTGCGAACAGGCGTGCGCGGCGGATCCGGCCGAAGTCGATGTGCAGGCACTTGCCGCATTGAATACAGCGGCCATTGATGCGGGGCTCTCGGCCAAGGCGAAAAAGGCGGGCTGGACGCCCACCGGCGCGCTGGCCCACGTCGGCGCATGCGTGGATGCGCTGCAATCGGCGCAGAGCGAATTCAATGCCGCCCTGCTGGCGCGTTTCACCCAGGCGGCCATCGACTTCGTGCGCACGGGCCTTGCCGAACGCCGCCAGCGCCTGCGCCGCTTCGGCTTTGATGATCTCATCGGCGAGTTGCACGAACGCCTGCATGGCGAGTCCGGCGAGCGCCTGGCGCGCAGCATCGCGGCGACAATGCCGGCCCTGCTGGTCGACGAGTTCCAGGATACCGATACGCTGCAGTACGCGATCCTGCGTCGCATCCACCGCGCCCGCGCCGATGCCGTGTTGCTGCTGATCGGCGACCCGAAACAGGCCATCTACCGCTTCCGTGGCGGCGACATCCACACCTATCACGCCGCCGCCCGCGATGCCGGGGGCAACCGCCATACCTTGCGCGAGAACTGGCGCTCGGATGCCGCCTTGATTGCCGCTGCCAACAGCGTCTTCGATGGCGTCGCCGATCCCTTCCTCGTCGATTTCATCCCGTTCGAACCGGCACGTTTCCCGTCGAGCAAAGCCACATCCACGCATTGGCTGGCAAGCGCCAAGCCCTTGACCGTGTGGCGCATGCCGGATCGCATTGACGACAACGGTGCGCGCAAGTCCTGGACGGTCGGAAGTTTCGCCGAGCGCATGTTTGCCGAAGTCGCCGCTGAGATCCGCGCAATCCTCACGCGTGCGCGCGAGGAGTCGGTCGGCGTGCCGAGCATCGCCGTGCTGGTCAACAGCAACAAGCAGGCCGAACAGGCCGCACGTCAGCTCGGCCAGTGGAATATCGCCTGCGATTACCTGAGCGCGGCGAGCGTCTATGCCAGCGCCGAGGCCGCCGACATCGAGCGCCTGCTGGCCGCCCTCGATGCGCCGGCCGATTCTGCCTGCGTGCGCGCCGCATTGGCGACGGAACTGCTCGGTTTCACCCTGCAGGATCTGCTTGCCGCGCGCGATGATCTCGACCGCTGGGAAAGCCAGCTTGGCCACATCGCCAGCCTGCGCCAGCGCTGGCTCGATGCCGGCCCCTACGCGACGATTGCGCATTGTGTACAAACGGCGGCGACGCGCCTGTTGCCGCGCTGGGACGGCCGGCGCCGGGTCACCAACCTGCTGCATCTTGCCGAACTCCTGCAGCACGAATCGGCGCGACGCTCGACTCCTGCCGAGTTGCTGCACTGGCTTGGCCAGCGTCGCATGGAAGCCGATGAAAAACGTGGCGCGGGCAATGCCGAACCCTTGCGACCGGCCGACGATCCCGGCGCGGTGCAGGTGCTGACCGTGCATCGGAGCAAGGGCTTGCAGTACGACGTCGTCTTCGCGCCCTTCGCCATGGCCACGTTCTGGAAGAAGCTGGAAAACCAGGAGATGGCCGACGAGGCGGTGGCCTGGCATGCCGGCGACGAACTGCGCATCGACATTGGCGGCCCGGAGTGGAAGACGCATGCACTCGCCCAGCGCGACGAGCAGTTCGCCGAAAGCCTGCGCCTGGCTTATGTCGCCATCACGCGGGCGCGTCATCGCGTCTGGCTGGCCTGGGCCTGGGTGAATACCGGGCAGAGCAGCACCAGCCTGACCGGTCCATTGGCCTGGCTGTGGTACCGCGACGACGAGATCAAGCGTCCCGATCAACTCGTCGCACTCAAGGATCATGCCCATCGCATCGACGAAGGGCTGGCTGCCCTGGTCAAGCGCTCGCAGCAGTGCATCGACATCAAGCGGCTGGAAGTCGAAGCGCCGCCGGTTACGCGCTTGCCGGACGCGGCCAACAAGGATGATCTGGTCATCGCCGAATTTCGCGGCCGGATCGAGCGCGGCCTTGAAACGCTCAGCTACAGCCGTCTGTTTGCCGGCAGCCAGCACGCACCGCTGGCCGACCATGACGAGTTCGATACGCCGCTGGCGACGAGCCCGGCGCTGCCGGTCGAGGATCCCGTGCCGCAATGGCCGCGCGGCACGGCGTTTGGCGTCTGCGTGCATCAGGTGTTCGAGGATGTCGCATTTGCCGATCTGGCAGCAGCCGGCGTGCATGCCGATCTCGCCCGCATCTGCGCCGATCACGGCTATGCCGGCGAGGAGATCGAGACGATTGCGGCGATCACCCGCGCCGGCGTGCGCAGCGAACTGCTGCCCGGTTCCGGCTTGCGCCTGATGGATCTCGGCGCGGGCGAAGCACTGGCCGAGCTCGAGTTCCTGTTTCCGCTGGGAGGGTCACGGCTCGACGCCTTCGCGCAACTGCTGGCGGCCTGGCCCGACTACGCCCGCGCGCCTGCCGAATGGATCACGCGACGCGCCAGCGTGCGCGGCCTGATGACCGGCTACATCGATCTCATCCTGCGCTGGCAGGATCGCTACTACGTGCTCGACTACAAGACCAACCTGCTTGGCCCGGCGCGTGCGGACTACGCGGCCGAGCGCTTGCCCGCAGCCATCCGCGACCACGATTACGACCTGCAATACCTGATCTACCTGGTGGCCCTGCAGCGCTTCCTGCGCGAGCGCCTGGGCGAGCAGTACGACTACGAGCGCCACATCGGCGGTACCTTGTATCTTTTTGTGCGCGGCATGCGCGAAGGCGATCGCGCCGGCATCCATCACGATCGTCCACCGGTCGCCTTGATCGACGCGCTCGATGCCTGGTGCGAGGGAGAGGCACCATGAGTGCATTCGAGTCAGTGCGTGAAGGCGGTTTCAGTGCCCTCGATGCGGCATTGATCGAGGCCTTTGCCTCGATCTGGCCGGACAGCGACAAGGCCGCCCTGCACCTGGCGGCGCTGAACAGCTGGGCAGTCGCGCGCGGACACAGTTGCTTCACTCCGGATCTGCTGGCCGAATGGCCGGCGAGTGCCGAACCCGGTTCACGCGAGCGCGCGACCCAGGCCTGGCACGATGCCTTGCGCGCAGGCAACTGGCCGCAGGCGGATTTCATCGGCGCGGCCACCGGCGATGCGCCGATTGTCGTCGAAGGCCAACGCACCTGGTTGCGCCGCTACTGGCGCTATGAGCGGGAAATCGAAAGCGCCTTGCGCGCGCGGGCGATTCCGTTTGCGACACAACCGCCGGCCGAGGAAGTGGCGCGCGCCCTCGACGAGTTGCTGCCGAGCGCCGATGCCGGGGAAACCGACTGGCAGCGTGTCGCCGCGGTGACCGCCTTGCGCGCGCCACTGACGGTGATCTGCGGCGGCCCAGGTACTGGCAAGACCTTCACTGCCTTGCGCGTGCTCGCCCTGATCCAGCGCTTCGGTGGACGCCCCTTGCGCATGGGTCTCGCCGCACCGACCGGCAAGGCCGCGCAGCGCCTTGGCGAAGCAGCCCAGTCGGGTTTGCAGAAATTGCCCTTGAGCGAGGAGCAGCGCGCCAGCCTGCCCAGCGAAGCGATGACCCTGCATCGCCTGCTCGGCTTCCACCCGCAATCGGTGCAGCCGATGCGCGATGCCGCGCACCTGCTCGATCTCGATGTACTCGTCGTCGATGAGTGCTCGATGGTCGATCTGCCCTTGATGGCCAAACTGCTGCGTGCGCTGAAACCCGATTGCCGGCTGATCCTGCTTGGCGATCCCGACCAGTTGCCGGCGGTGGAGAATGGTGCCGTGCTGGCCACGCTGGCGGCACGGAACCCGAGCAACCGGCAATCGCCCGAAGCGGCGCAATGGCTGGCCGCGACACGCGCGGCAAGGCTTGAGGCAAGCGAGGAGGTTTCCGCCATCGCCGCGCGCATCGTTCGCCTCGAACGACCGCGTCGCTTCGGTGGGGATTCGGGCATCGCGCGACTCGTGCGCGCGATCCGCCTCGGCGACGCCGCGCAGGTATTTGCCAGCCTGTCCGAAAGCGAGGACATCCACTGGAGCGAACACGCCTGGCGACTCGACAGCGCCGCCACGCGCGCGGCGTTGCGCGAATCCTGGCATGGCCTCGGCAGCGCCGGCTCGCCACAGGAGGCGCTGGAAAACCTCGGTCGCTACCGCATCCTCTGCGCATTGCGCGATGGTCCGCGTGGCGTTGCCGGGCTCAACCAGGCCGTCGCCAGCGCCGTGCATGGCACGCAGGCCGCGCAGATGTTCGTTGCCGGTCGACCGATCCTGATCACCAGCAACCAGCACGCGCTTGGGCTCTTCAACGGCGATGTCGGCGTGCTGCTGGCCGAACATGCCGATGCGCCGTTGCGGGCGTGGTTTGCGCGACGCGATGGTGGCGTGCAGGCGCTGCTGCCCGCGCAACTGCCGCCGCATGAAAGCGCCTGGGCCATGACCGTGCACAAGGCGCAAGGCTCCGAGTTCGATACGGTCGAACTGGTCCTGCCCGACGAGCCCCATCCGCTGCTCACCCGCGAATGGCTCTACACCGCCGCCAGCCGCGCCCGCACCCACCTACGCATCCACGCCAACCGCGAAGTGATCACCGCCGCCCTAAGCCAACGCACCCGCCGCATCAACGGCCTGCACTTCGATTGAACATCACCCGCCAAGGCACGGCGGCAGGGTCTGCCGCGCTTTGACTTTTGGAATCCGGATCCCGAGGATTGATCATGTTGCATTGATCTTCCGAGACCCAGCGAGATGGACTGCACGGATGAATACGTCAAAAAGCAAATCGTCGGTATATTGGTATGTTTTTATCACATGGCTTGCATTGACCATTTTCGGGTATTTCATGATCCGGGATGGAGGCTGGACAACTTCCGTGAGGCCGGATTCACTGAGGCAGGTAGCCGAAGAAATTCCACGCAGGGTTCTGGAAAACGCAGATACGCATAAGCAAGCCAACAAGAAGCATGCCCCCGAACGCCCTGCGACGATCATTGAAAACATCGCGAAGAAAAGTGACGTAAAAACCGCGACTCCGGAGCGAACGAGAGCGTTCGCGGAATCCAGGGATCTTGCGGAGCTGGTGGACGAACTGGCCCCGGCAATCTCAGGCAAGGACGGTGAGGCCATGGGCATGATGGCGAGGGCGTATGAAGAATGCGCCTATTTCAAGATTAGAAAAGATATGTCCGAGAGAGTGAAAAGGATGCTTGAGGAGCTGAGCGACCCGGAGAGGCTGGTTGGCGCGTCTCATCTGGCGGCAGCAGAACAACGCTGCACCGCGCTCGCAAGTCGCGATGACTGGAACATCCGGGAGAGTTCAAGGTTGTTTGAGGAGGCGGCCGCCAATGGAGACGCCTATGGCTTGGCCATGACGCTCGGCTCCGACACGGATAGCGATTTGAGCAGCCGGATCCTCGTGCTGCGGCGGATCGTGATGTCGAGGAACCCGGAAGCGATAGGCATCATGGCCATGAGCCTTGGCGGAAGTGAGGACTTCGATCAAAGCGTTCGCGGACCATATGCGGGCACCGTTGTCGATGTGCTTGCGTGGAATCTGGTCGCTTGTTCGCTTGGTCGAGATTGCGGGCAGGGTGGCGCGTTGATGCGCACGCTTTGCTTGAATCAGGGTATTTGCATTGCAATCGATTACCGGGAGTACCTGCGCGAATTTGGCTCCACGCCAAACCATTTCAAGGAAGCAGAACGTAAGGAAGAGGAAATTCTGCATTTGATCGAAGTTGAAGCCTACGACCAGATATTTCCGACCTGGGGATAGACCCGCTGATGACCGTCTTCTGAAGGGAGCGTGCTGCAAGCGCACGATCCCGCACCGCACGATGCAATCGACTGGGACCAGCACATGAGTCACATGAAGAATGCTATTCGTCTTGCATGCCTGCTTGCGGGTGCGATGAGCGTGTCGACTGCGCTGGTCGCTGCGGACAACGAGGCATCGGCTTCGGCGGTGTTTGCATGCGCCGATTCCCTGGATCGGGCGGATGGCCAGCCTCGCGCCAGCACGTTTTGCGAGAAGGCTTCGCAATACTGCTACGAAGCCAGCGGCGGTGCCGCACTGAGCCACGGTGCCGAATGCCGGCCGCTGCCGAGTCGCTTTGCGACGTGCCGGGATATCGAACTTGCGCCGGGTGGTTCGTGCAGCGGGGATGCGTCAAGCGGAATCCACATCAGGTTGGCATTCCCCTGAGGAGTCTGCGCGCAATCGGTGACTTGCCGGATAGACTGGGTGTTCGATGGCATGGCACTGGTGGGGGGATTCCGATGGCTGAAAACAAGACCCGATCCACGGATGCGAGCGTGGATGAGTACCTGGCATCCCGCGCCAAGGGTGGCCAGGTCGATGATTGCCGTGCGCTGATGCAGCTGTTGAAACGGATCACGAAACTAGCGCCGCGCATGTGGGGGCCGAGCATCGTCGGCTACGGCTCGTATCGCTACACCTACGAGAGCGGACGCTCGGGTGAGGCACCGCTGGCGGGCTTCGCCATTCGTGGTCGTGATCTTGTTGTCTATCTGGATTGCGGGGATACCGAGAGGCCATTGCTCGACAGGCTCGGCAAACACACCATGGGCAAGTCGTGCCTCTATTTGCGGCATTTGGCGGATGTGGATGTGTCGGTTCTCGAACAACTGCTGGTCAGTTCGATCGCGAACCTCAGGAGCCGTTACGGCTGAAGAACAGCGGGAGCGGGTTGTGCGGTGAGCCGCCGTCGCCGGTATCCTTGGCGGATGAAAAACATGAACTCACACGATTCGATCCGCTCGGTGCTCTGGCGCGGTGATCGCCTGCGCCTTCTGGATCAACGCAGGTTGCCGTTTGCCGAGGACTACATCGACTGCCTGAGTGCCGAGGAAGTCGCGCAGGCGATTCGCGACCTCGTCGTGCGCGGTGCGCCGGCGATCGGCATTTCCGCGGCCTGGGGCGTGGTCCTCGCCGCGCAGCGCGGGCGCGCGGCGCTCGCTGCGGCCTTGCCGATCCTGCGTGCGGCGCGGCCGACGGCGGTCAACCTGATGTGGGCGCTGGATCGCATGCAGCGGCGCATTGCCGAGGGTGCCGACGCCGCCGCCCTCGAGGGCGAGGCGCAAGCCATCCAGGATGAGGATCTCGCCGCCAACCGGCACATGGGCGAACTCGGTGCCGCCTTGCTGGGCACGGATGTTGGCGTGATCACCCATTGCAACACCGGATCGCTGGCGACTGCCGGCTACGGCACCGCGCTGGGCGTGATCCGCGCCGGTGTCAGCGCGGGGCGGATCGCGCGTGTCTTCGCCGGCGAAACCCGGCCGTGGCTGCAGGGCGCGCGCCTGACCATGTGGGAGCTGGTACGCGACCAGATCCCGGCCACCCTGGTCTCGGATTCGGCGGCCGCGCACCTGTTGAAATCGGGCCAGGTGCAATGGGTGATTGTCGGTGCCGACCGCATTGCCGCGAACGGCGATGTCGCCAACAAGATCGGCACCTATCAGCTGGCCATCGTTGCCCGCCATCACGGCGTGAAGTTCATGGTTGTCGCGCCAGCCTCGACGGTCGACATGTCCACCTCCTCGGGCGAGCACATTGAAATCGAGATGCGCGATCCGGACGAACTGCTCGCGCATTCCGGCCAACGCACGGTGGTCGAGGGCGCGGTGGCGTGGAATCCGGTTTTCGACGTGACCCCGGCGGGCCTGATCGATGCGCTCGTCACCGAGCGTGGCGTGATCGAAAAACCGGATGCCGCGCGGATGCAGGCGCTGTTTGCTTGAGTCGCTGGCGGCACCCGCGCGTTGCCCTCGTGCCGGCGCGCGGCTGAAGGCGCCCGCCGCATGCGCCAGGTCCTGCTTTTCTGCGTTGGCGGCTCCATTGGTTTCCTCATCGACGCCGGCCTCGTGCAGTGGCTGGTCAGCGCGTTTGCGGCCAATCCCTATGCCGCGCGCCTGCTCTCGTTCCTCGCCGCGGCGACGGGCACCTGGTTGTTCAACCGACGCTACACGTTCAAGGGCCTGCGCCATTACCGGCATTTCGGCGAATGGTCGCGCTACGTGTTCGCGATGAGTGGCGGCTTCCTCGTCAATTTCGCGATCTATTCGGCCCTGGTCTATCACCACGGAGTGTTCCAGCGCCTGCCGGCACTGGCCGTCGCGATTGGCTCGCTGGGTGGTTTCGTGATCAATTTTTCGGCGTCGCGGTTCTGGATCTATCGCCAGCGCAAGCCCTGAGCCGGGCACCCTCGACAGGCTGTTGAAGCGCGTTTCCCGCGGACACTGCAAAGCACGGTCCCATGGCACCTGCGGGGCTGCGGACAGGGGCTGTTTCGTGCTAATATTTCGCGTTTTCGCCGTGCCTGTTCCGGCTCCTCGACGCGGCAGGAGTTCCTGCCGTAAATTCCTGATTTATATGGAAGAATTTCTCAATGGCTGAGTTCGCCAAAGAAGTCATACGCGTCAACATCGAAGACGAAGTCCGGCAAAGCTATCTCGACTACGCGATGAGCGTCATTGTTGGCCGCGCCTTGCCCGATGTGCGCGATGGCCTCAAGCCCGTTCATCGACGCATCCTCTATGCAATGCAGGAGTCGAGCACGGTCTGGAACCGCCCCTATGTGAAGTGCGCGCGCGTCGTCGGTGACGTGATGGGCAAATACCATCCGCATGGCGATTCCTCGATCTACGACGCCCTCGTGCGCATGGCCCAGGATTTCTCGATGCGCTACATGCTCATCGACGGCCAGGGCAACTTTGGCTCGGTCGATGGCGACAGCGCCGCGGCAATGCGCTACACCGAATGCCGCCTCGACAAGCTCAGCTCCGAACTGCTTGCCGACATCGACAAGGAAACCGTCGATTTCCAGCCCAATTACGACGAGAAGGAACTCGAACCGACGGTGCTGCCGGCACGCATCCCGAACCTGCTGGTCAACGGCTCGGCCGGCATCGCGGTCGGCATGGCGACCAATGTGCCGCCGCACAACCTGAGCGAGGTGCTGAGCGCCTGCATCGCCCTGATCGATGATCCCGACCTCGAATTCGAGGACCTGATGCGCATCGTGCCGGGGCCGGATTTCCCGACCGCCGGCATCATCAACGGCTCGGCCGGCATCGTCGAAGCCTATCGCACCGGTCGCGGTCGCATCCTCCTGCGCGCCAAGGCCGAAATCGAAGTCGAAGCCAATGGCCGCGAGACGATCATCGTCCACGAGCTGCCGTTCCAGGTGAACAAGGCGCGGCTGATCGAGAAGATCGCCGAGCTGGTCAAGGAAAAGAAGATCGAGGGCATCTCCGAACTGCGCGACGAGTCCGACAAGGACGGCATGCGCGTGGTCATCGAGGTGCGCAAGGACGCGATGGGCGATGTGCTGCTCAACAACCTGTACCAGCAGACGCAGTTGCAGGTCACTTTCGGCATCAACATGGTCGCCCTGGTCAATGGCCAGCCACGCACGCTCGGCCTGCGCGAGATCCTCGATGCCTTCATCCGCCATCGTCGCGAAGTGGTCACCCGGCGCACCATTTTCGACCTGCGCAAGGCACGTGATCGCGCGCACATCCTCGAAGGCCTGACCGTTGCCCTGGCCAACATCGACGAGATGATCGAGCTGATCAAGACTTCGGCGTCCAGCGACGAAGCCAGGCAGCGCATGCTCGCGCGGCAGTGGGAACCGGGCCTGGTGCGTTCCCTGTTGTCGGCATCGGGGGCGGATGTCTCCAAGCCGGAGAAGCTTGATCCCGGCATCGGCCTCGGCGACAACGGCTACCAGCTTTCCGAGGCGCAGGCGCAGCAGATCCTCGAGATGCGTCTGAGCCGCCTGACCGGCCTCGAACAGGAAAAGCTGACCGACGAATACAAGGAACTGCTGACCACGATCCTCGGCCTCATCGAGATCCTCGAGGATCCGGCGCGCCTGCTCGCGGTGATTCGCGAGGAACTGGTCAAGCTCAAGGAGGATTTCGGCGACGAGCGCCGCACGCTCATCCAGGCCAACCAGGATGAACTCGACATGCTCGACCTGATCGAGCCGGAAGATGTCGTCGTCACCCTCTCGCACACCGGCTATGCCAAGCGCCAGCCGGCCAGCATCTACCGTGCGCAGAAGCGCGGCGGCAAGGGTCGCTCGGCGTCGGCGCTGAAGGACGAGGACTTTGTCGAGCGCCTGTGGATCGCCAACACGCACGACACCCTGCTGACCTTCACCAGCAGCGGTCGCGTGTATTGGCTGAAGGTCTACCAGATGCCCGATGCCGGTCCCAACGCGCGCGGCAAGCCGATCGTCAACCTGCTGCCGCTGCAGGAAGGCGAGAAGGTGCAGGCGATCCTGCCGGTGGCCGAATACTCGGAGGACCGCTTCGTCTTCTTCGCCACCGAAAACGGCACGGTCAAGAAGACTCCGCTGACCGAGTACGCCTATCAGCTGCAGAAGGGCAAGATCGCCATCGGCCTGGCCGAGGACGATGCCCTGGTCGATGTGCAGATCACCGATGGCGAGAGCGACATCCTGCTGTTCGCCTCGAACGGCAAGACCGTGCGCTTCGACGAGAACACCGTGCGCCCGACCGGTCGCACGGCGAGTGGCGTGCGTGGCATCCGCCTGGCCAAGGGCGAAAAGGTGGTCAGCCTGATCGTGCGCGATGGCGATGGCGACATCCTCACCGCGACCGAGCGCGGCTACGGCAAGCGCACCGAGCTTGCCGAATACCCGCGCAAGGGCAGGGGCAACCAGGGCGTGATCGGCATCAAGTGCTCCGAGCGCAATGGCGACCTGGTCGGTGCCGTGCAGATCGGCGAACAGCACGAACTGATGCTGATCTCCAACCAGGGCACCCTCGTGCGCACGCGTGCGGCCGAGGTTGCCAAGGTCGGCCGCAATACCCAGGGCGTGACCCTGATCCGCCTGCCCGATGACGAGAAGCTGGTCGGCCTGGTGCGTCTGGATGCCGAGGAGGATGACGGCGACGACGCCAGCGAGAACGGCGAAGCCAAGGCCAGCCATGATGCAGGATCTGCCGGTGATGAGGTCCAGGGCAGCGGTGAGGATGCACCACCCGCCGCCGAGTGATCGCCAGCGTGATCGGGAAGCCTCAGGCCTGCAGGCCGAGGCTTCCCCGCAAACAGTTGCTGGCGCGTGAAAGTCCGTTCATGTGGCGCGCACCCTGCGCGCCAGGGCAATGGCAACAGCAAGATGAAAAACCAGAGCTACCGCCCCCTCCGCTCGCCCTGAGCGCAGGCCGCAGTCGAAGGGATGCCGACGTCACGCCCTACTGCAACAGCAGATAGAACACGCTCTGTCCGCGCACGATGGTCAGCATCAACTGGCGGGGTTTGCTTTGCAGCAATTCGCCGAGGTCGCCGGTGTCCTCGATGTCGCGCTGGTTGATGCCGACGATGACGTCGCCGCCGCGCAGGCCGCTGGCGTAGGCGCGACTGGCCCGTTCGACGTTTTTCACGACGCTGCCGGTGAGCCCCGGGCGGCGCTGGCTGTCATCGAGATCGGTGAGCTGCACGCCTGCAAGGCGGACATCGAGATCATCGCCGCGCAGGCTCACCACCGTGCTGGCAGCCAGGGTCATGCGCAGGGTCAGCGGCTTGCCGTCGCGCAACAGCGATATGGCGAGCGGCGTGCCGATCGGCGTGAGGCCTTCGATGTTGTGCAGATCCTGGCCCGAGCTGATGGTGGTGTCGTTGATCGCGGTGATGACGTCGCCGGGTTGGATGCCGGCCTTGGCCGCCGGGGCATCCTTGCGCACGCGCGTGATCACGGTGCCCTTGCCGACCGCCACCGAGAGCATCGCGGCAAGCTCCGGGGTGATGTCCTGGGTATCGACTCCGAGCGTGCCGCGACGCACTTCGCCGTACTCGACCAGCTGGCGCATGACGTTGGCGGCAAGGTCGCTGGGGATGGCAAAGCCGATGCCGACGCTGGCACCGGATGGCGAGAAGATCATCGAGTTGATGCCGACCAGCTCGCCGCGCAGGTTGACCAGGGCACCGCCCGAGTTGCCCGGGTTGATCGCGGCGTCGGTCTGGATGAAGTTCTGGTAGCCGCGGCTGATGCCCTTGCGATCGAGTGCCGAAACGATGCCCGAGGTGACCGTCTGGCCGAGGCCGAAGGGATCGCCGATGGCGACCACGAAATCGCCGACGCGCAGGTCCCGGGACAGCGCCAGCGGCACTGCCTGCAGGTTCTCGGCCGGAATCTGCAGCACGGTCAGGTCGGTATCGGGATCCGAGCCGATCACGCGTGCCTTCACCGTGCGGTTGTCATGCAGGGTCACGGCAATGTCGTCGGCACCCTGGGTGACGTGGTTGTTGGTCAGCACATAGCCCTTGGCTGCATCGACGATGACGCCGGAGCCGAGCGATTGCTGCACGCGCTCACGCGGCTGGTTCGGCACGTTGAAGAAGCGCCGGAAAATCGGATCGTCGAAGAACGGATCGCGCACCTGCACGCGGGTCTTGGTGTTGATGTTGACCACGGCCGGCGTGACCCGGTCGATCATCGGCGCCAGCGTCGGCAGCGGCTGGCCATCGACGGCTGG
Organism: Lysobacterales bacterium 63-13; assembly: GCA_001899855.1. GTDB lineage: Bacteria > Pseudomonadota > Gammaproteobacteria > Xanthomonadales > Rhodanobacteraceae > Dokdonella. The sequence goes on from MKWR01000029.1 coordinate 291,161, forward strand.
CGGCAGCCCGGCTTGTGCGGCGGGGATGGCCAGCAGGCCGGTCAGCACGAGGATTGCGGAAAACGACACGCAGCGGATGGTTTGCTTCGAGGACATGGTTCGGACTTCCAGGGCGATGGGTTCGAATGGAGTGCTCAGGGTGATCGGTGCGGCCATGAAGCGGTCGCGCGGCGACACGCGGGGACAGATCGCGCCGGCACGGCGGCATTGCAAGTGCGGGGCACGATCCAGGCACGCCCTTCAGACCGCGGCCGTGCCATTCGGTTTCATTCCGGCGCCAGCGCGGGGCAATGCAAATCGATGTGTCACGGAGGCTCGGGATGCTGGACAAGCGGCGGGTCGCAGCGTAGGGTACGACGCGGTGTTCACCACAACATGTTGTGTGCGCCGAACGGGGGATAACCCAGCCATTGTGGAGCAATTCGGGGAATGTCACTGGCATTCTGTCCGCTTTGACCGGCTTTCTCCGTCTGAAACAAGATGTGGCGATAGACGTGAAACACGACAACAAACCCGGGAAGAAATCCCGGGAACACAATAAGAACCAGGAGGAAACGCTGGCCATGAGCACAGTGCGTCTTGAGGGAGTCGCGCGTGGCGCGGTAGAAATTCCACTGCAACCGGCATCGCTGGATATCTGGGACAAGAAATACCGGCTGAAGTCGAAACAGGGTGCGCCTGTCGATGTCGACATCGACCACACCTACCAGCGCGTCGCCCGCGCCCTCGCCGAAGTCGAGAGCAGCCGCGAAAAGCAGGATTACTGGTACGAACGGTTTCTCTGGGCGCTGCGCCGTGGGGCAATCCCGGCCGGACGCATCACCTCCAATGCCGGTGCCGCCGAGCACAAGCCGAAAACCTCGACGATCAACTGCACGGTTTCCGGCACGATCGAGGATTCCATGTACAACATCCTCGACAAGGTCCACGAGGCCGGCCTGACGCTCAAGGCGGGCTGTGGAATCGGCTACGAGTTTTCCACGTTGCGTCCGCGCGGCGCGTACGTGTCGGGCGCCGGCGCGTACACCTCCGGGCCGCTGTCGTTCATGGATATCTACGACAAGATGTGCTTCACCGTGTCCTCGGCCGGTGGCCGCCGCGGCGCGCAGATGGGCACGTTCGATGTGTCGCATCCGGATGTGAAGGAGTTCATCCGCGCCAAGCGCGAGGATGGCCGCCTGCGCCAGTTCAACCTGAGCCTGCTGATCACCGATGACTTCATGGAAGCGGTCGAGAAGGATACCGACTGGCCGCTGGTGTTCCCGATCCACATCAAGGAACAGCACGAGATCGACCTCGACGACCCGGAAAAGATCATCTGGCGCGAATGGCCGACGCACAAGAGTTATGTCGTGCGCGAGGACGGCCTGGTCGCCTGCAAGATCTACAACCAGATCCGCGCGCGCCATCTGTGGGACATGATCATGGTCTCCACCTACGATTTCGCCGAGCCGGGCTTCATCCTCATCGACCGCGTCAACGAGATGAACAACAACTGGTGGTGCGAGCACATCCGCGCGACCAACCCGTGCGGCGAGCAACCGCTGCCGCCGTATGGCTCGTGCCTGCTCGGTTCGGTCAACCTGACCAAGTTCGTGCGCGACCCGTTCGGGCCGAAAGCGCGTTTCGACATGGAGGAATACCGCGAGGTCGTGCGCGTGTTCACGCGCATGCTCGACAACGTCGTCGAGATCAACGGCCTGCCGCTGGAGGAGCAGCGCGACGAGATCGAGAGCAAGCGCCGTCACGGCATGGGCTTCCTCGGACTCGGCAGCACCTTGACCATGCTGAAGATGCGCTATGGCAGCGACGAGGCCTGCGCGTTCACCGAGGATGTGTCGCGCGAGATGGCCGTGGCCGGCTGGGAAGTGGCACTTGGCCTGGCCAGGGAGAAGGGCCCGGCACCGATGCTGACCCGTGATTTCACGGTCACCGGCGAAATGCTGCGCAAGCGTCCGGAAATGGCCGCCGACGGCTACAGGATCGGCGACAGCGTGCCCGGGCGCATCCTGCATGCGAAATACAGTCGCTACATGCAGCGCATCGCCACGGTCGCCCCCGAGCTTGTCGCCGAGCTGGCCGAAGTCGGTGCGCGCTTCACCCATCACACCTCGATCGCGCCAACCGGCACGATCTCGCTGTCACTGGCCAACAACGCCTCCAACGGCATCGAGCCGAGCTTCGCCCACCACTACAGCCGCAACGTGATCCGCGAGGGCAAGAAATCCAAGGAAAAGGTCGAGGTCTTCAGCTTCGAGCTGCTCGCCTACCGCGAGCTGATCAATGGCAAGGCCATGCCGTTCTCCGACAAGCCCGAGGAAAAACTTCCCGATTACTTTGTCGCCGCCGATGACATCAGCCCGACCGAGCACGTCGACATCCAGGCCGCCTCGCAGAAGTGGATCGACTCCTCGATCTCGAAGACGGCCAACGTGCCGACCGCGTATGCGTACGAGGATTTCAAGGACATTTACCGCTATGCCCACGAACAGGGCTTGAAGGGATGCACCACGTTCCGCTTCAATCCGGCAGCCTTCCAGGGCGTGCTGGTCAAGGAGCATGACCTGGAAAACACCCGCTATCGATTCGAGCTTGAAGATGGATCGATCGTGGAAGTAAAAGGCAACGAAGAGATCGAGTACGATGGCGAGGTCCACACTGCAGCCAACCTGTTCGATGCCCTCAAAGAAGGCTACTACGGCAAGTTCTGATTCGAGTGGATCCACCGGTCGCGACGTGTCCGGTGGTTTGCTTGTTGTGCGTTGTCCAACCTAGTCAACCAACAGTGGCGCGCAAGCGCGGAGAGGGGAAGATGAGTACCGATAGCCCGGTGGAAGAAGTCAAAGACAGCCTGAAGGAAATGGGCGGAGCAATTTCCGACGCAGCCAGCGCCATTGCCAATACCGCCAGCGATGTCGCGGCCGATGCAAAGGCCGCCGTCACCAAGGCCGGCAAGAACGCCGTCAAGAAGGTGCAGAAGGCGCGCAAGCAGGCGGCGCGCAAGGTGCAGACCGTGGTCGCCAAGGCCAAGAAAGTCGAGGCAGCAGCGGCGAAGAAGATCAGCGGCGCGGTGAAGACCGTGGCCAAGAAAGCCGAAGAAGCCAAGGCTGCGATGACCAAGGCACCGGCCAAGGCCAAGGCGAAAGCCAAGCCGGCCGCCAAGAAGGTCGCCGCCAAGAAAGCCGCGGTGAAAAAGGCCGTGAAGAAAGCCGTCAAGAAAGTCGTGGCCAAGAAGGCCGCGGTGAAGAAGCCGGCGAAGAAAGTCGTCAAGAAAGCGGCAGCAAAGAAGGTCGTGGCCAAGAAAGCCGTGAAGAAGGCCGTGAGGAAGGTCGCCGCCAAGAAAGCGGTGAAGAAGGCCGTGGCCAAGAAGCCGGTAAAGAAAGCCGCGCCGGCGAAAAAGGCTCCTGCAAAGAAAGCCGCAAAGAAAGCAGCCAAGAAAGGTCGCAAGTGATCGATTGATCGGCGGCCCTCCCGCCTGTGCGGGAAGGGTCGTTGTCGCGACAAGCGTTTCAAGGCGCGGCGGAATCCGATTCCGCCGCGCACGTTTCAGCGGAGCTCTGCCCAGCCAGGCCCGCAACCTGCAACAACGCCTGGCGCGACATGCGCAGCCAAGGCATGGACAACTCGACCGTCGCCCCGGATGACGGTCACGCACGAATTCAGGAGAGCGCCGGCATGGCGATCAAGATCAGCAAGAAGATCAAGGCATACAACGTCGTGCTGCCGGAAGCGGAAACACCCGCTGCCGTCGCCAAGCCGCAGCCGGTGATCGAGGAGCCGGCAACCGCCGAAGTCATCCACATGCACGAGAAGGTCGAGCGCCCGGATCAGTTGATCGGCGCCACCTACAAGATCAAGTCGCCGCTGGTCGAGCACGCCCTGTACGTGACCATCAACGACATCGTGCTCAATGCCGGAACCGAGCACGAGCTGCGCCGCCCGTTCGAGATCTTCGTCAACTCCAAGAGCATGGAGCACTTCCAGTGGATCGTCGCGCTCACGCGCATCATGTCCGCCGTGTTCCGCAAGGGCGGTGACGTCACCTTCCTCGTCGAGGAACTGAAAGCCGTGTTCGATCCGCGTGGTGGCTACTTCAAGGCCGGCGGCATCTACATGCCGAGCATCGTCGCCGAGCTTGGCGCGGTCATCGAACGCCACATGAAAATGATCGGCCTGATCCACGATCCGGAAATGGATCCGGCCCAGCGCGCCCTGATCGCCGAAAAGCGTGCTGCCTACGAAGCCCGCTCAAAAAAAAAGTCTGACGTAAGCCCCGGCTCCGCCAAGGCGGGCACGACAGCAAACCCGGGTTCCCGGCGTCCGCCGGCATCCGGCGCCGCCGGTGCGTCCACGACAACCCCGATCCCGTCCCCCGACCTCGCCGAAGACGATTCCGCCGGCAGCTTCCCCCCCGGCGCCACCATGTGCCACAAGTGCAACACCAACGCGACCATCGTCATGGATGGCTGCGCAACGTGCCTGAATTGCGGCTATTCAAAGTGCGGGTAGGGAGTTTGTACGTGCGATGTTTGGCAGTGTAGGTCATGGACAGAGGCAGTAATGGCCATTTCAAAGGATGGCTGGGTATACATACTTACCAACCCAGCGCTGCCGGGCATGGTCAAACTTGGCCATACAACGAGCACACCGGAGGCGCGGGCAAGACAGCTCGACGGCACGGGCTTGCCGGAGAAATTCAAAGTTGTTTACGCAGCGTATGTTCCGCATCCGCAAGATGTCGAAGCATTAGCGCATGCGCGGTTGAAGGACTGCCGAGTTTCGCGCAACAGGGAGTTCTTCCGCTGCACGTCTACCGTTGCTATAGGAATGCTCCAAGAGCTTTGCGAGAATCACTTGAGGATAGAGCTTGTTTGCCAGGGGAAAGTAACCTCTGTCATCTTCGCCCTTAGACTTGGCGAATGCCTCTCTTGCCCGAAATGCGGACAACTCATTCGCCCATTTAATTCTGCGCTCACGGAAATAAACGCTGGTCTAAGTCAATGCGCCTTCTGTGGGCACAAGATCCGATTCAAAGTATTGATGCCGGCTAAACCATCGCTTCCGACCAAACGGTCGCTTCCGACAAGTTTCATCGAGATATCCAAAGTGCCTCGTCCAACGATCGTTGGCGACTTCGCTCGCTCCCCTGTAGTTGACTTCGAATGCCCGTACTGCAAGAGCCATTCGCGAGTTCCGCCTAGTAGCACGATGAGGTGCAGAAAATGCGGGCGACATTCGGCACCCTAGCATCTTGTCCGGACAGATCGTCTGTTTCTGCGAAAACACGGAGCAAGGGGTCAAGTCTTGAATCTTGAATATCAGAAGCGCCGATTTTGGTTCGCTTCTGGTACCCCATCGTGGCGTTGAGCTGCGCGATGCGAGATTTCTGCCACACCTGTCATTTGACTGCCGCCTCGCATTTCTGCCTCTCTTGCCCTACGGATTGGACGTTGGAGTGTCGTCGAAACCGTCGGCAAAGAGGCGTCGTCGATGTACAACTCGGCGCTGTCGAGAGCGGCATTGATCGTTTGTCCCGGGGCACCTGCGGCCACGAGCACCTGGCCGGATGGCAGCAGGTTCGCGGTGTGGTTTTCGCGCGCGGTCACGAGCGTGCCGGCATCGGACCAGATGTTCGAGATCGGGTCGTACAATTCGACGCTGTTCAGCGCCAACGTGCCCTGATCACCACCTGCCACGAGCACCAGGCCTGTCGGCAGCCGGGTAGCACTGTGCGATTGACGCGGTGCGAGCATCGGTTGGACCGGCGACCATGCATTCGCCGTGCGGTCGTAGAGTTCGGCGCTGCTGAGCACGCCTTGCCCGCCGGTCACCAGCACTTGACCGGATGCCAACAGCGTGGCGGCGTGTCGCACGCGCGCGTTCGCCAGTGTGCCGGCGGCAGTCCACGAATCCGTACCGGGGTTGTAGCGTTCGGCACTGCTGATGGAGGTGCCGCTGTTGCCATACCCGCCGACCACCAGGACCTCGCCGGTGGCCAGCAGGGTCGCCGTGTGAAGATAGCGTGCCGTTGCCAGCGGACCGGCGGTCGGCGCCCAGGTATTCGTCGTCGGGTCGTAGAGTTCGGCGCTGCTCAGCGCCGTGCCTGCGGCATTCGTTCCGCCGACAACCAGCACCTTGCCCGAGTCCAGCAGGGTTGCGGTGTGGCGATTGCGCGCGGTGACAAGCCCGCCAGCAGCGCTCCATGCGTTCTGCGCCGGATCGTAGAGTTGCGCACTGCTCAGGGTCTGGCTCTGGTTGTTCGATCCTCCGACCACGAGTGCCTTGCCGGTCAACAGCATGCTGGCGGCGTGCCAGAAGCGCGCCCGGGTGAATGCGCCTGCACTGGTCCAGTTGCCTGTCGCGGGATCGTAGAGTTCAGCGCTGGCGAGATCGCTGCCTGTCGTGCTGTAGCCGCCGGCCACGAGCACCTGTCCCGAGGGCAGGGTGACGGCCACGTGCAGGCGCCGTGCGGTCGCCAGCGAACCGGTCGCATCGAAACCTGCCTGGGCGTCACTGGTCATCGTGGCGAACAGCACGGCGAGCGCCATGAGGAACCGGCCTAGGCAGGCCCTGGAGCTCGCGACAATTCCCTGCTTCGCGACTACCGTATCCGTGCGCATGCACGGAACCTTGTTCTTGTGCACCATCACGTCGTTCTCCACGTCGGAAAAACTGGAAAGGGTGACCGCTCTCTTTTTTGCGTAGCTTCTACGCAGCGACTTCAGGGAAAAACGGATCCAGGTCGAACACGCGTTCGCCGCTCGCTTCCGAACCTGCCGTGATCGCGATGCCGATGCCATCGGCGACGATGGCGTAGCGGCCATCGAAGCCGAGGCGCACGGTGACGGTGCCGGTTCGCCCCAGCGGTATGTCGACGATCTTGAAGTCCATTTCGATGCCATCGTCCCAGACCGAAAATCGCAATTGGTCCGCACCGCCGCCACGATCCACAAGGCCTTCGACCTTGCCGCGGATGACAACTTCCACGTGCGTGCGTCCATCTTCGGTGGGCGCAGTCTGCACGCCGGTGACGGTCCAGTGGCCGGGCGATGCTCCTGTGGCGGAGGCGTTTGCTGGGGCCGACATGATCCTGACCTCGATTGGCCTGACCGGTCGGCCTAGTTGACACCAATGCTCGCCCAACTGGAAGAGGGCAATGTGGGACAAGGCAGTATCCAATCGCATCGTGCGCCAAACCCCCGGTTTGAGCCGGGCATGGAACAGCGCGGGGCCAACCTGGCCCCGTTCTTCCAAGCGATCAGGATCTGAAGCCTTGCGCCTTGGGGTCGGCGTGCAGACGCGGCATCTTCAGCCAATGCCAGTACCCATCCTTGACCGTCTTGTTCCTGTCCTCGCTGTCCGTGCCCGAATAGTCGATGCGGTTCGCCAGGATGAGCTCGTCATTCGCGGTGCGGGCGACGTAGTCGGTCTGGACGATAGTCGTCGGTTCTTCCGGGACAAGATTCAGTACGCGTGCGGCGGCGTCGTTCATTGAATGGTCGTGGGTCGCAACGCGCCGCCAACCGTGTCCAAGGCATGGTGCCTGCGCTTCATCGAGTGTCGTGTAGCCCGCCGCTGAGCGGCCACCCGCACCGGGAATCTGGTCGGCCAGGTAGAACACCGTCTCGAGCTGTCGCGGTTCAATCGCGATATAGGATCGGGCATTCACCGACAGGTTGAACAGGTACGGCGCAAACCAGCGGAAGTGCTGAACCAGCTCATCATCCTTCTGCAGCGAGCCGGCCGACAATTCAGCCAGATGCCAGACGCCCTCGATCGTCGGGCACGCGCCGAATGACGAGGTTTCCACCGCGCCGTACTGGTCGCCATATGCCTCGGCGACGTCGGGCACGGGGCCACTGCTGCAACCGACGAGTCCGATGAGGGCGATCAGAAGCGAACCCGGCGGAAACGCGCGCATGTGGCAATCCTGTTCGATCAATGGGATCGAAAGTCTAATCCACGATCGGTGCTGAAACGCTGGTTGGGTCGGAGGAATCATCCGTTTGAATCGCGGGCCGTCCGCGCGCTTGCGCGTGGCCCGGGATGTCGGCTCGAGTCCAGCGTGCCATTCAGGGCAACTGCGACATCCACCGTTCCGTCCTTCCGGACGCTGCGATGACCAAACCAGGGGACTGAGTCGGCTGTCCAGGCATCCACAGCGTGGTGCGCGCCATGGCCGCTGCATTTGAGCGCGTCGGCCGGTGCGCAGTAGCTGCCTCTGACCCAGCGTCGATGCTCAGTCGCGATACTCGAACTGCACGGCCGTGCGGCGGCGTCCGCCACCGGCGTCTTCCTGGCTCACGAGATCGAGGCCGCTGATCTCGGGCAGCACCTGCAAGACATCGAGCAATGGGTCACCGCGCGATGTCGCCGGAAACGTCGCGGCCATTGCGATGCGGAAGTGATCCGGAACAACCTTCGCATGGGTCACCCGTCCCTTTTTTAGCGCATGGTCAGCACGTAGACGCCGATCGTTCCGGTCGACTGCGAGACGTTGCCGAGGTTGCAGACACGGATCTGCACGAGGTCGGCGCCGGAAACCCGCAGCGGCTGGATCAACATGTTCGGCGGCAGGGTATAGCCCGATTGCAGGTTGAAGAACACGAGATCGTTGAGTTGCGCACCCGGAACCGAGATGTTGTAGTCGTTGCAATCGTTCGCTCCGACCGAGACCGCGATCGCGCCGTTGCTGTAGCCGCCGGCGATCTTGCCGCGCGTGACGCTGTCGTTGGCGATTTCGGACGTACCGACCGCGCCGCTGGCGATTGCCGCCGCAACTACCGCGTTGTCTGCAATCTTCGCGGACGTGACCGCGTTGTCGGCGATCTTCGAATTGCCCACCGCAGCCGTCGCGATCTTGCTGCTCGTCACTGCGCCGAACGCGATCGTCGGGCTCGGATAATTTCCGCTGAGGTCGCCGCCAGCCGGCCCGGAAATGCCGCCGGTCAACGTGAACTGCGATACCGGGGTGGTCGCGACGGCTTGTCGAGGCAGCATCGGCGTGCCTTCGACGCTCACTTCGAGATAAAGCTGGGTGCCGGTGAACGCGCCCGGGAAGGCGAGCGATACGCTGAACAGGCCATCGGTGACCGGGAAGTTCGGTTGCGAGATCGTCGCGCCGATCTGGAACCCGCCGCTCGCGGCATCGAACAGCTTGAAGCCCAGGTCGAAGTTGCCGTTCGCCGGCGCGCCGTTCTGCTCAAGTCGGCCCTGGTAGACGAAGTCGGGAATCTGCGGCGCAGCGAAGATGCCCGCACTCGCGGCAAGTGCGGAAATGGCGAGCGCCATGCGTGCCAGGCGCCGCATCAGTATCGGGAAAACATTCATCACAGGCACTCCTGGAAGCCATCTTGGAAGATTGAGTCGCGAGAGGACGTGCCTAGACCGGCCTGAAAGCCGGCAATGACGGTATAGGCACCGCCGCTCGAGCGTCCGCCAACCGGCTCGCCGAGAGTCGCGACGAGGCGGCGGCAGCCGCCGCTCGATGCGCTCGTGCCGCCACCCGCGGCGATGCCTTGCGCGGTGATCTGCAGTCCGCCGGCGTGGCCGACGCCCCAGCTCACGGCGATGCCGGCGACGATTGCCAAGCTGAGCCATCGATTGCGTTTCATCATGCTCCTCATCGCATCAAAAAGGACGGATCGCGCTTCGCGCCGGCGTCGACCGGTGCTTGAAGCCATCAACGCAGAAAGGCCGTGCGAGGGGCCACGAACTTGTCCGGCAGCATCGTACATCGGGCGGCGCGGCTCCAGCGCAGCCAGGTCGGCTTGGCGTCTTGCTGACTTTGCGCCGGTCCGGAACGTTTGTCGGTGCGGGAAATCCATGCCCGGTGGCGGATGCTGGATGTGCGGCACAAATCCACCCTGCGGTGGTGATCCCGGTATGCGAAGCATGTTTCATGATTGCGGACTCGTGTGCGGTCAGCGCGTGCAACGCAGGCGAGCGTGGGGTCGCAGGTGGTAAGGCGGATGCCGTCCGGGGTTTCCAGCGCAAACAATTCGTCGCCTTTCTCCAGGCGCAGCCGCGCAGCCAGTTCGCACGGCAGGATAACGCCGGCGGAATTGCCGATCGTGGTGATTTTCGGTTTCATGGTGGACGCCACTGCCCAGGTCATAAGGCGTGTCATGTCTTGGGTCCGGGCCGGGTGCAACGCGTTCCGCTGCAGCAGGCGGCATGCTGCATCAGATTCGCGCCGTCGCTTGCCCGCAAGCGGCCACATGCGGTCGCAGCCGTGCCCGTTCGCCGTTGCCCAATGGCGGCGACCAATCGACGCGGGGACGCCCATGCACGTGCGCAACTGGACCCAAGGCATCACCTTCAAGGCCATGGGCGTGGGGCTGCTTGCCCTGCTCATGCTGATCCCGCTGCTGCAGGTGCAGGACCTGATCGGCGAGCGCCAGGGTCTGCAAAACGAGGCGCAGCTGAAGATTGCCGAGCGCTGGGGTGGCCGACAGATTGTCGGTGGGCCGGTGTTGATTGTGCCGGTGCGCAAGGCGATGCAGGGCGAGAAGGGCTGGATCAGCACCGATGAGCTGCGCTACGTCCTGCCCGAGACCTTGCAGGTGAAGGGCAGTCTGCTCACCGAGATCCGTCGCTACGGAATCTATGCAACGCCAATCTATACGGCGACCCTTGGTGTCAGCGGGCAGTTCCGCCACGATGCCCTGGCGGCGCTGGCCAATCAGGGTGGCGAGCCGCAATGGGATCGCGCCGTCTTGCGCGTGCCGCTCGCCGATGTGCGTGGCATCCGCAGTCTGTCGGCACTGCGCATCGATGGCGTTGATGTGCTGTTCGGCCCGGGCAGCGGCGGAATCGGTGGCTTGAGTGCCACTGAAATCGCCTGGCCCATCGATCCCCACGATACAGGCGCGACCCGCGATTTTTCATTCGACATGCGCCTGGCCGGTACCGCCGCGCTGAGCTTTCTGCCCTTGGCGCGGAATACCGATGTCAGTCTCGGCGGCAGTTGGCCGGATCCGGGGTTTGCCGGTGCCTTCCTGCCGGAAAGCCATGCCGAGAAAGCGGCCGGTTTCGATGCGTATTGGCAGGTGCTCGATCTCAATCGCAGTTATGGCCAGCAGGGAACAATTGCCGAACTGGAAGCCCTCGCCGTGCAGCAATCGGCATTCGGCGTCGAGCTGTACCAGCCGGTCGGTACCTATCAACGCAATGAGCGCGCCGGCAAGTACGGCATTCTCTTCATCGCGCTGAGCTTCGTTGCATTGTTCCTGTTCGAGGCGCTGGGTCGCTGGCGCGTGCATCCGGTGCAATACCTGATGGTCGGCCTGGCCTTGTGCACGTTCTATGTGCTCCTGCTGGCGCTGTCGGAACAGATTGGATTTGCCTGGGCCTATGCCGTTGCCGCGGCAGCAGTGGTCGCGATCATCGCCGGCTACGCGGCAGCAGCGGCACGCAGCCGCCAGGCCGGGGCGACGCTGGGCAGCCTGCTGGTTGTCGTCTATGCCTTGCTGTATGGCCTCGTCATCAGCGAGCAGTACTCGTTGCTGATGGGCGCGCTGGCCTTGCTCGCCGCCATTGCCGTGCTGATGTATCTGACCCGGCGCATCGACTGGTATGGCCTTGGCAGCGAGGCCGCCGTCCCGACAGGTAGAATGCCGTCATGAACCTGCTTGCAATTGAAACCTCCACGGAATCCTGCTCGGTCGCCCTGACCTGCAATGGCGAGCTGATCGTGCGCAGCGAACTGGCACCGCGTCGGCATGCCGAACTGCTGCTGCCGATGTGCGAGGAAGTGCTGGCCGAGGCCAGTGTGTCGCGTCGCCAACTTGATGCCATTGCCGTCGGTCGCGGACCCGGTGCGTTCACCGGCGTGCGTCTGGCCATCTCGGCGGCGCAGGGCATGGCGCTGGCGCTGGACCTGCCGGTGATTCCGGTTTCCTCGCTGGCGGCGCTGGCCTGCGCTGCGCCAATCGATGCCAAGCCGATTCTTGCCGTGATCGATGCGCGCATGGGCGAGATCTACAGCGGCTGCTTTCGCCGCGATGCCGATGGCCTGGTCGAGCCCATCGGCGTGGAACACGTGGGTTCGGCCGAACTCCTGAAATTGCCAGGCGGACACGCGTGGCACGTGATCGGCACGGGCTGGGACAGCTACGCCGAGATCATCCGCCTGCGCCTGGGTGCCGCGCCGGCCTCGGCCAGTGGACGCAGCTATCCACAAGCCGCCGCGATCGCCCGCCTCGCCGAGCGCGAGTTCAACGCCGGCCACGGCCTCGCCCCCGAGCAGGCCTTGCCGGTCTATCTGCGCGACAAGGTGGCGATGACCCGCGACGAGCAGGATTCGGCTCGGCTGAGCCGGGCAACACCCTGAGGCGAATCCTCGCCATCGACAATGTCGTGTATGGATGTTTGCACGCACAAACCAGGCAGCAGCCTGTCTACGGCCAATGCCATTCAGTTCCGGCGTTCGCTGCTTGTCTGCGGCAGCGACTTGTTGCGGAGATGCCCGCGAGCCGAGGGAGGATCAGCTACCAGCTTGGCTGCATGACAATGCCGTGATCCTTTGACGAGAGCTCGATTTCCAGGTGAAGGTTGGGCCGCAGGCCAGGAAAGCGCTCGTAGACCGCGGACGCCAGTTTCCTGCGTGCGTCATTCGCTTCCGGATAATAATTCCTGACGGTTTTCGCCTTGACGGTATTGAAGTCCGGTGAAAGCAGGCAAAAGTAGCGGATGACTTCGTGTTTCGAGAATTCGCGCCAGTGGTGGCCATAGGTATGGGTACCGAGGATGGCATCGACACTGATGCCCCCGCCGAAGCCGCGCAGAAAACGGCCGAAATCCCAGGCGCGGCCATTCCAGGCGTAGTAGTTCGGCGTGGTCACCACCAGTCGGCCATTCGGCGCGAGGATTCGATAGACCTGTTTCCAGAAGCGGATCGGATTGAACGTCAGGTGCTCGATGATCTCGGTGAAGAGGATGACGTCGGCACTCGAATCCGCAATTGCATCGAATGCATCGGCGGCCTCCAGGTTCGCGCACGGGATCAATCTGATGTCCATCGCTTGCGCAATCGATTGCACGTTCGCCATCTCGAAAGTGATGGGCAAATCGACCGCGGTGATGTCGAAACCCGCCTGCTTCCAGAGGATCGACTGATGCAGCCAGTGGGCGCCGATGTCGAGCACGCGATTGCCGCGCTGCAGATCCCAGCTGCTGCAGAATTCCACAAGGGTTGAAGCAAATCGGCCAAAGTGATGGGCGAGATAGGCGCGATCGGTACTGCCGTGCGGCTCGAATTGTTGTGCAAAAACGCTGGCGTCAGGAATTGAGATTTGCACGATGGGCGTCCGGAAAGCTGCAGGAGTAACGGATTGGCGGCGGCCCGTTCTCAGCCCGGCCCGATGTTGATCATGGCGGGGTCTGGCGGCTGGGCGCGTAGAGCATCGTATCAAGCCGGGGAATCAGCCATGCGGAAAATCGGGATCGACCTTGAGGATTTTCATGGTAGAAATCCGCGAAGACGCTGCAATCATTCCCCGCATCGCCATCAAAGAAGTCCGTGGCATCGACAAGATGGATCGTGCCCTCATCGTCCAGTGGTTGCAGAATCGACAGCGCCCATTGCTGCATGCCGGCCCAATGCGCATCGTTGCGCCAGATCAACGGGGTCGGCATCAGCACGACGACCGGTGGCGTGGCCCATTTGATCCCGCGCAACTGTTGCTGCACCAGGCTGCGGGTTTCCTGCATGAAATCGGGAAGGGGCGACTGCCTCGTCATTGCCGCGAAATCGGGTCGACCCTTGACGGCTGCAGTGACCTCCCGGCATTGCCGGCGAAGGTTATCCGGAGCATTGACGTCCGCATCAAGCCGCTCGCAGGTATCGAGTGATCGCACGCCCCAGGCGCACATGTCACCGGGCATGTCGCGACTTGAAAACAGGCGATCAAGGTTGGTTGTCCGCAAGGTCTCGCGGGTCCGGTTCAGGCGCGTGAAGGGATGGGAAAGAAAATCGCGTACATCGTCGCGCCAGGCAAACAGTGCGAATCGACTGCCCCAGGTTTCCATCTGGCTTCGATCGAACGGCACATGCGCCTCGATCCATTCGCGATCGGACGCCTGGCGGAATGGCTGCACGATGCCGAGCTCGTAGGCACCATTGCCGGGCCAGGCCAGGTCCTGTGTCGACAGCGCAATGATGCCGCCGCGGATTTCCGGATGATGCCGTTGCAACCAGTCGGTGAGGATGCCGATGCTCATCCAGTGCACGCCGGGCATGCTCAGGTTTGCATGGATGAAACCCTCTTGCCGGGCCGCTTCGGCAACGCCTTGGTGATCAATGCCGAGCTCCGGACGCGAGCTGCCGAGGGTGACGAAATCGATCCTGGCAAGCTGCGCATCGAGCAGCATGCGTTTCAGGCGCACGCTGGTGCCGGCGTGGCTGGTTGGTTTCGCCATCGGCTCCCACAACCCGAGGCGGAAAACCAGCTCCAGCAGGACCAGCAGTGCCAGCGGCGCAATGAGGATGAACACCTTGCGCATCATGTGCCGTGCGTCCGGCTGCGCCCATGGGGCGCTTGTTGTCGATGCCCGGATTCAACTGGTGGTGATGGCTGCATGATCAGAACTGGAAGTAGATGAAGGGCACGCTGGCGTTCGGCGTGAACCAGATCATGGCCAGCATCGCCGCAGTGAGTGTGCCAATGAACAACGGCCCCTGGCTTTCGCTGATGCGGCGCTTGATCTCGCCGTCGTTGCCGAGAAACTGTGCCCAGAGCAGTCCGCCGAGAACGACGCACAGGGTCAGATGGCGATCGGCATTGAAATCGGCCACGTTGAATTGACCAAGGCTGCCGAGGATCCTGCCGACGCCTGCGAGATCATGCGCACGGAAGAAGATCCAGGCGAAGCAGACCAGGTGGAAGGTGATGAAAACGCGCAGCAGACGCCTGGTGCGGGTGTCCTTGTTCCAACCCGGCCAACGCTCGTGCACGATCCGCTCGCAGGCGAGATAGAGGCCATGCAGGCCGCCCCAGATCACGAAATTCCAGCTTGCGCCATGCCACAAGCCACCGAGCAGCATGGTCAGCATCAGGTTGACGCGGGTGCGCGACGGGCCTTTGCGATTGCCGCCGAGCGAGATGTACAGGTAATCACGCAGCCAGCGCGACAGCGTCATGTGCCAGCGCCGCCAGAAATCCTGGATCGATTCGGCAACATACGGATAATTGAAATTCTTCGGAAAACGGAAACCCAGCAGCAATGCGCAGCCGATCGCGATATCGGTGTACCCGGAGAAATCACAGTAGATCTGCATGGCGAATGCATAGATCGCCAGCAGGGTGTCCCAGAATCCTTGTGCCGTGGTTGCATCGAACACCGGTTCGACGATGGCGGCAAGGTTGTCGGCGATGGCCACTTTCTTCACGTAACCGAGGGCGATCAGCACCAGGGCCTGGCGCACCGTGGCGAAATCGATCTGGCGGTCGCGATCAAGCTCGCGGAAAAACTCCCCGTCGCGAACAATCGGTCCCGCGACGAGTTGCGGAAAGAAGGCGATGAACAAGGAGTAGTCGAGGAAATTCCTTCGTGGCGGACTGTCACCGCGATAGACATCGATCGTGTAGGACATGCTCTGGAACGTGTAGAACGAGATGCCCACCGGCAGCAGCAGGTCGAGCGGAGAAATCGTCAGCCCCGCACCGAGCATCGAGTCGACGGCATTCCAGTTGCCGATCGCCCAGTTCACGTACTTGAAGAAGAACAAAACGCCAAGATTGACGATAAGGCTGATGATGAGCAGTTGGCGCGGGCGCCTGACCTTCACCAGACCCAGGCCGATCGCGTAATCGGTGGCGGTCGAGAACAGGATCAGCAGCAGGTACAGCCAGTTCCATTGTCCGTAGAAGTAGTAGCTTGCCGCCAACAGCATCAGCTTCTGCGCACCCGGCCAGCGCCGCAGCGACTGGTTGAGGGCGATGACGATGACGAAGAAGACGACGTAATGAAATGAGTTGAACAGCATTTGCTTCAGGCGCTCGGTGGAATTCCGGGATCAGTCGATGCAATCTTGAGGGGAGGCCTGCGCAAGCCAGCGTTGCCAGTCACTGGCATTCTTGATTTTAAGGCAACGCTGATCAAGGAGCGCAACCGTCACAACAGGGGTTGTCCACCAGCGCGCCCGATGCATGCAGTCCTTGATGCGGAACAGCCATGCGGAATTGCGGAATGGATTGGGTGGCAAGGCTGGAATCGTCCAAGTGCCGCTTCGCCACGCCAGATCATTTTGCGGGTGATGGTATTGGCGAGAGTGGGGTTGAAATCCCGCTGTCGGGATCGAGCACGGCCAGGCGGTAGCGCTGATCCGCCGAATAGTTCCGGATATAGCCGTCGAAGCCACGCTTGCGCGGCATGTGGATGCGAGGTGTGGTCCCTTCCTTGCCGACGAAGCTCGGCAATGCGTAGCCGACGATGCGGTTGCTTTCGTCAATGATCAACAATGTTCCATCCTTGCTTGTGCGGCGGATTCCGCTCATGACGATGCCGCGGACATGTGCGCCCGGCAGGCCCGTGCGCGCATCGGTCAACAGTTCGGTGTTGTCCATCCAGATCGCCACGTCCGTGCTGCTTTCGCCAATCCCGATCCTCTCCCCAAGCCTGCCGCTGCCCGGGATCGAGAACATAGCCAGCTTGCGCTGTTGCAGCAGCTCCAGGGTGCGCAGCACGTCATCGGCTTGCGCCGAGTCGTCATCCGGAAACACGCGCGCATCGAAGACATCGGAAATGGCGGCGGCCCCGGCTCGCTGACCAATCCGGTACACCGCCTCACCCCAACCTGCCCAGTTCTGCTGGCTCGGCATCAAGACGATCGGTATTGCCAACGCGATGACCAGGGCGACGGCCCGCGCACGCCGACTGGACTGGTCAGCCTGGAGCAGCAGCAGGATGCCAAGGCCAATCCAGAACATGCACGACCAAGGCAGATAGCGGTCGGCAAATACGTCATCGGGAAGCGCGATGAAATTGCCGACGCGGCCGATGCCGATGATTGCCGAAACGGCACCCACGAACAGCACCAGGGCAAAGACGAGGCAATGGACGGGTGCCAGCGGTTCGCGCCGGATGGCCTGGCGGACGAGGAAATAGCCGGCCACGCAGGATCCGGCCAGACCCACGAAGATCGCGCCGGTCTGGCGATTGTCGAGGTGCAACAGCGACTGGATGGTGTTGGCGGAAACGCTCAGCCAATGAGCGATCGGGTCACTGCTGGCGCTGGATGCCATCCACGGATACAGCGGTGGCTCCGCGAATCCCAGCCAGGCATTGATCCAGGGCGAGGCGATCCAGCGCATTGCCGTTGCCGCCGAGTCGATCGGGCGAAACACCAGCATGTCGCGCACGCCGTCGTCTCCCGGCAGGATCCACAGGTAGACAACCAGCGCCACGGCAATACCGAGGCCGAGGATGCCGATGGCACGCGCCGGCACGCGCGCATACCAGGCGACGATGGCGAGCGCCGGGAAGGCGGCGATGCCGGAGCCAAAGGAAAAGGTCGCGCAAAGACAACACACGGTTGCTGCACTCGTCCAGGCCATGGGCGATGCCTGCGCCGCCCGGTGGACGGCCAGCGCACCGAGCAGCAGGAACAAGCCCGGCAGATAGACGTGCAACAGTTCGCTTCCGTGCAGAAGCATGCGTGCGTTGCCCAGCCAGAAAATGCCGATGCAACTGCTTGCCACGCAGGCGGCGCGAACCGGCAAGGAGGTGTCGGGTGCCCGCCAGGCGGCGATCGCGAGCAGGGCGGCCATGAGCAATGCGCTGCCGCCGCCCACCGCCAGTTGCAGGTTCTGGTTTGCCGAAAACGACTGTGCTTCGGCGACTTGCACCAGATTCGGGAAAATCGGCCGATGCCCGTTCTCGAGTTGCAGCACGCTGTCCGGAAACGGCAGCATCAGGTAGTTCGGATACATCTTGAACTGGTCGAACATCGGTTGCCGAAAGCCGAAATTGATGATTTCCAGCAGGCCGGTGAGCAGGAACCAGCCACCCGCCAGCAACAAGGCGAGGGCAACGATGCCGCCGGGAATCGTCCTTGCCCAGGCCAATGCGGACGGCCCGTGGGCACCGCGATCAGGGTTGGATTTCAGTTGACTCGACATGGCCGATCATTCCTGGTTCTGCTGGCGATTGTCCGGGTATCGCCGACATGCGCGAATGCGCTTGCTGCGACCACGCAAATCACCCGGTGGTTTTCGGAACATCACGGACGACAGGCGGACCCGGTTGCAGTGCTCATGCGATGTCCCGCAATCAACGGATGAAAGGCCACAACGGCCGGGCGCGGGGATTGCCCGATCAATAGTTGATTTCCGGAGCTGCGACGGCATTTTCCACGATTGCAGACATGCGCGCACGCATCCGTTGCATGACCGCGTCGATGCCGGCCCGGTCGGTGGCGCGCAACAGCCGCGGGGCGATCTTGCGCAGTTCGCCGGCGTGCAGGGCGTTGACGACTTCGCGAACTTCAAGGATCAGGCCGGGGTGCATGCTGAACTCGGTCAGGCCGAGGCCAATGAGCATTGCCGTGAAATACACATCTCCGGCAATTTCCCCGCACAGCGTCACCGGCCGCCGATTGCGGCGGCAGACCGCGATGGTATGCGCGATCAGGCGCAACACGGCGGGATGCAGCGGGTCGTACAGCTCGCCGAGTTCGTTGTTGTTGCGATCGACGGCAAGCGTGTACTGGACCAGATCATTGGTGCCGATGGCGACGAAATCGAGTTGCCGGATCATGCTGGTCAGGGCGATCGCCGCGGCGGGCACCTCGATCATCGCACCGAGTTCGATGTGCTCGGCGACCTGCTGGCCTTCGTTGCGCAGTTGCGTTGCGCACTCCTCGACCATGCGCCGGATGGTGATGACCTCCTCGACCGCGCTGATCATGGGCACGAGGATACGCACCGGCCCGTAACCGGTGGTGCGCAGGATCGCGCGCAATTGCGTGCGCATGAGTTGCGGATTGCGCAGGGACAGGCGCACTCCGCGCACGCCCAGAGCCGGATTCGGCTCGTCCTCGAGGACCAGGCCGGCGCGGTCGGCCTTGTCGGCGCCCAGATCAAGGGTGCGGATGGTCACCGGCAGGCCACCCATGCCAAGGACGAGGTCGCGATAGGCAAGGAACTGCTCCTCCTCGCCGGGCGCATCACGGCGTTGCAGGAAGAGGAATTCGGTGCGGAACAAACCGATGCCGGCGGCACCGAAGGATCGCGCGCGGGCGACGTCGGTGGCCATTTCCGCATTCGCATGCAGGTGGATCTCGACGCCGTCGAGGGTGCGTGTTTCCGCATCGCGCAGGCGCGCGCGGCGCTTGTCCTGTTGCGCGACATCGCGTTGCCACTGCCGGTAGCTGGCCAGGTCCTGTGCGGTGGGGTGGGCGATGACATTGCCGCTGTCGCCATCGATCAGCACGAGATCGCCATCACGCAGGTGCGCCAGCGCCTGGTGCGAGCCGACCACCATCGGCAGGCGCAGCGAGCGCGCCAGGATGGCGCTGTGCGACAGCGTGCTGCCGCCGGTGAGGATGAAGCCAAGCACGCCATGTTCGGCTAGCGGCACCAGTTCGGCCGGGGCCACCGTGTCGCTGACCAGGATCTCGCCGACGCGCGAGGCGAGCTTGCGTTCCTCGACGCTGGATTCGCGGCTCAAGGCGCCTTGCACGCGGCCGATGACATGCTCGATGTCCTCGCGCCGGCTGCGCAGGTAGGGATCATCCATGGCCTCGAACACGGCAACCAGGCTGTCGCGCTGCATCTTCAGCGCCGCACTGGCACGGAAGCGGCCATCCTTGATCAGGTTGCGCAGGCCATTGACGAATTCGGGATCAGCGAGAATCAGCCCGTGCGCATCGATGAACTCTGCGACTTCGCGGGCGAGCGGGCCGCTGAGCTTGTCGCGCAGGACCTTCAGCTCGGCGCGCGCCAGCGCCAGGGCATTGTCGATGCGCAACAACTCGGCGGCGACATCGGCTTGCGCAAGCGGCGTGTTGTCGACGAGGAAGCGGCTCGGCTGTTCGAGGCGAGCGCGTCCGAGCGCCATGCCGCGCGATGCTCCGCTGCCTTCGAGTATCAATCGCACGCTGAATCCTTCTCCCTGAAATGCATTGTGATGACGCCCGTGATCCCGCGGCTTCCCTGCTTGCCGGGCGATTACTGGCCTTCGTCGAATTTGCGCTCGAACAGATCGACCAGGGCATTCATCGCCGATTCCTCGTCCGGGCCATCGGCGCGCAAGGTCAGCACCGCGCCAAGGCCGGCGGCCAGCATCATCACGCCCATGATGCTCTTGGCGTTGACCTCCTTGCCACGGTAGACCATGAAAATGCTGGACTGGAAGCCGTGCAGGGTCTGCACGAGCTTGGCCGAAGCCCGCGCATGCAGGCCGAGTTTGTTGCAGATGGTGATTTCGCGTTCAAGCATGATCGATGAATATTCCTCCGCGGCCGCCGCTTGCCGCGGTTTGCGCGAGTTCGTCGAGGGATTGCTCCGGGTAATTGAGTACACGAAGCAGCATGGGCAGATTTAGACCGGATACGCAGTGCATGTTGAGGCCGAGTGCCGGCAATCGCTGGGCCACGTTGCACGGCGTCGCCCCATAGAGGTCGGTCAGCACCAGCACGCCCCCGCCACTGTCGAGTCCGCGTGCGTGG
This sequence comes from Lysobacterales bacterium 63-13, assembly GCA_001899855.1. Lineage (GTDB taxonomy): Bacteria > Pseudomonadota > Gammaproteobacteria > Xanthomonadales > Rhodanobacteraceae > Dokdonella. The sequence continues at coordinate 311,832 of MKWR01000029.1, forward strand.
CGTGCCGCCTGGCTCAGCGTGGAATCGGGATCGGCGCTGGCGGCAACCTCGATCACGTCCAGGGCCAGCGGCAACTGGCCAAGCACATGCCGGGCCGCACCGACCAGCGCGGCGCCCATCGCCTCATGGGTCATCAGGAGGACGCCGACGCTCATGGCGATGATGCCGATGCGCGCGGATTTTCCAGATGCTGCAGCCATGCCGTGGATGGATCGGGTCGCAATCGATTATTCGAGTTCACGATGATAACTCAGCACTTGTTGATAGTTCTGGCGAAAATGCTCGGCCAGGCGTTCGACCAGGAAAACCGATCGATGACGGCCGCCGGTACAACCAATGCAGATGGTCACGTAGCTGCGGCCTTCGTTCTGGAAGCGGGTCAGCCAGGTTTCGAAGAAGCTGCGCAGGTTGTCGAGGAAGAGGACGACATCGGCCTGCTGCTCCAGCCACTCGCGCACCGCCGCATCGCGGCCGCTGAGCGGGCGCAACGCGGCATTCCAGTGCGGATTCGGCAGGCAGCGCGCATCGAAGACGAAATCGGCGACCGGCGGCACGCCCTTCTTGAAGGCGAAGGATTCAAACAGCAAGGTCAACGAGCCGCCGCTCATGCCGAGTTCGGCGATCACCAGGCGGCGCAACTGGTGCACATTGAGTTCGCTGGTATCGATCACGCGATCGGCGATGGTGGCGATCTGGCGCATCAATTTGCGTTCCAGCGCGATCGCATCGGCGAGGCCGAGGCCGCCGAGTGACAGGGGATGCCGGCGCCGGGTCTCGGAGTAGCGCTTGATGAGGATGTCATCGCGCGTATCGAGGAAGACCAGTTCGTAGTCGATGCCGATCTCGGCCAGCTCCGACAGCACCTCGGGCAGGCGGTTCAGATCGTCGGCACGGTTGCGCACGTCGACGCCCACGGCTAGGCGCGGATGGCGGCCTTCGCTGTCGTGCGCCACGGCGCGGACAAACGCCGGCAGCAGGGCGCTGGGCAGGTTGTCGACACAGTAGTAGTCGAGGTCTTCCAGCGTGCGCAGGGCCACGGACTTGCCGGAGCCGGAAAGGCCGCTGACGACGACCAGGCGGCTGGATGGATTGGCGAGATCGACGGCGTTCATGCAGTCACCATGGCGGCAGGCGGCGCAATTGATGAGCTTGGCGATCGACGAAGGTCTGCGCCGGATCGAGTCCCTTGGATTTCAGCATGTGGCTGCGCACGGCGGCTTCGGCAAGCACCGCGATGTTGCGCCCCGAGGCCACTGGAATGACGATTTGCGGGATGGCCACGTCGAGCACGTCGCGATAGCCGACATCGCCGTACAGGCGCTTCATCGCATCATCGGCACCGGTTTGGCTCATCGGTTGCAGGTGCACGATAAGGCGCAGGTATTTCGACGGCTTGACCGCCGTGTGGCCGAACATCTCGCGCACGTTGAGCACGCCCAGTCCGCGCACTTCCAGGAGGTCGCGCAGCATCTCGGGACAGGTGCCATCAATGACGTCCGGCGCGATCAGGGTGAATTCGGGCGCATCGTCGGCTACCAGGCGATGGCCACGCGTGATCAACTCAAGGGCCAGCTCGCTTTTTCCGGTGCCGCTCTCGCCGGTGATCAATACGCCGATCGAATTGACCTCCATGAGCACGCCATGCAAGGTGATTTGCCGGGCGAGGCCGCGGGCGAGATGGTATTGCAGGTAGGTCAGGAGCTCGTGGCCGCGCTTGGGGCTGGCCCACAGCGGCGTGTTCGATTCCTCCGCGGCATCGCGCAGATCGCCCGGGATTGCCTGGTCCTTGGTCACCAACAGGGCAATTGAGCGGTAGGCCATGATCTTCTCGATCGTTTCCCAGCGCTGGCGTGAATCGAGACTGTCGAGGTAGGCGAGTTCCTCGGTGCCGATGATCTGCACCTTGTTTGGATAGATGATGTTGAGGTAGCCGATCTGCGAGGGCCGGCGCGAGGTCTTGTCGCCGGGTTCGATGGCGCGGCCTTCGCCACGCAGGCCGGCGACCCAGCGCAATTGCATGCGCTCGCCGACGGCGTCATAGAGTTGACGTGAGGTCAGTCGGTCCATGGCGGGCTCTTCGGTCTGTTGCGGCTGAATTTTGCCAGTTCCGCTTGCAGCTCACCGCTGTCCTGGGCCTGGCGCATGGCGGTGGTCAGTCGGCTATCGGAAAACATTTCGGCAAGTTCGGCGAGCAACTGCAGGTGTTGTTCGGGATTGTGTTCGGGAACGGCCATTGCCGCGACCAGATCGACCGGCAGTCCATCCAGCGCGTTGAAGTCCAGGGGCGAGGACAGCCGGAGGAGGACGGCGCGCGCACGGTCGAGCCCGGGGACGCGTCCATGCGGAATCGCCACGCCGCGCCCGATGCCTGTCGAACCCAGTTTTTCGCGGCTGTTCAGCGCTTCGCCAATCAGCCTTTGTTCGGCGGAACTGCCCGCCAGCATGGCCGCCAATTGTTCGAGGAGTTGCGCCTTGTCCGCCGCGGCGACATTCGCGAGCACGTGTTGCGGGGACAGGAGATCAAGTATCGGCACGGCGAGGCTCGACTGGATTGAACCGACAGTATCGCATCGCCGTGCCTTGGGCGCAGGCCTTGCATCACTGTCCGATCCGTGGATGCGAGGGATCGGACAGGCGGCCTGGTGCCGGGATTACTCGTAACGCGAAGCGAGTACCTCCTTGGGATGATGATCGGTCACTTTTTCCTTGTGCTTGCGTACCTGGGCGGTGAGCTTGTCGGCGAGTGCATCAATCGCCGAATACATGTCTGCGGCGACTGCGTCGGCATGCAGATCCTTGCCGGACAGGTGGATCGTCGCTTCCGCCTTGTGCAGGAGCTTCTCGACGCCGAGGACGATGGACAATTCGTGAAGGTGGTCAAAATGCCGGGTCAGACGCTCCATCTTTGATTCCGTGTGCGCGCGCAGTGCGGGCGTGATGTCGATCTGATGGCCTTTGATCGTGATCTGCATGGCAACCTCCTTCTAGGGTGGGCCGGACATCCGACCCGGATGGAACCACCGACCAGTGCGGTGATCCGCGTTCTTCACTGTCACTCGTTCTTTCGACAACCATTGCAGCGTGGTGTTCCGCGTTTCATGGCTGCAGCGAGTCAATCGAGGCGGCAGCGTTCGTTCGATGAAGAGATATTGAGGGCCTCCCGGTATTTCGCAACCGTGCGTCGTGCCACGCTGATGCCGCGGCGGTTGAGTTCCAGCGCAAGCGCCTGGTCGGACAACGGCCTGGCGGCCTTTTCCTCGTCGATCAATTTGCGGATCATGGCCTGGATCGCGGTGGCCGAGGCGGCACCGCCATCGACCGTGGACACGCCGCTGGAAAAGAAATACTTGAATTCAAAGGTGCCGCGCGGCGTATGCAGGTACTTGCGCGTGGTCACCCGGGAAACCGTCGACTCGTGCATCTCGATTTCGTCGGCGACATCGCGCAAAACCAGCGGGCGCATCGCCTCGGCACCAAAATCAAGGAAACTGGCCTGTGCCTGGACGATGGCCTGGGCGACCTTGAGCACGGTCTCCGCACGCGTCTTCAGGCTCTTGATCAGCCAGCGCGCCTCCTGCAACTGCCCGCGCAGGTAATTGGCATCATCACGACGCGCCTTGGCGATCAGGCTTGCGTAGTGTTCGTTGATCGCCAGGCGCGGCTGGCAATTCGGCGACAGCGATACCTGCCAGCGGCCATTGACCTTGTACGCATAGGCATCGGGAGCGACATACTCGGGCGCCGCGTTCGAGTAGCCGGCACCGGGTTTCGGATTCAGCGAACGGACGAGGTCGATGATGGTGTCGAGTTCGCCGTCGCTCACGCGCAGGCGCTGGCACAGGCGCGTGCGATCGTTGCGGGCGAGCAGGTCTAGGCAATCCGCGACCAGTTGCCGTGCCTTGGCCAGCCCCGGCGTTTCCGCATCGAGGCCTTCGAGCTGGACATCGAGGCATTCGCCGAGCGTGCGCGAGGCAACGCCGACCGGATCGAAGCGTTGGATGCGATGGCGCACGCTTTCGACCTGTTCCTCGCTGACGGCGAACAGGTCAGCCAGGCTCTGCGCGAGCACCGCATTGGTTTCCTCCAGATAGCCATCATCATTGACGGCTTCGATGATTGCCGTGGCAATGCCGCGATCAGGGGCCGACAGCGGGGTCAGGTTGAGCTGCCAGAGCAGATGGTCGCGCAGATCCTCGGCCTCGACATCCTGCGCCTCCATGCCTTCCTCGTCGCTGGCAGCGGTGCCGGCGCGGTAGTCATGCGAATCACCGCCGAGATCAAGCGGGACGTCGTCGAAATCGGGCGTGCTGTCGACCGGCTCGGCCGAATTGCTGTCGCTGGATTCGACCGCGGCGCTGGGCGTGTGTTCGGCCGGAACGAACTCCTCGACTTCCTCTTCCGGCTCGCTTTCGTCGATGTCGAGCAGGGGATTGGACTCGAGGGCGAGATTGAGTTCCGCTTCGAGTTCAATGCTCGACAATTGCAGCAGCTTGATTGCCTGCTGGAGTTGTGGCGTCAGCGCAAGCTGAGCCTGGACGCGGAGTTGTAGAGCGGGTTTCATGCCCGGATCGTTATCGTCTGACGGCCTCATGCAAGCTTAGCGCCAATTGTCCGCAACCGGCAGATCTTGACGCTCGCCAGCGCACAGTCCACTCTCTCGCGGTTGCCTGCAGGGTTATGCAACAAGCGGCGCAATTGCGTGTTGAAACCCGCCACGCATCAAAGCAGCCTGTGCACAGGCAATTTCATCGCCGCCGGCAATCATGCCGTCACTTGGCTGGTGACTGGATCCTGCAAGTGGTGCCAATCAGCTTGATCAAACCGCCTCGCGAGGCGGCATCGCTTTGGGCGAATGGTCGGGCCGTTGGAACTGGCCGAAGGGCCATTTGGGCATTGCTCCGCCCGGACACTGCAGCCGCAATGGCTTCCTTGTCGGTTGCTGCGGCTTGAATGCGCCGGAATCCCGGCTACATGCGGAACTCGGTGCCGAGATAGACCTCGCGCACCTTCTCGTTGGCCAGGACTTCGGCCGGGGTGCCCTGGGTGAGGACGGCACCTTCATTCATGATGTAGGCCCGATCACAGATGCCGAGCGTTTCGCGCACGTTGTGGTCGGTGATGAGGATGCCGATGTTGCGTGCCTTCAGGTGCCGCACGATGCGCTGGATGTCGACAACCGAAATCGGGTCGATGCCGGCAAAGGGTTCGTCGAGCAGCAGGAAGCGCGGCCTGGCGGCCAGCGCGCGGGTGATCTCGACGCGACGGCGCTCGCCGCCGGACAGGCTCGCCCCCTTGCTGCGCGCGATATGGCTGATCTGCAGGTCATCAAGCAGGTGCTCCAGCTCGCCTTCACGGCCCTTGGCATCGAGGTCCTTGCGCAACTCGAGGATGGCCATGACATTGTCGGCAACGCTGAGGCGACGGAAGATCGAGGGTTCCTGCGGCAGGTAGCCAACGCCCAATGCGGCACGCTCGTGCATCGGCATGGTGGTGATGGTGCGGTCATCAAGGCGGATGCTGCCGGAATCGGCGGCGACCAGGCCGACCACCATGTAGAAACAGGTGGTCTTGCCGGCACCGTTCGGGCCGAGCAGGCCGACGACCTCGCCCTGGCGCAGCGAAAAACCGAAATCGCGCACGACGCTGCGGCCGCCATAGGCCTTGCGCAGGTTTGCCGCATGCAGCATCAGCGATTGCTGTCCGTGGCCGGCTTGCTGGCAGCCTTGGGCTTGGGTTTGAAGGTCATGTGCACTTCACTGCCCGGGGCCTGGCTGCCGCCCTCCATGGCACCTGTTTCGGTGTTGTAGGTCATGCGCTGGCCACGGAATTCGGATTTGCCTTCCTGCACGACGACGACATCGCCAGTGAGGATGGCAATGTGGCTGCCATCGTTGTAGTCGATTTCGGCGGCCCGCGCGGTCATCAGGCCGCCGTTGTTGTCCTGCAACTGTTCAAGGCGTGCAGGCGATCCGCTCAACACGATGCGACGGCCGGAATCATTGCTGCCGTCTCCTTCATAGACGCGCGCTTCATCGCCGCTGGCTTTCAGCGAGCCTTGCTCGATGCGCACGTTGTCCTTGAACAACGCATATGACGGCGTGGTGGTGACCATCTTGTTGTAGCTGGCGCGGACCTCGAGGTTCTTGTCGCGGTCGCTGCTCAGGGCGTGGGCTGCAGCAAACGCCAGCATGCCGATCGCGGCGAGCAGCAGTTGCCAACCGAGCAAGCGATCAGGGCTTGCGCCGGTTCGGTTCAAAGGTATTGTGGACATCGGATAGCAGCTCCAGGACTTTGCTGTTGAGGTCACCACGCAGGCCGGTGCCGCGCAGTATAGAGCCCGGCTGGGTGATCTGCGCCGACGCCTCGGTCTCCAGCGTGCCGTCGCGGGGATGCGCAATCAGGTTGGAGGTGACGATGCGGGCGGGGCCTGCATCCGGGCCGGGCTGGCGCTGCAACTCGACATGCCCTTCGAGCTTCATCGTCGAGCCATCCTTGTTGACCGAGGCCGAATCCGATTTGCCGATCCACGGGTTGGCATCCTTGTCGACGATCACGTAGTCGGGCGTCGAAACGAAGATCGATCCGTCCTCGCTGCGCCGGGTCAGCCGCGGACCGCTGACGGTGAAACTGAGCTTGCCGCTCTCATCCAGGGCATTCATGGAGAAATTGTCGAGCGTGTAGCCGGAGCGCGGCGGGCCGCTGAAGGTGGGTTCGAGCGGCGGCGGGCGGGTCAGCCAGAGCAGGATCTGGCTCAGCGCGGCAATCATTGCCAGCGCCAGCATGACCATCACGGTGCGTCGATCCATGATCATGGCCGGCACCTCGCGATTGCGTTCAGCGGTTTTTCTATGCCCATGCGCTCAGTGACGGCCAAGGTGCCAGGCGAGTTCCGCATCGGCCTTGCCCTGTGCCTGCAGCAACAGGTCGCAGACCTCGCGCACGGCACCTGCGCCACCCTCGCGCCGGGTTTGCCAGTGCGCTTGCGCGACTACCGCGGGGTGCGCGTTGGCCACGGTGATGGCCAGGCCAACCCGGGTCATGACGCCAAGATCGGGCAGGTCATCGCCGGTATAGGAGCAATCGGCCGCGCTCAACTGCAGGGCATGCAGCAACTGCTCGAAACAGGCGTACTTGTCCTCCTGGCCCTGGTAGACATGGATGACGCCGAGGTCGGCCATGCGCTTGGCCACCAGATGGCTGATCCGCGCAGTGATGATGGCCACCTCGATGCCGTTGGCGCGCAGGCGCTTGAGGCCAAGGCCATCGTGGACGTGGAAGGATTTCAGCTCATGCCCGTCTTCCGAATACCAGAGTCGCCCATCGGTAAGCACGCCATCGACATCGAAGATGGCCAACTTGATGCGGGCGGCGCGCTGCAGGATGTCGGGCATGTGCATGCTGGGAATCGGGAATCGGGAATCGGGAATCGGGAATCGGTACGGCGAGGTGCGCAAAGCTTTTGCTCCAAAACCATTCCCTATTCCCTATTCTCCATTCCCGAAAAAAATCAAACCACTCGTGCACGCAGCAGGTCATGGATATTCAGTGCGCCGACCACGCGGTTCTCCTCGTCGACCACGGGCAAGGCATGGATCTTGAAGGCTTCCATGACCTGGGCGGCCTCGACGGCCAGCTTGTCCGCGGTGATTGTCTTCGGGTTCGAAGTCATCAGGCTGCGCACCGGCGTATCGCGCAGGTCGATGTCGGCATCGTCGACGGCACGGCGCAGGTCGCCATCGGTGAAGACGCCAAGCAACTCGCCCTCGGCATTGGTCACCGTGGTCATGCCCAGTCCAGTGCGGGTCATTTCGACCAGTGCCGTGGTCAGCGACGCATGCTGCTCGACCTTCGGCACCTGCTTGCCGGAATGCATGATGTCGCTGATGCGCACGAGCAGGCGCCTGCCCAGGGTGCCTGCCGGATGCGAACGGGCGAAATCCTCGGAAGTGAAGCCGCGTGCCTCAAGCAGGGCAATGGCCAGGGCATCACCCATGACCAGCGCGGCCGTGGTGCTGGCGGTTGGTGCCAGACCGAGCGGGCAGGCTTCCTCGGATACCGAAACATCCAGGTGCACATCGGCGAGTTTGGCCAGCGAGGAAAATTCGTTGCCGGTCATCGCGATCAGCGGCACGTTCTGGCGCTTGATCAAGGGCAGGATGGTCAGCAGCTCGTCGGTTTCGCCGGAATTGCTCAGGCTCAGCACGACGTCCTTCTGCGTGATCATGCCGAGGTCGCCGTGGCTGGCTTCGGCCGGATGCACGAAGAACGCCGGCGTGCCGGTGGAGGCCAGGGTGGCCGCAATCTTGCGCGCGATATGCCCGGATTTGCCGATCCCGGTCACGACGACGCGGCCCTGGCACTGGAACATGAGCTGGCAGGCGCTGAGGAAGCTGCCATTGACGCGCTGCTGCAGGGCCTCGATCGCACGCGCTTCGGTCACGATCACCGTGCGCGCGCTTTCGCGGATCGTCGCTTCGACAAGCATGGGGTTGGTCAGGGAGAGCTGGGCCGGGTTCAATTGGGCATTCATCGGGGTCGGATTCAATGGCGATAGTGCGCGGCCCGCCAGCCTGGAATTTCGGCGGAGCCGGATTTTTAGTACCATTACGCATTCCCATTGTATCTGTAACCCCCGTTTGCGCCTATGACGTGCGGGTTCGCTTGTTCGTCGCCGACTTGCCAGGAATCCGCCTTTTCATGGACACAAAGACCATCCACGATCTGATCCAGAGCGGGATTCCGGATGCGGAAATCCATGTCGATGGCGCCGATGGCGTGCATTTCGAGGCGCGCGTGGTCAGCCCGGTGTTTGCCGGCAAGCTGCCGCTGGCGCGTCACCGGCTTGTTTACGCGACGCTCGGCGCCCACATGGGGAACGCCATCCATGCCCTCTCGTTGCGCACCTTGACACCGGAAGAAGCGCTCAAGGGTTGAACCCCGGAGCTTGCCGCAATCCACCCGTTGCAGTCGTTCGCGCCAAGGCGATGAACGTCGCCTTGTCTTTCACCCGAACCAGGAAAATCGCCGGCCATGGCCAAAATCGTAATCAACGGCGGTGAGCCGCTGCAGGGTGAGGTGCAGATTTCCGGTGCCAAGAACGCCGTGCTGCCGATCCTTGCCGCCTGCCTGCTCGCCGACGAGCCGGTCAGCATCGCCAACGTGCCGCATCTGCACGATGTCACCACGACCATGGAACTGCTCGGCCAGATGGGTGTGCAACTGGTCGTCGATGAACGCATGAAGATCCAGGTCGATCCGCGCACCACCCATCGCCTGTTTGCGCCATATGACCTGGTCAAGACCATGCGCGCCTCGATCCTCGTGCTCGGCCCGCTGGTGGCGCGCTACGGCGAAGCCGAGGTTTCCCTGCCTGGTGGCTGTGCGATCGGCTCGCGCCCGGTCAACCTGCATATCCAGGGTCTGCAGGCCCTGGGGGCCGATGTCCGCGTCGAGAACGGCTACATCAAGGCGCGCGCCAAGCGCCTCAAGGGCGCACGCATCGTGCTCGACCTGGTCACCGTGACCGGTACCGAAAACCTGATGATGGCGGCGGTGCTCGCGCAGGGCACCACGGTCATCGAGAACGCCGCGCAGGAACCCGAAGTCGTCGACCTGGCCAATTGCCTGAACAGCATGGGGGCGAAGATTTCCGGCGCGGGCACCACCTCGATCGTCATCGAAGGCGTCGAGCGGCTGGGCGGCACCGATTACGAGGTGTTGCCGGATCGCATCGAAACCGGCACCTTCCTGGTGGCCGCGGCAATCACCGGCGGCAAGATCCGCGCCCGCCATGCGCGGCCGAAGACCCTTGATGCGGTGCTCTCCAAGCTCGAGGACGCCGGCGCGCATATCTCGACCGGCGATGACTGGATCGAGCTCGACATGCGCGGCCGCCGACCGAAGGCGGTCAACATCACGACGGCGCCGTACCCGGCCTTTCCGACCGACATGCAGGCCCAGTTCACCGCGCTCAACTGCGTTGCCGAGGGCGTCGGCGTGATTACCGAAACCGTCTTTGAAAACCGATTCATGCATGCGCTGGAACTGCAGCGCCTCGGTGCCGACATCCAGCTCGAAAGCAATACCGCGATCATCAAGGGCGTGCCGGCGATGACCGGTGCGCCAATGATGGCCACCGACCTGCGCGCCTCGGCCTCGCTGGTCCTGGCCGGCCTGGTCGCCAAGGGCGATACGGTCATCGACCGCATCTACCATATCGATCGCGGCTACGAAAACATCGAGGAAAAGCTCGGCTCGCTGGGTGCCCGCATCCGCCGCTTGCCGAGCTGACCAGGAGCGGGGATTTCGGGATTGGGGATTCGGTGGGAGCTTTTGCGAATCCCCAATCCCGAATCCCCCAATACCCTATTCCCAACCAAGCAAGCGCAGGGTGACCGTGTCGCCCTTGCGTTCGACTTGCTCGATCTGCACCGGGATCCAGCCGTTGGCTTCGGCATACCAGCTGGTCGAGGTGCGCTTCTTGCGCACGCGCTCGAGGCAGCGGGTCAGGAAGCTGCCGGCAGGGACATCCAGCTTGACCTCGCCGCATGGCGTGTAGCGGACATCCTCGATGGCGTCTTTCGTCGCCACCTTGTAGTTGAAGGTGTCGGCATGGCCGGCCAGATCCGCGGCCAGGGCAATGGTCAGCGCATGGCGATCGATGGTGAACGGGACCAGGCCATAGCGCGCATCGCTGCCACCCTCGACCATGTGCACTTCGCCGGAATCCCAGTCGAACTCGCCGTGGCGGCGCTTGTTCTTGAAGGCCACGTCCTGGCGGAAATCGTAACGGGTGGTTTCCGGACGTCCGCCGTTCCAGCGCAGCACGGATTCTTCGGTGACATCGAGACCGGCAATTTTCGCCAGGCTGGACGTCCCCTGCGTGGTCGTGCGCAGGATCCAGTTGGCGTCGCCATTGCGCTTCCATTCGATGGTCGTCCGCGCGATTTCATGGCCGTTGCGCAAGGTTGCGTATTCGGCCTTGAACGGTGCGATCGGCGAATCGGCAAGGACACAGCCAGCCGGAACGAGGAGACACAGGAGCAGGGTGGCAATCCGGTTCAAGGCGCGCTTCCACTGAAAGGGCGGCATTCTGGTTGCTGCATGATGAATGCCGGGTGTCGCCAGCGGATTCAGTCCGGCAGGCGCAGCGGCGCGGCCAGCGCCACGCCGTCGAGGAGGATCGTGTCCGCCTTCAAGGCCAGGCGACCCGCGGCGAGCATGCAGACACAGGCAACCAGCAAGCGGTGTTCGCGGGCGAGCAGGCGGCTGGCGAGGCTGTCTTCCGTGTCACCCTCGGCGATTTCGATGACGGTCTGCGCAATGACCGGTCCGCCATCCAGTTCGGCGGTGACGAAATGCACGCTGGCACCATGCTCGTGATCGCCGGCTGCAAGCGCGCGTCGATGCGTGTGCAGACCCGGATAGCGGGGCAGCAGGGACGGATGGATGTTGATGATGCGGCCGAGCCACGGCGCAAAGGCCTCTGCATCGAGGATGCGCATGAATCCGGCCAGCACGATCAGGTCCGCGTGCAGATCGGCAATGCGCGCGAACAGGGCAAGGTCGTAGGCGCGGCGATCGGGGAACTGGCGCGGATCGAGATGGATCGCCGCAATGTCATGGCTGCGGGCGAGTTCGAGTGCGCGCGCCTCGGGCTTGTCGGAAAGCACGCCGACAATGCGGATGGGCAACTGCCCGCCGTGCTGCGCGTCGATCAGCGCCTCAAGATTGCTGCCCCTGCCCGAGGCGAGCACGACGACACGCATGGGCTGGTCCGGGTCGTTCAACGGATATGCACGCGCTCATCGCCGCGGGTCGCTTCGATGGCACCGATCGTCCACGCCTGCAGGCCGAGGGTTTCAAGGGCATCGAGGGTCGCCCCGGCGTGCTCGCGCGAGACGATCAGGGTGTAGCCGATGCCGCAGTTGAAGGTCCGCCACATTTCATCCTGGGCCACCTTGCCTTCACGTTGCAGCCAGTCGAAGACGACGGGGGCCTTCCACGCGCTGCTGTCGAGTTCGATGCCCAGGTGCGCGGGGACGACGCGGATGATGTTCTCGCGCAGGCCGCCGCCGGTGATGTGGGCCATGCCGTTGATCGGCAACTGCTGGAGCAGCTTGAGGATTGGTTTGACATAGATCGTGGTCGGCATCATCAGCGCATCAGCGAGGTTGATCCCGCCAAGGTCGAGATCGAACGGGTTGCCGGCGCGCTCGACGATGCGGCGGATCAGCGAGTAGCCGTTCGAGTGCGCGCCGGAAGCGGCGATGCCGATGATCGCGTCGCCGGCATTGATGCGGCTGCCATCGATCAGGGCGAGTTTCTCCACCGCGCCGACGCAGAAGCCGGCCAGGTCGTACTCGCCGGGCGGATACATGCTCGGCATCTCGGCGGTTTCGCCACCGATCAAGGCACAGCCGGCCAGCTCGCAGCCCTTGGCGATGCCGCCGACCACGGCCACCGTGGTTTCGACATCGAGTTGGCCGGTGGCGAAATAATCGAGGAAAAACAATGGCTCGGCACCCTGCACGAGGACGTCGTTGACACACATGCCGACCAGGTCGATGCCGATCGTGGCGTGGCGATCGAGTATCTGCGCAAGCTTGAGCTTGGTGCCGACGCCGTCGGTACCCGACACCAGCACCGGTTCGCGATAGCGGCCGCCGAGGTCGAACAGGCCACCAAAGCCGCCAAGACCCGACATCACTTCCTTGCGGAAAGTGCGCGCGACCAGCGGCTTGATGCGCTCGACGACGGCATTGCCGGCATCGATATCGACACCGGCGGCGCGGTAGGTAAGGGCCTCGTTCTCGTTCGACATGGGCAGAGCCGGATACGCGGGGGCGCGCATCTTACCAGCAACCGCAGCGAAGGCCCGCGCAGGGAACAAGGCGAGGTGCCCTGGTGCGGCAGCCGCTTTGGGCTTCGATGGACGAGGCAGTCGCCGTCCGGCAGACTTGTCGACATTCTTGCCGGGTCAGGGACTCCCTTCATGCGTGCCTCCGACATCGACGTTGCAACTTGTGCGAAGCGGTTCCCGTGCCATGCCCGGGAGCCGCGGAACGCCGAGGCCGGCAAGGGCGGAAGCGGCCGCCGCTGGCTGCCGATCATGCTGTTGCCGTGGCTGGCTGCGGGCTTGCTCGCGACCGCGGCGGTCGCCGCCCCGACCACCTACAGCGGCGAGGCACCGGTCGCCAACCAGTCGGAAGCCGCGCGCGCGGGTGCCTTGAAAACCGCGCTGGCCGAGGTCGTGATGCGACTCAGCGGTGATCCCGGCATCCTTGCGCGCAGCGAAGTCGCCAATGCGGTGGCGGGCGCCGACAAGCTGGTCCTGCAGTACCGCTACCGGCGCGACAACGTCACCGATGATGCCGGCGCGTCCGTTTCCCGGCTCGTGCTGGTTGCCGAGTTCGACAGCGACGCGGTCGATCGCATGCTGGCCGGGTTGGGTTTCGCCGGCGGCGGGGCGAGCGTCGCCATCGACGCCACGCCGGTCGAGAAGCGGATCTGGCTGAGCGGCATCCACTCCGCCGCCGACTATGCGCGGGCGCTGGGCTACCTGACGCGCCAGGCGCAGGTGCGCCGGTCCTGGCCGATCGAGGCGCGTGGCGACGGCATCCTCGTGCACCTCGTCCTTGCCGGTGATTTCAGCCGCTGGCTGGGCCTGGTCGGCACGGACATGGTGTTGCAGGTGAACAGCGCCAGCCCGCCCGTGCAAGGCATCGATGCGACCCTCGCCCTGAGTCCCTGACTTGTGTCGATGTGGCGTCACCTGCCCAACCTGATCACGGCCCTGCGCATCGCCCTGGTCTGGCCGGTGTTCTGGCTCATCTCGCGTGGAGATTTCGGCAGCGCCCTGATGCTGGCCGCATTGGCTGGTGCCAGCGATGCCCTTGATGGCTGGCTGGCGAAGCATTTCAACTGGCAATCGCGCCTTGGCGGACTGCTCGATCCGCTGGCCGACAAGCTCCTGCTGCTTGCCGCGTTCAGCGCCCTGGCGACGATTGGCGCGGTGCCGCTGTGGCTGTTCGCGCTGGTCATCGGCCGCGACCTGGTGATCGTCTGCGGGGCGATCGCCTATCACAACCTGATTGGCCCGTTCGAAGCGCAGCCGACGCGCCTGTCGAAGCTGACCACGGTCGTGCAGATCGTTTTCGTGCTTGCCGAGCTGCTGCGCCTGGCCTGGCTTCCGCAATGGCCGGGACAGGGCGTGCTGCTCGTCGCGACCGCGCTGTTGACGGTGGCCAGCGGGCTAAACTATGTCCTCGTCTGGTCGCGGCGTGCGCGCCGGGAATTCGCCAATCGCCGGCGCCTGAAGGAATCCTCGCATGGCCGCTAGTCTCGATATCCGCCTCAAATGGTTGATCCTGGTCGCCCTGGTGGGTGGGGTGCTGTACCTGATCGGGCCGGCGCTGGCGCCGTTCATCATCGCCGGCCTGTTCGCCTATCTGTTCAACCCTGTTGTCGAAAAGCTCGAACGCCGCGGCGTCAGTCGTTCGCTCGGAGTCAGCCTGGTCTTTCTCGTCCTGACCCTGGTGCTGGTTGGCATCGTGCTCGTGCTGATTCCGTTCATGGACAAGCAGGTCACCCGCTTCATCGACCAGCTGCCGGGCTGGACGGACTGGGCGCGGGATGTCGCGACGCCATGGATCGAGCAGCATTTCGGCATCAGCCTCGGCATGGTCGACAGCCAGGGCGTGGTCGAGATGCTGAAGGGCCACTGGAAGGAGGCGGGTGGATTCGCCACCACGGTGCTGGCCAAGGTTTCCAAATCCGGTTTCGCGATCATTGCCTGGGCGCTCAACCTGGTCATCATTCCGGTTGCCGCGTTTTATCTTTTGCGCGACTGGAACATCGTCGTCGAACGCATTCATGCGCTGGTGCCGCGCTCGATCGAGCCGGTGGTGATGCGCCTGACCCGTGAATCGGATGAAACCCTCGGCGGCTTCCTGCGTGGCCAGCTCAGCGTGATGATCATCCTCGGCACCTTGTACGGCATCGGCCTGTGGTCGGTCGGCATCAGTGTCGGCCCTTTGATCGGCATGATCGCGGGCGTGATCAGCTTCGTGCCGTACCTGGGCGCGATTGTCGGCGTCGGCATGGGCGTGATCGCCGCAGTGGCGCAGTACCAGGATGTCTACCACGTCGTACTGGTGCTGATCGTTTTTGTCGTCGGCCAGTTGCTCGAAGGCTATGTGCTGGTGCCCAAGCTTGTCGGCGACAAGATCGGCCTGCATCCGGTGGCGGTGATGTTCGCGATACTCGCCGGTGGCGAATTGTTCGGCTTTGTCGGCGTCCTGCTGGCCTTGCCGATCGCCGCCGTGGTCATGGTCCTGTTGCGTTATGCCTATGAGCGCTACACGGAAAGCGAGATGTATCAGGAAACCGAGGCCGAATCGCTCATTGTCGGCGTCGATGATGCCGACAATCCATCGCGTGAGGACGTGGTGATCATCGTCGCGAGTGCACCTGCATCCAACCCGGATTCCAGCGCCAGCCCATGAGTGCACAGATTCCGCTGGCCCTGCGCTGGCCGGCGCACCAGCGCTTTGCCTCGTTTGTCGCCGGAGCCAATGCGCCCGGGATCGACATCCTGCGCGAAGCGGCACATGGCGCGGGTGTCGATCGCGTCTTCCTCGCCGGCGCGCGCGGCAGCGGCAAGAGCCACCTGCTGATCGCCGTGTGTGCCGAAGCGGCCGCCGTTGGGCGCAGTGCCCAGTACCTCGATCTGTCGCGGCTGGGCGAAGCGGCGGGTGACACGATCCGGCGTTTTGCCGGCAGCGACGTGCTGGCGATCGACAATCTCGATGTACTGGTCGGCGATGCATCCGCCGAGCATGCGCTGTTCGATCTCCACAACCGCTGCCGCGCCGAGGGCACGACCCTGGTCTTTGCGGCCAGCGATCCGCCGACGGCACTGGCGCTGCAACTGCCGGATCTCGTCTCGCGCCTGTCTGCATGCACGCAGTGGCAGATCCGCCCGCTTGATGAGCCGATGCGCCGTCGCATCGTCCGTGATCTGGCCAGTGCGCGCGGGCTGGAACTGGATGACGCCGTACTCGACTGGTTGTTCACGCGGCGTGCGCGTGATCTCGGCACCTTGGTCGGCCTGCTGGATCGCATCGATCGGGCCGCGCTGGCCGCGCAACGGCGCGTCACCGTGCCGTTCCTGCGCCACCTGTTTCCGCCAGCGACGGATTGAACACGCCGTTTCAGGGATTGTGCAGGCGCCGGTCGAGCTCGGCGAGCCGTTGCGGCGTGCCGACATCGACCCAGTCGCCGGCGAAGAATTCGCCGCTGACCTGATGCCGGCGCATGGCCGCGCGCAGCAGGGGTGCGAGGGGGAATCGCGCCGGTGTTTCGGCGGCCCCGGCGTGTCCGTGCAGGGCCGTGCGCCAGTCGTCGAACAACGCCGCGCGATAGACGCCGACACCGGAATAAGTCAGTCGCGCAGGGCCACTGTCGATCAGATGGCCGTCCGATTCCAGGGCGAAATCGCCGTGCGCGACATGTGCCGGATTGGCCACCATGACGAGGTGGGCGAGGCTGTCGGGAGCATGCGCGAGATGCGCGAAATCCATGTCGATCCAGATGTCGCCGTTGACCAGCAGGAACGGTTCGCCGCCAAGTCGATCGAGCGCATTGAGCATGCCGCCGCCGGTTTCCAGCGCGACCGGCCCTTCGTCGATGTAGTCGATCTCGAGATTCCAGCGACTGCCATCGCCCAGTGCCGCCGGAAACTGCCCGGCGCGCCAGGAGGTGTTGATGACCACGCGGCGGATCCCGGCAGCGCCCAGTTTCTGCAGGTGCCATTCGATCAGGCGCTTGCCGCCGACTTCGAGCAAGGGCTTCGCCGTGGCGTCGGTCAGCGGCCGCATGCGCTCGCCGCGGCCGGCTGCAAAAATCATCGCGCGCTGGAGTTTCACGCAGGCGGCAGCTCGCGTGGCATGCGCAAGTCGCGCTCGCCAAGTGCGCCTTCGAGCAGGGCGGCAAAGGCGTGCAATTCCGGGTAACGCCGGGCGACCGTGATCGCGTAGCGCCAGCACAGGGGCAGGTCGTCGAGATACTGGCGTTTGCCGTCGCGATACCAGAGCCGGCAGAAGATGCCGAGCACCTTTATGTGGCGTTGCAGGCCCATCAAATCGAACCAGCGCGAAAACCGCGCGGCGCTGACTTCCGGGCCAAGCAGATGGGTTGATTGCAGGCGCAGGCGATAGCTCTCGACCCAACCCGCGAGGCGTTCCGCATCCCATTCGACGTAGCAGTCGCGCAGCAGGGAGACGAGGTCGTAAGTGATCGGCCCGACCAGCGCGTCCTGGAAATCGATGATGCCGGGATTGACCAACATGCCGTATGGATTACCGGTTGCCTGATGATCGACGATCATCAGGTTGCGACTGTGGAAATCGCGATGCACGAAGGCGCGTGGTTGCTCCTCGGCGGCATGCACCAGAAAGGTGAAGGCCGCCTCGATGATGTCCCACTCCTCGCAGGAAATCGTGCAGCCCAGGTGACGCTTGAGGAACCATTCGGGCAGCAGTTCCATCTCGCCGATCAGGCGCTCACGGTCGTAGGCGGGCAGGCCGGCGACATCGACCGTGGTCTGCATGCGCAACAAGGCGTCGAATGCGTCCGCATACAAGGTATCGACGCTGGCCTGCGTGAGCTCCGGCAGATAGGTGCGCGTGCCGAGATCCTCCATCAGCACGAAACCACGCTTGCGATTGACCGCGAAAATCCCGGGTGCATGCAGTCCGGCGTTGTGCAGGCGCGCGGCAATATCCAGCCAGCCGGCAAGATCCTCCTTGCCCGGTGGCGCATCCATGACTATCCGGTCTGCTTGCACGGGATCGCCTGCATGCGGGGTCATGACAACGCGCCAGTAGCTTCTGAAGCTGGCATCCGCAGAGGCGCGTGAAACCGTGAAATCCCCGCTGGCGAGCGCACCACGCACAAACTCGCGCAGCTCAGCCTGACGATCGCTTGTCGAGATCACTTCGGTATCCAGGATCGGAATTGGAGGCAATTCTAGTGCAGAGTGCGCGGCGTGCGGCATGCCCCGGCAACAAGGTGTCTGCGGTATCGGTTGTGCCGATTGGCGTGGCGTCACTTACGGATTCGAATCGAAGCCGTTGCGGAAGATGGTGTCGTCGGCACAATTCAGATACCAGGGAGTGGTGCCGGTGGCTGCATCCCATTCCGGGGATGTGGATGGCTGCAGCAAATTCGGACAAAGCCTGCTTCCATTGGCAGTCAGCGCGTTCGGGCTGGGCAGAGCGGGCGCGGGGCCACCCAACTGGTTGTCCGAGACATAGAACGAATGCAGATTGGTCAGTCCAGCCAGCGAAGGCAGGTGCCCGGTCAATTGATTGTCGCTGACGTTGAAACTGGCCAGCAGCGGTAGATTCGACAGCGCTGGTACTCCGCCACCAATTTGGTTGTCGGAGAGATCGAAAAGGTAAAGCGCGGTCAGGCCGGAAATGTCCGGCGTAGTTCCATTCAGCTGGTTGTTGCCGACGTCAAACGAAGACAGGTGCGTCAAGGCATTGATAGGTGGTATCGGGCCGCTCAGCAGATTGCTGCCGATCGCAAAATCCCGCAGTTCCTGCATGCCGGCGAGCGGTGGAATCGAGCCCGTGATAGCGTTGTTGCCGAGGAAAAGAAGGGTAAGGCTGGACAGATCCTGCAGATTGGACGGCAGCGGGCCGGAGAGTTGGTTGTTGGCCAGCGAAAGTTGTTCGACGCTGTTGCCATCGGGCGCGCAGGTCACTCCAAACCAGGCGCACTCTGTTCCGACTCCGCCGCCCCAGCCGGCGCTATTGATCCATTGGCTACCGTTGGTGCTTGCGTACAAATCAAGGAGTGCCGTTCGCTCGCTGGCCGAGATATTGGCCAGCGCATTTTGCCCGGCAAACAGCAACATCATGAACAACGGCAGTGAAGTCGCGATCCGGAGCGGGCGGGCGGCGCTGCAGCCGTGCAATGGGTCACGGGTCGAGTTCATGATGTCTGCCAGTCCAGTGGTTGGGTGTTAAGCATTCAATCCGCGCGCAATTCAACCGAACGGGAGGAAGCCTCCGCGAAGCAGGAAAAACGCGGTGGCTGCCGCGGAATTGGTTCATTGTCGCGCCGAGCCGTTCGATTTCAGTGTACCGGTCATCCAGCCAAAATGGGTCGTTCGGGCAGCATTTGTGAAGACGCGATCTAAATAGTACAATTTCGGTACTGAATGGAGCCATCATGTTACGCGTCAGCAAACTTACGGACTATGCAACCGTCGTCATGACCTGCCTGGCCACATCGGTCGAGGAAGTGCTCAGTGCGCAAATCCTCGCCGAACGCGCGCGACTGGAGACGCCAACGGTCAGCAAGGTGCTCAAGCAACTGGCGAGTGCCGGCCTTGTGGATTCCTGGCGAGGCGTGAATGGTGGCTATCGCCTCGCGCGCCAGCCTGGTGCGATCACTGTCGCCGACATTGTGACGGCGATGGAAGGACCGATCGGCATGACCGAATGTTGCACCGAGAGCGGCTTGTGCGATCACGAATCGCATTGCGGCGTGCGCGTGAACTGGCTGCGCATCAGCGAGGCCATCCGCACCGCGCTGCAAGGCGTGACCCTGGCCGACATGCTGGCAACGCCGCCACGGCGCACGGCGGGCATCCCGTTGCGGGTGGCCATTTCATGAGTACTCCGACAATGACCCAAGCCATGCAGCGGGCCGAGCCTGCGCCACGCGAGGTGCCGCCGAGTCCGGGCAACGAGCACATCGTCGAGGCGATGAACCGCCGCTACGACGCCGGCTTTGTCACCGACATCGAAACCGACAGCCTGCCGCCGGGACTCAACGAAGGTGTCGTGCGCTGGATTTCCGAGCGCAAGGGTGAGCCCGCCTGGATGACCGAGTGGCGACTTGCCGCCTACCGGCACTGGCTGACCATGATCGCGCCGGAATGGGCCAAGCTGCGCATTGGCCCGATCGATTTCCAGACAATCAGCTATTACTCCGCGCCCAAGGCCAAGTACAAGTCGCTGGCCGATGTGCCGAAGGAATTGATCGATACCTACGACAAGCTTGGCGTGCCCTTGCACGAGCGGGCCAAGCTCGCCGGCGTGGCCGTCGATGCGGTGTTTGATTCGGTCTCGGTCGGCACCACGTTCCAGAAGGAACTGGCGGATGTCGGCGTGATCTTCTGCTCGATGTCCGAGGCGATCCGCAGCCATCCCGAGCTGGTGCGCCAATACCTCGGCTCGGTCGTGCCGACCGCCGACAATTATTTCGCCGCGCTCAATTCCGCGGTGTTCTCCGACGGCAGTTTCGTCTTCATTCCGAAAGGCGTGCGTTGCCCGATGGAACTGAGCACCTACTTCCGCATCAACGCCGGCCACACCGGCCAGTTCGAACGTACCTTGATCATTGCCGAGGAAGGTGCCAGCGTCTCCTATCTGGAAGGTTGCACGGCACCGATGCGCGACGAGAACCAGTTGCATGCGGCGGTCGTCGAACTGGTCGCGCTGGATGATGCCAACATCAAGTATTCGACCGTGCAGAACTGGTATCCGGGCGACGAGAACGGCGTCGGCGGCATCTACAACTTCGTCACCAAGCGCGGTGATTGCCGCGGCGCGCGCTCGAAGATCGTCTGGACCCAGGTTGAAACGGGTTCGGCGATCACCTGGAAGTATCCGAGTTGTGTGCTGCGTGGCGATGATTCGGTCGGCGAGTTCCATTCCGTGGCGCTCACCCATCACCACCAGCAGGCCGACACCGGCACCAAGATGATCCACATCGGCCGCAATACCAAGTCGAAGATCATCGCCAAGGGCATCAGCGCCGGGCGCAGCCAGAACAGCTACCGCGGCCTGGTCAAGATCGAGAAAGGGGCCAGTGGCGCGCGCAACTACACGCAATGCGACAGCCTGCTGATCGGCAAGCAGTGCGGCGCGCACACGTTCCCCTACATCGAGGTGAAGAACCCGGGCGCGATCGTCGAACACGAGGCGACCACCTCGAAGATTTCCGACGACCAGATGTTCTACTGCCGCTCACGCGGCATTGCCGAGGAAGACGCGGTATCGCTGATCGTCGACGGCTTCTGCAAGCAGGTGTTCCGCGAGCTGCCGATGGAATTTGCGGTGGAGGCGAAGAAGCTGCTTGACCTTTCGCTGGAAGGCGCGGTGGGCTGAGTGCCGTCCTGGCATTCCCCAACACGTGTTCGCGAATGAAACAACCAGATGCGCGGCGGAAACCCTCCTGCCGTGATCTCAAGAAAACCACGGGTTCCGACATGCTGAAAATTGAAAACCTCCACGTCCGCGTCGCCGGCAAGGACATCCTCAAGGGCCTCGATCTGCAAGTGAAGGCGGGCGAAGTGCACGCCATCATGGGGCCGAATGGCGCCGGCAAGTCGACGCTGGGCAACGTCCTCGCCGGCCGCGCGGGCTACGAAGTCAGCGCCGGGTCGATCCACTTCGAAGGCGGCAACCTGCTTGAGCTGGAGCCCGAGGAGCGGGCCGCGGCCGGCGTCTTCCTTGCCTTCCAGTATCCGGTGGAGATTCCGGGGGTGAACAACACCTATTTCCTGCGCGCCGCGCTCAATGCGCAGCGCAAGCGCCGCGGCGAGGCGGAACTCGATTCAATGCAGTTCCTCAAGCGCGTGCGCGAGAAGCTCGCCGTGCTGCATCTGAAGGACGAGTTGCTGCATCGTGCCGTCAACGAAGGTTTTTCGGGTGGCGAGAAGAAGCGCAACGAGATCTTCCAGATGGCCTTGCTTGAACCAAAGCTGGCGATCCTCGACGAGACCGATTCCGGCCTCGATATCGACGCGCTGAAGATGGTTGCCGACGGCGTCAATGCGATGCGCGATCCGGCGCGCGCGTTTGTCGTCATCACCCACTATCAGCGCCTGCTCGATTACATCGTGCCGGATTTCGTGCACGTGCTGGCCGACGGGCGCATTGTCGAGAGCGGCGACAAGTCGCTGGCGCTGAAGCTCGAGGAACATGGCTATTCGTGGATTGCCGAGCGCAAGCTGGCCGGGGCCGCCTGATGGCTACAGGTTTTCTCGAACCGCTGATTGCCGAGGGTGCGACGCTGGCCGGCGGCCAGGCGGGCTGGCTGGGGCGGGTGCGTGCCAACGCACTGGCGCAACTGGCCCGCGATGGCATGCCGGCAGCACGCAGCGAAGCCTGGAAATACACCAGCCTGCGCGCCCTCGCCCAGCGTGCCTACCAGCGCGGCGACAGCGACGCCGCAGGGCGATCGATCGATGCCGGCCTGCTGGCCTTGCCTGGCGTTGACGGCCCGCGCCTGGTCTTCGTCAATGGCGCGTTCCGTGCCGATCTCTCGCGCATCGAGCCGATCGATGGACTGCAATTGCACACGCTCTCGCAGGTGCTGGAAAGCGATGCGGATTCCCTGCAAGGTCCCTTGTCACGCTCGTTCGACGATGCCGCGGATGTCTTCGCGCGGCTGAACACCGCGCTTGCCGGCGATGGTCCGGTCATCCGCGTTGCCGCCGGGCGCCGCGATCTGCCGCTCGTGCACCTGGTCCTGATCGGCGCGGCGGCTTCCACCGAACTGGCCTGGCATCTGCGCGGGATCATCGAGGTTGGCGAGGGCGCAGCCTTGCGCGTGGTCGAACATCATGTCGGCGAATCAGGCCAGGCCCATTTCGGCAACCTGCTGACGCAGATTGCCGTTGCCGCCGGTGGCCGGCTCGACCTGCTGCAAGTGCAGAACTCCAGCGAATCGGCGAGCTTGTTCCGACGCAGCGAAGCGCGGCTTGCCGCTGATGCGCAACTGGAAATGCGTTCGATCGAAGCCGGTACGGCGTGGTTGCGGCATGATCTGGCAGTGACCTTGGCTGGCGACCGCTCGCGTTTTGTTTCGCGTGGCGTGTTTGCCTTGCGCGGCCGCCAGCATGCCGATACACGCCTGGATGTCCGCCATGCGGCGCGCGACACCGCCTGCGACATAGTCTGGCGCGGCGTTGCCGATCAGCGTTCGCGCGGCGTGTTCCATGGCGCCATCACGGTCAACCCGGGTGCCGATGGCAGTGATGCCCAGCTCAGCAACAAGAACCTGCTGCTTTCCGCACAGGCCGAGATCGACAGCCAGCCCGTGCTCGAGATTTACGCCGACGAGGTCAAGGCCGCGCATGGCGCGACGGTCGGCCAGCTTGATGAGCAAGCCTTGTTCTACCTGAGGTCGCGTGGACTTTCCGCACAGCAGGCGCGATCGCTGCTGACCCTTGCGTTCTGCCGCATCGCTTTTGATTCGATCGAGAACACGGCACTGCGCGAACACGTCGATGCCTTGCTGCTCGAACGCCTGCCCGAGGAGGTCGAGGAATTCGCCAGCGAAGGTGCGCCGGCATGAGCGCGGTGCCAGGGGCAAATGTGACAGTGCTCGATGTCGAGCGCATCCGCGCCGATTTCCCGCTGCTTTCACGCCGCGTGCATGGCAAGCCGCTGATCTATCTCGACAACGCCAACACCTCGCAAAAGCCGGCCTCAGTCATCGAAGCAGTCGATCATTTCTACCGGCAGACCAATGCCAACGTCGCCCGCGCCGTGCATGCGCTTGGCGACGAGGCGACCAGCGCCTTCGAGGCAAGCCGCGACAAGCTTGCACGTTTCATCAATGCGCCTTCGCGCGATGAAGTCATCTTCACCTCGGGCACGACCCAGGCGATCAACCTGGTCGCCTACAGTTACGCGCTGCCGCGCCTGCAGGCGGGTGACACGATCCTCGTCACGCAGATGGAACACCATGCCAACATCGTGCCATGGCAGCTGGTTGGCGCACGGACAGGTGCGAAGCTCAAGGTTGCGCCGATCACCGAATCCGGCGAATTGATCGTCGAGCGTTTCATCGAGTTGCTGACGCCCGAGGTCAAGCTTGCTGCCGTCACCCATGTCTCGAATGTGCTTGGCACGATCAATCCGATTGCCCAGCTCGCCCGTGAATGCCGCAAGCGCGGCATCCCGCTGCTCGTCGATGGCTCGCAGGCCGCACCGCATCTGCGCATCGACGTGCGTGCGCTGGGGTGTGATTTCTACGTGCTGACCGGGCACAAGCTGTTCGGGCCAACCGGCACCGGCATGCTCTGGGCACGCCGTGCGCACCTTGATGCGATGCCGCCGTTTTTCGGCGGCGGCGAGATGATCCGTGAGGTCCGTTTCGAAGGCACCACGTTTGCCGATCCGCCGCACAAGTTCGAAGCTGGCACGCCGAACATCGCCGGCGTTGTCGGCCTCGGTGCAGCGCTCGATTACATCGAGTCGATCGGTTTCGAGCGCATGGCTGCGCGCGAGCACGAGCTGCTGCTCCACGCAACCACGGCCATGCGCTCGATCCCCGGCCTGCGCATCATCGGCGAGGCGCGTGACAAGGTGCCGGTGATCGCCTTCCTCATCGATGGCGTGCATGCGCACGATCTGGCAACCCTGCTTGATCATGAAGGCATTGCCGTGCGTTCGGGCCATCATTGCGCGCATCCGTTGATGCAGTTCTTTGGCGTGGCGGCGACGCTGCGCGTCTCGCTGGCGTTCTACAACACGCACGCGGAAATTGATGCCTTTGTCGCCGCCGTGCAGCGTGTGCGCAAACTTCTTGCCTGAGTGCGTGCAATGACCGATCTGGAATTCCGTACGGCCAGCCTGGCCGATGTCGATGCGATCGTCGCCCTGGTTGAATCGGCCTATCGCGGCGATGCCAGTCGCCAGGGCTGGACCACCGAAGCGGATTTCCTCGATGGTCAGCGCATCGACCGCCAGTTGCTGATCGAGTTGATCGAACGCAAGGATGCACGCGTGATCCTGGTCGAGCGCGATGGCCAGTTGCTGGCCTGCTGCGAACTGCAGGACCAGCACGGCATCGCCTATTTCGGCATGTTCGCGGTGCGGCCGGACGGGCAGGGCACCGGCATCGGCCAGCGCCTGCTGGGAGAAGCCGAACGCATTGCCCGCGACGACTGGCATTGCGCGGAAATGCGCATGACCGTGATCGATATCCGCAACGAGCTGATTGCCTGGTACGAACGGCGCGGTTACCAGCGCAGCGGCGAGCACAAGCCGTTTCCGTACGGTGACGAGCGCTTCGGCATTCCGCTGCGCGATGATCTGCGTTTCGAGGTGTTGCGAAAGCCCCTGGCTTGACGGGCGCAAGCGTGTCGGGTGCGCGCGCTACGCAGCCTTCACGCACGACCGTATTGCGATTGACCTGGACATCGGCAAGCCGGGTTCGATTCGTATTGCGAGTGATTCGCATTCGTGGTGTAATCGCCACTGTATCGCAGCGCAGAACCTGCATCGTCAATGAGTCAGCCAGTGGATCCGATACGCCGGTCGTACTGGCTGAAGACCTTGCACGCATGGCACTGGATCAGTTCGGCCTTGTGTCTGGTCGGCATCCTGCTTTTCAGCATCACCGGCATCACTCTCAACCATTCCGCGCAGATCGAGGCCAAGGCCGTCGTCAGCACGCAGAAGTCGCGCCTGCCGGCGGAACTCCTGGCAGAACTGGCGACTGCGACGAGCGAAACCGGCGCGTCGCTGCCCGAATCCCTGCGCGACTGGCTTGAAGCGCAACTGGATGTCCGCGTCGGCGCGCGCAGTGCCGAGTGGTCGGACAGTGAAATCTACGTGTCGATGCCGCGCGCCGGTGGTGATGCCTGGCTCAGCATCGATCGCGCCAGCGGCGAGATCGAATACGAACGCAGCGATCGCGGCTGGATTTCCTGGCTCAACGACCTGCACAAGGGCCGCAACACCGGAGCGGCATGGAACTGGTTCATCGATGTGTTTGCCATTGCCTGCGTGGTCTTTGCACTGACCGGGTTTTTCCTGCTGCACCTGCATGCGCGGCAGCGCCCGTTGACCTGGCCACTGGTCGGGCTGGGTTTCATGGTCATGTTGCTGATTGCCATTCTTTTTGTACATTGAGAGGTCTTGCATGCGCCACCCGCTGATGCTGTCCCTGCTGCTGATCGCCTCGTCGGCGGCGGCCGAAATCAACGTGACGGTGGAGATTCCACGCATCGATGCGTCGGAATACCACCGTCCCTATGTCGCGGTCTGGGTCGAGGATGGCGGCCACGAGGTGGCTGCCAATCTCGCGGTCTGGTATGCGCAGAAGGAAACCAAGGAAGGTGCCGGCAGCAAATGGCTGGCCGACCTGCGCCAGTGGTGGCGGCGCAGCGGGCGTGACCAGACCTTGCCGATCGACGGCGTCAGCGGTGCGACGCGTCCCGTGGGCCAGCACCAGTTGCGCTTCGATGCGGCCAAGCCACCGTTTGCCGCGCTCAAGCCGGGCCAGTACGCGCTGGTGGTCGAGGCGGTGCGCGAAGTGGGCGGCCGTGAACTGTTGCGCATCCCGTTCGATTGGCCGGTCACCGCATCCCGGCACCTTGATGCCAAGGGCGAGCACGAGCTCGGCCTGGTCAAGCTCGATCTCAATCCCTGAATCCGGAGAACCGCCATGAACGCTCCCGTGAAACTCCTCGCGCTGGCTTTTGCCCTCGTCCTGCCTTTGTCCGCGCAGGCGCACAAGGCCTGGTTGCTGCCGTCGGCAACCGTGCTCTCGGGTGAAGATTCCTGGATCACCGTCGATGCGGCCGTATCCAACGACCTGTTCTATTTCAACCATGTGCCTCTGCGCCTCGATGCGCTGGCCATCACCGGGCCGGATGGCAAGCCGGTGCAGGCCGAGAACCGCGCGACCGGAAAATACCGCAGCACCTTCGATGTGCATCTGGCCGAGCCCGGCACCTATCGCATCGCCGTCGTCAACGCGGGTCTGTCCGCAAGCTGGGAGGAAGACGGCAAGCCGAAGCGCTGGCGTGGCAATGCGGAAAAATTCGCCAACGAGGTGCCCAAGGACGCGAAGAATCTGAAAGTGTCGCAATCCGCCGGGCGCGTCGAAACCTTCGTCACCGCCGGGCGACCGAGCGACACCGCGTTAAAGTCGACCGGTGCCGGACTCGAACTCGTGGCGGTGACGCATCCGAATGACCTGTTCGCCGGCGAAGCCGCCACGTTCAAGCTGCTGCTCGATGGCAAGCCTGCTCCGGATCTGGCCATCGAGATCATCCCCGATGGCATCCGCTATCGCGACAAGCAGAATGAATTGACCGCCACCAGTGACAAGGATGGCCAGTTCAGCGTGACCTGGCCGAATGCCGGTCGCTACTGGCTTGAAACCAGCCTGGTGGATGACAAGACCTCGATTCCGCAGGCCACCCAGCGCCGCGTCAGTTATGTGGTCACGCTTGAGGTGCTGCCGCAGTAATGAGCTGCCCGCGCAGTCCGATGGCATACCTGTGCGGGGCCTGCGGGAACCTGTGCGCGTGGTTTGCGCTGGGCATGGCCATCGCTCTTGCGGCATGTTCGACGTCGCCGCACCTGCAATCCATCGATGGTGAATCGATGGGTTCGATGTGGGCGGTTCGTTACGTCGGCGCGGATGACAGCCTGGAGAAGATCAAGGATGGGGTCGAGGCGCGGCTGCTGCTCGTCGATCAGCAGATGAGCACATGGAAGGCGGATTCCGATCTGAGCCGGTTCAATGCCGCGCCCGCGGGGACCTGGAGCGTGCTGCCGCGCGAGTTGTTCAAGGTCATCGAAACCGCACTGGAGCTCGCCGCGGATACCGGTGGTGCCTACGATCCGACGGTGGGGCCACTGGTCGATCTGTGGGGCTTCGGCGCAGCCGGATCGCGCCGGGAACCGCCTGATCCGGCATCGATCGAGGCGATGCGTGGGCGCACCGGATGGCAACGCGTGCGCTTCGATGCCAGGCAGCGGCGCATCCTGCAAAGCGGCGGCACGCATCTGGATCTGTCATCGATTGCGCCCGGCTATGCGCTTGATCTGATTGGCGAATATCTTGAGGCACAGGGCATCGACGACTACCTGGTCGAAGTCGGCGGCGAATTGCGCGGGCGCGGCTCGCGGCCCGGCGGCAGCGCCTGGCAAGTCGCGATCCAGCGCCCGCTGGACAACGACAGCGCCGACGGCAGCATCACGCCGCAGCACGTGATCGGCCTGCGCGATGCCGCACTGGGATCCTCGGGTGACTATCGGCATTTCTTCGAGGACGGCGGTCGCCGCTATGCGCATCGGATTGATCCGCGCAACGGCTGGCCGCTCGACAATGGCGTGGCCTCGGTGACCGTGATGGCACCGCTCGGCATCGATGCCGATGCGCTGGCCACGGCGCTGAGCGTGCTCGGGGCGGATGCCGGTCTGGAATATGCCGGGCGTCGCGGCGTCGCCGCACTGTTCATCCTGCGCAAGGGCGAGGGTTTCGAGGAGCGCATGACGCCCACATTTGCCGCGCTGCTGGCCCGATGAACAGCGCGCGCGCCCACGCCAGCGCGGCATCGCGGCACCGTCTCGGCAACCTGGCGGTTGTCGCCGCGCTGGTCGCGCTGGCGATCATCGCCGGCTACGCGCAGACGACGGCCATCGGCTTGCCCGATCCGGGTGCGGGGCGCTGGCTCGCTGCCGGCGTCGCCGGCTGCCTCTACCTTTTCGCCTGCATGTGGATGTTCGCCCTGCGCCGCAAGGCCGCGCAGCTGCCGCTGGCTGCGACTGCGCGCGGGCAGATCGATGCAGCCAGCAAGGACATTCTCGTCGCCTATGCCAGCCAGAGCGGAAGCACCGCCCAGCTTGCCGAAAAGACCGCGGAGTCGCTGCGCGCCGGCGGCATGCACGTCGATCTGTGTTCACTGCAGGAACTTGACCTGCAGCACCTGCAGCGCAGCCGCCGCGCGCTGTTCCTGGTCAGCACGACCGGCGAAGGCGATGCCCCGGACATGGCCGCGGGCTTTGTCGATTCGGTCATGCGTTCGCCCGCGGCACTCGATCACCTGGGTTACGCCGTGCTGGCCCTTGGCGATTCAGAATATGTGAACTATTGCAGCTTCGGTCATGCCGTCGAGCAGTGGCTGCAGCGCAGCGGGGCGCAGCGATTGTTCGACATGATCGATGTCGATGATGGCGATGATGGAGCCTTGCGCCACTGGCAGTATCGCCTCGGTCAACTGAGCGGCTGCAGCGACCTGCCGGACTGGCAGGAGCCACGCTACGCGCGCTGGCTGCTCGGCGAACGCAGGCTGGTCAATCCCGGCAGCATGGGTGATCCGTGCTTCCACCTGGCCCTGCAACCGCTCGATGCGGCGGATCTCGCCTGGCAAGCCGGCGATATCGTCGAGATCGGCCCCGGGAACGCCGCGGCGAGCGTCGAGGCGTGGCTGGCACGGCATCGGCTGGATGGCGATGCCATGGTCAAGCTGCGGCGGAAATCATTGACCCTGCGCGAGCTGGCCAGCCGCAGTTCTCTCGCCATCGAGGTGGCGGGCAAGGATGCGCAACAAATCGCCGACGCGCTGGTGCCCTTGCCGCATCGGGATTACTCGATCGCCTCGATTCCGGCGGACGGCAAGCTGGAACTGTTGTTGCGGCAATGGCGTCGCGCCGACGGCAGTCTCGGCCTGGGCACCGGCTGGCTGACCGAATACGCCCCGCTCGGCGCTGAAGTCCGCGCCCGCGTGCGCGCCAACGCCGCCTTCCATGCGCCGGATGCCAATGTGCCGGTCATCCTCATCGGCAACGGCACCGGAATCGCCAGCCTGCGTGCCATGCTCCGCCAACGCATCGCCGAGGGCCGGTTCCGCAACTGGCTGATCTTCGGCGAGCGCAATGCCGATCGTGATTTCCACTATGCCGAGGAGATTGCCGGCTGGAAGGACTGCGGCCGCATCGAGCGACTTGACCTGGCCTTTTCGCGTGACCAGCCCGAGCGCATCCACGTGCAGCATCGACTGCAAGCCGCTGCCGCCGACCTGCGCCGCTGGCTGGCCGATGGCGCGGTCATCCATGTCTGCGGCAGCTCGCAAGGCATGGCACCCGGCGTCGATGCGACGCTCCGGCACATCCTCGGCGACGATGCCGTCCAGGCCTTGACCGCCAGCGCCCGCTACCGTCGCGACGTGTATTGATCGACGCTGCCTGCGCGGCAGCGATGTTCGTCAGATGGTCGACCTGCAATTGCCCCGGCGAAAGCCGCGGGCTTTCCGGCGACCTCCGTGCTGCCGCCGCGTGCGCAGAGGTGCCGGGCCTGAAGGCCGCTCCTGCCTGGCTTCACGGGGCTTGCTGCTTCCTGCCCGGGCTCGCCTGCAGGCACCGGCCCAGTGTCTTGACTCGAAGGACCTGCAGATTCCCCTTGCACATCGCCGCGATCGCCATTAGTCTGCGCATCAATGTACTAGCGCGTTAATACGTCATGAAGCGTCGTTCGATTGAAGCGGAGACCCCGATGGCACGGGCCGAGGACGGCTTGTGTCGTGCCTTGCTGTCGTTGCAGGGCGTGGCCGAAATGCGTGCGTTCCTGCGCGACCTGTGCACGCCCGCCGAACTGGAGGCACTGAGCGATCGCTGGTGCGTGGTCCCCTACATCCTCAAGGGCATGCCGTATCGCGAGATCCATGAGCGCACGGCGGTCAGCATCACCACGATTGGCCGCGTCGCGCGTTTCCTCAGCCACGGCAATGGCGGTTACCTGGCCGCACTGTCGCGTGACGCTGCGCCGAAATCGACCAGGGCGAAGGCCGCGGCGGCGGATGCCGCGACTCGGCCGCCGGCGTCCGCCGCGAAATCCCCGCGTGCCCGTGTTGCCGCCCGCGGGGTGCGCCGGTGAGTGCGCGTGACCGCCTGCGCATCGCAATCCAGAAGTCCGGTCGCCTCAGCGACGCCTCGATCGACCTGCTTGCGCGTTGCGGCCTCAAGTTCCGGCGCAGTCGCGACAAGCTGTTCTGCTTTGGCGAGAGCTTGCCGGTCGACCTGCTGCTGGTGCGTGATGACGATGTGCCGGGCATGATCGCGCAGGGCGTCTGCGATCTCGGCATCGTCGGCCGCAACGTCTTGCTGGAACAGGCGCTGGATGCCGGCAACGCTGGCGACAGCGCGGCGTTTCGGGAAGTGCGCGCACTCGGCTTCGGGCATTGCCGGCTGGCGCTGGCCGTGCCCGAGGAGTTTGCCTATGCCGATGCCGCACAACTCGGCGGCCTGCGCATCGCCACCAGTTACCCGAACCTGCTTGCCGACTGGTTGCGCCGCGCCGGCGTGCAGGCCGCGGTCGTGACCTTGTCGGGCTCGGTCGAGATCGCGCCGCGCCTCGGCACGGCCGATTGCATCTGCGACCTGGTTTCCAGCGGGGCGACGCTGGCGGCGAACCAGTTGAAGGAGGCGGCAATCATCCTCGAATCCGAAGCCGTGCTGGCTGCCGGCACGCTGTCCCCCGCTGACGCGCGCGCCGACTTGATCGACATGCTGTTGCGCCGAATCGAGGGCGTGATCCAGGTGCGCGTGTCCAAGCTGGTCATGTGGCAGTCGCCGCGCGCGGCGCTGGATGCGATCACGCGCCTGTTGCCGCAGGGGCAGCGACCGACGGTGACATCCATCGAGGGGCAGGACAACCAGGTTTCGGTGCAGGCGATCTGCAATGACGCGATCACCTGGCAGCATCTGGAAGACATGCAGCGTGCCGGTGCGCGGCAGATGCTGGTGTTGCCGGTGGAGCAGATGCTGGCATGAAGCGCCTCGACTGGACTGCACTCTCCGCTGCCGAGCGGCACGCCGCGCTCGCCCGGCCCGCACTCGCAGGCAGCGCGGAAACCCGCGCGGCGGTCGCGCGGACACTGGCCGCGGTACGCAGCGACGGCGATGCCGCCTTGCTCGAACTGACCCGCCGCTTCGATCGCTGCACGCTGGCATCGCTGCGCGTTGGCGAAGCGGAGTTTGTCGCCGCCGAGGAATCCCTGGCGGAGGAATTGAAGCGCGCCATCCTCGATGCGCGCGGGCGCATCGAGCACTTCCATCGCGCCTGCGCACCGCAGCCGGTGCGCGTCGAGACGGCAGCCGGGGTGATCTGCGAACGCATCCTGCGGCCGATCGAGCGCGTCGGCCTGTATGTGCCGGCCGGAGCCGCGCCGTTGCCGTCGACCGCGCTGATGCTCGGCGTGCCGGCGCAGATTGCCGGCTGTGGCGATGTCGTCCTGTGCACGCCACCGCGCGCCGATGGCCGCTGCGACGAGGCGGTATTGTTTGCCGCGCGCAGTTGCGGAATCGACCAGGTATTCAAGCTGGGCGGCGCGCAGGCGATAGCGGCCATGGCCTATGGCAGCGCATCGGTGCCGCGTTGCGACAAGTTGTTCGGCCCGGGCAATGTCTGGGTGACCGAGGCCAAGCTGCAGGTGGCGAGCGATCCGCAGGGAGCGGCCATCGACATGCCGGCCGGGCCATCCGAAGTCCTCGTCGTTGCCGATGCACAGGCCGATGCCCGCTTCGTCGCCGCCGACCTGCTCGCCCAGGCCGAACACGGCACCGATTCGCAGTCGATCCTGGTCTCGCCAAGCGCGGCGTTGATCGAGGAAGTCGCCGCCTGCATCGAAGTGCAACGCCTGCGCCTGCCACGCGCCGACATCGCCCGCCAGTCGCTGGCGCGCGGTCTGCTGATCAAGGTCGCCTCGCTGCAACAGGCGCTCGAGGTCAGCAATGCCTATGCACCCGAGCACCTGATCCTCAATGTCGCCGAGCCGCGCCAACTGGTCGCCGGGGTGCGCAGCGCCGGTTCGATCTTCCTTGGTGCGTGGTCACCGGAATCGATCGGCGATTACTGCAGCGGCACCAATCATGTCCTGCCGACCTATGCGGCAAGCCGGGCATGCAGCGGGTTGTCGGTGGCCAGCTTCCAGAAACAGATCAGCATGCAGGAGCTGTCGCCCGCCGGCCTGCGTGCCATCGGTCCCTGCGCGGTGACCCTGGCCCGTGCCGAGCAACTCGATGCGCATGCGAACGCAGTCAGCCTGCGCCTTGAAACCATGGAGAACGTCGCATGAGTGTGCTCGATCTGGCGCGTCCGGAAATCCTTGCCTTGCAGGCTTATTCCTCGGCACGGCGGGAGGCCGCGCAGGCCGCGGTCATGCTCAATGCGAATGAGGCGCCGTGGCCACCGTCGGGCAACTTGCCGGAGGCGCGTGCGCTGTCGTTGAACCGCTATCCCGAGCCGCAACCGCAGGCCTTGATCGAGCGCCTGGCCGAGCTGTATGGCGTCGGCAGCAGCCAGATTCTCGTCACGCGCGGCAGCGACGAGGCCATCGATCTGCTCTTGCGTGCCTTTTGCCGTCCCGGCGTCGATGCCATCGCCCTGTCGCCGCCGACCTTCGGCATGTATGCGGTGTGCGCGGCGGTGCAGGGCGCCGAGCGCATCGAGGTCCCCCTGGATGCGCAATTCGGCCTGGACGTGCGGGCGCTGTGCGAATCCCTGCCGGCATCGGTCAAGCTGCTATTCCTCTGCTCGCCAAACAATCCCACTGGCGCTTGCGTGCCGCTGGTGGATATCGAGCGCATCGCCTATGCCCTGCGCGGCCGTGCCCTGGTCATCGTCGACGAGGCCTACATCGAGTTTGCCGATCTGCCCAGCGCCAGCGGACTGCTTGCCCACCACGCCAATCTCGGTGTCCTGCGCACCTTGTCCAAGGCCTGGGCGCTGGCTGGCGCGCGCATCGGCTGCCTGCTCGCCGGTGCCGAGATCATCGCCCTGCTGCGCAAGATCCTGGCCCCGTATCCCGTGTCCACACCGAGCGTGGCGGCGGCACTGGCGGCATTGACCGCCGCTGGCATGAGCCTGACCCGGCAACGCATCGCCTTGACCATTGCCGAGCGCGAGCGCATGGCGATCGCGCTGAAACGACTGCCGGCGGTGCTCGATGTCCTACCCTCGCGGGCGAATTTCCTTTGCGTGCAGTTCGAGGATGCATCGCGGGTCTATCGGACCCTGCTCAATGGCGGTGTCGTCGTTCGCGATGTATCCCGTCATCCGGCATTGGGCGGCTTCCTGCGCCTGAGCATCGGCACGCGCGAGGAGAATTCGCGCCTGCTTGAGCTGCTCATCCGCGGCGAGGCGGCGGCATGAGTCAGCGCAGGATCCTCTTTGTCGATCGCGATGGTTGCCTGATCGAGGAGCCTGAGGATTTCCAGGTAGATCATTTCTCCAAATTCGCGTTGTTGCCTGGCGTCATCGCCGCCTTGTCGCGCTGCGTGGCGGCGGGCTATGAAATCGTCATGGTAAGCAATCAGGATGGCCTGGGCACGGACAGTTTCCCCGAAGCCGATTTCCAGGGGCCGCAGGACCTGCTGCTGCGCATCCTTGGCTCGCAGGGCATCGCCTTGCGCGAGGTGCTGATTGATCGCAGCTTTGCCCATGAGGGCCTGGATACGCGTAAACCCGGCGTCGGCATGTTGCGGCACTGGCTGGCCGATGACAGCTGGTCGCGGGCACGCTCGGCGGTGGTGGGTGATCGCGACACGGATATGCAACTGGCTGCCAATCTCGGTGTGCGCGGATTCCGCATCGGTCCCTGCGGGCAAGGCTGGGCCGCGATCGCCCACGATCTGCTCGATGCGCCGCGCATCGCCGAAGTGACCCGCGCAACCGGGGAAACGAGCATCCGCGTGCGCGTCGATCTCGATGCCGGTGCCGCTGCCGACATCCACAGCGGACTCGGCTTTTTCGATCACATGCTCGAACAGATCGCCCGCCACGCCAACATCGACCTGCGCCTGCATTGCGATGGCGACATCCATGTCGATGAGCACCACACGATCGAGGATTCGGCGCTGGCACTCGGCGAGGCCATGCGCAAGGCGCTGGGCGACAAGCGCGGCATAGGCCGCTACGGCTTCACCTTGCCGATGGACGAGAGCCTGGCAACGGCCGCGCTCGATCTCTCCGGGCGTGCCTGCTTCGAGTTTGCCGGAACATTCCCGCGCGATCGCGTCGGCGCGCTGCCGACCGAGCTGGTGCCGCACTTCTTCCGTTCCCTCAGCGATGGGCTTGGCGCCAACCTGCACTTGAGCGTGCGTGGCGGCAATGCACATCACATGGTCGAGGCCTGCTTCAAGGTCGTCGCGCGCTGCTTGCGCCAGGCGATCCGCGTCGATGGCGGCGACGTGCCGAGCAGCAAGGGCGTGCTGTGAGCGCGCGTGACGTGGTGCTGGTCGACGCCGGTGGCACCAATATCGGCTCGCTGCGCTATGCCTTGCAACGTCTCGGCATCGATGCGCAGGTCAGCGACGATGGCGAGCGCATCCGTCGTGCCACGCATGTGATCCTGCCCGGGGTCGGTGCCGCCGGGCCGGGCATGGCGCGCCTGCGCCAAGCCGGCCTGGTCGAGCTGATGCGCAGCCTCGAACAGCCCGTGCTCGGTGTTTGCCTCGGCATGCAGCTGCTGTTCGAGCACTCGCAGGAAGGCGATACCCCATGCCTTGGCGTGATTCCCGGATGCGTCGTGCGCATCCCGGCTACCGCCGGTCGGCGCGTGCCGCACATGGGCTGGAATGCCTTGCAGCGCCTGCGCGAGGATGCCTTGTTCGATGGCCTCGCGGCGCCGGATTTTGTCTACTTTGTGCACGGCTATGCCGCGCCGGTCGGGGCGTCGACGGTCGCCAGCGTCGAACACGGCGCGTGCTGGAGCGCAATCGTGCGCCAGCGCAACTTCTGCGGCATGCAATTCCATCCCGAACGCTCGTCCGCCACGGGAGCGGCGTTGCTGAGGAATTTCCTCGGCTCATGACCCTTGAAATCATTCCCGCGCTGGATCTGCGAGGCGGTCGCGTGGTGCGCTTGCGCCAGGGCGATTACGCGCAGGAAACCGCGTACCCGCTGGATGCGCTGGCGCAGGCACAAGCCTATCGCGATGCGGGTGCACGGCACCTGCACGTGGTCGACCTCGATGGTGCGCGCGAGGGTCGTTTCGGCAATCTCGCCGTGATCGAGGCACTCGCCCGCCTGGATCTGGCCGTGCAGGCCGGTGGTGGGGTGCGCAGCGAGGATGACCTCAAGCGCCTGTTCGATGCGGGTGTCGCGCGCGTGGTGCTTGGCAGTGTCGCGATCAGGCAATGGCCGCGGGTGATCGATTGGCTCGAGCGCTTTGGTGCCGCGCGCCTGGTCATTGCCCTCGATACGCTTCAGCGCGATGGACGGTGGACCCTGGTTTCCTCCGGCTGGACCGAGGCGGCGGCGGCGACGCTCGATGAACTGGCGCCGCGCTATGCGCAAGCCGGTACGCGGCACCTGCTGTGCACCGATATCGGCCGCGATGGCATGCTCTCGGGACCGAACCTGGAGCTTTACGCGCATCTGGCGCGGATTGCCCCGGGATTGGCCGTGCAGGCATCCGGTGGCGTGCGCGATGGTGCCGACGTGAAGGCCCTGCAGGGCAAGGCCGCCGCCGTGATCCTCGGCCGCAGCCTGCTCGAAGGGCGGCTTGATCTCGCCGCGGCGCTGCAATGCTGACCCGGCGCATCATTCCCTGCCTCGATGTGCGCGACGGCAAGGTCGTCAAGGGCGTGCGCTTCCGCGATGCGCACGTCGTCGGCGACATCGTCGAGCTGGCCCTGCGCTATTGCGAGGAGGGTGCCGACGAGCTGGTCTTCTACGACATCACCGCCAGTCCCGAGGGGCGCAGCGTCGATCGCCAGTGGATCGAACGCGTGGCCCGCGCCATCGATATTCCGTTTTGCGTCGCTGGCGGCATCCGCGATGTCGAGGCGGCGCGCAGCATCCTGCATGCCGGTGCCGACAAGATCTCGGTCAATTCGCCGGCACTGGAGCGCCCCGCACTCATCGACGAACTCGCCGCCGCGTTTGGCGTGCAATGCGTCGTCGTCGGCATCGACAGTCGCCTTGATGCCGATGGCGAATGGCGCGTGCGCCAGTACAGCGGCGATCCGCAGAAGATGCAGGCCTTGCCGCGCCGCACGCTCGACTGGGTGGTCGAAGCGCAGGCGCGGGGTGCCGGCGAGATCGTCCTCAACTGCATGGATACCGACGGCGTGCGCACGGGCTACGACCTGGTGCAGCTGCAGGCGGTGCGCGCGATCTGCGCGGTGCCGCTGGTCGCCTCGGGCGGTGCCGGCACGTTTGCACATTTCCATGCGGCCTTCGTAGACGCCGATGTCGATGCCGCGCTTGCCGCCAGCGTGTTCCACTCCGGCGCGATCCGGATTGCACAACTGAAATCCTTTCTTGCCGCAAACGGCGTGGAGATGCGGCCATGAGCGAAGTCGATGCCAATGCCGTCGACCGTCTGGACTGGGCCAAGGGCGAGGGCCTGCTGCCAGCCATCGTCCAGCACTGGCGCAATGGCGAAGTGTTGATGCTCGGTTACATGAATCGCGAGGCGCTGGCCGCGACCCGGGCCAGCGGCAAGGTCACCTTCTTCAGCCGCAGCAGGCAGCGCCTGTGGTGCAAGGGTGAAACCTCGGGCAACCACCTGTTGCTCAAATCACTGCATGTCGATTGCGATGCCGACAGCATCCTCGTGCGTGCCGAGGCGGTTGGCCCGACCTGCCATCGCGGCACGCCGAGCTGTTTTGCCGATGCGCCCGCACTGCCGCTGGGCTTTCTTTCGAGACTCGATGCGCTGATCCAGACACGCCATGCCGAGCGCCCGGCCGGCAGTTACACGACGCGCCTGTTCGATGCCGGACTGCACAAGATCGCGCAGAAGGTCGGCGAGGAGGGTGTCGAGACGGCGCTGGCGGGAGTTGTTCAAGGTGATGCCGAACTGCTGGGTGAATCAGCCGATCTGCTGTTTCACCTGCTGGTGTTGCTGCGTTCGCGCGGCCTCGCCCTGGGGCAAGTCGTGGCGGTGCTGGAATCGCGTCATTCGCAATAGCGGCACGGCTCGCGTAAGATCCGCCGCTGTTTTGGCCGCGGTCGCAGCCGATCCGGCGGGATCGCCAGCGATCCGCCTGCGGAAGATGCCGAACCCGAACGATGCATCGGCGGCAGTGCGCATCGTCAACAATTGTTCGCAACAGTCTTGCCCGTAACCCTGGATGATCGTGTCCGGGGTTTTGTCATTCAATCCAGAGGTAACCATGCAGATCGCCGAGCGCACAGTCGTGTCCTTCCATTACACCCTGACCAACGATGCCGGCGATGTGCTGGACAGTTCGGATGGTCGTGAACCGCTGGCCTATCTGCACGGTGCCGGCAATATCGTGCCGGGCCTGGAACGCGAGATGAGCGGTCATGTCGCCGGCGACAAGTTCATCGTCGATGTCGCCGCCGCCGATGGTTATGGCGACTACATCGAGGAACTCGTGCAGACGGTTCCGCGCGAATCATTCCAGGGCGTCGACGATCTCGCCGTCGGCATGCAGTTCCAGGCGCAGACCGGGCAGGGCCCGATCGCCGTGATCATCACCGAGATCGACGAGGACGAAGTCACCGTCGACGGCAATCATCCGCTGGCCGGAGAAACCCTGCATTTCGCCGTCGAAATCATCGAGGTGCGCGAAGCCAGCGCCGAGGAAGTCACCCACGGCCATGTGCATGGCGCCGGCGGGCATCATCATTGAACTTGCGGGATCGGGATTCGGAGATTGGGGATTCGGGAAACCGCTTCCACGAATCCCGAATCCCCAATCCCGGCCTCTTACGGCTGCACGACTTTGATCGAATCCACCGGGTTGCGGCCGATGCCGCGGATCTCGGGGCGGTACATGTCCTCGACCAGCGGCGGCGGCACGCGATAGCTGCCCGGTGACACGGCGCGGACCAGATAGAAGACATGGGCTTCCTGGCCCTGTTCCAGCTTCAGCGCGGCGACATAGCGGTCGTCGCGGAACTCCTCGTGTTGCACGTCGGCGGCGCTGCTGCGGTCGCTGAGGGTGATTCCGCCGACCACGACATCGGCCCATTGCCTGGCGTCGGTCAGGTTGAAGTTCTCGATCTCGAGGCCACCG
This sequence comes from Lysobacterales bacterium 63-13, assembly GCA_001899855.1. Taxonomy (GTDB): domain Bacteria; phylum Pseudomonadota; class Gammaproteobacteria; order Xanthomonadales; family Rhodanobacteraceae; genus Dokdonella. The sequence goes on from MKWR01000029.1 coordinate 350,654, forward strand.
GGCAGCAGGTCGACGAGCAGGGCATCAGGCATCGCCACGCGCGCTTCGATCTTCAGGCCGACGATCAGCGCATCGCCCTCCTTCAGTGGTGCCACCACCCACGGCTTGCCATCCAGCGTGTAGAACGTGCGCTGGATGAACACCTGGCTGTCTTCAACCGGCGGTGCACTGTCCGGGATGCCGACAATGTCGGTCGACAGGTAAAGCGGCGGATTGCCGCTTGGCACCAGGCGCACGCCGGCACGCAGTTCGCTTGCCGTGAAGCTGCGGCTCCACAGGCGATCGGGTGAAAGCGTGCTTGCCTTGTCACCGATATCGAGCGTGCCCGAGACCACCGCATCGCCATCCTTGATCAGGTTCTTGCCAAGGCGGCCAATGGCCACCTGTTCCTGCGTGCTCAGGTAAATGCGCCCGCTGCCGCCCCAGCGCGATTGCGATTGCTCGGCTTCGCGTTGCTCGACCTTGAGCGAGCGCGCCAGTTCGAACACGCGCGCGCCAAACTCGGGCTTGCCCATGCCAAAGCGTTGCGCGAGCGAAACCATCAGTGCTGTATCGCGCAGGTCGGAGCCATAGTCGCCAAGCCAGCCCGGCCGCTTGACCTTCATCGCAAAGGCCTCGTCGACGGCTTTCTCGGCGCGCGGTGCATCGCCCATCAGCTTCAGGGCGATGCCGAGATGGACCAGCGGCAGCGCGGTGATCGACTTCGAACGCTCGTTGTCGAACAGCGCGCGCAAGGTGCCGAGCGGGGCGCGGTTGACGCGGGCGAGCACATAGGCCGACCAGGCCTGGTCGGCAAAGCGCAGGTGATCGGCATTCTCGTAGCTGTAGTACGGATGGCCGCCGGAGAGCAGGTCGTCGCTGAGGCGTTGCAGGGCTTTCTGCAACATGGCATCGGGGACGATGAAACCCTCCTCGCGCGCATCCAGCAGGAACTCGACCACGTACGGCGTGATGAAGGTGTTGACGCTGCTTTCGCCACCCCACATCGAGAAGTGCCCGGAACCGATCTGCATCGAGGCAATGCGGCCGATCGCGGTCTCGATGCGCTGCTTGCGCGCGGCATCATCGAGGCCTTCGACGTGCAGCGTCTCGGCGGTCTTCTGGTCCAGCAGCAGGGCGGCGAAGCCCTTGCTCGTGGTCTGCTCGACGCAGCCATACGGATACTTGAGCAGATCGGCGAGCGCTGCCGAGAACGGCAACGGCGGCAGGCTGCTCAGGGTCAGGCGCGCATTGACCGAATCCTCGATCAGTCCATTCAACGCACCGGTACCGAGGGTGATTGGCGCCAGCGTGTCGAGCGATTGCGGCGTGGAGCGCAACACGCTCGGCCATGCCGCGCGCACGACCATCTCGAACTCGCGCTGGATGCGGATGGGCTGGCCGACCTTGTCGGTCGATTCGGCGCTGACGCGGATCTTGCCGACGCCGTAGCCCATCAGCGCGTCCAGGCTGAAATCGAGCGTGGACTTGGCGCTGTCGGCGAGGGTCAGCGTGCGCGTGCCGTTGCCCACGGCAAGCGGCTTGTCGGCATCCACCTTGACCTTGAACGCGCGCTCGCTACCCGAGAAGTTCTGCAGATCGAGCGAGAGCATGGCCTTGTCGCCCGGTGCCATCACTCGCGGCGTGCTGATTTCGGCGACCAGGTCGGCGCGCACGATCGTCTCGCCATCGCTCTTGCCGTACTGGTCGTCGCTGAAGACCAGCGCACTGACGCGCAGGGTGCCGTTGAAATCGGGCACGGCCAGCTTGACCTTGGCAATGCCTTGCGCATCGAGGGTGACCGGCCCGGCGAACAGGTCGACGGTCTGCACCCTTGCCGTCGGCCGGCGCGCCTGGGGCAGGGCGTCGAGGGCCATGTCGCCGCCGTAGCGCAGTTTCGCCGTGCCACCATTGAAACTCTCGATGACCCGACCGTAAAGGTCATAGGCATCGACGCCAAGGCGACGCTGGGCGAAGAACCAGTCGTTCGCATCGGGCACGCCAAAGCGGGTGATGTTGAGGATGCCGACATCGACTGCGGCAATCGTCACTTGTGCTTTTTTGCCGGCGAGCGCGGGCACCTTGACCGTGACTATGAGATCGGTTTCCGGCTTCATCTGCTTGGGCGCTTCGAGTTGCACCTCGACCTTGCGTGCGCTGCGATCCATCGGGATGAATGCTTCGCCGACCGCACGCGCCGGGGTGATGCGCTCGGCCGCCGAGCCGCCGCGGAACACCAGGGCGGTCAGGTAGACATCGTGGCGCTCCCAATCCGCGGTGACCGGGATCTCGAAGGTGGCGCCGGCCTTGGCCTCGATATTGCGTGTGTAAAGCATGTGGTCGGATTCGACGATGAGCACGCCTGGCCCGGAATGCGGCGGCGTCAGCGTCACCTTGAGCGTGTCGCCGGCCTTGTAGCCGGTCTTGTCGAGGGACAGCTTGACCTTGTCCGGGCGCGCTTCGCCGCCGCGGTTGTCGTCGTTCCAGCTCCAGCCGGCGGTGAACGGGAAGCGCATGGTCAAGCCGGTGGCCGGATCGAGCACCTCGACGCGATAGCCGCCCCATTCGACCGGCACGTCGATGCGCGTGGCCTTGCCGGCCTCGATGGTCACTTCGCGTGCCTCGGCGTTCTCGAAGCGTTCGTTGTAGTTGAAGTGCCAGCCGCTGTCCTTGTCCCAGACCCAGTGGTAGTCGCGCAGTTCGCGGACGAGGGTGAGCTTGAGACTGGATCCGCCCAGCATGTCGCCTGCGGCATTGCTGCGGATCAACTCGAAGCTGGCGGTGCCGTTCGCGCCAGCACCATCGGCGACATCGAACAGCGGACGGATGCCGACCAGCACTTCGGCCGGCCACACCGTGCGCTTGAGCGTGCGCGTGACGGTGCGCCCGCCAGTCTCGTAAACGCTGCCCGACAGCACGGCGGCGACCGGTGCCTGCCTGGCTTCGTCGAGCACGCTGACTTCTTCGCTGAGGTGACCCTCTGCATCGAGCTTGGCATCGATGACGTCCTTGGCCTCCTTCGGCAGGTCGATCAGTGGATCGCCGAAGAAATAGTCCTTGCGCGATTCCACCGGATGCACGTCGGCACTCAGGGTGAGGCGTGCGGTGAACCGGTTGTCGGCGGCCGGGGCGCCGTAGAGATAATCGCCCTGCACCTCGAGCTTGAGCGGCTCGTCGGGCTTGAGCTGATCCTGGGTCGTGCCCAGATCGAGTTTCATGCGCTCGGGCAGGAACTCCTCGATGCGCAGGGTCATGCTCTGCGTGGCTTCCTTGCTGGCCGGATCGAGGCGGAACTCGACTTGCCAGCGACCGGTTGGCGCATCGACGGGAATCTCGCGCGACCACTCGAAATAGCCCAGCTCCTTCGGCTCGATCCTTTCCTGCGCGTAGAGGCGTCCGTCCGGCTGCTTGAGCGTGGCGAACAAGGGCTGCGGCTTGATCGCCTTGCCGTCGTTGTCGCGCAGCAGGGCAGAGAGGCGCACCGTTTCGCCCGGGCGATAAAGATCGCGCCCGCTCCAGGCGAACACGTCGAACCAGGCCTCGTGGCGACCAGCCACGGCGAAATCGGAAAGATCCAGCGCCGGCTGGTTGAACGGCACCATCGACACATTGCGGCCAGCCTTTGCCACCAGCACGTGCTCGGCCTTGAGCTGGTAGGCGAACATGGCGTTGCCGCTGGCATCGGTATCGCCACTGATGATGGCGTTGCCGCCTTCATCAAGCACCTTGATCTCGACGCCGCCCAGCGCATCGCCGGTCTTCAGCGAGGCCGTGTGCACGAACATGCGGTCCTTGTACATGCGCGTGTGCACGCCGATGTCACTGACGAAATAGAAACTGGTGTCGACCTCGTCGCGGAAAGTGCCGGGGCGCTTGAGCAGGGCGAAATACAGGCCCGGTGCTTCGAGCTCCTGGATGTTCTGGATCGGCAGGTAGTTCAGGCTGCGCTCGTTCTCGGCACCGCCAAGGACGAAACGGTTGGCATAGACGGATTCGGCAATCTGCGCGACCGGCTTGCCGTTGCGGCCATACCAGCCGTATTGCGGATCCAGATCCCAGGAGCCGCGCTTGCCGTTCTTCTGGTAGGCGGCAAAGAAATTGGCGACTTCGGAATCACGCACGCGCAGGAATTCGACATCGACCTCCTTGACGTTGACCGAGACCACCGGCAGGCCGCGTGTCTCGCGCGCCGGCAGCACGCTGCCCTGTGCGGCGAAGCCGACCGCCGGTTCGAGCGGGCCGGTGAAGATATCCTTGCTGGTGTCGCTGCCGAGGGTTTGCCCATCCACCGCCTCAAGCGCGCCCTTGATGCGCACCGTGTAACTCGCATTCGCCTGCACATACGGAAAACGCAGGGTCTTGCCGTTTTCATCCAGCGCCCAACTGCCGCTGACGGCCTCGCCCTGGCTGCCGCTGACGGCAAGCAGGTTGTCGAAATCCTGCGAGCCGGTCAGTTGTTGTGGAAATTCCAGGGCGAGGGCGAGCTGGCCCTGGTATTGCTCGGCGCGCGCGGAGAGGATTTCAAAGCGTTCGCTCTTCGTTGCCTTGGCTGGTTCGGCGGCCACCGGTGCCTTGCCCTGCACCTGTGGAACCGAAGCAGGTCGCTGCCCGCAAGCCGCAAGCACCAGCACGAGCACCGCGGCGGCAAGCAGGAAGCGGGGGAAGACGCGCAGCGTTGCTTCGGCCGGCAAGATCGACATGTTCAACTCCGTGGGGTAATCAGCCGGTGCAGTATAGCGGCGCAATGTGGCACCAGCCGGGCGATCCGTGGCGAAACAACGATCGCCGGAGATGACCTGGCCAGAGCGGCATTGCCCTAGACTCGCGCCATGAAGACTGCCGTGATCTGGTTCCGCCGCGATTTGCGACTTGCCGACAATCCGGCCCTGGCTGCCGCCTTGGCCAGCCATGAGCGCATCGTGCCCGTGTATGTCCATGCGCCGGATGAAGAAGCACCGTGGGCACCTGGCGCGGCAAGTCGCTGGTGGCTGCATCATTCCCTGCTGGCACTGGATGCGGAGCTGCGCGCGCGGGGTTCGCGGCTGCATCTCGCGCGTGGCCCGACTCTCCCCGCCCTGCGACAGATCCTGCGGCAGAGCGAGGCCACGGCCATCTACTGGAATCGCCTCTACGAGCCGGCGATCAGCACACGCGACACGCAAATCAAGCAAGGCCTGCTTGACGCCGGCATCGATGCGCGCAGCTTCAAGGCAGGCGTCCTCTTCGAGCCCTGGGAAGTCCGCACTGGCCTGGAGCAGCCTTATCGCGTGTTCACGCCATTCTGGCGCAAGGCGCAGACGCAGTTGCAGCCGCGCCCGCCGTTGCCAAAGCCGCGGAGGCTGGCGACGCCCGCGGCGGCGACTGGATTGGCGCTTGATGAACTCGGCTTGCTGCCGCGCAGGCGCTGGGACCATGCGTTTGATGCGCACTGGACACCGGGTGAGGCAGGGGCATGCAAGGTGTTCGAGCGGTTCCTGCAAAGCGCCTTGCGCGATTACGCGGTCGACCGCGATCGCCCGGATCGACATGGCACCTCGCGCTTGTCAGCACATCTGCACTTTGGAGAAATCTCGCCAATGCAGATTGCCTGGGCGCTTGACGAGGGCGTGCGCCAGGCCGGGGATTCGGCGCGATCCGCCGCGGCGGCGAGTTTCCTGCGCGAGATCGGCTGGCGTGAGTTCTCGCAGCACCTGTTGTTCAACTACCCGTCCATGCCGGAGAAAAACCTGAATCCGCGCTTTGACGGATTTCGCTGGGCCAGCAAGGATGCGGCAGCGATCAGGCGCTGGCAGCAGGGGCGTACCGGCGTGCCGATCATCGACGCCGGCATGCGCGAGTTGTGGGCCACCGGCAGCATGCACAACCGCGTGCGCATGCTGGTTGCCTCGTTCCTGACCAAGAACCTGCGCCAGCACTGGCACCACGGACAGCATTGGTTCTGGGACACGCTCGTCGATGCCGATCTCGCCAACAATGCGCAAGGCTGGCAATGGACTGCCGGTTGCGGCGTCGATGCCTCGCCGTATTTCCGCATCTTCAATCCCGTGAGCCAGGGCGGGAAGTTCGATCCGCAAGGCGACTACGTGCGGCGCTGGGTCGCCGAGCTTGCGACCGTGGCAGCGCCGTTGATCCATCATCCATGGACGGATCCGGCGATCTTGCGCAGCACCGGCTATCCGCCACCGATGGTCGATCTGGCCGCATCGCGGGCGCTCGCCCTGGCCGCGTACCAGGATCTGCCGGGGAGTGATGGCAGCTGAGATCGATCTCATGCTGTGGCAAAGCCGTTGCGTTTTCGATGCGCTACCGGGATCCTAGCCCGGCGTCGGGTCACGTTCGAGAATGATGCCGGCCCGCAATTTCCCGGAGGGCTGGCATGTTCGATTCGGCAGACGGCACGCGCGAGGCGATGTCCAAGGTGGATACGGCCTGGTTGCGCATGGAGCGGCCGACCAACCTGATGATGATCACCGGCGTGCTGATGTTTGCCGCGCCGCTGGTCCATGCCGAGATCAAGCAACTTCTCGGCGAACGTTTCCTGGCCTATCGGCGCTTCCGCCAGAAGGCGGTAAACACGCCATCCGGCGCCTATTGGGAAACCGATGCCGATTTCGATCTCGATTGGCATGTCCGCGTGGGCGCCTTGCCCGGCGCGGCCGACAAGATCGAGCTGGAGAACTTCGTCGGCGAACTCGCTTCCACGCCACTGGATCATTCAAAACCGCTCTGGCAATTCCACGTCGTGGAGAACTACCGCGGCGGCAGCGTGCTGGTCGCGCGCATCCACCATTGTTATGCCGATGGCCTGGCCCTGGTGCAGGTCATGCTTTCGCTGACCGATACCGCGCCGGAGCCGGAGAAGCGCGCCGAACTCGCCACGACCTGGCTCAAGCGGGATGGCACGAACGTCTGGCAACGCATGCTCGAACCGGCACAGGCCGGGCTTGGCAAGGCGCTCAAGGTCGGCAACAAGGTCTACGGCAAGATGACCGAGATGATCAATGATCCGGCCGTCGCCGCCGATGTTGCGCGCGAGGGCGGCGAGATCACGCGCGAGCTGGCGCATGCCTTGCTCCTGCCCGACGATCCGCAAACCCAGCTGAAGGGACCGCTTGGCGTCAGCAAGCGCGTCGCCTGGGCGGATCCGTTGCCGCTTGAGGAAGTGAAGACACTTGGCCGGGCGCTTGATTGCACGGTCAATGACGTGCTGCTGGCCTGCGCCAGCGGGGCCTTGCGTGGTTATCTGCTCGACGAGGGCGGTGAAGTCGATGGCCTGACCATTCGCGCCACCGTGCCGGTCAACCTGCGACCGCTGGAGCACGCGAAAAAGCTCGGCAACCACTTCGGATTGGTGTTCCTGGAACTGCCAGTCGGTGAAGCGAACCCGCTGCGCCGGCTCGAACGCGTTGCTGCCAGCATGCGTGAACTGAAGCGATCGCGGCAGGCCATCGTCACGCTGGGCTTGCTCGCCGCGCTTGGCATGGGGCCGCAGGCCTTGCAGGCACCGGCGCTGGAATTGTTCAGTCGCAAGGCGACGGCCGTGGCAACGAATGTGCCGGGACCGCAGCAGCCGCTGTACATGACCGGAGTGGAGGCCACCGAACTGATGTTCTGGGTGCCGCAATCCGGATCGATCGGCCTCGGCCTGTCGATCCTCAGCTACAACGGCCGCGTGCATTTCGGCTTGATCGGCGATGCCAAGCGCGTGCGCGATCCCGGCGCAGTGACGAAACGGTTTGCCGCGGAGTTCGAGAAGCTCGTGCTGATTGCCTTGATGGAAGACTGGGATGAGCGCATCGCTGCCAGCGATGCTGCGTGCACGCTGCAGCACTATCTCTGAGTCTTTGACCGGCCGCCGCCCCTCGCAGCGCGGCTGACGCCCGGGCATCGCCCGGGTACAGCGCGTATCGTGGTCGGGCTTGCCAGCGCCGGTGTGTGAAAGGATTTGCCGGGCTGGCCGGTCCTGATCCTTGCGATCACGCGGCGACAGGCCCCACGCAGCGGAATGCGGTCGCCAGCTTTGCCGACGACACGTGCATGGATTCCGCCGCGGTCGCGCGAGCCCAGGACGTGCGTGTGGATCGCCTGGAGTGCCGTGGGCAATCGCATGTCCGCCGAATCGAGGAATATTGAATGAACCGTCGAACATTGTTGCAACACCTTGGCAGCCTCGCCCTGTTGCCGCTGCTGCCCGCCTGCTCGCAGGCTGCAGAAGAACAGTCGCCCAACCAGGCCGGTGCCGTCGTGGCGCTGGTCAAGGCGCATGCCGAATGGCGTGGCGTGGTCAGCGATGCGGCCTATGCCGTGTTGTTCGAGGAGGCGACCGAGCCCTCGGCAAGCAGTCCGCTGAATGCCGAAAAGCGCCCGGGAACCTTTGTCTGCGCCGCCTGCCGCCTGCCGCTGTTTGACAGCGCGCACAAGTTCGAAAGCGGCACCGGTTGGCCAAGTTTCACCCAGCCCATTGCCGGTCATGTCGAAACCAAGCGGGATTTCAAGTTGATCTGGCCGCGCACGGAATACCACTGTGCGCGCTGCGGCGGCCACCAAGGGCATGTGTTCAACGATGGCCCCGAGCCGCGTGGCGAACGCTGGTGCAACAATGGCCTGGCCCTCGAATTCATCCCGCGTGACCAGCCATTGCCGGAACTGAGGAGTTGAGCATGCGAATCTCGCGATTCCGACGCCTGGCGCAGGTCGCCATGCTGGGTCTGTTCGTGTCGATGGGCGCGATGAGCGCCTGCGCAGGGCCGGCGAACGACGGCGCGGATGCTGCACCAGCCGCTGCCGCAGCCACCGAGTCGGCGATCTTTGCCGGCGGCTGCTTCTGGTGCATGGAGCCGCCGTTTGACGCGCTGCCCGGGGTGATCTCGACGACGTCCGGCTATACCGGCGGCACGCTGGCAAACCCGAGCTATGAGCAGGTGTCGGCCGGTGGCACGGGCCATGCCGAAGCGGTCAAGGTCGTCTTTGATCCGCGCCGGGTCAGCTACACGCAATTGCTCGATGTCTACTGGCACAACGTAGATCCGTTCGTGATCGACCAGCAGTTCTGCGATCACGGCGACCAGTACCGCACGGCAATCTTCACCAGCGGCGCGGAACAGGCGCGACTTGCCGAGGAAAGCAAGCGCGCGCTGGCGGCTTCGGGGCGTTTCGACAAGCCCATCGTCACCAGCATCGTTGCCGCCTCGACGTTCTATCCCGCCGAGGGCTACCATCAGGATTACTACCAGAAGAACCCGTTGCGTTACAAATTCTATCGCTACAATTGTGGACGCGATGCGCGGCTTGAGCAGATCTGGGGCAGTTCCGGGCATTGATCCGCGGTACCCTGGCTTGCGTGATGCGCGTTTCCCCCAACCAGCAGGAGCAGGGCCGTGAGGCTTGCACGAATTCCCATAGTTCTCGCCAGCGTCGCCTTGCTGCTCGTGCTGGTCTCCGGGCCCGGCACGCGACTCGGCCTCTGGCATTTCCGCACGGGATTCACGCTGATGACCTGGGCCACGTTCCTGGCGTTGGGTGCGCTGGCGCTTGGCATGTTCCTGCTGCTGATCCCGCGAACCCGGCGCGGCCATGGCCAGCTGCTGGGCCTCGGCATGCTCCTCGGCCTCGCTGCGGCGGCAATGCCGCTGCTGGGCGCGTACACGGCGAAGACAGTCCCGTTCATCCATGACATTTCAACCGATACCACGCGGCCGCCGGAGTTTGTCGCCATCCTGCCGCTGCGTGCGGGCGCCGCCAATCCTGCCGCGTACGGCGGCCCGCAGGTTGCTGCCGAGCAGCACGCGGGTTATCCCGATATCCGCAGCCTCGTGCTCGAAATCGCCCCGCCCGAAGCCTTCAGGCGTGCCGAGGAATTCGCCCGCGACATGGGCTGGGAGATCGTCGCCAGCGATCCCCGGGAGGGGCGCATCGAAGCGACCGACACCACGTTCTGGTTCGGCTTCAAGGATGACGTCGTCATCCGCATCGAGCCTGAGGCCGCCGCCAGCCGCATCGACATCCGTTCCGTTTCACGCGTCGGCAAGAGCGATGTCGGCAAGAATGCCGCGCGCATCCGCGACTTCCTGACCAGGTTGCAGCAAGGCTGAGCGACGTCGTGCATCGCCCCGCGTGTTGCCGCGATCGGCAACGGCGGATTCGGCAACGCAGCGGCGGCATGGCCACCGCTGCGCGTGCCTGGTTCATTCAATCCCGAATGACTGCAACTGTACCGGTGTCGTTCCAGCAAAGGTCACTTCGTAGCCGAAGAAATCGGCATTGTCGAAGGTGGTCAGCACGATCACGCGGGTCTGGCCCGGCGGCACGCTGACCGCCGTCAAGCTGGGACAACGATCGGCGGCACCGTTCGTGTCGTCATTGACCGCCAGGCAATTGGCCAACGGAGTGGCCGGATTGAAGGTTCCGTTGTAGAGGACCATGAACGGGTCGATCACGGATCCGCAGGACGCCGCCGGATCGCCTGCCTGGCCGAGGCGCACGTTGACGCTGGCCGCATTGGCACCGCTGTTGGTCAGCGTGATGGTGTCGAACGAAACCGCTGTGCCGACGCCAGACAGCGAAGCGCAAGACACCGGCCGGTTGAAGGTCGAGTCCTGCGCATCGAACGATCCAGGCACATTCGCCGGCGGCGTTCCCCCCGGATAGTCGATCACCGTATTGCTGCTCGCCCGGATCACCGGAGCCGCCGCCGGATTCTGGCTGGCGACATCGATCTTGGTGTCTGCGGCCACTGCGGCGCAGGCAAGAAAAAAAGTACTGATGAACAACACGCAAGAATGTTTCATGTCCGACTCCCGGATAGGAATTTTGCCGGGCAAGCCCATCCCCTTCAGTCGAATGCCGGTGGCCTAGGCTCCCGGACGCGTATCGTGCGCTCGTCCGCGGATGCTGGCAACGGCTGACGCAAGGGGCAAATACTGAGCGTCGAGACTGCTGATCCTGCCGCGCCAAGCTGTGCCGGTGCCGGCCTGCGCGGGGCCTCGGCGGGCTGGGACGGCGTGGCTCGCCATGACCTTTGGCGGTGGACGTTGGGCGTCCATTGCGGCGATCGTCCAGGGTCACCCATGGCAGGCGACCAGTGGCGGTTGCGCGCCGGCCGCACCTGCCGGTTTGCCCCAACTGCAGAAGGTATCGCCATGCACCTTGCCTTGACCGTTGCCATCGCCCTGGCGCTTGCCTGCGCCCCGCTGTGCGGTGCAGCCGCCGATCCGCCGAAGGGGGCCCAGGTCAGCGAGGTCACCACGCAGTTGCCGCGTGATGTGCGGCCGACGCACTACGACATTTCGGTGACCCCTCATGCCGGGAAGCTCGCGTTCGATGGCCGGGTCGAGGTCACCATAGATGTGCTGCAAGCGACCGATCGCATCGTCCTCAATGCCGTCGGCCTGCGTTTTTCCGAGGCGCATATCCACTCGACGCGCAACAAGCGCGCCTACCCGGATCCCAAGGTCGGCGTGGACGAATCCGCACAGACGGCCACCTTCACCTTCCCGCAGGCGCTGGAAGCCGGAAGTTATCGACTGATAATGGAATACACCGGCACGATCGGCACGCAAGCCAACGGCCTGTTTGCGATCGACTACGTGACCAAGGCCGGCAAGAAGCGCGCCTTGTACACGCAGTTCGAAAACTCCGATGCGCGCAAGTTCATCCCCAGCTGGGACGAGCCCAACCACAAGGCGACCTTCGACCTCACCGCGACCATTCCCAGCGCGCAGATGGCGGTCAGCAACATGCCGATCACGCACCGCGAGGAGCTTGGCGAAGGCATGAGCCGCGTCACCTTCGCCACGTCACCGAAGATGTCGACCTACCTGCTGTTTTTCGCCCTCGGCGACTTCGATCGCGCCACGGCGACTGCAGATGGTGTCGAGTTTGGCGTGATCACGCAGCAGGGCCTGGTTTCGCAGGCGCAGTTCGCGCTGGATTCCTCGCAGGCGGTGCTGCGCGAATACAACGATTATTTCGGCGTGCCGTATCCCTTGCCGAAGCTCGACAACATTGCTTCTCCGGGCAGCAGCCAGTTCTTTGGCGCGATGGAAAACTGGGGGGCGATCTTCACCTTCGAACGCGGCCTGCTCATCGATCCGGCATTCTCCACCGATGCGGACAAGCAGCGGATTTTCGGCACCGCCGCGCATGAAATCGCGCACCAGTGGTTCGGCGACCTGGTCACCATGCAGTGGTGGGATGATCTCTGGCTCAACGAAGGCTTTGCTTCGTGGATGGCCGGACGCACCACGCAAAAGCTGCATCCGGAATGGAAGTCGCAGCTCGGCGCGGTGGGTTCGCGCGAGTACGCGATGTCCGCCGATGCGATCGCCAGCACGCATCCCGTGGTGCAGAAGATCGAGACCGTCGAACAGGCCAGCCAGGCGTTTGACGCGATCACCTATTCCAAGGGTGCGGCCGTCATCAATATGCTGGAAAACTATGTCGGTGCCGATGTCTGGCGCGATGGCGTGCGTCGTTACATGAAGGCGCATGCCTATGCGAATACGCGTTCGGATGATCTGTGGCGGGAGATTGAAGCCGCCGCCGGCAAGCCGATCACGGCGATCGCGCATGATTTCACCTTGCAGCCTGGCGTACCGCTGATTTCGCTTGAGGAAGCCGTGTGTGACAACGGCCAGACCACGATCAAGCTCAGCCAGGGCGAGTTCACCAAGGATCGCCCGGACAAGAAGCCCTTGCGCTGGCGCGTGCCGGTGATCGCGCGGACGCTGGGTGGCGAGCCGACGCGTGCCTTGATCGAAGGGGGCGCCGGAACCATGCGCTTGCCGGGTTGCGGAGCCGTGCTGCTGAATGCCGGGCAGAGCGGTTACTACCGCACGCGTTACGCGCCGGGCGACTTTGCCGCGCTGCGCGATGGCTTCGCCAGCCTTGCGCCCATCGACCAGCTCGGCATCATGGGCAATACGGCCGAGCTCGGCATGACCGGCCAGCAGTCGGCGGCGGACATCCTCGACCTGATCAAGGCGACGCCGCTCGATGCCGATGCCAAGGTCTGGGATCGCGTTGCCGACAGCCTGCAACGACTGGATCTGCTGTATCGCGGTGATACGTCGCGCCAGCAGAAATTCCGCAGCTTCGCGATCGGCACGCTGCGCCCGGCGCTGAAGAAATACGGCTGGCAAGCGAAAGACGCGGAGAGCGAGCCCGAGGCCATCCTGCGCGCCAACCTGATCAGCTCGCTGGCCGATCTCGGCGACAGCGAGGTCATCGCCGAGGCACGCCGCCGCTACGCCGCACGCGAGACGGAACCCCAGGCAATGCCGCGGGCCTTGTACAAGACCATCCTCAATATCGTCGCCAGTAACGCCGAAGTGGCTACGTGGAACCAGCTGCATGCCGCAGCGAAGATGGAGAAGGGCGCGATGATGAAGGATCGCCTGTACCTGATGCTGGCCTCGGCCAAGGACAAGGCGCTTGCACAACGCGCACTCGACATGGCCCTGACCGACGAACCGGGTGCGACCAACAGTGCGGCGATGATCCGCTCGGTGGCGGAGGAGCATCCCGACCTGGCGTTTGATTTCGCCATGGCCCATCGCGAAGACGTCGAGCCGCTGATCGACACGACATCGAGCAGCCGCTACTACCCGCGTCTGGCCGGCAACTCGCTGGATCCGGCGATGGTCGGCAAGCTCAAGGACTACGCCGACAAGTACGTGGCCGCCAGCTCGCGCCGGGCGACGCAGACGGCGATCGACAACATCGAGTACCGCATCCACATCCGCACGCAGCGACTGCCGACAATCGATGCCTGGTTGAAGAAGCAGGAGGGCTGACGCATCGATGACAGCCGGGCTGCGGCCTGGGAAACACTGCCCTTCACCGGCAGTGGGACATGGCAGACACCGGTCCGCTTGAGCGAATAGTTATGCACCTACTGCCACACAGGTCGGGGTTGGCTGTCGCCGACGCGCCACGAAAACTGCACGCGGCGATTAGCACCCGCAAACGAGATTTCAGCAACGCCGTATGTCTCCGAGATGGAATCGGGCGCGCGAAGATACGTATACCAGGCCGACTCGATATGAATTGTGCTGCCAGCCTCGAGAAAGCCTACTATTTTGTCGGTTGGAGGGGAGCAGCGATTCTGCCGAGGTAGGTTTTCACCACAAGGCAGCACCAATTCTAAGTCGGCCAAGCCGGGATCTCTGTGGCCGCGGACGTCGGCGACCGCTAGGCGAATGGGCAGTACCACGTCTCGTTGCACGAGGGGCCGAAAGGTGTCGGTTTGAGAGTCATCTCGGCGCACCATGCACCCGATGAGAAGGGTTGTGCTTAGGAGAGCCAGCAAGGGAGGTCTTAGGTGCATAACACCTGAGCTAAGCGGCGGCTGCCGCGCGAGCATGATAGTAGCGCAACCAACCCGGTCGGCTTGATTGAGTAAAAAGAGACTTCCCACATCTTTCGGCATCAGGAACCCCGAAAGGTCCAAGTGCCATGATGGTAGCTCTACACAACCG
>MKWR01000030.1 GCA_001899855.1 Lysobacterales bacterium 63-13
GCCTGTATCCCGAGCAGTACGCCGCCACCGTCAGCGGCGACCAGATGTACCGCGACGCGCAGGAGCGTTGGCGGAACACGCTCAACGGCTTGCAGACCACGATGCAGATGCAGGCGCAGGTGTCGCAGAACCTGGGCGAAGACGAAAGCGTGCTGGCCGATCTTGTGGGCAAGAGCCAGTCGGCCGAAGGCGCGCTGCAGGCGATGCAGGCCATGAACCAGTTGCTGGCCTTGCAGGCCAAGCAGTCGATCCAGTCGCAGCGGCTTCAGATCACGCAAGACCGGGCCACTTCGCTGGAGCTGGCGCGGCAGGCGGCGGCCACGGAGCGCGCCCGCGAAGTGCGGCGGCGTTTCCTGGGCGAAGGCACGCCGTACACGCCGCAGCGCGTGGATTTCTACGGTAACTGACGGGAGGCCGCCATGCGATGCGTCCTCGCCCTGTCGGTTTCGCTGCTTATGGCACTGGTGGCCGCGTGCAGCGACCAGCCGGCCGACAACCTTGCCGATGCCCTGGCCACCGATCCCATACGGCTCAAGGCATTGCGCGCGCAATGCGCGGCCGACCGCCAGACCACGGGCGAGGACGCTTGCCGCGCCGCCGCCGAAGCCTTCCGACGGCGCTTCTTCTCCGGTCAGACCGGGCCGGATGAATACCAGACGCTGGCCGACCTGCCGCCGATCCCGCCGAGCTTCGATGAACCGGGCGATGGCACGGCGCCGGCATCGCCGGCCGAACCGGAGGGCACGCCATGAATGACGTGACCATCATCGACCAGTTCCTCAATATCTTCTCCGCCTACATCGACTCGGGTTTCGGGCTGTTGCAGGGCGAAGTGGCCTTCCTCACCGCCACGCTGATCGTCATCGACATGACGATCGCCGGACTGTATTGGGCGATGAGCCACGCCACCGGCCAGGGCGAGGACGTGATCGCCAAGCTGCTGCGCAAGGTGCTCTACGTCGGTGCCTTCGCCTACATCATCGGCAACTTCAACTGGCTGGCCGGCATCGTGTTCCGATCCTTCGCCGGGCTGGGCCTGACGGCCACCGGCTCGGCGATCACCATGGAAAACTTCTTGCAGCCGGGCCGGCTCGCCAAGACCGGCATCGACGCCGGGGCGCCGATTCTGGAGCAAGTCGGCGAGATGGCCGGCTTCCCCGAGGTGTTCGTGAACCTCGATGCCATCACGGTGATGTTCCTCGCGTGGCTGGTCGTGGTGCTGTGCTTTTTCGTGCTGGCGATCCAGCTTTTCATCACCCTGATTGAGTTCAAGCTGACCACGCTCGCCGGGTTCGTGCTGGTGCCGTTCGCGTTGTGGAACAAGACCTCGTTCCTGGCAGAGAAGGTGCTGGGCAATGTCGTTTCCGCCGGCATCAAGGTGCTGGTGCTGGCCGTGATCGTGGGCATTGGCTCGGGCCTGTTCGCTCAGTTCCAAGTCCATCCCGCCGAGCCGTCCATCGACCACGCACTGGTCATCATGCTGGCCTCGCTCACCTTGCTGGCGCTAGGGATCTTCGGCCCTGGCATCGCCACGGGCCTCGTCTCCGGTGCGCCCCAGCTCGGCGCGGGCGCGATGGCCGGCGCTGCGGTGGGTGCTGCCGGAGCCGCTGTTGCTGTCGGTGCCGCCGCGACGGGCGTAGGCGGCGCGGTCATGGCCGGGGCGCGCATGGCGCCTGCCGCGGCCAAGCTCGCCGGCAGTGGTGCGCGTGCTGCCACCTCGACGGCCAGCAGCGCACGCTCGGCGTTCCAGGCCGGTTCCGCCGCCGCAGGCGGTGGCGCGAAAGGCGCGATGGCCGGCTTGGGAAATGTCGCCAAGACCGGCGCGCAGTCTGCCGGACGGGGTGCAGCGTCCCGCGCATCCGCCTTCGGCCAGAAGATGACCAGCTCCTTCCGTGCCGGGTGGAACGGCCCGACTGACGACGGTGCGGGTGCGGCATCCGGTGGAGCCGGAGCATCCAGCCAGGCCTCCACAGGCGAAGCCGCAGCGGGCGGCGCCAACGCGCAGAAGCAAGAACAGCCCGCTTGGGCCAAGCGGCTGCACCGCCGCCAGCAACTCACTCATGCCGCGACCACCACCGCCCACGCGCTGCGCGGTGGCGATGGCGGCGGCTCCGGCCAGGGGCCGAGCCTGCGCGATTCCAATTCATAAGGAGAACTGACCATGCGATTTAAACGACCGCAGGTGCGCTACGCCGACACGCCGCAGCCTGCCACTCCGTACCAAGCTGCCGGCCAGGTGTGGGACGAGCGCATTGGCTCGTCCCGCGTGCAGGCGAAAAACTGGCGCCTCATGGCCTTCGGCTGCCTCGCGCTTGCGCTGCTGATGGCGGGCGGCCTGGTCTGGCGCTCGGCGCAGTCCATCGTCACGCCCTATGTGGTGGAGGTGGACAACGCGGGCCAGGTGCGCGCCGTGGGCGAAGCCGCTACGCCGTACCGGCCCAGCGATGCGCAGACGGCGCACCACATCGCGCGTTTCGTCACGCTGGTTCGGTCGCTGTCCATCGACCCGATCGTGGTGCGGCAGAACTGGCTGGACGCCTACGACCACACCACCGACAAGGGCGCGGCCGTGCTCAACGACTACGCGCGCGTGAACGATCCGTTCGCGCGCATCGGCAAAGAGTCGGTAACGGTGCAGATCACCAGCGTCGTGCGCGCCAGCGACACGTCGTTCAACGTGCGCTGGACGGAACGCCGCTACGTCAATGGCGCCGCGGCTGGGCTGGAGCGGTGGACGGCCGTGGTGTCCATCGTGCTCCAGCCGCCGCGCACCGAAGAACGCCTGCGCAAGAACCCCCTGGGCATCTACGTCAATGGCCTGTCGTGGAGCCGCGAACTGGATTCTTCCGAAGGAGCCAAGCCATGAATGCACTTTTCCGTAGATCCGCTTTGCCGGTGATCCTGCTTGCATCAACCATCTTGTTCACAGGCTGCGCCACGCAGGGCAAGCCGCCGCCGGTGATTTCGCTCGATGAGCCGGTGCAGGCGCAGCCACTGCCCGAACCGCCTCAGCCAGTGGAAGTTGTGACTGTGCCCGAGGTGTTGCCGATGCCGGCGCAGTTGAAGCCAGTGCCCGAGGGCGAGGAAGCCAAGCCTGCGCCGGAACCGGCCGACGAGAAGGTGCGCGTCTCGCGTGCCAACGCCGAGGCACGCATCGCGCCCACGCGCGAGGGCTATGTCAACGCGATTCAGGTGTGGCCCTTCACCGATGGCGCGCTGTATCAGGTCTATGCGGCCGTGGGCCGAGTGACCGTGATTGCACTCCAGCCGGGCGAGGAACTGGTGACGGTGGCCGCTGGCGATACCGTGCGCTGGATCGTGGGCGACACGTCCAGCGGCAACGGCGCCGACCTGCGCGTGAACGTGCTGGTCAAGCCGATCCGCTCGGGTCTCAAGACGAATCTGGTCATCACCACCAGCCGCCGGACGTACCTGCTGGAGCTGACCTCGACCGAGAAGACGTGGATGGCGTCGGTGTCCTGGGAGTACCCGCGCGACCGGATGCTGGCCTTGCAGCGCCAGGCGCAGGCGGCCAGCGCCGCCGCGCCTGTCGGTACCGGGCTATCGCTGGAAAACCTGCGCTTCCGCTACGCGATCAGCGGCAGCAGTCCGCCGTGGAAACCACTGCGCGCCTTCGATGACGGCGAGAAGGTCTATATCCAGTTCCCGCCGGGCATCGCACAAGGCGAGCTGCCGCCGCTGTTCGTCATCGGTGCGCAAGGCGACGGGCAACTGGTCAATTACCGTTTCCGTTCACCGTACTACATCGTCGATCGTCTTTTCGGCGCCGCCGAGTTGCGCTTGGGTGGCGACAAGGGCGACATGGTGCGGATCGAGCGCACGGATGGCACGCGGAGGAACTGACATGGGCCAGGACGACACCCCCGACCTTGCCACGCCGCAGGCGGGCAAGATGGCGCCCGAGGCGGTGGCGCTGCGCGCCCAGCCGCGTCCGGTCACGCGCCTGAACCGGCGCACGCTGGCCATCCTCGTCGGCGGCCTGTCGGTCGCCGTGCTCGGGGCCACGATCTGGTCGCTACAGCCGCAGCGGCGCGGGGCCAACGAGCAGACCGAGCTTTACAACGTCGATCGCGTGTCCAAGTCCGAAGGGCTGGATGGCCTGCCGGCCGACTACTCGAAGCTGACGCCGAAGGTGCCCGAGCTGGGGCCGCCGCTACCGGGCGACCTCGGACCGGCCATCGTGGCCTCGCAGCAGCCGGCCGTGGCCGCCTACTCGGCGCCCGGCCACGACCCGAATGACGCCTTGCGCAAGGAGGCGGAAGCCGCTGCGGCTTCGTCGGTGTTCTTCCGCTCGGGCGGCCAAGCCGCCGCCATGGTGGCGCAGGCGGCGCCGGGTGCAGCAAGCACGCTCGCGGCCTTCGACCCGCTCGCTGCCGGGCCCGCTTCGACATCGGCCCAGCCCGCCGACCCGACCGCCGTGCAGAACCGGCAAGATCAGAAAGAGGCATTCCTGAAAGCCGGTTCTACGGAAACCCGCAATTCCGGCAACCTGGCGTTGCCGGCGTCGCCGTATCAGGTGATGGCGGGAACGGTGATCGCCGGTGCGCTGGTGACGGGTATCAAGTCGGACTTGCCGGGCGACGTGATCGCCACGGTGACGGAGCCGGTCTATGACTCGGCCACGGGCAAGTTCCTGCTGATCCCGCAAGGATCGCGCATCCTCGGGCGCTACAACAGCCAGGTCAGCTACGGGCAGAGTCGCGTGCAGGTGGTGTGGAACCGGGTCATCCTGCCCGACACGTCCTCGCTGGCGCTCGACAACCTTGTCGGCACCGACCCGGCCGGCTACGCCGGCCTGGAGGACGACGTGGACTGGCATTGGAATCGCATCATCGCGGGCGCGGTGCTGACGACGCTGCTGGGCGTCGGCGCTGAGTTGGCTGCGCCGGAGAACCGGCAGGACGGCAACCGCATCGTCATTGCCGGACGCGACAGCGCACAGGACAGCATCAATCAGGTCGGCCAGGAGATGACCCGGCGCAACATGAACATCCAGCCGACGCTGACGACGCGGCCGGGCCTGCCGGTTCGCATCATCGTCAACCGGGATCTGGTGCTGCGGCCGTACCAGCCGCTGTTCTTCAATCGGGGAGTTTCGCAATGAGCGCGACCAAGAAGCTGCGGCTCGGGCCGCTGCCCAAGACCGAGAGCGTCAAGCTGACCTTTGCCTGCCCGGCCAGCCTGAAAGCCGACCTCGACCGCTACGCCGCGTTGCACGCGCAGGCGTATGGCGAGGCGGTCGATGCCATGACGCTGATCCCGCACATGCTGGAAGCCTTCATGGCCGGGGATCGTGGCTTCAAGCGCACACAGCCCAAGAACGGAAAAGCCGCCCCTGCGTGAGCAGGGGCGGCTCTGGATTGGTGCCCGAGGCCGGAATCGAACCGGCATGACCGTGAGGTCGAGGGATTTTCTTACCACTTCGGCTTTCGCCGCCGTCCTGCTCACACAGGGCGTTCGTGGTCTGGAGCACGCCTTCACCATAGCCTTACAGCCGTAGGTGCCCGCCGTCTGCTCTCTACACCTTCCCAAGCGCATAGCTTGGGCTTGGCTCGGCGTTGGCTCGGATGCCGAAGCATCCAGGGCTTTCGCCGAATTTGACGGGCTTCACTTCGGGCGTTTCCCCCCGAAGGCTCAAATTGTTCAAGTCCCTTGTGTCTACCGATTTCACCACTCGGGCGTAGCGCGGTGCGCTGGAAACACCTACCTCTATCTACTGGCGCCTAGTTGGCTCCTGATCGCCAAGCCAAGCTATGAAGCTACATCTTGGATGCTCGCAAACCGTTGTCACTATTGACCTTCTGGCCCGGTAGTTCAAGCAGAAAGGACTTGACAGAACAGATTTTAAGTCCCTTGCGTATACCAGTTTCGCCATCCGGGCCAGCGCGCAGGATGCCCGATGAGGCCCGCTTCGACCAGCGCTTCAACGCCGACGCAGGGCGATGTCATGTTTTCCCTCGAAACCGTGTGTTCCCCCGACGAGGAGACAAGAACGATCTGATGGCGGCGATCGTCATGCCGCCGGCCAGGGCCAAAGGCCTGGTCGGGCACGGACGACAAAGCCATTTGCCAGAACATCCTGCCTCGCTCGAATCCATCGCCGGCATGCGCATGCATGACGGCGGAACCACGCAGAAATCGAGGGAGTAAACGAAATGCTCAAGTACATCCTGCTGGCCGCTGCCTGGCTGTTGCCGTGTGCCGTGGCACATGCGCAGGCAGCAACGCCCTGGGAGGTCGCCGTCAAGGAGTCGATCGACGCAACCCATGTTGTCGATCAGCCCCTGGCAGCGGATGGCTCGCTGGTGCCGAGCGACCTGACCCTGGATACGAGCTTCCTGAATACCGGGATGTTCGCATTCTGGCCAACGCCAGCACCGCCGAATGCCACGGACATTGAAGATGGCCTGCGCGTATTCCCGTGGAGCAACTGCAACCCGCTTTGCACGCACAAGGGCTTTTACGTCGTCGGTCGGGTCAAGAATACCGATGGCACCTGGCAATCGAGCATCACGCGCAGGAAGGCAGACGGCTCGCTGGACCTGGCTTTCGGCACGTCCGGCTGGATGTATCCAAGCTCCCAGGCCAGCGATGTCGTCGATGCCGCGCTCGGTGCCGGAAAAATATACATCCTGACAACCGTGGATCTTGGCGGCATTCCGGTCATGCGCGTCACCTGCACCGATCTGGCCACGGCGGACAGTTGCTTCACAGGTTTCGGCGGCTTCGTCAGCTTCGGCGCATCGGCCAGCGGTGCCATCCGCAGCGCCCATGCGCGACGCATCGTCTACGACGCCCGCTACGGGCTGTTCATCGCCGGGCGTGTGTGGACAACCGCGCGCGGATGGGAGCTTGCAGCCGCCCGCCTTGATGCGGATAGCGGCGGCTTGGTCACCGCATTCCACGGTGACGGCACGAACGTCGGCTTGCCCGCCTATGCGGCGCAAACGGCTGCGGACATCGACATCCTGGAGTTGGCCGTCACACCGGCCGGGAATCCCGGCACCGAGCGGCTGTATATCGCCGGCACGGTCAAACTCACTGCCGCCGACTACGATGGATTCGTGCTCGGACTCGATCCGCTCAGCGGATTTTCGACAACGGGCTGGTTGTGGCCGCAGGTCTATTTCGAAGGCGACAATCTGGACTTCAAGAAGGATGCGGTCACCGCCCTGACCGTGCTGCGCACGGGTCGCGTGGTGATGGCGGGCTGGTCGGAAACCGACGTTGCCGGGGAGCGTGTCGCCTTCATCCAGCGCGTCAACAATGACAACAGTGTTGATTCTTCGTTCTGCACTTCAGGGTCTTCCGGAAAATGCAGAATCCCCGTGCGCCCCCTGGTTGGCGTTGTCAACGACGAATTACCGGTGGCGTTGGCCGAGCGCTACCAGAACCGCGATCTGGTGGTCGCCATGAAAACCCGGACAAGATCGGGCGATTACCATCCAGCACAGGCCGTCATGCAGTTCAGCTCCAATGGCAACGTGCTCCACGCGCTGCAGACCCTGGATTTCGCCGCGGATCCTGGCGACGCGCAGTGGTCGCGTCCATTCGACATGTGGGTCGGCAATATCGCATTCGTCACCGCCCCGGTGAACGAGGTGGTCACGGTCGTCGGCACGCGCTTGTACCTGCCCACCGACTACGACGGCACGCTGTCGCAGATGCTCGCCAACGACAGCATCTTTGCCGACCGCTTCGGCGGCACGCAGGGTGATTGAACGGCGCTGATCGGCGACGCTTTGGCGCAATCCGGCGGGATCCGGGTTGCGCCGTTTTTTCCGCAGGCCGCGGCAACGGATGGCGATTGCGCGACTGCACGAGGCAAGGTGCGCGTGAGCCGTACCGGTCACGACGCAGAGGTCTTCTTCATCCCCGGCGGTCTGCCCATGCCAGCATCACGCACGCATTGCCTTGGCCCGCGCATCGCCCTTGCCGCTTGTCGAACAAGCCCGGGCAACGGGCGCTTTTGCCGCAGGCGGTTGAGAAGCCGATCACCGACACGCATACTCGCGCCATCGGTCAGCCGACAGCGCAGGTGCCAGGAAGTTGCTTTCAGCCAAGGTTTGTGGCGCATGAACCATCCCGCAGCGGTTCCGGCCGAGGACACGCTGGCCCTGGTGCAACGCTGCGCTGCCGGTGACAAGGCCGCCTACAACCAGTTGTTCGAGACGATCTATCAGGATCTGCGGCGGCGTGCGCACCTGCAAGTTGCCGGTCGCCGCGACGGCACCATGTCGACCACCCTGCTGGTTCACGAGACTTACCTGAAATTGGCTGGCACGCGCCTGTCGCTGAACGATCGCACGCATTTCTTCGCCATTGCCGCGCGCGCCATGCGCCACATCCTGATCAACGCGGCGCGCGACCGTGCCGCGCAAAAACGCGGCGGCGGCCAGCAGCAAGCCACCTTCGACCCGGATGCGCTGGCCGCACCCGAGTTGAGCCACGACCTGCTCGGCCTTGATGCCGCCATGCAGGCGCTGGAAGCCAGCGACGCCCGCCTGGCGCAGGTGGTGGAACTGCATTTCTTTGCCGGTCTCGACTTTGCCAGCATTGCCGAACTGCTGGATCTGTCCGAGCGTACCGTGGCGCGTGACTGGCGCGCCGCACGCGCAATGCTGCGCATGCACCTGGAAGACTCTGCGTGAACACGCGCTGCGCCGCCCTGCTGCGCGAAGCACTGGATCTGCCGGAATCGAAACGACGCGCGTTCCTGGAGCACGCCAGCGCCGGTGATGCCACCTTGCTGGGCAGCCTGTTGCGCCTGCTCGAACTCGACGCCGACAGCGATCCATTGCTGGATGCGCCGCTGGATGGCGTCGTTGCCGACCTGCTTGCCGATGACGCGGATGCCGCCGACGAAGTGGACGATGTCGCCGCTGGCGATCGCATCGGCCCGTGGCAGATCATCAGCAAGCTCGGCGCAGGCGGCATGGGCAGTGTCTGGCTGGCTGAACGCGCCGATGGCGTGTACGTGCAGAAGGTGGCACTGAAGACCATCAAGGGTGCTGGCGCAGTTCCGCCGCGAACGCGCTCTGCTGGCGCGGCTGAAGCATCCCGACATCGCCAGCCTGATCGACGGCGGCGTGGACCAGCGGGGTCGCCCGTGGTTCGCCATGGATCACGTGCAAGGCCTCGGCCTGCGCGCCTGGATCGACCGCCAGCCAGCGTTGGAGGCACGCCTGCGCCTGTTTGAAAAGCTCTGTCGCGCGGTCGCCCACGCGCACCAGCAACTGGTGATCCATCGCGACATCAAGCCCGGCAACGTGCTGGTGCAAGCCGATGACGAGCCCAAGCTGCTGGATTTCGGCATTGCCAAGCTGCTTGCCGATGACGATGTCGAGCAGACCCTGACCGTGCAGCGCTTCGCCAGCCGCAGCTATGCCGCGCCGGAGCAACTGCGTGGCGAGGCGGTGACCACGGCCACCGATGTCTACGCGCTGGGTGCATTGCTGTTCGAGATGCTGACCGGCACGCGCTACGCCAGCGTGCACGAGGGCGATGGCGCGCCAACGCCGGCGAGCCGGGTCGCCAGGCAGGATTCCACCGGCCAGTCACTGCCGGCGACGCTCCTGCGCGGCGATCTCGATGCCATCGTCACGCGGGCGCTGGCCGTCGAACCGGAACGCCGCTACGCCACGGCACTGTCGCTGGCCGAGGACGTGCACGATCATCTCGCTGGCAAGACCATCAGCGCGCGGCCTGATGGCTTCGCCTATCGCACCAGCAAGTTCATCCGTCGCCACCGGGTCAGCGTGGCAATTGCCATCATCGGCTTGCTGGGCCTGCTCGCAACCAGCGGCGTGGCCTTGTCGCAGGCGCGCGCGAAGACTGCCGAAGCGGCACGCACCCAGGTCGCCCTGCAGCGCTCCGAGGCAATCCGCGGTTTCATCGAATCGGTGTTCCTCGACGCCGATCCGTCCCGCGCGCGCGGCGAGAGCACCACCGCTGGTGAACTTCTCGAAGCGGCGCGCACTCGCGTCGCCAGCGATCTCGGCGATCAGCCCGATATCGCCGCGACCATGCTCAATCAGATCGGCAATGTCTATGTGTCGCTGGGCAAGGACGATGTCGCCAGCGAGATCCTGCACGAAGCACTGGCGATGAACGCACGTGCCGCGCAGCCGTCGCTCTCCGTCGAAGCCCTGGCCGGTGGCCGCCTGGCCTACTACGATTTCGTTGGCGGCAACGCCGAACTGGCCCTGCAAAAACTCGAGCGCATCATCACCTCCTTGCGCCCACGGCCGGAGCTGGCGGGGGAATTGTCCAAATCGCTGCAATTCAAGGGCACGGTGCTGCATGCGATCGGTCGCAACGAGGAAGGCCTCGCCGCCAGTGCCGAGGCGGCAAAGGTGCTCGCCACGCATGCCGAAACGCTGGCCGCCGAATATGGCGTCGCCCTGGTCGTCTACGCCGACGCGGCGGCAGGTGCCGGCCAAGGCTTGCCGGCATTGCAGGCGGTCGAGCAGGCACTGGCCTTGCCCCTCGTCCGGGATCACGGCGCGCCGGCACTCGAACTTGCCGTGCTCGGTGCCAAGGTACGTGCCCTGCAGGCCTTGCAGCGCGATGCCGAGGCCGAGCCGATCCTCGGCGAAGTCATCGAGGCATCGAGCAAGCTGTACGGAGCCAATTCCGCACGCACCCGCTACTGGGTCTATCGGCAGGCGCAGGTCCTGCACAAGCTGGGTCGCCTCGACCAGGGCCAGGCGCGCGTGGATGGCTTGCTCGCGCAGCCAGCCAGCGATACCGAGCAGCCCATCGCCCGATCCGCGTTTGCGCTCACCGCCGCCGAGATCGCCATCCTCCGGCACAGCCCCGATGCACCGAGGCGCATTGCCGAGGCGCAGGCTATCGCCTGCTCCGCAAGCGGCAACGCGAGTTTCTGCGAGCGCAGCCGCGCGCTG
Source organism: Lysobacterales bacterium 63-13 (assembly GCA_001899855.1). Classification (GTDB taxonomy): domain Bacteria; phylum Pseudomonadota; class Gammaproteobacteria; order Xanthomonadales; family Rhodanobacteraceae; genus Dokdonella. The sequence goes on from MKWR01000030.1 coordinate 10,929, forward strand.
AAGCCATCCACGGACTGAATCACCGTCACCCAAGCAAGCCCACGGCCAGGCGCGCCACGGCAATCGCTTGCGACTGGGCTTCTCCAACGTGCCCAGCAGACGTGTCCGCTTGTCGTGCCGCAGGAACTCTGCGCGACGCAACAGCTTTGCTGTCGCCCACGGCGGGAAATCGATTGGAATGTCGCGAGCTGAAGACGCATGCACCGCCGCGAGGCTGCGAAACCGCCATCACACCCAAGAAAAAACCCGCAAGCGCGGGTTGGATGCTTGATTCGGCTGGAGGCCTGGGTCGGAATCGAACCGGCGTACGCGGCTTTGCAGGCCGCTGCATGACCACTCTGCCACCAGGCCGGTGGGATGGCGAGCTTGATGCGTCGTCATCAGAAAAACAAAAACCCCGGTGAGGCCGAGGTTTCCGAGCCGGCAGCCACCTGGGTACTGACCGGATCTTCACGAAACCGCTGCTGGCAGCCGGTACATCGTGCAAAAAACTGGAGCGGGAAACGAGGCTCGAACTCGCGACCTCAACCTTGGCAAGGTTGCGCTCTACCAACTGAGCTATTCCCGCGTGGGACGCGCATATTACGGAATGCACCGAAAGAGTCAACCCGTTTGTTCGAATTGATTGGTTTGATCGGTCGCGCCCGGGCCTGCGTGCCGCGGACAGTGGCCCTGCACTTCAGATCTTGCCGCTGTCGGCATCGCGCATGATCGGCCAGGCGGCACGCACATAGATGAAGGCCGACCAGATTGTCAGCACGGCGGCAAGAACCAGCAGGCCCTCGCCGATCCGGTACAGGCGCAATTCGGGCAGATCTCGCTGGTGCAGGCAGACGACGATGGCGACGATCTGCATCATGGTCTTGAACTTGCCGATCCAGGCCACGCTGACCGCGGCACGCTGGCCAAGCTCGGCCATCCACTCGCGCAGGGCCGAGATGCTGATCTCGCGGCCGACGATGACCGCGCTGGAGACGGCCATGAGTGCAGTCGGGTTCTGCTGCACGATGAGGAACAGGGCGACGGCGACCATGAGCTTGTCGGCGACCGGATCGAGGAAGGCGCCAAACGCGGAACTCAGGTTGTAGCGACGCGCGATCCAGCCATCGAGCCAATCGGTGATGCCGGCGAGGATGAAGATGCCGGCGGCGGCCAGGTTCGACCAGCTGCGCGTCGCCGGGAAATACTCGGGCAGGTAGAAGACGACCACGATAACAGGCAGCAGAACGATGCGAAACAGCGTGAGCAGGGTCGGCAGGGTCAGGCGCATGGCTCAGCAATTATCCATGGAGTGCGGCATAGATCCGTTCGGCAAGCTCACGATTGATCCCGTTGACCTGCATGAGTTCTTCGACACCGGCGCGGGTGACCCCGGCCAGCCCGCCAAATTGACGCAACAGCGCGGCCCTGCGCTTGGCTCCGACACCGGCCACTTCTTCGAGACTCGAGGCTTCGCGTGCCTTTTCCCTTCGCCCGCGATGACCGGTGATGGCAAACCGATGAGCTTCATCGCGGACCGACTGGATCAGATGCGAGGCAGCGGACTCCGGCCCCGGCCACAGAGTGCGGCCGGAATCGCCAAGGATCAAGCTTTCATGGCCGGCCTTGCGCGCCTCGCCCTTGGCCACGCCGACAACCTGCACGCCCTCGACGCCCAGCGTGGCCAGCACATCGAGCGCCTGGCGCACCTGGCCGAGCCCGCCATCGATGAGCAGGATATCCGGCAGGAGTCCCTCGCCGGCCTGGATGCGCTTGTAGCGGCGCTCCAGCGCCTGGTGCATGGCCGCATAGTCATCGCCGCCGGTGATGCCGCTGATGTTGAAGCGCCGATACTGTGATTTTTCCGGGCCTTCGAGGCCAAACACCACGCACGAGGCCACCGTCGCCTCGCCCATCGTGTGGCTGATATCGAAGCATTCGATGCGCTGCGGCAGCTCGTCGAGCTGGAGCAGGTCGCGCAGCGCCTCGAAGCGCTTCAGCAGGGTCTGTCGGCTGGCCAGGCGGGCCGCCAAGGCGGCCGCCGAATTGGTCACCGCCATGTCGAGGAATCGCGCCCGATCCGAGCGCACCGAGGCTTTCAGCTCGACCTTGTGCCCGGCGTGTTCGCTGAGTGCCTCGCTCAACAGGCGCATGTCCTCGGGCGCATGGCTGAGGATCAACTCGGCCGGAACCGGGCGCTCGAGATAGTACTGGCCGAGGAACGAGGCGATCACCGTGGCCTCGTCGGCATCCAGGCCGAGGCGCGGGAAGAAATCGCGCGAGCCGAGACTGATGCCCTCGCGGAAGAACATCACGCTGACACAGGCAATGCCGTTGCCGATCGTGCAGGCGAGGATGTCCATGTCACGCCCGGCCCCCTGCACATAATGATTGGCTTGCACCTTGCGCACCGCGGCGATGCGGTCGCGCATCAAGGCCGCGCGCTCGAAATCGAGCCTGGCACTGGCCTCCTCCATCTGCGCGATGAGTTCATCGAGCAAGGCGTTGCTCTTGCCTTCGAGGAAAAGGATCGCGTGGCGCACGCTGGCCTGGTAATCGGTGACTGAAACGAGATTGACGCAGGGCGCGCTGCAACGCCCGATCTGGTACTGCAGGCACGGCCGCGAACGATTCCTGAAATAGCTGTCCTCGCAATTGCGGATGCGAAACAGCTTCTGCAGCAGGCTCAGGGTTTCGCGCACGGCGATGGCGCTCGGATACGGCCCGAAATAGCGCCCGCCACCGGTGCGCGCGCCGCGATGGAACGCCAGTCGCGGAAAATCACCCGCAGTCAGGTGGATGTACGGATAGCTTTTGTCATCGCGCAGCAGGATGTTGTAACGCGGACGCAGGCTCTTGATCAGTTGCGCTTCGAGCAGCAAGGCCTCGGCCTCGGTGCGCGTGAGGGTGATTTCAATGCGGCTGATCTGCGCAACCATCGCGGCAATGCGCGGTTGCATGCTGGGCTTGAGGAAATAACTGCCGACACGCTTTTTCAGGTTGCCGGCCTTGCCCACGTACAGCAGGTCGCCGCCCGCACCGAGCATCCGATAGACCCCGGGGGCGCTGCTCAGGTTGGCGACAAAGGCCTTGCCGTCGAAGGGGGGGTGTTCCTGCATGAGCAGGATTGTCGCGTGGAACGCATGAATCGGGAACCGCCGGCAGTGCGGAATGGCGGATGCGCCGCGCTTGTCCACCCTGCCGGCTGTTCAAGCCGCTGGATGGACATCCATGCCTGATCCAGCTCCCTACTCGCCAATCGGCACGCGTTTGCCGACGCCGCTGGCGAGGTCGATGCGGACGATTTCGTGGGCGTTGGTATTGGCCAGCCACAAGGCGCCGGCGCCGATCGACAAGCCGCCGGGTTCAAGCAGGCGGTAGTTGACGTTGAGCGCACGCACCGCGCCGCTCTTCAGGCTCAGGGCCTTGATCTTGCCGTTGTAGCTGTCGGCGATGAAGACGATGCCGCGCGGATCCATGGCCACATCCAGCGGATTCTGCAGGCGCGCGCTGTCGCGGTTGCCGGATGCATCGCCAAATTCGTAGAGGCCGCTGCCGACCAGGGTGGTGACGCGGCCATCGATCAGGCGCACCAGGCGGATCGCCGACGACGACGCGTCGGCAATGATCAGCTGCAGGCCACTGGTGGTGATTCCCGAGGGCTGCGCAAAGGCCGCTTCAAGTGAAAGCCCGTCCTGCAGGGCGAGCTTGCCACTGCCGGCAAAGACATCGACGCGATTGCGCGTGAGGTCGAGTTCCCACACCTGGTTCTGCGCGGTCGACAGCACGTAAAGTTTGTCGGCCACCACGGCGAGGTCGGATGGCGTGCCGATGGGCGTTTCCGTGGGCTCCGCGTTGCGTGGCCGCAGGCGCCCGGGCTCGCCATTGCCAAGCACGGTTTCCACTTCGCCGTTTTCAAGGCGCACGCGACGTACCGAGTGGTTGCCGCGATCGGCGACATAGAGGAAATCGTCGCGCAGGGCGAGCCCTTGCGGATCGGCGAGGCCGCATTCCTCATTGCGTCCATCCCAGTAGCCGCGATCACCGGAACCGAACTGGCGCAGGATGCGGCCATCGTGATTGCATTCGAGCACGCGATGATGGCCGCTGTCGGCGACAAACAGACGCGTGTCGGTGGCCAGCAGCTTGCCCGGAAACAGCAGTGGATGACGTGCCTCCGGCCGTGATGCCGGAATGGCCGGTTCGTACTCGCGCAGGTCGCGCTCGGCGGCTTCATCGAGCAATTGCGCAATCTGCTCATCGAGATCCTGGCGCCGGCCTTCGCCGGGCAGGACGGCGGCAAGCAGGCCTTCGGCATCGATCAGCACCACGCTTGGCCAGGCGTCTATCTCGTAGCGTTGCCAGAGTTCCATGTCGGCATCACTGGCCACCGGATGCCGGATACCCAAACGGTTGACGGCCTTGAGCACGGCGCTGCCATCGCGCTGGTGCGGATACTTCGGGCAGTGGATGCCGAAAACGGACAGGCCGTCGCTGTAGCGGTTCTCCAGCCAGCCGAGATCAGGCAGGAGATTCCAGCAATTGACATTGTCGTAGCTGAAAAACCAGAGCAGGACGACGCGCCCGCGCAGGGCCGAAAGCATCGGCGCCTCGCTCGCGTTCACCCAATCCAGGGCGGCCGGAAACTCCGGCGCGGGTGATCTTGCTTGCATCCTCCCTCCTTTGCATGAGTGCCGCGACGATGCGCGGCCGGTGGCCCGGTTCAGCGCAACCGGCCCCGGATCAGGGCCATGATGCCATCGCGAGCCAGATCCAGCGCACGTCCGAAGTCGCTGGCGCCCCCATAGTACGGGTCGGGCAGTTCGGCAGGCTCGGAAATGCCGACAAACGGCAGGAACAAGGCCACGCGATCGCCTGCATCCGCAGGTGCTTTGGCCAGCGCGGCGCGCAGATTGGCGTGGTCCATCACCAGCAGGTGGTCAAAGCGCGAGAAATCGGCCGCGCACAGCTGGCGTGCGCGATGCGCGCGCATCGGGTAACCGTGGGCCTCGGCCAGCGCGATCGAGCGCGGATCGGCCGCATCGCCAATGTGATAGCCCTCGGTGCCAGCCGAGTCGACTTCGATATCCAGTCCGGCCCGGGCAAATTCGACGCGGGCAACCGCCGCCACCGTCGGCGAGCGGCAGATATTGCCCATGCAGACGAAGAGCAGCTTCATTGCCTGGCCTGGGCAAGGATCTGCTCGACGCGAGCGAGATCCTCCGCCGTGTCGACACCGGCCGGAAACGGCTCGGGGGCGATGGCGACGGCGATGGCGTGGCCGTGCTCGAGGGCGCGCAGCTGTTCCAGCGATTCCGCGATTTCCAGTGGCGTGCGCGGCAGGCTTGCCAGGGTGCCGAGGAATCCGGCGCGATAGGCGTAGATGCCGATATGGCGCAGGAACGGGATTCCGACCGGCAGCTCGTCGCGATTGGCGGCAAACGCATCGCGCGGCCACGGCAGCGGTGCGCGGCTGAAATAAAGCGCACGGTTTGCCGCATCACGCACGAGCTTCACGCAGTTCGGATCAAACAGCTCGTGCGCGGATTGGACCGGCGTCGCCAGGGTTGCCATCGGGCAGTTGCTTGCAGCCAATGCCCTGGCCACGGCTCGGATGCCGCTGGCTGGGGCGAGCGGCTCGTCGCCTTGCAGGTTGACGACGATGGTGGCCGCGTCCCAGCCGCGCAATGCCGCGAGTTCGGCAAGGCGATCGCTGCCCGAGGCGTGATCGGCACGGGTGAGCACGGCATCCACGCCGCTGCCGACCAGTGAGTCGACGATGCGTTGATCATCGGTGGCGACGATGACTTCACGCGCACCCGCGTGCAGCGCGCAACGTGCCACGTGCACGATCATCGGCACGCCGGCAATCGGCAGCAGCGGCTTTCCCGGCAAGCGCGTGGAGCCATGGCGGGCGGGGATGGCAACGACGAAATCGAGGACGGAATCCATCGGGCGATTCTGGCTGAACCGGATCCATCCGGCCAGCCCGCGGCGGCCAATCCACGGCGCTGCGCGATGTACAATGCGCGCCTTCCCCGAGTCGGTGCCCTCCTGAAGTGAATCCCGCGAGCAGCGTGCCGTCCGCGCTTCCGCCGCGAGCCGCATTGCTGATGGCAGCAAGTGCCACGTTGTTCGGCCTGATGGCGATTGCCATCCGCTATGCCTCCAAGCAGCAGCACCCGTTCGAGATCGCCTTTTTCCGCTGCCTGTTCGGCGCCCTCTTCGCCCTGCCCCTGCTGCGCGTGCATGGCCTGGAAATCCTGCGCACGCGGCGCATCGGTTTCTACATCGCGCGCTGCGCCATTGGCATCGTCTCGATGCTGTGCGGGTTCTGGGCACTCGTGCACCTGCCGCTGGCGCAGGCGGTCGCCCTGTCCTACTCGACGCCGATGTTCGTCACCATCGGTGCGGTGATCGCGCTGGGCGAAGTCGTGCGCATGCGTCGCTGGAGTGCGGTCGTCATCGGCTTCATCGGCGTCATCGTCATCGTGCGTCCGACAGCCGCCGATTTCAGCAGCGCCACCCTGGTCGCCTTGCTGGCAGCGGCCTTGAGCGGCATGGTCACGATCAGCATCAAATACCTGGCGCGCACCGATCCGCCAGATCGCATCATCCTGCTGACCACCCTGCTGTGGGTGCCGCTGAGCCTGCCCGCCGCCTTGACCGTGTGGAAGTGGCCGGATGCCGGGATCTGGCCGTGGCTGATCCTTTCAGGCGCGCTTGGCACCGGCGGCCACTATTGCTGGACACGGGCGCTGAAGATGGCCGAGGCATCGGCACTGGCACCATTGAGCTATCTGCAACTGCTCGTGGTCGGCTTCCTCGCCTGGGCGTTGTTTGGAGAAAACGTCGATGGTTACACCGTGATCGGTGCGGTGATCGTGATCAGCGCCAGTCTCTACATCGCCCGCCGCGAAGCGCAGGTGGCCAAGGCGGCGCTGGTTGGCAAGGGCGAGACGCAACTCTGAGCAGCGGGCCAGATGCGGGCCGCGCTGTCCGTCAACGACTGGCGCGACGGCGGCGCTGCCACCACCAGGATGCGCCGCTGACCAGCAACCAGGCGAGGAACAACGGCCAGCGCGGCATGGGTGCCTGCCAGGTTCCGACTGACGAGGGCGCACGCAGCCGTTGCCGGGTCGCTTCGCGGGTTTGCGCGCGGATCAGGTTGTCTGTCGCCGTCGCCGCGAGGACATGGATCGATCGGCGCTGGCCTGCATCGAGCAGGCGATGCCAACCCGCCTCGCCCGGCCACCATGCCGCGCAGTTGCCGGCATCGCTGTCGATCAACAGACGCTGGCGCTGGCCTTGCGCGTTCTCGATGAGCGCATCCGCGCCGATGCCGCAAATTGCCGCACGCTGGTCGACGCGGACCGGCTGCGGCAGCGACGCCGCGGGCGTGCCGCGCGCGCGCGCCAGGGTCGAAAACACCTTGCCCCAGAGTGTGCCGTAACGCGCCGTGTCGCCGCCGGTCGCCAGTCGCCAGGTATCCAGCGGCAACCACACGGCGATCCGGCCCTGGCCGTGGGCACGCCAACGCGCCAGCACCGAGGCATCACTTGCACTCAGCAGCGCGACTGAATCATCCGCCACCACACGCAGCGGCAGTCGCGCCACCTCGAAGTCCGCGCCGCCATCAAGCAGGCGTGCCGAATGCGCCAGATCGGCATCCTCGATGGCAAAGCCCAGCGCGGCCCAGTCGGCCCGGGTCTGTGCGGACAGTGGCCCGCCAATGCGCAGCAACAGGCCCATGCCCTCATCCACCGCGCTGCGGATCAAGGCCTTGCTTGCGCCGGGCAAGGCCGCCCAGGCGCGCTCGTCGATGACCAGCAGATCCGTCGCCTGCAGGGTTTGCGTCGTCAACCCGGTGTCGTTCCGGCGTTGTTCGATGCCGCGGCTCAAGCTGATCCGGCTTGCCAGCGCGCTGCCGGAATCGATGATCCAGCGGCGCAGGTATTTGCTTTCGGCATCGGCGCCACCGGCCAGCAGCAAGGCATTGATGGAATCACCGGCCTCGATGACGACGCCAAGCGCCAGCTCATCGACCACGGCATTGTCGGCATCGAGCAGTTGCAGGCGATAGTCGGCCTCGGCGGGGGTCCTTGCCGTCACCTCGAGTCGGAATCGACCCGCCGCATCGACGAGCGCCTCGGCGGCGACCGCGCCACTGCGATCAAGCAGGCGCAACTGGCCGCCTTCGACGCCGGCAGTCTCGCCATGCATTGTCCACAATGTCCCGGCGCGCACCGTCGCCGGCCATTGCACATCGAGCAGGCCGCGCAGCTCGGTGCCAGGCTCGAATGCAAGCCCGCGCCGGCCGAGCGCCTGCAGGTCATGTTCGGGCAAGCCGTCGCCGAGCACGCGCAGGTTGCCGATGGCCGGATTGCGTCGCAGCGCCGTTGCCAGATCGGGAACGACCTCGATCGAGGCATTCACCGCGACCACGCCGGGCAAGGCATACACGGGCACGCGCGAGTCCAGTTCCGCCAGTTGTTGCGTGGATACGCCGGCACTCAACACCACGGCTTCGACGCGCGTGGTTTCAATCAATGGCGGATACAGCAGCAGCCAGAGCAGGCCCGCCATGGGCAGCGGCGCAATGACGGCAAAGCCGCGCCGCGATGGCCCATGCCACGTGCGCCACATGCCGATCGCCGCAGTCAGCGCCAGCAGGACCAGGGTTGTCCATTGCAGCGCGCTCACGGCACGGCCTCCTGCTGCAGGAGTTCGAGGTAGCGGCGACCGCTCGCATCCGGAGCAATGCGCGAATGCGCCGCCGCTGCTGGAACCGGCAACAGCGCCCAGAGCTGGTCGAGCAGGCGCATGCGGCATTCAGCACAATCCGGCCGCCGCTGCAACTCATCGACCGCGCCCAGCACGCCCAGCGTATCCGGCAGCGTCGTCGAGGGTGCGCGCAGCCATGCCGCCAAGGCATCGAGATCGCTTGAATCACCCTCGGCAAGTTGCTGATAAGCATCGGAAATGATTTTCCGATCCACGACAGGATCAGCCAGCACGCCGCGCCGATCGCGGAGCCCGCTGCGCTCGCCCGACAGGCGTCGGCTCTCGTCGACCGGCGGCAGCTCCAGGCCGACGCGAGCCAGGTAGATGCGCGTGGATTGCTGCACCTGCTTGATCAGGTCGAGCGCACGATTCTCGAACGGCAAAGCCTTGCCCGGTTCGCCCTGGCGCAGATGCAGTTCGGCCTGCCACATTTCCGCGAGTGCGGCCTTGAGGATCTTCCTGGTCGCCGGATCGAGCAAGGTTGCCGCTTCGGCGTGATCATGGGTATGGCCGAATTCGGCGAGGATGTCCGCCTCCTTGCCAAAACCTGCCGCCGGTTGTGTCGCCGTCTCGTGATCGTGATCGCCGCTCAGCGCATCCTGCTGGGTTGGCGCATCGTCGTGATCTTCATCAGGCGCATGGGTCTTCTGGCCGCCCGACTCGAACTCCTCGCCGAGGAATTGCCCGTAGCGCAGGCGCAGGATCTTCTGGTCGACGCCGATGGTGTCGGAGCGCGCCAGGAAACGCTCGTCGTCCAGGCGTGGTCGTTCCGCGATCAAGGCCTCGGTGTCGATGATGATCTGCCGCTGGCTGCGGAAATAGGCCGGCAACACTTTCTGCACAATGCCATCGACGCCTGCGCTGTCGCTGCCGGGATCCGCCGGCCAGCGCAGGATGTAGCTGGCGCTGCGCGCCTGGTTGGCCTGCGGTTGCCGATTGTCGCTGACGAGCAGGCGCACGATCAGGTCATCGCCTTCGGCAAATCCCGAGGCGGCGAGGTCGAGGTGGCGGCGGTAGCGCCGATGTCGTGGATCGTCACCGGCCTCCGCGCGCAGGCGTTCGCTGCGCTCACTGACCGTGACCTGTTCGCCGCTGCCCTGGGCAAGGGTGATGGCAAGCTGCGCATTGGCGACGCCGTAGTCATCGGCTACTTCGAAATCAAGCGACCACTGGCGCTGCCCGGCCTCAAGCTGGGTCAAGGTTTTCTCGGGCGCGATGACCTTTATCTCGGGGATCTGGTCGATGATGGCATCGAGGCGGTACAGGCGATCATCGGCCAGCGCTGGTGCTGCGCCGACGACAATCCGGTACAGGCTCGATTGGCTCAGGGTGATCTCGGCCTGCCAACCGTCCTTGCCCTGGATCAGGGCAACTTCCCGGCCATCGAGGAAAACCAGCTTCGCCTGCCCGGGATCCGGTTCGAAATGGATGCGCCAGCGCAGGATGGAGCCTTCGGCCGCCGCCGCTTCGAGTGCCGATCCGCTGCGCGGCGGCAGGCCGGTGTAAGCCGGTGCCTCGATGTCCAGGCGCGCTGCGCGGATCACGGTCCGCGTGTCGGCAGGGGTTTCCTGTTGCGGCGGCGCATTCGTGCGCTGCGTATCCGTATCGGCATCGGGCAGGAAAAACGATGCCAGCACGAGCACGCCAAGCACGCCGGCAAGCGGCCACACGAAGCGCGGCAGTGGCGCGCGCGCAATCTCCGGCAACGCCTGCGCGCGCAGGCGGGCGAGCACGCGCTCGCGCTGCAACGCCTGCAGGGGCGCGAGGTCGCCCACGCTCGCCAGCAGCAGGTCCGCGCTGTCTTCAACAACGCCTGACTGCGCATCCAGCCGGCGCACCGCCATCCGCGCATCGACCATGCGCCAGGCGCGCACAAGCAGGACCAGCAGGATCGCGCAGGCGACAGCGACAGAGGCGGCAAGGACAGCAGCCGAGGCAAACCGGCTGATGAGGAAAACCGTTGCGACCAGGATCAGCGGCAGCCAGCGCAGCAGATCGACGATCGCGCGTCGGCGCAGGCGTGCCTGCCATTGGCGCAACACGGCATGCATCGTCATGTCCCCGCCCTGCGCGTTGCCAGCACGCGCTCGATCAGGAAGACGATGCCGATGAGCAGGCCGAGCCACGCAGTCAAATCGGTGGATTGGGCGAATCGCGGCAGCGCCTCGGTCGCCAGCCGCGGCTGCACGGCCTCGGCATGCGCGCGCGCAGGTGGCGGCAAGCGCGGCTGCAGCAGGGCCTGCAAGCGCTCCGGGAAATCGGCATCGAGCACGGCCGGCATGGACTCTGCAGTCAGCGGCCCGCGCAGGTGGATGAGCTGGCCGTTGCCGAGGCTTTCCTCGCCTGCAAGCACCACGCCCTGCTCGTCGCGCCAGAGCACCGCTCCGGCCGCCGCATCGTCATCGACAAGCAGCGCCCGTCCGCCCTCGCCAACCCAGTTCCTGAGCACGTCCGGGATTGGCGATCCCAGCCAGATCACGGCATCGGTCTGCGCCGGCAAGGCTGCGCTGGCGGCTTGATCATCAATTTTCCAGCGCACGGCATCCGTCGCATCCCGGCTGGCGAGCGCGGCACGGAACACACGCAGCCCTGCGTCATCGGGTGTCTGATGGCGCAAGGCCAGCGTGTACTCGACTGGCGTGCGCGGACGTTCCTCATGCACTGGCGATGGCACGACAATCCAGTCGATCGCGCGGCCGAGGCGGATCCTTTGCGCATCGAGGCCATGCATTTCATCGGGCACGACGACGCTCAGCGCATCGGCGTCCGCCAATTCCGCATCGAGTTCGCGCAACAGGCTTGAAAGCGATTGCGCGCCTGCAGGCGGTGCCTCGTCGATCGCCGGGAAACCGCTTGCCAGCCAATGCCACTCGGCCGGCGCGGCCGCAATCTTCTGCCGCGCGGCGTCGACATCGACACCGGGCACCACGGCGATCCAGTGCCGCGGCGCACGCCACGAGCCATTGAGGATCGGCTGCGCCAGCAGCACCGCCGCGAGGGCAACCAGGAGCAGGCGCGCCAGCAGCAGCCAGCGATCCTCGAAACGCAGGCGTCGACGCGGTCGCTCGCTTTCGCGCAGCCAGCGCAAGGCCGGAAAATCAATCAGCGGGTGGTCGGATTGGCGAACCAGGTGGATCAGCAGCGGCACGATCAAGCCGGCCAGTGCGATCAGGCCCAGCGGCAGCAGCAAGGCAAGGCTCATCGACGCTCCTGCGCCGGCTGCGCCGTGCCGAACATGCGTCGCAGCGGCTCATCCAGCGGCCGATCAAGCACATGCTCGACATGCAACACGCCGGCTGCCGCCATGCTCCGGGCCAGCGCCGCACGCGCGGCGGCAAAGCGCTCGATGAAATCCTGACGCGCCACAGCGGCGTCGACGCGCAATTCGACACCCGTCTCCGGATCGCGGAAGCGCATGCCGCCCTTGAACGGAAAGTCACGTTCGGCCGCACTCAGCAACTGGATCGAGAGCACTTCACGACGCGCCGCCGCCAGGCGCTGGATCAAGTCGGTCAAATCGTCATCGAAGCCGTCGCCGAGAAACAAAACCAGCGATCCCGGGCGGATGCGCTCCCACAACGGACGCAACTGCTCGGCCGCCGGCAGTTGGCCGCCACTGGCAAGGCGATCGAGTTCGAGCAGGCAGCGATCACGCTGGCGCGCCCCGCCACCTTCGGCGACCAGGGCCAGGGCATTGGCGGAAAGTCCAATCAGGCCAAAGCGATCGCCCTGGCGCAGGGCCAGTTCGATGACGCAGGCGGCCAGCAGTTTCGCTGCCTGCAGCTTGCTGAAATCAGGCCGTGCCGGATCCGCCACGGCCATCGAGGCGCTTGCATCGATCACGATCCAGATCGTCAGCGGGCTGTCGCGTTCGGCCTCGCGCACGAAATAGCGATCCGAGCGCGCATACAGTTTCCAGTCGATCCGCCGCGGCTCGTCGCCGGGTTCGTAACCTCGATACTGGGCAAACTCGAGTCCGGCACCGCGGCTGCGGCTGGCATGCATGCCGAGGCCATCGCCACCGGCAGCCGAACGCGCACGCAAGTGAAGATCCCGCAAGCTGGCACGCAGTTCGTCAGGAAGACGCATCGGGGCTAACCCGGCAGGGCAACCGCGCGCAACAACACTTCAATCACGTCATCGGGACTGCGGCGTTCGGCTTCGGCGGCAAAGGAAAGCAGCAGGCGATGGCGCAGCACCGGCGAGGCCAGCGCCTTGATGTCCTCGCGGGTCACCGCCAGGCGACCGTGGATCAAGGCCCGCGCCTTGGCCGCCAGCACCAGTGATTGCCCCGCACGCGGACCGGCACCCCAGCGCACCCATTCGCGCACTTCGGCAATCTCGCTGTGCTGCGGTCGCGAAGCACGCACCAGGCGCGTGATCCAGTCCATCAGGTCATCGCTGACGTGCACATCGCGCACGAGTTGCTGCAAGGCGATCACTTCCTCGCCATCCATGACTTCGCGGACCTTGCCCGCGGCGCGACCGGTGGTGCGCGCGATGATCGATCGCTCCTCCGCCTCGCTTGGGTAATCGACGCGGACATGCAGGAGGAAGCGGTCAAGCTGGGCCTCGGGCAGCGGATAGGTGCCCGCCTGTTCGAGCGGATTCTGCGTGGCGAGGACGAAGAACGGTTGCGGCAACGGATACGTCGTGCCGGCATAGCTGATGGTGTGTTCCTGCATCGCCTCGAGCAGGGCTGCCTGGGTTTTCGGCGGCGTGCGATTGAGCTCGTCGGCAAGCAGCAGGCTGGTGAAGACCGGGCCCTTCTGGAACTTGAAGACGCGCTTGCCGGTGCCGTGATCCTCCTCGAGGATTTCCGTGCCGAGGATGTCGCTGGGCATCAGATCCGGGGTGAACTGGATGCGCCGGAATTCAAGGTTCAGGGCCTCGCCAAGCGAGCGCACCAGCAGGGTCTTGCCAAGCCCCGGCACGCCTTCGAGCAGGCAATGGCCGCCCGCCAGCAGGCCGATCAGCAATTGCTCGACGACTTCGTCCTGGCCGACGATCGCTTCGGCGATCGAGTCGCGCAATGCGGCCAGCTTGCCGATGCGCTGCTGCACGTTTTCTTCTGTAACCACGTCATTCATTGCCGGATTTCCATCATTGGAACAAATGCCGGACCGATCCCGCAGCGATCATCCGGCGGCTAATTCGTCATCGCATAGACCACGACATTGACGGCGAACTTCGTGTTGTCTTCGGCGAGAAAGCGCTTGTTGCGCCAATCGTAGTCCCACTCGCAGCCATAATCCTTGTTGCTGTAGAGCACGCCGAGGCGGCCGTCGATGTCGATGCCCTTGAGGTAATCATGGACGAGATCGTCGCCCCAGCCATTCAACTCGAAGCCGGTCGCCGGCGGCCCGTCGAAGTTGAAGAAACATGAATACAGCGGATGCGACTTGCTCAATTTGCCCAGCGCATCGCCGCCGAAGATCTTCGCCATCTCGCCCTCGAAGGAGCGCGCGAACAAGCCGTCAATGTCGTGGTTGCAGTCATCGACGAAGACGAAACCGCCGTTGCGCACGTACTTCTCGAAATTGCGCCGCTCGTCCGGGCTGAACTCCACCAGCTTGTGTCCCGCCAGGTAACAGAACGGCGCTTCGAGCATGCGCGGATCGGCCAGTGGCAGGACATGCTCGTTCGGATCGACGCGCAGCGTCGTGTACTGGATCAAGGCATCGATCAGGTTCGACGGCATGCGCTGGTCGACATCCCAGTCACCCGACTCGTACATGAGCCGGGTGAAGCGAAAGTCATAAGAGCCGGGAATGGGGAATGGAGAATCGGGAATGGAGGACGCGCCGCGCGCCCGTGCGAGCGGCGCAAGTGCGACACTGGTAACCAGGAGACGAAGAAAGTCTGCGCGCGTCATTGGACCATCACTTGCCAGTGCACGCTGAATGGCGGCCGGCCGGGACAGCGCACGATTGCCCGGCTTCGACCGCTCTTCACCATTCCCTAATCCCAAATCCCGAATCCCGGCTACACAGCATCCGACAACGAGGTGAACGTGAAGTCGCGGATCTTCAGCGGCGGGATCATCATCACGAACGGGGATTCGTCGTCGCCGACGCGCACCGGCTTGCCGATCTCCTCGATGTTGTTGAGCATGATCACCGGCGATTCGTTGAAGCGGAAGTTCTTGATCGGATACTTGATCTCGCCGTTCTCGATGTAGAAGGTGCCATCGCGGGTCAGTCCGGTGAGCAGCACGGTCTGTGGATCAACCATGCGGATATACCAGGTGCGCGTGACGAGGATGCCCTTCTTGGTCGACTTGACCAGGTCCATGGTCGATTTGTCGCCGCCGACCATGATCAGGTTGCCGGGCTGGCCGACCGCCTTCTTCTCCTTGAGCTTGGCCCAGTAGCGCGAGTACTGCATGTACTCGACCTTGCCCTTGGTGATGATCGGCGTGCGCTCGCGCGGCAGGCCTTCGTTGTCCCATGGCAATACGCCGGCCACCGGATCGGCGGGATCCGCATACAGGGTCACGCGTTCGTCGTAGAGCTTCTCGCCAACCTTGTTGCCGCCGCCTTTTTTCGACAGGAAGCTGCGGCCCTCATCGGCCTGGCGCGCATCGAAGCCGAACATCATGAAGGAGATCAGGCCGGCGCTGGCAGCCGGCTCCATGATGACCGTGTACTTGCCCGGCTCGAGTGCCTTGGCATCCCTCGATGCGGTGGCTTTCTGCACCGCGACCTTGATTTCATCGGCGGCGTTGAACTGCTCGACATCGGCAAGGTTGCGCGCCACCCAGCCCGAACCGGTGCCATCCTCGGTACGCACGGTGCAGGTGAAGTCGAGATTGGTGCTGGTCTGGTAGGCGAAATTGCCGTTGCTGTTGGCAATGGCCGAAAAACGCGCGCCATCGGAAAGGAATCCGGCGGCCACGCACTTGGCCTCCTTGCTCGGTCCAATCGAAGCCGCAGCCACACTGGCACGGAATTCCGGGGTGATTGCCGCGGTCTTCTCGAAGTACGTCTTGGTCTTGGCATACGCCTGCTTGCCGATGGCAGGCACGAATTCCGGGTTCTCCGGGGCCAGCCTGGCCAGTTCCTCGGCACGGCGCACGACTTTTTCCAGCGACGCGTCGTCGAACTCGTTGATCGTCGCGGTACCGACGCGCTTGCCGAAAGCCACCTGCACGCCAAGCTCGGCATCGCTGACGATGCCGCTGGTGGATACCGCGTTGAGCGCGTAGCGGATGTTGCCATCCACGGAACCGCCAAGGGTAGCCGTGCACTCGTCAGCCTTGGACAGCTTGATGACCTTGTCGAGGATCGCCTTGGCGTCCTGTTCGGAATAGATACTCATCGATAAGACTCCTGTTCTCAACCGAGGCTGCGTGCGGTGTTGATGACATTGATACCGTTGAATCGAGCCGTGCTCGAACCGTGCGATACCGCGGATACCTGTCCCGGCTGGCCCTTGCCGTCGAAGAACGAGCCATTCAGGCGGTAATCACTCTGATCGCAGACGGCGACGCAGGCATTCCAGAACTCAGGCGTGCGCATCTGGTAGGCCACGTCCTCGATCATCTGCGTGATCTTGCCGTTCTTGATCTCGTAGAAGAGCTGGCCGCCGAATTGCGCGTTGTAGCGCTGCTGGTCGATCGAGAACGAGCCGTCGCCGACGATGTAGATGCCGTTCTCGACATCCTTGACCATGTCGGCAGGCGACAACTTCTGCTTGCCGGCTTCCAGCGAGACATTGGCCATGCGCTGGAACTGCACGCTCGACCAGGAATCGGCGTAGCAGCAGCCCTGAGAATGATCGAGGCCGAGGATGTGCGCCTGGTCGCGGATCACCTGGTAGTTGACGAGGATGCCGTCCTTGATCAGGTCCCAGCGCTGCGTCTTGACGCCTTCGTCGTCGTAGCCGACCGCACCGAGCGAGTTCTTCTGCGTCTTGTCGGCAACAATCGTGACCTTGTCGCTGCCCCAGCGGTAGTCCTTGGATTTCCACTTGTCGAGGGTGGCGAAACTGGTGCCGGCGTAGTTGGCTTCGTAGCCAAGCACGCGATCGAGTTCGGTCGGATGGCCGACCGATTCATGGATGGTCAGCCACAGGTGGCTCGGATCGAGGACGAGATCGTACTTGCCCGGCTTGACCGAAGGTGCCTTGAGTTTCTCCTGCGCCTGCTTCGCCGCGGCAACGGCATCTTCCAGCATGTCGTAGGAATTGCCATAGCCGATCACGCCGCCGGGCAGCGCGAACTTGTCTTCCTTGCGCCCATCGAGGTACTCGAAACCCATGCCTGCCGGCATCGACAAGCCATCGCGGCTGCGGAACTTGCCGGTCGCCTTGTCGATCGCGGAAACCGTCATCGGTGCCCAGATGCGGTGGATGTCCTGATCGATGTAGGAACCATCGGTGGAGGCAAAATACTTCTGCTCGTTGACCTGGAACAGCATCGAATTGACGAAGTTCGCACCGGCCTTGATCGCCGCCGCATTCACGCCCAGCAGCAGCTCGACCTTGTCCTTGATCGGCACTTCCATTGAATTCTTGACGATCGGAGTGGCCCAGGAGACCTCGCCGACACCCTTGACCGGGGCGAGCTGCACCGGTTCGACGGTCAGCTTGGAGTTGGCCTTGGCGATCTGCACGGCCTGGCGCGCGGCCTTGGCGACGGAGTCCGCACCGAGATCGCTGGTTGCGGCAAAGCCCCAGGTGCCATTGGCAATCACGCGGATGCCAATGCCGGTCGACTCGGTGTTGACGACGTTCTGCACCTTGTCCTCGCGGGTGATGACGAACTGGCGCAGGTAACGACCGATGCGCACATCGCAATACGTCGCGCCGTCGGCCTTGGCCGCCGTCATCGCGGTGTCGGCCAGGCGCTTCTTCAGCCCCGCATCCAGCTTGCCGACCAGCTCCTCGGCGGCAATGACCCGGCCATGGGCCGGAAGCAGCAGCACGCCGAGACCGATGCCGCTGGCCTTGATGAAATCACGTCTTTGCATGGTGTCCTCCGCCTTGCAGTTGATTCGATGGATCGATCCCGCTCGATCCGTTGTTGTCTCGCGAGGGATGCGTTCCCGCCGCAATGCGCTACCGATCGAGGATGGCGCTTGCCGGTTGTGCCGTCATGTGGCGAATGGCATGGTAGCGATCAGCATCAGCCCAGGCTGCGCGCGGTGTTGATCACGTTGATGCCATCGAAACGCGCCGTGCTCGCTCCATGCGAAACCGCCGACACCTGCCCCGGCTGGCCCTTGCCGTCGAAGAAGGTGCCGCCAATCCGGTAATCGCGCTCGTCGCAGATCGCCGAACAGGCATTCCAGAACTCAGGCGTGCGCATCTGGTAGGCGACATCCTCGATCATCTGCGTGATCTTGCCGTTCTTGATCTCGTAGAAGAGCTGGCCGCCGAATTGCGCGTTGTAGCGCTGCTGGTCGATCGAATAGGAGCCGCGGCCGACGATGTAGATGCCGTTGTCGACACCCTTGACCATGTCGGCAGGCGACAGCTCCCGCGTGCCCGGCTGCAACGAGACATTGGCCATCCGCTGGAACTGCACGCTCGACCACGAATCGGCGTAGCAGCAGCCCTGCGAATGATCGAGGCCGAGGATGCGCGCCTGGTCGCGGATCACCTGGTAGTTGACGAGGATGCCGTCCTTGATCAGGTCCCAGCGTTGCGCCTTGACGCCTTCGTCGTCGTAGCCGACCGCGCCCAGGGAATGCTTCTGCGTGCGGTCGGCAACGATTGTCACCTTGTCGCTGGCGTAGCGGTAATCTTTCGATTTCCACTTGTCCAGGGTGGCGAAACTGGTGCCGGCGTAGTTGGCTTCATAACCGAGCACGCGATCGAGCTCGAGCGGATGGCCAACCGATTCGTGGATGGTCAACAGCAGGTGGCTCGGATCAAGCACGAGATCGTACTTGCCGGGCTTGACCGAGGGCGCCTTGAGTTTCTCCTGTGCCTGTTTCGCCGCGGCAACCGCGTCTTCCAGCATGTCGTAGGAATTGATGTAGCCGATGACGCCGCCCGGCAGCGCGAGCTTGTCCTCCTTGCGGCCATCGAGATATTCGTAGCCCATGCCCATCGGCGCGCCCATGCCTTCACGACGGCGGAACTTGCCCGTGCTCTTGTCGACCGCGCTGACCTGCAGCGGTGCCCAGATGCGGTGGATGTCCTGATCGATCCAGGAACCATCGGTGGAGGCGAAATATTTCTGCTCGTTGATCTGGAACAGGTTCGAGCTGACGAAGCTCGCGCCGGCCTTTATCGCCGCCGCATTGGCCTCGAGCAGGCGCTCGATCTTTTCCTTGATCGGCACTTCCATGGCATTGCGCACGATCGGCGTCGCCCAGGACACCTCGCCGACGCCCTTCACCGGCGCCAGTTGCACGGGCTCGATGGTCAGTTTCGAATTGGCCTTGGCGATCTGCACGGCCTGGCGGGCGGCCCTGGCGACACCTTCGATGCTGAGATCGCTGGTCGCGGCAAACCCCCAGGTGCCGTTGGCAATGGCGCGGATGCCCACTCCGGTCGACTCGGTATTGACGACGTTTTCCACCTTGTCCTCGCGGGTCATCAGGAACTGGCGCAGGTAGCTGCCGATGCGCACATCGCAATAACTGGCGCCACCCTCCTTCGCCGCCGTCATGGCGGTATCCGCCAGACGCTTCTTCAGACCCGCATCAAGCCGCGTCAGCAGTTCCTCGGCGGCAATGGCACGCCCGCAAGCGGGAGCCAGCAAGACGCCGAGGCCAATGCCGGACATCTTCAGAAAATCGCGTCGTTCCATCGTGTTCTCCACATCGGGATGGGCAGCCAGCGCAACTTGCGAACACCAGGTGCCGCCTGCACGCAGCCGATCCTGACCCAATTGTCTGCCCGCGTCATGTGTGGATCGGCACGGTCGATCCGCGACGATCGGATGCTGGATGCAGGCTGTGCATGATGCCATCGCGTGAAGCGGGCGGCAGAGATCGAAGCGGGAATGCCCCGACTCAGGAACTGCACGAAAGCATCGAGCAACCCGCGCGATTCCTCGCCCAATCGGGGCGACGCTGGGCGTAGCGCTCGTTGCCGGGTTGATCGTCATACGGGCGGCGCATGACCTCCAGCAAGGCGTGGATTTCCGATTCATCGCCATCGTTGGCCTTGTCGATGGCCTGCTGGGCCAGCCAGTTGCGCAGGACATAGCGGGGATTGGCGGCACGCATGCGCGTACGGCGTTGTTCCGCGGACTGCGCATCGTCTGCGAGCCGACGCCGATAGCGGGCCAGCCAGTCCTGCAATGCTGGTGTCGCCTGTTGCCGTTTCGTCTCGTCGTAGAACGCTGCGCTGAAGAAATACGGGACGAGATCGGCCGCGCTTGAATCGGACAGCGTGCGGAAGAAGATCGTCATGTCGATCTCGGCTGTCGCCATCAGCTCGTGCAGTCCCTGCATCAGGGCCACATCGTCGTCGCGGCATTCCAGCAGGCCGAGCTTGGCGGCGATATTGGCGCGATCGGCTGCCAGGTACGCCTCCGCATGGCGTTGCAGGCCGGCCTGCAGCGGCTCGATGGAATCGAAGGCAGGGGCCAGCGCCTGCGCCAGGCAGGCCAGGTTCCAGTGCGCGACCTGTGGCTGCTGGCCGAAGCGGTAGCGTCGGTGCTGGCGATCCGTCGTGTTCGGCGTCCAGTCCGGATCGAAGTTGTCGATCCAGCCATATGGGCCGTAATCGATGGTCAAGCCGAGGATCGACATGTTGTCGGTATTCATCACGCCATGCACGAAACCGACCCGCATCCAGTGCGCGATCATCCTCGCCGTGCGCGCACAGATCTCGCCGAACCAGTCCGCGCGCAGGCTTTCGCCCTCGCCCCGCAACTCGGGGAAATCACGGCGGATGGTGAAATCGATCAACTGCCTGAGCAGGGCAGTCTCGCCGCGCGCCGCGGGCAGCTCGAAATTGCCGAAACGGATGAAGGATGGCGCGACCCGGCAGACAATGGCGCCTTTCTCCGCTGCCGGATGGCCGTCGTAAAACATGTCGCGAACGACATCCTCGCCGGTCGCGATCAGGCTCAAGGCCCGTGTCGTCGGCACACCGAGATGGTGCATTGCTTCGCTGCAGAGGAATTCGCGGATCGAGGAGCGCAGCACGGCGCGGCCATCGGCGCTGCGCGAATACGGCGTCGGCCCGGCACCCTTGAGCTGCAGTTCCCAACGCTGACCAGCCGCATTGATGACCTCCCCCAGGGAGATGGCGCGACCATCGCCCAACTGCCCCGCCCAGTGGCCAAACTGATGTCCACCGTAGTTGGCGGCAAACGGCTGCATGCCAGTCAGCAAGGCATTTCCGCCGAAAACATCGGCAAAGAGCTGCGATTTGACCTGATCTTCGTCAAAACCGAGGGTCTCCGCCATTTCAGCCGAGTGCGCGATCAGGCGTGGCGCACTGACCGGCGTTGGCGAAACCGGCGAATGCAGGGCACCGCGAACCTCGCGCAGGCGCGGGCCGGTTTCCGCATCGGCGGGCAATTCGCGGACAAACGCGTTGTCGAAATGCAGTCGGGGGAGCATGTGGTTCCTGCACCAGGGAGATGGTCAACAGCCTGCTTCAACATCGGTGTCGCCTTGCGCCATGACAAGCCCCGGATGAGCCGGCCTGCCATGGCTTTGCAAGTTTTGCGGCTGGCCGATATACTTGCGCGCTTTGCTCAAGCCCGTTCGCCCCGAGGTTTCCAATGAAAGTGCTTTCTTCGCTCAAGTCCGCCAAGGCCCGCCATCGCGATTGCAAGATCGTGCGTCGCCGCGGCAAGGTTTTCGTGATCTGCAAGAGCAATCCGCGTTTCAAGGCGCGCCAGCGCTAAGCGCAACAGCGCAGATTGACGTTGAAAGGCCGCGCAAGCGGCCTTTTGCGTTTGCGGGTCTGCGACACCCCCACGGGATTTTTGTGCAGGACGGCATGGAACTCGTGCCACGCTTCTGTTAAAACTGCGCTTCGTTGGGGAACCATCATTCAAATCAGGAGGTTCGGCGATGAACTTGAAGTTTGTTCTCGGTAGCACGCTGCTTGTTTCCGGCCTCATTCTGGCCGCTCCCGCAGTGCACGCCGATACCGTAACCCTTGCCCAGACCAATGTCCGTGCCATTGCGGCACCGGAACGCGGCCTCAGCATGAGCCAGGTGGAAAAGCGCTTTGGCGCGCCGCAGGCAAAACTGCCCCCCGCAGGTGGCGACACCGCCCTGCACCCGGTGATCAACCGCTGGCAGTACAACGGCTTCACCGTGTATTTCGAAAAGAACATCGTCATCCACAGCGTCCGCGACGGCGCCTGAGCCGAACCCGATAAATGACCGAGACAGCGATGCGCCTGCCGGCCGAATGGGAGCCGCAGGCGGCGATTCTTGTTGCCTGGCCACATGCCGGAACCGATTGGGCCGAGCGCCTCGAAGCGGTCGAGGCGACCTATGCCGCGCTGATTGCCGGCATCACCCGCTTCCAGACCGCCATCGTCCTGGTCGGCGATGAGCGGGTTCACGCGCGCGCGGAGGAATGCCTGGCGCGGAAATCCATCGATCCGCAGCGCGTGCGCTACATCGAACTGGCCTATGACGACACCTGGCTGCGTGATTCGGGGCCGATCACGCTGCGTGACGGCACGCAATTCACGCTCGATGATTTCCGTTTCACCGGCTGGGGTGGCAAGTTCGAGGCCAGCCTCGATGATCGCATCGTCGGCGAATTGATCGCGCGCAAGCTGTTCGTCACCGCCCGCCATCGCCATGTCGACTGGGCGCTGGAAGGTGGCGCGATTGAATCGGATGGCCAGGGCACCATCCTGACCACCTGGAAATGCCTGCATCTGCGCCATCCGCAGCTGAGCCGGGCAGAAATCGAAGCAACCTTGCTCGATACGCTGGCGGCCAAGCGCGTGTTGTGGCTGGATCACGGCCATCTCGAAGGCGACGACACCGACGCGCATATCGACACCCTTGCCCGCCTGGCACCGGACGATGCCATCGTCTTCCAGGCTTGCGACGATCCTGCCGACAACCACTACGCCGAACTCAAGGCGATGGCGGAGGAACTGGCCGCGCTGCGCACGCTGGCAGGCAAGCCCTACACCTTGCACGCATTGCCGTGGCCGCAACCGATTCTCGATGAAGGCCGCCGCCTCGCCGCCTCGTATGCCAACTACCTGATCATCAACGGCGCGGTGCTTGTTCCGGCCTATGGCGATGCGGCGGACGACGAAGCTGCACGCATCATCGGCCGCGCCCATCCGGGTCGTGAAATCGTGCAGGTGCCGTGCCGGTCGCTGATCTGGCAAAACGGCAGCCTGCATTGCGTGACCATGCAGTTGCCGCACGGGGTGCTCCGCTAGGGCAGGTCGTGCCATGGGCAGCCTGATTCCGCCCTCAACCTGCATTCCACGCTAACATCCCGCTTTTGCCCGCATCCGAATCGCATGAGCCGCAAATCCCTCAAAGTCGCCCTGCTCCAGGAAATCGATCACGGCAGCACGCAAGCCAACCTCGCCGCGATTGAGACCGGCCTGCGTGAAGCGGCGGCGGCAGGCGTCGAACTGGTCGTGCTGCAGGAACTGCACAACGGCCCGTATTTCTGCCAGCACGAGAGCGTCGAGGAGTTCGATCGCGCCGAGTCGATTCCCGGGCCGTCGACGGAGCGCCTCGGTGCACTGGCCGAGGAACTCAAGCTGGTCGTGGTCTGCTCCTTGTTCGAGCGCCGCGCGGCCGGGCTGTACCACAACACGGCCGTGGTCTTCGATCGCTCGCGCAGCATTGCCGGCATCTATCGCAAGATGCACATTCCCGACGATCCGGCGTTCTACGAGAAGTTCTATTTCACGCCCGGCGACCTCGGTTTCGAGCCGATCCAGACCTCGGTCGGCAAGCTCGGCGTGCTGGTGTGCTGGGACCAGTGGTATCCGGAAGGCGCACGCCTGATGGCCCTGGCCGGTGCGGAACTGCTGCTTTATCCCACGGCGATTGGCTGGGATCCGGCCGACGACGAGAAGGAAAAAGTCCGCCAGCACGATGCCTGGATCACCGTGCAGCGCGGCCATGCCGTGGCCAATGGCCTGCCCTTGCTGGCGGTCAACCGAACCGGCTTTGAAGCGGCAGCCGATGGTGGCCGTGGCATCCAGTTCTGGGGATCGAGTTTCGCGGTCGGCCCGCAGGGCGAATACCTGGCCCAGGCGTCGGTTGATCGGCCGCAATTGCTCATTGTCGATGTCGATCTCGCGCGCAGCGAATCGGTACGTCGCATCTGGCCCTTCCTGCGCGACCGCCGCATCGACGCCTACGCCGATCTGCTCAAGCGTTATCGCGATTGAATCGGAAACCCATGCAAGAAACCCATGCAATCCCCGGCTCGCCAGTCGCCATGAGCGAGTCTCTCGCCGCGCAACCAATCGCCCGCATCCACCGCGATGGCGTGGAGTACGTGCTGCTCGGCACCGCCCACGTTTCGCGCGCCAGTGTCGAGGCCGTGCGCGAGATCCTCGAACACGAATCCTTCGATGCCGTTGCCGTCGAACTCTGCGAACCGCGCTACAAATCGATGCGCGATCCGGAATCGTTCCGCAATCTCGATTTGTTCCAGATCATCCGCCAGGGCAAGGCCGGTCTGGTTGCCGCCAACCTTGCCTTGTCCGCGTTCCAGCGGCGCCTCGCCGAACAATTCGGCATTGAACCGGGCGCCGAGATGAAGGCGGCGATGGACGGTGCCGAGGCGCGCGACCTGCCGGTCTGGCTGATCGATCGCGAAGTCGGCATCACCCTGAAACGCGCCATGCGCAGCGTCGGCTTCCTCGATCGCCTCGGCATCATCGGCGGCCTCGCCGGCAGCCTGATCACGCGCGAGGATGTCGAGGAAAGCGAGATCGAGAAACTCAAGGAAGGCGACATGCTCGGCAGCATGTTCAATGAGTTCGCCAAGGAATCGCCACCACTGTTCGAAGCCCTGATCGCCGAGCGCGATCGCTACATGACGGCACGACTACGCGAGGAATCGGCGGATGCGCAGCAGGCGGGCAAGCCGGTGAGGAAAGTGCTTGCCGTGATCGGTGCCGGCCACCTCGCCGGAATCCGCACGGCCATCGAGACGCAGACCGACGATCCCGCGCCCATGCAAGAGGCGCTTTCCGCCCTGCCGCCCGGTTCGCCGTGGCCCAAACGCATCGGTTTTGCCATCTTTGCCCTCATCGCCGTCGCCATTGCGGTGCTGTTCTATCGCGGCACCGACACCGGCACCGAAGCGCTGTGGACCTGGGTGCTGTGCACGGGCATCGGTTCGGCGCTGGGTACCCTGGTCGCTGGCGGCCATCCGCTCAGCGCGCTTGCCGGATTCGTCGTGGCACCGCTGAAACCCTTCCGCCCGGGCGTTCCGGTCGGTGCAGCCAGCGCCGGCGTGGAAGTCTGGATCCATCGCCCGCGGGTCGCCGATTTCGACAGCCTGCGCGACGATGTCATCCATTGGACCGGTTGGTGGAAAAACCGCATCTCGCGCATCCTGCTGGTTTTCGTGCTGACCAACCTGGGCATGATGTTCGGCACCTGGGTCGCCGGTTTCCGAATCATCAAAGCCCTGATTTGAGCCACCCTCACACCTGCCTGCGGAATCTCCGATGAGTCTTGCCCGTTTCTTCTCCAAACCGCGTTGGCAATCGAAAGACGCGGCGACACGCCGTCATGCCGTAGCCACCGAGCAGGCCAGCGAACTGGTCGCGCAACTTGCGCGATTCGCGCGCGAAGATGCCGATGCCGGGGTTCGCCTTGCGGCAATGAAGCGGCTGGCCGATCCTGGCCTGGCGCAAGCCATGGCCCAGGATGATGGCGACGAGGGCGTGCGCAATGCGGCGCGCAACCTGTTTGCCGAATTGCTCACCGGCACGCATGCCGCGGCACCACCACTGGCTGACCGCATCCGCCTGCTGCGCGCCCAGGACGATGCGCGCCTGATTGAACAGATCGCCACCCAGGCACCGGAAGCGGCGCTGCGCCTGGCGGCACTGGCTCGGGTCGAGCGCCCTGCCCTGATCCTCGAACGTGTCACTGCCGATGCGGATGCGGCGGTGCGCCTGGCCGCGCTTGAACGCATCGACGATGAAAGCCAGCTCGCGCGCATCAGCGAACGTGCACGCAAGGGCGACAAGGTCATCAGCCGCCTGGCCGGCGAGCGCCTCGCCGCACTGCGCATCGGGCGCGGCGATGTTGCCGAAATCACCGTGCAGGCGCGCAGCCTGTGCGAGCAACTCGAACGACTGTTGCGTGAGGGCGAGGGCGACGAGCAGGCGGCGACGATCGCGGCTGCCTGGCAAGCGCTGGGCAAGAACGTGCCGCCAGCGCTGCTTGCGCGCTACCAGAGCGCACGCGAATTGTTCGAGCTCAGCCGTGACCCGGAACGCATCGCCCTGATGTGCCAGCGCAGCGAAGATCGCCTGCGCCTCGGCAATGAATTGCGCGCCATCGAAGCGGGATTGCGGGAACCGGCAAACGCCGCGCGCGAAGACCTGCAGCAGCGCTTCAACGCCTTGGCGGAACTGCACGCCCGCTACGCCAATGACGAGGACGAATTTGGCGCCGATGTTTCCGTGCGCTTCACCCGCGTCGGCGCGCAACTGGCCACGCTGGCAGCCGTGCCGGTCGCAGCGCCGGCCGCCGCGCAAGCCGAAACCGACAACCGCCACGAGCAGGCCGCCGCCGAACGCGCGGCACGCAGCGCAGCAGCCCGTGCCGAACGCGAACAAAAGGAAAAGGAACTCGCCCGGCAGATGCAGGAGGCGATCAGCGCCACGGCAACTGCCATGGCCGCGGGCAAGACCGCCGAGGCGCATGTCCAGCACGAGCAGTTGGCGAAGTTGCGCCGCCAGCTCGGCCAGGTTCCGGCGGCGTTGCGCGAAGCGCTTGCCGACGTCGAAAGCAACTACATCAGGCTGGCCGACGCGCAGCGCTGGAGCGATGACAAGCGCCGCCAGCAATTGTGCGAGGAACTCGAAGTGCTGCCGGAGGCGGGCCTGCATCCGGATGCGCTGGCGACACGGGTTCGCGAGATCCAGGCCGAATGGACCACGCTTGACCGCCTCGAGGCACATGCCGCACGCCGCAATGACGGTCTCGCTCGCCGCTTCCGCGCGCTTTGCCAGAAGGCCATCGCACCGGCCAAACCGTATTTCGAGAAGCGTGACGAACTGCGCAAGCAGGGCAGCGAGGAAACCAGCCAGCTCATCGCCGAAGCCAGGGAAGCGGTGGCGGTCGAGGATCCCGATTGGCGCGCACTCGCCGCCATGCGCAAACGCAGCGTCGAAGGCCTGCGCACGCTCGATCGCGTCAACCCGCGCGAACGCAAGAATCTTGCCGCTGAACTCAAGCAGGTACTCGGCATCATCGATGAGCGCATCAAGACGCAGCACGCACAAATCGAATCGGCGAAAGCGGCATTGATCGCGCGCGCCGCCGCCCTCGCCGAACAAGCCGACACGCGCACGGCAATGAACCAGGCACGCGACCTGCAAAAACTCTGGCAGGCCGCCGGCAACGGCAAGCGCGCGCGCGACCAGGCGCAATGGGTCGTCTTCCGCGCTGCCATCGACGCGGTGTTCGCGCGTGCAGACAGCGAGCGCGCCGAGCGCACCGCGCAGGATCGCCAGGCTGTGGAAGCCGCCGAAAGCCTCTGCGCCGAACTCGAAGCCGTGGCCAGCGCCAACGGCGCCGCGGAACGCAGCGAGGTGCAGCGCATCGAATCCGCGTGGCGCGCACTTGCTCCCGGCGATGCGGCCTTGCGACAACGCTTCCAGCGCGCCCGGGATGCCCTGGAAGCCTTCCAGGCAAAGCTCGACAAGGACAAGCGCCGGGCTCATTTCGATGCCTGGATCGCCCACTACGACCTGTTGCGCCAATTTGAAACAAGGCAGATCGACGGCGAAGCACTGACCGCCGCGCGCGCACGACTGGCACCGCTTGTCATTGGCGCGGACGCTTTCCAGACGCGTATCGAGGCCCTGGCCGACGGATCCGCCATTGCCACCGCGGATGCCGATGACCTGCGCGATTGCGTGCTCGAGGCCGAGCAACTCGCCGGCCTCGAATCGGTCGGGGAAGATCGACAGCGGCGCATGGACCTGCAGGTCGAGAAGCTCGCCGCACGCATGCGCGGTGTGCAGGCGCCTGCAGCCTCGGCAGCGCTTGAGGAATTGATGAACCGCTGGATCGAACTCGGTTTGCCTGGCGATGGCGATGGCGAACGGGAAGCACGGTTCAAGCGCGCGGCGGCGGCGATCCTCGATACGCTGGGCTAGCTATGCATCTGCGCCAAGCGGGATTCGGCGCCGTGCAAACAGGGGCCTCGGGCACGAATGCCCTTCATGCATGAATCCGGCTATCGGCGCAGGCACATTGGCATTGCACGAGCAATGGTTTCCGCTGGAACCTTTTGGACGTCCATCTAGTTTGACGCATCGCAGCAATTGTGATTGATTGGAGTCGCATCGATCGCTGATCGATGCCACAGCGACGGGAATCCGCCGTGTTGAACTCCTCGGGCAACCCGTCATGGATCGGCGCGCCCGACTTTTGCGCAGGATGCTTCAATGACAGCGCTGCAGGCTACCGGGCTTTACGATCCCGCTTTCGAACACGACAGTTGCGGCTTTGGCCTGATTGCGAACATCGACGGCAAGGCCAGCGCCTGGCTTGTCGATCAGGCGTTTTCGGCACTCGCGAAGATGTCGCATCGTGGCGGCGTCAATGCCGATGGCATCACCGGTGACGGCTGCGGCGTCCTCATCTATCGCGCCGAGTCCTGGTTGCGCGCACTCGCCGGCGAAGCCGGCATCCTGCTCTCGACACGCTTCGCCGCCGGCCTGGTTTTTCTCGACAACGATGCCGGCAAGGCCAACGCTGCGGCGCAGCAACTTGAACGCTGCCTGCGCGAGGAAGACGTTGCACCTGCCGGCTGGCGCGACGTGCCGGTAAGCGATGCACCTTGTGGCCCGCTCGGTCGCGCCAGTCGACCGCGCATCCGCCAGATCTTCGTCAATGCCGCCGACGGCATGGACGAGGCGGCATTCGATCGCGCCTTGTTCCGCGCACGCCGGCGCAGCGAACTGGCCCTGGCTGACGATGCCGGCTTCTATGTCGTCACGCTCGCCGCGGCAACGATCGGCTACAAGGCCATGGCCGCGCCGGGGCAACTGCGCGAAGTCTTTCCGGATCTCATGCGCGCCGAACTTGAAAGTTCGGCGGTGACCTTTCACCAGCGCTTCTCGACCAACACCTCGCCGAACTGGAATCTCGCCCAGCCCTTCCGCATGCTCGCCCACAACGGCGAGATCAACACCATCCGCGCCAATCGCAACTGGGCGCTCGCGCGCCAGCCCAAGCTGCACTCGCCCCTGCTGGACATTTCCGACATCGGCGATCACGTCAGCCGCAGCGGTTCGGATTCGCAGAGCCTCGACAACATGTTCGAGTTGCTGGTCGAAGGAGGCATCGACCTGCTCGCGGCAACGCGCATCCTCGTGCCGCCGGCCTGGAGCGCGGATGAGAATCTCGATCAGGACCTCGAAGCGTTCTACCAGTACTACGCCTTGCACACCGAACCCTGGGATGGTCCGGCGGGCCTGGTCATGTGCGATGCGCGGCATGCCGTGTGCGCGCTGGATCGCAACGGCCTGCGCCCGGCGCGTTGGTCGCGGAGCGATGATGGCCATCTGATTGTCGCCTCCGAAGCCGGCCTGTGGGATGTGCCCGAGCAACGCATCGTCGCCAAGGGCCGGCTTGGACCGGGGCAGATGCTGGCGGTCGACCTGCGCGAACATCGCCTGCTCGACAGCGCCGCGATCGATCGCATCAACGCCGCGCGTGCGCCGTATCGCCAGTGGTTGCGCGAGGGCGTGATCTATCTCGAATCACACCTGATCGATCCGGCGCTGGCCGCCGAGCCGATGCCGGCGGACATGCTGGCGCGCTTCCAGAAACAATTTGCATTGACCTGCGAGGAACGCGACATCGTCCTCAAGACCCTCGCCGAAACAGGCGCCGAAGCCACCGGTTCGATGGGTGATGACACGCCGATTGCGGTGATGTCGCAGCAATCGCGTTCGCTGTATGACTATTTCCGCCAGGCATTTGCGCAGGTGACCAATCCGCCGATTGATCCCTTGCGTGAACGCATGGTCATGTCGCTGGTCTCGCAGATCGGTCTGGAAGGCAACCTGTTTGACCTCTCCGCCGACAGCGCGCGCCAGGTCCTGCTCAGTTCGCCGGTGCTTTCGCAACGCAAGCTGCGCCAGCTGCTGGCCTTGCCGCACCTGGCCGATCGCCAGATCCGCATCGATCTCTATTACGACGAGGAAATCGGCCTCAGGAAGGCACTGGAAGACATCTGCCGGCAGACCGAGAACGCCGTGCGCGACGGCGCAGCCATGGTGCTGTTGTCCGATCGCTATCCGCAACCGGGCCTGACGCAGATCCATGCCCTGCTCGCCACCGGCGCAATCCATGCGCACCTGACCCGCACGCAACTGCGCTGCGACTGCAACCTGCTGGTGGAAACCGGCACCGCGCGCGATGCGCATCATTTCGCCTGCCTGATCGGCTTCGGCGCGACGGCCGTTTATCCGTTCCTCTCCTACCAGACCTTGTTCGACATGAACCAGCGGGGCGAGATCAAGGGCGGCGAGAACGAAACCGTGCACGAGATCGGCCGCACCTATCGCCACGGCATCCGCAAGGGCCTGCTGAAGATCCTCTCGAAGATGGGCATCTCGACCATTGCCGGCTATCGCGGCGCGCAGTTGTTCGAAATCATCGGCCTCGATCGCGAAGTCGTCGACATGTGTTTCCCCGGCACGCCCTCGCGCATTGCCGGTGCCGGCTTCGTCGACATCGAGAATGAATACCGCACGCAACTGGCGCGCTCGCGCAATCCCAACTACACCTTGCCCGCCGGCGGCCTGCTCAAGGCGCTGCCGGATGGCGAATACCACATGTACAACCCTGGCGTGGTCGGCCATCTGCAGGCTGCCGTGCGCAGCGGCGACATGCGCCACTACCGCCAGTACGCCGATGCAGTGAACTCGCGCCCGCCCTCGACCCTGCGCGACCTGCTCGCCGTGCGCGAGGGCGCGCAGGCGATCGCGCTCGACCAGGTCGAGGCGCGGGAAACCATCGTCAAGCGTTTCGACTCGGCCGGCATGTCGCTGGGCGCCTTGTCACCGGAGGCGCACGAGGCGCTGGCGATCGGCATGAACCGGCTTGGCGCGCGCTCCAATTCGGGCGAAGGCGGCGAGGATCCCGCCCGCTACGGCAGCGAGAAGACCTCGAAGATCAAGCAGGTCGCCTCCGGTCGTTTCGGCGTCACCGCCGCCTACCTGGCCAGCGCCGAGGTATTGCAGATCAAGATTGCGCAGGGCGCAAAGCCCGGCGAAGGCGGCCAGCTCCCGGGCGACAAGGTAAACGGCCTGATCGCCCGCCTGCGCCATGCAAAGCCCGGCATCGGCCTGATCTCGCCGCCGCCGCATCATGACATCTACTCGATCGAGGACCTCACCGAACTCATCCACGACCTGCGCGAAGTCAATCCGCGCGCCCTGGTTTCGGTGAAGCTGGTTTCGCATGCCGGGGTCGGCACGATTGCTGCCGGCGTGGTCAAGGCCGGTGCCGACCTGATCACCATCTCCGGCCATGATGGCGGTACCGGCGCGAGTCCGATCACCTCGATCCGCTATGCCGGCACGCCGTGGGAATTGGGTTTGTCGGAAACCCACCAGACCCTGGTCAGGAACGGCCTGCGCGATCGCGTCATCGTGCAGACCGATGGCGGCCTGAAGACCGGCCTCGACGTGATCAAGGCAGCCATCCTTGGTGCCGATTCGTTTGGTTTCGGCACCGGGCCGATGGTTGCGCTCGGCTGCAAATACCTGCGCATCTGCCATCTCAATTCCTGCGCCACCGGCATTGCCACGCAAAACGACATCCTGCGTCGCGAGCATTTCATCGGTGCGCCGGAGATGGTCCAGCATTTCTTCCAGTTCATCGCCGATGACGTGCGCGAACGACTGGCGGCGCTTGGCATGCGCTCGCTGCATGAGCTGGTCGGGCGCACCGACCTCCTGCATGTCCTGCCCGGCATCACCGCCAAGCAGGCAAAGCTCGATCTCGGCAGCCTGCTCGTGCGCGCCACGGCCAACGGCCCCGCAGCCGACCTGTGCGCTGCCGGGCCGCTGGCACCGGCAGCCACCGAGCTCGCCCTGGCCACGGCCCGCGATACCCGCGAAGCAGTTGCCCAGTGCAGTGGTGGAAATTTCCGCTACGCCATCAGCAATGTCGATCGCGCAATCGGTGCGCGCCTCTCCGGTGAAATCGCGCGGGCACACGGTGATCAGGGCATGCTCGATACGCCGATCACGCTCGAACTCGAAGGCTCGGCCGGGCAAAGCCTTGGCGCCTGGAATGTCGGTGGCCTCAATCTCGTGTTGACCGGCGAGGCAAACGACGGTGTCGGCAAGGGCATGACCGGCGGCCGCATCGTCGTGCGCCCGGCCGCAGGCGTGAAATTCTCCAGCCAGGAATCCAGCATCATCGGCAACACCTGCCTGTACGGCGCAACCGGCGGCGAGTTGTTTGCCGCGGGACGTGCCGGCGAGCGTTTCGGCGTGCGCAACTCCGGCGCGATCGCGGTGGTTGAAGGACTCGGCGACCACGGCTGCGAATACATGACCGGCGGCACCATCGTCGTGCTCGGTCGCAGCGGCCTCAATTTCGGTGCCGGCATGACCGGCGGCTTCGCCTATGTGCTCGATCTCGAGCGCGATTTCGTCGATCGCTACAACCACGAGCTGGTCGACATCAACCGCATTTCGCTTGAAGGCATGGAAAACCACCTGCAGCACCTGCGCGCGCTGATGCAATTGCACATCGAGGCGACGCACAGCGCCTGGGCCCGCCAGTTGTTCGGCGATTTCCGCGATGTGCTGCACAAGGTCTGGCTGGTCAAGCCGAAGGCCGCAAGCCTCGCCGCCTTGTCGGCCGAACTGCGGGAGGCGGCATGAGCGAACGCCCGTTTCCTTTCCTCAAATTCGCCCGCGCCCTGCCCAGCGAAATCCGCATTCCCATCCGCGTGGTCAATTTCCGCGAGATCCATGCCGATTTCGTCGGCAGCGAGCGCGTCGACCAGGCCTCGCGTTGCATCGATTGCGGCAATCCGTATTGCTCGTGGGGCTGCCCGCTCGGCAACCGCATTCCGCAATGGTTGAAACTGGCCCGCGAGGGCCGCGTCGAGGATGCCGCAACCTTGATGCACGAAACCAATCCGCTGCCGGAAATCTGCGGCCGCGTCTGCCCGCATGACCGCCTCTGCGAAGGCGTCTGCACCTTGGAGGAAGGTTTCGGCGCAGTCAGCATCGGCGCCATCGAGCGCTCGATCACCGACGAGGCAATCCGCCGCGGCTGGCGTCCGCCAGAGGCCTCGCGCAAGACCGACAAGCGCGTCGCCATCATCGGCGCCGGACCCGCCGGACTTGCCGCCGCCGATCGTCTCGCCCGCGCTGGCGTCAGCGCCGACGTGTTTGACCGCCACGAGGAAATCGGCGGCCTGCTGACCTTCGGCATTCCATCGTTCAAGCTCGAAAAGGACATCGTGCGCATGCGCCGCCGCGTGCTCGAGGAACAAGGCGTGCGTTTTCACCTCGGCGTCGAGGTCGGTCGCGACATGGCCTTTGCCAGTCTGGTCGATGACCACGACGCCGTGTTCATGGCGACGGGCGCCTACACGGCGGTCGATGCCGGCTTGCCGGGCCAGGACCTGCCCGGCGTGATCGTCGCCCTGCCCTTCCTCATCGCCAATGCGCGGCAGCAACTCGGTATCGCGACTGCCGCGGATGTGCTGCCCGATCTCAAGGGCAAGCGCGTCGTTGTCCTCGGCGGCGGCGACACGGCGATGGATTGCGTGCGCACCTCGGTGCGACTCGGCGCCGAGCGCGTCACCTGTGTCTATCGTCGCGACGAGGAAAACATGCCGGGCTCGCGCAAGGAAGTGAAAAACGCGCGTGACGAAGGCGTGATCTTCCGTTTCCTCGCGCAACCGCTGGCCATTGTCGGCAATGGCTTCGTCGATGGCGTGGCGATTGCCGATACCCGACTGGTCGCCGATGGAGACGGCCGCGCCCGCGCTGAAATCGTCGCCGACAGTGCGCAGACGATTCCCGCCGACATCGTCATCCTCTCGTTCGGCTTTCTTGCCAGCCCGCCGGACTGGTGCGCCAGCGCCGGCATCGAACTCGACGGAAACGGACGGCTCAAGGTTGGCGGCGCATCGCGACTGCCGCAGCAGACCACGCATCCGAAGGTGTTTGCCGGCGGCGACAACGTGCGCGGTGCCGACCTGGTCGTGCGCGCGGTGCTCGATGGCCGTGAGGCGGCGCGGGCCATCCTCAGCCAGTTGGGGGTGGTCGCCTGACTTGGCTGGCGCTTCGCGTTAGTCTTCCCGCATGACCCGCATCCTCGTCGTCGATGACCACCCGTTGTTCCGCCTCGCCCTCGTGCAGGCCGTCGGCAACCTCGAGGAGGACATCGAGATCATCGAAGCCGATGGCCTCGACTCCGCCCGCGACGTGCTCGGCCGACGGCCGGACATCGACCTGGCCTTGCTCGACCTGCACATGCCTGGCAGCCATGGCTTGATGGGCCTGGTCACCTTGCGCAGCGAATTTCCGGCCGTCGCCGTCGTCATGATCTCGGCCAATGACGATCCGCTGGTCATGCGTCGCGCGCTGACTTTCGGCGCCGCCGCTTTCATCCCCAAGCACAGCAGCATCGCCGAGATCCAGGGCATGCTGCGCTCCGTGATCGCCTGCGAGAATCCGCCACGACCGGTGCTGCATGACCGCAGCAGTGAAGCCGCCCACGACCGCGAAGTGGCCAAGCGCCTTGCTTCACTGAGCCCGCAACAATTGCGTGTGCTCGGCCTGGTCGCCGAAGGCCTGCTCAACAAGCAGATTGCCGATCGCCTGGAAATCCAGGAGCGCACGGTGAAGGCGCACATGAGCGCGGTCTTCGAACGCCTCGAAGTGCGCAACCGCACCCAGGCAAGCACCCTGCTGCGCTCGCTCGAAATCACCGATCCCTCACGCAAGGTCGCGGACTGAAGCACGTGCAAGCGGAATTGCACGATTCACGGCGGTTTCCTTCCACACCGCTGACGCCCTGGATTCCATGACTGATCCGAA
This sequence comes from Lysobacterales bacterium 63-13, assembly GCA_001899855.1. GTDB lineage: Bacteria > Pseudomonadota > Gammaproteobacteria > Xanthomonadales > Rhodanobacteraceae > Dokdonella. The sequence continues at coordinate 45,895 of MKWR01000030.1, forward strand.
TCCGCTTGTTCCACAACGACAGGCTCTGTGGCGGCGCGCCAGTGAACCAATCCTTTCAATCGCACTCCCACTTTGCGGTCGCAATCCCGCGATCGCAAAGCGGAGGTGGACAATGTTGGGAAGAATGATTCTTGCGCTCGCGCTTGCATTTGCGGCAACGGCGCCGCTTTCGGCGCTCGCAGCGGGCGAAGCCAATGCCGGGGCGGAAACCAGACCCGCACTTGAGGTCATCATGTACTCGACGGCGACCTGCACGTATTGCCAGAAGGCGCGGCAATGGTTCAGCAGTCACCAGGTGGCCTGGGACGAGCGCGATATCGAAACCTCTGCAACCGCGCAAAAGCAATGGAAGGAACTGGGTGGTGTCGGCACGCCACTTGTCGTCGTCAACGGCAAGCCCTTCCAGGGCTTCATGGAAAGCGCAATCGAAGCCGAGATCGCCAAATATCGCTGAGGCCGCGTGCAGTATCCTGCTGCGGGCCATGCATGCCTGATTGCAGGTCCGCGGCAATGTTCGATCCATGCGGAGGAGCACCGTGGCAACAGTCTTCGAGAAGCTGAACCTGAAGGATCAGCGCGAGATCCTTGTCGTCAACGCACCCGCATCATTTGCGACCGAGCTTGATTCGCTCAGGGGCGTGCTCGTCCAGCATGATCCGGCGAAAGCCACCCGCGTCGACTTTGCCCTGGCCTTTGCCACGACGCAGGCCGAGGTTGATGCGCTGGCCGGCCTGCTCGTCCCTCGCGCGCACGGTGATGCCGTGCTCTGGTTCGCCTGGCCGAAAGGAACATCGCGCCGCTACCGCTGCGGGCTCAATCGCGACACTGGCTGGGATGCGCTGCGCAAGGCCGGCTTCGACAGCGTGCGCGTTGTCGCCATTGACGAGGACTGGTCGGCACTGCGGTTTCGCCGCATCGAGTACATCAAGCCCCGTGCCCGCACTTGATGGCACGTGCACAGCGATGCGTGTCGGCAGCGGCGGCTGCCTGTAAAGTCCGCGTTTTGCCGGTGGCGAGTGCGGAGCGTGGCCGAGATGGACAATCCTCCCGATGGGCGGCACAAGGACAGCGATCCGGCGGCAAGACCGTTCGTGACCCCGTGTCGCCAACTGCAGTTGGACGCGCCGTGGCGCTGGCTCAGGCTCGGCTGGCAGGATCTGCGCAGGGCACCTGCCCTGAGCGCGATGTTCGGCGCGGTCATCGTCGTCGTCAGTGCGGCAATATCCTGGTTTGCCTGGTCGCTTGGCCGCTTCGCCCTGCTTGCCGTGCTGCTCTCCGGCTTTGTATTCCTTGCGCCTTTGATCGGGGTCGGCCTGTACTCGGTCAGCCGCGCCCTGCTCGATGGCCGCCAGCCGCGCCTGGCCGACTCATTCGTGGTCGCCCGCCGCGTGCTCGGTCATGCCAGCATTTTTGCCTTGATCCAGTTTGTCATCGTGTTGGTGTGGTCACGCTCCGGGATGATGCTGGTGGCATTCTTTCCCGAGCAGGAAGGCAACACGCATGTGCTGATGGAGTTCCTCGCCGTCGGCTCGCTGGTTGGATCGGTCTTTGCCGCGCTGACCTTTGCGATCGCGGCATTCTCGCTGCCGATGATCGCCGACCGCGAAGTGGACATGGTCACCGCCTGCATTTCCAGCATCAATGCCGTACTCAGGAACAAATGGGTCATGCTCGAATGGGCGGCGATCCTTTGCCTGCTCACCGCATTCGGATTTGCCAGCGCCCTGCTCGGGCTCGGCCTGGTCATGCCCTGGCTCGCCTACGCGACCTACCACGCCTATCGCGAGACAATAGACGCGTCAGCCTGGCCGCCGGCCTGACGGGAATACCCGTCAGGCGCGACGCCCGCCGCCTGAGCCGAGCGACGCTGCGCATCGGCACTTGCGCTCAAACGGGATTCGGCTTCTCCGGCCAGTAGTAGGAATCCGGATACGCGCGTTCACCGAAGATCGCCGTACCGATGCGGACTTCAGTCGCGCCTTCGGCAATGGCCAGGGCGAAATCACCGCTCATGCCCATCGACAGGCGCGGCACATCGTGGCCGCTTGCCATGGCCTGATCGCGCAACTCGCGCAACATGCGGAAACATGTGCGCACCCGGGATTCATCGTCGGAATTGACCGCCAGGGTCATCAGGCCACGCACGCGCAAGGTGTCGAAACTGCGCAAGGCATCGAGGAACCCGGGCAGTTCATCGGCGGGCAAGCCATACTTCGTTTCCTCGGTGGAGGTCTTGACCTGGACCAGCACATCGAGCACGCGGCCCTCGATCTGCATGCGCTTGTGCAGCGCCTCGGCCAGTTCCATCCGATCCAGCGACTGCACTTCGCTGACCAGGCGCGCCACTTCCTTTACCTTGTTGGTCTGCAGGTGGCCGATCATGATCCAGTCGATCGCGCAATCAGCCAGCGGCTCGTACTTGGCCTTTATTTCCTGCACCTTGTTCTCGCCAAAGCGGTGCAAGCCGAAGGACACCGCCTCGCGGATGACTTCGACCGGGAACGTCTTGCTTACCGGCAGGATGTCGACTTCGGCCGGGTCGCGTCCGGCCGCACGACAAGCAGCATCCACGCGCTCGCGAACCGCCTGCCATCGTGCCTGCAATCCACTTTGGGGATGATCCGGACTCACGGCACTCCGGCCTGTCCGCGATGCGTGCTGCCGCCTGCTGCGGAGGGCTTGGCCGCGGCGGGTTTCGCCTTGACTGGTTTCGCCTTGGCGGCTGGCGGTGCCCCGGATTTCCCTTCGCCGCCGTCCTTGCCGTTGTCATCGAGCGTGCGCAGGCGCACGTGATCGGCCCAGCCGGTGCCGCCATCGAGCAGCAGGAAACCGACCTCGACCATGTTCGTCGTTGCCGGTGCGATGCTTTTCAGCTCGACATCCGTCCACGCCGTATCGCCCGTCATGGGTGCCGCGCGAACCTGATCGAGAATGTTTTCGTGATCGCGGAACGTCATCACCATGACCCAACCGCGTTTGCCGACATCCGCGGTCTTCAGCTTCGCCGTGAATGCAACCGGCTTGCCTGCCAATTCCTTGCTCTCGACGCGTTGCATGATCAGGCCGTAAGCCTGCTGGGTCGTGCGGCGCATGCTGATGCTGTGCTTGCCATGGGCGGGATCATTCGAATCGGTGCTGACGACGTAGGCACCCACGCCGGCGTGCTGGGTCCGCGACCAGCCCGGAATGCGCGTGCCGACGATGGCCTGTTCAAAACCGGCGTTCTTCAGCGGGATTTCCGCCGCCGCCACGCCACCCACCATCAGCAATCCCGCAACGAGCAAGACACACTTCACCATGAGGCACTCCGATCGGACCGCCATGCGGTCGCTGGTCAAACCCCGAAAGGGGTCGCAAGATTTCGCATCTTGGCCACAGATCGATCCAGCGGCAAGCCCGCAGGCTTGATTACGGCGGCACTGGGCAGGTCCGCGACGCGCGCCACACGTCGTACCAGGCACAAGCAAGCGGCAAACGCTTCGTCTGTCGGCACCAGGGCCATCAGGCCGACCAGGCAGTTTGAATACTTGTACAATGGCCATGGCGAACGGGTCATGATGCGGCAATCACTGCTGTTGCAGGACACAACCTATGTCTATGACGAAGCTGGCCATCACCTGGGCAAATACCTCGGAATCGGCAACAAGAATCCGGGCGAGGAGGTCATCTATCTGGATGACATGCCCATCGCGATGACCATCGGCGGCGTACTGAGTTACCTGGAGACGGATCACCTGGGCACGCCGCGTGTCGCAGCCAACCCGGCAACGAACGCCTTGCAGTGGGAGTGGGAT
>MKWR01000031.1 GCA_001899855.1 Lysobacterales bacterium 63-13
TCCCGGGAAAACTTATTCGATTTGTTCATGGCTCCATTCTCTCAAGAGTTGGAGCCTCCTCAAAACCCGGGGCGGTTCACAGCGAACTTTCCGAAACCGTTGTTCGACCACTTCGTGGCGCAGCTCGAGAGCTTCCTCTTCTACTACATCTTCACCAAGACGCCGACCAAAGATCTCGAACGCAGCTTTTCCCAATGGGCCGACGAGCTGCGTGCGATTGCGGAGACGACTGACCCGGTGAAACAGAAGGTTCAGCTGAACGCCTTCGTTGCCGACCGCTTTGAGAAGAACATGGCGGGCAAGTCACAGGAACTGGCCGACGCCCTCAAACGCTTCACTTTGTATTCGATGCAGCAGTACCGCACGCGCTACCTGCTGGCGCGGCTGACCCAGCACGTCGAGATGGCATTCAGCGGCCTTAAGAACCCAGGCAGTCTCGAGCCCTTCACCAAGCTGGAGATCGAGCACATCTTGCCCGACAACCCGAAGCCGGAGCTGCGTGCCACGTGGGCAGCAGAGAACCCGAATGCGGTCTACGACGACTACAAGAATCGCCTCGGCAATCTGACCTTGCTGGAAAAACCGATCAACATCGTCGCGGGAAATGATTTCTACAAGGCCAAGCAGGCAGAGTACGGCAAGAGCGGCAACTACCTGACGCGCAGTCTGGTGGCGCTGACCGAGGTCGGCCAGAACACATCGATTTCCCGGATCAACGCCAAGCTGGAGGCTTTTCCTGCGTGGACTGCCACGTCTATCGAGAAGCGCCACGCGCTGCTCATCGCGCTGGCGCAGGAAGTCTGGAAGACGACGCCAGCTGACGTCTGATGATGGAGGTCTATCGACATGAGTAATGCATCAGCACCTGCGCCGATGTGCGATGACTGCAAGGCCTTGATTGGCGCGTCGCGAAGCACCAAGCCTCATGCAAATCTCGAGTACAAGGACGGCAGAAAGGTTTCGTCGATGATGGGCGCTGCCGATGAGGCGTACTACCGCTGCAAAGTGTGCGGCCACGAATGGCTGCACGAGACCGGATCTTGCGGCATGGGTTGGGTTGCATAGTTGTGGCGACTCGCATGGCGAGATCAACCCACAATGACGTGCCGTGAAGATTATGGACAGAATCGATATCGACACTTGGGCAACCATCAGCGCTGAAGGTTGGAGCTCCCTCCTTCTGGGCAACGGCGCCAGCATTGCCATCCACAAGGAGTTCGCATACCCAACACTCCATGGCATTGCTGATGCAAAAGGACTGCTCGCCACTACTGCCCCAATATTCGCCAAGCTCGGGACAACCAACTTCGAGCATGTTCTGCTCGCGTGCTGGTATGCCGAGCACGTAAACGGGGCATTGGGGGCACCGTCGGCCGCCATCTCCGCAGCCTATGAGGAGGTTCGCACAGCGCTGATCGAGGCCGTGCACAGCGTGCATCCGGTGCATGCCGATGTTGCCACCGACCTGCAGCGGGTCGGTGCGTTTTCGAGCGCGTTTCCCACGGTCGTCAGCCTGAACTACGACCTCACCTTGTACTGGGCCATGCTGCTGTTCAACGCGGCGAATGGGAGTTGGTTCAAGGACGCATTCCACGACGGGGAGTTCCAGACGGATTGGGAATATCTGCGGCGACCCTATGGGCACGCTGCAGGAGCAACATTGGTTTTCTACCCTCACGGCAGTCTTGCGGTTGCGCGTGACTACCTCGGTGATGAGACAAAGCTCGCGGTTGGGGCGGGAGGCGATTTGCTTGACACGATCACCCGCAGGTGGGTGTCAGGGCGCTACGTTCCGGTGTTCGTTAGCGAGGGAACCAGTCAGCAGAAGGTCGCTGCGATCCGCCGGAGTCACTATCTGACGAATGTGTATGAGGAGGTGCTGTCGGCGCTTGGGGAGGGACTGGTCGTCTATGGCTGGAGTTTTGACGAACGAGACCAACACGTGCTTGATGCCATCGCGGCGAATCCGCCGAAGCGAATGGTGGTCTCCGTGTTCACTGGTCAACCGGAACCGGATCAGCAGGCTTTCTGCCATCAGGTGCTCAGGGCCGCTGGCCGGTCATTGCCAGATACCGCTGTGACGTTCTTCGATTCGCAGAGCCCAGGTTGCTGGAGCAATTTATGATGACGTGCTGAACACTTCTGGCTCGATGAGATGACACAGAGTGCTTGGGTCAATTCCGGCTTTTCGTCAATTCCGGGCCGTTCAAGGCTGTCACAGAACGTGCCACAAACATGCCACAGGCCATGGATTGAACCGGAATTGGCAAACGCCCATCAGGGCGTCGACCGTCTAAATATCTGATCTTAAACAGAAATTCCGGTGAACTGGATGGTGGCTATGGGTGGACTCGAACCACCGACCCCGGCATTATGAGTGCCGTGCTCTAACCGGCTGAGCTACATAGCCAGAATTCTTGATTGTACTGCCTTGACCCTCGCGCCGTGCGGGCCGTGCTGCAAGCGGCTGCGCGTTAGGCTGTGCGTGCTGGAGGCACTGAGGGGTCACGGATTCTAGAGGTTGCGGTGTGTGTGTCAAGCGTTGCGCTGGCCTGGCGGCGGTCGGGCCAAGGCAAGGATGCCTTGCTGCCGTCCTTTCGCCTATGGAAGAATCATTGTTGATGGCGGGATGTCGCTGTTGGCAATGGTCTCTCGCGAGGTGTTCGCTGCGCATGACCAGGCCGCCAGCCTGCCAAACAAGGAATTTCAGCGTGATTGATCCAGATGGCTATCGTCCAAATGTCGGCATTGTCCTGATCCGGGATGATGGCCGCGTGTTTTGGGCGCGCCGGGTCAATCGTGACGGTTGGCAGTTTCCGCAGGGCGGGATGCGTACGGACGAGACGCCAATCGAAGCCATGTATCGTGAGCTCGAAGAAGAAACGGGGCTGCAGCCCGAACATGTGGAAGTGCTGGGAGCAACGCCGGGCTGGCTGCGCTATCGGTTGCCGAACCGTTTCGTGCGGCGCAACGTGCGCCCGACCTGCGTGGGCCAGAAACAAGTCTGGTTCCTGCTGCGCTTTACCGGCGAGGAAGCGCATTTCCGCCTCGATGCCAACGAGAAACCCGAGTTCGATTTGTTCCGCTGGGTCGATTTCTGGTATCCGAGCGAGCACGTTGTCGCGTTCAAGCGCGACGTCTATGAGCAAGCCCTGCGCCATCTGCAGCCATTGGCCGAGGCGTTCTGCAAGATTCCCTTGGTCGAATCGCGGACAGGCGCGGATCTTGACCCGGAGCCTGTGTTTTCGCGGTGACCGGCGCCTGCTGCACCAAGGTTGTTGACAATCATTCGCATTTGCATTTGAATGGCGCCAGTTCCCAAAGGGTTTTGGCGATGTACGTGTGTATCTGCAACGGAATAACCGACACGACCATCCGCGAAGCAGCTGCGCGGGGTGTCGATACGCTCGAAGAATTGACCATGCGCACCGGCTGCGCCAGCGGCTGCGGCAGTTGTGCCGACGTCGCCCGCGAGATTCTGGCCGAGGCCCGGCCGCGTGCGCAGCGCGACTTTGCCCTGTCGTTTGCCGTCGCCGCCTGAGCAGCGCCAAGCAAGCGCACTTCGTCCTGCCCCAGGATCGAACCGAACGCCATCCACGCTACACGTGCCTGCAACGTCCCAACTGTCTCCCGGTACGCGCCACGACACACCTCCTCAGCAAGATCCCGCCTCGTGAACTCGACCAAGGCGCTATAGTTGCGCTCTTGCCGCGCTTTGGCGGCAACCCGTTTCCGGAATGGAGAGCGCGCATGAAAGGCGATGCCAAGGTCATCGAGCACCTGAACAAGTCCCTGCTCAATGAGCTGACTGCGATCAACCAGTATTTCCTGCATTCGCGCATGTACCGCAACTGGGGCTATGCCGAGCTTGCCGAGCACGAGTACAAGGAATCGATTGACGAGATGAAGCATGCCGATCGGCTGATCGAGCGCATCCTCTTTCTCGATGGACTGCCGAACCTGCAGCAACTCGGCAAGCTGTTGATTGGCGAGAAGCCGAGCGAGGCGATGGCGTGCGACCTGCGCCTGGAAAAACAGGCGCTGCCTGATCTCAAGGCGGCGATCAGCTATTGCGAGAGCAGCGGTGATTTCGTCAGCCGCAAGCTGTTTGTCGACATCCTCGAATCCGAAGAAGAACACATCGACTGGCTGGAAACCCAGCTCAGCCTGATCGAGCAACTCGGTGAGGCCAATTACCTGCTGACCAAGATCGGCAGTTGATGTTCGGCGCGTAGCCGTTGCGATCTTACCCGGGAACGAATCAATCGCCCGGCGGAACAGCTGGCTCAGCCGGGCACCAGGCCGATTCCCGCAAATGCGGCAAGGACGCGCTGGTATTCGCTGTCGAGGCGTTGCCCGAGTGAGCCGAGCTGCTCGCTGCGACCGGAACGGGCATCGCTTTCGGCGCGCTTGGCCAATTCGGCGAGGGGCAGTGCGCCGACATTGGCGCTGGATGATTTGAGCGAGTGGGTTATCTCGGCAATGGCGTCGTGCTGGCCGCTGGCAGCGGCCTCGCGCAAGCGCGCGAGCAGCTTCGGCGTATCGTCGAAATAGACCTGCACCAGGCCGGTAAATCCATCGCCCATGATCTCCAGCAATTCCTGCACGGTGGCCTGATCGACGGGTGGTGCCTGGCTTGTCGCTGCTTCCTCGATCACCGGTGCGGCGCTCGGCGCAGGCGCTGCCTCGGGCATGTTCGATGGTGCCGTCGTCAGCGCAGCGGGCGTGGCTGACTTGGCCAGCCAATGTACAAGTGTCTTCTGCAGCAACTGGCGGTTCAGCGGCTTGGTCAGGTAATCATCCATGCCGGCGGCAAGGCACTTTTCGCGATCGCCTACCATGGCGTTGGCCGTCATGGCGATGATCGGCATGCGCGGCAGCCCACGACTGGCTTCGTCTTCGCGGCGCTTGCGGGCGGCGGTATAGCCGTCCATGTTCGGCATCTGGCAGTCCATCAGCACCACGTCGAATTGACTGCTGTCCAGTTTTTCGAGCGCGAGGCGGCCATCGGCGGCATGTTCGACCTCGATGCCGAACAGAGACAGCAGTCTGCCGGCAACCCGTGCATTGACCGGATTGTCCTCGACCAGCAAGGCGCGTCCGTGCAGGGATGGCCATGGACTGCCTTCCGCGTCGTCGTGTGCTGAGTCGGCGACATGCAGCAGCGGGCCTTCACGATGGATCTCGACATGGCTGATGCCGAGCAGGCGACTGAGCGTCTCGCGCAACTCGCGCTCGTCAAGACTCGCGGAAACCGCGGCAATGCGCTCGTCGGCGCCGAGATCCTGGACCGCCTCGTGGCTGCCGGAAACAACAATGCGCAGTTGGTCGAGCGAGGGATCGCGGCGGATATTGCGCAGCAAGGCGATCGTCGCCGCACCGACGCTGGCCAAGTCGATGAGCAGGAATTCGTAGTTCCAGTGCTCACCCTTGGTCGAGCCCGCACGCAGCTTGCTCAGCGCGTCGACGGCCAGGTTGCTGTGCAGGTGACTCATGCCAAGCTGGGTCAGGAGCATCCCGGAGCGACGCAGGAATGCCTCGTCGCCACTGAGGATCAGCGCACGCACACCGGCCAGGTCGGCGCGCGCACGCACGTCGCCAATGGCCTTTTGCAGCGGCACGTTGAACCAGAATACCGAACCCCGGCCAAGCTCGGAGCGCACGCCGAGCTTGCCACCCATGAGGTCGACAAGACGCTTGCAGATGACCAGGCCAAGCCCGGTGCCGCCAAAGACCCGCGTTGTCGAGGCATCGGCCTGGGTGAACGGCTTGAACAGGCGGGCAGCCGCATCCTCGGACAGGCCGATGCCGGTATCGCGTACGGCAAAGGTGACCTCATGATGGGTGCGCGATTCGCCACGCTTGCCGATCTGGATCGTCACGCCGCCGCGTTCGGTGAACTTGATGGCATTGCTGACCAGGTTGGTCAGCACCTGGCGCAGGCGCACCGGATCGCCGCGAACCGCCAGGCGCACGGCGGGATCGATGACCACGCCCAGGCGCAGGCCTTTCGCGGTGGCGCTGCCCTGCATGAGCTTGGCCACCGAATCGACCAGTTCCTTGAGGTTGACGCCGACCGATTCCAGTTCGAGCTTGCTTGCCTCGAGCTTGGAAAAATCAAGGATGTCATCGACGATCCGCAACAGCTCCATGGCCGAGCGGTAGGCGGTGCCAAGGTACTCGCGCTGATCGGGTTGCAGCGGCGTCGAGCGCAGGATGTCGAGCAGCGGAACTATGCCGTTCAGGGGCGTGCGGATTTCGTGGCTCATGGTGGCGAGGAACTCGCCCTTGGCCATGGTCGCTGCCTCGGCCTCCTGGCGCGCGGCAAGCAGGTCGCCCTGCATCGCGCGCAGCGATTCCAGTTCGCGCTGGATGGCCGGTGGAATCGCCGGTTCGCGTGCTGCCGGCGCTGCCATCGGCGTTTCGATCGCGACCTCGGCTTCCGGCTCGCGACCAAGCAGGCTGAGCACGATCACGGCCGCGGCGAGGACGACCAGGCCAATGCCCAGCCACAGCACCGGCGGCTGCGGCAGCAGGATCATCGCCAGCGCCACGAGCAGGCTGCACGACGAAAGTCCGGCAATCACCAGGTTGCGCAAGCGAGGCGACAGGTTGGAGTGCGCGGAATGGCTTCGTCGAATGGGCATGGGTGGGTCAGGCGTGGGCGACCTTGAAATCGTAATTGGCGTCGCGCGTCGCCTGCTGCACGAAATTGCCCTGGATCAAATCGATTCCCGAGGACCACAACGAGGCAGCAACGCGTGCCTCCTCGACCCGTGGCGCAATCACGCGACGACCGCTGGCATGGGCCAGGTTGACCAGATCGCGCAGCTCGTTGCGGTGGTCGCCGCCGCGATCACTGGTATAGCGCGGCGAGAGCTTGATGAAGTCCACCGGCAGGTGCATGAGCATGTCGGTGGCCTGGTCGCCGCCTTCGACGCCGGAAAGGGTCAGGCTGACACCCAACTGCTTCATGGCTTGGGCAAAGCTCATGTAGCTGGCCAGGTGCTTGCCGGCATCTTCCATGCGCAAGTCGATGGAAATCTGCGCAGCCGGAATGCGCCGGGATTCAAGCGCCTGGCGCATCCATTCGATGCGCTCCGGATCCTGCACGCTGCGCACGGACTGGTTGACGAAAAGGCGCACGTTGTCGCCGCTGCGGCGATGCTCGGCGATGGTGTCGAGGCAGCTTTCAAGCATCCAGCGATCGACCTCGCCGATCAGATGTGCATTCTCGGCAGCCGGAATCAGCTCCGCCGCCGAATACACGCGGCCCTCGGCGCTCGATAGGCGCAACAGTGCCTGGAACTGCTTTTCCTCCTCGCCGTGCAGCGAGACGATGGGCTGGAAAACCACGCGCAGGCTGGAATCACGCAGGGCCTGGCGCAGCAGCTCGGCGAGTGGATCCGTCGGCGTCTGCGCGATGCTGACCACGTTGGCCTTGCCCGCGGGTTCGGCCATTGGCGGTGCATCGAGCAAGGCCAGCTCGGCCGCCTCGATCATTGCCCGGGCATCGCCAACCGCGGCGAGGAAGGTGCAGATGCCGACGGCAATGCTCACTTCCTGGCGCGCATTGGCCGCCATGAACACGTGATCGGCGACGGCCTTGCGCAGGTGCGCGGAAAATTGTTCAAGCTCGACAGCGGATCGATCCGGATTGAGCAGGAGGAAGTCGCTGTCGCCGTTGCGCGCGAGCATGTCGTTCTTGCCGAGTTGGCTTTCGATCTGCGCGGCCAGCTGATCGGTCAGTTCGGCAAACGCCGGGGTGCCAAGGTGCCGGCGCAGGTCGCCTTCGGATTCCAGGGCGATGAAGAGGATGCCGCCGCTGCGCGTGGCGGCATCCTCCATGGCCAGCAACTCGGTCATGCGGGCGCTGATTTCGGCAGGCGTATGGCCGCGTTTGAGCGTCTCGCGCGCGACCGGCTTGCGATGGCGGGCAACCTGGCGCGCACGTCGCACGCGGCTGGTCACCGCACTGATCAGGTGTCGCGGGGCAATCGGCTTGGTCAGGAAATCATCGCCACCCGCGCTGAGTGCCTCGAAGTGCTTCTCGGTATCGCCTTCGCCGGAGAGGAACACGATTGGCGTCGACAGGTAGGCCTCGCGCTCGCGGATCAGCGCAGTCAGTTCGATGCCGTTGCAGACCGGCATGTTGAGATCCATGAGGATCAGGTCGGGGCCGAACTCGTCGAGCTTGTCGAGCACCGCGGAGGCTTCGCCGACGGCAAGGGTTTGCATGCCGTTCTTGCGCAGGATCGACTCGGCGAAGAACGCCTGCGAGCGGTCGTCCTCGACGATCATGATGCGGAATGGATCTGCCTCGGCACCCAGATCAAGTTCACGGATGCGCCCGATTACCGCATCGGCCGTCTCCGGCTGCACGACATAGGCATCGCAACCGGCGCGCATTGCGCGCAGCCGTGCGGCAAGGTCGGATTTTCCGGCGCCGTGGGCAATCAGCAGGATGCGCTGGTTGTCGCGGTTGCGCGCGGCTTGCACGAGGGCACCGATTTCCTCGATGTATTGCTGGTGCTCGCCATCGAGCATGATCAGCGAGGGCTTGGAGCGTCCCAGCCATTCCTTCAGCGCCTCTACGCCATCGAGGTGCACCAGGGAAAAGCCGAGCATGCCGAGCTGCAGGTCGATGGCGGCGGCGAGGTCGCTGCCGGCGTGCAGGTGGCAGGCGATGCGCGCCGTGCTGTCGATGCCGGAATCCAGCGGGCCGTCGCTGAGCGCGGCATTGCCCGCAGGCTCGGCGGGGACATCGATCGCGGCTGGCGCGCCGGCTTCGGCAGGGCTCTCGACCGGTGCTGCGGCGACGGCAACGACATGCAACTCGGGCGCGGCGCTCGTGACTGGCGGTTCGGGCGCAGGCGGTTCGATGGACGCGGTGTCGATTTCAATTGCGGCGCTCGCTGGTACCGCCTCGACAAAGCTCGGGCCAATGCGGTCCGGCCTTGGCAATGCGGCAAAGCGTGACCAATAGCGCGATGGCGGTCGGGTCAGCAGCGGGAAACCGTTGTCCTCGGTCGCCGCATACCCGAACAAGGTGGATGGAAGCTCATCGTGTGCGAGTGCAGCATCAGCATCACCGGTGCCGCCGGCCTCGAACGCGGCAAAGCGCGCGGCCAGCTCCTCAAGCAGGTGGGTATCCGGCACGATCGGCGGTTCGAGCAGGCTCCACAGGTTCTCGGCGAAGTGCTCGAGGCGGCTGGCGGTGCCGCGTTCCTCAAGCTGGCGGCAGGTCGCGGCCAGGGCTTCGGCATCCTGCGCCAGCAGCAGGGCGGCATTGATGTCCCAACCCGATTCGCACAATCGCTTGCCGCGCTGGCACAGATCGGCCGTGCGCAGCGGAATCTGGGTGACGTGCGCCGCGCGTAACCGCGGACGTCGAGAGGACGGCTCGCTAACCTGCATGCATACCCCCTGGCAGGGTCGAACTATACCAGCGCAGGGCTTGCGGACCCGTATTCACAACGGTTTGACCACGACAAGCACGACAATCCCGATCAACAGCAAGGCCGGGATCTCGTTGAAGATGCGCAGCCAGTGGCTGGAGCGGGAAAAACTGTCCGTGGCGAACTGGCGAACCATGCGCACCAGCAGGTAATGGTAGGCAATCAGGCAGGCCACCAGGGCGAGCTTGAGGTGGAACCAAAGCCCACTGTGCAGATATGCCGGCGCATTCAGCAGCCACCAGACCATCAAGGCGGTGCCAAAGACCACGGCAAGCGCGCCGCCGACATGGGTGATCATGAGCAAGCGGCGCTGCATGATCTTCAGGCGCTCGCGGACGACGCTTTCGCTTGCCTCGACGTGGTAGACGAAGAGCCGCGGCAGGTAGAACAGCCCGGCAAACCAGGTCACGACGAAAATCACATGGAAGGCCTTCAGCCAGAGCATCACTTCGATCTGCGCGGTAACAGGCCTCAAGTATAGCCGCGCTTGACCTTGCGCCGCGCCGGTGGCTATAAGCGCAGTCCGTTCCGCTCGCCCCGGTTTCTGCATACCCATGGCCTCCCCGCAATTCGTCATTCGCCAGGTCGACCCGTCGCGCTCGCGGCGGATATGGCTGTTCGTGGCGCTGCTGTGGGTGGGCTCGCTGACCCTCGCCGTGGTCGCGACCAGCTTGTTCCTGGTGGCACGGCAGCCGCAGGCCGGGCAGGAACCCATGGACAGCATGGATACCTCGGCGCTGAAGATGCGCATCGTCGTGCTCGAGCGTTCCGAGCAGGTCGCCAAGGCCGCGCTGACCGAGTTGCAGCAAACCCTGCGTGATCGCGAGGAGGAGATTGCCGGCGTGCGCGCCGACCTCGCCTTCTATGGACGCCTGGTTGGCGGCGCCAAGCGCGAGGGCCTGGCGGTGCACGCGCTGAGCCTCAAGCCGGTGCCGGATTCGCGGGCGTGGAACTTCTCCGCCACGCTGACGCAGAACTTCAAGCGCGGCCCGGAGACGCGAGGCAAGTTGACGTTGGCGGTCTCGGGGATCCGCAATGGCGCGCTGGAGACCCTCGAATGGAAGGATCTTGGACAGCAGCCCGGCAATGCCGGAATCGACTATGCGTTCAAGTATTTCCAGCAGGTTGAAGGCACCATCATGCTGCCCGACGGGTTTGAGCCGAATCGCGTCCGTGCCATGACCGAGGGCGACGGCGGTCACAGTAACCAGGATTTTCCGTGGAATGACGCGGCCGAGGCCGAGGAGAAAGACAATGTTCGGCAGTGAAAAGCGCAGCAACCGCTCGATGTCGGCGATCACCACCCTGATTGCCGAAGGCACCACGATCCGCGGCGATATCGAGTTCAACGGCGGCTTGCACATGGATGGGGCGGTCGAAGGCTCGATCACCGCGCAAGGTGCCCAGGCCGTGCTGACCGTGAGCGAAAAGGGACGGGTGAGCGGCGAGATCCGCACGCCGAATGCGGTCATCAATGGCCAGGTCAAGGGCGACATCATCGTCTCCGAACGCCTCGAGCTGGCCGCGCAGGCGCGCATCGACGGCAATGTCTATTACAAGGTGCTGGAAATGGCCGCCGGTGCCCAGCTCAGCGGCAAGATGATCTATCAGCCCGAGCCGCCACGGCAGCTGAGCGGCCCCGGGGCCAGCACTGCCGATGACGACAGCACCAGCGAGGGTATCGATGCCGAGCCGGCGCGCGCTTGAAACTGCCCGATCCGCCACGATTTCAGTGGTTCACCCGCGCTGATTGCTGCATGCTGTCCAAATGAGCGAATCCCCGACCCCCACCTATCTCGACTTCAGCGAAGCGCCGATGGTGTTCACCGCGGCCGCTGCGGGCAAGGTCACCGAATTGATCGCCGAGGAAGGCAATGCCGACCTCAAGCTTCGCGTCTACATCAGTGGCGGCGGCTGTTCGGGTTTCCAGTACGGTTTCACCTTCGACGAGGAATGCGCCGAGGATGATCTCGCGATCGAGCGCGATGGCGTGTTCCTGCTGGTTGATCCCTTGAGCCTGCAATACCTCAGCGGTGCCGAGATCGACTATGCCGAATCGCTGACCGGTGCCCAGTTCGTCATCCGCAACCCCAATGCCAAGACCACCTGCGGTTGCGGGTCATCGTTTGCGGTATAGCCCGCGTCGGATCGCTGGCGGAACAGCGTTGCCATGAGCGCCGAGCTGCGCAGTCGCCGAAACGTTTTCGCCGGGCTGGCCCTGGACCGCTGCAGCGAACGCCGGCCGGATCATGCCTGGCTTGAACAGGCCCTGCATGCGCCCGAAACGCGGTTCATCGTCCTCGATCCCGACGGCAAGGCACTGCTGACACCGGATTTGCGACACTTGCGCGAGCTGGATCGCGCCGAGCAATGCGAATGGCTGGCGGAATCCGCACCGACCTTGCTTGGCGTCGACGAAAACCAGGCAGCACATTTCCTTTTGGCAGCGGATGCGCCAACCGCGCTGCGTGTTGCCGCAGCCGGTGGCGGACAATTCATGGACCTGCGCAGCGCCGGCTTGGTGCTTCCCGCTTTCGAGGCGGGCTTGTTTGCCTACGCGCGCGGCCTCGCCCATTGGCAGGCGCGCACGCGCTGGTGCAGCGCCTGTGGCAGTGCGCTCATGCTCGAATGGGCTGGGCATCGCGGCCGCTGCAGCAATCCGGATTGCGCGATCGAACATTACCCGCGCACCGATCCGGCCATCATCGTCATCGTCATCTGGCGCGATGCCTGCCTGCTCGGGCGCCAGGCGACGTGGCCCAAGGGACGCTTCTCGACCCTGGCTGGATTCGTGGAGCCCGGCGAGACCCTGGAAGACGCCGTGCGCCGCGAGGTGTTCGAGGAGGCCGGCGTGCGCGTGGTCGACAGCGACTACCACTCCTCGCAGCCGTGGCCGTTTCCTTCTTCGCTGATGCTCGGTTTCACCGCACGTGCCGATGATCCGACCATCAAGGTCGGAGACGAGATCGACGAGGCGCGCTGGTTCGAAGTCGACGAGTTTGTCCGTGATGTGCAGTCCGGCGCGCTGGGCCTGCCGCCGCCGCTGTCGGTGTCCTGGCGGCTGATTGAACACTGGCTCAAGCAGGCCAGTGGATTGGAACTGGCCGAGCTCAAGTCAGCGTTGCCCTAGACGACTGGACGCGCCGCCTGCGCCCGCTACAATCCGCAACATCCTTGCGCACGCCGGATCTCATGGCCAAGACCCTGATAGCGATTCTCCTTGTGCTGCTGAGCATGCACGCCTTGCCGGATCTGTTGCGCTTTCGCCGCTTCGGCTGGTTGCGCAACCTGCTCACGCCGGCTGACGGGCAGGCTCGGGGCACGTCATCGCGAACCGTGTGGATCACCGTGCTCCTGCTCGTCGTCACGGCGCTGATCCAGGCCGGCCTGCACCGGCACTGGTTTGGCATTCTCGAACTGGCCTTCATGGTTGTCGTGCTTTACCAGTGCTGGGGGCCGCGTGATCTCGATGAAGACATCGACGCCGTGCTCAAGGCACCGGACAGCGAACGCCGCCGCGCGGCGGCGCAACGCCTCAACGATGGCGTCACCGAACAGGTGCTGCCTTTCAACGCCGCAGCCGTGGTCGAAGCCGGTTTTGCGGCGGCCCTGTCGCGACGCTTTGGCGTGTTGTTCTGGTTCGCCCTGCTTGGCCCGTTTGGTGCGGTTGCCTATCGCCTCGTGCATCTGCTTGCGCGCTCGCCCGCCTTTGCCGAGGCAGCCGGGGACTTGCGTCCGACTTTCGAGCGCACCGCCTTGATTCTCGATTGGCTGCCCGCGCACCTGCTCGCCTGGACGCTGGCCCTGGTCACCGATTTCGATGCCAGCGTGCGTGCCTGGCGCGAATACCATGCGGCGCATGGCCAGGGTTACTTCACGCTGGACCTCGGTTTTCTCGGCGCCATCGCCCGTGCCGGCGTTGACGCCGACGTTGCTGCCGGCGACGCCGGAATCGACGATGTCAACGATCCGCTCACCGAACTCGCCGATACCCGCATCATCCTGCGTCGCGCCCTGTTTGCCTGGATCGCCGTCATCGCCGTGATCGTGATCGGCGGCTGGGCGGCTTGATTCAGCTGAGCGTGCGCCGAGTCGGGGTCCAGCAGTCGGTTTGACCTGCGGCTGCTGGATTCCCGGCAGGATCCGGCAATCAGTCTTCGAAGCTGTCGCGGAAGATCAGCTCGACGATCGGTGCCGAGGCGACATTGTCCTTGAGATCGAGTTCCGCGAAGGGATGTGGCGCAAAAGCCGATGCCACGAACGATTGCGGTCCCAGAGGGTCCAGCGTCGGCACCAGGCTCGCGGTTCCCTCGATCCGCAATGTCGCGCCGACCGGGATCGTGAATTTGCCCTCGATCGACGTCGCAGTCATGACCGCAGCGCAGGGAGAACCCGAAAGCTGGCATGACATCGATTCGACCTTCGTGCCGGCGGGTAGCGAGAGCAGCGCCTGGACGTCGTTCGCCGTCACGCTGCCATCGTTGATCGTCTCGAACGCGAAGGCGTACGTGATGGCAGTCGATGCACCTGCCGCTTCGAGATCCAGTGTCACGCGCAATGCACCGTTGGGCCCCGGCAATGGATTGCCCCAGTTCGCGATCATGAATTCGGTTGGCAGGCCGGGGTCCGAATGGTGCCCCACGATCATGAGGTCACCAGCCGCGGACTTGCCCATGACGCCCGAGTCCGCATGCTGCGGCAGGTGCGGTTGTTCGAGCGGGGATGAGTACAGAAACGCCGACCCGGTATGTGCGCCATCGACAATCGTGAACGCACTCAGCGCGTAGCCGTAGGTGTGGAAGAAAGGTTGCGTGGCAAAGACCTTCCCGTCGTGCACGAATCTC
This sequence comes from Lysobacterales bacterium 63-13, assembly GCA_001899855.1. Lineage (GTDB taxonomy): Bacteria > Pseudomonadota > Gammaproteobacteria > Xanthomonadales > Rhodanobacteraceae > Dokdonella. Next base: position 14,303 of record MKWR01000031.1, read on the forward strand.
GGATTTACTTGGCTGCCAGGGCCGACAGGGCCCTGCGCGAGACGGTTCGCCCAGACGATGCCGCCAGTCGTGAGATTGATCCGGAAGAGCAGCCCGTTGCTGATGAGCGAAGCCAGCCGATGCGTGCCGCCAACATAGAAATCATCCTGGCTTCCGCGAACGCCACCCGAGACGGAGTAGGAAATATCGGACAAGTCGCTGTAGGTCGCAGTCCAGAGAATCGATCCGGTAGTCATATTGAACCGACGTGCGACGATCTGCGAGGTTTCGGGCCCGAACGATATCGCCGTGTCCATATCCAAGACCTGGATTCGACCAGTGATGAGTGGGTTTCTCCAGCGGGTCGTGCCATCGGCGCCGGAAAGACTCGTCCATCCCGTGCCGGTTTCGCCAAGTGGGGTTTCACTCATGACGTCGGTACCCAGCGCAAAGACCGCGGGAGTGATGTTCGAACTTGCGCTCATTGGATCCGCAGGCAATTCGCGCTCCCACATCAAGTCGCCAGAAATGTGATTGAACTTGCGCACCCAACGGCGGTTCGGAAAATCGAGCAAATACTGTTCGAGCACGCCGAGAGTGATGTTTCCATCTGCGTCGACAGCAGGAGTGGAAATGCTGGCAGCACGCTGGAAAATCGCGGTGTCAATCAGCAATTTCTGCCATAGGAGTTGCCCTGTGGCGACCTCGATCTTGATGATCGTCGCATCAAAGAAGCTGTAACTCGCGCCGCCAGTGCCGGAATTTCCGAACGTGGCGACAATATTGCCGTCGCTGCTTCGGACAACGTTCAGACGCTGATTCGACGGCCACGGCGGCGGGGCGAACTGAAATGGTGTCACGGATTCCTGCAGGATCGTGCCAGTTGCATTCATATATCTGCGCAGATGGATCTGTGGGCCGGCGGAAGTCCATTCCATCGCAGCGGCAAGCGTCTGGTCACCCTCCTCGAGTATGGCCGCGCCCGAAATCCCATTTTTCGAAACGAGCGGCGCGGACTGGAACGTGTTTCCGGTGGCCGCATCTGTGCTCCAGAGCTTGGTCGCGCACGGCCCAATTTGCGGGTCAAGGCATGCAAGTCCGATCAACTGCAATGCGTTGCCGGCCACGGCCGAATCGGTGAAGCGGACGCTGGAGCCCGAAGGCATTTCGTGGCGCCAGACAACGTTGCCATTTGCCAGATCGAGGCGTCCCGCCAAGCCCACGTACGCGTCGCTTGGCGTTGTGCGTGGCAGTGAGCCGGAAAAAAACACCGCATTCAGTGCCGGGTCGACGGTCATGACTGCGATTTCGGAGTAATGCCAGAGATTCGAGCCCGTGGTGCCATTCCATCTATCAATGCCGCTACCGGATGTCACCACATTCCCGGCGCCATCGGTTGCGAGATTGTTGAAATCCCCGGAAACAGGGGCCGCTACCCACGCCGTTTGGCCAGTGGCAGAAGACAACTTGCGCAATTGGTTCGAGCCGACAATGTAAACCCCGGAGGCGTCAGCGACCATGCCATCGATTATCGATCCCATGGGTTCATAAGCTGCGGAGGTCCATTCGATGCGCAGCGGATTGACGCGCAATCGGGTTACTTGCCTGGATGAGCAGCCAGTCCAGAGGTAGACAATATCGGGTGCAAACGACGTCAGCTTGAGATCGGAACACCCGCCGCCAACACGAAGCGCGTCTAACGTGATTCCAGTTGTGGCGGAAAGTACCCGAAGCATGCCGTCATCCCAGCCCGGCTTCCCGCTGAATGCCGCGAGCAGGTCGCCGGAGGGCAGCAGGGTCACTGCCGCGAGATCGTCCTTCGGGATCGACCAGGCCAGGTTGCCATCTGGGGCAAAACGAACAAGGGCTGCCGAAAGGTGAATCGAGGATCCGTCAGAAAGCGGAAACAACTGCGCTTGATTGGTGCCTTCGCCATGATCGAACGAATCAATCGCGGACCAGTTCGGAGTCGTGATGTTGCCGCTGAACTGGACGACACCGGGCTCACCCAGCCCTGACTCGACAAAACCGTAGGCGAATGTCTGGCCGGAAGGCCCTGCCATGAGTCTCGGCCGGTCGTCAGGGCTCGCCTGAACTCCAGCCGTGACACCACCGAAACGTGAAGTCCATTCAGTGTCGGGAACGCCGGCGATCGAGTTGCCGGCGAGGGTCGCGAAGCATCCGAATGCTGCTATGGCGCAGTACCGCGTCCACTTATCCCTGTTCATACGCAATTCCTCGAGTAAACAATGATCCATTGCCTTATTGTAGATGCTGCTTGGGGTCGATGGAAGAAGCCGGAAGCTATAGCCCAATCAACGCGTTGCGGGTGCCGTAGCGTCAGGGTGGCGAAAGAGCCAAGCCATTGATTTGGCGACCATCACGGATTCTCTACAGGAATCCATGACTTTGACCCTGTCGATTGTGAGATCGCCCCGTAACGATCCGCCAAACCGACGGCGGCAGCTTCGTGCCGGTTAGCCAGTTTCGTGATCGCTTGGGTTCGCCCCTTGCGCAAGCCAGCGCAACCGGCAGCGCAACCAACAAGCGTGGATTCGACAGCTTCGGAGCGGTGACCTACGGCGACTTCTCGCCGCGCGTGCCTGCCACGCTGGGCCTGGCGCCCACCACGCTGAGAGGATTCACCGGCCACGAACACGTCGACTCCGCCCGCGTCATCCACATGAACGGACGCATCTACGATCCCAAGCTCGGCCGCTTCTACTCGGTTGACCCGGTCATCCAGTTCCCCGCCAATAGCCAGAGCCTGAACCCGTACTCCTACATCCTCAACAATCCGCTGAGCGGGAGGGATCCGAGTGGGTATATGAGCCAACTGGAAATGCGCACCCGTCGCAACATGGCCAACACGGAGGGCAGTTGCATGGGTGCAGAACCGTGTCAGGCAGCGAGAGATAAAGCGTTTCTGGGAGGCCCGGCGGGTGCTTTGCGTAACTCGCTGACCGAAGGCGGCGCACCGGCGGGGATGGGACCGAGGAATGGGGCCGACCTGCTCAACAAGATCAAGGTGGCGCTGGACACGCCTGCGGACAAGATTGGCACGGTAACCGTGCGTCCAATCGAGTTTGGCGAGCACAGGGCGGTCGAAACACCACTTTTGCAGCGTACTTACGAGAAGATGTCGCAAGGCAATGTTTTTGAGCAGGTTACCGCAGGGTTTGTTTCTGGTTGGGCCGGAGAGGCGTGGGGAGCATACTTTGGTGAAAAAGATGACTATGGCGGTAGTCGAAATCCTATTTCCGGCGAATACATGTCGCCGCAGGAAGTGCGATCAGCCAAAATGATGGGCTTAGCAAATCTGGCTGTCCCGGAAGGGAAATTATTTAACATCGGGAAGGGCATTGCGCCTGCGTCGGAAGCGTTCAGCTACACGTTCTCGAAGTACCTCGACTCCATAATGAAGAACGGCCTTCGTCAAGGTAGCTATGCAACGCGAAGTGGAAACCTTAGTCCGATTCAGGCCCAGATTGAGCTTGCATTACCTGCGAATCGCGGTCTGCCTGATGCACGCGTGCGCGTTGATCTTGCTGGCATGCGAGCCGCTGGTTACGAAATTCCTGGACTGAGTCGCGTCAGTAGCAGATTTAACCTCCCCGGAGGCGGGTATGAGATGCAGTTCTCATATCCAGTTCCGCCTGAGTTTATTACGGTGGTGCCATGATGACCTACGAGGAATTCCGCGAGTCGATGGAGTCGTTTCGGAAAGCTGCAGACGTCGAAGCTGCGGCACGGAAGGATCCGCAGTTGGCGCTTGACCGGATGTATGCGCTGTACAAAAAATTTGATGAACCAGAGCGGGAAATGGCAGACCGCGTGTTGATCGAGTGGTCTCTTTCTGCCGACATCGGCAAGCGATTTGATGCTCTCGCGATTGTGGATGAATTTATGGTACTGGACGCAATTCCCGCACTCCGGGCATTGGCGGGCCGCCTTGAAAGAAGCACCGATCCGGGCGCGTTGTACGAGCTTAAAAAGGTATTCAGAGTATTAAGTGCTCTTCGTGTTGCTGCCCGTTGAATGCGAAAGACCAAGGTCAGATCTTGCATTGAAACATCAAGCGGGTCTGCAAAGGCGATAAGTCAGATTTCCTTGTGTGTGTGGTCATGTGTGTGCGCAAAAATGGGGGTCTTGAATCTTGAATCTGCCGTGCTTCGTGGGGAGACCGGCGCGAGGACATCTTTCTCGACGAAGGCGATCGATAGATGTTTCCGGACGTGCTGGTGGGAGTGTGCGCGCGCTTTCGCTCATGGAATGGGCAGCTTGGCAGCCAACTGCTAACCTGCTCGCCCTTTCCATCTGCGCCTGAGCCATGCCGGAATCATCGAGTCGCCTGCAACGCGTTGAAGCCTATCTGGATGGATTGCAGAACCGGATATGCGCAGCGATTGAATCCGCCGATGGTGGCGCGCGCTTCCGCGAGGATCTCTGGCAACGCGATGAAGGCGGCGGTGGCAGGACACGGATCCTTGCTGGTGGCGAAGTGTTCGAGCAAGCCGGGATCGGCTTTTCCAAAGTCTCGGGTACGACCTTGCCGCCTTCGGCGACGCAGCATCGCCCCGAGCTGGCCGGTCGCAACTGGACGGCGACCGGTGTGTCCCTGGTCTTCCACCCGCGCAATCCATACGTGCCGACGACGCACATGAACGTGCGCTTCTTCGAGGCGCGGGCCGACGGCAAGGAGCCGGTCTGGTGGTTTGGTGGCGGCTTTGACCTGACGCCGTTCTATCCGTTCGACGAAGACGTGCGTCATTGGCACGCGGTTGCGCGTGGCGTCTGCCAGCCATTTGGCGACGACGTCTATGCGCGCTACAAGAAATGGTGCGACGAGTATTTTTTCATCAAGCACCGCAACGAGACGCGCGGTGTCGGCGGCTTGTTCTTCGATGACCTGCATGAAGGCGGCTTCGAGCGCTGCTTCGAGTTGCTGCGCAGCGTCGGCGACGGTTTCCTCGATGCCTACCTGCCCATCGTCGAACGCCGCAAGGCAACTCCGTTTGCCGAGCGTGAGCGCGAGTTTCAGTTGTACCGGCGCGGACGCTACGTGGAATTCAACCTGGTCTATGATCGTGGCACCTTGTTCGGCCTGCAATCGGGAGGCAGGGCCGAATCGATCCTGATGAGCCTGCCTCCGCGTGTGCGCTTCGAATATGCCTACGAACCCGAGGCCGGCAGTGCCGAAGCGCGCCTGGCCGATTACCTCAAGCCGCGTGACTGGTGATCGTGGCGGCGCGCATTACCGGTCAGTTCCATTCGTAGATGGTGAAATAGACCGGGGCGACCGGGCCCTCAAGCGGATCCTTGTCCAGCCTGCCATCGCCATTGCGGTCGAGATAGGTTTGCATCGGACCATCCTGCGGAACGATGCGCAGCATGCGCAGCTTGCCCTTCTGGCGATATTCGCGAACCGTATCGTTGCCTTCGCGGCGTTCGGTCACCGAATCGCTGCTTGCCTCGATGTCGGCCGCCGAACGATCGCTTGAGCGCGAAGCCTTGTCGCGGACGGGCCGCGTGTCCGGCATCGCCGGCTTCATGGATTCCTGGTCGGGGTTCGGCGCGGAAGTCGTCTGCACGCCCTTGGCATCGATGTCGGGTGGTGGCAGCGCGGTCTTGGCGGGTTGGGCGGCAATGGCCAGCATGGGGCAAGCGGCGATTGCTGTGGAACAAAGCAGGGCAAGAAGCTTCATGGCGAACCTCGAAGGGTTTCAGGGACAGGCATGTTGAACTCTATACCCGCTGCAATGAAGTTTCATTGAAGGAAATCAAGCCTCAAGGCGTTGCCTTGAATCCGAGGCGGCTGGCCAGTCGTTCGGCACGTGCGCGACTGACTTCCGCCGGCAACACGGTCGAGCGCAATACCGGCATGGCGCGTGCGAGCAATTCGCGGGCTTCCGCCGGCCGCTGTTCACGCTCGCGAAGCTCGGCCAGTTCGCTGCGCGCAATGGCCAGATCGACCGCCGACGATGCATGCGCCTCGAAGGCGGCGATGGCCTGGCCGAGCATGCGGTCGGCATCGGCATAGTCGCCCTTGGCGATGGCGAAGCCGGCACGCACGCGCAAGATGTGCGCAAACACCTGATGCGCAGGCGGCACCAGCGCCGACCACAGGCGCTCGGCCTCGTCGAGCAGGGGCAGGCCACGAGCCGGATCCTTCATCCTCCCGGCCAGCAAGGCGAGTTGCCAGGTGATCATCGCGTATTCGCCGGAATCCTCACCTTCGATCCGGCGACAGCGCTGGCGCAGGTCGCTGAGGATCCGCCACGCTTCCTCGTGCCTGCCAACCAGGCCAAACGTGCGTGCCTGGGAACGCTCGATGCGGCGACGAACCTGGTTCTCGGCCTCGACATGGTCCTCGTCGAGCAGCGCAATGGCGGTGTCGAGTGCCTTCAGGGTGGCTTCGTAGTCGCCGGCGTTCTCGAGGGTACCTGCCCGATTCACCCAGGAAATCGCCTTGTCGATCTTGCCGAGGCCGATATCCGCCACGGCCTTGTCGGCTCGGGACAGCATTTCGGCTGCTTCCTGGTAGCGACCCAGTTCGTTCAAGGTCAGGGCAAGGTCGTTGGTCAGCACCATCATCCGCGAGCCGCCGCCGCCGGCGACACGTTCCTGCAAGGCGATGGCCGCGCGAAACACCGCCTCCGCGTCGGCGGGTCGCCCGCATGCGTTCAACGCCAGGGCGCGTGCGCGCATCAACGGCAACTTGGCTGGCGCGTCCGTCGGCAGCTCTTCACCCGCTCGGGCCAGGCCGTCGTCGGCGACTTGCAAGGCCTCCTCGCAATCGCCGCGGGTGGCGAGCAGGGAGGCCAGCAATTGTGCCGATTCGAGGCGGATGTCGATGTCGGCAATGGCCTCGTCAATGCCGAGCCGGTAGGCCTGGCGCAACATGTCGATCGCCTCTTCATCCTTGCCGGCGCGATGCACGACCATGGCCAGCATCTGCAAGGAGCGGACGCGCAGCACCTTGTCGTCCGGGGCATATTGTTCGCGCCAACGTGCTGCGTTCTGCGCGGCCGCGAGCGCCGCGTCGCCTTCCTCAAGCATGCCGAGGACCATGGAGTAGTCCTCGTAGTCATCGGCCAGGCGCAGGGCATCGACGCTGTCCTTGGGCACGACCCCGGCAAGTCCGTCATGCAGCAGGTCGCGCGCAATCCGGATTTCGCCCAACTGCGAATAGAGTGACCCGAGCAGCCTCTGCATGCGTTGGGTGAAGCTGCCGTCGGAACGGTCGCGCGCCTCGAGTTTCCTGCGCGCGGCATCAAGCAGGTCGCGCACGCGTACCTGCGTGCTCATCGCCGCATCCGGGCTGGCCGCGGAAAGTGCATCGGTGAGGAATTCCAGCGAAGCGCGGGCGCTGGCCGCATCGCGTTCCGACGCGGCGAGGGCCAGTTGTGCGCTGGATTCGGCGAGGACGGCGCGCTCGCGCTCGCGATCGAGGCGCCAGACAAACAACGCCAATACCAGCATTGCTGCGACGGAAAGCAGCGCGCCAATGCGGTGTCGACCGACAAACTTGCGCAGCCGGTAGCGACGCGTCATCGCCGTGGCGCGCACCGGGCGACCATCACGGTAGCGATCGAGGTCGTCCCGCAATTCCCCGATAGCGGTGTAGCGATCTTCCGGCCTTGCCGAGGTGGCCTTGGCGATGATTCCCGCCATGTCCGCGTCGAGCCTGAGCGGCGTGATCGATGCATCCGCAGCGCCCTCGTCGCTGCGCCGGCCAGTCAGCATCTCGCGCAACATCACGCCGAGGCTGAAGATGTCGCTGGCGGTGGTGATGGTGCTGCCTGCCTGCTGCTCGGGGCTGGCATAACCGCGGCTGAAAATCCGCGTCGACGTGGAACGCTGGTCCTGCTCGCCCACCGCGATCAGGCGCGCAATGCCGAAGTCGAGCAGCTTTACCGTGCCTGCTTCGGTGACCAGGACATTCGCCGGCTTCAGGTCGCGATGGATGATCAGGTGCTGGTGGGCATGCTCGATGGCATCGAGCATGGCATCGATCAAGGCCAGTCGCTCGCGCATCGATGGCGCATGCAGGCGGACATATTCAAGCAGCGGCAATCCGGCGACATACTCCATTGCCAGCCACGGCTGGCCATCCTCGGTTTCTCCGCCATCCAGGAGTCGGGCAATGTTCGGATGATCGAGAGCAGCCAGGATCTGCCGCTCCTGGCGCAATCGCCGCATGCTTTCGCTGGTCGGAAATCCGCGCAGCAGCTTGATCGCCACGTATTGCTCGAACTGCCCCTCGACGCGTTCGGCAAGGAACACCGTGCCCATGCCGCCGGCACCCAGCTCGCGAACCAGCTTCCATGCGCCAAAGCGTGCGCTCTGGCGTGGCTCGGCATTGACCGCGCTGTCGACGATTGCCTCGCGGATCGGATCGCCCTCGCTCTGGTCCGCGGCCAGCAGCCGCGTCAGTTCATCACGTTCCGCAGGCTCGAGTCCGAGTTCTTCAATCGCGCGACGCTGCTGCTCGGGGGGCAGGTCGCACAGGCGCTCGAAGTGTTCGGCAAGCCGATCCCCGGCGGACACGTTTCATGCCTCCAGCGCGGCGCGCAGCCAGGCGCGGGCGAGGCGCAGGTCACGATCGACCGTGCCCTCGGATACTTCGAGGGTCGCAGCGACTTCAATCCGGTTCAAGCCGCCGAAATAGACAAGCTCGACCATTTGCGCGCGACGGGAATGATTGTCGGCCAGCTCGTCGAGTGCGCCATTCAGCCGCACCAGCGTGCTGTCGCTTTGCAGGGTGCCCAGATCGAGGGCGGCATCGAGTTCGACGTGCTCGGCACCGCTGCCACGCTTTTGCGCCATGCGCTTGCGTGCGCCATCGACCAGCACCTGGCGGGTTGCCTGGGCGACGACATGATAGAAATGCTTGCGACTTTCCCATGGGGCATCGGTGCCGAGCATGCGGATCAACGCCTCGTGGGCGAGATCCGTCGCGCTCAGCGTGCCGCCGGGCATCTGCCGCAGCGACTGTCCGGCAATGGCCCGCACGTTGGCGTAGACCAGTGACATCAGCAGCTCCCGCGCGGCCTCGTCGCCGGCGCGCCAAGAGGCGATCAACTGGGTCACATCGTGCTCGCCGGATTCAGCCATGGGTTCATCGAAGTCTGTCGATTGGCGCAGTTTACCCGGCTGCAATCGGTGCCGGTAACGACCAATTGGGGTTTTCCGAACCGCTTTGCGTATCAGGAAGCATCGCTTCGGCCACGGATTTCGCTGCCGGATTGGGCGGATCGCAGATCCCCGCAGCCAACTGCACAGACCCTTGAGGATTCGAGATCACATGAAAACCCGCATGCGCAGCCATCATCTTGTCGCCATGCTTGCCTTTGGCAGCCTGCTCGGCGCGCCAGCCATGGCCGCCGACGTCGCCACGGTGCAACGTCCCGACGTCGTCCTGCCATGGTTCAACGGCGTGATCAGCAGTGTCGGCACCGACATTGCCTGCCTGAGTGATCCGCCCATCACTGAAATCCGCGTCCAGGGCTATGCGGGCTTCACCCTGGTGCCGCCCAACCGCACCCCGGCCGTTGGCGAAGTCTTCTACACCCACCTCGTGTTGAGTCATCCTGGCAATCCCTGCGCAGGAAGCACGGTGGGCATCGAATTGATGCTGCCGCCCGGCGTGCAACCGGCGGCATCCGCAGCCGATCCGGCGTTCTGTTTTGCGCGCGTGCCGCCGACACAGCAGCGCCCGTTCCCGCTGCTGATCAATCTTGGCAACGATTCGGGTTACGGTTGTCCACAGGTGTTTCCAAGCGGCCTCGAAGGCCTGCGCATCACGCCACCCCTTGGCGGCCTCGGCGGCGGCTGGGGCATGGCTGCCGGGTTCTATCTGGAACTGCTTGTGCCGTTGCGGGCGAGCGTGGCACAACCCGGCAGCAACTCGATCCGCTATCGCGTCAATCCGGATATCGGCGTGGTCGGTTACCCGTCGGTTGCCTTGTTGGTCAACAACGATGTCCTCTTTCGCACGCCATTCGAAGACAACCAGCTGACCCTCGACATCTGCGGGATTTCACCCCCGGCAAGCGGCTGTTGAGCAGGCCATGAGGATCGAGGCGGTCGCCCGCGATTGCTGATTCGCGGGCGGCGCTAGGCAGCGGCGCTGGGCGGGCCTTTCGGCATCCCGCGAGGTTGCATTCAGGCACATCGGGGGCCAAGCTGCGGGCCCGCTCCTGCCCCTGGTCTTCATGTCTTCCTCACGCCAGCGCCTTGTCCTGATTGACGGATCGTCCTACCTGTTCCGTGCATTCCATGCCTTGCCGCCCTTGACCAACGCTGCCGGCGAGCCGACCGGCGCATTGTTCGGCGTGGTCAACATGCTGCGCGCGACATTGAAGGAACAGCCTGATTTCGTTGCTTTCGTCAGCGATGCCTCGGGGCCGACGTTTCGCGACGAGATGTATGCCGAGTACAAGGCCAATCGCGCGCCAACGCCGGACGACCTCAAGGCGCAGGTGCAGCCGATGCTGGAAATCGTCGGCGCGTTGGGATTTCCGATTCTCAGGGTCGGCGGTGTCGAAGCCGACGATGTGATCGGCACCCTGGCCCGCCAGGCTGAAGCGCTGGACATCGAGGTGGTCATCTCCACCGGCGACAAGGATTTCGCCCAGCTCGTCTCGCCGCATGTCCGCCTGGTCAACACGATGACGCGCACGACCATGGATCGGCAAGGAGTCATCGACAAGTTCGGCGTGCCACCGGAGCGCATTGTGGATTTCCTTGCCCTCACCGGCGACACGGTCGACAACGTGCCGGGGGTGAACAAGTGCGGACCGAAGACGGCTGCCAAATGGATTGCCGAGTACGGATCGCTGGATGGCGTGATCGAGAATTCCGCCGCAATCGCCGGCAAGGTTGGCGAGTATCTGCGCGAGGCGCTTGGCCATCTGCCGCTGTCACGCCAGCTGGTGACGATCAAGACCGATGTCGCTCTCGATGTCGGCGTCCGCGATCTTGTCCTGCGCGAAGCCGACCGCGATACCTTGCGCAACCTGTACCGGCGCTACGAGTTCAATGCCGCCCTCAAGGATCTGGATGCAGTTGCCGCCGAGCAGCCGGGCGAGGCGTCCGCCAACATCGCTGCCACGTCGCCGGCAACAATTGCGGCCACCGCCGCCGATGCAGCGCCGGATGCCGCGCTGGGCAAGCCTGGCGAGCATGAACTGATTGTCGATGCCGGGCGATTCGATGCGTGGCTCGGGCAGCTCCGTCATGCAGAACTGATCTCTTTTGATACGGAAACCACCTCGATCGATTCGATGCGCGCGGAAATCGTCGGCGTCTCCTTTGCGGTGGAGGCGGGCAAGGCCGCCTATGTCCCGCTCGCCCATGATTATCCGGGCGCGCCGGCGCAGCTCGATCGCACCTCGGTGCTGACGGCGCTGAAGCCGTTGCTGGAGGATGCGCAGCGGGCAAAGCTTGGCCAGAACGCGAAATACGACATGAATGTGCTGTCGACGCATGGCATCACCCTGCGCGGCGTCGTCCACGACACCATGCTTGAATCCTATGTGCTCAATTCGACGGCATCGCGACACGACATGGATACGCTGGCCAAGCGCCATCTTGGCTACCAGACCATTCATTACGAGGATGTCGCCGGCAAGGGCAGCAAGCAGATCTCCTTTTCCCAGGTCGATCTGGACAGCGCCAGCCGCTACGCCGCCGAGGACGCCGACATCACCTTGCGCCTGCATCAGGCAATGTGGCCAAAGCTCGAAGCGGATGCGGCGTTGTGCAAGGTCTACGGCGAGATCGAGATTCCGTTGATTCCGGTGCTTGCGCGCATGGAGCAGCGCGGCGTCCTTGTCGATGTCGAAGCATTGCGCATGCAGGGTCGGCAGTTGGCCGCGCGCATGCATGAGCTGACCACTCAATGCCACGCCATTGCCGGGCGCAAGTTCAGCCTTGACTCGCCCAAGCAGCTGCAGGCCCTGCTCTTTGACGAACTGAAATTGCCGGCCTTGGTGAAGACGCCAAAGGGCCAGCCCTCGACCAACGAAGAGGCGCTGGAGGCAATCGCCGATGCGCACGAGCTGCCGCGCCTGATCCTCGAATACCGCGGTCTGGCCAAGCTGCGCTCGACCTACACCGAAAAGCTTGCCGAGATCGTCAATCCGCGCAGCGGCCGCGTGCACACGAGTTACCACCAGGCGACGGCGGCGACCGGGCGTTTGTCGTCTTCCGATCCGAACCTGCAGAACATCCCGGTGCGCACCGTGGAAGGCCGACGCATTCGCCAGGCCTTCATCGCGCCGCCGGGCTGGAAGATCCTCGCCGCCGACTATTCGCAGATCGAGCTGCGCATCATGGCCCATCTGTCCGCCGACGAAGGCCTGCTAAGGGCGTTTCGCAGCGGGCAGGACGTGCATCGGAGCACGGCCGCCGAGGTCTTCGGCGTTGCCCTCGATGCGGTGGACAGCGCGCAGCGCCGGGCGGCCAAGGCCATCAACTTCGGCTTGATGTACGGCATGAGTGCATTCGGCCTTGCGCGCCAGCTCGGCATTGGTCGCGGCGAGGCGCAGGACTACATCGCGCGCTATTTCCAGCGCTATCCCGGCGTGCGCGAATTCATGGAGCGCACGCGCGAGCAGGCGCATGCGGATGGCTACGTGGAGACCGTGTTCGGGCGGCGCCTGTACCTCGACAACATCGCCTCACGCAACCAGGCCCAGCGTGCCGGTGCCGAGCGCGCCGCCATCAATGCTCCGATGCAGGGAACCGCAGCGGATATCATCAAGCGCGCCATGCTGGCCATCGATGCCTGGCTGCAGGAGCGCGACGACCATGCACGCATGCTCATGCAGGTCCACGACGAGTTGGTCTTCGAGGTCCGCGCCGAGCGCATCGAGGAGATCCGCGACGGCGTGCGCACGCGCATGAGCGCCGCTGCCGACCTTGCCGTGGCCCTGGTTGTCGATATTGGTGTCGGCGACAACTGGGATCAGGCGCATTGACGCGACCGGGCATTGCCCTGTCTGAACACGTCGCGAAAATGAATCATGCGTAAATGATTCCCGATTTCTGCCGAACCCGGGAAACTTTCCGCCATCGACCTGCATCTGATTATCCGGGTGCACGCAACGGCACCCCTGGATTCATCCACCTCCCTGGATGGATCCCCCGGGAATCGGTCACTCCCCAGACCGTTTTCCGATCCCCGCCCCGAGGGCTCCCCCTGGCCCTCGGGGCTTTTTATATGCCGCTTGCGGCTCAAGACTGTTCTGCGCCGAGCGCGGCAAGCAAGGCGGCGCGCGGCAATTTGCCGGTTTCATTGCGCGGCAGGCTCGCCACCAGGCGCAGCGGCCGCGGCAGGAACAGCGGATCAACGGCTTCGCGCAACTGCGCCAGCAATTCCCTTTGCGAACGACCCGGGGCCACCGCCAGGGCGGCAATGCGGCGCACTTCGGAGCCTGGCTCCGCATCCAGCTGGAAGACCACCGCATCGTCGACGCCATCGATGGATTGCAGGCGTCGGGTGAGATCGGCGAGCGACGCCCGCTTGCCGCCAATCTCGAGCAGATCGGCATTGCGGCCGCACAGGCGGAAACGCCCGCTGCCGTGCAGTTCGACGATGTCCTGCAACTGCACGGGCGCGCAAAGGTGGTCGGCAGTGACCAGGGTGCCTTCCGCATGCGGACTCAGCACGACCGACGGATGGGTTTGCCAGTCGCTTTCGCTGGCCGTGCGGCGATGGGCGATGACGCAGGTTTCGGTCGAGCCGAACATCTCGATCAGCGGTGCCTGATACTTCGATTCAACGGCCTGGGCCAGTTCGCGAGACAGCGGTGCGGTGGCGCAGACAATCGCCGCAAGCGGCGGCAGTGCTTGCGATTCGCGCAGCAGGGCCTGCAGGTGGACCGGGGTCGTGACGAGGACGCGGGGTGCCGGCAGCGATGCCAGTTCGCAGGCGATGTCGGCGGGAAAGAACGGCCTGCCGGAATGCACCGAGAACGGGCCGAACAAGGGCAGCAGCACGGAAAGCTCCATGCCGTACATGTGCTGTGCAGGCACCGTGGCCAGCACGCTCGCGATCTGCCCATCCGCCAAGCCAAGGACGCGGGTGAGGACCTCGATGTTCAGGCGGCAGCCAAGCCTGAAGTTCTGCCAGGTCTTGATATTCGGCTTGGGCAATCCCGTGCTGCCGGAGGTGAAGCCGATCGCCGCGACTTGCGCCTCGCCAACCTCGATCGGCAGGCCGGCGTGCGCGGTGTGGCGATCATCGATGTCGAATTCCGGCAGGCGGATCATGTCCGCATGGGTCGCGCAGGCTTGCTGGTCCCCAAGCAGGTAGGCACCCGGATAGGCCGAACGGACTTCGGCGATGGCCTGGATCGCTCGCGATGAAGGCAGCAAGGTTGCATGACCACGACTGGCCGCGGCGCAGTAGCTGACGACAAAGCAATAGCGGTCTTCGCAAAGGTTGATTGCGCTGCCCGATGCCGGCAACAGCGCGGCCGCATGCGCCACGTCGCCGAGAAATGCGCGCACGCTGATGCCGCGACCCTTGCGCCAGGCAAACAGGCGCTCGTGGTTGGCTTCGCCGAGCAGCGAAAACAGCGGGGCCGGATCCCCGAGCCGGCCCGAATCAACTGACGCGGACATCTCCCCTCCTAGCGACGCAATGTTTCCCCGCTGACAGCGTCGCGGATCGCGGTGGGCCGCTCAAGCCCCCCGAGTTCACCGTCGACGACGTCATCGAGTTGATCGCCGAAAGCAAGGCGCACCGCCTCGGCACTGCGTGCAGGCGGCTGTCCATGCACATTGGCGCTGGTGGAAATGATCGCGGAGCCAAAGCCGCGACACACGGCAGCGGCAATCGGATGGGCGGTGACTCTCACGGCGATGCCTGCATGTTCGCCGACGATCCATGCAGGAACTCGCGTGCTTCGCGGAAATATCCAGGTGTTCGGGCCGGGCCAGGTGGCTTGGGCGCGGGCGATCGCCGGCATCGGGCAGTCGCCGAGGAAGGGTTCGATCTGGGCAAAATCCGCTGCAATCAGGATGACGCCGACGCCTGCCGGCCGCTGCTTGAGGGCAAAGATGCGGCGGACGGCGGATTCGTTGAACGGATCGCAACCCAGTCCCCAGACCGCCTCGGTCGGGTAGGCAATCACGCCCCCGCGCCGAAGCGCGGCGACGGCGCGGGCAATGGCGGCATCCATCAGCCTTCGCTGGCGCCGGCGGTTTCGACAGGCTTGCGCGTGGAGGGGGCCTTCTTGACGGCCTTTTTCGCGGCCGATTTCCGCGCCGCCGTCTTCTTGCCTGGCGCTTTTTTCGCCGCGCTCTTCTTGACCACGGCCTTCTTTGCCGCCGCCTTCTTGGCCGGGGCCTTCGTCGCCGTCGTCTTTGCGCTGGCCTTCTTGCTGGCCGCCTTGCCCTTGGCGCCCTTGCCGAAGCCGCGCTTGGGCCGGAACGGCGCCGCGGCCAGCAGCTCGACGCATTCGGCCTCGGTCAGGGAAGGCGGTTCGCGGTCCTTGGGGATGCGCGCGTTCTTCTCGCCGTCGGTGATGTACGGGCCATAACGGCCATTGAGGATCTGGATGCCGTTGCCGAAATCCTTGATCGTGCGGTTGGCCAGCAGTTCGGCGCGGGCGCGCACGAGTTCGAGCGCACGCGGCAATTCGATGGTGTAGGGGTCGTCTTCCTTGCCCAGCGAGGCATACGTGGAGCCAATCTTGACGAAGGGTCCGAAGCGGCCGACACCGATGACGATATCCTCGCCTGCCTCGTTGCTGCCGAGCGTGCGCGGCAGCTTGAACAGCTCCAGCGCCTCCTCGGCGGTGATCGTGTGCATGCTCTGGCCGGGCCGCAGGCTGGCGAACTTCGGCTTGTCCTCGTCTTCCTTGGTGCCGATCTGCGCAAACGGCCCGTAGCGGCCAAGGCGCACCGACAGCGGCTTGCCGGATTTCGGATCGACGCCGAGCACGCGGCTGCCGCTGGCTTCGGACTTGTCGACGGTCTCGATCTTTTCCTCGATCTGCGCCTTGAACGGCTTCCAGAAGCGCGCCAGCAACGGTACCCAGTCCTCCTCGCCGCGGCTGACCGCATCCAGTTCGTCTTCGAGCCTGGCGGTGAAATCGTAGTCGACATAGCGGGCGAAGTGCCCGGCCAGGAAACGGCCGACCGCGCGCCCCACATCGGTCGGCTTGAAGCGGCGGCTGTCGAGGATCACGTATTCGCGGTTGAGCAGCACCTGGATGATGCTGGCATAGGTCGACGGGCGGCCGATGCCGTATTCCTCCAGCGCCTTGACCAGGCTGGCTTCGGAGAAGCGCGGCGGCGGTTCGGTGAAGTGCTGGTCGGTGATGATGTCGCGCAGCGGTACCGCCTCGCCGACTTTCATGAGCGGCAACTTGCGCGCCTCGTCCTCGTCCTCGGCGGCCTTCTGGTCGCGGCCCTCCTCGTAGACGGCAAGGAAGCCCGGGTCGATGACCGTGGTGCCGGTGGCACGGAACGCGGCATCCGCGCCGCATGGGAAATCCACCGATACGGTGTTCAGGGTGGCGTGCTGCATCTGGCTGGCGACCGTGCGCTTCCAGATCAGCTCATACAGCCTGGCGTGGTCGGGCGACAGGAAGGCGGCGACGCGCTTGGGCGTCAGCGCCGCCGAAGTCGGTCGGATCGCCTCGTGCGCTTCCTGGGCGTTCTTCGATTTCGACTTGTAGGTGTTGGGCTGCTCGGGCAGGGCCTGCCGGCCGAACTCGCGCACGATCACCTCGCGCAATTCCGCGGTGGCTTCGTCCGAGATCGACACTGAATCGGTACGCATGTAGGTGATCAGGCCGACCACGCCCTCGTCGCCGATTGCGATGCCTTCATAGAGCTGCTGGGCAAGGCGCATGGTGCGGCTGGTCGCGTAGCCGAGCTTGCGCGCAGCTTCCTGCTGCAGGGTCGAGGTGGTGAACGGTGCCGATGCCCGCCGCTTGCGTTCCTTCGACTGCACTTCGCCAACGACGAGGCGACCTTTTGCCGCCTTGTGCAAGGCATCGCGTGCGGCATGCGCATCGCTGGCGTTGGTCAGGTCGAACTGCTCGAACTTCTTGTTGTTGAGCTTGAGCAGGCGCGCCGTGAAGGCCTGGTCGGGGTGGGCCAGATCGGCTTCGATGGTCCAGTATTCGCGCGGGATGAAGGCTTCGATTTCCTCCTCGCGCTCGACGATCATGCGCAGGGCTGGCGACTGCACGCGACCGGCGGAGAGCCCGCGCTGGACCTTGCGCCAGAGCACCGGCGACAGATTGAAGCCAACCAGGTAATCCAGTGCGCGCCGGGCCTGCTGGGCGTTGACCAGTTCCATCGACAGCTTGCGTGGATTGGCCACGGCTTCCTTGATCGCGCGCGGGGTGATCTCGGAGAAGACAACGCGGTGCACGGCCTTGTCCTTGAGCAGCTTCTTCTCGCGCAGGATCTCGGCGATATGCCAGGAAATCGCCTCGCCTTCGCGATCAAGGTCGGTTGCCAGATACAGCGAATCAGCCTGCTTGGCGGCCTTGACGATGGCGTCGACGTGCTTCTCGTTCTTCTCGATCAGCTCATAGTTCATGGCGAAGTCGTGATCGGGATCGACCGCGCCTTCCTTGGGCACCAGGTCGCGCACATGACCGTACGAGGCGAGGACCTGGAAGTCCTTGCCGAGGTATTTGTTGATCGTCTTGGCCTTGGCGGGCGATTCGACGATGAGCAGGTTCTTGGCCATGTTGCGGTCCTTGCCGCCGGGTTTCGATGCTGCGTGACGATGCAGTCTGGACGGGATGGTCGATTGCAGGCGTGCATCCCTTATTCAGCAGGACACACGCCTTCGCGGACTGTCAAGCCTGCGGCGGCGCACTATACCCAATCGAATCCGCAAAGACAGGGCAGCCGGACCCGCTCAGCCATGCACCTTGCGTGTGTAGCGGCCACCGCGCGCGCCGACTACCTCGCCGTCGAGCTCAAGCAGCAGCAACATCGAGGACAGCGCCGCCGCATCGAGGCCGGTGCGCTCGGTCAAGGTGTCCAGGTCTGCTTCCTCATGACCCAGGGCATCGAGCAGGCGCCGGTAGTCGGCATCGCGCTGCCCGCCGGCTGCCGGGGTTTCCGCCGCGATGGCCGCTGCTGCAGCCGACCCGTCGTGCAGGCGTAGTCGCAGGCGATCGCCAAGGGCGGCGGCCAGCCCGGAGAGGTCGTCGATGATCTCGTCGACCGTCTCGGTCAGCCGCGCTCCGTCGCGGATCAGCTGATGGCAGCCGCGCGACAGCGGACTGTTGATCGAGCCCGGGATCGCGAACACCTCGCGGCCCTGTTCGGTGGCGTAGCGGGCGGTGATCAGCGAGCCCGACTTGAGGCTGGCCTCGACCACCAGGGTGCCCAGGGCAAGTCCGGAAATGATGCGGTTGCGGCGCGGGAAGTGTTCAGCCTTGCCTGGCGTGCCCGGTGGAAACTCGCTGACCAGGGCACCGCTGGCGGCGATTTCCCCGGCAAGGGCGTGATGCTTGCGCGGATAGACGAGATCGGGGCCGGTGCCAAGCACAGCCAGGGTGCGGCCCTGGACATCGAGGGCCGCCCGATGCGCGGCAGCATCAATGCCATCCGCCATGCCGCTGGTGATGGCAAAACCGGCATTGGCCAGGGCGCGGGCAAAGCGGCGCGTGATCGCCAGGCCGCCGTCGCTGGCGCTGCGGCTGCCGACAATGGCGACCTGCGGCATCCACAGCAGGGTTGCATCACCGGCGACGAACAGGGCCGCTGGAGCGCCCGGGATTTCGCGCAGCAGCGACGGATAGTCGGAATCGTCCCAGCCAAGCAACTGGTGCTGCGGTTCTGCCAGCCAGGCGAGGTCGGCATCGATGCGCGCCCGATCCGGGGCATCCAGCCAGCGCCGCGCTTCGTCATCCAGGTCCGCCGCCGCCTTGTTGCTGCGCAGGTGCTGCAACACCTGCGGCGCGGTGCCGCGGGCGCTGATGAGCTGGCGCAGCGAGGCCGGGCCAAGGCCGGGAGTGCGCAACAGGATCAGCCAGGCTTCCATGGCCATCGAGGTACTTCCGTGGGACGAACACAGGAGGAGCCGAGTGTAGTCGCAACCGGCGCAGACAAAAACGGCGCGGTGTCATCCACCGCGCCGCATTCGCTTGCCTGGGGACCGAGGCTCAGGGCGTCGTGTCGGGATCGTGCAGGAAATCACCGACATGCACGGGACGCACGCTGTCCATCACCAGGCCGTAGCTGACCCGCTTGAAGGTGCGGAAGACCATGACGTGGCCAATGAATTCGGGCGGCAACTGCACCTTGGAATCGTGCGGGTTGAAGAACGCGCGCGACTTGCCCTTCGGATAATCGGTATTGTCCTGGACCACTTCGCCATCGCTGTAGATGGAGTACGTGGTGCCGTTGTCGACACCGTCCTCGGCACCGCGCGACAGCGCGATCACCTGCAACGGACCCACGGCATTGAGGGCATCGGTGAAGGCGATGACACGCATGTTGTCGGGTGCCTGTGCCGGCGGATGCGGCACGAACTGGTCGTCGTACGGGGTCGGATCGAGTGGCAGGATGAAATCGCCTTCGCGTACCTCGAAATCCGAATAGGTGACCAGTGCCGAGCTGGGATTGCCGGTGCGCGTCACCTGCACGACGCCGTATTCCAGTACTTCGTAGCCGAGGAAGCGCACCCGACCCTTGAAGCTCCATTCCATCGGGCCATGGCGCCAGAGCAGGCTCTTGCGTCCGTCACGGCCATCGCGTTCCTGTCGGTAGGTTTCGCGAACCTTGCCCTCGTCTTCCGGGGGCATGTCGTAATAGCGGCCCATCGGGCGGACGATGGCAAACTGGTCGCCGACATTCGCGCTGAGGCCACGGATGTAGACCAGTTGGCCGGCGGTGCCGCGCAGGCGGTTTTCCTCGACCGCGACAATGTGCGGTGCATCGCGTATGGCATCTTCATCGACCACGCGCGAGTTCTTCAGGAATTGCTTGACGTCCGAAAGAGGGATCGGCTTGATGGCGTTGTCGAGCGAGGTCTCGCGGACGTGCGGACCGACCGAGCCCTCGCCGTGGCTGACACTGCCGTCGGAGAGGATCAACTGGTCGCCCGGGTAGATCAGATGCGGATTGCGCACCTTGCTGTTGAGTTGCCAGATTTCCGGCCAATGCCACGGCTTGATCAGGAATTTCGCGGAGATGCCCCACAACGTATCGCCTTTCTTGACGATGTAGCTGTGCGGTGCGTTGTCGGCCCACTGCTGTGCGGCGAACACGGAAACCGTGAGCAGAAGTCCTGCTGAAATCGAAAGTAGTTTTTTAAGCATGGCGGCCAATTACCTGATTCCCCTACGGCTTTGCCGAGTGTATAGCAAACTTTGGGCAGCGCAAACGACCGCTCGCTGGAAACCTGAACCTTGTCGCAAACCGTGGCCCGGGCAGGAAACCGGGCCGCGCCTGCGGCACGGGCCACTTGTGCCGTCGCATGGGCGCCGATCGCTGGCCATTGCCGGGGAAAACCGGCGCCGGCAATCGCCTGCAAAGGGCGAACCGCGTAGACTTTGCGCCCTTCGCGGCTTGACCGCGCGCACATTGCCCCAAGCTTTGCCTGCATGCCCGCCGGAACGGCCCGCAACAACCGGAACAGCACCATGAGTCTGCTCAACATCCTCGAATTCCCCGATCCGCGCCTGCGCACCAAGGCGCAACCGGTGACCACGTTCGACAGCGCCCTGAAAAAACTCGCCGAAGACATGCTCGAGACGATGTATGACGCCCCGGGCATCGGCCTCGCCGCGACCCAGGTCGATCGCCACGTGCAGATGCTGGTACTCGATGTTTCCGAGGAAAAGAACGCGCCGATGATCATCGTCAATCCGCGCATCCTCGAAAAAGAGGGCACCGAGACCTGCCAGGAGGGCTGCCTGTCGGTGCCGGGGATCTTTGCCGACGTCGAACGTGCCGAACGCATCCGCCTGGCCGCGCAGGACGTGCAGGGCAATGCGTTCGAGATCGAGGCGGAAGGCCTGCTTGCCGTGTGCATCCAGCACGAGATGGATCACCTGATCGGCAAATTGTTCGTCGACTACCTTTCGCCGCTGAAGCGCGACATGGTGCGCAAGAAGCTGGAAAAGCAACGCCGCCACGCCGAACCCGCCAGCGCCAGCGCCTGATTGATGTCCGCACGCCTGCGCCTGGTGTTCGCGGGAACGCCGGAATTCGCCGTGCCGGCACTGCATGCCTGCCTGCGCCCCGATTGCGAGGTCGTGGCGGTGTACACCCAGCCCGACCGCCCGGCCGGTCGCGGTCGCAAGCTGGCGGCGGGGCCACTGAAGCAGGCCGCCCTCGCTGCGGGAATCGAGGTCAGGCAACCCGAATCCCTGCGCAGTGCCGCGGCGCGACGCGAGCTGGCCGCGCTTGCGCCTGACCTGATGATCGTGGTCGCCTATGGCCTCATCCTGTCGCCGTCGGTACTGGCGATTCCCGTGCACGGTTGCTGGAACGTGCATGCCTCGCTGCTGCCGCGTTGGCGCGGTGCGGCGCCGATCCAGCGCGCGATTCTCGCCGGCGATCGGCAATCGGGCGTCGCCCTGATGCAGATGGAAGCCGGCCTCGATACCGGCCCGGTGCTGCTTGAGCGACGCACGCCGATTGCCGAGGACGAGACCGGCGGCAGCCTGCATGACCGCCTTGCCCTGCTCGGTGCCGAGGTGCTTGGCGAAGGCCTGTCCCGACTCGTTGCCGGCAACCTGCCCGAGGCGCGGGCGCAGTCCGGGACGGGCATCGAATACGCGCACAAGCTCGACAAGGCCGAGGCGCGGCTGCACTGGAACACTTCGGCCATTGCCCTCGAGCGCAAGGTCCGCGCCTTCAATCCCTGGCCGATTGCCGAAACCGAACTGGCGGGCGAACGCCTGCGCATCTGGTCGGCGCGGGCACTCGCCGCCGCGCCGGGGGCGTTGCCCGGTCGCGTGATCGGCGTTGGCGCACAGGGCCTCGATATCGCCTGTGCCGATGGCGTGCTGCGCATCCTCGAAATCCAGCGCGACGGTGGGCGGCGCATGCCGGTGCGCGATTGGCTCAACGCGCGACCGGCACTCGCGGAAACCTTGCCAGGCGCGCAGGCGTGAGCGGCGCGACCGACAGCGTCGGCGCCGCGATCCGCGCCGATGCCGCGCGCGTCCTCGCGCGGATCGTCTTCGATGGCGTTTCCCTGCGTTCGGCCTTCGATGCGCGCGCGGCGCGCAGCGCGGATGCACGCGATCGCGCATTGTTGTCGGCAACGTTGTTTTCGGCCTCGCGCTGGTGGCTGCGTTTCGATGCGGTGCTGGCACGCTTGCTCGAACGCGCGTTGCCGGCCAAGGCCCGGGAAATCCATGCCTTGCTGGTGCTTGGCCTGGTGCAGATCGAGACCATGGGCATGCCCGAGTACGCCGTGGTCGCCGCCTGCGTCGATGCCGCGCGCCTGCTCGGCCAGCCGCGCCATGCCGGCCTGGTCAATGCCGTGCTGCGCCGCTACCTGCGCGAACGCGAGGCGCTGCTGGCTGCAGCTGACCTCGATGCAGTCAGCCGCCATGCGCATCCACGCTGGATGATCGAGCGCATCAGCAGCGACTGGCCCCGCGATGCCGAGGCGATTTTCGCCGCGAACAATTGCGCGGCGGCACTGACCCTGCGCGTCAATCGGCGCCGCAGTTCGCCTGAGGACATGATCGCGCGCCTGGCCGCCGCGGGCGTGGTCGCGGAAGCCCCGGCGCATTTGCCGGACGGCCTGATCCTCGCGGAAAGCACGGATGTCAGCCGCTTGCCGGGATTTGCCGAAGGCTGCTTCTCGGTGCAGGACGGCGCCGCCCAGCAGGTCGTCGACCTGCTCGATGTCGCCGCCGGCCAGCGCGTGCTCGATGCCTGCGCCGCGCCGGGCGGCAAGAGCGCGCATATCCTCGAGCGCGCCGCGGTCGAACTGACCGCCCTCGATGCGGATGCCGGGCGCCTGCCGCGCGTGCGCGAAAACCTGGCCCGGCTCGGCCTGAGTGCAAACGTGCTGCACGGCGATGCGTCGCGTCCGCCAGGCTGGTGGGATGGCAAGCCGTTCGACCGCATCCTCCTCGATGCGCCGTGCTCGGCCAGCGGCATCATCCGGCGCCAACCAGACATCAAGCTGCATCGCCGCGCCGCCGACATCGCGCCGCTGGCGGCAATGCAGGCGAGACTCGGGGCAGCGCTGTGGCCTATGCTCGCGCCGGGCGGCAAGCTGCTCTACGCAACCTGCTCGATTTTCCGCGCCGAGAACGAGGTGGTGGTTGCGGGCCTGCTTGATGCCCATGCCGATGCCCGCGCGCTGCCGATTGCCGAGCGCCACGGGCGCGTCGCCGGCAATGGTCGGCAGAACCTGCCGGGGAACAAGGGAATGGACGGGTTTTATTATGCGCTTGTGGAAAAAGATCGCAGTTAGCGTGATCCTGGCCGGCCTCCTCGGCGGCTGCGACGCGCTGCGCGAGCAAGCGCCCGGCAGCCTGCAGGTGCATGAGGCGCGGCTGGTCGCGGGGGCCGACGGCATGCGCCTGGAGGTCAATCTCGACTGTCGCTTCAACGGGCCGATCAATGATGCGCTCGAGCATGGCATTCCGATCACGCTGGATGTGCACCTGCGCGCACGCGGCATTGCCGGCGCGCTGGATGATCGACGCCAGATCGAGCTGCGCTATTTCCCGTTGACCCGGCGCTACCAGTTGCGCGACAGCGCCAGCGATGCCGTGCGCAGCTTCGCCGCATCCGCCTACCTGACCGATGCACTGGCAGCGCTGCGCCTGCCATTGCCGGCGACGTTCGCCGGGCTGGCCGCGGGGACGCGCCTGCAGCTGGACGTGCAACTCGATCATTCGGCCTTGCCGGGTGCCCTGCGACTGCCGGCCATGCTCGAGCCGGCCTGGCGCCTCACTGCACCGGAGTTTGCGTGGATCGTCGCGGCTGGTTGAACCTGATCGGGCGACGCGTGCTGCCGACGCTCGCCGTGCTCGCCTTGCTCATTGCCTCGCTGAAGCTGGCCGAACAGGCGGCGGGCGGCAGCGGTGCCTTCGTCGATGCCTATCGCTGGGTGCTCGGCGCGGCCGTGCTCGCCCTGCTCGTGTTGTTCGTGCTGATCGGCCGGCGCCTGTGGTCGCTGCGCCGGGATCTTGGCCGCGAGGCGCCGGGCGCGCGGCTCAGTCGCCGCCTGCTGCTGACCCTGGTCCTGCTCGCCGTGCCGCCGGTTGTCGTCGTCTATGGATTCGCCTTGCGCTTCATCAATGCCACGGTCGACAGCTGGTTCGATGTCAGCCTGGAGACGGCACTGGACGACGCACTCGAAGTTGGCCGCATTGTCATCGACGAGCACCTGCGCAAGGCCGAAGCGGGCACCAGCGGACTCGCCGATGAATTGGTCAGCGTCTTCGATGGCAACCTGCAGGCCAGCCTCGATCGCGAGATCGAGCCGCTGGGCGCGACCCAGCTCAGCGTGTTCGATGCCGATCGTCGCGTGCTCGCCATCGCCAGTTCCGATCCGCGCTACCTCGATCCCTCATTCCCCGATGCGGCGACGCTGATGCGGGTCAGTGGCGAGGATCGCTTCGCCGCGGCCGAACCCCTCGGTGACCTGCTCCTGATCCGTGTCGTCATGCCGATCGGATCAAGTTCCGGGGGCGGCAAGCCGCGCCTGCTGCAGGGCCTGTTCCCGCTGCCCGAACGCCTGCAACCGCTGACCGCGAGCATCGAGAAGGCAAGTTTCGATTTCCAGCGCCTGAAATACCTGCGCGGCTCGCTGAAGCTGACCTTCGGCCTGATCCTGACCTTCGTGCTGACCCTGTCGGTATTGTTTGCCGTGCTTGCCGCGTTCGGCGTGTCGCGGCGCCTGCTGGCGCCGGTCGGCCGGCTGATCCATGCGACGCGCGCCATCGGTGCCGGACGCTTCGAGGCACCCTTGCCGGTGGCCAGCAACGACGAGCTTGGCCAGCTGGTCAATTCGTTCAACCAGATGAGCCGCGAACTCGAACTGGCCGGCATGCGCGCGCAACGCAGCGCCGAGGAAATCGACACGCAACGGGTCTGGCTGGGTGCCGTGCTCGAACGCCTGTCGGCTGGCGTGCTTGGCTTCGATCATGCCGGCGTCCTGCGCGTGGCCAACCGTGCCGGCGAGGCCATCCTTGGCGTTTCCATCAGCCACTACGGCGGGCATACCCTCGCCGAGATCAAGCGCGACCATCCCGAGCTGGCCAGCATTGCCGATCCGCTGGCGCGGCACATGCGCGAAGGTTTGCGCGAGTGGCGCGAGGAGATCGTCGTCGAATCCTCCAGCGGTCGGCGCGTGTTGATGTTGCGTGGTGCCGCGCTGCCGGGCGATGGCGGTTTCGTCGCCGTGTTCGACGACCTCACGGTGCTCAACAGCGCGCAGCGTGATGCCGCCTGGGGCGAAGTCGCGCGACGCCTCGCGCATGAGGTGAAGAATCCGCTGACGCCGATCCAGCTTGCCGCCGAGCGCCTGCGCCGGCGTTTCATCGGTCGCCTGCCGGCCGACGACAGCGAACTGCTCGATCGCGCCACGCACACGATTGTCAGCCAGGTCGAAGCATTGAAGACCATGGTCAATGCCTTTGGCGACTATGCGCGGCCGCCGCAACTGACCACGCGCCCGGTGGCCCTGCATGCCTTGGTCGCCGAGGTGCTCGACTTGTACGGCAGCGACCAGCGCCTGAGCCTGAGCCGGCAGTTTGTCGATGGCGAGCCGATGGTGAAGGTCGATGCCGTGCGCCTGCGCCAGGCCATGCACAACCTGCTGAAGAATGCGCTGGAGGCCATCGGTGACCAGCGCAAGCCGCAGATTGTCGTGGCCACCGAGATTGCCCGTGAAGGCGACAACGCCTGGGTCGACATCATCGTCAGCGACAATGGCTCCGGCTTGCCGGAGGGTTTCGGCGAGCGCTGGTTCGAGCCCTACACATCGAGCAAGGCGCGCGGCACCGGGCTCGGCCTGGCCGTGGTCAAGAAGATCGCCGAGGAACATGGTGGCAGCGTGCGTGCGATGCAGCGCGAAGGGGGCGGCGCGTCCTTCATCCTGCGCCTGCCGCTGGGTGGTCATGGTGGCCGCAGCGACCACTGATGGCGCAGCGGGCATGCGTCGGGGCGGCATCGATCAATCTTCGACAGACTCTGGGCTATCCTGATCCATTGCCTGATCGAGTCGCCAAGTGACAGCCGAGTCTTTCCATCCCGCGCCCGGAACGCCGCACGATCGCCGCGAGTTCTGGCTGTTCCTGCTGATTGCCCTGGTCGTGCTTGCTGCCGGCATCGGCCTGCGTGATCCCTGGCCGGCCGACGAGCCGCGCTTTGCCCTCGCCGCCAGGCACATGGTCGAGAGCGGCAACTGGCTGATCACCCATCGCGGCAGCGAGTTGTATTCGGACAAGCCGCCGCTGTTCATGATCCTGCAGGCGGCGTCGTACGAGTTGACGCACAACTGGCGCATTGCCTTCCTGCTGCCCTCGCTGCTGGCCGCCCTCGGCACGCTGCTGCTGACCTACGATTTCGGCCGCCGCCTGTGGGGACATCGGATTGGCCTGTGGGCGGCCATCCTCGTCCTCTCCACATTCCAGTTTGCCTACCAGTCCAAGCGCGCGCAGATCGACCCGCTGGTGACGTTCTTCATCACCCTGGCCAATTACGGGTTGCTGCGGCATTTCCTGCTCGGCCCGGACTGGCGCGCGTACTGGCTCGGCTGCTTCGCCGCCGGACTCGGCGTCATCAGCAAGGGTGTCGGCGTGCTGGCCTTGCTGATGGTCCTGCCGTTTGCCTTTGCGCGCTGGCGGCACTGGTCGCACCTGGCGGAGTTCCGCGGTGGTTTGCTGCGCTGGGCGGGCGGCGCGCTGGCTTTCCTCGGTGCCATCGCCCTGTGGATCGTGCCCATGGTGCTCAGCGTGCGCGCCAGTGGCACGCCGGAATACCAGGCCTATCTGGATGACATCCTGTTCCGGCAGACCGCCGCGCGCTATGCGGAATCCTGGGATCACCACCAGCCGTGGTGGTATTTCGCCGAAGTCATTGCCTATGGCTGGTTGCCGCTGGGCATCGTCCTGCTGGGCGTGGTGCCGCGCTGGATCGAACGGCTGCGGGCGCGCGATGCGCGTTTCCTGCTGCCGCTGGCCTGGGTGGCCTTGATTGTCGTGTTCTTCTCGGTGCCCAGTGGCAAGCGCGATGTCTACATCATGCCGGCCTTGCCGTGGGTTGCCCTGATGAGTGCTCCGTTTGTCGATGGATTGCTCGAGCGCGCCTGGTTGCGGCGCGCATTGTTTGCCTTGACCGCCATGCTCGCGGCGGTTTTCCTGCTTGCCGGGATCGGCGCGTGGAATGGCTGGATCCCGGCCGCCCAGGCGTTGGTGATCGAGCGCGGACTCGACCACGGTGGCGCGGGCTTGTGGGCCTTGCTGGTCGGCATTGGCGCGATCGCGGCACTCGCCCTGGTGCTGTTTCGCGTCCGCCGCAGCGAGATCGGCCTCGGCATGACGCTGGCGGGGCTTTGGCTGGCTTGGGGATTCTGGGCCTATCCGGTGCTCAACGACTCGACGTCGGCGGCGAAGATCATGCGCGATGCCGGCGCTGTGGCCGGGCCCGATGCCGAAATCGCCCTGGTCGGCTGGAAGGAGCAGAACCTGCTGCTGGCCGATCGCGAGGTCACCGAGTTCGGCTTCAAGAAACCGAAAAGCCGCCAGCTTGCCGAGGCCATCCGCTGGCAGGAGGCGAAGCCCGACACACGTTGGGTGTTCATCCTCGATCGGGTCATGGCCCCGTGCATCGATCGCGACAAGGCTGTTGTCGTCGGCCACGCCAATCGTCGTGAATGGCTGATGTTCAAGGCCGATGCGGTCGCTCCAGCCTGCCGCGGCGGCAAGGTTCCCGAGGCGGCTGCGGCGACCGCGGAACCGGACGACGAGGAATAGCGCGCAACCTGCGGACGGATTATCTTTATCCCTTTCTCGGACGCGGGGTGTTGCGGGCTCGGGGCCGATGTCTGCGGCCAGACTGCATCGTGCATGAAACGCTACCTGCTTTTTGCGGCGAACCTGTATGCCTTGCCGATCCTGCGCCCGCTCGCCCGGGCCATTGCCGCCAGCGGCGGCGAAGCGGCCTGGTTCGTCGGCGCGCCGCTGGCCGGCTACATGGAAGCCGACGAGCGCGTATTG
Organism: Lysobacterales bacterium 63-13; assembly: GCA_001899855.1. Lineage (GTDB taxonomy): Bacteria > Pseudomonadota > Gammaproteobacteria > Xanthomonadales > Rhodanobacteraceae > Dokdonella. The sequence goes on from MKWR01000031.1 coordinate 42,475, forward strand.
CGCGATCGCGCGCAAGTCGCGGCATTCGCGCCGCGCGCCGTGTTTTCCGCAAGCAACTGGGTGCCGTATTTCTTTCCCGGCATCAAGGTGCAGGTCTTCCACGGCTTCAGTGTCGACAAACGCCCGCCCGATCGCGGCCATTTCCGCATTCGCGGATGGTTCGACCTCTATTGCACGCAAGGTCCCTCGACCACCGAACCGTTTCAGCAACTGGCCCGGCACCACGGTCACTTCGCCGTGGTCGAGACGGGCTGGCCGAAACTGGATCCGCTTTTTGCCATGCACGGCCAACGGCAGGAGTTGCCGGCGGCCAACGGACGCAAGGTCTGCATGTACGCGGCCACGTTCACGCACGGGCTGAGTTCGGCCAACGCCCTGTACGCGCAGATTGCCCGGCAGGTTGCCAGTGGCGAGCGTTACTGGCTGTTGACCTTGCACCCGAAGGCCGACGAGGATGTCAGGGAGCGATATCGCGCGCTGAGCGGTGCGAATGCGCAATTCTTCGAGGCCCATCAATTGACGCGCATGATGTCCGCGGCCGACCTGCTGGTTTCAGATACCTCTTCGGTCGTCGCCGAATTCCTCGTCCAGGGCAAGCCGGTGGTGACCTTTCGCAACCGCTCGCCGAAACCCTGCATGATCGACATCGGTGATCCGCAAATGCTTGAGGCGGCCTTGTGCCAGGCTCTCGATGCGCCGCCGGGCCTGCTCGGGGAAATCCGCGAATTCGCCGCGCGCACGCATCCGAGCCGCAACGGCCAGGCCAGCGAGCGCGTGCTGGAAGCCGCCGAGGATCTCATCGGCGGCCGCCTCGGCACGCTCGCGCCGAAGCCGCGCAACCTGCTGCGGAAACTGCAGGGTCGCTTGCTCTATCGACGCTGGCTCAGCCAACTCATGCGCGCATGAGCCTGCCTCCGCTTGCAGCAGCCGGGTCGTCCACGCACTTCGCCGCGGCGGCCTGGATCCCGCTGTGGCTGGCCGCTGCGTTGCTGGCGATCTTCCAGACCGGCTTCATGCCGCTGTATTCGACGCGCACCCTCGGCGTTGCCTGGGAAATGTGGAACAGTGGTCAATTCCTGGTTCCGCATGCGAACGGGGTTCCCTACAGCCACAAGGTGCCATTGCTGTTCTGGCTGATCCATGCCGGTTGGGCGGTTGGCGGCGTCGGCGATGTCTGGCCGCGCCTGCTCGAGGTGCTGATCGGGCTCGGCGTGCTGCTGCAGGCACAACGCCTGGCGCGCGTGTTGTTTCGTGATGCGCCGATGGTCGCGCAGCTGACGCCGTGGCTGCTCGCCGCATTCAGCTACGCCTTCCTGTTCAGCCTGCAGATCATGTATGAGACGCTGCTGACGCTGTGCGTGCTGGGCGCGATCAATGCGCTGGCCGGGCGTGATTTCGAGCGGCGGCCGTTGTTTGGCTGGTTTGCCGTGGCGCTTGCCGCCGGCCTGCTCAGCAAGGGTCCGGTGATGTTGCTGCATGTGGCGTTTCCGTACCTGCTCGGCCCGCTCTGGCATCCCTGGGCGCGGCGTTCGCCGGCGGCGTGGTATGGCGCTGGCGGCCTCGCCGTACTCGCCGGATGTGCCGCGCTGGTGGCCTGGGCAATTCCGGCCAGCCTCGCCGGCGGCGAGGTCTATAGCAACGAGTTGCTGTTCATGCAGACCGCAGGCCGCGTCGTCGACAGCTTTGACCACGCGCGACCGTGGTGGTGGTATGGCTCGATGCTGCCGGCCTTGCTGTTGCCGTGGCTGCTCTGGCCGCGTGCCTGGCAGGCGGTACTCGCCGCGGCGAATCCCGCGCGACAACCCGGCACGCGCTTGCTCGCCTGCTGGCTGATCCCGGTGTTGCTGGCGTTTTCCCTGGTCAGCGGCAAGCAGACCTACTACCTCGTGCCCGAGCTGGGCGGCATGGCCATCCTCATTGCCGCCGGTTTCGCGCAACTGGCGCGCAGCCGTCGTCCGGCACCGGCGGCAAGTCGTCCCTGGCTGCTGGCCGTGGCCATGTTTGTGCTGGCCCTGGCCTTGCTGATGCTGCCGCTGCGCGTGGCCGATGGCAGCATCGATTATCCGGCCCTGGTCGACATGTCGATGGCGAGCCCGTGGTTTGTCGTCGCCGCCGGGGTTCTCGGTGTCCTGCTGCTGCTGACGCCACGCAACGATGTCCGTGCCGTGCGCCACGTCAGCGCGGTCAGCATGGTCGCCGCGTGCCTCGCCTATCTGCTCTTTGCGCAGACCTTCTGGGTGCAGTTCGACCTGCGCCCGGCCGCCGCACGCATTGCCGCGTTGCAGGAGCAAGGCCTTGCCGTCGCCCATTTCCAGGTCTACGAAAACCAGTTCCACTATCTCGGGCGCCTGCAGCAGCCGCTCGATATCGTTGACGGCGGCAGCCTCGACCAGTGGTCGGCCGCGCATCCCGACGGGCGCATCATCCATGCCGTCGATGTCTTGAGCGCCGCCGACCTGCGCTACGCCGAACTGGTGCAGCCTTTTCGCTCCACGTGGTTGCTGATCGAGCCCGCGGCCACCTGGATCCAGCGCCTGCGCGGGCAGACGCCGCCCGAGCCGGCGCAGCCCGCCCGGCTCTATCCGCCAGGTTACTGGCCGTATGCGCGGGTTGCGCTCGCGCCCGCCTCGGGCTGAGGCAAAGCGGCGACGGGCTTGTCGCGCGCAGGCTGCGCCGCATGCGTTATGCTCCTGTCTCTTTTTCGCAACGAGTCGCCCATGCCCTCGGCACGCATCCTCATCGTCGACGACGAGCCCGACATCCGCAGCACGGTGAAGGAAATCCTCGAGGATGAAGGCTACGCCGTGAGCGTCGCCGAATCGGCGGCCGCCGCCCGCGAGGCGCGCCGCGGCGAACGCCCGGATGTCGTGCTGCTGGACATCTGGATGCCGGATCTCGATGGCATCAGCCTGCTGCGCGAATGGAACGAGCGCGGCGGCCTGCCGTGCCCGATCATCATGATGAGTGGCCATGGCACGATCGAGACGGCGATCGAGGCGACCCGCCTCGGTGCCTATGATTTCGTCGAGAAGCCGCTGTCCCTGGCCAAGCTGCTGCTGACCGTCGAACGCGCGCTTGAAGCCAGCCGCCTGCGCCGCGAAAACGAAGGCCTGCGCAGCCAGCTGGCGATGCCGCTGGATCCGGTCGTCACCAGCCGCGCCATGCAGTCGCTGAAGGCGCAGATGGAAAAACTCTCCGCGCACGATGCCTGGATCCTTGTGCGTGGCGAACGCGGCACCGACAAGGAAGCGCTGGCACGCTGGCTGCACGAGAAGAGCGGGCGCGGCAACGGCCCGTTCGTCACCGTCGCCCCCGGTTCGATTGCCCGCGACCACGCCGCGCGCGCCTTGTTCGGCAGCGAGGACAACGGCAGCGTGCAGTACGGCCTGATCGAGCAGGCCAATGGCGGCACGCTCTACCTCGACGAAGTCGCCGACCTCGATCCCGAATTGCAGTTGCGCCTGTCCAGCGCCTTCTCGCGGCGCGGCCTGATCCGTTGCGGCGCGCCGGATGCGGTGCCGATCGACCTGCGCGTCATCGCGGCCACCGCGCAGGATCTCGACGCCGCGGTGCAGGCTGGCAAGTTCCGCGAGGAGCTCTACTACCAGCTCAACGTGGTGCCGCTGCAGGTGCCGGCATTGCGCGAGCGCATCGAGGACATCCCCGAGCTGCTGCGCTATTACGCGGATTTCTTTGCCAATCGCGACAAGTTGCCGTACCGCCAGTTTCCCGTCGCCGTGCAGAACCGCCTGCGCAACTACCCGTGGCCCGGCAACCTGCGCGAGCTGCGCAACCTCGTCCAGCGCCTGCTCATCCTCGGCACGGCCCCGGAAGTCACCATTGAAGAAGTGGAACTTGCGCTGGGTACGGTGGCGGCCACGGCTTCCGGCCCGCCGCTGCAGAACGCGGCGCTGGGCATCGACTTCAGCCAGCCATTGCGCGAGGCACGCGAGCAGTTCGAGCGCGCCTACCTGCTGCACCAGCTCAACGAGGCCGGTGGCAGCGTCGGCAAGCTGGCGAAGATGGTCGGCATGGAGCGCACCCACCTGTATCGCAAGCTGAAAGACCTCGGCGTCGATCCGAAGGCGGTCGGGCGCGAGGACTGATCGTACTTTCGGACAATCGACGTCGCGCGCCGCGCGTGTTCCGATGAACGGACGCGAACGCCTGCAACATCGGGCAGGAACCATCGACGAGCGAAAACCATCCCAGCAATCCCGGCGGCGCGCGGGGCACGTCGTCGCATCATCCCCACATCACCAAGGAGTCTCCCATGCAACTTGAAGGCAAGGTCGCCCTGATCACCGGCGCCGCCAGCGGCATTGGCAAGCGCATCGCCGAGGTCTATGCGAAGAATGGCGCGGCGGTCGCGATCGCCGATCTGAACCTGGCCGGCGCGCAGGCCACGGCCAAGGAGATCGCGGATGCTGGCGGCAAGGCGATTGGCGTGGCCATGAATGTCACCGACGAGGCGGAAGTCGATGGCGGCGTCGCCGAAGTCATCAAGCAGCTCGGCAAGGTCGATATCCTGGTTTCCAATGCCGGCATCCAGATCGTCAAGCCGATCGAGGAATTCAGCCTTGCCGAATGGAAGAAGATGCTGGCGATCCATCTCGACGGCGCCTTCCTGACCACGCGCGCCTGCATCAAGGACATGTACCAGCGCGGCGTTGGCGGCGCGGTCATCTACATGGGCTCGGTGCATTCGCACGAGGCCTCGAGGCTCAAGGCGCCCTATTGCGCGGCCAAGCACGGCCTGCTCGGCCTCGCCCGCGTGCTGGCCAAGGAAGGCGGCCCCAGAGGGGTCCGCGCCAACGTCATCTGCCCCGGCTTCGTGCGCACGCCGCTGGTGGAAAAGCAGATTCCCGAACAGGCCAGGGAGTTTGGCATCAGCGAAGATGATGTCATCCGCAACATCATGCTCAAGGACACCGTCGACGCGAAATTCACCACGGTGGACGATGTCGCCAATCTCGCCCTGTTCCTTGCCGCGTTCGAGACCAATGCCCTGACCGGGCAGAGCATCACCGTCAGCCACGGCTGGCACATGCAGTGAGCGCGCCTCGCCAGGCCGTTCCCGGCGCGCGCCGTGGCTCGCGCCGGAGCGCGCGCGAACATGCCGATGACTACGAGCAGATTGCCCTGGTCATGCAGGGCGGCGGCGCACTCGGTGCCTATCAGTGTGGCGTCTACGAGGCCTTGCACGAGGCCGGCATCCAGCCGGGCTGGTTTGCCGGCACCTCGATCGGCGCCATCAATGCCGCGATCATCGCCGGCAATGCGCCCGCCGAGCGCATCGATCGGCTGGCCGCGTTCTGGACGCAGATCACCCGCCATGCCACCGGCATGGCCTGGCCGCTGGACGCGCTGGCGGCAATGGCGGCATGGATGCCGCCGGGCAATGCGCTGGCCACGGGCCTCTCGGCAAGCAGTGCGCTGAGCAGCCTGGGCGTCGGCCAGCAGGGCTTCTTCCAGCCGCGACGCATGTCGCCACTGTTGTTCGCCGACGGCAGCGCGCAGGCGACGAGTTTCTACGACACCGCGCCGCTCAAGCGCACGCTCGAACGCCTGATTGACTTCGATCGCATCAACCACGGCGAGGTGCGCCTCTCGGTTGGTGCGGCAAATGTCAACAGTGGCAATGTGCGTTATTTTGATTCCGCCCATGAAACCCTGCGCGCCGAACACATCATGGCCTCGGCCGCATTGCCGCCGGCATTTCCGGCCATCGCAATTGACGGCGAGCTGTGGTGGGATGGCGGCATCGTTTCCAATACCCCGCTCGATCATGTCCTCGCCGGCGTGCCGAGACACGACAGCCTGGTGCTGCAGGTCGATCTGTGGAGCGCGCGCGGACAGGCACCGAAGACGATCATGGACGTGCTCGAGCGGCAGAAGGACATCCAGTATTCCAGCCGCACCCGCTTCGGCACCGACACGATCGCGCGCGAACAGAAGCTGCGCAACGCACTCGGCATGCTCATCGAGCAGTTGCCCGGTGGTGCGCTGCCACCGGCGCTGCAGGATGCCCTGCAACCCTGGCTGTGTGACCGCGTCTTCAACATCGTGCACCTGATCTACCAGGCCAAGCACCACGAAGAGCAGTTCAAGGACTACGCGTTTGCCCCGGCGACCATGCGCGAGCACTGGCGTGGCGGCCTTGCCGACATGCGCCTGACCCTGGAGCGGCCGCAATTCTTCGAGCTGCCTTCGCGCGAACTCGGCGTGGTAACCCATGACATCCATCGAACCCTGGCGGCAGCGTTGCCCTGAGGTCATCGACAGGCGATCATCGCACCGATGGACAGTCCACTTTCCGCGCGCTTGCGCAAGCAACTCGGCGGCCCGCGCGATGGTGCCCTGCTGCGCTTTTCGCTGGGCAATGCCCTGCTTGCCGAAGGCGATGCCGCGGCGGCGGCGACCGAGTTCCGTGCCGCGACCGGCTTTGATGCGCAGTATTCGGCCGCCTGGAAGATGCTCGGCAACGCGCTGGCCGCCTGCGCCGAGGTCGATGCCGCGATCGCGGCCTGGGAACAGGGTGCCGCGGTCGCCAGCCAGCGCGGCGATATCCAGGCAGCCAAGGAGATGCAAGTCTTCCAGCGGCGCCTGCGCAAGCAGCGGGAAGCATGACCGTCCGGCGTGGCGTACTCATCCTCGCCGTCGTGCTCGCCCTTTGCGCGGCCGGCAACTGGTGGCTGCAGCGACCGATCGCGCATGCCGCCGGCGTGCTGGTCGATGCCGAGCCGCTGCAGCGCGAGCCTGCCAATCCGGCGCCGATCGCCCACGGCGACTACCAACTGACGCCGCTGGCTGATTTCGACATCGAGGCGCGTGTGCTGTCCCGCGAGAACTATTCGATCGACGATGGCAGCGACCTGTCGCCGACCGATCTCGCGCTGGGCTGGAAGCGCATGTCCGACAGCGCGGTGATCGAGCAACTGGAGATCAGCCAGTCGGTGCGCTTCTTCACCTATCGCTGGAGCCGGCAGCCGCCCATCCCGTTGCCGGAGATCGAACGCTCGGCCGCCAACATGCACATGATCCCGGCCGATGCCGGGGTCGCCCGCGAGCTGGCTAAAGTCCGCCAGGGCGCGCTCGTGCACCTGCGCGGGCAACTGGTCGAGGCACGGCGCAGCGATGGATTCCAGTGGCGCAGTTCGCTGACCCGCGAGGATACCGGCGCGGGTGCCTGCGAATTGTTCCTCGTCGCATCGATCGAGCGCCTTTGAGTGCCTGACGGAGCGCTGCTTGCCGAGCCATGAACCGGGCACGCTGCTTGCAAGCAGCTTTTCCAACGCTGCATTCACCAGGACACCTGTCAATGAGGGGCAGACCGTGACGCAAAATGGAGCCGACACGCTGCGGCTGGACGAGCCCCAGGCCGCCGTGGCGGGGAATTTCTCGATCGGGCCATACCGCATCCTCGGCCTGCTCGGCGAAGGCGGCATGGGCCGCGTTTATCTCGCCCAGCAGATCCATCCGCAGCGCCAGGTCGCGCTCAAGGTGGTGCGCGGATTGTCGAGCGCGGTGGTCGAGCGCATGCGTCGCGAGATCGAAGTGCTGGCGCAGCTGGAACATCCCGGCATCGCCCGCCTGTATGCCGCCGGCGAGTCGCGCATCGATGATGTAGATGTGCCGTGGCTGGCGCTGGAATACGTGCGCGGGGACGACCTGGTGCGCCATGCGCAGGAGCGCAACCTCGATCTCGCCGCGCGCCTGCGCCTGTTGATCGAGGTCGCCCGTGCGGTGCACTACGCGCACGAACGCGGCGTCATCCATCGCGATCTCAAGCCCGGCAACATCCTCGTCGATGACGAGGGCCGGCCGAAGGTGCTCGATTTCGGCATTGCCCGCCTGCGCGAGGACGGCGCGCAAGGCCTGACCCAGGATGGCCAGGTGCTCGGCACGCTGCCGTACATGAGCGCCGAACAACTGGCCGGCGACAGCAGCCGCATCGATGCGCGCAGCGATGTCTATTCACTCGGCGTGCTCGCCTATGAACTGATTGGCGGCCGCCTGCCGCATCCGCGCCTGAACACCTCGACGATCTTCGAGGCACTGCACATCCTGCGCCACGACGAGCCGCCGCGCCTGGCCACGCTGAGCCCGGCCGCCCGCGGCGATCTCGATACGGTGATCATGAAGTCGCTGGCCAGCGAGCGCGAACAGCGCTACGCGAGCGCGGCCGACTGGGCCGACGAGCTGCAACGCATCATCGAGCACCGGCCGATCACGGCGCGGCCGTTGACGCGCCTGTACCGGGCCACGCGCTTCGTCCGCCGCCATCGCCTGCTGACCGCGGCCATGGCCAGCATTGTCCTCATCCTCACCGCGGCCAGCATCGTCTCGCTGCGCTTCGCCCTGGCCGAGCAGCACGCCCGCGCCGAAGCCGACCAGCGGACGCGGGAAGCCGCCGCAGTCAGTTCATTCCTTGAACAGATGCTTGCTTCGGCCGATCCCGAGTTGTCCGCCAGGCGCAAGCTCACCGTCGAGGAGGTGGTCGACCAGGCCGAACGGGACATGCAGCGCCTCGATGGCGAAGCCGGCGTGCAGCGTGCCGTCGCCACCACGCTCTCGCACACGCGCCGCGCCCTTGGCCAATACGAAGCCGCGCTGGTGCTCAACCAGCGCGCCTTCAGCCTCGGCCAGGCGACCGCGGCACCCGCAGCGCAACAAGCCAACCTCCTGCATCGGCGCGCGACCTTGCACATCGACCTCGGCCAGTTCAAGGAGGCCGCCTCGACGCTCGCCCAGGCACGCGCCGCCTGGCCGGAACCATCGCCGACCACGCGCCTGGCGCTTGACCTCACCGCGGCACGCATCGATGACGAGGCCGGTCGCCCGGAAGCGGCGGAACAGCAATACCGGGCTGTCCTTGCCGCCGCACAGGCGATCGACCCGGCAACGCTGAAATCCAGTGTCGACCTGCGCAAGACCGTCGAGATTGCCCGCAGCAACCTGTCCGGCGTGCTGCGCGATCGCGGCGCGCTGGATGAAGCCGAGCAGCTCACCCGCCAGGTGCTCGACGGGCGCATCGAGGAACTGGGCGAACGCGCGCCGCTGACCCTGGCCAGCCGCAACAAGCTTGCCCTCGTGCTGGCCGCGCGTGGCGACGCCGTGCAGGCGGAGAAGGAAGCAGCCGAAGCCTTGCGCCTGCAACGTGAAGTGCTTGGCAACCAGCACGACAGCACGCTGACGACGATGCAGACCCTGGCCAACATCCTCATGGCGCGCAAGCAGTACGACGAAGCCGAGGCGCTGACCCGCGAATCGCTTGCGGGCATGGAGGCGCAGTTTGGCGAAGACTATGCGCAGACGCTGGCCTCGATGAACACGCTCGCCTACCTGCTGGAGGAACGCGGCAAGGTCGACGAAGCCGAGGCCGCCTATCGCCGCATCATCGCCATCCAGACCCGAGGCGGCGTCGTGCATCCGACCGCGCTGGCACCGCGCAACAATCTGGCCATGCTGCTGATGAACGCGGGTCGTTACGACGCCGCGCGTGCCGAGTTCTCCGCATTGATGAAGCACGCGCGGGCGACGGTCGGCGACGATCATGCGATGACCGCGATCTTCATGAGCAATGAAGGCTGGTGCCTCGGTCGCATGGGCCGCACTGCCGAAGCGCGCGACGAACTTGAAGAGGCGCATCGGCGCCTGCTCGATATATTCGGGGCCGATCATGCGCGCACGAAGGCCGCTGCCGAGCGATTGGCCGAGGTCCATCGCAAGCTCGGCGAGCATGCGAAAGCCGATGCCTTGCTGGCGACGCCAAGTGCATGAGTCTGGCCATTTTCAATTTCGTGGTTGCCGCATTTGCCCTGCTCGCGGGCCTGGCGACAATGATCCTGCTGGCCTTGCTGCGCGCGCAGCGGCGCCAGCTTGCGGCCGTGCACGACGACGCCGAAAGGCGCATGGTCGAACGCGAAACACTCGCCCGTGCGCAGGCCACCCTGGCCGAACGCGAGCGCATCTATGCCGACCTGCACGACGACATCGGCGCACGTCTGCTCGGCATGATCCATGCCGCCGAATCACCCGAACAGGCTGATCGCGCACGCGCGGTACTGCAGGATCTGCGCGATGTCGTCACGCGTTCGCGCGGCACGCCCGGATCACTCACCGACACGCTCGGCGAAATCCGTGCCGAATCCTCGCAACGGCTCGCCGCCGTCGGCCTCGAACTGGTCTGGGAGCTCAACGACGACTTGCCGGATACCGAGCTCGACACGGCGCGTGCGCTGCATCTGCACCGGATCGTGCGCGAGGCGATCAGCAACGTGATCCGGCACGCGCGCGCGGGGCGCGTCCGGGTGCGCACCAAGGCCGTCGACGGCAATCTCCTGCTTGATCTGACCGATGACGGCGGTGGATCCGAAAGCGCGCCCCGATCCAGCGGTCGCGGCCTCGACAACATGCGCGAGCGCGCCGCCGAACTCGATGCCGCGATCGACTGGAAGCCCGGCACCGAGGGCGGCACCAAGGTGTTGCTGACGATGCCGCTCGGCGACCTCGCATGAGCGGTTTCGAGCGCGCCCTTGTCGTCGATGACCTGGCCAGCAGCCGCGACTGGTTGTCGCGCGCCCTGGCCCAGGCGTTTCCCGGCATTGCCATCAGCGTGGCGGCTTCGCTTGCCGAGGCGCAGGCGCATGTCGAGCGTGCGCCGCCGCTGGCCCTGATCGATCTCGGCCTGCCCGATGGCTCGGGCATCCACCTGATCGAACGCCTGCACGCGCAAGGCACCCTGTGCATCGTCGCCACCGTGTTCGACGATGATGCGCATCTCTTTCCCGCCTTGCATGCCGGTGCGCAAGGTTATGTGCTGAAGGATCAGTCGACGGAGAATCTCGCCGCGATGCTCGGCGGCATTGCCGCGGGGCAACCGCCGCTGTCGCCGTCGATCGCGCGGCGGCTCCTGCGCCACTTCCAGCCGGTCGCAGCGGAACACGGAGCACCCGCGCTGACCGCACGCGAGACCGACGTGCTGCGCCTGATCGCCAAGGGCCATACGGTTGCCGAGGTCGCCAGCCTGCTCGGCCTCTCGCGGCACACGGCAGCGGGCTATCTCAAGGATGTCTACCGCAAGCTCAGCGTCAGCTCGCGCGCCGAGGCGACACTGGTGGCAAGCCGGCGCGGCCTGGTCGGAACGGAGATCTGATCACGGCGCAGCAGCCGCGGATTCGCCGCGAAAGCCGCGATCGAGGAACTTCGGTCGCGCGCGTCGTACCATTCACGCAACCAGGCAATCCAGGACGCGTGATCGGCATGAATGCATTCAAGAACATCCTGTACGTGGCCGAGAGCAGCGTGGCCCAGCAGGCTTCGATCCTGCGCGCCGTGTCGCTGGCGGAAAACAACCAGGCGGACTTGACCGTCATCGACGTGGTTCCAGGCGTGGCCGCCGGCATGATTGCGGCGAGTGGCGGTCATGCCTCGGCCGAGCTGCAGGCGGTCATGGTCGGCGAGCGCCGCAAGCAGCTCGAGGCATTGATCGAGCCATACCGGACGCGCCTCGATATCCGCCTCGATGTGCTGGTCGGCAGGACCTTCCTGGAAGCCATCCGCATGGTCCTGCGCAATGGCCATGACCTGCTCATCAAGCCGGCCGAGAATCCGGGCTTCATGCAGCGGTTGTTCGGCAGCATCGACATGCAATTGCTGCGCAACTGCCCGTGTCCGTTGTGGTTGACGCGCGAGAACGAAAAGGAGAAATACGAAAATATACTCGCTGCGGTCGATTTCGACCCGGACCTGCCGGATGCCGTGGAGCAGGATCTCAACCAGCAGATCCTCGGCTTCGCCAGCGCGCTCGCCTTCTCCGATTTTGCCGCACTGCATGTGCTGCATGTCTGGGATGCGCCGGGTGAAGGCATGATCAAGATCTGGGCCAATGATCCCAAGGCGGCCAGCATCGACTACGTCAGCGGTGTGCTTGCCGGCCATGAGGCCGCTTTCAACCAGCTGCGCCGGCAGCTCGGCGATCGGGTTGGAAAGGATGGCAATGAATACCTTGCTCCGGAGTTCCATTTGCAGCGAGGCGCTGCCGCCACGGCCATTCCCGGGATGGCGCGGGAGCTGGCGGCCGACCTGGTGATCATGGGCACCGTCGCGCGCACCGGCATAGCGGGCCTGCTCATCGGCAATACCGCCGAAGCGGTCCTTGAACAACTGCAATGCTCCGTGCTCGCCATCAAGCCGAGCGGCTTTGTCTCGCCGGTTGGCCCCGCATAGCCCTGACAGCCCGCTAAGGCGAATCGAACCCGTCGGCAAAGAGCGAATCGATGATCGGTGCCGGCGGCGGGTGGCGTGGATCGAACAGGCAGATGGCACTTGCCGCCTGCAACTGGCGACTGCCGCGACAGGCGAAGGCGTTGCCGGACAGCGCATCCGGGGCTTGCGTGCCGATGGTGGCGGTGGTGCCAAGGCTGGCATCGAGGGCCTGGTACTGCAGGGCGATCTCGAGGCTGGCGTGGTAGAGAACCACCTGCATGTCGAGCGCTCCGGATTGCCCACGCAGTGCCCAGTCCTGCCATTGCACCACGCTGCAGGCCTCATCGGAACCTGCTGCGCTCGGGCGCGGGCAAGAGGCGAAGTAGCGCGAGCGGATGGTTCCGGAACTCACCGCGCCGTCGAGATCGGCATGGTAGGCATAGATGCGCGACTGGCTGGCCGCTGCATTGTCGGCGATGGCGGGGAGCGGACAGTCGGCGCTGAAATCGCCGCCGTCTTCTGCCGCCAGGTCGCCTGCTGCAGCGAGGTAGCCGTTGCTGGAAACCACCAAGGCATTGACGAGGACACCGTACAGTTCGAATGGCGCGGCAAGCGCGACCACTGCCGCGCCGTCGTCGCTGGCCGGGGCCGCGGCGGAAGCGGCGCTCAAGTCGAGGACCGCGCCGTCGCTGGCATCGACATAATCGTAGGCGCATTGCGCGCTGCCACTGGCGTAGGCCTGATAGCCGTACACATCGAAGCTGGCGTTGTCGCGGGCCTGGCTGGCCACCGGCAAGGCCATGCAGAGCAGGCCGATCGCCAGGAGAAACTTTTCGCGCAGCGTCATCACGGTGTCCTCGCGCTGTAGATTTCGGTGTTGCCATCGGCATTTTGCGACGGCGACATGAGATCGCTGTTGGAGAGGAAGACCACGGTCGGCACACCGCCGGAGTCGATGCCGACGTCGATGCCCAGGGAAAGGTCCATGCTCGCGCCCAGCTTCAAGGTGAGCGTCGAACCGTTGAAGCGGCCTGTGCCGACCTCGAACTGGGCCGTCGACCCGTTGACGTACTCGTATGCGAATGTCTGACCGCCACCGTCGGCGGCCTGGCGCACGCCGATGTAGCTGTTGCCGGCTTGCGAGATGGTCACCTGCCGGAGCGCAGGGCTGCCTCCGACTTCGTAGCGGTAGATTTCCGGCGAGGTGTCGCCGAACACGTTGAAATAGTTGCCGTCGGAAATGAAGTAGATGTAGCGGCCGGCGTTGCCGCCAGTCGCGGCATCGATCGACGGGCTGAAGTTGCTGGTCGACGCGCTGGTGGCGGTGGTGATGCGCTGCCATGCGGATCCGGATCCGGAAATGCGGTAGCGCCAGATTTCCGGCGTTACCGGCGTGGATGATCCGCTCAGCAGACAATTGGATACCAGCGCGATGAAATTGCCGTTGTCGCCGCCACTCAGTCGAGGCTCGCTGCCGGTGCACGTCGCAGCCGGCGTGCCAGCGGACATGAAATTGACGGGCGCTGACCAGGCACTCGACGCGAAGGTACTGTAAACCACTTTCTTCGTCGCACCTTGGCCGGTAATGGAACTGCACGTGGTTTCCCAGGCGATGCGGTTGCCGTCGCTGCTGATCGACGGATTCTTGTTCGAGCAACCGGAAGTGTTGGTCACCTGGCTCAGCGTGCTGGTCTTCCGATCCCAACGATAGATCTGCTGCGACGCGCTCGCGTTGAGGGTCGCGGCGATGGCCACGTAGCGTCCGCGCAGCGAATCCACGGTCGGACCGGAAAGGCTGACGCCCTGTACGCTGCCACCAGAGGCGATGGTCAATCCGGTGACCCGGGAATAGGTGCCGTCGCGAATGAACACCTGCTGCAGCACATTGAGGTTGTCGCCGGTGTAATTGCCGCTGGAAGCAAAGGCGAAGGCATTGCCGGTATCGTCCGTGCTCAGCGCGGGTCCGTTGTCGATCGGCCTGTACTCGAGGCCGCCGTTCTTGACTTCGACGAAGCCGCCACTGGAGGTGGTGATCTGCTGCAAGGTGGTGGCAGCCGCGTTGCAGCTGTCGCGAATGGCGATGTCATCGAGCAGCAAGGCGCTGTCGAATTCCCCGTCACCCTGGTCGCCGATACGGAACTGCACGGTCACCGTGTTGCTGCCGATGACGGTGCCGGGAATCTCCACGCAGGCGTTCTGCCACTGGCCCACGCCGTAACGCAGCGAGGTATTGGTGATCGGCGAGGGGCCGTTGATCGTCCAGTTGAGCACGGTGCTGCCGAAGCAGGGCACGTTTGGGTACGGAGAAAAGCTGGTGCCGTCGTTCTTGCAGGAACTCCCCGAAAAAACGCGACTGGTATTGCCATTCACCGTGGTTTGCACGTCGAACACGTCGTCGTACTGGCCCGGCTGGTCCTGTTCGCTGGTCGGAAAGTTCCAGGCAAATACCAGTCGGGCCGGACTGGTTGTCGCCGTGAAGGTCACCGTCTGCTCCAAGGTTGTCAGGTCAAAATCGGAGGTGCCGTTGCCGTCGATGTTGTATGCGGTGCCGGAGCGCTGGCCAGGCCCATTGGAAAGGACGACAAAGCGGGTTCCGCCGGGAGCGGCCACCGGCCCCGGATTGAAATTCGACGATTGCACGACGGCTGCCTGGTTCTGCACGCCGCGAGTCCAGGGTGTCAGCGAGCCCGTTTCAAAGCCACCGTTGACAACCTGGCCATGCGCGGTTGCGGCCAGGCCGGCAAGCAGGATCATCAGCGGAGCGCGGCGGGCGATCGTGTTCACTTCAGTCATCCTCGGCCATTCAAGCTACAGGTCTGGCTGTTTCGCGGGAGCTGCGCCAGCCGGCGCGCCCTTGCGGAAATCCTGGCCGAATACAAAGCGATCGGTCAGTGCCAGGGGAAGGGTTGCAAGCGTCGTGCCGGTGTCGGCCGTGCGCAATTCGATGCGATAGCTGCCGGGGGCAAGGCCGTCGGCGCGATAAAAACCGGATGTGCTCGGGCGGACTTGCGTGACCAGCTCACCGTTGCTGCCGATGATGGCAATCCGCAGCGCTGCGGGATCGCCATGCCCCTCGACGCGCCCGGCGCAGCCGAGGCGCAGTTCCAATCCGAAATCGACCCGCGTGTTGGCACCCGAACGCACCTCGACGTTGCGCGCGGCGCCGCTGGCGGAAAGCTCGATCGGCAGGTTGTCGGGTTCCAGGCCGATGCGGTACACGCCCGGCTTGAGATCGCCCAGGTAGAAGCGCCCCGATCCATCGGTTTCGGTGCGCAGTTGCCCGTTCACGCTGACCCCGACATGGGCAAGGGTTTCGCGCCCCAGGCCTGATGGCAGGTCACCGGCAAGGGCGCCGGAGATGCCACCGACCTGCTGCAGGGCGACGTTGTAGCCGCCACGTGCAAGCCCCGACCCGGTAACGGCAAAGTCGGCGACGACATTCAGGGTCACCGTCGGACTCGCTGTGCTGCTGCCCTGGATCAGCGGATCCTTGAGCACGTTCAGGCGCGCACTGAGGCCGGGGCGCAATTCCATGCCGCCTTCGAAATAGTAGCCCAGCGAATCATTGGCGCTGAGTGCGCCCAGCGTCCAGTTCGCGCGGCGCACGCCAAAGGGCTGGCGCTTGAGGAAGAGCCCGCCGCGGTCACCGACATCCTGCTGGTGGAGATGTGTGGCGAGGATCCGGTAGGCCGGATTGAGATCGTATTCGGCGGCCGTTTCGCTCCGATCCTTGTAGCGGGTCAGCGAGACGTGCGCGCGCGCGGCCGGATACCAGCTCGCCGAGTACGAGTACTCGCCGCGATAATCCGGCCGCGCACTGAGCGAGAGCGATTTGATCGGGCGCCAGTCGGCGGCCAGCTTGGTGTATTCGAGATCGCCATTGGCGGCGTCGCTGAGCGTGCCGTGGACGACCGAGATGCGCGCCGAGCTGCCGATGGCGCGACCGATTTCGGCAAAGGTGGATTCGGTTGCCGCGCTCGCGTCGAGGTCCGCGGTGTCCTGCCCCTCGATGAATACGGCATCCAGATGCTGCGCATAGGCATGCCAGAACCAACCGTTGCGGCCACCATCGCCAAGGATGTTCCAGGCGCCGGCGCCGGCCGAGTTGCGCGCGGCATAGGCGGCCCAGGCGCCGAGCGGGCCGAGACTGGCCGCTGCACCAAGGCTGCCGTAACGGCGACCATCGACACCCTGGACCACGGCGTCGACGCTCAGCGAGGAGTTCACGCCATAGCGGAATTGATAGAAACCGGCGCTGCCGCGTGCCGCATCGCTGGAGTCCAGGCGCCGGCCGTTCAATCCGGCCCCGGCGAAGCTGACCCAGGTGCCCTCGGGCAATTGCAGGTTGCTGGCCTGCGAATAAACCCGATCGACCCGGGTTGGCACATCGATGTCGCGGAATTCGAAGATGGCCACTTCAAGGCGGATTGCGTTGACCGGCGAGGCCGGCACGTTGCGGAACTCGTAGCGGCCATCGAGGCCGATGGTCTGGCGCATCAGCATCTGCCCATCGAGCTGCAATTCGGCAATGCCGCCGGGCGGGCCTTCGCCGCGCAAAACGGTCAGCGGATTGGCCGCGTACGGCACCAGTTGGCCGCTCAGCGGTGCCTGCGAATACAGGTATTCCGGCGAATTGGTGTAGGCCATCTGCGCACCGCTGAGGTCGAAACCGGGCAACAGCGGATTGATGGCAACGCGTTGCTGGCCAAACAGCCAGCGCGCCGGCCCCTTGTCGAGCACCCAGACCAGTTCGTTGATGCGCGGACGGCTGTCGATGCCATCGAGGACCTGTGCCTGCCAGTAACCCGGGCCGAGCGCGCCGCCGAGATCGGTTACGGCGGATGTCGATATATCGTTGCCGTTGCTCTGGCTGACGACTTCGCTGCGCCAGCGCGACAGGCTGGCCTTGGGTGCATGCACGTCGATCGGCAACGGCTTTGCCTGGCGCGCCGGCGCGGTGGCCAGATCGCGCCACGGCGTATCGATGACGAGGGCAAACTCGCCCTCGTCGAAACGCAGGCGACAACCGAGGCGGGCTGCGGCCAGCGGCAAGTCGACGAACCTGGCGCCTCGATCGCTGGTGGTTTCGGCTGCGGAAAATGTCGCGCGGCCAAGCGGCGTTTCAATCGCCAAGGCACCCGCGTCGGTTGTGGAGATTTCCAGATCGAGCGCCTTGGCCAGGGTTTCCAGGGAAACCCCGTAATCCGCATCGTCCTTGGCGCGGCGCAGGGCGATCGAGGTCTTCGATTCGCGACCGTCGACCATGCCGGCCGCGAGCAGGAGGCGCGCCTGCTCGCGGCTGGCGCTGTTGGCGATCTGGCGAAAATACGGATAGCTCGGACCCGCGGAAAGGTCCGCGGCAATGGCCTGGCCCAGTGCGCAGGTCGCCAGGGCAAAGGCGCAGCGTGCGGCCCAGCGCAGCGTTGCTCGCGGGCGGATGCGGGCGGCGGGCCCGTTCATGTGCGCAGACCAGCGGCTGCCAGCGCGGGCGACGGCCCTTCACGCCTGCTGGATTGCCGTTGCCAAGTGCTCGTGCGCACGCCAGCGAGTGCCCGGCCCATGCCCGTCTCAGTGCCCGGGAACGTCGAAGGCGAACTGCCGGCTGAGCGCATCCTCGCCAAGGTGCCCCAACAGGACCGCGACATAGCGCCCCTTGGCCAGCGTCGTGCCAAGGGCAATCTCGTACTTGCGGCTGCTGCCGGGCAATACCGGTTGCCCCGGCAAGCGGCCCGCGGCAAGCATGCCGGATGGAAGCTCGGGTTTTTCATCGGCGAGGTTGCCGAGCAAGGCCACCTTGTCGAGACCGGGGAAGGCCGCTGCCTTCCAGATCATGAACTGGCCATCCGGGCGCGTATTCGCCGAACCGCGGGCCGTCACCTGCACGTGCAGGGTCGTGGCATCCGCGGTGGCCGAGGTGATCTCGGCGCGCCGTGAGGCCTGGCCTGCCTGCAGGTAGATCGCGCTGCGGAACTGGAAGCGTGCGCGCAAGGCGGTTTGCGCGCCGGCAGTGCTGGCCGCGGGCACATCCTGCGCCTGCGGGATCTCGTCAAAGATCAACATGGCCCGGTGCTCGCCATCGGCCAGTGCGACGGCAGGCCGGATCGAGAAGCGCACGGCCTGGGATTCGCCGGGAGGAATGGTGAACTCGACCGGATTGACCACGACCCACTGGTCCAGCGAGGTATCGGTACTCGGCAGGATGCGAATCTCGCCGCGGTCGTCGAAATCCCAACTGACCACGCTGACTTTCACCTGCTTCGGATCCTCGGTCAGGTTGAACAGGCGATACGCGTGCGTGCCCTGGGCCTCGGCCAGCGGCAGATCGAAGTACTGCGGGCTGAAGCCGACCTGGGCTGTCGCCAGCGAACTGGCCAGCAGGAGCAGCAGGCCGAGCGGGAGGAAAATTCGCGCTTTCATTCAGAATCCTTCGGTACGGAGGACAAGTCGGCCGGCGTACTGGCCGGCGTGCTGCAAGCTCGCAGTTGGAATCTGCAAGGCGACGCCACCCTCGACAATGCGGTTGCCGGCTTCATCCAGGCGCGTCGTTGCCGGGCGTTCGAGCACGACAACCGGGATCGAGACTTCCTCGCGCCCGACCAGGCTGAGACGTCCCGCTTCCCCGCGCAGCGATTCGACGTGGCTGGTCACCCGCGCGCGGCTGCGGTTTGCCGAGGGCACGCTCAAGCGCCAGACGCGGTTCAAATCCCGCGACACCACGGCATTGATCGGTGGCGCCGGCAACGCATAGCTGGCACCCAGTCGCGCCGGGCCGAGCGCCGCAGCGGTCGCGCTTGCGGAGCCGCTGGCCACCGTTGGCGTGTCCGCCAGGTCGTTGAGACGGATCGGCTCGATGCGCAGATCGGTTTGCAGGGTTTCCATGACCGCCGCACCCCATTGCTGGGTTGCTGCGGTCGATGGAATCCCGGCCGGGATCCCGGGACCGGCGGACGCCGCCAGGCCCAGGCTCCCCAGCATCGAGATCAACATGCAGGTCGACATCGTTCAGCTCCTCGGGAGCCGTTCGTTGCGTCTCAGGTGCCGCTGACGGTGAGGATGTAGTTGCTGTCGCCAGAGACGGCTGCGGTTGTCGAATAGACACCAGCGGCCGTTGCATTGGTCATGTTGAGGTTCAATGCCACGCTGCCCTGCTGGGCATTGACCAGGCCCGGATCGAGGAAGGTCACCGCGCTGGTGCCGCTGCCTCCGGTGGCTGGCGCCGTGGAAACGGTCGGCGTGCTGAGCACGATCGTTTCCGTACCGCCAGTGCGTGTCAGCGTCGCGCTCGCACCCAACGTGATGCTTACTGTGGTGTTGGCCGAGGTGCCGCCAATTGCCCGCACGGCCCAGACGTTTTGCAGGGTGAGCGGAACGGCCGTAGCACTGAAACCCCCGGGAGTTGTGCCAATCAGGCCGTTGGCGCTGAGGCCACCGAGGCCGCCGGTCGCGTTCAACGCACCGGTCGCACCCAGGTCGCAGTTGGAAATGGGCGGTGTCCCATTGATGACGCTGCCGCTGCCGCAGAGCATTCCGGCCATGGCCGACGACGGCACCGTCACGTTGACCGTGGAAAAGTAGTAAAGCAGGGTGATCG
The DNA here is from genome assembly GCA_001899855.1 of Lysobacterales bacterium 63-13. GTDB lineage: Bacteria > Pseudomonadota > Gammaproteobacteria > Xanthomonadales > Rhodanobacteraceae > Dokdonella. The sequence continues at coordinate 62,276 of MKWR01000031.1, forward strand.
GGCTCAAGGTGACGTTGAGATCGACGACTGCATTCTGCGCGCTGGCGCTGTGCGCACCGAAAATTGCGCCGAAAGCGACCGTCGCGGCCGCGAGACGCGTGCCGCGCTTGCTGATAGATGTACGCATGATCCTGGACTCTCTCTCTGTAGTGGCAAAATGGATGGACGTCGAGTGCGCATTTCTGACAACCACAAACAACGCACGTCGACTTTTGATGAAACACCCAGGATTCCGGCGCTCCGGCCTTCCTCCTGGTCCCCCGTGCAGCGAATCCATCGCCAGACAGTTGATTGATCCCGCAACCCTGAACACAGTTGGCCCGACTTGATGCGGCGCGATCTGCGGTGATTTCCGTCAGGGTCGCGGAACCACGTCACAGTCTTTGCCAGTTTCGTGCCAACTGCGTCACAGTTTACCGGTTCCGCCGCCTTGATTTCGCAAAAAGACGGTGTTCCGGTGCGGATCTTGCATGGGCAAGTGGCCCTTCCTGATCTGAATCAAGGCTGGTTTTTCGGCCTCACGTCAGACTTTGCGATCGAAGCGGCGAGGGGCCCGGCCTGGATTGACGGCGCGGACCTCATGCGGTCGCTCATCCCTCTGGATTGCCGCACCGAGCAAAATCGCATGCCCGCAGAATCACCGTTGACCCGCCACCGCATCGATGCCTGTTTCCTCGGACCGTACGGCGAGAACGACGGCCTGCTGGAGAAGCTCGTCGTCGAGTTCCTGCGCGATCACGTCTACTGGCGACGCAACTTCCATCCCGAGGATCCGCCGGCAATATCAACCGAGGCCTCGCGCCATCCGGATTACCTGGCCTTCGAATCGCGCATGCGCCGCGAACTGCACCAGCTTTCGGCCGCGCTGAAACGGTCGGTGCCATTCCACAGTCCGCGCTACATGGGGCACATGGTCTCGGACCTGTTGTTGCCGGGCCTGGTCGCGCAAATCCTCACCCTGCCGTACAACCCGAACAACGTCAGCGAGGATTCGGCGCCGGTCACCGTCGACATGGAAGTGCAGGTCGGCCTGCAACTGGCGCAGATGGTCGGTTACCCGCACGATCCGCTGCAGCCGGAATGTGCGTTTGGCCACCTGACTTCCGGCGGCACCCTGGCCAACTATCAGGCGCTGCGCCTGGCCCTTGCCCTGAAAGCCTTTCCGGTGGCCCTGCGCGCGGCTGGTGTACCCGATCTGGTCCTGCCCGAGGATGACTGGAGCGCGTTCAACCTGCATCCGCGCGCCGGCACGCAGTTGCTTGATCAATGGCAGCGCTGGCTGGCCGGGCAGACATCGGCACTGCGCATGCAGTGGCGGCGGCGCGTGCAGGAGGCGCGCATCGAGCATCTCGGCCTGGTCGAGTTCTTTGCCCGCCATCCGACCTTGCGCGTGCCGCTGGTGCTGGCCCCGGTGACCGCGCACTACTCGTGGAGCAAGGGCCTGAAACTGCTTGGACTGGGTCGTGCGCAAATGCACTTGCTGCCCGAGAACGGCATGCGCCTCGATGTCGATGCGCTGGAAACGATCCTCGAACGCTGCCAGCGTGAACGCCAACCGGTGCTGCTGTCGGTTGCCGTGCTTGGCACCACCGAATACGGCACCTTCGACCCGGTCGATCGCATGCTCGAGGCACGCGAGCGCGCCACGGCCGCAGGACTCGGTCATTCCGTGCATGTCGACGCGGCCTGGGGCGGCTATCTGGCCACCGTCTTCCGCAACGAGGATGGCAGCCTGCGCAGTCGCGCGGAGATCGCCCGCGGCTACAACGCATTTCCCAACGCGGAGGTGTATTCCGCGATCGCCGCCCTCGCCGATACCGATTCCATCACCATCGATCCGCACAAGCTCGGCTACCTGCCGTTTGGCACCGGTGCCTTTGTCTGTCGCGATCACCGCGTCACCGCGCTGCTCTCGGAAGAGGCCGACTATGTCTTCACCGGCGCCGCCAGCAAGAGCTATCTGGAACGCTATCGCGGCCTTGGCCAGTTCATCCCGGAAGGCTCCAAATCCGGCGCGAATGCCGCCGCGGTGTTCGTCACCCATCGCGTCCTGCCGCTAAACCACCTGCACTTTGGCCGCTTGACCCGGCAGACCCTCCTCGCTGCCGAGGCCTTCTACCAGCGCGCCACGAGGTTTGCCGCGGACAATCGGGATTGCGTCGCCGCCCTGGTGCCGTTCCAGCCGGACAGCAACCTCGTTTGCCTGGCCCTGAACCCGCGCGGCAACAGCCGCGTCGCCGAGGCCAATGCCTTTGTCCGTCGCCTGCACGACGACATGCGCGCCGATCCGCGCCACCCGCTGCAGCTGAAGCAGTTCTTCGGCTCGATGACGACCTTGCGTGCCGAAGCGCTCGGCGAGGTCGAGATGCGCCGCATCTTCGACGCGCTGGGCCTGGATTCAGGCACCCTCGATGGCGACGAAGGCAATGACCGCATCGTCATCCTGCGCCACACGCTGATGAATCCCTACCTGATCGATCACGAGAACGGCATCAGCTACATCGACCTGTACTTCGACTACCTGCAGGACCTCGTGCGCGAACGGGTTGGTGCGAGCCGTCCCTGAAAGGGGTGCTTCTCAGTCGCGATGCTTTTGCCTTGATTGATTTGCGCCAATTCGAGGCGCGGCATGGATGCCGCGCATCAATGGAGCGGGGAGATCAAATTGTCGCGAATGCCGTGTGACGCAGCAGCACCGCCGGTCTACCGACGGGAAAACAAGTGGGGAAACCTCGGGCAGAGTCGAGCATCCATCGACGGCGCGATGGATGCCTGGGGTCGCGTCCGGTTTGCGGATCAGGCGCAGTGGCCGCAGCAGGTATGCCCGCCCTGGATGTGCACCGGCTCGGCGGGTTGCTCGAGGGTGACGTATTCGCAATGTGCCTTGGCCAGTGCGGCCTTGGCCTGTTCGACGGTGACATCGCCATCGATCAGGATCGACTGGCTGGACATTTCGGCGCGGACGGTGGCGTCGGCATCGAGCTCCTGGATGGCGTGGGTGATGGCGATGGCCATCGACTGGGTGATCGGCTGGGACGTGGTGAACAGCATGCGGGTTTCCTCATGACGCGGATGGTTGATGAGCCAGCCGCCATTGCGGCAGCGTGCACGCATGGTGGCCGGCTGCCGACGAATGCGCATTGACGGCGGTCAAGCGAATGCGCGTCGCGTGGTGCAGGCGTGGCGGCACTCCCTCAGTCGCCGATTCGCCTGCGCCAATGCAGAGTCGCCGTTGCCGCCAGCAGCAGGAGCAGGCCAAGCACGATCAGCAGGCGCGGGTTCAGCAGGGGAACCGAAATCACCACGCTGCCGCGGCAGGCATCGAATACCGGTGCCGGATCGGGGCCGCTCCACGCCGCGATCATCGCCGCCGCATCGCTGCAATCGACGCGGCCATCGCCGTTGAAGTCGCCGGCGCGGCAGCTTTCGGAATCGGCACTGGCTGCCAGGCATTCGGCCAGTGCGCCGGCATCGCCGCTGTCGAGCACGCCATTGCCGTTGAAGTCGCCACGCAGGAATCCGCCCAGCGCGATCGTCGCCGAGGCCATGGTAACGGGTGCGGCACGGCCACTTTCTTCCCAGAGATCGTGCAGGGTCTGGCCCCAGTGGTCGCTGTGGTTGGCATCACGCAGGGCCTCGATGTAGTGGCGCGTGACGGTCTGGTAGAGCACGCTGACTTCGGCACTGGCCGCGTTCGCCGGAATCCAGAAATGCGCATCGTCCCAATATTGGCCATCCGCGTAATGGCGGCCGACCGCGGGTGCGCCGGCCGCGGCGTAGTCGGCGTTGTGGAAACCGCGTGGCGGGATGCGCGTGTCCTTGACGATGGTGTCGGCCAGCGCCATGTGCGTGGTGCGCCCGGCGGCCTGGCCGGTCGCCGCGGCGGCGGCATCGGAAAGCCCCACGGCCATTTCATAGACGATCGTGCCGTCCTCATCGAGTTCGGCGCTGAGCGCATCGTAGGCACCGTATTCGCGCAGCAGGTTGCCGCCGGCATCGCGCAGGCGCACCTGCACCCAGGCGCGACGGCCCTCGATATGCCCGGTCGGCAACTTGTGGCCACTCTCGTTGATGACGCGGGCGCGCAGCACGCCACCGGTATCCTGGGCCAGCTCCAGCGAAGCGGCGCGACCAAGCATGTCGTTGGCCGCGGCCATGCCGACCGCCAGTGCATCCTGGTCGACGGCCGGATCGTCCGCATAGTAGCGGCCGATGATGTCGAGCACCCACGATGAGGCACCGGCGAAATCGTGGCTGCGCAGATCCGCCCGCGGCGGAACGATGTTGCAGGCATAACCGGCGCGCACCGGCATGTGGCAATCCTGGCATGTCGAGACGACAGCACCGCCTTCGCCGCCGAAACGCCCACCCATGTCGACGCCGCCAGCGGCGAATGCCGACAGCTTCCATTCGGTATAGGTGCGTTCCAGCGGGAAGTGGCTGGCCAGATCCTCGCTTTCCGGCGGCGTATCGAGTGCGTTGTAGCGATAGCTGCCATCGTCCTGGCGCGATACCGCGACATTGCCGACATCGTGGCAGGTTCCGCACAGGGCGCTGCTGCGGTGGTAGGGCGAGACCAGCAGTTCATGCGAGGGCAGGGCATCGCTGCGCGGGCCGCGGCGGATGCCGTCCGGATCGAGCACGAACATCGCGTTGCCGGTGAATGCCGGTACCGATTCGAGTGCGGCGAGGACTTCGGCGTCGCGCGGCGGGCTGCTGCCTTCCACGTAACGCGGATCGACCATGGCATGGCAGAAATGGCAATCGACGCCATCGCGGTCGCGATCGTTGAGGGCGCTGCCATCGGCGGTTTCCACGGTGCCGCTGACCACCGCCATCGGCACATGGCAACGCAGGCAGAAGTAGCCGACGTTGGCGACATCCTGGTTGGCCGTGGCGAGCTGGGCGAAGAACAAGGGATCGCGACCGGCATTGGCCATCAGGCTGCCTTTCCAACTGGCATAGGGTTCGCTGCTGCTGCCGGTATTGGCATGGCAGGATGCGCAGGCGCGCGGCGGCAGGAACGAACCGGCGTGGGCGTCGCCGACCTGGGTGCCGGAGAGATGGAAATCGCGCAGGGTGGCTGGAACCGGATCAGCCAGGGCCAGCGTGGAGCAGGCCAGCACGGTGGCGGCCAGGCACAGCCGCCGGGCCAGTCGGCGCAGCTCCGCACGCAGGGGAATCGGACGCATGGCGCGCTCCATGATCGGCAGTCCGAGAATGCTCGGCTGCCGATCGCGCAGGCGCATTGATTTGCGTCAAGCGCTCCCGGATGGACCGGGAGCCTGGATCGGTGGCGGAAGGATTACTTCTTCAGCGCCCAGGCCGAGCACCAGCCCTTCGGGGCAACCGAGAAGCCGGGGAAGATCGAGCAGCCATTGGTGGCGGCAATGTGGAACTGGCAGTTGTCGCAGAAGCTGTCCGGCTTGCGCGTCGCCTGATCGGACTTGTTGGCGTCTTCGATGTAATGCAGCGCCTTGGCTTGCGCATTGGTCACCGGCAGCGGTGGCATGGCGGCCAGGGCATGGTGCGGCACCAGCGCGAGCAGCGGCAGGGCGGCAGCGGCAACTGCGCTGCGGAGGAGGAAGCGACGGCGGGCTGGGTCGGTGGTGTGCATGTGGATCTCCCGGATGGCTGGCTTGTCGAGTGGGTGATTCGTTCGTTGCGGTGTATCCACGGGACGTCTCGCAGGCGCGGATGCGTGGCCCCGGAACGCCGTTCCGGGCAACGCGATGCGATGTCGATCCGCGTGTTGCGAAGATGCTCTGGACTGCCTCGACGAACGAGGCGCTACAGTACGACAAGCGCCCCGCGTGTCAACTTGACCCCGATCAAGCCGATGGCCCTTCCTCCGCAGCCGGTGCATTGCCGGGTATCGAAGTGGCCGCCGGATTGAATGCGTCCGAATAACAGGCTTCCTTGCCGAGGCCGTGGGCGAGGAAGTCCGGCACCGCCGCTTCGACCATCTTCACCGAGCCGCACACATACGCTTCGTAGCCGGTCAGGTCGGCATGGTCCGCGAGCATGGCCTCGTGGACGAGTCCGGTGCGGCCTCGCCACACATCCGAATCGGCCGGATTGGAAAGCACCGGCACGATGCGGAAATTGGCGTGCTCGCGCGCCCAGCTCTCGGCAAGGTCGAGCATGTACAGGTCATTGACGTCGCTGACGCCCCAGTAGAGTTCCATCGGCCGTTGCACGCCGCGATGGAAGGCATCCTCGACGATGCTCTTGATCGGCGCGAAACCGGTGGCCCCGGCGACCATGAGCATGGGCCGCGTGCCGGCATGCAGGGTGAAGCGACCAAGCGGGCCTTCGAAATCGATGCTGTCGCCGACCTTCATCTGCTCGAATACATGGGTGGTGAAACGGCCGCCGGGAATCAGCCGCACGTGCAGTTCGATGAGAGCGTTGTCGTGCGGTGGGTTGGCAAAGGAAAAGGCCCGGCGTTCGCCGTTGTCGAGGAGGATGTTGATGTACTGGCCGGCGACGAAGGTGATGCGCTGGCTGCCCGGAAGCGACACCAGCACGCGCATCACGGTATCGCTGAGGCGTTCCATCTGCTCGACCCGGCCCTGGTAGCGCTTGATCGTCGATGCCGCGCCCGAACGCAGGTTGTCGACCGGCACCTCGAACTCGATGTCCTCCAGCGGCACCGCGCAGCACATCAGTGCCTTGCCCTCGGCGCGCATTTCAGCGGTCAAGGTGCTGGGCTGGTAGGCACCGTGATCGACGCGGCCATTGAGGATGGTGCACATGCACACGCCACAACCTCCGTTCCTGCACTCATAGGGCAGGCTGAGGCCGGCGCGCAGGCCGGCTTCGAGCAGGGTTTCGTCCTGTCGCGCGCTGGCATGCTCGGGTCCGGGATGGATCGACATCTGGTAGATGCTCTGCGCGCCCGCCGTGCGCGGGCGCCGGCGCAGCCACGGCATCACCACGAGCACGCCGGTGCCGATCACGACCAGCGCCCAGACTGCGCCCAGCGACCAGTGATGGATCAGCGGATAGACCGGCAGCAGGAACCAGTCGAGGCCGACCGAGACCACCTCGTAGGCAAGGTCGGCAGCGCCGCCCTGGCTGCGCACCGGCACCAGCAGGGACATCAGCAACAAGGTCAGCAGCAGGCCGATGGTGATCGGCCGTGGCGGTTGCGTGCTTGCCTTGGGTACGCGCTGGATATGCACCCACATCATCAGCAGGCACAGCAGGGGTGCGCCAATGTGGATGAAGGCAAGCAGCGAGAACAGGCGATCGTTGACGCTTGTCGGATCCATGAAATTGCGGATCAGGGTGCCGCCGAACCCGGGCAGCCAGTCCAGCCATTCGAAACTGGAAACGACGACATACTGGGCCAATTTATCCCATGGCAACATGTATCCATTGATACCGGAGATGTAGACCAGCCAGATCAGGGCGACACCGGTCAGCCAGGAAAACGTGCGGAAGCCATGGATGCGGTCAAAGGCGAAGTGACGCAGCATGTGCAGCAGCATGAGCAGGACCATGGCATCCGAGGCATAGCGATGCGCGCTGCGCAGGATGCCGCCGAAATACCATTGGCCATGGGTCAGCGCCTGCACCGATGCATAGGCGCCCTCGACGCTGGTGTCGAAAAAGGCATAGAGGATGAGGCCGCTGCCGGCGACGATCCAGAACAGGAAGAAGACGATCGAGCCGAGGTGGTAGAACGGATTCAGGCGATCGCCAAAGGCCTTGTTGAACAGGCCTTCGACGAGCATGAACAGGCGGCGCAGGCCATTTTGCAGATGAACGATCATGAAAGGCTCCTCGCCGCTTTGCCGGCATTGCCGCGCAATGAATTCCAGACCACCACCACGAACATCAAGCCGCCGATGATCGCGATGAGTCCACCAAGGCCCATCAGGCCCATGCCGGCAATCTCCGCCTTGCTGTGCAGGACCTGCTCGGCGCCGGCAACCTTGCGCTGCACGCCGTAGCCGCCAGACCAGACCAGGCCGATGATGTGCATCAGTTGGCCGCCGCCGTAGAGCACCGGTTGCCAGTGCGCCAGGCGGCCTTGCGGGGTCTGGTAGCCCAGTTTCGGCAACAGCAGGTAGACCAGGCCCATCAGCGCCAGGGTCACGCCGACAATGCAGCCGTGGTAGTGCGCCGGGATCTTCACGTTGCTGCCGCTGATGAACATGCCGATCACGCCGCCGGCGGCAAACAGCAGCATCGAGGCAACCAGGGCCGCGCGCAGGGCGTCATGCCCGGCTTCGCGCGAGCGTGGCGAACGCAGCAGGCCGACGACCACGGCGAGACCGATCGGCACGATGGCAACGCCGCCGCCCAGGCGCATGGCCCAGGTGTGCAGGTCGCGGTGCTCGACGCTGGCAACGTCATATGCGAGGTAGGCGTAGGGGGTCACGAAGACGCTGACCAGGGCCAGCGCGAGCAGCAGCAGGGCAATGCGTGGACTCAAGGGCAGCTGCGCGCCAACCGCACTGGCCAGCCACAGCCAGGCCACCAGCATGAGCAGGGTCCAGGTGAACTGCAGGGCGTGGCCACCGCCCCAGAATGCAATCTCGTAATAGGCCTTGCCTTCGAGGCTGGCCGGGGTCAGCCACAGCGAGGCGGCAAAGGCGATCAGGGCGATTGCGGTGGCGACGACGCTGGCATTCAGGCCAAAGCGCAAGGCCCCGCTGCCATCCAGCTCAAGGCCAAGCGCAGGCGCGGCGATCAGGCTGCGCAGGACCAGCAGGGCGGCCGCCACGCCAAGGGTGCCGAGGCCCGCCAGGAACACGCTGCCATCGAGCACCGGAATGTAATTGGCCATGATCGGCTCGCCGCCACCGACAAACGGTGCGATGCCGATCAGCAGCGTGCCCGCATAGGCAAGCAGCATCGCCAGCCAGGCCAGCGGTGTCGCACGCGGTCGACAGCTCAGGCTCCACAGCATGCCGGACAAGGCGAGGAACCAGACCAGCACCGACAGGTCGACATGCACGACGAGGGCGACGCGGAAGAAATCGGCGACCGGCAACCAGGCGTTGACGCCGGGCGTGCGCGAGGCGACCAGCAGGATCGAATAAAACCCCGAGACGACGAGGGCGAGCAGGCCCAGCCAGAGCCAGCCGCGCACGAGGCTGCGATCGGACTGGCGGACCAGGGACAAGGTGTAGCGCGAAGGCGGCACGGCGGCAGCGCCTGCGTGCGATGGCTCCCGGGTTGCCGCAGCTTCGCCACTCACAACAGGATGATCCGGCGCGTGGCGGCATCGAAATCGACGACAAGGATTTCCGCAGGGGCAAGGTCGACTTCCTCGCTGCGCGTGTAATCGAAACCCTCGCTGCGCGCGTTGTCCTTCATGCGCACTTCGATGTGGTGCTTGCCCGCGGGTACTTCGAGGCGCCGATAGACGACCGCGGCACCGTCGCCGGAAAGTCCCGATGGCTTGGCCACCTGGCGATGGGCGAGCTGGCCATCCACATCGACCTCGATGGTCAGCGGCGAGCGTTCACGCGGGCAACTTTTCGGCGCACGCATGTTGGGCGGCAGCTTGGCCAGCTCCTGCGGCGTCAGTTCCACGCAGTCGCCAAGCAACTGGCCCTGATGGCTGATGCTGATCTTGATCAAGGCCCGATCCGCGGCGAGGTTTTGATAGGCCGGCCAGTGCGAGAAGACGACGATGACGGTGGCCAGTGCCGCGTAGAGGATGCCTTGTCCAAGCCAGACAGCGAATTTTTTCATGGGTTGATTCCTGTAGCCGCGTTGCCGCGCAGTTCCTTGATTGCCTGGTCCAGACTGCCGCGATCGCGATCGCCGGCAAACACGACGCGATAGTCCCTGCTTGAGACGATGCGGCGCAGGTGCGGCTCACGTTCGCCACGCAGACGCTGCGCTGTCCAGGTGTTGCCGAGCCGGAATTCGCAGGCACCCTCGGCACACCCGCTGATTATCACACCGACGGCACCGGCCCGCAGCGCGTATTCGACGAACGAAGGTGGCAACATGCCGGTGCACAGCAGGTTGTAGCCGGTCACATCCGCTTCGCCGAGGGCCTCGACATCGAGCCCGTGTGCGCAGCCAAAGGCGATGATCTGCGGCACGCGCGCGCTGGCCAGCGCATCGAGCAGCGTCCGCCGCAGCATGTCGACGGAAAGCTGTGGCATGTCGATGCCATTGACCAGCTCGACGACGCTGCGAAACGGCGTCGCCGATGGACAGGCACCGGCGCAGATGCCGCAACTGGCGCAACGCTCGGCGGCGACCACGGCGATCTGTTGCCCGGGTTTGCCATGTGGATGCGGTTCCAGGGTGATTGCCGAGTACGGGCAATCCTCCACGCAGCGCCGGCAGCCGTTGCAGTTGTCGGCATCGACGACGGCGACCGCCGCCGTGGCCCTGGCGGAGAAGAGCGGCGCGGCGACCAGCAACGCAAGGACGAGCGCGATCAGCATCCAGGTCGATCGCGCGGAAAGCATATCCGCCAGCACCAGCAGGTGCAGCAGGATCCAGTCCAGCGGCAACGCTGTCGCCACCAGTCCGAGTTCTGCCGGTGCGGTGCTGAGGACCGGCACCGCCAGGGCGATGATGCCGAGACTGGCGAGCACGCCGATCGACACGGATCGTGGCGGCAGGATCCGCGGACGGGTGATGCGCTGCAGATGGAACCAGAGGCCGAACAGCAGGAGCAGGGGCACGCCGAGATGCACGAACACCAGCAGCGAGAACAGGCGATCGCTGACGGACTCGGCGCTGAGGAAATTGCGGCTCAGCGAAGTGGCCAGCAGCGGCAGGGCATCGAGCAGTTCCGCGCTGGCCACGGCGGCATATTGGCCAAGCCTGTCCCAGTTCAACCAGAACCCGCCAATGCCACTCACGTAGAGGAAGGCGAGCAGCGGGATGCCGGTCAGCCAGGTGACCCGGCGGAACCGCGAGTGATGGCCCATGATCCACTCGCGCACGAGGTGCAGCACGGTGGCGATCATGAAACCGTCGGCGGCATAGCGGTGCATGCTGCGCAGCCAGCCGCCGAGCCATGGCTGCTGGCGCGAAAGCGCATCCACCGATTGCCAGGCCCCGGCGACCGAGGTATCGAACACGGCGTAGAGGTAGATGCCGCTGAGCAGCAGGATCGCGAACATCAGGCAGGCGATCGCGCCGAGATTGCGCAGGGGATTGCTGCCACCCGGAAATATCACATCGAGAGTATCTTCAAACCGCTTCCAGCTGTTTCGGATTGCCTGCGCGTTCATGTGTTGCGCAGGCGTTTCCTGGCTCGATGCCGCCGCCATTCCTGCACGCCCATGACGGACATGATGACAAGGAAGGTGAGGAAACCGATGATCTCGATATACAGGGAGTAATCGACCCGGTAGCGACCGGTCTCCGGATCGTAGACCGAGCACAGGATACGCACCTTGCTGAGCATGTCGGTCAGCGAACTGCTGCCACTGACCAGGCTGCCCCCCAGCAGTTTCTTCAGCGGCTCGCCCAGGGAATCGGGGCCGAAGGCATCGCCGAACACCTGCTGCACGATGCGCCCGGAAGCATCCAGCACGCTCACCTGCAAGGTGTGGTCATAGCCGATCGGCGTGGCCATGAAGCTGAAGCCGAAGCTGCGCGAAATCGCTGCGACATCGGCCTTGTCCGGACTGAGGAAGGTCCAGTTGGCATCCCGGATCGCCTGTTTGGCGGCAAACTCGCGCAACGCCATCGGCGAATCGGTGGGCTGGTCGAAACCGATGCTGACGACATTGAACTGATCGTCACCAAAGCGCCCGCGCATGGCGTTGACCGCCTTGCGCAGCGCCCGCGAACTGGTCGGGCAAATGCGGTAGCAACCGGTATAGATGAAGTTGACCAGCAAGGGCTTGCCGCGGAATGTCGACAGCGCAACCGCATTGCCATTCTGGTCGCGCATGGTGAAATCGCCGGGATGCTGGCCGATCACGGCCAGGCTGTCGCGCAAGGCGGCCTCCTGGTCGAGTCCCGGCAAGGGGATCTTTGCCGGTGCTTCGACGGCCGGCGGGGCGATGCGGTTGCTGTTGTCGCCAATGGGTTGCGCGCACAGGCTGCCGTAGCCAAGCGCGAACGCGGCGGCGCAAAGGATCCGCGACAATTTCAAGCGACAGTCGTGCATGACCAGCAGTCAGAGCATCGCGTCCACACAGGCAGCGACGAGTACGGCATTGAGTTGGACCAGCGAGGCGAGAAAACTGGCGATCGCGGTCTTGCGGTTTTGCACCTGCTTCAGGTGCCAGGACTTGAGGATGAACCAGGCACCGCCAGCCGCGGCACCGACCAGGTACACCGGGCCCGCGCCATATGCTGCCGGCAGCAGCGAAGCGGCGACCAGGGCAACGGTGCTGGCAAAGACGATCGAGGCGGCTCGTTGCGGCCCGAACACGACCGGCAGCATAGGGATGCCGGCGGCGGCATAGTCCTCGCTGTTGGCGATGGCCAGGCTCCAGAAATGCGGCGGCGTCCACAGGAACAGGACGAGGGCGAACAGCCAGGGCAGCGGACCCAGTTGCGGATCGGCGGCAGCGGCACCGGCGAGCACGGCAAAACTGCCGGCCAGGCCACCGATGATGATGTTCGTCCAACTGCGACGCTTCAGCCAGACCGTATAGATGACGGCATAGAAAAATGCGCCGAGGAACACGAAAATCGCCGATTGCGGATTGACCACCTGCCAGGCGGCGGCCACGGCGGCCAGCAACATGCCGGCAAACAGCAGCAGCCAGGCGGGATGGTGGGGCAGGGTGCCGCTGGCGAATGGACGCGTGCGCGTGCGCGCCATCAGGCGGTCGCTACGGTACTCGTGGTAATGGTTGAAGGCGCCGGCAGCGGCCGAGGCGACCAGGGTGGCCAGCGCCATCACCAGCACCTGGACGACGCTGGCATGTCCCGGCGTGGCCACATAACCGACCACGGCCGTGATCATGATGAGGAAACCGATGCGCAGCTTGAACAGGCTCAGGACTTCCCGCGCCATGCCAGCGGCGGAACGCTCTGTCGTGACGCAGACAGTATTCATGGCAGATAAGCTCCCGTGGCAAGCCGCTGGATCGGATTGCCGCCCCGGATCCCGTGATCCGGAGCGGCACGGCTGATTCAAATCAGCTCAACCCCCACAAGGTCGACAGATACTTCCAGTTGATGAAGTAATAAAGGACGAACGCGGCGAGGAACACCATGGCCAGGACAAACGTGCCTGGCGCGGCGAAGCCGAGCGAGCCGTAGGTCTGCACGGCGGCCGATGGAGCGCCGACCGGGATCGGCGTCGGCTCCGAGCTGATCTTGGTCTGCGCGATACGCTTGCCCCAGAGCAGCGAGCCGACGGTCAGGTAGATGTAGATCGCGCCACCCGTGATTGCGGCGATGCCGGCGATGCCGACCAGGCCCATCATCAGGTAGGCCGCACCCGGCCATTCATAGGCCAGGGCCGCACCGCTGAAGGCCATGTCCCAATGCCGGCGCGAGACGCCGAGGGTGCCCGCACCCATCATCACCAGGCAGAAGAAGTACATCGACAGACCGAACAGGTACGGCTGCCACTTGGCCAGGCCGGGATTGATGATGTCGCGCTTGAACAATACCGGGATCAGGAAGTAGGTCAGGGCCATGAACGACAACGTCGTGCCGACGACCACGGTCGCATGGAAATGGCCCGGCACGTAGATCGTGTTGTGGATGATCATGTTCAGCTGTTCGGTGCCCATCATCACGCCGGAAATGCCACCGAGGAAGCCGAAACCGACAATCGAGATGAACACGCCGGAGAACGACGGATTGCCCCAGGGTGCCTTGCGCAGCCATTCGAACAGGCCCTTGTTGTAACCCTTCGCGCGCTGCGCCACTTCCATTGCGCCGGGAATGGTCAGGCCGTGGATCATCGAGGCCAGCACGGCAAAGTACATGAAGTAACTGGTGTTGAGCACCTTCCACTCCGTGCTCATGCCGGGATCGGAGAGGATGTGGTGCGCGCTGGCCAGTTGCAGGAACACGATATAGAGCAGGAAGGCTCCGCGGCTGACCCGCTCGGACATCGGCTTGGCGCCAAACACCACGGCGGCGACGAAATACCAGATCGAGATGTGCGCGGCGACGTTGATCTGCTGCGAGGAGTGTCCGAACGCCCACCAGATGACGCGATAGATCAGCGGATCGACATGCTCGATCCAGTTCATCGACAGCATCCAGGTCGGGATCAGGATGATCGCGCCCGAGGCGATGGTGAACACGGCGATGATCGCGGCGGTGATGGCACCGAAGGTGACCAGTGGCACCGAACCCTGATAGGTCTTCTCGCGCTTGGCCACGACCAGGGTGCCGAAGAAGACGAAGCAGCCGATCAAGGCACCGACGGCAAACAGGATCAGGCCGAGGTAGAACGACGGCGCGGCCATCATCGGCACGTAGGAGGTCATCATCACGCTGGAACCGCCCTGGTAGACGGCGACGTTGTTCATGACCGAGCCGATCACCATCAGCGCGAACGCGGCCCAGGCCACTTTTGGCGTGGCGATGCGGCAGCGCAACAGGGTCGATGAGCAGAAATAGAGGATGGCAATCTCGAAGAAGATGATCCAGAACACGAGCATGTCGAGGCCGTGCGCGGTCAGCACCTGGTAGAACGTGCTGGCTTCGAGCCAATGGATGGTCGGCCAGCGCGTCAACACGACGCCGATGGCGAGGATGCCGCCAATCAGCAGAAAGATCACGCCCGCAACGGCGTTTGCCAGGACCAGCTTTTCCGCCTGGGACTCGAACTGCAGTCCCGAACGTGGGCAGGTCCGGTATGTGGTTTTATGGGACATTGCCGGTCTCCCCCTTGATGTAGATGCGTCCGACCATGGTGTGGTGGCCGATGCCGCAGAATTCGTTGCAGACCACCGAGTAGGTTCCGGACTGGTTCGGCACGATGGTCACCACATGCTCGTAACCGGGCACGATCTGGATGTTGATGTTGGCCGGTTGCAGCGAGAAGCCGTGGTTGTAGTCCATCGAGCTCAGGTGCAGGCGGTAGGTCTGGCCATTTTGCAGTTCGAGAATGGGCCAGAAATTCCACAGGCGCGCGATCATGTACACGTCGCTGCCGGGCGGCGGTGCCACCACCGGTGTTTCCAGGTCGGTCTCGGTGCGCACGGTGTACTTGTCGACCATGGCCTGGGTCTTCGACGCGAACAATTCCGTGGTGGTCTTGTAGGTTTCGGTGGAGAGGTTCTGCTTACCGTAGATGTGCCAGTAGATCATCATGAAGAACATGATCATGCACCAGACAAAGGCGATCGCGATCCAGGTGCCCTCCACGCGATCCAATGGGTGTTTCCACCAGAGCCGCTCGGTGGGAGGTAAAATTGCGCTCATGATTTTTCCCCGATTGACGCGAATGTGCGCTTATTTGGCGACCGGAATGGTCAGGATATCGATGACGCCCCAAAGGATGTAGACAACCATCGGCACCAATACCCCGATGAACAGGAGCAGGAACGGGTTATCGAGCAGCTGCTGCATCTTCGGGATTTTTTCGTCTTGCGTGTCTGTGCTTTCCATCGACTTCTCCGCCTCGTTGTCTGGCCAGTTGCCGGGCTGGCCGGCCTCGCATCTTTACGGCCCATTCAATCCTGATCCATGACCTGGATCAAGTCGAGGAGACAAATGGCCTGGCCGGGGATGACAGAAGCCGCGCGGTCGGGGATCCTGCGCGGTCTGGAACAATGAAAGTGGAGCAGGAAATGGCGGTGATGGCGCAAAGTCAGGATTCCCCGGTCGATGCCCGAGTGCGACCGCGTGCGGTCGGCTGGTGGCTGATGAGTTGTTGCGTCGTCCTGCTGGCCCTGGTGATGGTCGGTGGTGCAACGCGGCTGACCGAATCGGGCCTGTCGATTGTCGACTGGAAGCCGGTGACCGGCGTCTTGCCGCCGATTGGCGATGCGGCGTGGCAGGCCGAGTTCAGCCGTTACCAGGAGAGCCCGCAATACACCGCCGTCAACCACGGCATGGCCCTGTCCGAATTCAAGGTCATCTTCTGGTTCGAGTTTTTCCATCGCCTGTTGGCGCGCCTGCTCGGCCTGTGGTTTGCCTTGCCGCTGCTGTGGTTCTGGCTGCGCGGTGCCATTCCGCAACGCCTGCGCTGGCCGCTGCTCGGCATCCTCGCCCTTGGTGGCGCGCAAGGCTACATGGGCTGGTTCATGGTCAAGAGCGGCCTGGTTGACGTGCCGCGCGTCAGTCCCTATCGGTTGGCGGCGCACCTGAGCCTTGCCCTGATCGTCTATGCCTTGATGTTCCGGGTTGCCCTGGGCTTGCTGTCGCGGCGGGTGAAGGTCGAGGCCAGCGAGCTGGCACGGCGGTGGCCGGGGCGGAGCCTGCTGACCCTGGTTGCCGTGACCATTGTGTTCGGCGCCTTTGTCGCCGGCCTGCGCGCCGGCCTGATGTACAACACCTTTCCACTCATGGGAGGCCACCTGGTGCCGCCCGGCTTGTTTGCCCTGGAACCGGCCTGGCGCAACCTGCTGGAGAATCCGGTGACGGTGCAGTTCGTGCACCGCATCCTCGGCTTGACCACCTTGACGGTCACCTTGTGGGCCTGGTGGCGCATGCGTGCGCAAGGGCAGGATCGCGACCAGCGGCGTTCGCGCCACGCCATCGCGCTGATGGCGATGATCCAGGTCACGCTGGGCATCTGCACCTTGCTGTGGGTGGTGCCGGTCTGGCTGGGCACGCTGCACCAGGGTGGTGCCGTACTTTTGCTCAGTGCCGTGCTGGCGGCGGGTTATTGCTGGAAGACCCGGCCCGTCGATTCACCCTGATCGATCGCGCTCGTGCGCCCGCGCCGACGCCGGTGCCGGCAATGCGGGCACTCAGCGCGCGAGGTAAGCCTTCAATGCATCGAATTGGCGGAGCAGGACGCGGGGCTGGTGCGAGCCGGCCAGGGCGGCCACGCCGCGGCCCTCGGCATCGACAACAATGACCGAAGTCGTGTGTTCCATGCTGCGCACGCCATTCGGCTCGATGTGTTCGGCATAGATGATGCCGAGCGAAGCGGCCAGCCGCGCCAGTTGCCCGGAATCGCCTGACAGGCCGATCAACTCCTTGTCGAAGAAGGCCAGGTACGGGCCGATGCGCTGCGGCGTGTCGTTGCCCGGGTCGACGCTGACGAAGATCATTTGTGGAATATCGGCGGCGGCACCGGATTCGGCCATCAGCGTGCGCAGCCGGCCAAGCGACTGCAGCGTGGTCGGGCAGATATCCGGGCATTGCAGGTAGCCGAAATAAAGCAGGCTCCAGCGGCCGCGCAGGCGAGACTTGTCGAAGGCCGCGCCATGCTGGTCGAGCAGGGTGAAATCGGCGACATCACGCGGTCCGGGCCAGAGCATGGCCTGGATCTCGGCCGGTGCCGAAGCCCAGTCCGACGTGGCCGGGCGCTTGAGCACCAGCAGGGCGAGGATGCCGGCAAGCAGTGCCAGCGATGCAACAAGGAGGATCTGTCGCGAATGTTTTTTCATGATGGTGAGGAAAGTATTTGGGCATGCGCATTGGCGGCAGCGCGCCGTCAACGAGTGTCTGATCGAAGCCGGCGCGGCCATGCGCGGATCCGGCGCAGCGGTTTTGCTGATCGACTGTAGGCGAGGCGGCTGCGGGGGAACTTGATCCGGATCACGTGGCCGGCGGATTTGACAGCGGTCGGGGTTGCCCGGCACCGTGCGTCCGACCGCCTCTCCAACCGCCTCTCCACCTGCACCCGACGATTATCCCGCGATGGATCTGCCAAACCTGCTGCCGCATGTCAATGCAACCCTCAATGCCACGGCGATGATCCTGCTGCTGTATGCGCGGGTGATGATCGCGCACAAGCGCATCGATCAGCACAAGCGCGCGATGCTTGCCGCGCTTGTTGTCTCCGGGCTGTTCCTGGTCACTTACATCACCTACCACTACGTCGCGCCGATCTTCGTCTTCCGCGGCCATGGCTGGATCCGCCCGGTGTATTACTTCCTGCTGATCAGCCACGTCGTGCTTGCCGCGCTGGCGATCCCGCTGATCCTGGTCACGGCCTGGCTCGGCCTGCACCGGCGCGATGCCCGCCACCGCGCCATTGCGCGCTGGACCTGGCCGATTTGGATGTATGTCTCGGTGACCGGCGTCGTCGTCTACCTGCTGCTCTACCAGATCTATCGCTGATCCAGTTTGGTGGAAGGCGGCAGCATTGCCGTCATTCGCCGGGATGGAGAACCTCGGCTTCCTGGCGCAGGCGTGCGACAAGCCCGGCATGTTCGCTTTTGCCGAAGTACCCGGGGGCATCGGCCCATTGTCGCCGAGTTCGATCCCGGCGGCGGATGTGCCGCAAGTTTTTGCCCACGACTTGCCGGCGCGGACGACCAGTGCCGGTGCCCATGGCGCGGCAAGCTCGCTGATCCTGTTGCTGTTCCGGGCCCACTGCAGCTCATAGGTCGTGCCGGTCGGCGCGGCCTTGATGCGGCAACCTGCCGATCCGCTGCAAGACGCCACCGCACCTGCACGGGAGTCGCGCGCGGAAGCCGGACGACACTCGTCCGCAACGTTCCGGGCGGCGCAGTGCCGGGACGGTCAGAATCGCGGCAGCTTCTGCACCATTCCGTGCATGGCTGCCCATGGATCCTTGCCGCGCTTCGTTATCCAGTCTATTGCGTTTTGCACATTGATCGCATCTGCGGACTTGATCCGCTTCAGATCGGCCCAGGCCAGCGGCATCGCCACCCCGGCGGATTCGCTGGCGCGCAACGAGTAGGAGGCGATGCTGGTTGCTCCGCGCCCGTTGCGCAGCCAGTCAATGAAGATGCGGCCCTTGCGGTTCTTCTCGCCGGCGACGCTGACAAATTCCTTCGGCTCCAGCGCCACCAGCGCCTCGGCCACGGATTGCGCGAAATCGCGAACCTCGTCCCAACTTGCGCCTGGCTGCAGCGGAACAACGACATGCAAACCCTTGCCGCCGCTGGTGCGGACAAAGGATTCGAGATGGATCGAGGCAAGTTGCTCACGCAGACTCTCCGCCGCCGCCTGCACCCGCGCCCAGGCCACGGAGGCGTGCGGATCGAGATCAAAGACGATGCGGTCGGCGTGTTCGGGATCGGTCACGCGCGCGCCCCAGGGATGAAATTCGAGCACGTTGAGCTGCACCAGTTCGAGCAGTCCCTGGGCATCGTCGATGTACAGGTAACGATCCACGCCATTCTTCTCCGCGATCGTCACCCCGTGCACATGATCGCCCGCACCCTTCGCCAGGTGCTTCTGGAAGAAGCAGGTCTTGCCGATGCCTCCCGGGCAGCGCACGAGCGACAAGGGTCGATCGGCAATGCCCGGCAGGATCCACGCCGCCACTGCACGGTAATAATCGGCGACATCCTGCTTGCTCAGTTTCAGTTGCGGAAACACGATCCGATGCGGGTGCGTGATGGTCACGCTGTCGGTGTGCATGGCGCGCTCCGTTGGACTGTCCGGTTTCTTCGCTGCGGCGTCATCCGCCGGCTTCCGGTCCAGGCGCAGCCCGGGGCGTTGCTTGCTGTCGATGCGGGCGCGGCGGGCGATCCCGGCTTGATAGCAGCGCACGCATGAATCAGGAGGTAATCGCCGGGCTGCGCCGACCCGGGTGCCATACTGGCACGCGATAGCATCAGGACCGGATTCCATCCGGGGAATCCGCTCCGGCCGATGTGTTCCCCGCCACGCCGGTTTGTGCAAATTGCATCAATGCAATCGTGTTTGCGCCCTGGGCCGCCCGAGGGCTGGCGGCCGGAAATGCAGCGCCTGGCCAGCAGGCATGGCGCACATCCCGCATGCACGGCGTCCGCCATTCCGCTAGTCTGCACGGGCGCGCGGGGATCAGCGCCAATCGGCCATGCGGGGGAAGCAGGCGTGTCCATATCGACTCCGGCGACAGCGACCTCGGCGGGCGGCAAGTTGCTGCGCGTGCTGGGTCTGGCATTTGGCCTGGCGGTGATGGTCGGCACGACCATCGGCATGGGCATCCTGCGCACGCCCGGCGAGGTTGCCGCACGGGTTCCCTCGACAACCTGGTTTCTGCTGGTCTGGGTGCTGGGCGCCTGTTATGCCTTGCTCGGTGCCTTGACCGTCTCCGAGCTGGCCACGCTGCGACCGCGTTCCGGCGGCCTCTATCCAATGGTGCGCGACGCGCTCGGCCCGTTTGCCGGATTTGTCTCGGGCTGGACCGACTGGCTCGGCACGGTGGGTTCGATTGCCGCCGTGGCCATCGTCATCGGCGAATATGCCGGCCCGTTGCTGCCGGCATTGCAGGGCAGGGAAGCCTGGACCGCGTCCAGCGTCGTGGTGGCGTTTGCCTTGATCCAGTGGCGCGGCATCCGCGTCGGCAATCTGGTGCAACTGGTGACCAGCTCGATCAAGGGCATTGCCCTGCTTGCCCTGGCGATTGCCGCCCTGGTCATGGCCGTGCCCGCGGCGGATGCGGCAGTCGCGCCACCAGTCACGTCATCGGCTGGCTTGCTGATGGTCGCCAGCATCGTTGTCGCCCTGCAATCGGCCATCTACACCTACGATGGCTGGACGGCACCCGTGTACTTCGGCGAGGAGATCAGGAACCCGGGACGGGAAATCCCGCGCGCGATGATCGGCGGCGTGATCCTCGTCCTGCTGATTTACCTCGCCCTCAATCTGGCCTTCCTTCGCGTGCTCGGCCTCGAGGCGATGGCGGGCGATCCCTTTGTCGCGGCGACGGCGGCAAGTCGCCTGTTCGGGCCGATGGGCGATGTGGTCCTGCGCGTGCTGATGATCATTTCGCTGATCGCCTCGGTGAACGCCCTGCTGCTGGCCGCATCGCGCATTCCCTACGCGATGAGCCGGGACCGCCTGATGCCCGCCGCGCTGGGCACGGTCAATGCCGGTGGCACGCCGGTCAATGCCTTGCTCGCGGGAACCGCGCTGGCCCTGGTCCTGATCCTGACCGGCACGTTTGCCACGGTCGTTGCCTTGCTGGCCTTTTTCTTCGTCGCCAACTACGTGCTGGTATTCACCTCGCTGTTTGTCCAGCGCCGCCGCGCCGCGGATCTGCCGCGGCCGTTCCGCGTTCCGCTGTATCCGTTCGTGCCGGGCCTGGCACTGGCCGGATCGCTGGCCTTCCTCGTCGCCTCGATATTCAGCGACCGCGACAACAGCCTCATGGCCATGGCCCTGCTGCTCGCCAGCTGGCCGTTCTGGCGTCTCCTGACGCTCGCCGCCGCACGCGCCGAACGCAATCGGAACCACAAATTTCCACATGCCTGATGCAGCCGGATCTGCTAGCGTTCCACCCGGGGGGAAGGCCAGCACGGATCGTTGGCGCAAGAGGTGCAAGGCGGCCATGGCAATGGCCGCAATGGCATCGGCATGGCGTTTGTGCGCGGGGCAGGCCCGGTGAGCCGTGCCGCCGGAGGCACAGGCACGAGGGGTGACGGTGGAAGGTCGAAGATTGCTGCGAGTTGAGGAAGCCTCGATCGAAGCGCTCGACGCGGCCATCGCGCGCCTGCGCAACGAGGGCTTGCACAGCTTCCTGCTGCTCGCCAGCGAGGCCGACAACTGGGATCCGGCAATACTCTCGGCTTGGCTGCAGTCCTTGCACGTGCCGGTGTTTGGCGGAATCTTCCCGGGCCTCGTCAGGCGTGCGCAATCGCTTCGTCACGGCACCTTGATCATGGGCTTTCCGCAGCGGCTGGAAATCGTCGTGGTCAGGCGCCTGTCCGATCGCGCCGCAGTCGAGCCGCAATTGCTGGCCTCGGCTGCACTGCTTGAGGGCGCGCCTTCGCTGATGGTCTTGTTCGACGGCTTGTGCCCGCACCTGGAGGCCTTTGTCGAAAGCCTGTATGCCATTGTTGGCGGACACGCGGTCGTCGTCGGTGGCGGTGCCGGCCATGGCGACCTCGTGCAGCGTCCGTGCCTGCTCGGCAATGCCGGCATGCTTGAGGATTCGGCCTTGCTCGTGGCCTTGCCCGGGGTGGTCGCGCATGGCGTGGCGCATGGCTGGCAGCGCTTGTCCGGCCCGTTCCTGGTCACCCGCTCACAGGGCAATGTCCTCGCCGAGCTCAACTACCAGCCTGCTTTCGAGGTCTATCGCCGGGAAGTCGAAAAGCATTCCGGGGAAACCTTCGCGGATACCGATTTCTTTGCCATCGCCAAGACCTTTCCCCTGGCGATCGAAGGCGTCGATGGTGATTTCCTCGTCCGTGATCCAATCAAGCGGGATGGCACCGCCCTGATCTGCGTCGGCGAGCTGCCGCAAAACGCCACGGTCTTCCTGCTCAAGGGCGAGGCATCCACCCTCATCGCTTCGGCGGGCGAAGCGGCGCTGGCCGCCTGTCGGGAATCCCGGCAGCACGGGCATGCCGTCGATGCCAGCGTGGCCGTGGTCTTCGACTGCATCAGCCGCGCACTGTTCCTCGGCGCGGCGATCAATGACGAACTCGCCGTCATCGAGTCCGCGCTGGCCGGTTGCGAGGATATTTTCGGCGCCTTGAGTCTTGGCGAGATTGCCAGCTCGCGCGCCGGCGTGATCGAGCTGATGAACAAGTCGACCGTCGTGGCACTGCTCGACAGGCCGCCACCGCCATGAACAACACGCTCAAATACCTGTCGATCCAGCATGAGCTGGGCATGGCCATAGGCACCAGCTTGCGCTTGCAGCCAATGCTGGCGACGTTTTCGCGCATTGCCTTGCGCCGGCTCGGTTTGACATCCGTGCATTTTCACTTCCTGAAAAATGTCGAAGGCGAGCCCGTGCTGCAGTCGCCTGCAGCGGAACGCCGGCTTGAACACTTCCTCAGTGTTCCGCGCAATGCGACGGCGTGGGCCTTGCCGGAAGCCTGCGACGTCGATGCCGGCGCGGTTGTCTGGGCCGCACAGCAGTGTTGCGGGCAAGGTGCCGACCGGCACTGCTATTCGTTTCGCCTCGGCGATTTCGGTGCCATGACCCTGCAGCGCATCGGCAACGCCCTGGAGGCGCCGGTCATCGAGCTGCTCAAGCCGTTGATGACCCGCCTTGCCCTCAGCTGCCAGGCCTCGATCGAGCACGAGACCCTGCTGCAGGCGGTCGCGGCGCGGCGCAAGGCG
Source organism: Lysobacterales bacterium 63-13 (assembly GCA_001899855.1). Lineage (GTDB taxonomy): Bacteria > Pseudomonadota > Gammaproteobacteria > Xanthomonadales > Rhodanobacteraceae > Dokdonella. Next base: position 85,343 of record MKWR01000031.1, read on the forward strand.
GAAGAAACCATCCTCTTCCAGTTGCTGCACGACGATCTCACGCAATTGCCGAACCGGCGACAGGTGATGCAGCGCCTCGATGCCGAGCTGCTGCGCGCACGCGGCGAGGGTCGTTACGGTGCCTTGCTGTTCCTCGATCTCGATCGCTTCAAGATGGTCAATGACACGCTGGGCCACGCCATCGGCGACTTGCTGCTGGTTGCCGTCGCCGACACCCTGAAGGGAATCGTCGGCGACGATGGCATGGTGGGCCGGCTCAGCGGCGATGAATTCGTCGTGCTGGTCGGCGCCGTGGCTGCCGATGAAGCACGGCTCAGGGTGCGCGTCGATGCCCTGCTGGCGATGATCCGGGCGGCGTTTTCCGATGCGCTGCCATGCGGCGAGCACCGTCTGCACGTGACGCCTTCGATCGGCATCGCGATTTTTCCCGACGGCGATGGCGCGGCCGAACACATCCTGCGCCGTGCCGACACGGCGATGTACCAGGCCAAGCTCGCCGGCCTCAATTGCGCGATGTACTACAACAGTCGCCTTTCCGCCGGTCTGGAGCTGCGCCGGCAACTGGAGAAGGAACTGCAGCTTGCCCTTGCCGCGCCGGAGCAGTTCGCGCTGCACTATCAGAGCCAGTACAACCGGGCCGGCGAATGCGTGGGTGCCGAAGCGCTGATCCGCTGGCACAGTCCGTATCGGGACAATCCCTCGCCCGCGCAGTTCATCCCGGTCGCCGAGGAAACCGGCCTCATGCTGGAACTCGGTCGCTGGGTCATGCGCCGCGCCTGCGCGGACATCCGTCGCCTGCATGAGGGCAGCCTGCCATCGACGTTCCGCCGCGTGTCGATCAATGTCAGCGCGGTGCAGTTCAATCATCCGGATTTCGTCGAAGCGTTGTTTGCCGACATCGATGCGGCCGGCATCGATGCGCACTGGATCGCTCTTGAGCTGACCGAGTCCACCCTGATCCGCAACAACCATGCCGCTGCTTCGAGGATGACCGTGCTGCGCGAACGCGGCGTCGAAATTGCAGTGGATGATTTCGGTACCGGCTACTCCTCGCTGTCTTATCTGGGTCGCCTGCCGGTGGCATCGATCAAGATCGACCAGACCTTTGTCCGCGATCTCGATTCCAATGCCGGAAACCGGGCGATCGTCGGCACCATCATCGCGCTTGGCCGCGCCCTCGGTCTCGACCTGATTGCCGAAGGCGTGGAGACCACGGCCGAGCGGGCGAGCCTGGACGCGCTGGGTTGCCACAACTATCAGGGATTCCTGTTCAGTCGGCCCCTGCCGCTGGATGCCCTGATCGAGCAGTTGCGCGAACACTTGCCAACGCCTGCGCGGGCCGAAGCGAACGCGGCAATCGGCGCAGCAGCAACCATGCGCGCAAACCCGGCGCAGGGTGACGGCCGATGATGCGCCGCAGCCGACTTGCCATCCTCGCCCTGTTGCTGGTGCTGCTGGCAGCTTGCGGCATCGAGGTGCCGCCGGCGAAAGCGGACTATGTCGGGCGTTGGGAAGCGGATGGCATGAGCCTGCTCATCCTGCGCGACGGCAGCGTTTCCTACCAGCGCTTGCGCAAGGGTGCCTCGATCAGGATCAATGGCCCGTTGCAGGCATTCCACGGTGATGATTTCGAGGTCGGGATCGGCCCGATGAAGACCGTGTTCCGGGTTTCCTCGCCACCGCGCGAGATCGACGGCAGCTGGCGCATGACCGTCGATGGCGTCGAATTGACCCGCACGCCGCGACGCTGAAGCAGGCCGGCATCTCGCAATGATGAGGTTTGCGCGGCTGCAGTTGTCCGATCGCTCGTGCGCGTCCGTGCTGATTCGCAAACAATCGTAACTGTGACAGAATGCCACATTCGGGTCGCGCGGCATCACTGACCCACTGCCGGCCTTCCACAGCAATCGGGTTGACCGGATAACGCGGGATCAGCAGGGGATCAGCAGATGAATTCGAAGTCGAAGGGCCTCTTGGCGCTTTTGTTGGCTGCCTTTTGCCTGTTTGGCATGGCACCCGGGGCATTTGCGCAGTCGACTTACGATTATTCGGTGTACGTGGATGCCGATGCCAATCCCGGCAGCGGTTGCACTGTCGGCCTCGTCAACGGTGCCGATGTCCGCCTGCGGGTCACCGCCAGTGGTGGCCTGACCCCGCAAGTGGTGCAGGTCACCCGCGCCCGCTGCGCGGGCGGCGCATTCGGCAGTGAAACCGTGATTGCCGGCAGCTCGGCCGTCGGTGCCGACAACGGCGTGGCCGGCTCGGATGTCATTGAATTGTCCGATGCCTTGAGCCAGTTGTCGCAGCCGGGTGCGCCATCCCTGGTGTTTTCCATCGTGGCGACGAGCGCGACTGGCGAGGATGTCCTGGTCAGCAGTGACGGCACGATTGGCGGGCCGCCCATTGGCTTCGGCCTGGCGGCGATGGCCATTCCCATGCTTGGTATTCCCGCGCTGATCCTGCTGGCACTGCTGGTTGCCCTGGTGGGTGCCCGCATTGCCCGCCGGCGTGGCTTGCTGCGCGTGGCGGCCATGATTTTCCTCTGCAGCGGCATTGCCTTGGCAGCCAATTTCGTCGTTGACGGCCAGGTAGGCGACTGGAGCGGCGTTGCGCCGCTGGCCACGGATCCGGCGGGTGATTCGAGCAGCGGCGAAAGCGCCATCGACCTGCGCGCGTTTTTCGCCGCGATCGAGAACGACCGCGTGTTCATGCGCATCGACGTGACCAATCTGCAGAACAACGCGCCGATCGCGCTTGCCGGCAGTGCCAGCACGCTCGAAGACCAGGCGGTCACGCTGACCCTGACGGGCACCGACAACGAAAACGACACGCTGGGTTTCGCCATCGTCACGGCACCAACCCAGGGCAGTCTCGGCGCGATCACGCCGACCGGCCCGCAATCGGCCACCGTGCTGTACACGCCGAATGCCGATGCCAATGGCAGCGACAGCTTCACCTTCACCGTCAATGACGGCCAGGTCACTTCGGCGGCGGCAAACGTTGCCTTGACCATCACCCCGGTCAACGACGTGCCTTCCTTCAATGCCGGCGCGAATCAGGTCATCAACGAAGATGCGCCCGCGCAATCGGTGACTGCCTGGGCCAGCGCCATCCTTGCCGGCCCGGCCAATGAAGCGGGACAGGCACTCGATTTCATCGTCAGCAACGACAACAACGCGCTGTTCAGCGCGGCACCGGCGATTTCCGCGACTGGCGTGCTGACCTACACCGCCGCCGCCAATGCCAATGGCGTGGCGAACGTGACGGTCAGCCTGCATGACAACGGCGGCACGGCCAATGGCGGCATCGATACCTCGGCCGCGCAGACCTTCACCATCACCGTCAACAGTGTCAACGATGCGCCGAGCTTCACCAAGGGGCCGGACCAGACCGTGCTCGAAGGCGCGGCGGCACAGAATGTCGATCCCTGGGCGACGGCAATCTCGGCCGGCCCGGCCGACGAATCCGCACAGGTGTTGAGCTTTGCGGTGAGCAACGACAACAACGCCTTGTTCAGCGTGCAACCGGCCGTGTCGCCGAGCGGTGCGCTGACCTACACGATCGCCGCCGGTGCCAATGGCAGCGCCCTGGTCACGCTCAGCCTCGGCGACGATGGCGGCACCGCCAACGGCGGCATCGACACCTCGGCTGCACAGACCTTCACCATCACCGTCACCGGCATCAACGACGCGCCGAGCTTCAGCGCCGGGCCGAACCAGAGCGTGCTTGAAGACTCCGGAGCGCAGACGATCAATCCGTGGGCGACGGCGATTTCGGCGGGGCCGCCCAACGAATCCGGTCAGCTGCTCGATTTCATCGTCAGCAACGACAACAACGCCTTGTTCAGCGTGCAACCGGCCGTGTCGCCGAGCGGAGCGCTGACCTATACGCCCGCCGCGAACGCCAACGGTTCGGCCACGGTGACGCTGAGCCTGCACGATGACGGCGGCACCGCGAATGGTGGTGTCGACACCTCGCCGCCGCAGACTTTCACGATCACGGTGACGGCCGTCAATGATGCGCCGAGTTTCCTCAAGGGCGCGGATCAGACGGTGCTCGAGGATGCGCCGGCGCAGGCCATTGCCGGCTGGGCCACGGCGATTTCCGCAGGGCCGGCCGACGAGTCAGCGCAAACGCTCGCCTTTGCCGTCACCGCCAACAGCAACCCGACCTTGTTCAGCGTTGCGCCAAGCGTCTCGGCAACCGGCACCCTGAGCTATACGCCTGCGGCGAATGCGAACGGCAGCGCGACCATCACCCTCAGCCTGGCGGACAACGGCGGTACCGCGAACGGTGGCCTTGATACGAGTGCCGCGCAAACCTTCGTCATCAATGTCACTTCGGTCAACGATGCCCCGGCCTTTACCAAGGGCGCGGACCAAACGGTGGCCGAAGATGCCGGTGCGCAGACAGTCAATCCCTGGGCAACCGCGATCTCCGCAGGCCCGCCTGACGAGTCGACGCAGACCCTGACATTCAACGTCAGCGGCAACACCAACGCTGCATTGTTCAGTGTCGCCCCGGCCATCTCGGCCACGGGCGTCCTCACCTACACCCCGGCAGCCGATGCCAGCGGCACGGCAACCATCAGCCTGGCGCTGGCCGACAACGGCGGCACCGCGAACGGCGGCATCGACACCTCGCCGACGCAGACTTTCGTCATCACCGTCACCGCAGTCAACGACCTGCCGGTGCTCGATCTCAACGGCCCGGCTGCGGGCAACGATTTCGCCGCGACCTACACCGAAGCCAATCCGGCCGTGGCCATTGTCGATCCGGCAGCACTCAGCCTCACCGATGTCGACTCCACCAATCTGGCCAGCGCGACGGTCAGCATCAGCAACCTGCTCGATGGCGCACTCGAAAGCCTCGCGGCAAGCACTGCCGGCACATCGATCGTGGCGGCCTACAACAGCGGCACCGGCGTCCTCGCGTTGAGCGGCAGCGACAGCACTGCCAACTATCAGGCGGTATTGCGCACGGTCACTTACCTGAATACCTCGACCGCGCCAAACGAGACTGCGCGCGTGGTCAGTTTCGTCGCCAACGACGGTACCGGCAACAGCAATGTCGCCTTCTCGACGGTGAGCGTGGTCGGCGTCAACACCGTGCCGAGCTTCACCGCCGGTGCCGCCGTCAGCATCAACGAGGATGCCGGCGCACAGGCCATCGCCAACTGGGCAACATCCATTAACGACAACGACGGCGGCTTGCAGACGCTCAATTTCACCGTCACGCAAACCGGCGGCAGCCTCGCTTTCAGCGTGCCTCCGGCGATTTCGGCGACGGGCAACCTGAGCTTCACCGCTGCTGCGGACGCCTCCGGCACGGCCAGCTTCGATGTCGTGCTCGTCGACAGCGGCAGCAACAACAACACCAGCGCCGCACAGACCCTGACGATCACGGTCAATGCCGTCAACGATGCGCCCAGCTTCGTCAAGGGTGGCGACCAGACGGTGCTCGAAGATGCCGGCGCGCAAAGCGTGCCGGGTTGGGCCAGCGCCATTTCGCCGGGACCGTCCGACGAGTCGGGACAGAGTGTCAGCTTCGCCATCACCGGCAATACCAATGCCGCCCTGTTCAGTGCTGCCCCAGCCATTGCTGCAAACGGCACCCTGACCTACACCGCGCTCGCCAATGCCTTCGGCACGGCGACGATTTCAGTCACCTTGTCCGACAACGGCGGCACCGCGAATGGCGGCAGTGACACCTCGGCCGTGCAGACCTTCGTGATCAACGTGACGCCGGTCAACGACGTCCCGGGCTTCAGCGTCGGCGCCAACCAGGCCGTGTTCGACGACGCCGGTGCGGTCACCGTCAATCCCTGGGCAACCGGCATCTTCACCGGTCCGCCCAATGAATCCGGACAGGGCATCAGCTTCGTCATCGACAGCAATTCGGCGGCGAGCGCGTTTGCCGCCGGTCCGAGCATCTCCGCCACCGGCGTGCTCAGCTTCACGCCGGCCACGGTGCCGTCCGGCACGCCGACCCTGGCAACCATCAGCCTGCATGTGCAGGACGATGGCGGCACGGCCAATGGCGGCCAGAATGCATCGCTCCCGCAGTCGTTCACGATCGAGATCACCCACGCCAATGCGCCGCCGGTGTTGACCAACCCGACCATCGCCTACGCCACGGCGGGCAACACGCAGTTGCAGGTTGCCGGGGCCACCATCCCGGGCCTGGTCGCGATCAGTGATGCGCAGAGTGCGCTGGCCAAGTCCCTGCCCACCGATCCGGACGGACCAGTCGCACCCAGCGTCATCGCGGCATCGGGCAGCAGCGTCAACGGCGGCGACTACTCCATTAGTGCCACGGGCGCATTTACCTATGTGCCTGCGGCCGGGTTCAGCGGCACCGATACGTTCAGTTTCACCGTCACCGACGGCAATACGCCGACGCCGGGAACCGCGGTCGGCACGGTCAACATCACGGTCGGGCCCACGGTCTGGTACATCAACAACCTGACCGACGCAAACAATCCCGCAGCCGGCAGCGATGGCCGCTCGAACAATGCCTTTGAAACCCTGGCTGCCGCCGAGGCTGCTTCGGGCAACGGCCATATCCTGTTTGTGTTCAATGGCATCAGTGCCGGCACGCCACTCACTGGCGGCATAGCGCTCAAGGATGGCCAGCGCCTGTGGGGCGAAGCGTACGGTCTGACGGTGGCCCCCTTCGGTACCCTGGTTGCCGCCGGCACCGCACCGCGCATCAATGCCGGTGCAGCCGACGCGGTCTCGGTTCCGGCCACGGCCGGCAACCGGTTCGGCGTGGAGATCCGTGGCCTCGATCTGCAGGGCAGAAATGCCGTCGATGTAACCTCCAGCGGTGCCAACACGGTCGGCGTGACGATTGCCGGCAACAACGTGCGTGGCTCGACGGCCGAAGGCTTCGATGTGAATTTCGGTTCGAGCGCAGCCCAGCAGATCGCCATCCAGAACAACACGATCACCGCAGACACCACCGGCATCGATGTCACCCGCACGCTGGGAACCGCGACCATCACGGCGTTCGACGGCAACACCATCAGCGGCGCCACCGGCGGCACCGGCATCAACATCGACGGTGTCACCTTCGACGCCACGCCGGGCAATCCGATCACTGCGGTTGCCGGCGGCAACACGGTCATCGGTGCAACCGGCAACGGCGTCGCGCTGAATGGCATGGTGCTCACCAATGTGACCGGCGAACTGGCCTTCACCGACCTCGACATCGTCAACGACAACGGCAGGGGACTCGCAGTCAGCTCGAGCGGTGCGCTCAATGCCGCTGCCGGTACGGGATTCCGTATTGCCGTGAATGCCGGTAGCGGTTCGATTGCCTCCACTGGCGGACCCGCGCTCGACATCAGCAGTGCGTCGATCAACCTGCCCCTGGGCGATGTGCGCAGCAGCAACTCGACAAGCACCGGCATCTCCCTGATGAATGCGTTCGGTGGAGCGGGATCGACTGCCTTCCTCGCCACGAGCGGACAAATCACTGATCCGGGTGTGCCGTCGGGCACCTCGTTCCTCGTCGATGGCGGCAACGGCAACATCAGCTTCCCCGGCGCGATCACCTCCAACAGCGGCAACGCCGTCAATGTCGCCAATCGCAGCAGCGACACGGTGACCCTCTCCGGCGCGATCACGGCAAGCAACAGAGGCATCCTGCTGACCAGCAATACGGGTGCGACGATCAATTTCAGTGGTGCCCTGAGTCTCAACACCGGTGCCAACCCGGCTTTCACAGCCACCGGCGGCGGCACCATCAGTGCCAGCGATGCGGCCAATGCCGCAAGTACCACCACGGCCACCGCGATCAACGTCGCCAATACCACGATCGGCGCGGGCGGACTGAATTTCCGCAGCGTCAGTGCAGGCACCGCGGCCAGCGGACCCGTCAACGGCATCGTGCTCAACACTACCGGTGCCCTCGGCGGCCTCACCGTCACCGGCAGTGGTACGGCCGGGTCGGGCGGCACCATCCAGCGCACGAGCGGTGATGGCATCTCCCTGACCGCCACGCGCTCGCCTTCGTTCGCCTGGATGTCCATCCAGAACACGGCGGGTCATGGCATCGGCGGCACCACGGTGACCGACTTCAGCTTGACCAACAGCGCGATCAACATCTCTGGCACCGCATTGGGCGCAGAGAACGCCAACATCGCCTTCAACACGACCGCAGCGGGCACCGAGAACAACCTGAGCGGTGTCGTCACCATCACCAACAACACGCTGAGCAACGCCTATTACCATGGCGTCGACATCTTCAATTTCAGCGGCACGATCAGCAACGCGACGATTTCCAGCAACACGATCACCAGCTCCACCACGGCCGCGAACTCGCTGGGCAGTGGCATTCGTCTGGTCGCGTTTGGCTCTGCGGGAACCGTCGCCAACGTGACCCGGGCAACGATCGCCAACAACGTCGTGCTCAATTTCCCGAGCGCCGGCGGCATCCAGGCACAGGGCGGCAATGCCAGCTTCGGCGGCCCACTCGGCACCTTCGGCATCGCCGGCAGTGCCACCGATGTCATCGCCATCACCGGCAATCGGGTGTCCGGCGCCAGCCCGGCAACGCGCATGAATACCAACGCCATCCTTGCCGTCGTCAACGGTCGCGGCCAGGGCAATTTCGACATCTCCGGCAACGGCACGGTTGCCAATCCGCTCGGCAATACGGTTGGCACGGTGATCGCCGTGTCCTCGCTGGGCAATGCGAATGTCACCTCGACCGTCAACAACAACGTGATCGTCGCCAACAACACATTCGGCTCGAATGGCATAGGTGCCGGCACCGGCAGCACCTTCGGCAACAGCGACACGCCGAGTCTGGCGGTGACCATCAACAACAACTCGATCACCCAGACCGATGGCAATGGCATCCTCGTGGTCGCACGTGGCGCCACCGGCAGCGTGCGCTCGAAGATCCAGAACAACACGGTCGCGGCACCTCTCGGCGGTGTCCGCGAAGGCATCCGCATCGATTCCGGCAATGGCAGTTCGAACAATGACAGCATGTGCCTGAACATCTCCGGCAACACGACCGCAGGCAACAACAATGCCGGCACGATTTCCTCCGGCATCGGCTTGCGCAAGCAGGGCACGGCGCCGGGAATCAACGCCTTCTCGATCCACGGCATGGCCGCCACGGCAAGTCCGGGCGTCGAGAATTATGTGGGTTCGCAGAATCCGGCAAGCACTACCGGCAACTACGGAACCACCGGCACCGACCTGATCTCGGCAAGCAGCGGCTACTCCTCGTGCGTGTTGCCATGAGTGCCAGCACGACCATGCGTATCAGCAAGCAGCAGGAGCACTGAAATGGCAGAACCGTTTCTATCCGAAATCCGCCTGATGAGTTTTGTGTTCGCGCCGAAGAGCTGGGCGCTTTGCAACGGGCAGTTGTTGCCGATCAACCAAAACCAGGCACTGTTCTCCCTGCTCGGCACCACCTTTGGCGGTGATGGCCGGGTCAACTTCGCGCTGCCGGATCTGCGCGGGCGCACGCCGATCCACGTCGGCTCGTCGCACACCCTCGGCGAGCGCGGTGGCGAGCAGGCACACACGTTGTCGATCGCGGAATTGCCGACGCACACGCATCAATGGATGGCGAGTTCGTCGCCGGCTGCGGTCAGCGACACGCCAGGCAACACCATGGTGCTGTCGAAATCCGCTGGCGACAGCGCCTGGGGCCCGGCCAGCAATCTCGTGGCGATGAACGCCGGTACGATCACCAACATCGGTGGCTCGCAGGCGCATCTGAACATGCAGCCGTACCTCACCCTGAGTTTCTGCATTGCCCTGCAGGGCATCTTCCCGAGCCCGACCTAGGAGATTGCCGTGGCCCAACCTTATGTAGGCGAGATTCGCATGTTCGCCGGAAATTTCGCTCCCGCGGGATGGATGTTCTGCGAAGGTCAGTTGCTGCCAATCTCGGAGAACGAAACCCTGTTCCAGTTGATCGGCACGACCTATGGCGGCGACGGCCAATCGACCTTCGCCTTGCCCGATCTGCGCGGGCGTTTGCCAATTCACCAGGGCAATGGCTTCATCCTCGCCGAGACCGGCGGTGCCGAGGAGATCACCCTGACTGTCGGCCAGATTCCCGCGCATACGCATCCGGCCGTGGGTTCGGCCAATACCGGCACGGGCACCGCTCCACAAAACAACGTCCTCAGCGCGCTGCCGGTGGCGACCAATTCGGCCTACGGCACCGACAATCCGCAAATCAACCTGAGTCCGTTGAGCATTGCGCCGACCGGCGGCAGCCAGCCGCACTCGAACTTGCAGCCGTATCTCTGCGTGGACTTCATCATTTCCCTGTTCGGCATTTTCCCGAGCCCCACCTAGGAACCGTCATGGCCGATCCTTTCGTTGCGGAAATCCGCATCTTCCCGTTCAACTTCGCGCCTCGGGGTTGGGCTTGGTGTGATGGCCAGTTGTTGCCGCTGTCGCAGAACACCGCCTTGTTCTCCTTGCTGGGCACGACCTATGGCGGCAACGGCAAGTCCAACTTTGCCCTGCCCGACCTGCAAGGACGCGCACCGATGCATCCCGGGCAGGGGCCAGGACTGTCGCTGCATGATCTTGGCGAGTCAAACGGCACGGAGACCGTGACCTTGCTGGAAAGTGAAATTCCCTCGCACAGCCATGCGCTGCGCGCATCCCAGCAGGATGCCACCGATCGAATCGTCGCCGGCCAATTGCCCGCCACCGGTATCGGCGTTGGCATGTTCGCGGCGGCACCCGGAAATGTCGGTCTGAATCCGGTCGCTGCCAGTCCAAGCGGCGGCGACCAGCCGCACAACAACATGATGCCGTACCTGACGTTCTACTTCTGCATCGCCCTGCAGGGCGTGTACCCGCCACGTACCTGAGTAAGGGGTGATTTCCATGCAACGTCGTGACTTTGTCAGAACCGCTCTGCTCGGTACGGGAGCAGCTTGTTCACTGGCCCTGCCCAGCGCTTACGCGGCAATCGGCAATGCTGGGAAGTACCCCTTGCGAACGGAACTCGCGCGGCTCGAGGAGCAGGGTGGAACGGCGCGCTGGCGTTCGATCGAGCGCTGCGCCAGTGATGCCTGCACTGCCCCGCAGCGTGTCCGCATCACGATTGACGCGCTGGCCTTCCCCGTGGATTTTGGTGTCCTGTCGATCGATGCCATGTTTGATACCAGTGCAGGGGTGAAACCTTTCCGCGTCGCCAGCCATCAACCGCAATCAGCGTCGCCTTCGAGCAAGCCATTTTCATTCGAAGCCGATTCGGCTGGCCTGGCCGGATTCCGCGCCGAGCATGTCGAGGCGACTTCGGGTTCGACCACGGTTTGCGCAGCCGCCCTGCTTGGCGCGTCGCGCCCGGTTCTTGCCAGTGGTCGCTATCTGCTCGTCGTTGCCAGGGATGCCGGCGTGCCCGGTATCGAATCATTGTCCATGCCGGGCGAAGACAGCGGTCTCATCACGACGCGTGAGGGCATCGAGGTGAACGCTGCCTGGCTCAGCTTCACCGTGCGTCCTTTGACGGCCTGATGACGAAATCCTCGATTGCGCCGCTGCTGGCGCAAGCGCTTGCGGCAGTCGGGGGCAGTCTCGACGTGCGTGTCGAAGCCGAAGACGACCTCGACATCATCACCGCGCTCTACGCCGAAGTCCGGCATGCCGAACTCGCCCCGTTGCCATGGCCTGACAAGGCCAAGCGCGATTTCCTCGATGCCCAATGCCGACTGCAACGCGATCACTACGCCCGGCATTATGCCGGCGCGGAGTTGCTGATCATCGAGCGTGGCGGGCAGCCGATCGGCAGGATCTATGTGCACGCGACGGCCACGGAAATCCGCCTGATGGAAATCACCGTGCAAGCGGCCGAACGCAATCGCGGCATCGGCACCTGCATGATCCGCGCCTTGCAGGACGAAGCCGCAAGACGCGCTGTCCCCCTCACCCTGCACGTCGAGCCAGCCAATCCCGCACAGCGCATGTATCAGCGGCTCGGATTCCAGCTCATCGAGAATCGAGGGGTGTATGACTTTCTGGGGTGGGGGCCGGGAATGGGGAATGGGGAATGGGGCTCAGGGCAAGCAGCATCTTGCTCATGACGATCGCCTGTTCTCCATTCCCGGATCCCGAATTCCCGCTCAATTGAACACCGCCTCGAACTGGGGAGCGCCATCGACTGGGGCGATCGGCACGAGGAACATCGCCAGCTCGCCAAGTTGCGGGTGCACGAGGTGATAGGTGCCCTGGGCGCCGCGCGTCTTGGCGGGCGCAGCGAAGGTCAGGCTGAATGCCTGCCCTCGGGGTGACGGCGATCGGTAGCGTTCGACCGCCCGCAGGGTGAACGCAAGTTCCGAGTCCACGATGGCGAACCTGGTGCCGATCAGGTCATCGAAGTGCTGCGGGCCAAGCTCGGCGAGATCAAACACGGACAGCTCCGGGAAATCGATGCCGCTCATGATAGCCCGAGCGGTGGCAGCGCGCCGAGCACGGAAAGGCGTGATCAAACGCAATGCTTGTTCCTTCGCGACGGACACAGCCGCTATGCTCGCGTCACCATGAATGAGCCCAGCAAATGAACCGGGTGCCGGTGGATGCCCGTGCCGCGAACGAAGCGGACGTCATCCGCACGAGCGGCCAGCAATCCCTGCCGAAGCGGACCTACCGCTTGCGCATGCTTGGCATGGGCCTGGCCACCTTGCCGCTGGCAGTCGTCATGCACGAACTGCAGTCATCCTGGGTCGCCTGGGCGTGGATGTTGCTGACTTGCTGGTTGTGGCCACACCTGGCCTATGCGCGCGCGATCCGCAGCAAGGATCCGTTCCGTACTGAATTGCACAATTTGCTCATCGATTCGGCGATTGCCGGGAGCTGGGTCCCGCTGATGCATTTCAACCTGTTGCCTTCGGCCATGCTGCTCGGCGTGACCACGGCAGACAAGGTCAGTACCGGCGTGCGTCGTCTTTGGCTGTACTCATTGCCCGCCATTGCGCTGAGCGTGCTGGGCTTCGGTCTGCTGAGCGGCTTTTCCTTTGCTCCGCACACGAGCATGCGCGTGATCCTCGCCTGCCTGCCGATCATCATCATCCACACGCTGGCGGTGAGCATGAGCAGCTCCCGACTGGTCCGGCGTGTGCAGAAGCAGAACCATCAGTTGGAGGAGTTGAGCCGGATCGACGCATTGACCGGCCTTTCGGGACGTCGTCACTGGGAGGCACAGGCTGATTCGATGCGGCGCAGGAGCGCGGATCTGTCCGGTCTTTCGGTGCTGCTTCTGGATATCGATCACTTCAAGGAAATCAACGATCAGTACGGACATTCGATCGGCGACGACGTGTTGCGCGGAATCGCCGGGTTGATCCGCCGTCAGCTGCCGTCCGGAAGTCATGCAGGCCGGCTTGGCGGCGACGAACTCGCGATCGTGGTGCCGTTGCCGTTGGGCGAAGCTGAAATTTTCGCCGAGCGGATCCGCCGGGCGACTTGCGAACTTGCATTTCCCGAAGCACCCGGGCTCACTTGCACGGTGAGCATCGGCGTCGTTGGCCAGCCGCATCCTGCGCACGGCCTGCGCGAGTGGATCGAGGCGGCGGATCGTGCCCTGTATGGGGCGAAGCGCAGCGGCCGCAACCAGGCGATTACGGCTGCCGGCTGAGCGGCTCAACGACTGGCTGCATGGTCCCGCGTCGAGCGCAATGATGCCTCCCGCCACCGCGCTGCCGGGCGGGCATGGCAACCCGGGGCGAATGAGCCATCGGATTCGCCTGCAACGGACGGAGCTGCAATGAAGCCTTGCGACAACCGCCAACATCACCCCGCCCGAGGAAGACGGAATCCATGAGTGCAACCCGGAAAATATTCGATCTCGATGGACGCACGGCCCTGATCACCGGCGGCTCGCGCGGACTTGGCCTGCAGATGGCCGAGGCGCTCGGCGATTACGGGGCGCGGGTGTTCATCTCGGCGCGCAAGTCCGAGGATCTCGACAAGGCGCGGGCGCATCTCGCCGCGCGCGGCATCGCTGTCGACAGCTTTGCCGCCGATACCGGCAAGGAAGAGGCCATTGCCGCACTGGTCGAGGCAGCGCTGAAAAAACTCGGCCATGTCGACATCCTCGTCAACAATGCCGGGGCGAGCTGGGGCGCGGCCGCCGAGGACTATCCGCTGGAAGCCTGGGACAAGGTCTTCAATCTCAACCTGCGTGGCGTGTTCCTGCTCACCCAGCAGATTGGCCGGCGCTCGATGATTCCGCGCAAGTACGGGCGCATCATCAATATCGCTTCCATCGCCGGCCTGCGCGGCAATCCGCCGGGGGCGATGAAGACGATTGCCTACAACACGAGCAAGGCCGCCCTGATCAACTTCACGCGCACGCTGGCCGGCGAGTGGGGCGCGCATGGCATCACCGTCAATGCGCTGGCACCGGGATTCTTTCCCACGCGCATGTCCAGGGGCCTGATCGAAAGCATGGGCGTGGATGCGCTGACGGCACATGCGCCACTGCAGCGCCTTGGCGACGACGAGGACTTGAAGGGAGCAACCCTGCTGTTTGCTTCCGATGCCGGCAAGCACATCACCGGCCAGGTGCTCGCCGTCGATGGCGGCGTGTCGGCGGTCTGACAGGCTGTCGGGTCCTCACGGTCGGCACGATCCGGCGGCAAGACCTGCCTCCTGCCGGCAACCGCAAGCGAACCGCGCTGTTCGGCCGCTGTAGCGCTGTCGCGCGCGCGCTTGGGCGACGCAACAGCCAGCCAACGAGTGGTGGATGCGCTGCGCCTATCCACCCTGCGGGGTCTGGTGAGGCCGCACAGCCGCCGCGGTGAACCCGGCCTTCACGGATCCCGGCTCCCGGTCTGCAACAACCGAACGGCCGGTCATCCCCGTCCCTAGTATAAAAATTCGCGGAACACCGGATCGACGCTGTGATTCCAGGGGCCGTTGTACAGGGCCAGCTTGCGTTCGGCCGGGGTCTCGTTGGCGGCGACAATCTCGATCAGCGGATCGAGGAAGTGGCTTTCGTCGGTGCCGTGCGCATTCAGGCGTGCGCGGCGCTTGAGTCCCTGCGCGGAAATCTTCAGCGCCTCGGTGGCAAGGTCACGCACGCTGCCGCCACGGAACGGCAGCTTGAGGCCATGCCTGGGCACGCCATCGCGCAAGGCGTTGCGTTCCTCGCGGGTGAAATCCTTGACCAGGTCCCAGGCCGCATCGAGCGAGCTGCGCTCATACAGCAGTCCGACCCAGAATGCCGGCAACGCGCACAGGCGATTCCAGGGGCCGCCATCGGCGCCGCGCATTTCAAGGAACTTCTTCATGCGCACTTCGGGAAACGCCGTGGTCATGTGGTCGGCCCAGTCGGTCATCGTCGGCGTCGCGCCGGGCAGGGCATCGAGTTCGCCGCGCATGAACCTGCGGAACGATTGCCCGGCAAGATCGTGGTAGACGCCATCGCGATAAGTGAAATACATCGGCACGTCGAGCAGGTAGTCGACGTAGCGTTCATAGCCGAAACCGTCCTCGAAGACGAAATCGAGCATGCCGGTGCGATCGGGGTCGGTGTCGGTCCAGATGTGCGAGCGGTAGCTGAGGTAGCCGTTCGGCTTGCCTTCGGTGAACGGCGAGTCGGCAAACATCGCCGTGGCGATCGGCTGCAGGGCGAGCGAGGTGCGGAACTTGCGCACCATGTCGGCCTCGTCGGAAAAATCCAGGTTGACCTGCACCGTGCAGGTGCGCGTCATCATGTCGAGGCCAAGGTTGCCGACCGTCGGCATGTAGCGACGCATGATCGCGTAGCGGCCCTTTGGCATCCACGGCATGTCTTCGCGTTTCCATTTCGGCTGGAAACCCATGCCGAGGAAGCCGACGCCAAGTTCGTCGGCCACCGTCTTCACTTCCTTCAGGTGGTTCTGCACCTCGCAGCAGGTCTGGTGGATGTTCTCGAGCTGCGCGCCGGACAGCTCAAGCTGGCCGGCGGGCTCCAGCGTCACCGAGGCACCATCGCGCAGCAGGGCGATCAGCTTGTCCTTCTCGATGATGCGTTCCCAGCCAAAACGGGTCAGGCCTTCGAGCAGGGCACCGATGCCCTGCGGGCCTTCCCAGGTCAGCGGGCGCAGGTCATCCAGGCGGAAGCCGAACTTTTCGTGTTCGGTGCCGATGCGCCAGGCACTTGCAGGTTTCTCGCCGGCAGCTATGTAGTCGACCAGTTGCTCGCGGCGGGTGATCGTTTCCTGGTTTGCCGCGCTGGGACCGGACATGATTGAAATCCTCGTGATCAGCCCGGCGATATGGGGCCGCTGCGGGTTCGCGCAAGAGACCGCCTATCGCAGCGACGCGGCGGTGCCCTTTGGCGCCGGGCGATCCGCCAGATCCAGCCAGCGCCCGATGACCGCGCGGGCCTCGTCGAGTCCGGTCTTTGCCGTGGCGGAAAAGAGCTGCACGCTGACCCGGGCTTCGGGCGTGCCGTCGGCACCGAGTTCCTTGCGCACGGCATTGAGCGTGCGCGTGGCGTCGTTGCGCGACAATTTGTCTGACTTGGTCAGCAGCACATGGCAGGGCTTGCCGATGGCCTCGGCGTAATCGAGCATCTGCCGGTCGTAATCCTTCAGCGGATGGCGGCTGTCCATGATCAGGACCAGTCCCTTGAGCGCCTCGCGCGCGCGCAGGAAACCATCGACCATGCCGCGCCACTGGTCGCGCACGCCAATCGGAACCTTCGCGTAACCGTAGCCCGGGAGGTCGATCAGGCGGCGATCGTCGTCGATCGAGAAGACATTGAGCAATTGCGTGCGGCCCGGCGTCTTGCTCACCCTGGCCAGTCCCTTGTGCGCGGCAAGGGCGTTGAGGGCGCTTGATTTGCCGGCGTTGGAGCGCCCGGCAAAGGCCACTTCCCAGCCCGTATCGGCTGGCATGTCGCGCAGGCTGCCCGCGCTTTTGAGGAATTTTGCCGAGTGCAGGATATGCATGGAGAGCTTCGCTGGTTGGATTTGCGGGTGGCCGTGTTTGACCGGCCTTCGACTGACACGGATAATTCGGGGTTTGTCGCCTCAGCCCTGTCCGCAAACTTCGACAGTGCGTGGAATCCCCATCTATCCGGAGTCAGTGTATGAGTTTTCCGCGAGTTGTTGCTTTGGCGATGCTGTTCGGCGCCGGCCTGGCCAGTGCCCAGGCCCCCGCACCCGCCCTGTTGGGTGATGCCGCTGCCGGCGAAGGCAAGTCCGCCGTCTGCGGCGCCTGCCATGGTGCCGACGGCAATTCGGCGCTGGCCATGTATCCCAAGCTGGCCGGGCAGAACGAATCCTACATTGCCCGCCAGTTGACCCAGTTCAAGGACGGCAAGCGCGTCAACGCGATCATGCAGCCGTTCGCGTCGACGCTGAGTGCCCAGGACATGCACGATGTCGGTGCCTATTTTGCCTCCAAGCGGGCCAGCGCAGGCGAGGCGGATGAAGCCTATGTGCAGCGCGCCGAACAGCTCTATCGTGCCGGCGACAGCAAGATCGGCGTACCTGCCTGCATGTCCTGTCACGGGCCTACTGGGCGTGGCATGGCCGGCGCGGCCTACGCGCAACTGGCCGGTCAATGGTCCGAGTACATCGCCCTCAAGCTCACCGAATGGCGCGATGGCACGACCTGGGGCGACGACGAGCATGCCGCGGTCATGCCGGCCATCGCCAAGCGCCTGAGCGACAAGGACATCGCAGCACTGGCTTCGTATGTGCAGGGCCTGCACGAGGTGCAGACCGCCAGCGCCAAGTGACTCCGTTGTTGTTCAGCATGCCTGACTGACACTGCGCGATCACCCGATCGTGCCCTTTTGCTGCGGAGACCATTGCAATGTTGAAAGCCCTTCTTGTCCTGACCGCCGGCCTTGGCCTGGCAATCGGCAGCCACGCCCGCGCGCAGGACAACTGGGTGGCCGGCAAGAACTATTTCCTGATCGAGCCGCCACAGGCAACCACCACCGGCGACAAGGTCGAGGTGGTCGAGGTGTTCTCCTACGCCTGCGCGCACTGCAACGAAGTGGCGCCCATGGTCGCGGACCTGAAGAAGCGTCTGCCGGCCAATGCCGAATTCGTGCTGTTGCCGGCGCAATTCGGCTTCGAGGCCTGGAAAGTCTTTGCCAAGGGTTTCTACACGGCGCAGGCGCTCGGCCTGGTTGAAAAGACCCATGCCGACTTGTTCCGCACCATCTATGTCGATCGCAAGATCGACATCCGTTCGCCCACCTTTGCCTCGCTTGCCGAGTTCTACTCGAAATACGGCGTGAGCGCGGCGGATTTCACCGCCACTTCGGAATCGTTCGCGATCAAGGCCAAGCTCAAGCGCAATGAGGAGCTGATCAAGGCCTATGGCGCGGATGGCACGCCGACCTTCATCGTCAATGGCAAGTTCCGGTTTTCCGGGCAATCCGCGGGCGGCTACGAAAAGATCGAACCGCTGGTGCATTACCTGATCGACAAAGAAGCCAAGGGCGGCTGAGGCAACTCGCTGCCTGATCCATTGTCTGAACGACGACCCCGATTCCCAGGAGAGAACCAGAATGCTCAAACACCTGCCCAGACTGCTCGCTGCCGCCGTGCTCACCCTCGCCTTCAACGCCTGCGCGCAGGAGCAGAAGGAAGCGGCTGCCGCACCGGTTGCCGCGGAAGCCGGCAAGACCTATTTCCCGATCGAGCCGGCGCAGTCGACTGCCAGCGGCGACAAGGTCGAGGTGCTGGAAGTCTTCAGTTATGCCTGCATCCATTGCGCGCATTTTCAGCCGTATGCGGACGAGATCAAGGCCAAGCTGCCGGCCTATGCCGAATTCTCCTACATGCCGGCAATCTTCAACGAGGCATGGGAAGCCTATGCCCGCGCGTTCTACACCGCGCAGGCGCTCGGCTTGCAGGAGAAGACCCATCAGGCGATGTTCGATGCCGTGCATCGCGACCATCGGCAGATCCGCTCGTTCGATGACATCGCCAAGTTCTATGGCGAGCAAGGTGCGGACGTCGAGAAATTCAAGCAGACCGCCGGCTCGTTCGAAGTCGAGAGCAAGCTCGCCCGCTCGCGCAGCCTGGTGCCGAAGTTTGGTGTCGACGGCACGCCGACCATCATCATCGACGGCAAGTACCGCATCACCGCGGCATCGGCCGGCGGTTACCCGCAACTGGTTTCGCTGGTCGATACGCTGGTGAAGAAGGCGCATGCCGAGCGCACCGCCGCGGGCGGCAAGAAGTAAGTCCCGACCCGCCGAAGTTCAAGGCCAAGGCCGCCGCAAGGCGGCCTTCGCATTCATGTCGAATGTGTGAGACTTTGCCATTCCACGCTTGAACAGGCACGCTTGCCGGAAATGAATCAAGACCCTGCTTCGATCGGCGCGGCCACCCCCACGACCCTGCGCGTGCTGAGCTGCAATATCCTGGCCGGCGGCAGCGTCAAGCGTTACCGCGAGTACGTGACGCAAAGCTGGAAGCACGTATTGCCGACCGGCAAGCGCGCCAATCTCGATGGCCTGGCCGGCATGCTCGGCGAATTCGACCTGGTCGCCCTGCAGGAGGCCGACTCCGGTTCGCTGCGCTCGGGCTTCCTCAACCAGACCGAGTACCTCGCCGAAAGCGCCGGTTTCCCGTACTGGAGCCATCAGCCGAACCGCAAGGTGGCCAAGGTCGCGGCCTCGAGCAATGGCCTGCTGTCGCGCCTGAAACCCGATGAGGTGCTGGATTATCCCTTGCCCGGGCGCATTCGCGGGCGCGGCGTGCTGTGGGCCCGCTACGGCAAGGGTGAGCAATCGCTGGTCGTGCTGGTCGCCCACCTTGCGCTGGGTCCGCAGGCGCGTGCGCACCAGCTCGGCTATATCACCGAGCTGCTTGAAGGGCATCCGAACGCCTTGTTGATCGGTGATCTGAACACGCCGATCGAGAGTCCCGAACTGCGCACGCTGTTTGCCCGCACTTCGCTGCAACCGCCAACGCAGCCGCCGAAAACCTTTCCAAGCTGGGCACCGAATCGCGCCATCGACCATATCCTCGCCTCCTCCTCACTCAAGGTCGACGAGCTGCGCACGCTGCCGCATCTGGTTTCCGATCATCTGCCGATTGCCGCGACAATCAGCCTGCCGAGCGCCCTGAAGCTTTCCGATTCCAGGCCGGCAAGCTGAGAGAGTGCGGCAAGGCCGCAATGCGGATTTCGCGATCAACGGGCAGGATGCAAGCCGTGCAGCAGTCTCCGTCGCGGCAGCGCGAAGCCAAGCCAAAGCCACCCTTGTCCCTCTGTTCGCCCTGAGCGAAGGCCGGAGTCGAAGGCTTGCTTCGCGCGTACGCTTCGACTCCACGGTCTACGTCCGCTGCGTCCAGCGCCAACGGTCTGGGGGCACTCGACTCAAACGCTTGCGGATGCTCGACACCAACGGCGTGGCGGAATCTGCCGATCAGCCGCCAGCCTCGGACCACAGGGCTTTCCAGCCCGCCCAGCCGAGTCGGCGCAAGGTGTCGACGTTGCGTCGGTAGATGGCATCCGGGTCTGTCATTGAATCGACGGCGCGTTCGATGCTGGATTCGCGCAGCAGGTGCAGGATCGGCCAGGGCGAGCGGTTCGTGCAGTTCTCGATGTCCTCGGGCGCGCTGTCGGCAAAACAATATTGCGGATGGAAACTGGCGATCTGGATCACGCCATCCAGCTTGAGCACATCGATTGCCGCGTCGGCGGCATCGAGGAAATCGTTGAAGTCGAGGAAATCGGCGAGCACGAACGGAGCAATCAGCAGAGTGGTTTCGCAGTCTTCGGGGTCGGCTGCATGCAGGGTTTGCAGCTCGCCACAAAGATCGTCGAGCAGGGCATCGCTGTCGCTGGCATGGCTGACGCGGAAACACACGCGTCCATCGAGGTATGGGGCGCGCGCAAACGGGCACAGGTTGAGCCCGATCACGGCGCGCTCGATCCATCGGCGCGTGTCGGCGATGCAGGATGCCTCGGCATTCGTGGCGTCCCCGGTGGCGCCTCCTTGCGTCGTCGTCATGCCGTGTCTCCGCTGGCGAAAATGGCTTCGAGGTCCCTTGCATCGAGCACGCGCCATTCGCCCGCGGCAAGATCGCCGAGCGCCAGGCCGCCGACGCTCGCCCGGTGCAGGCTGACGACATGATTGCCAAGTGCGGCAAACATGCGCCGCACCTGATGGTAGCGGCCTTCATGCAGGGTCAGGCGCGCATGGCGTGCGCCGAGCACTTCCAGCGTGGCCGGCAGCAGCGGGGTCTTTTCCGATTCAAGCATCAGTTCGCCGCTGGCGAATATCGTTGCCTCGTCGCCGCGCAGATCCTCGGCAAGCACGGCTTCGTAGACCTTGGAAATGCGTGATTTCGGTGAAATGATCCGGTGCAGCAGCGCACCGTCATCGGTCAGCAGGAGCAGGCCGGAGGTGTCGCGATCGAGCCGGCCGACCGTCGACAAGGCCGGATTGCGCAGGCGGAAACGTGCCGGCAGCAAGTCATGCACGATGCGCCCGGCATCCTTGGTCGAGCAGGTCACGCCGACCGGCTTGTGCAGCATCAGGTGCAGGCCGGCGGGCGCATCGAGTGGCTCGCCGTCGATGCGGATGTCGGCATGCACGCGCTTGTCATCGGCATACAGCACATCGCCAGCGGCATCGGTGATGCGGCCTTCGCGAAACATCATGGCCACCTCCTTGCGGCTGCCATAGCCGAGGTTGGCGATCAGCCTGACCAGTCTCATCGGCGCACCCCGCTGGCGTGGAACACCTTGAAGCCATCCTTGAGGATCACCGTCTCCACCTTGTCGAAGCGCGCGCCGAGCGTTTGCTCGTAGGGCAGATGTCGATTCGCGACCATCCACAGATCGCCATCCGCTTCGAGCGCGGCTGCGGCTGCGGCAATGAAGGCCTGGCCGAGTTCGGGTTGGTCGGCGCGGCCCTGGTGGAACGGCGGATTGCTGATGATGGCGTCGTAACGCTGCGCCAGTCCGGAGCAGACGTCATGCCAGTGGACGGATGTTTCCGGCGACCGATCGAGTTGTTGCAGCGTGCTGTCGAGATTGATCCGCACCGGTTGCAGCGCCCGCGCCTCGGCTTCGTAGAGGTCGATGGCGGTGATCCCCGCGCAGCGGCGCAGCGCTTCGCAGGCCAGGTAGCCGTAACCGGCACCAAGGTCGGCGACACGACCGCACAATTGCGCCGGCAGATGGGCGACGAGCAGGGCCGAGGCCGGATCGACGCGATTCCAGGCGAACAAGCCCGGGCGGCTGAAATAGCGGCCATCGCCAATGGCGCGTGGTGCATCAAGCGCCTGCCAATCCGCGAGCAGGGCCGGGTCGAATGTCTCGGGCGAGGTGCTGGCCCAGAACACGCGACTGTGATGTTTGGACATGACCTGCGCATGGCCGAAGATCCTGCGGAAATCCGCCTCGCCCGAGCGCGCGCCTTCGTCATTGGCCATGGCCGCGGCGACGATGCCACCGGGCGCGACATGCGCGGCGGCGCGGGCGAACAAGGCACGCGCCTCGTCGCGCTGCCGCGGTGGCAGCAGCAGGACCAGCGGAAACCGTTGCTCCGCCGTGGCGGTGCCGACCTGCAGGCCGGAGCGCTCAAGGGCCGTGGCAAACGGCTTGAAGCTTTGTTCGCAGAGCCAGTTGCGGCGCGAATGACTGCCCCACCAATGGCCGTCGCGGGCGCGCAGGAACAGCACGCGGCCATCCGCCGGCAGTTCGATCTGCTCGCTGCGGATGGCGTGATGCAGGGCGTCCAGGGCGGCACTCGCGGTGCCTGCGGACAGGGCGATATCGGTCACGGAAGATGCGTGCGTGGAACTGGGGTGGCGATTCTACCGGCTCCCGCGCCGTGCTTCCCGCCGCCGCGGCGACGGTTTCGTCATGGCGTGCTGATATCGCGCAGTTTCCAGTTGCGACCAATCAGCAGGTCGAGGCGATGCTTGAGGATGGCATGCGGCAGGCGCGTGGTGACGATCAATTCGCTGCGTTGCGCCTCGAGGCTGCCGCTGACCGTTGCACCGGGATCCACCGCGCACGTTGCCGGATCCACATCGTCCGGATCTTCCTGCATGGCCCGCCAGCGTGCCGAGAAATCCGCTTCGCGCAGGGCCGCCTCGAGGACCCGGGCCAGGTGCTCCGGTGATCCGCCATCAAAGCTGAGTTCGCTGGAATCGCCCCGCGCGCTGGACAGGTCGGCGATGGTGATGAAATAACGCTGGGCCTGGGTCATGCGCTGCTCCTGGTCAGTTGCTTGCCGCGGCAAGCAGGGTGCGTGCGGCATCGTCGAGCTCGATGATGCCGTCGTTGCAACGGGAATGCCCGACATGCTCGGCGATGCCGAGCAACGGCGCCTGAATCCGCCGTCGCAGGGTTTCGATATTGTCCTCGACGCGAATCATGTCGACATCGATGCGGTTGCCGATCCAGCCGCTCAGGCGACAGCCATCCGCTTCGATCGCGCGCGCGGTGAGCAGGGCGTGATTGAGGCAACCCAGGCGCAGGCCGACGACGAGCAGCACGCGCAAATCGAGGGCGCGGACGATGTCGGCCTGCATCACTGATTCGCCAAGGGGCGCGAGCCAGCCGCCGACGCCCTCGACAACGACGAAGTCCGCCTGCGCCTGCAGGCGCGTGAAGGCCTCGGCGATGTGCAATGGCTCAATCGTCGCCTGCGCGTCGGCGGCGGCAAGGTGCGGTGAAATCGGATCGGCAAAGGCATACGGATTGACCAGCGCGTAATCGATCGCCTGGGCGCTGGCGGCAAGCAGGTCGAGGGCGTCGGAATTGCGCAGGCCCTCCGCCGTCTGCTCGCATCCGCTGGCCACCGGCTTCATGCCGATGGCGGCAACGCCCTGCGCGCGCAAGGCACGAACCAGGCTGGCGGCGACATGGGTCTTGCCGATGCCGGTGTCGGTGCCGGTGACGAAGATGCCGCGCATCATGGCACCCGCAGCGTGGCGCACTGGCACCAGTGCAGCGCCATCCGCGTGCAATGGCGGATATCGAAAAACGCCTCGTCGCGCGCGGGATGCAATGTTGGCGGCATCAGTCTTGCGGCTCCTCGGCAGGCGTCGTGTTGCGCGGAATTGATGGCGATGCCTGGCATGTGGCGGCCATCACGGTCACCGAGTTTCGCATTTTGCCGGGTCGATCTGCGAATGCCGGGCCGGGCGGGTAGAATGATCGACCGTCGCGGCAACCGAAGCAGATCCATGTCGTTTGAAGCCAAACCCATCGATACGGCCGACAAGACCGTCTTTTATGCCGAGCTGGCCCAGCAGGCGCGCGGCCTGTTGCACGGCGAGCGTGACCGCATTGCCAACGCGGCCAATTTCGCCGCCCTGGTCTGGCATGCGCTGCCGCGGATCAACTGGTGCGGGTTTTATTTCTTCAATGGTCGCGAGCTGGTGGTCGGTCCGTTCCAGGGCAAGCCGGCCTGCGTGCGCATTGCGCTTGGTCGCGGCGTCTGCGGAACCGCCGCGACGACGCGGGAGACCCAGGTCGTCGCCGATGTCTTCGCCTTCCCCGGGCACATCGCCTGCGATGCCGCCTCGCGCTCGGAAGTCGTCGTGCCCTTGTTCATCGGCGATGCCTTGCTCGGTGTCTGGGATGTCGACAGCCCGGAACCGGGCCGGTTTGATGCCGAGGATGCGCACGGCATGCAGGCACTGTGCGCGGTGTTCCTGGAATCGCTTTCGCCCTCGGCGCAGACGGAAGCGGCAGCATGAGCGGCAAGGATGCGAAGATCCGCAACGTAGGTCCGAAATCCGCGGCATGGCTGCGTCAGGTCGGCGTGCGCACGGCCGAGGATTTGTTCCGCATCGGCCCGGTCGAGGCCTTCCTCAAGGTCAAGCGCGCCGGCTTCCGGCCCAGCCTCAACCTGCTCTATTCGATGGCCGGTGCCATTGATGACTGCCACTGGACCGACCTCCCGGCCGAGCGCAAGGCCGCCTTGTTGAGCAGTCTTGAAGAAGCCGAATCCGACAACCCGATCAAGACGCGCTGGGAAAAACAAGCCGACCGCAGCGCCGCAATCGATGGCACCGAAGCGCCGTCGAACAATGATGGCGACGGTGATGGAGACGGCTTCGGTGATGGCGACAGCGGCGTACGCGAGCTGACCGGCACCTCCAGCGATTTCGACTGAAGGCCGCAGCCGAAGGCCGTAGTCAAAGGATTCCCAGCACACGCACGCTTCGACGCCGCGGTCTTCGACCGCTCTGCCCGGCGCGAACGGTTGGGGGTGCCTGGAATCAGCGCCTGACCACGGCAATGGTGCGCGCATCTTCCCGCCAGCGCGGTGTTGCCTGGATGGTCGGCAACACCTCTTCCGGGGCGTCGACGAGCGACCACATGCCGAGGTGTTCGTGGTTCATGAAGCGCTGTCCGATCACGTCCTCCATGAAGCTCTGCAGTGGCGTGTAGAAGCCGCGTGTGTTGAGCAGGATGATCGGGTTGAAATACAGGCCGAGGCGTTTCAGCGTCAGTGCCTCGAAAAGTTCCTCAAGTGTTCCGCAACCGCCGGGCAGGGCAATCACCGCATCCGATCCGGTCAGCAATCGATGCTTGCGCTCGCGCATGTCCTCGACCAGTTCGAGGCGCGTCAATCCCGGATGCCCCCATTCGAGATCGGCCATGAACTTCGGCAGGATGCCGATGACTTCGCCGCCGGCCGACAGCGCGCCATTGGCCACTGCACCCATGGAACCCGCCGAGCCACCTCCGTAGACCACGCTGCAGCCGCCTTCGGCGAGCAAACTGCCGAGGCGGAAGGCGACTTCGTGATAGTGCGGATCGCACTCCTGGCTGGAGGCGCAATAGACGCAAATTCGCATGGTATCGTCCGGGCGGAGCAGGGCCTCGATTGTACGTTGTGCGGATCGGCCATCGGCACATCGGCGAGGCGTGCAGCACAGGTTTCAACGCCGGACAATCCCGCACAGGCTTCGCCTATGGATCCCGAAACCACTCCACCTCGACGTTCGCTGATCCGCGACGTCGCGTTTTTCCAGCTCAAGCTGCTGCTCGATGCGGCACGCGACCTGGTCCTAAGCCCGGTTTCCCTTGCCGCGGCGCTGCTGGATTTCCTCCTCTCAAGGCACCAGGCACCGCGCTATTTCCCGGCAGTGTTGCGACTCGGCGAACGCAGCGAGGCGTGGATCGACCTGTGGTCGGCCGGGCGCGATGCGCAATCGCGCGAGCGCATGAACGTGGACGCCGTGCTGAGCCATGTCGAAGCCGTCGTCCGCGACCCGAAAGGCGGTGCCCATCGTGCTCGCGTCCTCAAACGCTGGGCCACCCGGCAAGCAGCGAAATCACGCCGCGCCGATTCGCCTGAAACGACACCCGGCGAGACTTCCGACTGATCAGCGTTGCCCTAGTCCCACAGGCGCAAGGGCATCAAGCCCCAGAAAGCCAGCACGATGCTCCATTGCAGCACGCCGAGCATGGCCAGCTTGTCCCCTGATGTTGTCGCAGGCCGACCACGGGAACGCCACAATCCGGCGATCATCGCCAGCGGCAGCATGGCAGTGACCACGGCCAGCAGTGCGCTTGCCGGAGTGAGATCGCCAAGTTGCAGGAACGATTGCCAGAAGAACAACGGCACGGGAAGCAACAGCGCGGTGCAGGCGAGGAACGGCACAGGATCCACAGGCCGCGATCGACGGCGCAGCAGGCGCAGGATGCCGAACACGATCAGGTGGATCAATCCAGCCATTCCCGCAATGAGACTGGCCCACAGCGGAAGCATGCGCCACAGGCTGATCTGCTCGTGGCTGCGAAAACCATCGCTGATGACGCGTCGCGCGTCATCGGAAACAAGCAGCACGTGCGATGCGAACGTCCTGTCCTCGGCGCGGAAAAGCCGGCCACCCACCGGCAACAGGGATCGGGTCTTGCCCTGGAACGGCTTCAGTTGAAGGTGCTGCCCGTCCCAGCGCACGCTTGCGAAACCGAGAACCCTGTCGAGGTAGGCGAAACTTTCCGTGCGGTTGGGTGCCAGCACGTAAATGCCTTGCCAGTCACCGATCGCCTCGGGCGCTGCCGCCGTCGCTGTCGGCATCGCGGCGGCAATGCCGAGCTCGCCGACAAGCAGGGCATCAAAGCGATCGTAATCGGCTGTCTCGACATCGGCATTCATGGCAACGAAGAAAGCTTTCTGCAATTCAGGAAACAGGCAGAAGTTCGCGCGGAATCCCACTGCCGTACCGACATGGCAGTTGCCGATGACGCCATGCCGGTCGCGGCTGTTCAAGCCAAGGCCGTACCCGGCATCCAGCAAGCCCGCGGCGACCGCTTCGGTGGTCGTCGGCCGCCCCATCGCCCGCAGCAGCGCGGAGGCGATGAAAGGCTGCCCATCGATTTCACCATTGCTCATCAGGAAGCGCGCGAAAAGTCCCATGTCTGCCGCGGTCGTGGTGAACTGCCCGGCCGGACGCAGATGCAGCGGCACGCTCGCCTGGGTTGCTCCGTCTTCGAAATGGCCCATGGCCAGGCGTGCGTCCGCATCCGGCCCTGCCTGCGAAACGAAGCGGAAGCTGCTTTGCCGCATGCCGAGCGGGCGCAGCAAATGGGCGTCGAGGTGCGCCTCATAGCGCTCGCCGGCAACGCGTTCGATGAGCATGCCGAGCAAGGTGTAGCCAAGGTTTGAATAGGAAAGGCGACTGCCGGGTTGACTGCGGATGCGCAGCGGGCCGCGCTGCATGCTCCTGCTCAACGGCGCATCAGGTTCGGCAGTGAGGCTGAAAACCTGCCAGAGCCGCGCATCGTCAAGTCCGGAGGTGTGATCCAGCAGGTGTCGCACGCGCACGGGATGGCTCGATGCCCAGGGATTCTCGAACGCGATCTCGGGCAATAGTGATGTCACCGGGCTGTCCAGTGACAAGCGCTTCTCGGTGACCAAGCGCAATATCCCGGCAGCAATCAGGGTCTTGACGATCGAACCCGTCTGCACCTTGCTGTCTGCGGCAAGCGGGGTCTTGCGCTTCGCATCGGCGAGGCCGGCTGCGCTCGTGGCAATCCCGTCCGGCGACAGCGTCGTCCAGACGACACCGACCAGCCCTTCCTCTTCGATGGCAGCTGCAAACGCGGCCTGGAGTCCAGTGCTGGTGGCGGGTTCCTGCGCGCAAGCCGGTGCCTGCATCGCTCCTGCGCACATGATCCCGGTGGCGACAAGCCACTTCAGCAGTTTCCCCATCGGCATCCTGCTCCAAACCCACCGGCAGCTCTGGCGTAGCTACTCGACGGTCACCGATTTGGCCAGGTTGCGTGGCTGGTCGACGTCGGTGCCGCGCAGCACGGCGACGTGGTAGGCGAGCAGTTGCAGCGGGATGGTGAAGATGGCCGGGGCGATGAAATTGCTTCCCGAATCAAACTTGACCACTGCGCCACGTGAGTCGCCGTTCGCAATTTCGACCTTGTTGTCGGCAAACACGAACAGTTCACCGCCGCGGGCGCGCACTTCCTCAAGATTTGACTTGAGCTTCTCCAGAAGCGTGTTGTTGGGTGCCACCGCAATCACCGGCATATCCTCGTCGACGAGGGCAAGCGGGCCATGCTTGAGTTCGCCCGCCGGGTAGCCCTCGGCGTGGATATAGGAAATTTCCTTGAGCTTTAGCGCGCCTTCGAGCGCGACTGGATAGTTCGCGCCTCGACCGAGGAACAACGCATGGTTCTTCTGCACAAATCGTTCAGCCAGCTTCGCAATGGCGGGGGCTTGTTTGAGCGCCTCGGAAACAAGTCGCGGCAGGCTGCTCAGGTCATTCACCAGCTCCTTGTAGCGGCTGACTTCCAGCCCATTGATGCGTGCCAGTTCGAGCACGAGCAGGCCGAGTGCGCTGAGCTGGGTGGTGAAAGCCTTGGTCGAGGCAACGCCGATCTCGGGTCCGGCGCGGGTCATCAGCACAAGATCGGATTCACGGACCAGACTGGACTCCGGAACATTGCAGATCGCGAACGAACCCAGATAACCCCGACGTTTGGCCTCGCGCAATGCGGCCAGGGTGTCTGCGGTTTCGCCGGATTGGGAGATGGCGAGAAACAAGCTGTCGGTCGGCACCACGCTATGCCGGTATCGATACTCGCTGGCCACCTCGACGCTGCACGGAATGCCGGCCAAGGCTTCCAGCCAATAGCGCGCGACCAGACCAGCGTGGTAGCTCGTGCCGCAGGCGATGATCTGCACATGGCGCACGCGCTTGAGCAAGGCCTCGGAATCGACGCCAAAGATGTTGGGAAGAATGTGTTCGCCGGAGATGCGCCCTTCCAGAGTGTCGGCAATGGCGCGGGGCTGCTCATAAATCTCCTTGAGCATGTAGTGACGGTATTCGCCACGTTCGACAGCGTCAGTGGAGAGTTCGCTCGCGTACTGGCTGCGCTCGACGGCGTTTCCGTCCGCATCTTCGATCGAGACCGAGGTACGCGAAATTTCGACCAGATCGCCTTCCTCGAGATAGCAGAACTGGTTGGTGACCTTGATCAGAGCCTGCACATCCGAGCCGAGGAAGTTCTCGCCAATGCCGAGGCCGATCACCAGCGGGCTGCCGCGGCGGGCACCCACCACGTTGCCGGGTTCATCGCGCGAGATCACGGCAATTGCGAACGCGCCCTCCAGGCGAGCGATTGCGGCGCGAACTGCCGCGCGCAGGTTGAGGCCCTGTTTGCAGAAATGATGGATCAGATGCGCGATGACTTCGGTATCGGTATCGGAATCAAAGCGAAAGCCCAATTGCTTCAACTCGGCACGCAAGGCCACGTAGTTCTCGATGATGCCGTTGTGGACGACGCTGATCGCATCAACCGAGGATTGTGGGTGTGCGTTGGCTTCGTTGGGAACGCCATGCGTCGCCCAGCGCGTGTGGGCGATTCCAGTCACCCCCGCAAGCGGATTCGATGCGAGCCGGGCTTCCAGTTCGCGGACCTTGCCGACTGCGCGGGTACGCTGGATTTGCGTGCCATCGAACACGGCGATCCCGGCTGAATCGTAGCCGCGATACTCAAGCGCGCGCAGGCCGGCGATGAGAATGGCGACGACGTCACGCTCAGCCGTGGCAGCGACAATTCCACACATTGGTCATTCCTTTATCTTTGGTCGTGAATTTCACGGATTTTTCATGAAATTCTGCGGATTTTGGCTGCTGATGATAGACCGTTGACGGCTGTCCCGGCAGGGCCCGGTTGAACTTTCGGGGTCATTGCCGTCGTTTGAAGGCACCCGTTGCATTTCCGGCGGAAGACCCAGTCGCGAACGAGGGCAAAATCCTGAGTCGCCGCGCGCAGGAATTCTGCCAACAAGCTAATATCCGGCCCCTGCCCGGCGGTCGCTTTCTGGCACGCCACTTCGACGGATGGACTTGACTGCCCTCGAGCAGCCTGCTCGCCAGGTTCACAGGCTTCATGGCAAGGATGGTCCGGAGCTTTGCTTCGACGCTGACCCAGATGGTGTTCTTGGGCGATCCCCGGATCGCATTGAAAAATTGCCGTTGAATGGAGGGGAGATGTTTCGAACTCTGCGTGAACAGGGCACGCGTTGGTTGTTGCTGCTGGTAGTGGTTGAACTGGCGATCCTGATCGGATCGCTGCTGGTTTCGATGCCCTTGCGATATTGGAACGATCCCGAGAATCTGGCTTTGTTCTCGCCGGGGATCGAGCTGCGCGCGGTGATTTTTGGCGTTGTCATGGTGACCGCCATGGGTGCGATGGGTCTGTATCACCCGAACCTTCGCCAGAACTGGCTGGGGTTGCTCGCGCGTCAGGCTGTCGGATTCCTGATGGGCGGAGTCTGCGTCGTGATTGTCTTCTATGTATTTCCGCAGGCCTATGTCGGTCGCAGCGTCATTGGCATTGCGATGCTGATCAGTTTTCCCCTCATTTCGTTGATTCGCGGCCTGTTCGTGCGCCTGCTCGACATCGATGATCTGAAGCGGCGCGTTCTCGTTCTTGGTTCGGGCCGGCGCGCGGCCAAGATTGTTCGCGGCATGCGCCGCCGGGTCGACCGCCGTGGCTTCAAGGTTGTCGGCTTTTTTGCGCTGCCGGGTGAAACGCTGGCGGTGCCGGAGGAGCAGCTGGTCCAGCATCCCGGTTCGCTTGCGGAAGTCGCCCGGCGACTGGAGATCAATGAAATCGTGATTGCACAGGAAGACCGCCGCGGGCAAATGCCGATGGCAGATTTGCTGATCTGCAAGCAGCGCGGCATCCGCATCACCAGCTTGATTGCCTTCTTCGAGCGCGAGCAGGGCAAGGTCAAATTGAGCCTGATTGATCCATCCTGGCTCATCTTTTCCACAGGCTTCGACGCATCTCCGCTGCGCAAGGTGAGCAAGCGGGTGTTCGATTGCAGCTTGACCCTGGTCATCCTCGCCCTGGCCTGGCCATTCATCCTGCTGACGGCGCTTGCCGTGTGGCTCGAAGGCAGTCGGGGTGCGCCAATCCTCTATAGACAGGAGCGTGTCGGCGAGGGAAACCAGAACTTCATGCTGATCAAATTCCGCAGCATGCGCACGGATGCCGAACAGGATGGCGTCGCACGCTGGGCCAGCAAGCACGACGATCGGGTCACCCGAGTCGGCCGCTTCATCCGCAAGGTGCGCCTGGATGAACTGCCGCAACTCTGGAACGTGCTGCGCGGGGACATGAGCCTGGTCGGCCCGAGGCCGGAGCGTCCCGAATTCGTCATCGAGCTCGAAAAGAAGATCAATTATTATGATCTTCGACACTGCGTAAAGCCCGGCCTGGCCGGATGGGCGCAACTCAACTATCCGTACGGAGCCGATGAAAAGGATGCCGCGGAAAAGCTCAAATACGACCTGTTCTATGTCAAGAACCAGACCATCACGCTGGATCTCGTCATCCTGATCCAGACCGTGGAAGTTGTGCTGTTTCGGCGCGGGGCGCGTTGAGGCTGACCTGGTCCGCGGACCACGCAACGAATGCGTGGTCCGGGAGGGTTGCTCAATCGAAGCCGGAATTGAACAAGGGGTCAGCGGTGGTGCTGCGCCAGTAGTCGAGCAGATCCTTCAGCGCCTGCGGCATGTTCTGCGCCGGCGCATGTCCGGCCTGATCGGTCGTATTGACGCCGTGACAACCTCCGCAAGCGCGCACTTCGCCGGGTTTCACCGATATCCAATAGCGCTCGGCCACCACCGGGGTACCGTTGGCATCGGTTGATTGCCAGGCCATGGCGCGCTGCGCCGGCACGATCGCGGCGACCGAACCGTCACTGGCGATCTTGACGGATCCGGGAGGTGCGCCGGGTCCCGGGGCGGGCATGAACTGCAGAGCCATCGCGTCGTGAAGCGGTTGGGCCAGAACGCGACGCCCGCGGTTCGGAGAAACGGCGCCGCCGAGGCCTCGTACCTGGTCGCCCTGGAGGAATTGCATGAACTGGATGTCATGGCTTTGCCCGCTGTTGCCGAGGGTCTGCACACCGCCGGGAACGCGCAGATTGTAGGGTTGCTGGCGATCGCGGCCGTCGCGCGTGGTGACGTTGCGGCTGACCAGGACACCCAGTCCGCGTGCTGCCAGGAAGTTCTGGAATGCCGTGAAATCAACGTTTGCGGCTGCGAAAGCCTGCGCTTCGGGTGCTTCCGGGGCAGCTTCGACGGTATCCGGCGGAACCGGCCGGGAGCGCACTTCAACAGCCGACAGTTCCCATAGCGGACCGTTGTAGCTCACGCGCACATCCGGATCCCACCAGGAAACCGATTTGGTGATGCCAGTGGTCAGGGCGCCATTCGGATCGGCCCGTAGCGAGCCACTCGCGTCGCGTATCAGGCTGTAGAGGCGGAACTTGTAGCGGGGAACCGGGTTGGCCCGGGTGCCGTCATTCGCTGATTGGCGCGGTTCGGCCACCCACGAGGCCAGCATGCCGCCATTCGAGAGCGGCAACGGATTGCGGTAGTGACCCGTGAAGTCGGCCGGCACCGCTCCTGGATGGAAATCTCGCGAGCTGCGTGGAGTCTGATAGGTCACCTGCATGTTCGACGGGTTGGTGCTTGGCGAGCCGTTGATCGAGACGATCTGCCCGGAAGCGTGGGTGTAGAACTCGGGCGCATCAATGGCGAAATAACGCCCGGGGGAAGTCGGATCCTCGGCAATCTGCAGCCAGTTTTCCGTCACATTGGTGTTGGCCCGCGGCGGTGCGGCGGCATCGCTGAAATCGATCAGGCTGCTGTCGTTTCTCAGGCTGCGGTTGAAATAGCCGAACAATTCATGACGACCGATGTGATTGAGGGTTTCTTCGCCACTGCCGTCCTGGTTGATCATCCAAGGGAAGAAGTGGTTGAAGCGCAGGCCGAATGTCGTTGCGGTGTCTTCGCGCGGCTCCGGAAACACGTCCACGGCCGCGCTGGTTGCCGCAGCGGCCGATTCCGACCCCCAGTTGAATGCCCCATAGCTTGAATTTTCGGCTTGCTGATCACGCTGCAGGTGATCCCAGCGGGTGAAGATGACGCGACCAAAACTGTCGACGAAGGGGCGGAACGATCCGGACGGGGCATGTTGCAGAAGGACCAGCCTGCCGGTCGCCGGATTGAGCTTCCACAAGCCGCTCGGTGTTGGCGTCGATTCGTACTCGTCCAGTTGCGGATAAAGGTGGCGATCGCCGTTGCGCGAGCGGTCGCTGACAAAGATGATGCTGCCATCAGAAGCGTAGGTCGGTTCGACGTTGTTGGTGTCGGCGGGCTGGTTGGTCACGCGCGATATGCTGACGGTCTGGCCACTGCCAAGACCGCTGATCTCGTAGAGTTGCCAATACGTCGTGATCTGCTGGTATTGCGAAGTCGGCGCGCCAATGACCATGCTGAAAACCGCTTTGCTGCCATTGAAATGGACGGCCGGGTCGCGCACCGCGATCGCGTTTGCGCCCTGCATGCCGCTGCTGCCGTAGCCGGCTTCGGCGGTCAGGTTGCGCAGGGTTCCGTTCGGGTAGCGGATCCACAGGTCACCACCGCGGGCAGCACTCTGCATGTCGGACATGTGGTTGGCGAAAACTGTGCCGATCGTTGCGAAATCCTGCGGCACCGGTACCTGGGTGACAAAGAGAATGGGGTTCGGAAGGTTTGCCGCGGCCATCGCCGTTGAAGCGGTCATCGCGCCGGCAAGCAAGGCGGCGCGGGCGGTTTTCGAGAGGCGTGAAACAAGGACGGGGAAGCGCATGACAAGGGGTGCTGCTGCAATCAGGAAATTGCATGCTGGTTGAATACCGGGGTGCAATTGGTGACAGCAGTCACAGCTAAACCATTGATGTAGCAAATGATTGTAGAAAACGGTAACCAAGGCTCATTTGCCGGTCGGATATGCGAAGCCGGTCACAGGCGGAGCTGAACACCCACCGCAAGGCGTTTGCCGTAATAGCCGGCTGGCTCCAATGATCGGCTTGGGTCGATAATCCACCGCTCTGATGCCAGCCGTCCCGGCGCGGGCAGCAATTCAACGACCTTCCACGGGGACCGTGCATGATTGCCAGGCTACGCCATTGGGCGGCCCGTTCGACCCATCCGGCTGCGAGGGCCTTGCGCACCCTGCGCAAGCAATGGAGCACATTCAGCTTGCCTGCACCGCGCGTGATCGTCGTGCCGATGCTGTACGTCTTCCTGTTTCTGCGTGGGATCATTTTCTTTCTGCGCCGCCGGTTCCTCGCCGAGCCACTGCTCAAGGCGTATTGCACGAAACACGGCCGCGGGGTGACCACCGGCATCTATGTTCCCTGGATCAAGGGTCGCGGCGAGTTGATCCTCGGCGACTATGTATGTCTGAATGGAAAGATCAGCATCGCCTTTGCCGCCAGTTTCGTGCCCAACCCGCGCCTCAGCATTGGCGACCATTGCGATATCGGCCACAACACGAGTTTTGTAGTCGGGCGGGAAATCACCATTGGCGCCCATGTCCAGATCGCCAGCGGGGTCTCGTTCCGCGATTCGACCGGACACGCCAGCGATCCGGCCTTGCGTCTCGCCGGGGTGCCGCCGGATCCCAGCGAGATCAAGCCGATAGTTGTCCACGACAATGTCTGGATTGGCACCGGAGCGATGATTCTTCCCGGCACGACCATTGGAGAAGGCTGCATCATCGCGGCCAATTCGATCGTATCCGGGGCGGTGGCGCCGAATACGGTTGTCGCCGGCAATCCGGCGCGGCGGGTCAGTGTGCTGACGCCCGCGACAAAGGGTGAAGTCGAGCAACCTGCGACGATCCCGACTGATTCGTGATCACGATCCGCGGGCGTTCAAACATGCATTCCGGGGCTCACCCCTGATGTCCTCGTTGTCGCGTTCTGGCAAACTGCGCAGCCTCGCGACACCGAACCCGGTTGTCCCGGCTCAAGTCCCATCCCCACGACTTCCCAGAGTGGCGCATGCACACGATTGAAACCCGTATCCGCGATTTCGTCCGCGACACGTTTCCCTCCGAGGATCATGACGATCTCGCTGCCGAGCAAAGCCTGTTTGACGCCGGCATCCTTGATTCAATTGGCGTCCTCAGCCTGGTCACCTGGCTGGAGTCGGAGTTCGAGATCATCGTCGATGATGACGACGTGATCCCTGAGAATATCGACGGCATCGGCCCGCTGATCCGCTACGTCAATCGCAAGCGAGCCGAGGCGGGACTGCCGGAATGATCCGCTACGAGGAGCTGCTGCGCCGCTCTGCCGAGCGCGATCCGGATCGTATTGCCCTGGTCGCCCAGGGCAAGCGCACAAGCTATGCCGAGTTGCACGCCGAGTCCGAGCGTTTCGCCGCGGGCCTGGTCGACCATGCGCATTTGCGCAATGGTGAGCGTTGCGTGTTGTTCATCGACAACCGGCTTGAGGCGGCAATTGGCATTTTTGGCACCCTGCGCGCAGGCGGTGTCTTCAGCGTCATCAATCCCACCACCAAGGCCGACAAGCTGGCCTATGTGCTGAACAACTGCGAGGCTTCAGTGCTGGTTACCCAGGCGGCCTTGCTTCCGGTTGCCCGTGCTGCCGCCGCGCGGGCGGCGAGTGTGCGGCGCATCATCGTGGCCGACGTCGAGAATGACGCTGCTGGCGACGACATCGCCTGGACCGAATTCATGGCGACAGCGCCGGCCGCGCTGGATGCCCCCGCGCTTGGCATAGACATTGATCTGGCCATGCTCGTCTACACCTCGGGTTCTACCGGCCAGCCCAAGGGCGTGATGATGACGCACCGGAACATGGTGTTTGCGGCGACCTCGATCACGACTTACCTCGAGGCGCGCAATGACGATGTGATCCTCAGCGTGTTGCCACTGGCGTTCGACTACGGCCTGTACCAGCTGCTCATGTGCGTGATGATGGGCTCGACTCTGGTGCTGGAAAAATCCTTCGCGTTTCCGCAGAAGATCCTGCCGATGCTGGCCAGCGAAAAAGTCACCGGCTTTCCACTGGTGCCGACGATGGCGGCGCTGATCGTGCAGTTGCGCAACTTCAAGCCGGAATGGGCCGCGAGCGTGCGCTTCCTGACCAATACCGCCGCGGCGTTGCCACCGGCGCATATCCAGAAGCTGCAGGATTTGTTCGCCCGATCGCGGGTTTATTCAATGTACGGCATGACCGAATCCAAACGCTGCACCTGGCTGCCGCCGGCGCAGCTGGGCAAACGTCCTGACAGTGTCGGTATCGCCATTCCGGGCACCGAAGTCTGGGTGGCCGATGATGAGGGCAAGCCGGTTGCGGCAAACGTGGTCGGCGAGTTGGTCGTGCGTGGCGGTCATGTCATGCAGGGTTACTGGCGCAACGAGGAAGCCACCGCGAAAGCGCTCAAGACCGGGCGCTATCCGTGGGAGAAGGTGCTGCATACCGGCGATCTATTCCGCATGGACGAGGAGGGTTTCCTGTATTTCGTCGGGCGCAAGGACGACATCATCAAGTCGCGCGGCGAGAAGGTCAGCCCGAAAGAAGTCGAGAACGTGCTCTACGCACTGGCCGGGATCAAGGAAGCCGCTGTCGTCGGCGTGCCGGACGAAGTGCTCGGACGTGCGCTCAAGGCACTCATCGTCAAGTCCGATGATGTGGAAATCGAGGCACGCGAAATCATCGCCCATTGCCTGTCCCGGCTCGAGGATTTCATGGTGCCGCGATTGATCGAATTCCGCGATGCGCTGCCGAAGACCAATACCGGCAAGATCCGCCGTTCCGTGTTGCAGGCCGAGGCCGAAGGGCGCACCTTGCCTGGCGACGAGGAATAGGCGGGCTCTGGATCAGATCAGTGCTTCGACCACGTCCGCGTGACCGAGGAAGTCGCGTGGACTGGCTGTGCGGCCATAGGCGCCAGACTGGAACACGACGACCAGGTCGCCCACTTCGGCCACATTCAGCGGCACACGATCGGCGAGCAGATCCAGTGGCGTGCACAATGGCCCGACCACGCTGGCCGTTTCGGTTTCGCTGCTGCGCCGGTTGACCTCGACGGGATAATTCTTGCGCATGACCTGGCCGAAGTTGCCCGAAGCAGCCAGGTGCTGGTGCATGCCGCCATCGACAACCAGGAAAACCTGTCCACGCGAGATCTTGCGATCGATGACGCGGGCGACATAAAGGCCGGCCTCGCCGACCA
Organism: Lysobacterales bacterium 63-13; assembly: GCA_001899855.1. GTDB lineage: Bacteria > Pseudomonadota > Gammaproteobacteria > Xanthomonadales > Rhodanobacteraceae > Dokdonella. The sequence continues at coordinate 122,844 of MKWR01000031.1, forward strand.
GATAGCGGCCAAGCTCGATGACCAGATGTGCGCCAGGCAGGTCCTTGCGCGCACGCACGGCCAGTTCATTGAGGTTGAGCAGGATCGGGTCGGTATCCAGCGGCATGTCGTTGACCGTGTACGGAATGCCGAAGCCGCCGCCCAGATTCAAGCTGCGCAGCGGTGCCGGAAACTGGTCACGCCACTCCAGGGCAAGCTCGTAGCAGCGCAGTTGCGACTCCACAATGGCCGCCGGACGCAAATTCTGCGATCCCGCATACATGTGGAAACCTTCGAAGCCAAGTCCGGCCTGGCTGATCTTATCCAGCATGTTCGTGACTTGATCAGCGTCGATGCCGAACTGCCGCGCACCGCCGGCCATCTTCATGCCCGAGGCCTTCAGCTCGAAAGGCAGGTTGATCCGCACGGCGACGCGCGCAGCTTGGCCCCATTGCCGGCTGGCATCGGCGAGGATGCCAATTTCACGAAACGATTCGATATTGATCAGGATACCGGCGGCAACGGCTTGGCGGAGTTCGCTGGCGGACTTGCCCGGCCCGGCAAAGCTGATGTGCTCTGGAGACATTCCGCTGTCGAGGGCGACGCGCAATTCGCCGCGCGATGCCACATCGATGCCGTCAACCTGGCCGGCCATGTGACAGACCAGGGCCGGCATCGGATTGGCCTTCATCGCATAGTGCAGATGCACTTCGGCCGGCAATCTGGAGCGCAGGTTTCGAGCCCTTGCGCTCAGGCGCTCGCGATCGTAGAGATAGCAAGGGGTCGAGCCGACCGACTCGACAACCAGTGCCAGCGGCCGATTACCGATCAGCAACTCGCCGTCGTTGTTTCTTTGCCACGGATCCCGACTGGACCAGTTCGCGCTGGTCGCCGTCACGGCTGGTGCTGGGTCGGTCATTCGGTTTCCGCCGGCTGCTGCATCAAGGTCTGGCATTCTACGGATTGCATCATTGCGTCGCATCCAGGATGCGGCTACGTGGTGTGGGGTTGGGCGTATTTCATCGGAGCGGGAATGCGCGTCGGATCAATTGCGGTGGTCCGGCAGGTTTGCGTCAGTGGCCAGGGGCCAGTGGCAGAAAGGGATCTGATTTTCCAATCAAGAGCGTGTTTTCACGCTCTCCAAATGAATAAACAACAATAAAAATACAGGGAGTGCCGAGCATTGCTGAATGCTCGGTGGAACTGCGTCGCAGTTTCCGGAGTCGATTCATCCTGGCCTGGGAAACTGGGAGAATCATCACGAAAATCAGACATTTGAGAGTCCATTCTGCACTGCAACAAATTCCGCAGTCATGGACGCGCGCACTCCTCAAAGTCGTTGGCCGGCGTGGTCACCCCTGATTGGAACCTGGCCGGGACGCTCGCAAAATGGTTGGAAAAAGATGCCCAGAATACTCATTCTCCTGCTCGCGCTGGTGAGCCTGCCCGCCGCGGCCACAGAGTGGTTCGTCGCTCCCGGCGGAAGTGACAGCGCCAGCGGAACATTCGCCGCACCGTTCAAGACAGTTCGTCATGTGCTCGACATGACGAGCGCGGGTGATGTGATCACCCTGCGTGCCGGCACCTACAACGAGTGTGACGTGCGCCTGCGCAAGCCGCTTACCTTGCGCTCCTACGCCAGTGAACGTGCCCACATCCACTGCAACATTACCGTTAACAACAGCGTAACGATCCAGATCGATACGTCCGCCAGCGGCAGCGTCTTGCGTCAACTCGAGATCAGCGGTGGCATGTACTACGGCATTCAGCTGCAGACGGACTGGTATCCGGATCCCTGCTGCGCCACCAAGTCCGGCCCCTCAAACATCCTGCTTGAGGATCTCAAGATCCACGATACCGGCCGCGATGGCATCAAGATCACGCCAAAGTCCAACCATGTGACGATCCGCAACAATGAGATCTGGAAAACCGGAGCCGCCGAAGCGCCGGGTACGCCGCTCGACAACCGTAATGCGGATGGCATCGATAGCGTCAACGTTTCCAACCTGGTGATCGAGGACAACTACATCCACGACATCTCGACCACCGGTCTTTACTTCAAGGGGGGCTCCAGCGATGTGCTGGTCCAGCGCAACCGCATCGAGAACACCGGCATGTCCGGGATCCTGGTCGGTTTCGATACCAGCGTCGAGTTCTTCGACCTTACCATCAACCCGCAGTTCTATGAATCGATCCGCGGCACGGTGCGCAACAACATCATCCGCAATACGGTTTACGAGGGTATCGGCCTGTATTCGGCGAAGGACGCCGTGGTCGTCAACAACACGATCATCGATACCGCCCAGCTGGGTCACGCCGCCATCTATTTCGGAGTGCCGGCGCAGGATTGGGATCCGATCGCTGGCCGCCCGCCCAGCATCAACCCGCTGATTCGCAACAATCTGGTCCAGCAGTACGGCGGCAATTGCGTGGAAATACGTCATTGGAACGAGTTTGGTGGTGTCTCCGGCCTGATCGGAAACCCGAACACTGATTTCAATCTCTTTACAAACAGCAACGGTGCCTGCGTGTTCCGCGATGCGCGTCCCGGCAGCCCGATTTCCGCGGGTGGAACGCTGGCCCAGTGGCGTGCCTATGAGGCAGCTGATTTGCACAGCATCTACGCCCCTGCGGGCATCGATACGAGTGGCCAACTGCTGGTTGGCAGTGCCGCCATCGATGCCGGTACCACACTGACCCAGGTCACTGATGATTTCGACAAGCAGCAGCGCTATCCGCCCTACGACATCGGTGCGGATGAATTGAATGCGCCGCCGCCAAACCAGATTTTCCTCGGAAACTTCGACTGAAATTCGGTGACGGCATCACGCGCACTGCTGACCCTCATGTTACCCATCACCTTGGTCTGACGCAGGGCGGAATCCGATTCGTGGATACCGCCCTGCGTCAGCTGACGGCGTGTTTGGATTAGACTCGATTGATCCGTCATGTCGCGCCAGTTGTCTGAGCTGGCCAGGGAAATCCCTCTTGTCCCGACTCCTGCTGCTCTTTGTGGCGCTGGTTGCTTTCCCGGCCATGGCCCGCGAATGGTTTGTCTCTCCCGAGGGTGACAACGCTTTGGGCGACGGAAGTCGGGCGCAGCCGTTTCGCACGGTTGGCCACGTGCTCGACACCTCGATCGACCTGACCAAGGCAGGCGATACCATCATCCTGCGCAAGGGGGTTTATCACGAATGTGATGTGCGCCTGCGCAAGCGTCTGAGCTTGCGCGCGGAGACAGGCGAGAGCGCCCATATCCAGTGCGACATGAAGGTCAAGGACAGCGTTGTCGTCCAGATCGATCCGGAAGCCAGTGGCAGCCGCGTTGCCGATCTCGAACTCAGCGGCAGCATGTATTACGGCATCCAGTTGCAGACGGGTTGGTATCGCGGTGAGGGTCAGCAAAAAACCGGGGCGAGCAATATCGTGCTGGAAAACCTCAGGATCCACGACACCGGCCGCGACGCCATCAAGATCACACCGAAGTGTGATCACGTGACCATCCGCAACAGTGAAATCTGGAATACCGGAGCCGCCGACCCGCCGGGTACGCCGCTGGAACGACGCAACGCCGAAGGTATCGACAACGTCGGTGGCTCGCACATGCTGGTCGAGGACAATCATATCCACGACATCGCCACGACCGGGCTCTATTTCAAAGGCGGTGCCAGCGATGTGCTGATCCAGCGCAACCGCATCGAGAACACCGGCATGGCCGGCATCCTGGTCGGATTCGATACCAGCGAGGAATTTTTCGACCTGCAAGCCAATCCGGAATACTACGAATCAATCCGCGCCATCGTGCGCAACAATATCGTGCGCTACACCGGCTATGCGGGCATCGGGCTGTATGCGGCGCGCGACGCGCAGGTACTCAACAACACGATTACCGATGCTGGCCGACTCGGTCATGCCGCGATTTATTTCGGCATCCCGTTCCAGGATTGGGACGCCAATGCCGACCGGCCGCCCAGCGTCAATCCAGTGATCCGCAACAACCTGATTGTCCAGGACGGTGGTACCTGCGTGGAGATCCGCTGGTCGCGTGAGCTGGGCGGATTGTCCGGCCTGCGTGGTGCGCCCGGAACCGACTACAACGGCTATCAGAATCGTCGTGGCGCATGCCGTTTTGTCGACATGCGCGTCGACAGCCCATTGCGCGCTGGCAACCTCGAAGAGTGGCAGGCACATGAGCACAGTGACGCGCACAGCCTGAGTGCCGATTTCAAACTTGATGCGCAAGTCAGACCTGGGCCGCAAAGTCCGGCCATCGCTGCCGGAATCCCAATCGAAGAGGTCAAGCTCGATTTCGACAAGCGGCCCCGATCAGGAACCAATGACCTGGGTGCCCTTCAGTCCGCGAAGCCGTGACGGTCACGTAGTCAGCGCACACATGGATGGCTGATCGTCTACTCGTCTTCATCTGCCGAGGTCAGGTACATTTCATCCAGTGGCGCCGTAGCGACGTAGTTGCCTGACCAGCACGCCACCAGCGAACGCCGGCTGCGCTCGACAAAGCCCGCCGACTGCCAACCCGCCAAAGCTGCCTTGGCACCAAAGAATTCGAACGAGATTGAAGCGTAGCCGGCCCGGTAGGCCGCATGCAGCAGTGCGTTGATATGGCTTCGCGAGACGCCAGCAAGGCCTTGTTCCGACCAGCAATCACGCACGTGCAGCATCTGCCCCTGACTCTGGCAGGCAAACCAGGCCATGAGGTCTCCGGTTTGCAGATCGTCGAGCCGGAGGAAACGCGTCGATGTGGGTGATTGCTCGAAACGCCAACGCAGGAACTGCGAGTCGCGCACGGTCAGAATGCCCTCGCTCGGCACCGAGCGCTGCCAGAGTTGTTCGAATCGGTGATCGACTGCATCGCACCAGTTGGCGCGCAGCCCGCGCGGTTCCGCATGAGCGGGATTCAGCCGCCAGGACAAGTTCATTGCCCATCCAAACGCACTGGCCAAGGCCTTGGGCAAGCTGCGCGCGGCAAAATCCCGATAGCGCAGCACGCGCGCATAGCGGACGATCTCGCCGGGGATCTCATACACCCCGATGCGCTTGAACAGCGGCGCCGCCTTGGCATTCGGGAAGCCATAGAGCAGATCAAAGCGTTGCGCACCCAGCATGGCAAGTTCGCGTTGCAGCAACAGGGCGGGCCCGAGCGAACGATGGTCTGCCATGACAGCCAGATCGACCAGCACGCCGGCTGACAACTCCGTGCCACGCACGCGCATCCGACGCGGCCCGGCGGCGGCGACACCCACACTGAGATCGGTGCCGGCCTGCTTGAGGATCAGCAGCAGCGGCTTGCCCAGCGGACACGATTCGTAGAACCAGGCGAATTTGGCCCGCATGTGCGCATCGTTGCCCAGGTTGTCGCGCCAGATGGCAATCACGGCATCCCGATCTCGATCGACATCACCGAGGCTGACGTAATACGGTGCGGCATCTGCTGCGGAGTTCATCGACGCGTGCTCACGGCGCGCCGATCAAGGTGATGGGAGGCAGATGCAGATAGCGGGTGGTGCGCCGCTTGCCCTGGATGTCCTTGTACACGGCCTCGACCTCGGCGGCATCCAGCCCCAGCACGCGGCCGAGATCCTGCGCCGGGACGTCATGGTCGATCGCCCACAGGGCCAGATCCATCGAGCGGTATGGCAGGGCGAAATAAAACTCATCCTGGCCTTGTTCGAGGCTGTAGGTATCCGTTGTTGGCTGGGCGTTGCACAGGCGCTCGGGCAGGCCGAGATAGCGGGCCATGGCGTAGACCTGACTCTTGTACAAATGTGCGATCGGCTTGATGTCGGCAGCGCCGTCGCCGTTCTTGACGAAAAAGCCCTGGTCGAACTCGAGCCGGTTTGGCGTGCCGACCACGGCGTAGTTGAGCCGATCGGCATGGAAATATTCGAGCATCTTGCGCGTGCGCTGCTTGAAGCTGGTGGCGGCAACGATGGTCAGGTAGTCGTTGAGGCGCAACTCGCGCTCGTGCAGCACGCCCGCGTCATCCTGTGCGATCAGGCGAAAGCGGTTGATCGTGCCCTGGCGCGCGCCGACTATGGAAAGCTTCATCTTCCATGAGCGCGTGTATTCGGGCAGCACCCGGCGCACCGCATCATCACGCGCCGAATAGCAGCCGAGCGCCTCAAGCGCCGGGGCTATGTCGAAGCGCTCCACGTTGACGCCGAGATGGTCGACCAGCAACTGTGCGCGTTCGGCACTGTCCGGGTCGGAATCGCGCTCGGGCAGGATCAGGCAGAGGACCCGCTGCGCACCGACTGCACGCACCGCCAGCGCCGCGCAAACGGAGCTGTCGATGCCACCGGATATCGCCACGATCAAGCCACGCCGGTGCAGTTGGCTTGCCAGCCCTTCGCGCAGTTGCGCGGCGATGCGGTCGGCTTCCGTTGCGTAATCGAGATCGAGCACGTTCCAGTCAAGGGGCGGCATGGCTTGCCTCGATCCCATTGCGCCGGGCCAGCAGGACGCGTGTTGCACCATTGGCATCATGGATCTCGCGCACTTCGTCGTATTCGCTGCGGCGCTCCAGGCAACGGGCCATCGAGCGGCCCTGGCCAAGACCCACCTCGAACGCAAGCCAGCCACCGTCGCGCAGCCAGAGCGGCGCCTCGTCGATCAGGCGCATCAGGATCGACACGCCGAGCGGCCCGCCGTCAAATGCGGTGCGCGGCTCATGTGCGGAGATCTCGCTGGGCATCCGTTCAACCTTGGCGCTGCTGATATAGGGTGGGTTGCAGGTGAGCAGATCGATCTGCCGGCGGAAGTCGGGTCCCGCGAACGGAGCGAGCAGATCGCCGCATCGAAAGCTGACTCGCGCATCCAGGCCGAGGCGCAGCGCATTTTCCTGCGCGAGCCCGATGGCCGCCGCATCGATGTCGGCGCCGAAAACGCGTGCGGCGGGGCAGTGCGAGGCAATCGCCAATGCGACATTGCCGGAACCGGTGCACACATCGACAACCTGGATTCCATCTTGTCCGCCGGCAAGTTGATTACCGAGCTGGATCGCGGATTCGGCCAGCAGTTCCGTCTCACGCCTGGGCACCAGGGCGGATGCCGCGGCCAGCAGTTCCAGGCCGCAGAAGTCCTGGCGACCAGTCAGGTGCGCAAGCGGGACTCCGTCCAGTCGACGGCTGACAAGCGCATCGACGCGAGCCAGTCCCTCGGCATTGAGCGTGGGCAACGGCTCGGAACGCGCAGCAGCGAGCGAACGCGGTTCGCCTGCCGCCAGCCACCACAGTGCACGCAGAGTCGCTTCAGCCGTTTCATCCGGCTTGTCCACAGGCTGGGTGAAGGTCGCACCGAGCGTCGCGCAGCGCGACCGGAACTGGGCATCCATGGTCATTCCTCAACGCCTGCGGAACCGGATCACGGGGCGGCCTGCAAGCGCTGCACGAAGGCGACCAGGTTGTTCACCGAATCGAAGTTCTCCGGCAGCATTTCGCTGTCCTTGATCTTGATCGCAAACTCTTCTTCGAGAAACATCACGATCTCGAGTACGCCGGTTGAATCGATTACGCCGCGGTCGAGCAGCGAGGCATCGTTGGGCAAGCGTGATCCGTCATCGGTGAACATCAGATTCTCGAGGATGTAATGGCGGATCTTGGCTTCGATTGACATGGAAAACGGGATTCCAGGGGTTGATTTTCGGCCGGGTCAGAATGTTTTCCGGCGGACAAACTGATCGTCGAGCAGCATCGTGGAAAGAATACCCACAAAGGCCTGGTTGTCGGCAAATCCACTGACCCGACCGGATCTGCATTTTTCAAACAGACGCGATACGCGTGCCGCATCAAAGTAGCCGGCGTGGCGGATACGCTCTTCACTGAGCAGGTCGGCGACGTAATCCAGCGGCACACCGTCGTTGAAGAAACTCGAGCAGTCCGGCGCGCGATAAGGCTGCTTGGTGCGCTGCAGAATGTTTTCCGGAAGCAGGTCGGCCACTGCGCGACGCAGTATGTGCTTCTCGGTCAGGCCGCGGATTTTCCATTGTGGTGGAAGGCGATTGGCAAATTCGATCAGGCGATGGTCGAGAAATGGAAACCGCCCTTCGATCGAATTGACCATGGCCACGCGATCTCCCTGCGAGCTGAGCAGGTATCCACCCATCAGGGTTTTCGCCTCGATGTACTGATCGCGTGCGAGCGGTGACCAGCGCATGATCTGCGGCGGCAGAGTCTTTTCGTAGAAGGCTGCTGCATCCCAGTCGCCGACGCTGGCGCGCATTTCATCGGAGAGAAACCCGAGCGCGCGTTGCGAAGTGGTCCAGCGCGGCATGTGTGCAAACACCGGGCGATCGAGGTAGTCCATGCCCTGACCGAAAAAGGCCCTCGCGAAAGCGGGATTGGCAACCGGGGAATGCTCCAGATAGCCATACAGGCGACCCAGCAACTTCGGCCGCAGCCGAGATCCGGGCTGGCGTGCCCAGAAGCGGCGCACCTTGGCTTCCTTGAACAGGTCGTAGCCGGCAAAGACCTCGTCGGCGCCCTCGCCGGTGAGAACCACCTTGTAACCGGCTTCGCGCACGCGTGCCGAAAGCAGCATCAGGGGCACCGGCGCGGTGCGCAGCACGGGCGCCTCCGTGTGCCAGATCAGGCGCGGAAACGCCGCGCCGATGTCTTCGCGGCGGCAGTTCAGCGTGGTGTGTTCGGTGCCGAGATGGCGGACCATGGTTTGCTGGTGGGTGCTCTCGTCAAACTCGGCATCCTCGAAGGCGACCGAAAACGTGCGCAGCGGCGTATCTGTGTAGTTGCGAACCAGAGCGACGATGACCGAGGAATCCAGGCCTCCGCTCAGGTAGGCACCGACCGGCACGTCGGCACGCAACTGCAGGCGCACAGCATCGACAAGCAGATCGCGCAGCGATCCAGCGGCGTCGTCGAACGACGCAAAGGGCACCGGCGTGCCGCACTCGGGAAAGTTCCAGTCCCAGTAGCGGGTGATGGTCTCGCGACCATCTTTCTCAATCGCCAGCAGATGCCCCGGCGGCAGGCTGCGTACCACTTCAAAAACGGTATCCGGCTCGACCGCGGCCCAGAACGTCAGTGCCTGCACCAATCCACGCGGATCGATGCGGGCTTGCTCAGGCTGCACTGCCTGCAGCGCCTTGATCTCGGAAGAGAACCAGAGGCGCCCGCCACTTCGCCGGTGGAACAACGGGCGAATGCCGACGCGGTCGCGCACCAGCAACAGGCGGCTGCGCTCGGCATCCCACAGCGCAATGGCAAATTGACCATTGAGGTGTTCGACAAACCGGTCACCATGGCGGTCGTAGAGGTGGAGGATGACCTCGGTATCGGATTCGGTGCGGAAACGGTGCCCCATGGCCAATAGCGATTTGCGCAATTCGAGGTAGTTGAAGATCTCGCCGTTGAAGCTCATCCAGACGCTGCCGCGCGGATTGCTCATCGGCTGGGCGCCGTTGACCAGATCGATGATGGCCAGGCGCGAATGAGCCAGGCCCACGCCTCGGTCGACGTGGAAGCCTTTGGCGTCCGGCCCGCGATGCGCAAGTGTCGCGATCATCCTCTCGAGATCGCTGCGCGCGGCTTCCGCCGACGGCGCCGAGCCCAGGAAGCCAGCTATGCCACACATGGCCAACCAACCGGCAAGTCAGTGAAGCGATATTTCAGCCATTTCAGGTTCGCAGGGTGATCGACCGGATGCGCGTCAAGCTGACGATCCATTCAGTCGAACCCGCTGCCGAACACGCCGTCACCGCCTGACGGGAAAGCAAGCAACCACAAGGGTGCCCCTTGTTGCGGTGAATTGGCCCAGCTCACGTTGTAAGTGCCGGCCGCGGTCACCTGGCGTGCGGCAACGACACATTGCACGGCGCTGTTGGGCGGCAGGTCGACGAAGTTCTCGATGATCTGGAAGCCGTTGTTCGGCACGGCGCTGTGATGCAGCCCGCTTTGATCGCCAAACCAGAACGCCAGCAGCGTGGCAGGCCCGGTCGTCGTCACCGACGCGCTGGTGAGCATGCTGCCCGAGTCGGGATAGTTGACTGCAACGATCGGCATGTTTGTGCCGAAGTTCGTGATCTCTATGAAAGGAAGGGTCAGCTCGCCGGTCGGAACGCCGTTCTTGAGGATGCTGACTTGGTGCCCGCTGCCACCATGGGCAGCCTGGACAAAGTACGGCTTGACGTTGAACCTGCCCTCGTAGCCGCGATAAGCCACCGGTGCACCGAGAGCGCGGAACGTGTTGCCCTTGTTGTCGGTGGGTGTGTTGTTGTTGGAAACAAAGCCCGCATTGAAGGCGACCAGGAAGCTGCCCTGGGCTTGCGTCGTGATCGGTTGGGTGACTGCGGTGGAAGGACCGTTGCCATCCTCGTGCCAGAGCAGGGTGTGCTGGCCAAGACCGGATGTTGCGCTGGCAGTGGACGGGCAGGCGGCGGCAGCATGAGTCGCGCTGGTTTGATCGCAATCTGTCAGCGGCATGAATTCGGAAACGCCGTTGTTGCCGTTTCCGATGCTCGCCCAGATCATCCGGTGTGCGTCCGGCGAGGACGAGCCCCTGCTCAACAACGCTGCCAGCAGGGCCGGGGCAACAACGATGGCGAGCAGCTTGCTGGCACCGAACATCGGAATTTCCTTTCGCAGGACTGCGGAAGTCTACGCGCCGGCACGCAGTGCGCCAACCATGCTGACGGATGTTCGCAGGGCACGGTTTTTTTGCCGAACAGGGGGCGCGGGTTACTATTGGGTTCAGCACTGCGCGTGGCGAAGGCGTGCTTTCAGGTTTCAAGGTTGCATGACACTCAAGGCCAGAACTCATGGGCAATTTGGCGAGAAGTTTCCGGCGCATTGCCAACGAAATCGCCGAGATGCCGGGTATCCGCCATCTCGCCGAGCCTCTCTATCGACGCGAGTTCAGTGCCAAGCGCAGCAGCGGCAACGCTTACTTCGGCGTCTATCCGGGTTTCGAAGAGGCGCGCCAAGCGGTGCCTGCTTCCCTGCCCGGCGATTTCGACAGCGCCGCTGCCGCCAACCTGTACGAGTACCGGTTTTCGGAAATTGAATCCAGCGACTATCCGGCGCTGTTCTGGCTCGGCCGGCTGCTGGAGCAGGGGCAGCGCCGTATTTTCGATCTGGGCGGGCATGTCGGCGTGAGCTACTACGCCTATCAACAGCACCTGGAATTTCCGACGGATTTGCGCTGGCAGGTACACGACACGGCCAGTGTGATGGAAAAGGGCAGGGACATCGCGCGTGAACGGGATCCTGCGCAACGGCTGGAATTCGTCGATCTCGAGATTGCCGACGGCTGTGATGTCCTGATGGCAAAGGGATCACTGCAGTATCTCGATTACTCGCTGGCCGAGTTGATCCAGCGCATGCGGGTGCCGCCGCGACATCTGCTGGTCAACCTGACGCCGATGCATCCAAGTCTTTCGTTCTTCACCCTGCAACACATTGGAATTGCCGTATGCCCCTATCGAGTCACTGCTGTGCCGAAATTCCTGTTTGACATTCGCGCACTCGGCTATCGGCTCAACGTGCGCTGGGATCATCCGGAGCGCAGCGTGCGGGTGCCTTTCCATCCGGATTATTCGATCGATCGCTATCACGGCTTCCATTTCTGCCGCGATTGATGGTGCGGATCGGTTCCGGCCCGGGCTTTTGACATCAGCTGAAGCAAAGTTCTTGAATGCGTCTGCTCCAATCTGGTCTACTTTGGCAACTGTCCAGTGATCCTTGAATCGAGCCAGCCGCCATGGAGGCGGATTTGACGGTGACGATCCTCTCAGGTGGGCCTTGTGCCCGGTATCCTGGCGGGATCATGATGCCTCGGCGTGACCGGTCGGCAGCAGCGGCAGCGAACGGAGCATGACCATGAAGAATGCCTCTTTCAGCAATCTCGATTTGGACTGGTCAAGTTTTGATCCCTGGCGTATCCAGCCGGTTCGGCACCGTTTGACAGATCATCCATTGCTGCAGCCCGACCAACTGGTGGCACTCGGAGCACGTCTGGAGGTGGATGGTCGCGTACGCACGCACAGCGACAACGCCGAAGCCGGCACTCCGTTCAACACAGCGCCGCGCCTGCATCCGAACCGACGCTCGGCAGCGGACACCCTCGAGCATATCCGTGAAGCCAAAGCCTGGATGTCGCTGCTCAATGTGCAGACCGACGACATCTATCGGACATTGGTTGATGAAGTGCTGGATGAGGTTCGAATCGGCATCGATCCGGTTGACCCAGGCATGTGCTATCGCGGCGGCTGGATCTTCGTGACGTCGCCAAGGACGATCACGCCATTTCATTATGACAAGGAGCACAACTTCATCCTGCAGATCCGGGGTCGCAAGACCGTGCACGTCTGGGATCATCGGGATGAAGTCGCCGCCAGCGAGGCTTCGCGCGACCGCTTTCACGCTTGCCACGAGCGCGATCTGCTGTTCTGGAATGAAGGCTTGCGCGCGCGTGCCCACTCCTTTCATCTGGAGCCGGGAATGGGCGCATACATGCCATCGACCAGTCCGCACATGGTCGAGAACGGCGATGAACCTTCGATCACGATGAGCTTCACCTACTACACGGATTCGACCCGGCGCGACAGTCGCCTGCATCGCGTCCACTATCGGTTGCGTCAGCTCGGACTCAGGCCGCCTGCGGTCGGCAAGCGGACGGCCATCGATGGCCTTCTGCACGGAGCTTCCGCCGTTGCTTCCAACGCGCGCCAGCACGCGCTGCGCATGATGGGGCGCACGATCCACACGGATCGCGCACCCTACGCCTACGCCGATGTCTACTGAAACCACCCGGATTACCTGGGTTGGCTCGGGAATCTGCCGGGCGATCGTGATCAAGCCACGCCAGACTTGAGTCGATGTCCGGACCGGATCGCCAAGCCGAAACCGAATTGATGCTTCGCGACGTGGTGGCGTGCGGGCCAGCGGCACGTTGCGACATCGTTTCGCCGATCGAATGTGCGCTCGGAGTCGAACTTCTGCAGCGCTTGCAGGCGCGTGCCAGGCGCCTGCGAATGGCCGAGGATGCGTTGTTCCAGGCTGCGTTGGCCGTGCTCGACGCCCGGCTGACCGGCAATCGTGCCGTGTGGGTCGCACAGCTGGATGGAAGGCTGCACGCGTATCAACTGCCCGATGACGCCATCGTCGATGACTGGCTGACTCAATCAGCCACTTCTTCCGCCAACGCCGGAGAAGTGGCCGGAGCCAGTGATGTTGGCTGCTGGGCTGGTACCCGGGAGTTGGCGGAATCGCGCATTGACGCCCGTTCGCTGGCCTGGTTCATCGTTTCGGGAGAGCAACCCTCGCTGGGCATTCTCGCCTGCTCGGCGCCGTTCGATGCGCACGCCGTGCAGTGCTTGCTCAGCGGTATGCAGGAAATCCTTGCGGGGCTGGTCAATGCCGATCGTCTCGCCGAGGTTTCGCCGCTGTCGCCAGCCGAACGCCAGCGCATGCTGGTGGACTGGAACGACACCGCACGGGTGCGCTCGGCGGATGACACGGTTCACGGCCTGTTTGCCGCGATGGCAGTCGTCTCTCCGCGAGCGATTGCCGTGGTCCATGGACAGGTACAACTGAGTTATGCGGAACTCGAGGCGCGGGCGTCCAGAGTTGCCGCGGGATTGAGCTCGCGTGGCGTGGTCGCCGGATCAACAGTTGCCCTGCTGCTCGAACGCGGCATCGATGCGATCGTCGCGATTATCGGCATCCTCAAGGCGGGCGGTGTCTACCTGCCGCTCGATCGCAGCCATCCGCGCGAGCGCCTGCAATTTGTCGTCAGGGATGCCAGTGCCGTGCTCGTAGTCGTCGATGACAGCGGTCACGGTGAACAACTGGATCTTGCTGTGCCTGAGATCACCATCGCAGCGCTTGAAAGCGGGTCCGCCGCGGGCTCTGCTGGCCTGGCTGCGCCGGGTGGCGACGCGTTGGCCTACGTCATGTACACCTCGGGCTCGACCGGCGAGGCCAAGGGTGTCGAGATTGCGCATCGATCGATCATTCGCCTCGTTCGCGATGTCGACTACGTCCGCCTCGATGACGCGACGCGCATCCTGCACGCCGCGCCGCTGGGTTTTGACGCCTCGACCCTCGAAATCTGGGGCGCCTTGCTCAATGGCGGTTGCGTCGTGATACATCCCGAGCGCATACCCAGCGGCCCTGGCCTGGCTCGAACAATAAAACACGAGCGGGTGCGCATCGCCTGGCTGACCGCCGCCCTTTTCAACATGATCGTCGATGATGATCCGCATCATCTGGATGGATTGGAGCAGTTGCTGATTGGTGGTGAGGCGCTCTCGGTGGCGCATGTGCGGCGCGCGCTGGCGGCATTGCCGGAAACCAAGATCATCAATGGCTATGGTCCAACCGAGTGCGCGACCTTTGCTGCGACCTGGCCCATTCCGTCGGACCTACCCGCCGATACCGGGTCGATACCGATTGGCCGGCCCATTTCGGATACAAGTCTGTACGTTCTCAACGCGCGCGGTGAACCCGTACCGGTGGGCGTCGTCGGCGAACTGCATATCGGCGGAGCCGGCGTTGCACGCGGCTATCTCGGCCGCCCCGAACTGAGCGCCGAGCGCTTTGTCAGCGATCCGTTCGGCGGGCCCGGCGCACGCATGTACCGCACCGGCGACCTTGTGCGCTGGCTGCCGCAGGGTGTTGTTGAATTCATCGGTCGCGTCGACGGACAGGTCAAGATCCGCGGGTTCCGCATCGAAACCGGCGAAATCGAGATGGCGCTGGCCAGGCACCCGGCATTGCGCGCGACCGCCGTGATGGCTCGCGAGGATCGTCCCGGCCAGAAGCGTCTGGTTGCCTATCACGTCGATGGCGCACCGGTCACGGCCGCGCAGTTGCGTGATTTCCTGGCTCGCTCGCTGCCAGAGTTCATGCTGCCTTCGCTGTTTGTCAGCCTCGCCGCGCTGCCGCTCACCGCCAACGGCAAGCTCGATCGCCGGGCCTTGCCGGTGCCGGATTCCACCCGCCCCGAACTGGCCGTCTCATTCGCGCCCGCGCATGGTCCGCTGGAGCAGCGGATCTGCGCCTTGTTTGCCGATCTGGTTGGCGTCGACGAGGTGGGGCGTGATGACAATTTCTTCGACCTCGGTGGCAACTCCCTGCTCGCGGTCCGTGCGGTCGCGCGGCTCGATGAGGGCGCGGGCGTGCTGTCGATCACCGACTTTTTCCGCACGCCGAATGCGCGCGAACTCGCCCGCATCATCGAGTCCGGCCAGGATGCGTCGGTGTCGGCGGCGCGCATGAGTCGGGGGCGTGGCGGCAACGCCGATGAACCCATCGCGATCGTGGCCATGGCCGGGCGATTCCCGGGCGCCAATGACGTCGAGGCGTTCTGGGAGAACCTCTGCGCGGGCCGCGATTCGATCACGCACTTCGAGCCGGATCAGATTGACCCGTGGGTGCCGCCGGCACAGCGCGATGATCCCGCCTATGTGCGTGCCCGCGGGGTGATCGATGGTGTCGAGGATTTCGATGCCGCATTCTTTGGCATCAGTGCACGCGAAGCCGATTTGACCGATCCACAGCACCGGGTCTTTCTCGAACTGTGCTGGGAGGTCCTGGAACGCGCCGGCCATGTGCCAGATTCGCACGACGCGCCGGTAGGCATCTTTGCAGGCATGTACAACGCCACCTATTTCCAGCGGCATGTATCGGCTTACCCGGATCTGGTTGAAATGCTGGGCGCATTCCAGGTGATGCTGGCCAATGAAAAGGACTACATCACCAACCGGGTGGCCCACAAGCTCAACCTGACCGGTCCGTCCGTCAGCGTGCACACGGCGTGCTCGACCTCGCTGGTCGCCATCTGCCAGGCGGTCGATGCGTTGCGCGCCGGACGCTGCGCGATGGCTCTGGCCGGCGGCGCCTCGGTCACTTGCCCACCACGCAGCGGCTATCTTTATCAGGAAGGCGCAATGCTGTCGCCGGACGGGCATACGCGCACGTTCTCAGCTGATGCGCAGGGCACCGTTTTCAGCGACGGTGCCGCGGTGGTTCTGCTCAAGCGGCTCTCCGACGCCGTGGCCGATGGCAACCACATCCATGCCGTGATCCGAGGTTGCGCGGTCAACAACGATGGCGGGGAGAAAGCCAGTTTCACCGCGCCCAGCGCGGCCGGTCAGGCGGCGGTCGTTGCCATGGCGCTGGATGATGCGGGGGTCGACGCACGCTCGATCAGTTATGTCGAAGCGCATGGCACGGCAACACCGCTGGGCGATCCGATTGAAATCGAAGGTCTGACCTCGGCGTTCCGGCGCAGCACCGATGCGAGGGGCTACTGTGCAATCGGGTCGGTCAAGAGCAATGTCGGCCACCTGGTCATCGCCGCCGGTGCCACCGGGTTGATCAAGACCGCGCTGGCGCTGGACTCGCGTCGATTGCCAGCGAGCCTGCACGTCGACGCCCTGAATCCGGTCATCGATTTCGCCAACTCGCCGTTTGTGGTCAACCGCGAACTGTGCGACTGGCAGGGTGACTGGCCGTTGCGCGCCGGTGTCAGTGCGTTTGGTGTCGGCGGCACCAATGCCCATGTGGTACTCGAAGAAGCCCCGCCCGCGCGTCTTTCAGATCGTATCGAAGGGCCGCATCTGCTGGTGCTCTCGGCGCGCACCAGCGAGGCGCTGGCAGAATCGGCGCGACGTCTCGTCGGGCATCTGCAGGCAAGCCCGGATGAGAATCTGGCCGATGTGGCGTTCACCTTGAGCCAAGGCCGCAAGGCTTTCGCGCAACGCGTCACGGTGGTTGCCGACGCCCCTGCCGATGCCATTGCCAAGCTCGGCCAATTGAAGATTGCCAAGTCCAACAACCGTGTCGGCGATGCCGGTGTCGTTTTCATGTTCCCCGGTCAGGGCGCACAGTATCCGGGCATGGGCCGAGGCCTTCACGCACGCGAGCCGGTGTTTCGTGCAGCGCTGGATGAGTGTGTGGAACTGCTGGCCGGCGAGCTGGGCTTCGATTTGCGCGAACGCCTGTTTTCCGACGCGGCCGATGCCTTGCTTGATACCGGAGTCACCCAGCCGGCGACCTTCGCCATCGAATACGCGCTGGCCAGGTTGTGGATGTCGCTGGGCCTGGTTCCGCGCCTGTTGATCGGGCACAGCGTGGGTGAGTTCGTGGCGGCGGTGCTGGCCGGCGTGATGAGTCTTGAGTACGGGTTGCGCCTGGTCGCGCGGCGCGGTCGCCTGATGCAGGCACAACCTGCCGGCGCCATGCTTTCCGTACGCCTCGATAGCGAGTCGCTCAAGGCGCGACTGCCGGCTTCGTTGTCGCTGGCGGTCGAGAATGGGCCATCCGCTTGCGTGGTTGCTGGCGAAATCGCCGATATCGAAACGATGCGAATCGCATTGGAGGCCGATGGTGTTGCCTGTCGCGCGTTGCGCACGTCGCATGCCTTCCATTCGGCGATGATGGATCCCGTGCTCGCACCGTTCCGAGCGGAAGTCGGGCGCGTTGCCTTGTCGGCACCGAAGCTGCCAATCATGTCGACATTGTCGGCGAGCCTGCTTGCCGATGATGAGGCTACCTCAGCGGACTACTGGACTCGCCATTTGCGCGGTACGGTGCGCTTTCATTCGGCACTGTCTTGCCTGCTGGAGTCCCATCCCGATGTCGCCCTGATCGAAGTCGGCCCACGCGCGACCCTGACCACGCTGGCTCGCCAGCAGGCGCAGAAGCCGCGCCTGGTCGTCGCTTCACTGGCCGATTCGGCAGCGCTCGAAGGCTCTGCGTGGCTGGCTGCAGTCGGTCAGCTCTGGGCGACAGCCGTACCACTCAAGCTTGCTCTTCTCGATCGTCGTATCCACAAACGCCGCGTGCGCCTGCCAACCTATCCGTTCGAGCGTCAGCGTCACTGGCTCGATGCACCGGCGGCGTCGGCCGATGTCGGCAAGATCACCCCTTGCGCACCCATTCCCCCCAGCCTGGTTCAGCCAGCTTTGCTTCCGGAGAACCCCATGGCGACCCCGTTGCCTGCCGCAGCCCCCGAGCGGCGCTTGCGCTTGCTGACCCAGTTGAAGTCACTGATCGAAGATGTCGCCGGCATCGACTTGGATGACGCCGACAGTGGCGCCAACTTCATTGAGCTTGGCCTGGATTCGCTGGCCCTGACCCAGGTCGCCCTGCAATTGTCCAAGGTGTTCGGCATCAAGGTCAGCTTCCGCCAGTTGATGGAAAGCCTGTCCAATCTGGACAGCCTGGTCGCTCACATCGACCAGGAGGCACCGCCGGGCTCGCAGCCTGCTGTCGCATCGGTGAATGCACCAATCGCCACATCAGGCGCCGTGCCCGCGGCGATGGCGTTGCCAATGCAAGCGATGGCAGCGGATGGCGGTTTGATCCAGCAGGTCATCCAGCAACAGATGCTGATCATGCAGCAGCAACTGGCCCTGCTTGGACAAGGCCAGGATTCACCTGCTGCCGCAGCGCCTCGCGTGATGCCAGCGAATCCAACGCCGGCGATGACCACCTCGCCGACACCGGCAATCGACAGCGAGGAAGCAGCACTCGCCCATACTCAATACGATGTAAAAAAAGCATTTGGCGCCATCGCTCGCATCCACTCCCAACGTGACCCGTTGAGTCAGCGCCAGCGCCTGAGACTCGATGTCTTCATGCGCCGTTACATCGAGCGTACGCGAAAATCCAAGGCCTACACGACCGAGCATCGACCGCATCTGGCCGATCCGCGCGTGGTCAACGGCTTCCGTCCGCTGCTCAAGGAAATCATCTACCAGATTGTTGTCGATCGCTCGAAAGGCGCGCGGGTCTGGGATATCGATGGCAATGAATACATTGATGCGTTGAACGGCTTCGGCATGAGCTTGTTTGGCTGGCAACCGGAGTTTGTCCTCGCTGCGGTTCGCCGCCAGTTGGAGCTGGGTTACGAAATCGGGCCCCAGCATCCGCTTGCTGGCGAGGTCGCCAAGCGCATCTGTGAGATGACCGGTTTTGATCGGGCCGGTTTGTGCAACACCGGTTCGGAAGCGGTCATGGGCGCGATCCGCATTGCCCGCACGGTGACCGGCCGCGACACGCTCGTGATCTTCAGTGGCTCCTATCACGGCATCTTCGATGAGGTGATCGTACGTGGCACCAAGAAGCTGCGCTCGATCCCCGCAGCGCCGGGGATCCTGCGCAACACCGCCGAACATGTCCTCGTGCTCGACTACGGCACGCCGGAAACCCTGGCCATCATCCGCGAGCGGGCCAGCGAGATTGCCGCCGTGCTGGTTGAACCGGTGCAAAGCAGGCGCCCCGATTTTCAGCCACGCGAATTCCTCCACGAGCTGCGTTCGATCACGCGTGACAGTGGCGCACTGATGATTTTCGACGAGGTCGTCACTGGCTTTCGCGCGCATCCGCGCGGTGCCCAGCACATCCTCGGTGTCGATGTCGATCTGGCCACCTATGGAAAAGTGCTGGGCGGCGGTTTTCCGATTGGCGTGATTGCCGGAAGGCGCGAATACATGGATGCGCTGGACGGCGGCCAATGGCAGTTTGGTGACGATTCGGTGCCGACCGTGGGTGTCACGTATTTCGCCGGCACCTTCGTCCGCCATCCGCTCGCCCTGGCCGCGGCGAATGCCGTGCTCGAACATCTTGCCGAACAAGGCCCGGCGCTGCAGGAAGGCATAAACGCACGCACCACAGCCATGGTGGAGAGCATGAATTCCGCCTGCGCAGAGCTGGGCGCGCCGATTGCGATCACCCACTTCGCCTCGATCTGGAAGGTCAATTTCAAGGAGGAACACCCAATGCAGGATTTGTTGTTCGCGATGATGCGCAGCCGCAACATTCATATCCTCGACAACTTCCCGTGCTTCATGACCAGCGCGCACAGCGAGACTGATTTCGTTTCCATCGCAACCGCGTTCCGCGAATCCGTCGCGGAATTGCAGGAAGCGGATTTCCTGCCGCGCTACAAGGTTGAGACGAAGCGGATGTTCGATGCCAGCAAGCCGCCCGTGCCTGGCGCACGCCTGGGCAAGGACGCCGAAGGCAATCCAGCCTGGTTTGTGCCCAACCCCGAAGTGCCGGGCAAGTACCTGAAGGTGGAGACATGATGACTTCGGCAACGCCGGCGGACACCACGGTTGCGCTTGACTACGATCCCTTTGCCGATGCGCCGCTGGCGCGCGCGGTGCCGGCCACCGAATCACAGAAGGAGATCTGGCTGGCCGCGTCGATCGAGCCGGCAGCGTCGCTCGCCTACAACGAATCAGTGACGCTGGAGCTGCACGGGCCGCTCGATGCGAATGCCTTGCGCCGTGCGCTGCAGGCAGTTCTCGACCGACACGAGGCCCTGCGCGGAACGCTGAGTGCGGATGGCGAGCAGTTCTGCATCGTTGCCGAGGCCGAGTTGCCATTTGTCGAGCGCGACTTGTCGAGCTTCGACGAAGCGGGACGTCAGGCGGCGATTGCCGAGACCCTGCGCCGTGTCGTTGAAACGGAATTCGATCTCGCCAAATGTCCGATGCTTCGTTGCGAGCTGTTGCGCTTGTCCGCCGAGGATCATCTGCTGATCCTGAGCACGCACCACATCGTCTGTGACGGCTGGTCGTTCGGCGTGATCGTGCGTGATCTGGCGGCCCTGTACGCGATTGGATGCGAAGCCAGCGGTCACGCGTTGCCGGCGGCGGATTCGTTCGCCGATTTCGCCGAGGAGGAAGCCCGCCATCCGTTGTCGGCGGAATTCCGCGCCGATGAAAGCTACTGGCTCAGCCGCTTCACCGATTTGCCCGAACCGCTCGAACTGCCCGTGGATCGGTCGCGTCCGCGTCAGCGCAGCTTCGCCTCGCAGCGCGAGGATCTGACTCTCGACGCCGAACTCGTCAGCGCGATCAAGCGGGTGGGTGCAAGCAAGGGAGCGAGTCTCTATGCAATCTTGCTGGCCAGTTTCGGTGTCTTGCTGCAACGACTGGCCGGGCAGGATGATCTCGTCATCGGGATTCCGTCCGCAGGGCAATCCGGCACCGGTCGACCGGGCATGGTCGGCCATGCGGTCAACGTGTTGCCGGTGCGCATCAACTTCGATCCCGCCGTGTCGTTCGCCGATACCTTGAGCGGTGTGCGCAGCCATTTGCTGGATGCTTTCGAACACCAGCGCTACACCTTTGGAACCTTGCTCAGGCGCCTGGCCATGGCCCGCGACCCGGGCCGTTTGCCGCTGGTCTCGGTGTTGTTCAATCTGGATCCCGGACTGGATGACGACAGCCTTGGCTTCAAGGGACTCAAGGCAAGGTTCGCCGGTGTTCCGCGCAGCTACGAAAACTTCGAGCTGTTCATCAATGCGGTACAGGCAGGCGACGCCTTGCGCCTCGAATGCCAGTACAACAGTGCACTGTTTGATGCGGTGACGATCCGGCGCTGGCTGGAGCTTTACGCAACGCTGTTGCGTGATATCACCACTCACGCTTTGCAGCCGCTGTCATCGCTGAACATTCTCTCGGCGCAGGCGCGTGACGAGTTGCGCGCCTTGCAACCCAAGCCAAACCCGTTTACGCGTTGTCGCGTCGAGTCACTCTTCTTTGCCCAGGCAGCGACCACGCCGGATCGAATTGCACTGCGTTCAGGCGGGCAGGCATGGACCTATGCCGAGCTCGCCGCACGCGCACGGGTGATGGCTGCAGCCCTGCGCGCGCGCGGAATCGGTGCCAACAACCTCGTCGGCGTCTCGCTCGATCGTGGTGCGGACATGATTGCCGCCATCCTTGGCGTTCTCGCCAGCGGTGCGGGCTATGTTCCGCTGGATCCGGCATTTCCCCGCGAGCGCCTTGAATTCATGGCCGCCGATGCCGGACTGGCATTGTTGTTGACCGAGTCGAAACACGTTGCGACCATGCAATTCGACCCTGCACGCACCCTTGTCATCGATGCGCCAGACGCACTCGATCCGGCGCATGGCGGTTTCACCGCCATCGAGTCCGCTGCCGATATCGAATCGGTTGCGTATGTGATCTACACCTCAGGCTCCACGGGCAAACCGAAAGGCGTGCGCGTGCCGCATCGATCGGTGGCGAATTTCCTTGCCAGCATGCGCAATCAACCGGGGCTCGAGGCTTCGGACCGCCTGCTCGCGGTTACCACGCTGTCCTTCGATATTGCCGTCCTTGAAATCTTCCTTCCGCTCAGTGCAGGCGCGATGCTGGTGCTTGCCTCCGGCGCGCATAGCAAGGAAGGGCGAGACATTGCCGGCTTGCTCGACGAGCATGACATCAGTGTCATGCAAGCCACACCCTCGACATGGCGCATGTTGCTTGAAGCAGGATGGCGCGGACGCCCTGGATTCAAGGCCTTGTGCGGCGGCGAACCACTGCCCGCCGATCTCGCTGCCGAACTGCTGAAGCGCTGTGATTCGCTGTGGAACCTCTACGGCCCGACCGAAACCACGGTGTGGTCGACGCTTGCGCGAATCGAGGATCCCGTGCACGGGATTTCAATTGGCCGGCCAATCGACAACACCACGGTCTGGATCCTCGACGCGCATGCTGCGGTGTGTCCCATTGGAGTGCCTGGCGAAATCGCCATCGGTGGCGAAGGTGTCACCCTCGGCTATCTCGATCGGCCCGATTTGACTGCCGACCGCTTCATCTCCGATCCGTTTTCAGACACGGCAGGGGCTCTTGTCTACCGTACCGGTGACCGCGGTCGCTGGCGCAACGATGGCCAGCTCGAACATCTGGGCCGTCTCGATCATCAGGTCAAGTTGCGCGGCTTTCGCATCGAGTTGGGCGAAATTGAAAGCAACCTCGCGCGTCACCCGGATATCGCCCAGGTTGTCGCCATGGTTCGCGAGGATCGCCCGGGTGACCAGCGCCTTGTGGCCTATCTGACCGCGCAGCCCGCGTGCGTCGCCGGGATTGATGACGCAACCCTGCGCACACACCTGCGCGCGACCCTGCCGGATTACATGATCCCGCAGCATTTTGTCCGTCTCGACAGCATTCCATTGTTGCCGAATGGCAAGATAAATCGTGCGCTGCTGCCGTCGCCGCTGGCTGCAATATCGATTGGAGATGTGCCGCATGCGACTCCCAGAAACGAATTTGAGCAGCGTGTCGGCAAGGCCATGGAAGAAACCCTGGCGCTGCCGAGCATTGGTATCCACGATGACTTCTTCGCCCTTGGCGGTCATTCACTGCTGGCTGCGCAATTGACCGCGCGACTCAACCGCGAGTTTGGCGTGGCGCTCTCATTGCGCAGCATCTTCGATACGCCGAATGCGGCGGGACTGGCCGCAGCAGTTGTCGCTCAGATGGAATCTGAAGAGATCTTCCGGCCAGCCCCCGTGCCGCATCGCGAAAACCAGACGCAGGCGCAGCTATCGCTGATGCAGGAGCGTCTGTGGTTGCTGGAGAAGCTGCATCCGGGCCGGGTCGCCTACAACACGCCCTCGGCCCATCGGTTGCGCGGCGCCCTTGATGAGTCCGCATTCGATCGTGCGTTCACCGACATGATCGAGCGTCAGCCGATCCTGCGTACCGCCATCCATGACGAAGGTGGCACGGTGATGCAGGTGGTTGAGGAACGCATCGACTTCCATCTGTTTCCGGCCGAGGACCTCAGCGCAGTAGCGGCTGATCAGCGCGAAGCGGTGCTGCTGCAACGCCTGCAGGCATTGACCGACACGCCTTTCGATCTGACCCGGGCACCGCTGTTCAGTGCACGCATGTTCAAGCTCGACCGCAACGATCACGTTCTGTTCTTCATGCCTCACCACATCATCTGGGATGGCTGGTCGTTTGATTTGTTCTATGTCGAGCTGAGCGAGCTCTATGCCGCAGGTCTGGCCGCACGCAAGCCGAACCTCGCCCCGCTTGCCGTCAGCTATGGGGATTTCGCCGAATGGCATCGCGACTGGCTGGAGGGCCCGCAGTTGCAGGCCCAGCTTGCGTTCTGGCGGGAGCGCCTCACGCAGACGGGAAAACCCAACAACCTGCCAACTGACCGGCCACGCCGAGCGGGCATGTCGGGTGAAGGCCGGACCGAGTGGATCCGCATTGACCGTGACCAGACCGACGCTTTGCATTCACTCGCACGCGAGGCGGATGCGACCGTCAACATGACCATGCTGGCGCTCTACTTCGTGCTCCTGCATGGCGTCACCGGCGAACGTGACCTGGTGATCGGGACGCCGGTGCGCGGACGCAATCAGACCGAACTCGAAGCGGTCATGGGTTACTTCACCAACCTGGTTCCGCTGTATCTCACATTGACGCCCGAGCGCACCTTCATCGAGTTCGTGCGTGAGGTCAAACGCGTCGTCATTGACAGTTTTGGCAACCCCGATGTGCCACTCGAATATCTGCAGAGCGAACTGAAGCGGGTTCATGGCAGCGATGCCTTGCTCTATCAGGCATTGTTTTCGTTCCAGGATGCGCGCCAACGCAAGACCGACTGGTCGGGTCTGGACCACGAGCAGATCCTGTTGTTCCAGCGCGGAGCAACCGAAGATCTCGGCTTGTGGTTCCTCGAGAACGCGAAAGGCATGGTTGGCGGTGTCACCTACAACGCCGACATTTTTCGTGCGGATACCGCGTGCATGCTGCGTGAGCGCTATCTCGAACTGATGGCCAGTGTGCTGGCTGACCCGCGACGCTCGATCTCCGCGCTGACTCGCGTCGGCGCCACTGCACCGGCAAACGAAGTTGCGCCGTCGCCGATGACAGTCGACTTGGCGCAATCCTCGGCCTCGCTTCACGCCCTGTTTGAACAACAGGCGGCACATGCGCCTTCCGCCACGGCGCTGCGCCAGGGTAGTTGGGGAACCAGCTATGTCGAATTGGACCAACGTGCAAACCGGCTGGCCGTGGCGCTTGCCAGGCGCGGTGCCGGTCCAGGCCGATGCGTTGCCCTGATTGCCGAGCACGGCATCAACCGGATCGCCGCATTGATCGGTATCCTCAAGACCGGCGCGAGATGCCTGCCGCTCGATCCCGCCGATCCGCCGTCACGGCTCACGCAATGGCTTGCGTGCGACCAGGTGGATATCGTCGTTGGCGACAGCGCGCTGGGAGAGGCGCTGGCGTGGCCTCGCACGAAGACGCTCTGCCTTGATGCCGACACCCCCGAGATCGTATCGGCTCCCGCTGGCCGTTTTTCCGGTGGGCCCGCTGGCGCATCGGATATTGCGCTCAGCCTGGCGGCTCCGGATTTGCGAGGGCAGCCCCAAATCCGGCATTACAGCCATCGTCTCATCAATCAAAAACTTGCCGCCTTGCGCCACGCGCTTGGCTTGGGTGCGGGTGAGTGTCTGCTTGGCACGGCGGCGGCAGACACGATGATGTCGATCATCGAGTGCATGCTTGCCCTGGTTCATGGCAACGAGTTCGTGCTGACTACGCGCAATGATCTTGGCAAGGCTGGCTCGCTTGCCAATCTGCTGTCGTCGAGCAAGGCGGGCACGCTGTTCGCAAACGCCGACACACTGCAGTGTCTTTTTTCCGGAAGCGATAATGTTATATTTGATGCGCGCGTGATCTGTACAGGAGCGAAACCATCAGCGGCGCTGGCCGACGACATCTGCGCGCGCAGCAAGGGGTTGTGGACTGCACTATTGACGGATGCCACGATCATCGCCAGTTGTGGCCAGGTTGGAGTTCCGCTCGAAGGGGTGCATGTCGGAAGCGCCCTGGATGGCGTGGAACTGCGCGTGCTCGACGAGAGTGGAGCGGCCCTGACGGTTGGCGCCATCGGTGAAATCTGCGTCAGCGACGTCAATTTGTGCGACCCGGATGGATCGACACTATTGCAGCGCAGTGGCTGGCGTGGTCGCTGGTTGGCGCATCGACATATCGAGGAGCTGGGCCGGATTGATCGACGCGTACAGATTCACGGGCGTGATGTGGAACCGGCGGAAATCGAAGGGCTGCTCTGTGCAATTGCGGGCGTGCAGCGAGCGCTGGTCATTGCGCGTACGGATCGTCATGGCGAATCCCGATTGCTGGCGTATCTGACATCGCACGATGGGGCGATCCTCGATATGGGGCAATTGCGTAATACCCTGGCCGGTCACCTGCCCGGATACGCCCTGCCGCAAGCTATCGTCGTGCTTCAAACGTTTCCGTTGCTTGCCAACGGCAAGATCGACCTGGCGGCGTTGCCAACGCCGGCATCGGCCAGCGAGACTGGCCTCGTCGATGATGAGCCGACTACTTCCGCTGAGCGCTTGCTGGCCGATATCTGGAAATCCATGTTGCATGTGCCGCAGATCCTTGCGAATGACAATTTCTTCGATCTGGGCGGTGACTCGCTGCTTGCGCTGTCGATGGTCGTCGAGGTCGAGAAGGCAACCCGGGTACGTTTGAACCTGCTCAAGCTGGCCAACAGCAGCTTGCGGGCAATCGCTGCCGAATTGCCCGAGGCGGCCGTTGCGGAAGCCGAACAGCCGCGCCGCGGCCTGCAGCGTGCATTGAGCTTGTTCGGCCTGGGTAAGAAGAGACCATGAGTTCACGCCTGCAGCCGTGCTGGATCGAGCGTGGGGATGCGCGTCTGTTTGCTGCCTATGACTGCGCCGATGAGGTGCCGCATAGCGGCGTTCTGATGTGTGCACCACTGTTGCATGAGTATGTGCGCAGCTATCGCATGTTCGCGGTTCTTGGACGGGCGCTGACCAAGCTCGGCTATGGGGTTTTACGCTTCGACTATCAGGGCTGTGGCGATTCGTCAGGCGATGACGATGCCTTCTCGATGACATCAGCCAAGCTCGATGCCGCAGCTGCATTGGCAGCCTTGCGCGAACGCGTGGGTGCGGCACCGTTGATCGTTCTCGGGATTCGCGCAGGGAGTTTCGTGGCGTGGCCGCTGGCTGCAGCCGTGGATGCCACCCTCTGGCTGTGGCAACCCGTTCTTGATGGCGCCACCTATGTGGCTGATCTCGAACGTCACGATCGCGTCGAGCGCAATTCCCGCCTGCGCTATCAATTGGGTGCGCCGGCAGACTGCGCGCCTGACCGCCAAACCTTGATGGGCTTTCCGCTATCGAGCAACCTGATCCGCGAGCTGAAGGCCGAGCAGATCCAGTCCATGTCGCAGTCGTCGCCGCGCATCCTGGTTGCGGACACCGCCAACAAGCGGGGTGCGATCAGTGGTGCCCGTGACATCGTCCTGCCGACGGAGCTTGCCAGTTGGGCCGATGAAGTCGAAATGGGGCATTTCCCGCCGCCTGCGATTGAACGGGTTGCCGCCGCCCTTTCGATGGAGCATGGACGATGAGCCCCGGCGAGGAAATCGTCGCTCTCCAGGAGGATGTTTTCGGCATTCTCAGTCGTCCTGCGCAAGATTCCGACAGCCGTGTTTGCATCATCCTGCTCAATGCCGGGTTCATCCACCGCAGTGGCCCATTCCGCTTGCATGCGCGGCTCGCGCGTGCGCTCGCAGCGCAGGGCGTGGCCGCGTTTCGATACGACGCGCCGGGTGTGGGTGATTCCCTGGTGCGCAGCAGTCAGACCCAGGTGCAGGCAACCCGCGACAGTCTCGATGTGCTTGAGGCGCGCTTTGGCTATCGGCGCTTCGTGGTCGGTGGCATTTGCAGTGCGGCCGATCTTGGCTGGTTGATGGCACTGGCCGAACCGCGCGTGGTCGGCTTGATCTCGATCGATGGGCTGGCGCGCCAGGGCCGCTGGTACCTTTTCGGCCGGTTGCGCCGTGCATTGCAGAAGTCGCCCGGTGAATGGATTTCCGCGATACGCCTTCGCCTGGCCCGATCAGGTTCTGCGCTGACCGCCGCGGTGAGCGCTGCGGATCTGCGCGAGTGGCCGGTCGTTGGCACTGAACGTGAACAACTGCAGAGCCTCATCGAACGCAAGCTCGAATTGTTTGCCTTGTTCACCGGCGGAACCTCGTATTTTCTGCATGCGCGCCAATGGCGTGCCACGTTTGGAAGCGCGACACGCTCACCGTTGATTGAATTCCGCTTCTGGCCACGCAGCGACCATACGTTTTTCGCCGAGTCCGACCGGCGCCGCTTGATCGACACGGTCGTGACATGGGCTGCGGCCCGCTTCAGGCAATAGCGTCCTGCGGGCGGCCGAACAGGCGCGGCAGTTCGACGATGGCGCGAAACCAGCCTCGATCGATGTACGGTTCGATGGCGACTCGTGGCATGTCGTAGCGATTGGCATTGATGCCGGCGAAACCGCCATAGTAGGAAAACGCGTAGGCGACGCCGAGTTTTCGCAGGCACTCGATGGAATCCTGATTGAACGAATTCCTGTTGCCGACCGGGTAGGAGAAATAGTCCATGCGCTTGCCGATCTCGGTCTCGATGCGCGCGGCGCAGGTCGATATCTCTGTCCATTGTTCCGCGGCCGAGGATCCGGATAGGACAATATGGTTGACGGTGTGTCCGCCAATCGTCATGCCGGCCGCATCCATTTCACGAAGCATGTCCCAGCTCATCCACAGATCTTCATGATGCAGGGAGGGAGGCGAAGCCTGGGTTGCATCGCGCAAATCTGCCAGGAAGCGCTTGGCTTGGTCGCCAGGCAAGGATTTGAACTTTCGCAACATTGTCCGGATGACGGCCTCGCGTTGGCCGACAACCAGCCGCTGTGGTTGGGGCAACCATTGCGGCAGGTCGATCTCGTCGCGATCGGTACGTCGGATCTGGCTGGCGATTTCGTCCCACCATGCCAGGCGCGGATCATCGATGAAGCCCGTGGCAATGAAAAACGTTGCCGTCAGGCCGTGCCGGCGCAAGGTCGGAACAGCGCAGTCGTAGTTGTCCTTGTAGCCATCGTCAAACGTGATCAGGACGTGGCGGCCGCTGGAGTCCCTGCGCGCCAGGTCGATCTCGGCAGGGGAGATGACATCGCTGTTGAGCTTCAGCCAGGCCAGTTGCTGATCGAAGCCTTCCTCGCTTGCGCTCCACAAGCCCCGATCCAGCTCGGAGCGGCTGCCGTCACCAATACGATGGTAGTTGAGGCCAACGATTCCCCGCGCCGGCATGCACGCGGCCAGCAATGGCCGCAAATGACTTTTGTCAAGGAAGCTCGCGAGTTTGCGAAGTTTCATGCCACTCCTTGGGCGCGGATTTCCGGCGCGGATACGACAGACTGCACCGTGTGCTGCAGAAAAGAAGCGGAAGTCCCCCGACGTGTCCAAGGTCGATTATCGACGCGTCGCCAAGCATTGCAAGTGCTTTCAGCGCCGTTCCAGATCATCACGCCAGCGCTTGATGTGCGGGGCAATCCAGCCGAGCAGCACCGGGTAGCGTTCAGCCAGCATGAGGACTTCGTGCGCATCGCGATGGTGCCAGGCGTGCAGGCGCAGGGTCATGCCGACATAGACCAGCGCGTAGAGGACACCGGCAGCCAGCTCGGTCCATGGGCCTGGCAATGCCCAGACGAGGACACCCGCCGCGACGGCGGCGACCAGCGCCGATGCAAACAGCAAGCCGATTTCCCGCCACGGCAAGCGCAGCGAAAAGATGCGAACGATTCCGGTCAGGGTCAGGATGAAGACCAGGCTGCGCGAGATCGCGTGCGCGGCGACGGCACCGTAGAGTCCGTAAGTCGGAATCAACGCAATGGCGGCGATCGCGGTGAACACGATTGACAGCGAGGCAAAGATTGCCCGCACACGCTGGTTGTCGGTCGTTGAAAGCAGAGCTCCGAAGGCGCCCTCCGACAAGGTCAGGCCACCGACAACGACCATGATCCTCAACAATTCGACGACGGTTGCATAGCGCGGGCCATACATCAGGGCGACGGCAGGTTCCGACCACAGCACGCCGACGCCCGCCAGCATCAGGCCAAGGAAATGGAAGTAGCGCAGCGAATTGGAAAGGATCTCGTTGACGCGCTGCTGGCCGCTGGCGCCGAACGCATGCGCCATTGACGGCATCAGCACGGTGTTGAGTCCCGATGAGAGCAGATCAAGGCCGCCGCGGGTCAGGGATGCGGCAATGGTGAAATACGCCACCTCGGCCGCACCAATCCGATCGTTGAGCATCCAGGTCTCGATCGACTTGTTGCTGAACACCGCGGCCAAGGTCAACACCACCGTCCACAACAGATGATGGCGGAGCCGCTTGAGCAAGGCGGCATCAAGCGGTTTGAAGTGCGCCCGCATTCCGCCACGACGCAGCTTCATGGTGGCATAGCTGGCATAGGCGACGCAGGTGATGGCGAACAGGATCAGGTAAGCCAGCAGCGCCGCATGCATCCACCAAAGGATGACCACCGCGATCGCGTTGAGCAGGCTGATCACGATCGCCGAGTAGGCTTCGACGTCGAAACGTCCATGCCCCTTGGCAATGGATATGTTGAACAGATACATCGTCTTGGCTGTGCTGCTGACGAGGACGATGGCGGCGAACAGCCACAGACTCCCCGAATCCCAACCCGCCGGTCGGAAGTAAGGCATGGCGAAGAGATAGAGGAGTGAAACCAGGGCAATGCAGGCAAGCTGATGCTTGAGCAGCCAGCCGTGCACATTGGCAGCGTCCTCGGGTGAATCACGCCCCAGACACTCGGAGACAAAACGGATGCCGGAGGTGGTCAGGCCGTTGTTGCTGATCAGGATCAGCACGCCAGCCAGCCACACCAGGTAGGAATAGTGGCCGAATTGCTCGGGGCCGATGCTGCGCGCGATCAGCGCACTGACGACCAGTCCGGCCGCATAGATCACATAGGTTGAGCCCGTCATCTGCAAAGCCGCGCGCAAGGCTGTGCCGGGGCCAAACGCTTGCTTCATGGTCGCTGGGGTTCCGGTTTGGCGGCTGATGTCGGGTCGAATCGAATCATGGACACGGCGGACGCATTGTGCGCGCCGGATGATACGGCGATTTGCTCCCAGCGGCGAACCAGGCGCAGATTTAATACATGCAGTTCGCGCTTGCCGCCTGATAGAGTCCGGTTTGCTCCAGACGTTCGCGGCAAACCATGCAAAACTTCCCGTCCTCCGCAGCAGAACACTTGCCGGCCATCCTGCATGTGGTCGATACGCTGGAAACGGGAGGCCTTGAGCGCGTGGTCAGCGACCTCGCCATTGCCCAGCATGCGCGTGGCCACGATACCGCGGTGTTCAGCCTGTTGGCGACCGACGGATTCCGGCGTGAACTCGAGGCGGCCGGTGTGCCGGTCATCATCGGCAACAAGCAGGGTACCCTCGACCGCAAGCTGCTCGGCCATCTGCGCCAAACCCTCGCCGATCGCTCGGTCGACATTCTGCACACGCATAATTTTGTGCCCAACTATTATGCGGCGATCGCCTCGCTTGCCCTGCGCCGCGCGCCCTTGCTGGTCAACACCTGCCACAACATGGGCTCGCGCCTGGCCCAGCGTCGGCTGCGCTGGTTGTATCGCGCCTCGTTGTTGCGCACCGCAAGGGTTGCCCTGGTCGGTGATCAGGTCCGCGATCACCTGGTCAGGACAGGGATCGTGTCGGCGACGCGCGCGGCAACCGTCATCAATGGCATTCCGGTCGAGCGCTTCGGCTCGTCGCCATTGCGCCGACAGGCCGCGCGCGCACGGCTCGGACTCGTCGACGCGGATCTGGTGATTGGATGTGTCGGGCGGCTGGTTGCGCTGAAGAACCATGCCCAGTTGATTGGATTGATGCCCGCATTGCTGCAACGGCATCCACGTCTGAAACTGATCCTGATCGGTGACGGCCCGCTGGCTGCTGAGCTGACAACACAGGTAGTGACGCTGGGCGTGGGCGATCGGGTTTCACTGGCTGGCGCACAGTCCGACATCGCCAGTTTGCTGCCGGCTCTCGATGTTTTTGCCCAGCCTTCACTCACCGAAGGCATCTCGATCGCCTTGCTGGAGGCCAGTGCCAGCGGCTTGGCGATGGTTGCCAGCGATGTTGGCGGCAATGCTGAAATCATCCGCAACAACGAAACCGGATTGCTGGTGCCAGTCGCCAATGACGCTGCGCTGCTCACCGCGCTTGATCGATTGCTCGCTGACGCCGATCTACGTCAGCGACTCGGTAGTGCGGCTTCAGACTGGGTGCGTGCGCATGCCTCGATCGAGGTCATGAGTGATGCCTACGAAGCCTTCTATTGCGACGCGCGCAATTCGCGAAAGTAACGAAACGTCCGCTGCATTGCTTCCTCCGTTGCGACGCCTTGTTTCCAGCCGATCGCCTTGAGCGCGGCATTGCTGTAGTTCAACGGACGGTACATCGAGCGCACCACGTAAGGCGTGAACACGGCAGGAAGCTGGCCTTTCGACCTGCGGTGATAGCGTTTCAGGAAACGTGCGCCAAGCACGAACGCCCAGTACGGAACCGGCAGCACGCGCAAGCGGGCGACATTGCGCTGGTACTCACGCAAGTAGCGACGGCACGTCGGCAAATCGTCATCGACGACATTGAAGGCACTACCGGGTTCGGCGTGCAGGGCGGCACTGGCAACCGCATCGGCACAGTTCTCGACATAGGTCAGCGGCAATCGTGCGCCACGCCCCAGCGAAAAGAAAAACCCCATTGCCTGGATGCCAACGCGCGAGGAAAACGCACCACCACCCGGGCCGTAGATCACGCCGGGACGCAGCACCACGGATTCAAAGCCGAATTGATCACGGTATTCCATGAACAATTGTTCCTGGCGCGTCTTGGCATGCGCATACGGACCCTTGTCGACGCCATCGGCTTCCAGTGCGACGGATTCGTCGAGCATGCCGCCCCGCGCCAGCGGTTCCGTGCAATACACCGAGAACGAACTGATCAGGACGATTCTGCGCACTTGCGCCGCACCGGCGGCTTCAAGCAGGTTGCGCGTACCGATCACGGTGTTGGCAAACATGTCGGCGGCGGAGCCACGCATGGCGGCGGCAGCGTGGATCATGCAATCGACATTGGCGACCATCTCGCCGAGGTTGCCGCGATTCAGCAGGTTTGCAGCCACGGCTTCAATGCGTGCCTGCGGAAAGCGCTCGCGCAATTCGGACATCAATGCATCTGGCGCCTCTCCGCGAAAATGCAGGCGCAAATCATCGACGCCGGCGGCGAGCAGGCTGGCGCAGATGCGACGACCAAGAAAACCGCCCGCGCCGGTTACCAGAACCTTCATCGCGCCACCTTCGAAGCGGCCACGATGCTTTCGATGAGGCGGCTGGTGCGCAGGATATCCGCGGCGGGAACCGGATCCGGCCCGCGCCCCTCGATGGCGTCGTAGTAGCGGTTGAGCAAAACCCGCATGCCCTCGAAATAGTGGAACTCATGGCGGCGGAAACGGCCGAGATTGCGCCAGCCATTGCCGGCATAGCGGCGTGCCTGGGTCCACGCTGGGAACAAACGGCCGATCGCGCTGGGCTGGGTCTGCTGGGCGCTGCGGACGAGAGTCCGCGTTGCGTAATCGAGTTCGACGCTGTCTTTGGTGCCGAACACCTTCAAGGCATGCGTGACGGGCCTCGCGTGCGCGCTGACCATTCCGGAGACGGTGACCTTTCCGCTGCGGATCAGGAAGCGCAGCTCATCCGGCATCGCATCGACGATGTCATTGCCGCTGGCTGCGCGGCGGCGAAAGGATTCAACCTGGACCGAACTTTCGTCGCCAAGATGGGTGACGACCTTGGCGAGCACGTGATCGAGCACATTGTGGAACAGTTTTCCCGGCAAGCCATGCACCCAGTGGCGAGGGTCAGCCATCACGGCGAGACCATAGTCACCGCCGAGGTTGTACCCGTAGCTGGTATCCAGATGCACGATTTCGCCCAGTGAGCCCTCGGCCAGCAGCTTTTCCAGTTCGAGGCCAGGGCTTTCGAAATTGTACAGATAGTTGACGCCGACGCGCCGACCGTTCTCGCGGGCACAATCGAAGATCGCTAGCGCCTCCAGCGTGGTCGGCGCGAATGGTTTTTCCACGAACACATGGCAGCCGGCGGCGAGCGCTTCACAGGCGATGGAAGCATGCGCGGCCGGCGGCGTGGCGATATGCACGACATCGAGTTTCTGCTCGGCGAGCATGCGCGAAAGTTCCGTGTAGCGCGCCGGGATGCGCATGCGCGCGGCGAGCTGCTCGGCCATCAATGCCTCGCGGTCGCAAACCGCGACGACTTCGCCGCGACCGATGGCGCGGATCTGCTCGACATGGCCGTCGGCAATTTTGCCGCAGCCGACAATCCCGATTCTCAAGGTCTGGTTTTCCAGGATCTGTTGGAAATCGCGGAAGCACAATCCGCCGATGGCGCGCACGATGGTATCGCCAGCGCTTCCCGGCATATTCTAGTCGAACCCGACATCGGCGCCTGCTTCATTTCGAGCGCCACCGATGTGCATCGCGGTTGCTCAAAAATTCAATCAGGCCGAGCACGACGAAGCCATTCAACTGGAAAAATGCGGCGAGCAAGCGCAGCAGGCGATTTTGGCGCAAGGTCGCCGAGTGGATCGCGACGATGGCAAGGCCATAGACGGTGATCTGAACAAGCAGGGTTACCCGCCAGAATCCACCCTGTCGTGCCAGTGCGGCATTGCTGAGCAGGGCCACCAGCATCATCAACGGTACGAGCAGGCGCAATAGCTTGTGGCAAATCATTTGCAGGAACAGGGGGTTGCGCCCTGGCAGCAGGAACCTCGGCTGCTGCACGAACAACTGGAAATTTCCCGCCAGAGTGCGCACCTTGCGCCGCTTCTCGTCGGCAGCAGCGTTCGACGGGCGATCCCAGGCGATTGCGCGCTCGTCGAAAACGACGCGTCGGCCCTGAGTGACCACGTTCATTGGAATCAACACATCATCGAGGATGGTCGAATCGGGAATCGGCTGCCAGAGCCCGCGCCGCATGGCGTACAAGGCACCACTGACACCGACCACGGAGGCGAACGTGGCTTCCTGCTGGCGGATGAATTTCTCATAGCGCCAGTAGGCATCGACGCCTTCGCCAAAGTCGCTGATTTCGTCGCTGCGAAAGGCGAGCTCGCCGCTGACTGCGCCAACTTCATCATCGGCAAAATTCTCCAGCAGGTGGGCGACGGCATCGTCATCAAGGGTCTGGCGCACATCGCAAAAGACGAGGAAGTCATCGCTGGCCGCCGCGACCGCATCATTCAGGCAGGCGGCCTTGCCACGCCGCTCGGCGAAGGCGAGCAGGCGCACTCCATCCGCCGCGAACTCCTCCACAATCGCATTCGTGCGATCGTCACTGCCATCGGACACCACGAGCAGGCGCAGCAAGCTGCGCGGGTGACTCTGGGTGAGACAGTTGCGGATCTTCTCGGCGATCCGCACCTCCTCGTTGAACGCAACCATGATGATCGTGACGCCAACCTCGAGCGTCGATCGCAAAACCTTGTGCGGACGCAAGCGGGCGAGCACGGCCATAATCAGCGGATAGCCGGCGTAGGTGAATACGATCCCCAGCGCGGAGGCGAAGAACAAGCTGGCCAGCATGGTCGTGAGTCTTCCGGTCGGGTCAGTTTGCTGCCGCGCGCGGCGCATAGGCCGGGCGCGGGATCAGGTGGTCGCGATACTGTCCTGGATCTTCGGCCAGGCCCGCTTCGGCGGCCTTGATGATGTTGTACATCTCGCGCGCACTGACGTAGTGCAGCTTCCATGCCTTGCCATCGTTGTAATGCTTTTCCAGATGAGTGAATGCGGTGTCCATCGACGCACCCAGCAAGGTGTCCAGATCGCACTCCTGGGTGCCGTGGGTGTGGATCTTGACGAAGATCCATTCCGGGCGCCCTTCGACATGGATGCCGGTGTCGACCCAGGCATCGATACGATCCGGGCAGGGTGGACTGACCGCACGGATGTCCGAATTCTCGATGCGCGGAATCAAGCCGAATTTCCGGCTGCGCCAGCGAAAACCCAACGGGCCCTGGATGATCATCAGGTCTCCGGTCGGCGTGCCATTGACGCGGACGCGCACACCCTTGTCGTGTGACTTGGGTTGGGCCGGATCGTCGGTTGCGTAATAGATGCGGTTGACCGTGCTTGGCTGGCAGGGATCCGGCGCGGCAGGGAAGGTGAAATCGGCGTAGCAGCCTTCCTCGCGCAGGATGGTCAACTCGTTGTTGATGCCGCAGCCGAATCCGGTGGGATGGCTGTTGTCCAGCGCCCAGTTGCCATGGATGAAGGCCC
Organism: Lysobacterales bacterium 63-13; assembly: GCA_001899855.1. Taxonomy (GTDB): domain Bacteria; phylum Pseudomonadota; class Gammaproteobacteria; order Xanthomonadales; family Rhodanobacteraceae; genus Dokdonella. Next base: position 158,859 of record MKWR01000031.1, read on the forward strand.
AGAGCGGCTGGCCGCTCTGCGCATCGCGCGGCAATGCATCGTGATGGTCAGCCAGCAATTCAGTGAAGCGTTTGAGCGTGGCGCGCAGGTTCTGCTCGGTGTCCTTGTCGTGATGCAGATGGATCTCGATCTCGCCAAGCTGCATGCGGCACATCTCGACCAGGGCATCGAGATGTTCGGGGCGATACTCCTCCTCGGGATAGAAGAAGGTGTGCACCGGCGGGCGGCCATCGGCATCGCGATGGTTTGCGCAGAGCTTCGGATAATCCTGCCGCCAGCGCGCCACGCGTGCGCATTCGATAGCGTAGGGCGGCTTGCCCCAGCCTGGCTCGTAGTGATCGACAAAGCAGAACATCAGATGCCGGGTTACGCCCTCAGGCGGCCGACTGCCGCGCCAATCCTGGCGCATCCATCCAAGCAACCAGCCACTGACATTGCGTTTGCGCATCTGCTGGAGGACCGCAGCCGCCGCAGCAAGCAGGATGATGGCAAACAAGATCAGGAATACGCTCATGGACTGAACCGGCTACGGAAAGTTGGAGGGACGAACGAGGCCGCTCAGGCGACAAAGGCATTCTGATAGCGGACGATCAGGTAGATGACAACGATGCTGATGAACATCACGCGGAGGGTCGAGCCGATCCAGGGCACATCGGGCGCCTGTGTCTCGACATTGTCATTCCATGTCTTCTGGGCGCAATGCCAGCTGGCGATGCACAGGCCGAGCAGGACGTACAAGGTGGGCTGAAAAGTCCGCGATAGAAACAGGGCGCAGGTCAGAAATCCGAGCAGGGACAGGCGCAGGAGGACCGCCCAGCGCCTTTCGGGACTGTCCACCGGCGACAGTTCCGCCGCCTGACCCATCTCCTTGAGGGAAAGCACGATCATGCCGACCCAGAAGAAATAGCCGAACAGACCCAGCTCGGCAAAGCAGAGCACGAATGAGTTGTGCGCCGTGTAGTAGAAGTGTTCGGTGAAGTTGCCAAAGCCGACGCCGAAAATCGGGTGCGCACCGAGCATGACCAGACCTTCGCTCCACGCGGCGATACGTCCACCAGCCGAGGCCTCGCCGGACGAAAAACTGCGGCCTCCGGTGAATCCGAGCACCGCAACCGCCACACCAAACAGCGCGAGCAGGATGCCGGCACGCACTCCCCCGAGCTTGCGCATCAGCCCGAACAGCATGATGACGCCAAGGCCGAGGATGGCGCCCCGTGAGTGGGTCAGGTAACTGGCATAAACAAGCAGGGCGCACGGCACCCAGATCCGCACCAGGTTGCGCACGGAGCGGCGACGCAACCAGGCACCCATGAGCATTGGGAGGACCATCACGATCGCTTGCGAGAAGTCGTTGGGATCACTCAGGAAGCCCCAACTGTGGATGCGCCACAGAGTCGTGCCTGAATCATCGTCGGCGGGTATGACATCGCTGGGGACAACGGCGAGTTCGTCAGTAACCTGGCCGTGCTCGGCCACCACGAGATCGTCGCGCATGAATCCATCGTGATAGGCGGCAATGCCGGCAACCGAGAGTAGAACCATGCATAGCACCAGTAGGCCGCAGGCCATGCGCAGGCGCTCGATGCTGGTCACGACGAGAATCGTGACCACGAACAACAGGGTGGGAGCACTGAACTCGACCAGGGCCGGCAATGCCCCACCGGCCCAGCCGGTGGCGACACGCGAAAGCACGATCGCGGTCATGAGCGCGCCGAGCAGGAGCAGATGGCGTGCGCGCGCAGCCATGACGCCCGTGCGCACGGCATCGAAGATTGAAAAGGCGAGGACGATCAGGGAAAAAACCAGCACCGGCCGATACTCGGCAAGTTGCGGCGCAAAAGCTTCAATAGGATGAAGAAAAGTCAGCGCGAGCAAAATCAGGTACGACGTGAAAATCATGGTGGCGGCAGGACATCGGCGGATTGGGGCGGCGCCTTCGCGCCAGCCGGTGGCTTGCCGAATTTTTCCTTGAGCGCCAGAAACGGACGCTCGACAAGAAAATATGAGGCGCTGGCTGCGGCAAGCGCGAGCACGATATTTTGCGGGAACGCAGTAAACCAGCTGGTTCCGCGAAAGTACAGGAATGGTTCCTGCCAGAGGTAAAGCGAATAACTGAGCACACCGAGTGCAATCAGCGGCCGCGTATTAAGCACGCGGCCCGCCAGCGACCGGGGATGGCTGATCACATGCAACAGGAGCAGGACGATGCCGAAATTGGCCAGTGTCTGGCCGGCGATATAAGCCAATGGCCGCGAGATGAAGGCGGCGCCGTAGCCGATCGCGATGCACAAGCCGCCCAGCGGAATCGCCGGCCAACGCGTCAACTTCTGCACGAGCGGGTGGTCCATCAGGCGGTTGTAGGTGATCGCGGCCAGACAGCCCATGGCCAGTGAGTCGCAGACCGCCTGGAACTCGCGACTCAAGGCCAGCTCCGGACGATCGATCAGGTACATGCCCAGGCGAATGAACGGCACGACGAGAATCGTCACCATGACGCCGCGCATGCCGTAGCGCAGGCCGCAGAAATACAAGGCGAAGGGCCACAGGAAATAAAACTGCTCCTCAACCGAAAGCGACCACTGGTGGTTGAAGTACCAGTTGTAGTCGAGCTGGTAATTGGCCGTGAACGTGAGCACGTGGATCAGGTCCGGAATCGCGGTTGCCACATGGGTTTCGGACAGGTGATGGTAGGTGAGGTCGATGACCCCGCCCAGGTAAAGCATCCACATGACCCCGATATAGAACAAGGCTGCCGGCAGGATGCGCAGTGCCCTGCGGATATAGAAAAGCTTGATCCTTATGCCGCCATGTCGATCAATGTCGCGAAGCAGCAAGGTGGTGATCAGGAAGCCCGAGATGATGAAGAAGAAGCGCACTCCGACATTGCCCAGCGATGTAAACGCGGGTCGGTCGAGAAATGCAGGTGCGAGACGCGTCGATGCGGCGTGTGCGAAAATCACCAGCGCGATCGACAACGCGCGCATGCCGTCCAGTGAGGGGATGTGCAGAGGAAGTCGTGGCGCGGTCTGATTGGCCATGGTCTTCAAATTTCCTGTCCAGGGCAGCGCCATAAATGGATATTGAACCCAGCCGCGGACGTTAGCAGATTGCCCCGGCGTTGTATCCTTCCCGCATCCAATCGAACTTCACCATCCGCATCGGCCATGACTCCGGTGTTGCCTGAAATGGACTAATAGACGATGTCGGATTCACCTGCCGCTGGCGACCCCCGACATGTTCTCTACCATCACCGCACCCAGGGCAAGGCGGTTGAAGGCGTGCACATCCGTGGCATCACCGATGCCCTGCGTGCGGACGGCCATACGGTTGACATCCTGTCCCTGCCCGGTGCGGATCCGTATGCCAGTCCCAAGGCGATGTCACCGACGCGCCAGGCCACCTGGTGGATGCGCCTGGTCTCGAAGCTGCCAGAGCCGTTTTTCGAGCTGGCCGAAGTTGCCTACAACGCGGTGGTCGCCTGGCGCATCCTGAACTGGCTACGGCGTAATCCGGATGTGGATTTCATCTACGAGCGCTACTCGCTGTTCCTGTTTGCCACGGTCTGGATCGCCCGCCGGCGCAAGCTGCCGATCATCCTTGAAGTCAACGACTCGGCGATCGTCACCCGCGTGCGCCCCTTGTTCTTCCAGCGCCTGGCCATGACCATCGAGCACTGGCTCTTCCGCAAGGCCAGTGGCCTGGTTTTCGTATCCACGGTGTTTCGGGATCGAGCACTGGCGGCCCATGGTGAATTGGCGCCGACCATCATCACGCCCAATGCGGCCAACATCGACAAGTTCAGCTTTACGGCCGAGCAACGCGATCGCGCCCGCGCACAATGGGATCTTGATGGTCACGTGGTGTGTGGATACCTCGGCGCCTTCGTGCCATGGCATGCGATCGATGCATTCGTGCACAAGATTGCGCCGCGGCTGGCCGAAGCACCCCATTTGAAACTACTGCTGGTCGGGGATGGCGCCACCTATCCGGCGCTGAAGGAATTTGTCGCCGAGCACGGCATCGGCGATCAGGTCGTGCTTTCCGGTCGTGTCTCCCATGACGAAGTGCCAGGCCTGCTCGCGGCCATGGACATGGCCATCCTGCCGAATGCCGGCGACTACACGTCACCGGTCAAACTGTTCGAGTTCATGGCCTGTTCGATCGCACCGATCGCCCCGGATTTCGATCCGATCCAGGAAGTTCTGGTTGAAGGCGAGACTGGCTGGATGTTCAAGGCCGGCGATCTCGAAGCCGCTGTCGAGAAGGTCCTTGCCCACAGCAGCAAGCCGGAGGAACTGGCGCGCGTTGGTCGTGCAGCGCGCACCTATGTCACCAACGAAAGGCAGTGGAAGCACAATATTCGCCAGTTGATCGACTTTCGCGATTCGCTGAAATCCGGATGATCGGCCAAGTGTTGTCTGTCAAGTCGCTGATCGGCGCCGTCTGATCGAAGCCATTCTCGAAAATCAAATTCCCGGCGGGCGCACAACTGGCCATCATGCTTTCTGGCGCGGAGAGGTTTGCCGAGAGACTGAATCCTCCAGCTTCCTGTTTGGCGGCGGGTGCCGCGCGAAGCGTGCTTTCCATGCGGAAATGACCCTCCTCCGAGGTCATTTCAGCGTGCTCGACAGGCCGGAGGATGGCACTGCCCGTGATGCACGTGTGGTCGGACGCGCAAGCCGCACCTGCGAACAACAGCAGGTGAGTCCGATACACAGTTGAAGGTTCATGGCTTCACCATTGCTTCAAGGGCTTCCAACCGGGCGCGCAACGAGGCGTTTTCTTTTTCGGCTCTTCCGGAACTCGTGTGGGTGGCCCATCGCCACCCAACAGTCGACAGGCCAGTGCCGCGAATCCATGAACGTCGGTCGCCGCCGTGCTGCGTTCGCCGCGCACCTGCTCCGGCGCGCATAGGCCAGCGTGTAGCCGACGTTGGTGGCGGTTGCGTTGGCGTGCAGCAACGCCAGCAAGTCACTGTCGCCAGGCGACTGCGCGGGCTCACTCGTCATCGAGTACCCCGGAAAGCAGCGCGCGAGCCTGCAACCAGTCGCGGCGAACTGCTTTTTCGGTCAGGCCGAGCAGTTCGGCAATTTCCTGATGTTCAGACCCGGCAAGGAATCGCATCTCGACGACTTGCACCAGCCGAGTGTGCTGGACGCGCATGGTCGTCAATGCCGCATCGATGGCCAGCAAGCGATCCATGTCCCGCTCTTCGAATGCGATGGGGGCATCGTCTGTCAGACTGACCAGCGGAGCATCGCGATTCCGTGCACGGCGCGAACGAATGTGATCGATCAAGGTGTTGCGCACGGCCCGCGCAAACAGCGCGAAGTGGCGTTCGCGCTCCGCACCTTCATGTCCGGAGGCAATTCGCAGAAATGTTTCGTTGACCAGCGCGGTTGTATTCAGCGGGGCGACCGGCATCCATCTGCGCTGGCCAGCGGCAATGGCACGCAAACGGGCATAGGCCGCAGGCAGCAAGGTCTGCTCCAGATCCCCGGCCGGTTCGGACTCAGGGGTCAGGACATGGTGGGCGCCGGCGCAGGAACACTTGAACCCGGCCCGACTGGCAGGAAATTGTCATTCATGATTGCGGACGAGATTGCCCGCCTGAACGTCGGCTTGGGTCGGTGGAACTTGCTGAGTCATGCCGCTCAACCTGGCGGCGCTCACTGACCACCTGCTCGCAAACAGCCAGGGTTTCGCGCCCGACATCGTCCCAGGTGCGACGCATGGCGGCGGCAATGGCGTCGCGATCCCAACTGCGTTCCAGTGCCTCATCGATTGCTTGCTCCAGCGCATCGACATTGCGTGCGGGAATCAGTATTCCGTTTGTGGCATCGATGATTTCGCGCGTGCCGCCGACATCCGTGGCGACCACGGGTCGGCCACAGGCGATTGCTTCGACAACCACGTTGGGATAGCCCTCGGACCAGCTTGGCAAGGTCAGCAAATCAGCGGCACCGATCCATTCGGCGACCTGTGCGGGCTCGCATCCTCCTGGCAGGATGACGCTTGCGTCCAGTCCGCTGGCGGAAATCAAGGTGCCAAGTTGTTCGCGCATGACGCCATCGCCAATCAGGGCCAGACGCAGATTCGGCTTGCGCCGGACCAGGCGACCGTGCGCTTCGATCAGCTCACGCATGCCCTTGCTTTCAACCAGGCGACCGACATAGATCACCAGTTCCGTTTCGGGCTTGATGCCGAGCTTCTCGCGCATCGCGGCACGATCAAGCGGGCGGAAGATGTCGGTATTGAAACCATTGCTGATGGTGTGCGTGCGGTCGGCGCTTGCATTGAACTGATCGATGGCGGCGACGCGCATGGCCTTGCTCACCGTCAGCAGGGCATCGACGCCGGCAATGGTCCGGCGCGTCATCACGGCATTGATTCCCGAGCGCACATGGATGTCCGAGCCGCGTGCACCGACGATGCAGGGCACGCCGAGGTTTCTTGCAGTACGCAGAGCAGCATGGCCATCGGGATAGACCCAATAGGCGAGCACCAGGTCCGGCGCGAAGCGGCGTACCCGTGGGGTCAGCAGGCGGCTGGCAACGACGCCGTTGAGCAAGCGGGAAAGCCCCGGAATGGCCGGATAGCTGAAGGCCTCCACATCGAGGCCCTCGATGCGATAGTCCGGCCCGATGTCATCGTGCAGAAAGCTGCGCGGTGCGAGGCCGGGCAAGCGCGGATAGCGCGGCTGGATAAACCAGGTTCGCACCTCGGTGAGACGCGACAAGGCGCGCGCGGTCTCGTAGATGTAGCGCCCGCGTGTCTGGTCATGCGCAACCGGCAGCATCGGGGTGACCAGGGCAATGCGGGGCGAACTCATGATCTCGCCCCGATGGTCCGGAGCGATGGGTTCAACCCCCGCGATTCCGCCGACATGATCCGGCGCTCAGGCATTGAGCAGTTTCCGTTCCCACGCCAGTGCCGTGGCGACGATGAAATCGAGGTCGTCGTGACGCGGTTGCCAGTCGAGGGTCGATTTCAGCTTGTCGCAACGCGCAATGAGCATCGGTGGATCGCCAGCACGACGCGGCTGTTCGGAAACATTGAGGGGCTTGCCATTGACGCGCGCGACGGCATCGATGACCTCGCGCACGCTGTAGCCGTGGCCATAGCCACAGTTGAGCAGGGTCGATTCACCGCCTGCGCGCAGATAGTCGAGCGATTTCAGGTGGGCAGCGGCGAGATCATCGACGTGGATGTAGTCGCGGATGCAGGTTCCATCCGGCGTGTCGTAGTCGGTACCGAATACCGACAGTTGTGCGCGCTTGCCGACGGCTTGCTCACAGGCGACCTTGATCAACAGGGTCGCATTCGGGGTCGACTGCCCGATGCGGCCACCCGGATCGCAACCAGCAACATTGAAGTAACGCAGGATGGCGTGCCGCATCGGCGTGGCGGCCGCGAGGTCGCGCAACATCCACTCACTCATCAGTTTCGAGCTGCCGTAGGGATTGATCGGCTGGGTCGGCGTGTTTTCATCCGCGATACCGCTGGCCGGCATGCCGTAGACCGCCGCCGTCGAAGAAAACACGAATTGGCCGATGCCGGCAGTGGAGCAGGCAGCAAGCAGGTTGCGCGTGGCACAGGTGTTGTTGGAATAGTACTTGAGCGGATTGCTGACGGATTCCGGCACGATCGTATGCGCGGCGAAATGCATGACCGTATCAATGCCGTGACGTTTCAGCAGTCGGTCAACCAGGTCGCGATCCGCCGTATCGCCAACCACCAGTTCCGCGCCAATCACGGATTCGCGGAAACCGGTGCTGAGGTTGTCGAGCACAACCACGCGTTCGCCACGCTCAGCGAGTTGGCGCACGACATGGCTGCCGATGTAGCCGGCACCGCCGGTGACCAGGATGGTATTCAACTTGGTTCCCTTTGCATGCCGGGCAGGGATGGCATCAGGTTCTTCATCATCGGGAGTAGATCAGCCGCACGTAGGCGCTACTTTCATGGTAGGAAAGAGCGTCAGTCTGATCCTTGCGTTCGTTGCGGGCGATATCCACGCGCCAACCCCAGTGCCGGCTCATCTGCTGCCGCAGATAGGCGCCAAACAGGGTATCCCGCGTGTCGACGTTGCCGACCTGGTAATCGCGTCGGATGATGCCGGCGAGGACGCCCAGGGTCAGGTTTGGTCGCAGCTTGTAGGCCAGATCGACCCGACCCTCAAGCTCGTTGCGATCGGAATCGATGGCGCTGTCGCTGATGTAGCGGATGGTGCCGAAAGAAACCGCGGAAATCAGGCTGATGCGCACCGTTTCCAGCGCGTAACGGCCTTCAATACGATGATTCTTGTAGACATCCGGGCTGATCGCGGCACCGCCGATGCTGATTCCGCCGAATCCGTTCCCGATGTCGGCGTTGCTGATGGCGAGGCTGGTTGCAGCGTCGGAAATATCCCGGTAGACGCCGAGCCCGAATGTGTTTTGTGCACTCGCGCGCCAGTTCAAGTTGGCCCGGATCAACGCAGCGTTGATATGCTCGCCACGGTCGAAATCGAAATGCGAGTAGCCCAGCGCGACATCCAGATCCAGCTGCGACAGCTTCTGGGTGTAGCCCGCGTAGCCGGCGTAACGCGTGTAGTCCGATTGCTGGCTGTTGTTGTCATAGTTGATCTTCGAAGCCTCCAGATTCGCGCTCAGGCGCCTTGTCGAATCGAGGTCCTTGAGTGCCCGCAGGGCGGCACTGAGACGACCGGAATTGAATTCATCCGTGGTCTGCGCGTAGCTGTCGGTGTAACGCAGCTCAGCCTGGCCCATGGTGGATTGGCCAAGGCGGAATTGCAGGGTTGGCCCGGTCGAAAACACATTGGTCTGTTGCAGGTTGTCCGGCGAGTCGGGCAGGCGAAGATTGATCGGATTGAGACCAAGGCTGTCGGCAAAGCTCCATTTCAGGCGTTCCGGAATCAGGGTCCAGTCGACCACTCCATCGAGGGTGCCGCGAAACTCGTTGCCAAACGCGCCGCCCAGATAGTCCCGGTATTCGACCAGTCCGTTCACCTGTGCCCGCACAATCGAACCGTCTTCGCTGAAGCGGAATGCGAGTTGCGGAATCAGCAGGTTCTCGGCAACCGGATCGACCGCGCTCAGGTTGATGTTGTCACTGTGCAGGTAGCCGATTTCCGCCGTGTAATCCAGGCGCGCGGCAAGTGCTGCGGATGAGGCCGTGAGTATCAGAAACGCGGGTGCCAGAACGCGGTCGATGCGCATGTCAGAACCTCCCATTCCTGCCACTCAGGGCAGTTGATTGACAACGATGCCGGCCAGCTTGCGCGGGTCGAAATCCGCCGCGTGCTTGCGGATCAGGCTTGGCGAATCCCTGCCACTGCCAGTCACGAGGACAACGAAATCCGCGAGTTCGGAAAGGATGCGTGCATCCGGCGAACCCTTTACCGCAGGACCATCAAGGAAGATATATCGATCGGCATAGCGTGTGCGCAGCGAATCCATCAGGGTCCGCATGCCGAACGAGGAGAAGTATTCGCCGCTCATTTCGCGTTTGCGCCCATTGGGAATCAGGCGAAGTCGGGGAATCCCGGTGTGATGGAGTATCTTCTCTATGCCCAGTTGTGGGTGCTCGAGGTAGTCGATGAGACCGCTACTTGCGGCATCAACGCCCAGCGCCGCGTGTTGCGAGGGGTTGCGCAGGTTGCAGTCGATCAGCAAGGCCGTCTTCGCCTCGTCGAAGGCGAATGCAGCGGCCAGGTTGCGCGCAACGAAACTGCCGCCCGACATGGGGCTGATCGGCGCCACCATGGTCACGAAATTTCCTTCGCCACCCAGGGCCAGCAGGCGTGTGCGGATTTCGCGGAATGCATCCACCTGGGCGCGATCCGTTTGCTCGGGGTGGATGATCCGGCGGTCTTCGAGCGCGCGACCTGACAGTGGGTGGGGCTCGACCATCCTGGCGATCGAGCGTGATCCGCTGGCGCGTCGGGTGATCCCGCTGCCCCCCGCGTCGAGCGCGGCGCCGATCGGGTTGGCTGGGCCCAGTTCCTCGTGCGAACCAATCATGAGAACTTCATCACTCTGGACCAGTAGACAAGGACATAGGCTGCGATGACCACAACGACCATTGACGCGGAAAACAGGAGGCGCGCGCGACTTCTCATCTTTTCGCGTGCCGTGGAAAATGCAGGAATACTGGCCAAGACAACCAGTCCTGTCGTGCGTTCGAGCTGGCGTGCACTGCGGATGCGCGGGTCAAACTGGACCAATGCGTAAAGCAGGCCGAACGGGATGACGATCGCAAGGACAAGGCCGCCCATGGCGAAATGCACTAGGCGCAAGCCTGAGGGGCGCAGGGGCAGGATGGCCGGATCCTGGATTCGAAACTGCAGGCCGCGTTGTTCCTCGTCGAGCACCATCGACACGCGTGCATTCTCGCGCCGCTTGAGCAGATCCTGATAGATGTCGCGATTGACCTCGTAATCGCGGGTCAGTTCGGCCAGCGCGCTTTCCGATGCGGCGATGCGGCGGCTTCGATCGAGTTCCTCATTGAGCATGCTCTGGTTGGAGCTGAACCGGGTCCGGGTTGCGGCCATTTCCTGGCGAAGATCGGCCAGGCGCCCCTTGAGAGTCTGGTAGAGCGGGTTGAACTGGGCTTCGTCGGAGAGCGTCTGCTTTCCGGCCTTGGCCAGGTTGTGACGCTCCTGCTCACTCTGGATCTGTTTCTTGATGTCTTCCATCTGCATGCGCGTGCGCACCACATCCGGATACTGGTCGGTGTAGGTCAGCAGCAAACGGTCCAGCTGGTTCTGCAAATCGATCAATTGGGCCCGGTACAGGCCCTCGCGGGTTTGTACCGCGGTCACTTCCGACTCTCCCGAAAGCTGCGAGAGCAGGGCGCCTTCGCGTGATTGCTGCTCCATCATGTCGGTGCGCGCCTGCTCGACCTGGGCACGCAGGGCGCTGATCCGTGAGTTGGCATCGGTCGCGCTGCCCGGTTGGGCATCCGCATTTGCAGAACGATATTTGAGCAAACCCTCTTCAGCGGAGGTCAGTTTCTTGTGGTAATCGGTGACCTGGTTGTCGATGAACTCGAACGCATCGCGGCTCTCGCGCTCCTTGGCCGCCCGACTTTCCTCGATGAGCAATTCGGCGAAACGCTGGGTCACCTTGAAAGTGCGCTCGGGATCCGAATCGCGGTAGGTGATCTGGACCAGTTCCGGCCTCGGACTGTTGACCTGGGTGCGGTCCTTGATCTGCTCCATGAGCCGATCCTGCTCGATTGGCGTCGGATGGGATTCCATCCAGCCACCGGTGACCAGTATGTCAGCCAGGACCTTGCGCCCGAAAATGACCTGGCGGGCCATTCCGGCACGATCTGAAACGCCGGTGGGTACGGCGCGCCCCTCAAGCAGCGGCGTGATGATGTCGCTGCTTTGGGCGAGGATCGAGGTGGTCGCCACATAGGATTTCGGCCAGAGCAAGCCAGCGACGAGCGCGATCAACGCGATTCCAGCAAAGATCAGGCTCAGGGACGTGCTGAATCGCCGACCCTCCCTGATGAAGAGCGGCAGCATTTCTGCGATCGGTATTGGCGCAGTATTCAACATGGTTTAGTCGGCAGTCCGCAGCGGTTTCGACAATCCGGGTCAGAATGCTCGTTCGGGAACGGTGATGACATCGCCTGGCTGAACTTTGTAGTTCGACTCGAGATCACCCTTCTCCAGGATTCGATCCAGGCGCACCGGAAAGGCGCGCGTGGTCTCGCCGTCCTTGCGGTACAACTCGGTGCGCCCTGCGGCGGCAAACTCGTTGGTTCCGCCGGCGGCAAGCACCGCATCCAGAATCGTCATGCCCTGGCGATACGGCACCGAAATGGGTGTCCTCACAGCGCCGGTCACGCGAACTCGCGACAAGTATTCATGGCTGCGCAGCTGGTCGATGATCACGGTGACTTGTGGATTGCGCACAAACTTCTCGAGCGCGGTCTTGATCTCGATAGAAACCTCTTCAGGGGTGCGGCCACCTGCTTCGACATCGCCGACCAGAGGTACTGAAATGCGTCCATCCGGCCGCACAGGTACGGTCACGTTGAGATCCGGGTTCTGCCAGACCGCTACGCGAATGACATCATCCACGCCGATCCGATAGGCGTCGACAGCCTGCGCTTCCGGATTTATCCTGGGCGTACTCCCTGGCTGCGGCCCGCTCGCACACGCAGCCAGCAACAACACCAGCGCACCGACAGAAAGCCTGCTCAAGATCTTCATGGGATCTCCAAAATGCTCATGCTGCTGGAAACCGTGAAACGTATCACAATTTGTGTCCGGCTCCTGTTTTAGGTGCCAAAGTAGCCGCGGTACCAGTCGACAAATCGTGCAATCCCGTCCTCGACGCTGGTCGCCGGCGTGTAACCGGTATCCCGGGTCAGTTCGGTGACATCGGCGAAGGTATCCGGCACGTCGCCCGGCTGCAGCGGCAGGAGTATCTTCTCCGCCTTTCGCCCGATGCAATCCTCGATCACTTCGATATAGCGTGACAACGCGACCGGCTGGTTGTTGCCGATGTTGTAGACGCGATACGGGGCCGAGGAGGAAGCCGGCGTCGGATGCAGGGGATCGTAGGCCGGATCGCCTGCGGGGACGCGATCGAGCGTGCGCATGACGCCTTCGACGATGTCATCGATGTAAGTGAAATCGCGCGTGTGCTTGCCATGATTGAAGACCTCGATCGGCTCACCGGCAAGGATCTTGCGCGTGAACAGGAACAAGGCCATGTCCGGCCGGCCCCATGGCCCGTAGACGGTGAAGAAGCGCAGTCCGGTCGTCGGCAATGCAAACAGGTGGCTGTAGGTATGCGCCATCAGCTCGTTGGCTTTCTTGGTCGCCGCATACAGGCTGACCGGATGATCGACCGGATCCTGCACCGAGAACGGCAGCTTGCGATTGGCCCCGTACACCGAACTCGACGAGGCATAAACCAGATGCTCGACGCCGCCGTGTCGGCAGGCTTCGAGGATGTTGGTGAAGCCGACGATATTGCTGTCGATGTAGGCGTGCGGATTTTCCAGCGAATACCGCACGCCGGCCTGGGCAGCCAGGTTGACCACGCGCTGCGGCCGGAACTCCGCAAACGCCGCCTCCAGCGCAGCACGATCCTCCAGTGAGGCCCGAACAAAGCTGAAGTTCGGTTGCGGCAGCAGCCGCGCCAGGCGGGCTTCCTTCAAGGCCGGATCGTAGTAGGCATTGAGATTGTCGTAGCCAAGCACCTCATCGCCGCGCTCAAGCAGGCGCGCGCTCAATGCCGAGCCGATGAATCCTGCAGCGCCGGTGACAAGTACACGCATTACCTGATTCTCCTGCTGAAACAAGCTGACACGTGCTCAGTGAATTCGTCATCCCAGCCTGCGCCGGGATGACGATAGTGGGGTTTTGTGCTCACTTCGCGCTCAATTCAATGCCATTCGAGTCAGAGTCGATCGTCGACCGCTTCGCGCGGCAGCACTTGCTTGACGTCGAAGACGACGCAGCCGGGTTTGCCGAGCGCACGAATGCGTGCCGCACCCATCTCGATGAACTGCCGGTGGGCGACGGCAAGGATGATGGCATCGTATTGCCCGCTGGCCGGCGCATCGATCAGTTCGATTCCGTATTCGTGGCGCGCTTCCGCGGCATCGGCCCAGGGATCGTGCACGTCGACCTCGGCATGGCAACTGCGCAATTCGGCGATGACATCGACCACGCGCGTATTGCGCAGGTCGGGGCAGTTTTCCTTGAAGGCCAGGCCGAGCACGAGCACCTTGGACTGGGCAACGTGGATACGCCGCTGGATCATCAGCTTGATCACGCGCTGGGCGACATGGCTGCCCATGCCGTCATTGATGCGCCGCCCCGACAGGATCACTTCCGGGTGATAGCCGATCTGCTGCGCCTTGTGCGTCAGGTAGTACGGGTCGACGCCGATGCAGTGGCCGCCCACCAGACCGGGCCGGAAGGGCATGAAATTCCATTTGGTGCCGGCGGCGGCGAGCACTTCGCTGGTGTCGATGCCAAGCCGATGGAAGATCAAGGCCAGCTCGTTGACCAGGGCAATGTTGAGATCGCGCTGGGTGTTCTCGATGACCTTGGCCGCCTCGGCGACGCGGATGCTTGATGCCTTGTGCGTGCCGGCGCTGATCACGCGCCGATACAGCGCATCGACGAAATCGGCCGCTGCCGGTGTCGAGCCCGAGGTGACTTTCATGATTGATTCGAGGCGATGCGCCTTGTCGCCCGGATTGATCCGCTCCGGGCTGTAGCCGGCGAAGAAATCCTCGTTCAGGCGCAACCCCGATTCGCGCTCGATGATCGGCACGCAGACCTCTTCGGTCGCGCCCGGATAGACGGTCGATTCGAAAATCGCCACGCCACCGCGCCGGATCGCGCGACCGACCGTGCGGCTGGCGGCTTCGAGCGGGCCGAGATCGGGGCGGCGTGCATCGTCGATCGGGGTTGGCACGGTGACGATGAACACGTTGCGATCGGCAAGATCGGCCGGGTCGCTGGAAAAGCGCAGGTTCCGCGTGGCCTTCAGCTCGTCGGCACTGACTTCTAGGGTGTGGTCCTGGTGTGCCTGCAGATCGGCAATGCGCTGTGCATTGATGTCGAAACCCAGCGTATCGAGCTGGCGACCAAAGGCCACCGCCAAAGGCAGGCCGACATAACCGAGTCCGATGATCGCCGGATGCAGATCATCGGGATGGGGCAGAGTCGCGGATCCCATGGAACGCTCCGGTGGATTCAAGTGACAAGTGTAGCAATCGCGCCGCTGCTTGCGCATGCCGCAGCAGCGAATCCGTAGCGCGGACAAGCGCAGCGCATCCACCATTCCCCAGGAAGCCGTTGCCCCTCTGGGCCGCTTCGTCGCCACATCAAGCGGGGTCGCTGTCTTCGCACGCGCACGGATTGCGCGGTGGTTGCGCTGCGCTTATCCACCCAACGAAAAATCGATAGACGGTGCGGGCCTGGATGGATTTTCCTGCTTTGCTGCTTTGCTGTTGGAGGGATTTCGTTGCAATGGGCTGGCAATCGCTCATGCCCAACCCGACATGCGGTAGACCCAGATGCCGATGTATTCCTTCAACGCCCGCGAACTCCGCTCCAGCGCTGCCGCGCTGGGCATCCAGCGCAGCAGCCAGTATCCGGTCGGTCGGCTGGCCTCGAAATCCGTCGGTGCCGCAATCGCATCGATGCCAAGCTTGCGAAACGTCGCCAGCGCGCGCGGCATGTGTTGCGCCGAAGTCACCAGCAGGATCCGGTTGATCCCGCGCGCCTGCAGCAAGGGTCGGGTATTGATGGCGTTCTCCCGCGTCGTGCGACTGCCGGATTCCAGCACCAGCGCCGCCTCGGGTACGCCAAGGTCCTTGACGAACGCGGCCATCGCCGGCGCCTCCGGCCAGATCATGCCGAGTTCTTCCACGCTGCCCCCGGAAAGGATCACCAGTGGTGCCCGGCCTGCATGAAAAAGCGTCGCGCCAAACCAGACGCGATCTGCCCCGGCTTGCAGGTTGATGCCATGCTCGTCCTCGTCGACACCGCCGCCCAGGACGACGATGGCATCGACCAGGGGCAGCTCGGCTGCCGCTACCTGCGGGTATTGCTGCTCCAGGCTCTCGCCAAGCAGGAACGTCGGCACCGGCAGAGACCACAGCAGCAACCAGCCCAGTCCAGACACGCAACAGGCCATGCCCAGCCGAGGCCAGCGCCTGCGCAGCAACAAGCCGAGCGGGACCAGCAGCAGGCACAGGGTCAGCGGATAGATCAGCTGGGTCAGGAGTTTTCCAATCAGCATGGGCATACCTGCTTCAAGATGGCCGTGGGCACTGTGCAGCGCACACGTCGATCACTCGGCAACCAGTCGTGGATGAGCGCAGCAGGCGCGATAGTCGCATGGATTCGCGACGTGCCCCGGCATTGCCGCGCGGCGCTCACGTTGTCGCCAGGTGTCCGCGCAACATTCAGCAGAATGCGATCTGCGTCACATGGCCGCCGGATCCGCCATTGAAAGTCCAGCAGCCCCGCAAAGAGTTTCCGCCAACGCCGTCGCAACGACAGTGGATTACAACATGAACATGCGCACATTTCCCAGCGTATCGGATACCATCTGGCTACCGGAAAGGTCGGGAGCCGGAACTCGTGGATCTTCAATTGATGGGATTGTGGGGGGCAATCGCTGCGTTTCTGATTACGCTGATCGTGCAGAAACTGCTGATTCCCGTCTCGTCCCGTTTCAATCTGCTGGATCATCCAGCAGGGCGCAAGGATCACGCCGAGCCAACGCCCGTGACTGGCGGCTTGGCGATGCTGGCCGGCCTTGCGCTGGCATCGCTGCTGACCTTGCCGACAATCGATTCAACGCTTGGCGGATTCCTCGGTGCCGCCACCCTGCTGGTGGTCGTCGGCCTGCTCGATGACAAGTACGATCTGGACTGGCGCCTGCGCATCCTTGCGCAGATTTTGGCCGCCTTGATCATGATCTACTTCGGCGGCGTCCGCGTGCACTACCTTGGCCACCTGTTCGGCAACGAAAACCTGGTGCTCGGAAAACTCTCGGTGCCCTTCACCATCTTTGCCACGGTCGGCATCATCAATGCGGTGAACATGATCGATGGCGCCGACGGCCTTGCCGGGCTCCTCGTCCTCGCCGCCCTCGCCATGCTGTCGGCGGCAACCGTGTATTCCGGAAACCAGGCCTTGCTCAAGGACTTGCTGCTTGCCATCGGAGCCGTCTGCGGATTCCTGCTGTTCAATCTGCGGCATCGCTGGCAGCGGTCCGCCAAATCGTTCATGGGCAATGCCGGCAGCGCCCTGCTCGGATTGATGATGGCGTGGATGACATTCCGCCTGACCCAGACCCCCAGTCATCCGGTAACGCCGCTGCTCGCACTGTGGTTGCTGCCGATCCCGATCATGGACTGCCTGGTCCTGATGGCCCGTCGCTTGAAGCTGGGGCAATCGCCATTTCGCGCCGATCACAACCATATCCACCACCTGATGATGGAAGCCGGCTTCACCCCGACCCAGGTTGCATTCACCCTGGCCGCTTTCAGTTGCGCCAGTGGATTGCTGATTGCACTGGCGCTGCGTGCCCATTGGTCGCACAACCTGTTGCTTGGGGCGTTTTTCCTGATGACGGCAATCTGGTACTGGCTGACCGGGCGGCGTGCCCGCGTGATGAAATTCTTTGGTGGCGGAAAGAAAGCCACTCGGGTGACCGCGTTGATCGGAACTGAAGCACCGCAGGAATCCCGGCGTTAGAAACCTCCGCACCTGACCGTGATGGGCAATTTCATCGCACTGGCACCCTCCAAATGGAAGCAGGGCCGGCAACATCTCCGGGTGTTTCCGGCATTGCTTCCCGGGGCATACTCCAGCTTTCCGATTGACAAGCCTCCCGGCTGGCGGGGAGGGGAATCCCGTGGGTTGTTATCGTCAATCGGGTTCAGTTAATTGAGCCCCAACGCGTTTGTCGACCCTGGCTTCCCATTCTCAAGATCAGGTACTTGCAGCAATGTCTGAACGTGATGCCGGAAGCGGTAGCGTTGCATCCAACGTGATCTATACGGCCGGTGGTGGAATTGCCATTGCCTTGGTGACGGTTCTTACAATCCCCTTCTACCTGTTGGCAATCGGTCGCGAGCGCTATGGCGTGCTCGTGGTTTTCTGGACGGTTGTTGCAACGTTGACCTTGCTGGAACTTGGCGTTTCAGGTGCGACCACTCAACGAATTGCCAGTGTTTCCAAAGACAATCCAATCGAGCGCGATCGATTGTTCTCTTCGGCCATGATGATGAACGCCATCATGGGACTGGTTGGTTCATTGGTGGCAATCTTTGCCATCCAGTTCATCGCGACGAAGCTGTCGTTCTCCACCGAGGCTGCTCGTGTGGAATTTGTCGCATGTTGGCCTGCAATGGCTGCCATATTTCCAATCATGACGATCCGCAACATCGCGCAGGCGGCGATGGTGGCGACACACAAGTTCAAGCCGTTGGCGGTGATCTGCGTTGCCGAAGCTATTGCTGTGGCCGTCGTTCCTCTCGCCGTGGCGTGGTGTCTGACGATTGAGGTTCCTGCCTTGCTGGCTTCGATAGTCGTGATCAAGGGCCTAACCCTGGTATTCATGACCGGCTACTACACCCGAGTCACGCCGCAATTCACGTTCCAGATGCCACGAATGGCCATTGTCAAATCATTGCTTGGGTTTGGCCTATGGGCAACAGTGTCGAGTGTCATCACACTGATATTTGTCAGTCTGGATCGATTCCTTATCGCAGGCAAGGTTGGAGTTGCGGCGATTCCTCTTTATTCCGTGCCACAGAGCATCACGCAGCACTTGTCGATAGTTCCGCGAGCTTTTACCAACGTGCTTTACCCGCGCTTTTCGGCGGCTTCAACCACGGTCGATGCGATGGCCATGAGCGTCCGAGCCATTGATGCAACCAACTACCTCCTGGTGCCGGTCTGCGTATTCGCGATCATCGTCATCGAGCCATTCCTGTCGCTTTGGGTCGGCGCGGATTTTGCGGCAGGCGCTAGAGTCGTCGCTTTTGCATTCATCATCGGTGCCTGGGCCAGTGGGCTTGGGCGAATCCCGGGCATGATGCTTTACGGGCGCGGACTACCTGGCAAGGTAGCGAAGATTCACGCCATCGAGTTGTTGCCATTTGTCGTGCTCTTGTTCTTCGCCGTCAAGTTTTTCGGCATCGTGGGCGCTGCAATAGTGGTAGTCGGCCGGATGGTGGTCGATACACTGTTGCTTGCGCGAAGCGCAGGACTAGCACGGTTGTTGCTGCGTCTCTCGCGCGTGCCGACGATTTTCCTCCTTGCGGGAACGCTGCTCGGGCTGTCGTTGGCGCTTGATTCTCCCTTGCGCTGGATGCTGGCTGGAGGTCTGAGCGTCGCAACGCTCGCATGGTTTGTATTGAGCATGCCAAGCGAGATGGCGCGACTTGTGACCCAGTACGCTCCGATTCTCCGTTCAGTGCCGTTCGGAAAGCTTTCACGCCCAGTCCCTGCGCTCGACTGAATCAAGTCAGGCATGTGCGGAACGGACAAATAATGCACCAGCAATACATCTCGATCGCCAAACAGGAATCTGGAGTGAAGAAGTCAATCAAGAAACTGCTCGGGAAATTGGGCTACCAAGTACTCAGGCGCCATGCCTCGCAGGTTGGCTTGGTCTCGATTCATGCCGTTACTGGCAAATCGCGCACGTACAGGTTCGCCTCGGACATGCCTTGCGATGGGGTCCAGAAATATCATGTGAATGGCGAGTTCTACGAAGCAAAAGAGTTGGAGATGATCCGATCGATCTTTCGCCCAGGGGTCTTTGTCGATGTGGGAGCGAATGTTGGCAATCATTCAATCTACATGGCGGGAGTGCCCGCATGTGAGCGTGTGGTAGCGGTTGAGCCAAATCCACGCGCCCTGCGCCTGTTGCGGCTGAACCTGGGTTTGAACGATCTTGAAAGTCGCGTCACTGTCATCGCTGCTGCGTTCTCGGATAGCGAGGCCGAGTTCACGATGCGCACGCCGACAAACAACCTTGGTGGCACGACAATCATGCCGGCAGCAAGAGGCAATCAGCCAGCGGAAGAGGTCGGCAAATGCCATTCGGTGATTGGCTCGGAAGCATTGCGCGGGATCAATGTGTCTTTTATCAAGATCGACGTCGAAGCTCACGAAATGGAAGTGCTGCGCGGACTGCGGGAGGTGATCGCAACGCAGAGACCGGACGTGTTCATCGAAGTCAGCAGGGAGGATCGAAGAAACGTCGAATGCTTTTTCATCGACTTGGGATATTCGATCGGTGAACCGGTGCCGCCGGACGAGCCTCTGGTGACGCTCATGTTTATTGCCAATGCCAGTGGCTAGTGCGATGTGCCGCCAATACAACGCAGATGCGAGTACATTCAGCGGCGGCACGCGCTTGCGTTTCGAGCCATTGACCCTGACGCGCAAGGTGACCCATCCTTCGAAAGATTTGGGTTCGGATGTGGTTGTTCCGGTTGCCGTGAT
This sequence comes from Lysobacterales bacterium 63-13, assembly GCA_001899855.1. Classification (GTDB taxonomy): domain Bacteria; phylum Pseudomonadota; class Gammaproteobacteria; order Xanthomonadales; family Rhodanobacteraceae; genus Dokdonella. The sequence continues at coordinate 178,876 of MKWR01000031.1, forward strand.
TTCCCTTGCGGATATGACAGGACGCAGGGACAACCTCCTCTTGGGCAATGTTCCTGCGGCTTGGGTGGAATGCTATTTTCCTGCCGTGGACATGCGCCGTGCAGAAAGGCGCGAGTGTGATGGCGTTACCGATTGCACCAGAATCCTGGCTGACTACGGGCGCGAGTTTTCCCCAGGGGAAATTGGTTGTGCACTGTCTCATCACCTGGTCTACAGGCAGTTTCTTGATTCGCCCCACGATCTGGCCTTGGTTCTTGAAGACGATTCATTGCCCTGCAATAACGGCATTGAGCAAGTTGCGCAATTGGGAGCAAGCCTGCTCGCTGCTGCCCGGGACGGAAAGTCATTTGTCTGCAACATTGGACTTCCCGAGTTGTACACGCAGGACCACATTGTGCGAGCGGTCGACCTGCAGAGTTTTGCCGCAGAACAAGTCAGGTTATTCGAACATGTTGATCCGAGATTCAGTCTCTGGCGCGCGAATGCGTACCTGATCTCGCGGCGGGCCGCAAGAAACATCGTGAATCGCGAAAAGAGGGTCAGTGTTTTGGCAGATGACTGGTCAAGAAGACGAGCGGTTGGCTCAGTTAAGCATTTGCTTTTTCCCGCCAAGCCGTTTTTCTTTCAGGACCAAACGCTCGGCAGCACGATCGAGGAAGGGCGTTCCGAAAGTCACCAGACACTGGCGATACCTGCGAATTCCAATCCTTCTATTGGAGAGCGGATTTCACATGCCTTGCTCCACCGCTCCCGGATTGCTGTTGCCAGGCTAAAAAGATTGGCCTCACTGCGTCTGCTCCTCTGATTTCTGCATGCGTGATCGTGCAAAGCGCGCGACCGAATGTGAGGCATCTTGTGGTCAATTCCTGGGTTTGGAAATGCGGAGGGTGGATTGAATTTCGAGAACTCCGGGATCCAAATCGCCTTGGTCAAGGGGGGGCAGTGGAGAAGCTACCGAAAATCGGCATCGTGATGCCGCCCGAGTATGACATCGCGGTCAGTGGCTCCATAACCACATGGAATCGCGAAGTATATTCGGATGCGAGTCTGGTGAAGCTCGGAAGTGCCGTTGTATTTGGAAAGGCGAGAAGCAACAAGAGGCGATATCGTGCCTGGAAAAGGGCTTCATACGCATTTGCCTGGATCAACGACAAGTTGAACAAGATCGCGCCTCAGAAATTCCTGGACATGTTGTGGTGTGGCAAAGCTTATCTACATTTTCGCAAGTTTGATCTGATTCATGTGCACAACCGCCCCCACTATTGCTTGACGCTCAGGAAGCTTGGATTCAAGGGCAAGCTCATTCTGCATCTGCATAATGACAACTTCGGCAATGCGGAATTCGCCAGAAATTTCATCAAGGCAAGCAGCTTGGTGGTCTGCTGCAGCAATTACCTGTTGGCCAGGCTGCAAGCGTTGTGCGGGATGGATATGCGAGGCGTTGCCGCAGTACTCCATAACGGCGTTGATACAGCAACCTTCCGGCCCGGCCCAAAACTTCAAAGGCAGATACTCTTTGTCGGCAGGTTCACCCGAACGAAGGGGATTGCGAACCTATTGGATGCCCTCCAGTTGACGGCCGCGCACGATTCGGAGCTCAGCGTGGTACTCGTTGGACCATCCGCGCCAGATTACGATTGGGAAGGGCATGCGAGGCAAGTTGCGAAGCTGGAAGCTCTCGGAGTCGTTGTCTCACTGCACGGGCATCTTGAAGCGGGTCAACTTGCACAGCTCTACTCCTCGAGCACTACGTTTGTCATGCCCTCATTGTTGGAGGAGGCATTTGGGATGGTTGCAGTAGAGGCAATGGCATCGGGTACGGCTGTCGTCGCATCCAATTGCGGAGGTATTCCCGAGGCTACCGGTGGGTATGCAATTCTCGTGAACCGAACACCGGAAGCCCTGTCACAAGGCATCCTCGAACTTCTCAATGACGAACAGCGTAGAAAGCAATTGGAGGAGGACGGGCGACGATTCGTCTGCGAGAACTATGCTTGGAGCAATATCGCATCCCAGTTTGCGGGCATGGTTGCCGAACAGCTATCAACCGAGTGAAAGAGTCTGAGAGCGCCTGCGAAATCCGTGCCTCGCTATGGACGCCAAGAAGCTCAGTAAAGTTGGTCAATTCGAGCAGCAAGAGTGTGGAGCGATGAGCGAAGACCAAGCCGACCGATCCGGAAATGAGTTCGTTAAATGACCTTGCCTTCAAGCGCTGTACCAGAGCGTGTTCTGCACATTGCCGGATGGTATCCGAGCCCATGGGGCGAGATCGAAGGAAACTTCATCCGGGAACAGATTCGTTTGTTCCTGCAGGAAGCTCCCGGGCGTGCAATCGTCGTGCAGGTGCGGAGCGCTCCCGAGGAGTCGTTGAAACTGCGCCTGCTCGAACTGGACGATGGGATTCGTGGACACTACCTGCTGACCAGGCTGCAACCTGGCCGGGTTACGGAAGCCCTTGGTACCTTGCTGCTGTTGTTTGCCTTGCTGCGCGCCCGCGCCTGGCGATTCGATGCGCTGCATTTCCATATTGCCTATCCACTGCTGATCCATGTCCGCCGCTGGCGTTGGCTTTTTCGCAAGCCGATCATCATCAGCGAGCACTGGTCGGCTTATCACTACAACTTCAACTTGCCAGGCAGTTCCAGGGCACTGGCGGCGTTGCGTCGACCATTCCAGCGTGGGTTTCCCGTGCTCGCCGTATCCAAAGCGTTGCTGGAAGACATCCGTCGTTTCGCGCAGCGCAGCGATTTCCCCGGATATGTCCTGCCCAATCTCGTGCCCCTGCATGGAGCAAGCGAACCTGGCAACAGCGTGCCCGTGCTCTTCTGCGTCAGTCGCTGGGTCGAGATAAAGGACCCCATGCCAATGCTGGCCGGCTTTGCCGAGGCGGTGGCAAATGGTGCGCGGTTTGAACTGGTCATTGGCGGATTTGGAGATCTGCTCGATCCCATGAAGGCGTTTGTCGCAAGCTCCAATCTTGCGGACCGCACACGTTTCTTGGGCGTGATGACAAAGGCAGAGATTGCGGCGCAACTTCGGACAACCGATGGGTATGTCTTCTCCTCTCGCTATGAGACATTTTCAGTTGCCTGCGCAGAAGCGCTTGGGGCGGGGGTGCCCTTGATCGGTCCGCATATTCCCGCTATTGCCGAGTACGCTGGTGAAAGCGACTGGCAGATGGTCGAGTCGCGAAGCGCTGGCGATTGGGCTTCTGCTCTGGTGGAGTTCCTGGGGAGGATCGCTGCCGGTGAATACAATCGAGCGGCCATTGCCGGCAGGGCGGCAACGCGGTTCTCGGTGGAGTCCATCCGAAGCGAGTACCGCAAGGTTCTGCGCGAATTGTCACCGGCTGGTGCCCAGCGAAATGGTGGGAGGGACTCATGAATTACCTGCATGCCATCTTGCGCGGACTTCGCGCCAGGCTGGATCGGATCAACAGCATTTCCGCCGATGCGCTGTGCGATCCTGAAAGCTGGATTTCCGGCTCCCGCATCAGTGGCCGGGTGCGAGTGGCAAAAGGCTGCAAGGTATTCCGCGCCGATATATCGGGAAATGTCTCGATTGGACGATTCACTTCACTTTGGGGGCCGGAGATAGTCGTTTCCGGACCCAAGCATGGCGTGACCATTGGCGCGTTCTGTTCGATTGCACGCCACGGATCCATGTATGAGACCTTCCACAATACGCAACGCACGACGACCTACTTCGTGGAGAAGAATCTGCTGCAGATCCCTCCGCGTCCCGATGCCGAGGTCAGCAAGGGCCAGATCCGGATCGGCAATGATGTGTGGATCGGGGCATCGGCCCAGGTGATGTCCGGAGTCTCCATCGGGAACGGTGCGGTCGTTGGGGCTGGCGCCATTGTCACCCGCGACATCCCCCCGTTCGCCGTCGTCGGCGGCAATCCCGCCCGCCTCATTCGCTATCGATTTGACGCTGATGTGATCGACCGATTGATGGACATGGAGTGGTGGAACTGGTCGGAGGAGCGCCTGCATGCCGAGCGGGATTTCCTGATGGAGGTTCACGAGGTTCCTCGACGATGAGCGTTGTGCTCATCATCTCGCCGGAGCCATGGGAGACCAACCAGGTATCCAAGCATCACTATGCGAGGACTCTTGCCGGGCGCGGGCACACGGTACTGTTTCTTGATCCGCCCGGGCCTGCGGGTTCGGCAATGTCAATTGAAAAAGCCAATGGGGAAGCTGGCGAGATCCTGCTTGTTCGCGGGCCTCGCGTCGCACCGGGATTGCGTTTCATGTCGCGCTTCCTGCGTCGCGCACTCGAAAGGCGCTGGCTTGAACGCCTGGAAAGAACGGCCGGCGTGCATGTCGACATCGTCTGGTTGTTCGAGAACAGCCGGTTCTATGACATGTCCTTTGCCGGCGATCGCCTGAAAATCTACCATCAGGTCGACCTCAACCAGGACCGGCACCTGGCCGAGGCTGCGGCATCGGCGGATATCAGTTTCGCGGTCAGCGATATCATCCTCGATCAAATTGCCCGATATGCCGCCAATGTCCGGAAGATCCCGCATGGCGTTCTTGCGGTTGCATCGGAGGCGAATGGCGATTGGCCGTGGATTCGGCCAGGCAGGAAGGCGGCCGCCTGCGTTGGCAACCTCGATATCGCGTATCTGGATGCACGAACCTGTCGCGAGGTTGTCTGCGGATCACCCGAAATGGACTTCCATTTCATCGGCAGCTACAGCGAAGCTGCCGAACTCCATCAAGCACTGCACACGATGCCGAATGCGTTCTTCTGGGGCCGTCTGCCGAGCACGGATCTGCCAAAGGCGCTGAAGAAGATGGATGTCATGATGATTGTCTACGACACAACCCATCATCGGAATCAGGTCGCCAATCCGCACAAGCTGATGGAATACCTGGCGAGCGGAAACGTCACCGTTGCGACTTTCATGGATGAGTACAAGTCGCTTGCGGATGACTTGATTGTCATGGTCGATCAACCGGCGGACTACCCCGCGGCGTTTCGTGCCGTTGTCGCCGACCTTGATCGTTGGAACTCTCCTGAACTTCGCGCAGCACGGATTGCATTCGCGCTCGACAACACCTATGACCGTCAGCTTGATCGCATCTCGTCAGCGCTTGCCCGCTGCGACGGGGTTCGTGACAGACTTGGCAACATTCACCTTTAGCAATCGGAACACCAGAATGAGTGCGTTTGCCCCATGACCGAAAAGTCGAAGGTCGTCATCTATCTCTACAACCGCCTTTTCGATCCGCTGATCCAGGGAAATTTCTGGCTTTACATCCGCGACCTGCTGGATCGACCGCTGCCGGGGATAAGTTTCCATGTGATTACCTACGAGGATCCGCGCCATCCCTTGAGTGAGCAGCAGCGTGCGGCGTTGGCGGGCTGGCAGGCACAGGGGCTTGAATGGACGGCCCTTGAGTGGCATCCGGGTACGGCGTTGCGGCGCAAGTTTGCCGATATGAGAGCCGGCATGCGGGCGGTGTTCTCGCTGTGGCGACAGGGTGCGCGCCACATCGTCACCCTGGGTTCGGTGGCCGGCACCTTTGCGTATGTGTATGCACGGCTCATGGGCATGCGGTTGTTCCTCTATCAATTCGAGCCGCACAGCGAGTACGCGCGCGACAACGGCATGTGGCCGGGGAAGAGCCTTCAGTTTCGCATCTCGCAAGTCCTGGAACGTCGTGCTGCGCGATTTGCCACGGTGATCGCATCGGGAACACGGTTCATGGAGGAGCGCGTGAAATCGATCTGGCACGCGCGTGCCCGCTTTGTCCACATTCCCACGGTCGCGAACGATCGCAAATTCCTCTTCGATGCAGATCTGCGCGCCGCCACCCGGCAGGATCTCGGGCTTGGCGAGGAGGTTCCGGTCATCTTCTATCCGGGCAAGTTCGGTGGCCTCTACTACGGTGACGAAACGGCATTCATGTTCCGATGGTTGCTGGAACTGGAGCCGCGCCTGCATTTCCTGGTGGTTACTCCGCATGACGATGAAGAAGTGATTGCCATGTTTGAGCGCGCGGGCGTGCCGACGCATGCCTACACCATCAGGCACAGCGACTATGCCGAGATCCATCGGTACTTTTTCGCGGCGGATTTTGCGGTGATCGCGGTGCCTCCAGGTCCCTCGAAGAAATTCATTTCGAACATCAAGGTCGGGGAATACCTGTGTGCCGGACTTCCGTACCTGATCACCCGCGGAGTGTCCGAGGACTATCTCTTTGCCGAAGAGCGCGGGGTCGGTGTCGTTGTGGATGACTTCAACCGTGCGGATATCCAGTCTGCATGGCCCACGATCAAGGCCTTCCTCGATATGCCGCCTGCAATTCGTCGCGCAAATTGCCGGGAGGCAGGATTGGAGTATCGCGGCTTTGATACTCTTAACCCGCGCTTCCGTTCCGCGATCGCGACTCTGCTAGGGGATGCCCAATGACGGCCATGGCTGGACTTCATGTAGTGATTACCGGCGGCACAGGCTCGTTTGGTCGCGCTTTTGTCAGTCACCTGCTAGGCAGCGGGGCACCACCCCGGCAGGTGACCGTGGTGTCGCGTGATGAGCAGAAGCAACATGAAATGGCGATGGAGATTTCGCCATCGAAATTTCCCGTCCGCTATCAGTTGGGCGATGTCCGCGATGCCGCGCGCATGCTCGAACTGACCCAGGGCGCAGACGTCATTGTCCATGCCGCTTCAATGAAGCATGTTCCGGCGGCTGAGAACAATCCGATGGAATGCGTCAAGACGAATATCCTCGGTTCGCACAACGTGGCGAGTGCCGCGCTCATGAACCGGGTGCCTCGGGTCGTGGCGCTGTCAACCGACAAGGCGGCGATGCCGAGCGCATTTTACGGGGCATCCAAGCTGATGCTGGAACGCCTGTTCCTGCATGCCGATCTTTCCGGTGAGACGCGATTTTCCGTTGTCCGTTATGCCAATGTTTTCGGCACGCGCGGATCGGTCGTGCCGCTTTTCCTCAAACTGCGGGAATCCGGTGAACTGCCGATTACCGATCCGCATGCGACCCGATTTTCAATCACCCTGAAAGAGTCCGTCGCATTGGTCATGTATGCATATGAGCATGGCTGGGGAGGCGAGATTGTCGTACCCGTGGCGCCCTCGTATCGCATCACCGATGTTGCGCGCGCCATTGCACCCGGGGCCCGGCACAGGATCATCGGCCTTCGTCCGGGCGAGAAGACGCATGAACTTCTCGTCAGCCAGTGGGAAGCCCCCCAGACCGTGCGACGGGATGGACATCTGGTCATCTGCCCGGTTGCCGGGCGATACGATCTCCAGCAATACGTCGCGGGCACCGGCGCGCAACGCATTCCGGACGCAGGCGAATACAGTTCCGAAAGCAACGAGCGTTGGCTCGGCGTGGAGGACATCAGGGCGCTGCTGCACGAGTCGGGTTTGCCGCAATAAACGATTGGGCGACTGCCCTATCGAACTTCTGCCACGAGTAGGAACCATGCTGGATTCAATCCGAAGCGGGGCAAAGCGAGTGCCGGGTGCAGTCTGGTTGGTGCGAATGAACGCGGTCATTGCGAATTCAACGCTTCATGGTACGCGCCACGCGGATGCTTCATCCCTGATTGACATGACGGTGGATGGCCAGGATCGGCAAATGCTCAACCTCTCTGCCGCAGAGTATTGCCGCGATCGATTTCAGATCTGGATGAGCTGACATGGGATCGAGCACGGGGCAATGCTCGCAAGGACAGGGTCGGGCGCTGTCGTGAACCCGCCCGCCGTTTCGATCATCATGCCGGCCTTCAATGCCGCGCCATTTATCGAGGAGGCGATCGACTCCGTTCTTGCGCAGACATGCAAGGACTGGGAGCTGATTGTCGTCGACGACGGCAGCACCGATGAAACGGCAGCAATCCTCGCGCGGCAGCATGACCCGCGGATCTCGGTAATACGCCAGGCAAATGCGGGAGTGAGCGCGGCGCGCAATGCCGCGCTCGATGCTGCAACCGGGGAATTTGTCACGTTCATGGATTCAGATGACCGCCTGCCGGCCGAGGCGCTGATGCATCGGGTCGGTTATCTGCAAGCCAACCCCGAGGTCGACATCGTCAATGGCGGCATTCGTGTCACGGAAGGTGGCGAGACGCTGCGTGCCTATGCGCCATCGACAGCGGTTACCGCCCTGCTGCCGCGCCTGGCAGCACTGGATGAGGGGTGTTTCTTCGGTCCTTTCTACATGCTGCGGCGTGCGCGAATCGGCACCCATCGTTTCCCGCGTGGAATCACGCATTGCGAGGATCTGTGCTTTTTCCTCGAGTTGGCGGACAGCAAGGATCTGATCTACGGTGCGGTCGAGTCCGAGGTGTACGAGTACCGCAAGCATGGCGATTCAGCGATGACGAATCTGCAGGGAATCGAATCGGGCTACTTGGCGCTGATCCGGCTTGCCGCGCGCTTGCAGCAGATGACGCCTGGGCGGACGCGCGCATTGAAATTCCGCATTACCTCGATCATGGTGAAATCGTGGCTGCGCAATGCACGACCGCTGCGCGCGCTGCAAGCGGTTTTCAGGATCTGGACGGCGGCACGCTGATGCACGGGGATCGACCATGAATTCCGGAACTTGCCGCAGTCCGCGTTGCCAGGCCGGGGATGCTGGTGCATCCGCTCGTGCCGCATTGCGGAACATGCAGGAAGCAGCCCGGTAATGCGTGTGCTGATGCTTCCGCGCTACGACTCTCTGGGTGCGAGCAGTCGCCTGCGAATGCTGCAATACATTCCTGCGCTCGAAGCGGCGGGTATCCATGTCGACGCGGCACCCTTGCTGGACGATGGCTATGTCAGCGATCTCTATTCCGGCAGGGTTTCACCCGCAAAGGTCTTGCGCGCCTACGTTCGTCGCCTCCGGCTTCTTTGGACGGGCAGAAGCCATGACCTCATCTGGTTGGAGAAGGAGCTCTTTCCGTGGCTGCCTGCGTGGCTTGAACGGTTTCTCCTGCCGGGACGGACGCCGCTGGTCGTGGATTATGACGATGCCGTATTCCATCGCTACGATCAGCATCGGCTCGCGCTGGTTCGCTGGTTGCTGGGGCGGAAAATCGACCGTGTCATGCGCCGTGCCGACATGGTGATCGTCGGCAATGATTATCTTGCCGAGCGTGCCCGTGCTGCCGGTGCGGCACAGGTCGAGTGGCTGCCAACGGTTGTGGACCTGCAGCGGTATCCGCCACGCGCAATCAAGGAAACAGCAGACGACGTGGTCATCGGCTGGATCGGCTCGCCGGCCACCGCGCACTATCTGCATCTCGTGGCTGCGGCGATCGCTGCGGTGGCTTCGCGCCACGCGATCCGCTGCGTCGCCATCGGTGCGCGTCCCGATCAGGTTTCCGGCACGCCATTCGAGGCGTGGCCGTGGAGTGAATCGGATGAGGTCTCGATGCTGTATCGCATCGACATCGGCATCATGCCGCTGCCGGATGCGCCGTGGGAAAAGGGCAAGTGTGGCTACAAGCTGATCCAGTACATGGCCTGCGGCCTGCCGGTCGTGGCATCACCCGTCGGCGTCAACACGCAGATAGTGCAACAGGGCGAAACCGGTGAGCTGGCCAGGAGCACGGCCGAGTGGACGCAGGCGATCGAGCGCCTGGTGACGGATGTCGAACGCCGCAGGCGAATGGGAGAAGCGGGTCGGCAGCGTGTGCAGCGGGATTACTCGTTGCAGGCACAAGCACATCGTCTCGTCGGCTTGTTGCGGCAGGCAGCGCCAAGGGCAGAAAGCTGATGTGCGGATTTGCCGGATTCCTGAGCCGCCACAAGCATCCAGGTGATGCGCAGGCCATCGCCACTTCGATGGCTGCGAGGATTGTCCACCGGGGGCCGGACGATCATGGTGCCTGGGTTGATTCGGAAAGTGGCATCGCGATGTCCCATCGTCGCCTCGCCGTTGTCGACCTGAGTGCAGCCGGTCACCAGCCGATGCTGTCGGCCAGCGGACGTTGGGTCCTGGTCTACAACGGCGAGATCTACAACCATCTGGAATTGCGCGCGCAACTCGATGCCGAGGGAGCGGTGCGGCCGTGGCGTGGGCACTCCGACACCGAGACCTTGTTGGCGGCAGTGGATGAGTGGGGCGTCGTTGAATCCCTGAAGCGCAGTGTCGGCATGTTTGCCTTTGCCTTGTGGGATCGCCGTGAACGCGAATTGTGGCTGGCACGCGATCGCATCGGCGAAAAGCCGTTGTACTACGGCTGGCAGGGCGAGAGCTTCCTTTTCGGATCCGAACTCACGGCATTGCGCGCGCATCCGGCGTTCGATGCGAAGGTGGATCGGGGCGCGCTGGCCTTGCTGCTGCGTCACAACCATGTGCCAGGCCCGTGGTCGATCTTTGCCGGAATCCGCAAATTGCCGCCCGGCAGCGTGCTGAAGATCAGTGCCAACAAACCGGACGCTGCACCGCTGTCGTGGTGGTCGCTGGCGGAACTGGCCGAACGAAGCGTGGCCAATCCGTTCGCGGGCAGCGAAGAGGAAGCCACGGATGTGCTGGAGCGACTCCTCGGCAACTCCGTGCGCGGGCAGATGGCGGCCGATGTTCCGCTTGGGGCCTTGCTTTCTGGCGGGATCGATTCATCGCTGGTCACGGCGTTGATGCAAGCCAACAGTGCGCGGCCGATCCGCACGTTCAGTATCGGCTTTGCGGAGAAGGATCATGACGAGGCGCAGCATGCACGTGCGATTGCTGCACATCTCGGCACCGAACACAGCGAATTCCGACTTGCTGCAAGTGATGCGCTTGAGTTGATCCCGCGACTTGCACAAATCTACGACGAGCCTTTCGCCGATGCCTCGCAATTGCCGACCTGCCTGGTCATGCAGCAGGCGCGTCGGCATGTAACAGTCGCGCTTTCCGGTGATGCGGGCGACGAGTTTTTCGGTGGATACAATCGGTATGTGTTCGGCCCGGGACTCTGGAAGCGCGTGGCGTGGATGCCTTCGTTCGTCCGCAGGGGATTGGGTGCCGGATTGGCGGCGATGCCAGTGCCTGCCATCAATCGTGCTTTCGGCCGGATCGCCGGCAAGGCAGGCATCGCATTGCCGGGCGAAAAACTGCACAAGCTCGGGCGTTGCCTGCGCGATGCATCCAGTCTGGACGATCTGTATGTCGGGCTGGTTTCCGGATGGCGGGATGTGGAGAACATGGTGGTCGACGGATTCATCCCGCCAAACCTGCTCGATTCCCGCGAGACATGGCCGAGGCTGTCCGATCCGGTAGCGAGGATGATGGCGCTGGACAGCCTGGGCTATCTTCCGGATGACATCCTGGTGAAAGTGGATCGAGCCTCGATGGCGGTTTCCCTTGAGACGCGCGCTCCGTTCCTCGATCGCGATGTGATGGCATTTGCATGGTCATTGCCAATGTCGATGAAACTCCGCGACGGGCGCGGCAAGTGGTTGCTGCGCCGCTTGCTTGATCGCCATGTCCCGCGAGACCTGCTCGATCGCCCGAAGGCGGGATTCGCCATTCCGCTGGATGCCTGGCTGCGCGGACCCTTGCGAGAATGGGCCGAGAGCATGCTGGAAGAAGGCCGCTTGCGCCGCGAGGGTTATTTCGATCCGAAACCGATCCGCGCGGCATGGGCGCAGCATGTGCGTGGCCGGGCCAGTTCGGGACACCGGCTTTGGTCGGTGTTGATGTTCCAGGCATGGTTGCAGCAACAAGGAGGTAGTGCCTGATGTGGCCGTTCTGGCTCATGTTCCTGATCCCGGCTTGGGCCGTGCTCACGCCGGGGCGCTTGCCGGCGCGCCAGGCCTGGGTTGCATGGTTGGCGGTGGGCATCGTCTTTTCGGTGATGATGGGTTTGCGTCATGCCGTAGGCGGCGACTGGTCGAACTACCTTCCGCATTTCAATGCAACCGCGCAGCGGACATTGCTCGATGTCCTCGGTCGCGGCGATCCCGGCTACTACGGCGTGAACTGGCTGGTGGCTCAAGCCGGCGGCAGCATCTACACCGTCAACCTGATCTGCGCGTCATTGATGATGTGGGGCACGGTCGTGTTTTGCCGCGCACAGCCAAACCCGTGGCTGGCTCTGCTGGCTGCGGTGCCCTACATGCTCATCGTGGTGGGCATGGGTTACACGAGACAGGCGGTTGCGCTTGGCTTTGCCTTGCTAGGGCTTTCCGCATTGGGCAATGGGCGAGTGCGCGCGTTTGTGTTCTGGGTGGCGATCGGCGCGACGTTTCACAAGTCGGCCGTCCTGCTGCTGCCGATCGCGGCATTGGCGGCCACTCGAAATCGCCTTCTGATCACGGCTCTGGTCGCCCTGACCACGGGTCTCTTGTATTACTTGTTGCTGGCGGACAGCGCCGAGGCCTTGTGGGAAAACTACGTCGAGGCTGATTACCAGTCCCAGGGCGGCTTGATCCGGGTGCTGATGAATGTAGTGCCGGCGATCTTGCTGCTCTTGTATCGAAAGCGCCTTGCCCCGGACATGAACGAACGCAGGCTCTGGGTATGGATTTCGCTTTTTTCCCTGGCCTGCCTGCCGCTGGTGGGCCTGGCTTCGACGGCGGTCGATCGCGTTGCCCTGTATTTCATTCCATTGCAGTTGTTCGTTTTTTCCAGATTGCCACGACTGGCGGCGAATTCGCGTTCCCGCACGGCGGTGGTATTGGTGGTGATTGCGTACTATGGCGCCGTCCAGTTCGTATGGCTGAACTACGCGACGTTCGCCCGCTATTGGACACCCTATCAATTCATGCCAATGGGATGAGCAGGTTGACGAGCCGGTCCTGTCCTCATGGTCTTTCGCCGGGCGCGGACTCCCGCGCGGCAAGAAGCTTGCGACCCGCGTATCCACAGGTACTTGGCCTGGCCCATGCCGGATGCGGGGATCCCTCGCGCCAAGATTGTCAGGATTGACGCATGAAGGTTGTCCTCTTCGCCAACACCGAGTGGTATCTGTACAACTTTCGTCGATCGTTGGCGCTGGCCTTGCGCGAGGCGGGGCACGAGCTGCTGCTGATCTCGCCGCCCGGCCCGTATGGCGAACGCTTGCGCGCGCTTGGCTTTCGCTGGGAGCCGTTGCCGATGCAGCGACGCAGCCTGAATCCGCTGCGCGAAGTGCGCCTGTTGTGGCATCTGTGGCGATTGTTTCGGCGCGAGCAGCCGGTCCTGGTGCATGGCTTCACCATCAAGTGCGCGGTGTATGGGTCGCTGGCTGCGCGCATCGCCAAGGTGCCGGCGCGGATCAATGCCGTGGCCGGCATGGGTTATGTGTTCACCAGCGAGGATCCACGGGCGCGCCTGCTGCGGCCCGTCGTCCGCGGCTTGCTCAAGCTCGCCCTGGGTGGGCGCGATGCGCGGCTGATCCTGCAGAATCCGGATGATGTGGCAATGTTCCAGCGGGCGGCGCTGGTCAAGGCGGACCGCGTGCGACTGATTGCTGGCTCGGGTGTGGATTGCGCGCGATTTGCCGCGCGGGCCGGGCGGCGGGACGACGCGGGCTTGCCGCGCGTCCTGCTTGCCGCACGCATGTTGTGGGACAAGGGTATCGCCGAGTTTGTCGAAGCCGCACGCCGGTTGCGCGCGCAGGGCAGGGCGATCGAGTTTGTGCTTGCTGGCGATCCGGATCCCGGCAATCCGGCCGCGGTGCCCGAGGCGACGCTGCAAGGCTGGGTCGAGGAAGGCCTGCTGCAATGGCTCGGACATGTCGAGGACATGCCGGCATTGTTCGCCAGCGTCGACATCCTCGTCTTGCCGAGTTATCGCGAAGGCCTGCCGAAAGGCTTGATCGAGGCGGCCGCCTGCGCCTTGCCCCTGGTCACCACCAATGTGCCGGGTTGTCGCGAGGTGGTGACGGATGGCGTTGATGGCCTGCTGGTGCCGGTTCGTGATGCGCCCGCGCTGGCGCGTGCCATCGCCCGCCTGCTCGACGATGCCGACCTCGCCCGCGCCCTCGGCCATGCGGCACGCGAAAAAGCGCTGCTCCAGTTCGACGAAGGCATCGTCATCGAGCGCACCCTGGCGGTTTACTCCGAGCTGGGCTTGCAGCACGCCAGGGCCGCGGCGCAAGCAGGCCCATGAGGCCATCGCGCGAGCGCGGCAAGTGGGGGCGTGCGCTGGCCTTGGTCGCGCTGGTTGCGCTGGTCGTGGTCGCGATGACGCTTTCCTCGCAGGCGATGGCGGAGCTGCGGCGGGCCATGCCCATGCTCAGTCGTGCCATGAGCTGGCTGGAAGGCTTCGATACGCCATTCGACCTCGATCATGTCGCCTTCTTCATGTTGATCGCCTGCCTGGCGCGCTTGTTGCTGCGCGTGCGCTGGTGGTGGATTTTCCTGGCCATCGCGGCGTTGGCCGCAGGCACGGAATTTCTGCAGTTTTGGGTGGATGGGCGAACACCGAAACTGCTGGATGCCCGCGATGACCTGATCGGCGGCGTGCTTGGCTTGCTCCTGGGTGCCGCGTTGCGTGCGGCGAGGCGCTTGTTGCGCCGTGGGCGCGATCGTTAGCGGCGGGGAATGCCTGCCTCGTTGTGCCGGGCAATCCGCTTGATTTGCTAAGCTGCATTCCCGCCAAACGGTCAACTTGGCCAGCGAATGATCGATCTGCATTGCCACATGTTGCCCGGCATCGATGACGGTGCCGTCGATCTGGAAATGTCGCTGCGCATGGCACGCATGGCGGTAGCCGATGGCGTGCACACGCTGGCATGTACGCCGCACATCTATCCGGGGTTGTACGAGAACACCGCCACGGGAATTCGCGCGGCGGTGGACAGTCTGCAGGCGCGGCTCGATGCGCGAGGCATCAAGTTGCGCCTGCTCGTCGGTGCGGATGTGCATCTGCAACCGGGATTGTCCCAATCAATACGCGGCGGGCGCGTTCCCACCCTCGCGGGTTCGCGCTACCTGCTGCTTGAGCCGCCGCACCATGTGGCACCACCGCGATTCGAGGAATCGGTTTTCGATTTGATGGCGGCGGGGTATGTCCCGGTCATCACCCATCCCGAACGCCTGACCTGGATCGAAGACCACTATCCGACATTCACCCGCCTGGTCGAACGCGGTGTGTGGATGCAGCTGACCGCCGCCAGCGTTGCCGGCAAGTTCGGGCGCCGGCCGCGCTACTGGTCGCACCGCATGCTCGATGAGGGTTGTGTGCATATCCTTGCCAGCGACGCGCATCATCCCGAGCGTCGGCCGACCATCCTTTCCGAGGGGCGTGATGCAGCCGCCTTGCGGGTCGGTGAAATCGAGGCGAACCATCTCGTGCTGACACGGCCGCAGGGCATTGTAGAAAACGCGGCCCCTGGAGATCTGCCACCATTACCCCACGGCAAGATGTTGCCAAAGGCTGGCGGAGGTTTCTGGAAGCGCCTCATTGGGGCACAATAGATCCTCAATCGCATGGGCATGAAGATGAGCGGCTTGGTGTTTCGAGTCCTGGGGGCCTTCCTGCTGACACTGGTCCTGAATGGATGCGGGTCAGGACCGTCCGTGCGCAGCGCGCCATCCGGCGGCGGCTTGCCGCCATCCGATACCACGAGTGCCAGTGGCGTTTACCACGGCACCACCGACTATCGCCTCGGTGCCCAGGATGTCCTCGAGATCACGGTTTTCGGCGTGCCGGACCTGAGCCGCACGGCGCGCATCAATTCCGACGGACAGATTTCGCTGCCGCTGATCGGCGGCATCCAGGCCGGCGGGCGCACGATTCCTGAACTGGAAAAGGATATTGCCGCGAGTCTTTCCAGGACCTATCTGCAGAATCCGCAGGTGACCATTTTCGTCAAGGAGTACGCCAGCCAGCGCATCACCCTGGAAGGCTCCTTCAGGAGGCCGGGCATCTATCCGTTGACAGGCAAGACCACCTTGCTGCAAGCCATGGCCATCGGTGGCGGATTCGACGAGCTGGCCGAGCAGGGCAGCGTCGTGGTTTTTCGCCAGGTGGACGGAAAGAAGATGGCCGCGGTCTTTGACGTTCGCGAGATCAGAAAGGGCAACGCCGAAGATCCACAGGTGTTTGGTGACGATATCGTGGTCATCACCGATGCGGCGGGCAAATCGGCTTTCCAGAAACTGCTCAAGTCCTTGCCGCTGGTTGGATTGTTTTTCCTGCTCTAGCGTTCAGGCCCGAAGACTCAAGGAAACCGGATTCCGATGTCGCGAGACAAATTCCCGACCAAGGCAACTGGCAGGGGCAACTCGCTTCCGGCGGCCCCGCACTCGGGGAGCCGGGTGGATCGGCGCTTGCCTGTGCCCGCGGAATCGCATGCACTGGCGGTTTCCACTGTCGACAATGGAGCTGCGGATGACGAAATCGATCTGCTTGCCTATTGGCGGATGCTGGTCAAGCGCCGTTGGCTGATTGTCGGCATCGTTGCCGTCATCGTGGCCATTGCCCTGGTCCGGACCTTGATGACCCCGCCAAGCTATCGTGCCACGGTGGTCATGCAGATCGAAGCCGAGACCATGCAGATCATGCAGGTCCAGGGCATTACGCCGGTGCGCGGCGGTTACGATTCCGAATTCAACCAGACCCAGTACCAGTTGCTGCAGAGCCGCTCACTGGCGGAACGCATTGCCGGGGATCTGAACCTGGTCGGCAGCAATGTCGTGCAGGTGATCACGCCGCCGAGCTGGAGTGAACGCCTCGGCGACCTCCTCAATCCGGGTTCGCGGATCAAGGATCTGCAACCCGGCCCGCAGACCGACGGTGGCGTGGGCTCCAGCGGCAGCGTGCTGGCGCAACGACGACAGATGGCGAGCCTGATCCAGGACGGGGTGACTGTCGATCCCGTGCGTGGCTCGAACCTGGTGCGTGTCAGCTATACCAGCAATTCGCCGACATTTGCGGCGCGCGTGGCGAATGCGCTGGCCGATGGTTTCATCGCCTCCAGCATGGATCGCCAGTTCGGCGCTTCCTCCTATGCCAAGAAATACCTCGAGGATCAGCTGGCCCAGTTGAAATCCCGCCTCGAAGTATCGGAGCGTGCGCTGGTTGATTTTGCGCAGAAGGAAGAAATTGTTCCGACTGTGGATGGCACCTCGCTGGTGAGCCGGAATCTGGTCGACCTCAACGCATCGCTGGCCCAGGCCCAGCAACAGCGCATCCGCGCCGAGGCACGTTGGGAGGGCGTGAAAAATGCGACGAGCGGCGTATTGCCGGCCGATATCCTCGCGGGCTCGATTCTCGGGACCCTGCAGCAGCAACGTGCGCAGTTGCAGAGCCAGTATCAGCAGAAGCTGCAGGTGTTCAAGCCCGATTACCCGGAAATGCAGGCGCTGAAGGTGCAGGTCGACGAGGCCACGCGGCAGATCGAGACCGAATTGAAGAACCTGCGGGCGACGATCAAGGCCGAATTCGATTCGGCGGCCGGACAGGAGAAATTGCTCAGGACCGAATTGGACGGCTTGCGCGCGCAAACGCTCGAAGCCGATGGCCGCAGCATCCAGTACAACATCCTCAAGCGCGACGTCGACACCAATCGCGAGCTCTACGACGCGCTGCTGCAGCGTTACAAGGAGGTCGGCATGGCCAGCGGTGCCAAGCCGAGCAACATCTCCATCATCGATCGCGCCGAGGTGCCGACGTCGCGTTATTCGCCCAGCCTGTCGCGCAACCTCACCATCGGGCTGCTGCTTGGTCTGGCGCTCGGGGTGATGATCGCGTTGGTGCTCGAGTACCTCGATGACACCTTGAAGACGCCGCAGGATATCGAGCAACACCTGCAGCTTGCCGTGCTTGGCATCATCCCGAAGCTGACCAAGCAGACGCCGCGTGAAGCCTTGGCGGATCCACGATCCGCATTCTCCGAGAGCTATCGATCGGTGCGTACCGCGCTGCAGTTCTCGACCGACCATGGCGTGCCGAAAGTGCTCCTGATCACCAGTCCTGCAGCGACCGAAGGCAAATCCACATCGGCGTTGACCCTTGCCCAGAACTTCGTGCAGCTTGGCAAGCGCGTCTTGTTGATCGAGGGCGACCTGCGCAATCCCTCGCTCGGCAAGGCCATGGGCCTGGAGCGAGGAAACGGCTTGAGCAACCTGCTTTCCGGAGCAACGACGCTCGCCCAGGCGGTGACCACGACCGGCACGAAGAATCTGGATGTGATCCTTTCCGGCCCGTTGCCACCCAGCCCCACCGAATTGCTGGCCGGCGCACGCCTGGTATCCCTGTTGCTGATCGCTTCGCAGAAATACGATCAGGTCATCATCGATGGCCCGCCCGTCCTCGGCATTGCCGATTCGCCGATCCTCGCCAATGCGGCCGGCGGCACCTTGCTGATTGTGCGTTCGGGCTTGTCGCGGATCAGTTCGGCCCAGGCGGCGATCAAGCGTTTGCGCGCCACCCATGCGCGCCTGATCGGCTGCCTGCTGACCCAATATGATGCCAAGGCCAGCGGCTACGGCTACGAATACGAAGGCTATTACGCCTACGGTGGCGCGCCGAAACTCCTCGGAAGCGGGCGCAAGGCAAGCAGATGACCGCCGATGCGCTGGAACTGGCCCTGGCCCTGCATCAGGCCCCGATTCAACGCTTCGCCCTGCGTGATCGACCCTTGCCGGAGAATATTGGCGAAGTCCTGCAGCTGGCATCGGCGATGCAGCCGCAGCTGGAATTGGCAGCCGCGCGCTTCCAGGTATCCGAAGACACCATTGTCGAAGCCGTGCGCTTCTACCTGCACCAGATCCTGTTCGAACCGGGTACCGATGCATATCGGATTCTCGGTCTGAGCCCGGATGCCGACACCCGGCAGATTCGCCAGCACCATGTCTGGCTGCAACGCTGGCTGCATCCGGATCGATGCGGTGAAGACTGGGAAGCGGTGTTCTCGAGCAAGGTGAACTGGGCCTGGCAGCAGATTCGCAATGAGGCATCGCGAAGCGAGTACGACCTGGCGTGCCAGGGCCGCGGACCGAAAAGCACGGTCGACGAAGTTGCGGATGAAGCACTCGTGCAGGTGCCTGCCTGGAATGCCGAGCCGATCAGCAGAAACGTCCGCAATTGGCCACGGCGTCTTGCCATCGGCAGTTTGCTGGTCGTCTGCGCGGGCTTGTTCTACCTCGCCGTGACGCAAGTGGACCAGGTCGATCTGAACAGCTTGCCGGCGCAAAACCTAGAAGCGGGAACAGCCATCCAGCCGACGCCGCCGTTTGCGGAAATCACGCAGGAGCGCACGCCTGGCATGGCGCTCGCGCGGACTGATCTTGCCATCGAGCCCGTGCCCGTGGATCGTGCCGTGGCGCCAACCGCAACCGGTGTGGTGAAGGATGGGTTCACCCCGCAAGGCAGTGGTGCTGGCGATGCCGGTGCTGCCTCAGCTGGCGATCGGCAGGACGGATCCACCTCGATTGCGCCGGATCCCGGACGTTTGCCCGCCGCGCAGGGTGCGTCGTTCGTTGCCAGCGCCGTCGCTGCCGATGATGCGCGAATGCCCGCGGCGCCGGGCGTCGATGCGGGAACGTCCGCATCGACACGTGTGGCGCGGAAACCCGCCGGGGCGATGGGCGAGAAAGAGCTTCGCCCGGTGATTGCAAAACGCGTGGCGGCCAGCTCTGCCGATCCCGGGGTTTCCTCGGACGGCGGGCGCAGCGGGAAGTCCGCCGGCCTTGCTGCGCGGAATCAGCAGGAAGCGAACACGCCGGACAACGCGGCGCACTTGCCGGCCATGGTGCCGTCGGAAAGGGCAAGCGGGGACCTTCAAGTCGCCGGCGCAGCGGAGGCATCGTCGCCCGCACCTGCAGCGGCGGATGTAACGGAAGTCGACGTGCTTTCACGCTTCGAACTCGCGCGAAAACGCGTCAGCAACATGGTCAACTATTTCCGCAGCCAGAAAGTGGACCTGGAAGACTGGAACGACGCCCACGGCCAGCACGACATTGCCCAGGTGCGTGCCGCCCTGCATGCGCGAAACCACGAGGTCGGTATCGAACGCTTTGCCCTTGATCCCCCGCAATGGCGGGTTTCCGACACGGCTGTATCGCTGAATGCGACTTATCGCGTCGTCAATGGGCTTGACGCCATCGAGTCGGGTCAGTTCAACCTCGATCTGGCCTGGCGCGAAGGCAACTGGAAAGTCACCCGCATCGAGGTATTGCCTTCCCGATGAAACCGGCCATGCGCCTGCTGGCCTGGGGTGGCTTGCTGGCGCTCGCGCTGCTGACCGGCTGGCGCGTCGTCGCAACGGCCATGTCGGATCGTCTTGCCGCCACGCATCCGCAACAGGCGCTTGCTTGGGAGCATGACAATCCGCGCGCCTTGGCGGCCCTTGCCAGGCGGCAACTCGAACAACACGATACCCGCGCCGCGCGGGAAACGGCGCAACGATTGCTTGCGCACGAACCTCTGGCTGGGCAAGGTTTTGTATTGCTCAGCGAGATCGCCCAGGCTGAAGGAGACGAGGCGCAAGCGATGCTCCTCTCGCCCATCGCGATCCGCCATGCGCCCGCCGCGGTTGGCCCGCGTGCCTGGATGATCGGTCAACAGTTGGCGCAGGGGCGCTATGCGGACGCGCTGGAAAGCCTGGATCGCATGTTGCTCGCCTCGCCCGGACAAGGCGGACGACTGTTTCCGCTGCTGGTCCAGCTCGCCGACGATGCCGAATTTGCCGACGCACTGGCTGCCCATCTCGCTGCGCGACCGGCCTGGCGTCGGGGTTTCGTCCTTGCCCTGGCCAGCAAGGCCAGCGCGAACGCGTTGGGCCAGGTGCTGGGTGGCGTACAACGTCGCCATGCCCTGGATGCCAGCGAGATGGAGCAATGGATTGCCCGCCTGGTCAGGGATGGCAAATGGGGCGAGGCGTACGCGCGCTGGGCAGGTGAAATCGACCAGGGCGTTCCGAGCCGGCTGCCCAGCGTTTACAACGGCGGATTCGAGATGCAGCCCGCCGGGGTCGGCTTTGACTGGCAGATCGGCAATTCGGCGGGTGTGATCATCGAGCGGGCGGCTGCGCCAGGCGCGAGTGGATCGTTCGCCCTCGGCCTGACCTTTCTTGGTCGACGCATCGAGGCGATCCCCTTGCAGCAATGGTTGCTGCTGGCACCCGGCTCCTATCGCATGAGGTTTCGCGCGAATGCGCAGGATCTGCGTGGTGATGGCGGCGTGCAATGGGTGATTCGCTGCCACGGTAGCCGCTCCGATCTGGCCACGTCCGCGCGTTTGAGCGGAAACCTCGCCTGGGCGGATCACGAGTTCGAGGTGGTGATCCCGCCACGGGATTGCCAGGTCCAGGATCTCTCGCTGCGCAACAGCGGTGCCGATGGCGCGGGCAAGATCATCTCGGGCACGTTGTGGATCGATGATCTTTCCGTTGCGCGAGTCGAACAGCACCGCTGATCTGCAGGCGTTCAGGAAAATGCGGGTGCGGCTGCCGGCAATCCGCGTCACATCAGGCAATTCGCGCATTTTCGACATGGCAAGATGGAAATTGCCTTGACCAGCGGCCTGCCCTACACTGCGCGGGACTGATTCCCTGTAGGGGGACTGCAAGATGAACAAGTCGATGATCCGTTCGATGCTGTCTGGAATCGCTGCCGTCGTGGTGGCCATGCCGCTGCACGCGCAGATGATGGCGGATCCGTCCGCAACGACCAGCGAGGCGGCGCCCGTGGTTGCCAAGGTGCGCACCAATGGTGGCGTCATCATGGTCAGCGATGGCGGGGAGTTTCAGACGGCCGCGCAGGATCAGCCGGTGACGGCCAAGTCGCGCTTGATGGTGTCGAAGGAAAGCTCGGCCACGGTCATCTATGACGATGGCTGCAAGAAGGGATACGACGAGCCCGGCATCTACGAGATTTCGCAGACCTGCGTGTTGCCGGTCGCCGCTGCTGCCAGCGGCGGTGGTCCGTCCAAGGGCCTGATCATTGGCGGAGGGCTGCTGGTCGCTTCCGCGATATATGTGTACATCGACCACAACAACGACGATGACGATCGGCCGCCGGTGAGTCGTTGAGTGATTTCAGTTTGAAGCGTGGCTGCCGGTACGGCAGCGCGTTGGATCTGCAAGGCCTGGCGTGTGCGCCAGGCCTTTTTTATTTGTGCGGTGCGGATCGATGCGGTCTCGCCCCGGTGAACGTGCGTGCAGGCATCGAATCCGGCCACTCGGGCTCTTGAATACGGGCATTGCATGATGAACACCACGAGTGATGGGCAGCCGGGTGATGTCGCCATCTCGCTGCTGGCGGCATGCCTGCTGATTCTTTGTTTCGTCACCGGCGGCGACTCGGCGACCGCCAATGCCGGCGGCACGGCAGCGCAATTGCTGGCGCTGCCCCTCATTGTCCTTGCGCTGTTTCAATGCTTCGGACGCGACCGCTTCCAACCTGCCGTCGTGCGCTGGGGTGTCGTTGCCGCGGCGGCGATCCTGGTGCTGTCGCTGATCCAGCTCGCGCCCTTGCCGGACATGCTGTGGAGCCTGCCGGCCGAACGCACGGCCTTGCTGCAGGATCTCGAAGCCGTGGGCGTCACAACGGTCGATCAACGCTGGACCTTGTCGCCCTCTGCGACGGAACGCAGCCTGCTGTTCCTGCTGCCGGGGCTGGCCCTGTTCCTCTGCATGCTGGCACTTGGCCGCGACGGTTGGCGGCGCATGCTGTGCCTGGTCGTGGCCCTGTGCCTGGCGAACCTGGTGTTTGCGGTTGTGCAGATGGCGGCGGGCAAGGACAGCAGCCTCAACCTGTATCCGGACTTTGTGCCGGGATTGTCCGGCATCTTTGCCAACCGCAACCATCAAGCGGATTTCCTGGCCATCGGCCTGGTGCTCGTGGCGGTGTTTTTCCTGCATGCCTGGAGGCGGATGCGCGAGGGCACCGGTTCGGGCGTGGCAGTGGGCGCGTTGTTGTTCGTTGCCCTGATTTTCACCGCCATCCTGCCGCTGCTTGGTTCGCGGGCAGGCGTGATCGTTGCCATGCTCATGCTGGTGGCCGTGCTGCCTGCCTCGGGATTGCTGTCGATGCGCAGCTTGCGCGAAAGTCGATGGCTGCAGGTTGGCGCGTTGTTGGCCGTGCTGGTCTTTGCCATCGGCCTGCGCGCCTCGCTGGCCTGGATGACGAGTGATGCGGGCGATCTGGCCAACGAAGGCTCGCGTTTCAGGATTTCCGTGGAAACGCTGGGCATCGGCAGCGAGCATGCCCCGCTCGGCTCGGGGATCGGCACCTTCGTCGCGGCTTTCCAGCAAGGAGCCAGCGAGGATTTCCTCATGAACGCCTACGTCAACAACGCGCACAACGAGTACGCACAATGGTGGCTGGAAGGGGGCGTCTTGGGTGTCATTGTGATGCTGCTGGCATTGGCTGTGCTGGCCAGGGCCTTGTTCGGCTTGTTGCGCATGCGTCCGGGATCCACTGCCAGGGTTTGCGGGATCGCGGCGATGATGGGAATCGGCGTCATCGTCCTGCATTCGACGGTTGACTACCCGTTGCGGACGCAAGCCTTGATGGCGGTTTTTTCCGTGCTCTGTGGCATTGCCGTTGGCGCGGCCGGAACCGCTGCTGCCGCCAGGGCGCAGCCAGCTCGTCGCGCCTGAGCGACAGCGCAGCCGGGAATGCGGATCCTGTCCCGCGACACGCGTGCTCAATCCTTCTTCGGCCGCTTCCAGCCGGGCACCGTGCATTGACGGATGCGGGCCATGGTCAGCTCGCCTTCCGGGGCCGAGCGGGTAATCACCGATCCGGCACCGATGGTGGCCTGGTTGCCAATGGTTACCGGGGCCACCAGCGAGGAGTTGGAGCCGATGAAGGCGCCGTCGCCAATCGTCGTGTGGTGCTTGTGGGCACCGTCGTAGTTGCAGGTGATCGTGCCGGCGCCGATGTTTGCATGGCTGCCGATGTCGGCATCGCCTACATAGCTCAGGTGGTTGATCTTCGAGCCCGTGCCGAGGCGGGTGTTCTTGGTCTCGACGAAATTGCCGACGCGCGAGCCGGCACCCAGCTCGGTGCCCGGGCGCAGGCGCGCGAACGGTCCGATCACGCAGGGACCGTGGGTGACGAGGCCATCGATGTCGCAATGCGCCTTGACCACGGTGCCGGCGGCAAGGCGCGAGTTGGCGATGCGCGTGAAGGGCCCGATCGAGACTTCGTCACCCAGTTCTACATGGCCTTCGAGGATGACATCGACATCGATCTCGACATCGCGCCCGACCGTGGCCTTGCCACGCACGTCGAATCGCACCGGGTCGGAAAAGCGTACACCCAGGCTGGCCAATTCCGTTGCGCGCAGGCGCTGGTACTGGCGTTCCAGCGAGGCCAGTTGCCAGGGATCGTTGGCACCGAAGACTTCCTGTGGATTCCGGCAATAGCTGGCCTGGGCGGGTTCGCCTTCTTCGCTGGCCTGGGCGAAGACGTCGGTGAGGTAATACTCGCCCTGCGCGTTGTCGCTGGAGAGGTTGTTGAGCCAGACGCGCAGCCGCCGCGCCTCGGCGGCAAGGATGCCGCTATTGACCCAGGTGATCGCACGCTGCTCGATGCTGCAGTCCTTCTCCTCGACGATCGCATGCACGCGGCCAATGCCATCGCGGATGATGCGGCCGTAGCCGTAGGGTTCTTCCAGCTCGGTCACCAGGGCAGTCAATGTTCCTTTCGCCGCAAGCAAGCCTTCGAGGGTGCTGCGCTGGATCAGCGGCACATCGCCGTAGAGCACAAGTACGTGTGCCAGGTCGGGAATTTCGGGCATGGCCAGTTTCACGGCATGGCCGGTGCCGCGCTGCTCGGCCTGGTGCACCCAGGTCAGGTCGGGATCGGCAAAGGCGGCGCGGACCTGATCGCCACCGTGGCCATAGACGATATGGATTGCCGCCGGCTCCAGTGATCGGGCGACCTCGATGACATGGCCGAGCATCGGCCTGCCGGCCAGCGGCATCAGCACCTTGGGGCGTGCCGAGCGCATGCGCTTGCCTTCGCCGGCAGCGAGGATGACCACATGCAGCGAGGTGGCGTGCATTGGCGGAATCTCCAGGGGCAGAGACGGTGAACCTTAGCGGAAATCGACGACCCGGCAAACAGGGATGCGGACAGTTGTCGTTTGAATGCAACCGGCAGTCGGATCAATCGGCGTGCGGCGACCCCGCGCAGCGACTCGGGCAGGGCGCTGAACGGAAAACGCCGGCATGCGCCGGCGTCTTGCGGGGTGGTCGAGTGAAGGCCGCGCGATCAGTGCTTGAGGCTGCGACGCAGTTGTTCGAGTGCCTGCAACTGGGCAAGTGCCTGGGCCAACTGGGCCTGCGCCTCGGCGATTTCCATTGCATCGACACGATTGGCAATGGCGCGCTCCGCCTCGTCCTTGGCCTTGCGTGCGGCAGCCTCGTCGAGATCGGCGGCCCGTTCTGCGGTATCGGCCAGCACGGTGACAACCTGCGGCTGCACCTCGAGGATGCCGCCGGAGACATAGAAGAACTGCTCCTCGCCATTCTCCAGTTTCAGGCGCACCTGGCCGGGCTTCAAGCGCGTGATCAGCGGCGCATGGCGCGGCGCAATGCCAAGCTCGCCCATTTCGCCAGTGGCAATGACCATGCTCACGTTGCCATGGAAGATTTCCTTCTCGGCACTGACGATGTCGCAGCGGATGGTGCTCATGGGTTCTCTCTCACTTCGTTCGGTCGACGGGAATGGGGAATTGGGAACAGGGAATGGTCAGAAGCAAAAGCACAGGCGAGGAAAATTCCGCTCCACCTGTTGCCTATTCCCCATTCTCTATTCCCGAAAGCGGCCGTCAGGCCGCTTTCTTCGCCATCGCTTCGGCCTTGGCAAAGGCTTCGTCGATGCCGCCGACCATGTAGAAGGCCTGTTCCGGCAAGGCATCGCATTCGCCGTCGCAGATCATCTTGAAGCCGCGGATGGTTTCCTTCAGCGACACGTACTTGCCCGGCGCGCCGGTGAAGACCTGGGCGACGGTGAACGGCTGCGAGAAGAACTTCTCGATCTTGCGCGCGCGGTAGACGGTGTTGCGGTCGTCTTCGCTCAACTCGTCCATGCCGAGGATGGCGATGATGTCCTTCAGCTCCTTGTAGCGCTGCAGGGTGCCCTGCACGCGGCGCGCGGTCTCGTAGTGCTCGTTGCCGATGACCAGCGGGTCGAGCTGGCGGCTGGTCGAGGCCAGCGGATCGACGGCCGGGTAGATGCCGAGGCTGGCGATGTCGCGCGACAGGGCCACGGTCGAGTCCAGATGGGCGAACGTGGTCGCCGGCGAAGGATCGGTGTAGTCATCGGCCGGCACGTAGACCGCCTGGATCGAGGTGATCGAACCGGTCTTGGTCGAGGTGATGCGTTCCTGCAGGCGGCCCATTTCGTCGGCCAGGGTCGGCTGGTAACCGACGGCGGACGGCATGCGACCGAGCAGGGCCGAGACTTCGGTTCCGGCCAGGGTGTAGCGGTAGATGTTGTCGACGAAGAACAGGATGTCGCGACCCTTGCCGGTGGCCGGGTCGATGTCGTCGCGGAAGTACTCGGCCATGGTCAGGCCGGTCAGGGCGACGCGCAGGCGGTTGCCCGGCGGCTCGTTCATCTGGCCGTAGACCATCGCCACTTTCGACTGCTGGATGTCGTCGAGCTTGACCACGCCCGCTTCGATCATCTCGTGGTAGAAGTCGTTGCCTTCGCGGGTGCGCTCGCCGACGCCGGCGAACACCGACAGGCCGGAGTGCTGGGTGGCGATGTTGTTGATCAGTTCAAGCATGTTGACGGTCTTGCCGACGCCGGCGCCGCCGAACAGGCCGACCTTGCCGCCCTTGGCGAACGGGCAGACCAGGTCGATGACCTTGATGCCGGTTTCCAGCAGGTCGTTGCTGGAGGACTGGTCGTCATACGCCGGTGCCTTGCGATGGATGACCCATTTTTCCTTCTCGCCAATCGGACCGGCTTCGTCGATCGGATTGCCGAGCACGTCCATGATGCGGCCGAGAGTGGCCTTGCCGACCGGCACCTTGATGCCATCGCCGGTGTTGTTGGCGACGAGGCCACGCTTGAGGCCGTCGGTCGAGCCGAGCGCAATCGTGCGCACGACGCCATCACCGAGCTGCTGTTGCACCTCGAGGGTGATCGCCATGCCATCGATGGTCAGCGCGTCGTAGACCTTCGGCACGGATTCGCGCGGGAACTCGATGTCGACGACGGCGCCGATGATTTGTACGACTTTGCCTTGGTTCATGGTGGTGACTCCGGTAACTGCTTGATTACTTGGTAGTGGGACTGGGGATTCGGGATTCTGGATTCGCCTTGGCGGAAGTTTTCCGCGTTCCTGCAAATCCCGAATCCCGAATCCCCAATCCCGGCTTGACTAGACCGCCGCCGCGCCGCCGACGATTTCCGAGATTTCCTGGGTGATCGCTGCCTGGCGGGCCTTGTTGTAGATCAGGGTAAGCGTGCCGATGGCCTTGGTCGCGTTGTCCGACGCGCTCTTCATGGCCACCATGCGCGCGGCATGTTCGCTGGCGAGGTTCTCGAGGGTTGCCTGGTAGACCAGCGACTCGACATAGCGCTTCAGCACGTGGTCGAGAACCGAAGCCGGATCGGGCTCGTAGAGATAGTCCCAGGAGTGTGTGCTGGTCAGCTCGTCCGAAGGCGGCAGCGGCAGCAACTGGTCGACCGTCGCCTTCTGCGTCATGGTGTTGACGAAATCGTTGTAGACCAGCGACAGGCGATCGATGCGGCCATCGGTGTAGGCATCGAGCATGACCTTGATGACGCCGATCAACTGGTCGATCTGCGGCCTTTCGCCGAGATGGGTGACGCTGCCGACCATGTTCACCTTGAGGCGGCGGAAATACGCACTCGCCTTCTGGCCGATGCAGACCATGTCCACTTCAACGCCCTTGTCCTGCCAGGCGCGGATCTGCCCGAGCAGGTTGCGGAACAGGTTGGTGTTGAGGCCGCCGCAAAGGCCGCGATCGGTCGAGACAATGACGTAGCCGACGCGCTTGATCTCGCTGCGCTCGACCATGAACGGATGCTTGTACTCGCTGTTGGCACGCGCAATGTGGCCAATGGCCTGGCGCATCAGCCGCGCATACGGGCGCGAGGCCTTCATCAGGTCCTGCGCCTTGCGGATCTTCGATGCCGAGACCATCTCCAGCGCGCGCGTCACCTTGCGGGTGTTCTGCACGCTCTTGATCTTGGTTTTGATTTCTCTGCCGCCGGCCATTGCTTCGCTCGCTTTGC
Source organism: Lysobacterales bacterium 63-13 (assembly GCA_001899855.1). Lineage (GTDB taxonomy): Bacteria > Pseudomonadota > Gammaproteobacteria > Xanthomonadales > Rhodanobacteraceae > Dokdonella. Next base: position 206,995 of record MKWR01000031.1, read on the forward strand.
TCGCTTCGTGGGAATCGGGAATAGGGAATCGGGAATGGTTTAAAGCGGAATTCCGGCGAACCGTGCTTTCACGATTCCCTACTCTCTATTCCCTATTCCCGCCGGGTCCTACCAGGACCCGGTCTTCTTGAACTCTTCCAGACCTTGCTTGAACTTGCCTTCGATGTCGTTGTTCCAGTCGCCGGTGGCGACGATGTTCTTCATCAGCTCGGCGTAGTTGTTGTGGAAATGCTGGTGCAGGGCGGCTTCGAAAGGCAGGATCTTGGCGATCGGCAGATCGTCGAGGTAGCCCTTTTCTGCGGCATACACCGACAGGGAAAGCTCGGCGATCGACAGCGGCGCGTATTGCTTCTGCTTCATCAGCTCGGTGACGCGCTGGCCGCGCTCAAGCTGGGCGCGCGTGGCTGCATCGAGATCCGAGGCGAACTGCGCGAACGCTGCCAGCTCGCGGAACTGGGCGAGGGCGAGCTTGACGCCGCCGGACAGCTTCTTGACGATCTTGGTCTGCGCCGCACCACCGACGCGCGACACCGAGACGCCGGCGTTGACGGCGGGACGGATACCGGCGTTGAAGAGATCGGTTTCCAGGAAGATCTGGCCATCGGTGATCGAGATGACGTTGGTCGGCACGAACGCGGAAACGTCGCCGGCCTGGGTCTCGATGATCGGCAGGGCGGTCAACGAACCGGTCTTGCCCTTCACCGCGCCGTTGGTGTGCTTCTCGACATATTCCTCGTTGACGCGGGCGGCACGCTCGAGCAGGCGCGAGTGCAGGTAGAAGACGTCACCCGGATAGGCTTCGCGACCCGGCGGGCGCTTCAGCAGCAGGGAGATCTGGCGGTAGGCCCAGGCCTGCTTGGTCAGGTCGTCATAGATGATCAGCGCGTCTTCGCCGATGTCGCGGAAGAACTCGCCCATCGAGCAGCCGGAGTACGGCGCGATGTACTGCATGGCCGCCGATTCCGAAGCCGAGGCGGCGACGATGATGGTGTGGGCGAGGGCATCGTTTTCCTCGAGCTTGCGCACGACGTTGGCGATCGAGCTCTGCTTCTGGCCGATGGCGACGTAGATGCATTTGATGCCGGAACCCTTCTGGTTGATGATCGCGTCGATGGCCAGGGCGGTCTTGCCGGTCTGGCGGTCGCCGATGATCAGCTCGCGCTGGCCACGGCCGATCGGGATCATCGAGTCGACCGACTTGTAGCCGGTCTGCACGGGCTGGTCGACCGATTTGCGCCAGATCACGCCCGGGGCGACTTTTTCGATCGGCGCGGTGTGCTTGGCATTGATCGGGCCCTTGCCGTCGATCGGGTTGCCGAGCGCGTCGACGACGCGGCCGAGCAGTTCGCGGCCGACCGGGACTTCAAGGATCTTTCCGGTGGTCTTGACCGTATCGCCTTCGCGCAGGTGCTCATAGCTGCCGAGAACCACGCAACCCACCGAGTCGCGTTCGAGGTTGAGGGCCAGGGCGATGGTGTCGCCGGGCATCTCGACCATCTCGCCGGACATCACGTCGTTGAGGCCGTGCACGCGCACGATGCCGTCGGACACGCTGGTGATCGTGCCCTCGTTGCGCGCATCGGCGGTGAGCTTGAACTCCTCGATGCGGTGCTTGATGAGTTCGCTGATTTCAGACGGATTGATTGTGGTGGCCATTTTGGTTTCCCGGTTCGTGTACGGCCTTTGCCGCACGCGGATGTTTCAGTATTGGGTTGTGCGGTGGGGAGTCAGCAGGCAAGGTGGTGGGCGCGATGCGCTCGCCGCCCACTGCCGGGTGCCCATGCGTTCACTGGACAAGCGCCTGTTCGAGTCGCGCCAGGCGGCCGCGCACCGAACCATCTATGACAATCTCGCCGGCGTCGATGACGGCACCGCCGAGCATCTTCGGATCAATCGACTGGCTCAGCTCGATGTCGCGATTGAAACGACGCTTGAGTGCCGCGCTGATCTTTTCCAGCTCGGCGGCTTCGACACGGGTCGCCGTACGCAGGCGCACTTTCAGGGTGCGTTCCGATTCCAGCTTGAGCTGCTCGAACAGCGCGCCAATCTCCGGCAGCGCCCACAGGCGGCCATTGTCGGCCAGCAGGCTGATGAAGCGGCCAAAGTCCGAATCGACCTTTTCGGCATGCGGCAGGAACAACGAGGCGAGTTCGCCCGCGCTCAGGCGCGGATTGCCAAGCAGGCCGACCACGCGCGGATCAGCCGCCACCTGTGCGGCGAAGGCGAGCTTTTCCGCCCAAGCTGCCAAGGTGCCTTTCGACACGGCAGTCTCGAAAGCGGCGCGTGCGTACGGTCGGGCCAGGGTCAGTGCGCTGGACATGGGATCAGATCTCGCTCACGAGTTGGTCGAGCAGATCCTTGTGCGCATTGGCATCGATCTCGCGCTTGAGGATCTTTTCGGCACCGGCGACGGCCAGCGAGGCAACCTTGGTCCGCAGTTCCTCGCGGGCACGGTGCGCCATGCTCTCGATTTCGGCGGCGGCAATGGCTTTCTGCTTGGTGCCTTCGACGATGGCATCGGTGCGCGCCTTGTCGACGATCTGGCCGGCCTGCTGGCTGGCCTTGTCGATGATCGCGACGGCTTCGAGGCGAGCCTTGCGGATCTCGTCGGCGACGCGCGAATCGGCATCCGCGAGTTCCTGGCGGGCACGGTCGGCTGCAGCCAGACCTTCGGCGATCTTGGCCTGGCGTTCTTCGATTGCCGCGATGATGTGTGGCCAGATGAATTTCATCACCAGCCAGACAACGGCGAAGAACACAATGCCCTGGATCACCAGAGTGATATTGGGAATCATTTTTCTTGCTCCTGCGTGACGGCGGCCGGGTGGCCGCCGCGCGGATGCCGGGTTAACGGATGATTACTGGACGCCGAGCGTGGCGAGCAGCGGGTTTGCAAACAGCAGCAGCAGGGCGATGGCGACGCCGATGATCGGCACCGCATCGAGCAAGCCGGCGACGATGAACATCTTGGTCTGCAGCATCGGCGTGAGTTCCGGCTGGCGCGATGCACCTTCAATGAACTTGCCGCCGAGAATGGCGAAGCCGATCGCCGTTCCGAGCGCGCCGAATCCGATCAGGAGGGCGGCGGCGATGACCGTCATGCTGAGCAGGTCGCCGACCTGGGCAACGTTTGCGATGGTTTCCATGGTTCTCTCCGTGTTGACTGTATTGGTTGGTTGGAAAAGGTGAGACGAAAATCAATGGTGCTCTGCAGCCATGCTCAGGTAAACAATCGAGAGCACCATGAAGATGAAGGCCTGCAGCGTGATGATGAGGATGTGGAAGGCGGTCCAGGCAAAGCCGGCGATGAACTGGCCCATGCCCAGCAGGTAGGTCGAGAAATGGGTGAGTGAGGCGCCCAGGGTCAGCACGGCGATGAGGATGAAGATCAGCTCGCCGGCGTACATGTTGCCGAACAGTCGCAGCGACAGCGACAACGGGCGCACCAATTCCTCGATCACGCGCAGGAGCAGGTTGAACGGCGCGAACCACGGGCCGAACGGGGCAGTGAAGAATTCCTTGAAGAAGCCGACCGCGCCCTTGTGCTTGAGGCCGACATACTGGATCAGCAGGAATACCGTGATCGACATGCCGAAGGTGGTGTTGATGTCGGCGGTCGGCACCACGCGCAGATAGGCGTGGGCGGGATCGTGGCCGGTCATCTGGTGCGCGCCGGCCCAGGCCCACGGCAGCAGGTCGACCGGCAGCATGTCCATGAAATTCATCATGAACACGAGCACGAAGATGGTCAGCGACAGCGGCGCGATGATCTTGCTGCGACCGTGGAATGTTTCGCGGACCATGCCGTCGACAAAGCCGACCAGCATCTCGATGGCGCACTGCACCTTGCCCGGCACGCCGGACGTGGCACGGCGCGCGACGCGGATGAAATACCAGACAAAGAGGAGGGCGGCGAGCAGCTTGATGAGGACGCTGTCGAGGTTGATCAGCCAGAACTGCCCCTCGGTACCCGGCATCTGCACCTGCCAATGATGCAGGTGGTGCTTGATGTACTCGGTCATGTTCGGCGATGCGTGTTCGCTGGCCATCGGTCTACCTGATTGCAATTAGGCTGATCCAGAATGAAAACTGTGCTGCCAGTACGCCGGCGATCAGCCCGGCGAAAGGCAGTTTCAAGACTGCGATGGCCAGTGTCAGCGCCAGGCACAGCCAGAACCACTTGATGACTTCCGCCGCATAGGCGGAACGCAATACGTCGCGTGCCGGGGCAACGCCCCGCCCGAACAGGCGCAAGGCAAACAAGCCGTTGCCGATCGCGATGATGGCACCACCCACGAAGGTTGCCGAGCCGATCCGCCAACCGTACATCGAAGCGACCAGGGCGACCACGAGGGTCACTCCGATCTGCAAAAGCGCCGTGCGAACCGCCACGCGCCAGCCATGGGCGATGGAATTGCGCACCTGGTTTTGCTCGAATGCTTGTTGGGATCACGGTCAGCCAGCAAAAATGCTGCCTGCAGAGCCGCCGAATTGTATCAGCAGGTGTTTGGCAGTCGCAACCGAGAAAACCCCTTGGGCGGCGCTGGATCGGCCCGGCAAGGGCATCGCTGGACAGGGGCAAGTCGACCCTGCTCCTCGCCCAGGCCCGATTGTGCCGGCACCGGGGACGCGCGCCGTGCGCAGCACGCTGGCTTTGCCCGCTCACTGCGTCCAATTGTCACCCCGCCCGTCGCATCGGCAGGGGCCTGCCGGCGCATTTGGTTGCCGCTGGCATGGCTGGCTCGGCATAATCAGGAGTCCGGGCTCGACCCCGCTGCGTCAGGGATCACGCTTCAATGAGTCTAGCTGCCGATGCCTACCTTGAATTGCCGGCTGGCCAGGCTGTTTACGCCGAGGGCGATTCCGGATCGACGATGTACATCATCGAGGCGGGTACGGTCGATCTGCTGCTGGCGGCACGCGGAGCCGAGCCGATCGCCAGCTATGGCCCTGGTGACTTCTTCGGCGAGGCGTCGATGCTTGCCGAGCAGCCGCGCTTCTGCTCGGCCATCGTGCGCAAGCCGGTGCGCCTGCTCAAGATCGAGCGGGCCGGATTCGCCGACCTGCTCGCCCAGCAAGTCGAAATCGGCATTGCCATCATGCGCAAGCTGGCGCAACGCCACCAGCAATGCGAGTTGCGTCTGGCCTCCGCCCTGCTCGAAGCGGCGCAAAAGCGCAAGCCGGCCAGTGCCCCGCTTCGAGACGCCGCGCGCGCCGCGCCGGCGGCACCGGATGAAACCCTCCAGCAATCGGTGAGCCCGGAACCGCCGCCTTCGCGTACCACGATCGAGCCGCCGCGGGCATCGCCACCGGTCGCGAAATTGCGCGGCGGTTGTGCGCTGAAGCATGGCAAGGGCAGCGTGTTCGCGCTCGATCCTGCGCTCAACGAGTTTCTCGTCGGTCGGCCTGATCCGCGGGCCGGCATCAATCCGGAGATCGATCTCAGCGCGGTTGATCCGACGCGCAGCTTGAGCCGGCGGCATGCCAGACTGGTTCGCCAGGGCCAGCTTTTCTTCGTGCGCGAAGATGCGCGCACGGTGAACGGAACCTTTGTAAACAATGTGCGGATCGGAACCGGCGTCGACGTTCCGATCAAGCCCGGGGATACGCTGCGCTTTGGCGCGGTCGAGGTCGAATTTTCTGCCGCCTGACGCGGCTCGGAGACTGAAGATGGTGAGTAGCCGCGAGTTGCCAGAGTCCCTGACCGGGGTGGATCTCGGTGTCATCGATGCGCTCAAGGCGCTCAAGGAAGAGGCCGATATCCTGCGCGGTCGCTTGGCCGGTCTCGAGTCGGTCAAATCCGATTTTGATCCGGCCGTGTTCAGTCGGGTCAATGCCGACTACGCGAAACAGCTGGCCGGCCTGGAAGCCAAGTCCGAGCCGCTGCGCCAGCAGGCGCGCGAGTCCTATGCGCGTTTGCGCGGCGCGCTGGCCGACATCAGCCACGCCCACGAGGCGGTCAAGCTGGATCGCCAGGAGATCGAACTGCGCCGCAAGCTCGGCGAGTTCAGCGAGGAGGAATACAAGAAGCGTCTGCAGGCCATCGAGACCTCGCTGTCCGAACGGGCCGTCGCCCACAAGCAGGGCGAGGCACTGCGCGGGCGCTTCCTCGAAGTGTTCGCCAGCGAAGAGGAGTTGCTGCAGGCGGTGCCAGCAGCGCATGCGGGTCCGGCGAGCACGCAGGAAATGCCGATCGCCGAGGATATCGACATCCCCATGGATCTCGCCTCGCTGGACATCCCGGCCGCGCAGACGCAGATCCTGCAGGTGCTGAAGCTGCCCGAGCCACCCAAGGTGCCGGGCGCGCCTGCGGCCAAGCCGCCTGCATTCGGCGCGAGTGCGACGATGTCGCTGCGCACCGGTCGCCTGGTTCCGCAGAATCCGGAAGCCGGACGCACGGCCATTCCGCTTCCGCCCAAGCCGATTTCGATCGGTAGCGAAGCCAGCAACGAGATCCGCATTGGCGGGCCCGGTGTCGAACCCCAGCACGCGCGCATCTCGGTCGATTCGCAGGGCTACACCTTGAGCGATCTCGGCAGCAAATCCGGTACGCGGGTGAATGCCGAGACCATCCAGCAACGCCTGCTGCGGCACGAGGATGTGATCCAGATCGGCATGGCCCGCTTCGTCTTCCGCGAAGGCTGAGATGGCGCTCGAGATCCGCGAGGAAACCATTGCCGAGGTGCGCGTGCTCGGCCTGACCGGGCGCCTGGACACCGATACCGCGGCCGATCTCGAGTTGGCCGCACAGGACCTGATCGACGCCGGGGCGCGCGATTTCATCGTCGACCTCGCCGGTGTCGGTTATGTCAGCAGCGCCGGTTTGCGCGTCTTGCTGATGATCGGCAAGTCGATCGACGGCAAGGGCAGCTTGCGCCTGTGCGGCTTGAACGCAACGGTGCGCCAGGTTTTCGATGTCGCCGGTTTCACCCAATTGTTCGTGATTGGTGCCGACCGCAACGCCGTGCTGGCAAAGGCCAAGGCCAAGCCAGCAGTCACGGCTGCGGCTGCGGCTGCGGAATCAGGCAGGGACAATGCGCTTGCCCTCGCCGCAGCGAAGCTGCTGGCGGCGGAAAAATCCGCTTTTGCCGGGGCCAGAGTCGAGGCTGCCCTCGCCGCCGCTGCCTCGCGCCTGCTGGCTTTGGCTTGAGGCTTGCTCAGTCGCGACTGAGCAGGAGCAAGGTCAGGTCATCCGCGGCGGCCGCCGAGCCGACAAAGGCATCGACTTGCCGGTTGATTTCCGCAAGCAGCGCGGGTGCCTTGCCGGCACGCTGCATGGCTGCCTTGGCGCGCTCGATGCCGAACTGTTCACCATCCTTGTTCTGGGCCTCGTCGAGACCGTCGGTGTAAAGCAGCAGGCAGGCGCCGGGCGTCAGGGTGATTGTCGATGAGGCAAAGCGTGTCTGCGCATTCGCGCCGAGTGCGGCGCCGGGCTCGATGACCAGTTGTTCGACATAGCCGTTTGCCGCGCGCAACAGCGGCGCGGGATGACCGGCATTGGCAATCTCGATGCGGCCGCTGTCGACGTCGAGGGCAATGACCTGGGCGGTGACGAACATGCCGGATTCAAGCTCGTCGAGGAGCAGGATGTTCAGGGTGACCAGCAAGTCGAGTGGCGTGCCGGCCTGGTTTGCCAGCAGGCGCATGGCCATGCCGAAGCGGGCCATGACCAGGGCGGCGGATACCGCCTTGCCGGAGACATCGGCAATGACCATGCCGACGCGATCATCGGTAAAATGGAAATAATCATAATGATCGCCGCCGACCACGCGTGCCGGTACGTAGGCTTCGGCCAGCTCGTATCCGGGCAGGCGAATCGTGTTTTGCGGCAGGAAATGCTGTTGCACGCGGCGGGCGAGGAGCAGGTCGCGCTCGGCGACACGGCGATCCGGGTGGTTGCCGCGCTCGGCTTCGAGCAGGCCGGCAAGGACACTGGCAATGCCCTTGGCCAGCGAGCGGTCCATCGGGTTCCAGGTATCCGATCGCGCGGATTCGGCGACCACGACGCCGAGCGTCTCGCCACCGAGGATGACCGGTGCGGCGAGGATTCCAGCCGGTGCGCGGGCGACGCCGAGCGGTTCAATGGCCGAAGCGCCACCGGCGACACCATCGACATGACGCAGGCAAGCCTCGGCCAGGGCCAGGCTGACCGGGCGCTGCGCATCGGTGCTTGCCGCTTCCTGGCCATATTCGACCAGCTTGCGGCTGCCGGGGCGGGTCACGTACAGGCCGACCCGCTCGCAGCCGATGAAGCGCTCGCGGATGGCATCGAGAACCTGGCTGATCAATGCTCCGGCTGCCTCGCGCCGCGCCGGCAGCGCGGCAATCCAGGCCAGCAGATCGAGGCGCCCGACCAGTTGCGGGAAAGAGTTCTCCGCCCCCTGGCCCGTTGCCTGCGCATCGGTCGTGGTCACGCTCACGGCGACTTCACCAATGACCAGATCGACCGAGCCCTCGATGCGCAATTCGCCGCGCAAGGGCAGGCCGCGATGGAGGATGCCGTTGGCACTGCCGAGATCGTGGATGCGCCAGACGCCATCGCTGCCGCAGGTCACCTCGGCATGCCGGCGCGAGACCGTGGAGTCATCGATGCGGATGTCGCAATACGCCCCGCGCCCGATCACTGCGGATTCGCTGAAACTGAATTGCTGGCCGGCGAGGGCACCGCTGGTGATGGTCAGGCTCGGCATGATCGCGGCAGTGTCGCATGGCGGCCATCGAAGTTGAAATCCGCGTGCTGCCGGCCATTGCCGACAACTGCTCCTGCGTTGCAGGCATACAGGCCGTCCATGGCATCGCCTGCAACTGCTCGGCAACTGCTCCTGCGTTGCTCTCGACGGCTGTTCCCGACGCCGTTCTACCGCATCCATCCATGGATGCGTACCTCCTGCATCCATGCAGTCGTCCTGCGTTGCAGGAATACAGGCCGTCCATGGCATCGCCTGCAACTGCTCCTGCGTTGCAGGCATACAGGCCGTCCATGGCCATAAAAAAACCGGACGGCGATGCGTCCGGTTTGAATGCGTTGCGGAGAATCCGGGGAGGGCCGCAACGCTATCCGTGTTGCTGGAGGCGATTACTTGCCCGAAGCGGCCTTCTTCGCCGCATTGACCTGCTTGGTCACGGCTTCGTTGGTGGCTTCGAACGAACCCTTGATCAGGTTGCCGATCTGCTCGTTGGTCTTCAGGGTCAGGCCGATCACTTCCTGGTTGGTGGCGTACAGCTTCTCGGCGGATTCCTTGGCCAGCTGGATACCCTTCGGCCAGATGGCCTTGGCGCCTTCGAAATCACGCACTTCGGAAGCCTCGGCCCAGAAAGCGCTGGAGGCATTGACATGGTTCTCGACAGCCTTCAACTGCAGGCCGGCGATGCTCTCGAAGCTGGCCAGCGCGACGCTCTGCGCCTTGACAGCGGCATCGGCAAAGTTCTTGCCGAGGGAAAGGAACTGCGAATTCATCTGCTCGTACATGGGGTAACTCCCTCTCTAAGAGTGTTGGTGAAATGTACTCTAGCAAAGAGTTTGGTGCGTTGCAACATAATCCGGCAAAGCTTGATGTAAGTGGTTCAGAAACCGTTGCAAATCATCAACATGTACATGGGGTTTCGATGTGCGTATGCAATATCACCGGCGCAGGTCAGGCTTGCGGACCGGCGTAGCTGCAGCCGGATGTGCAGGTTTCGTGGATCACCACCCGAGCCAGCAGCGGCAGGCGTGGCTGCAGCGCGTTCCAGATCCACACGGCGAGGTTTTCGCTGGTCGGGTTTTCCAGTCCGGGCACGTCATTGAGATAGTGGTGATCGAGCTGGTCGAACAACGGCGCAAAGGCCGCTTTGACATCCGCGAAATCGCAGACCCAGCCCAGGGTCGGCTCGATTGCTCCGCGCAAGTGGATCTCGATCTCGAACGAATGCCCGTGCAAGCGCGAGCACTTGTGCCCTTGCGGCACGCTGGGCAGGCGATGGGCCGCCTCGATGCGGAATTTCTTGAAGATTTCCATGGGCTGTCGACATCATGCATAGGACGGCGAGTATCGCCGAATGCCAAGGATAGCGTCGTTATGACGAAAGCGCTTGCGGCGGGCTGCGTGGTGGATTCGGTCGCGGCCCCTTGATGGTTTTCGGGCGAGTGCCATCGGCCGCGAAGCTGGGGCTGTCACACCCCTTTGTAGCGCGGCACCCCTGCTTTTTTTCTCTGGCCGATTGGCGAACTGGTCGCTTTTTTGCGTCGCGACGCGGCGTATGGATCAAGAAGAAGGTCACCGGATCCGGCCTCGATTCATCATCAACGGAATGTGTCAGGTTCCGTCGAGAAAATGGCGCGCGATGGCGAGTGCCAGGCGGTAGGGTTCGGGATCGTTGCGGTTGCTCAGGATGATCACGCTCAAGCGGCGTTGCGGATAACGCACGAAGACATTGCGGAAGCCGATGCTTTCGCCCGAGTGCCACAGGGATTCGCCGGTGATGCGCCAACCGAAGCCGTAGCGGACATCGGCATCGTCGGTGACTGTCCAGGGATGAAAGGCAAGTTCGCGTGATTGCCTCGAGAGCAGGCGATCGCTGTAGAGCGCGGCATCCCAACGGGCCAGATCGTCGATCGAAGAATAGATGCCGCCATCGCCGAGCACCGCGCTGGTCAGGCTTTGGTCGGTGCGCGTCCAGCCGCTTGCATTCTCGCTGTAGCCATAGGCGCGGTGGCTGACTGCCGGGCCGCCGTTGACATAGGCCAAGGTGTCGCGCATGCCAAGCGGTTCGAAGATGCGTTGCTTGAGGAATTCCTCGAAGCGCAGCCCCGATGCCTTTTCGACAATCAGGGCGAGCATCGCATAGCCGCCATTGCTGTAACGATAGTGGCTGCCGGGTGCGAAGTAGAGGCGATCCTGCGCCTCCAGCAGATGCAGCACGTCGACATCGCGCAGCTGGGTTGCCAGGCTTTCCGGCATCACATCCTCGTAGTCGATGAGGCCGCCGGTATGGGTCAGCAGCTGACGAATGGTGATGGCATCGGTCGCCGCGGGCAGCGAGGGCAGCCATTGGCGCACGCGCTGATCGAGGTCGAGGCGACCGTCCTCGGCGAGCAGCAGGATTGCCGTGGCGGTGAACTGCTTGCTGATCGAAGCCAGTCGATAATTCGTCGCCGGCATGGCCATTTGGTGGTCTTCGAGATTGGCCATCCCGTAGCCCTTGCGCACGACGGCCTTGCCATCGCGAATGACCAGCACCGAGGCACCCGGAACGTCACCCTGGTAAGCCTGCATGATCGTGTCGATCTCGGTGGTGTCGTTCATGATTCCTGCGCCGCTTGTGCATCCACCCAGTGCGGCTGCAAGCCCGAGCAGCAGGGCGAATCGCACCAAGCCAGTACGCTGGTACAGGCTGCGCCGGCGTCGCGGTTCAGGCTCATTCGATGGGCACGTCATAAAGAATCTCGGCGGAAGGCTCGGGCTCGAAGCGGTAGTGCCACCACTCCATCGTGTAGTTCTGGAACCCTGCTGCGTGCATGGCCTCCCGAAGCCGATGCCGGTTGCCGCGTTGCGCCGCACTGATCTGCGCCGAGTCGGTATGCGCGCGCGGGTCGAAGAAATCGAAATCCGTGCCCATGTCGAGCGCTCGGCACGCTGTCGCCCGGCGATCGCATTGCTGCAGGGTGAGATCGACCGTGGCGCCGCGACTGTGCCCGGAAACCGGCGCAATGTAGTCGCCCAGCAGCTCGGACTTGTCGAGGTTGGGGTAGTAGCGCGACTTGCTCTTCTGTTCGCCGGCATCATTCGCCCAGCGGACGAAATGGCGTACGGCGCGCGCGGGGCGATAGCAGTCGAAAATCTTCAGTCGCAACGAGTGCCTGCGGAGTTCGCGTTCAACGTCGGCCAGGGCGTGTGCCACCGGCGATTTGAGCAGGCAACGTGCGGCACTGTAGCCATCGATGGGTCGACCGACAAAATTGTCGGCACCGGCATAGCGCATGTCGAGGTTGATGTCCGGGACCAGCTCCCTGATGTCGACAAGGCCAGCTTCGCTTGCCGTGGTGGCGCTCGATAGCACGTTATCGGCGGCACCTGCGAGTGACACAAATTGCACGGCGATGTGGGCGCACAGGGCGAGCCACAGGGCGCGGCGATCAATCACAATCGGCCACCCGCGCGAAGGCGAGATCCTCGTAATCGAAACTGAAATCCGCTTGCGGATCGACCTTGCTCATGTGCATCGTCGGCGCATCGCCGGTCGTGAAATCGAGCCAGGCCTCGGCATCGACGCCCTCGGCACCCCAGTCGACCAGGTTGCGCTGGCCGACCTGCATCAGCGTGCCGCGCATGAGCGGCGACTTGGCCGAGCGAAAACGCACCCGTTGTGCGTCGGCACAGATTGCCACGTCGCCAAACCACGGGTCGCGCCAGACGCCGAGCAGACCGTGCAATTGTGCGGGTGTCAATGACGTACGCGTGGCTGTGTCCGGTGCCGCATGCTGCGTGGTCGAGACGCGATCAGCGGCGAGATCGGCAGCGAAGTCGGCAATGCCGCGCGCATCATCCGGCGCGGTGAACTGCTTGACCAGGGCCTCGCCCAGTACAGTTCTGGCCTCGTCCGCTTCGCCGTTGATCAGGAAGACAAACCCGGATTTGCGATCCGGCAACAACAGCATCATCGAGTACATGCCCGACAGCGTGCCGGTATGCGAGACCGTCCACTCGCCATCGACATCGCCGAGGCGGAAGCCGAGCGCATAGAGCCAGGCATGGGTGTTGTCCCAGACGCGTCGCCGCGCCGAAATCGGCATCGGCGTGTGGCCTGTCCACATTGCTGCGCGCTGTTCGGCGGACAACCAGGCTTTCTGTTGCGCATCCGGAGTCAACCAGGTGCGCGCCCAGCGCAACATGGCATCGAGACTGCAACGAATGCCCCCGGCGGCGGCCGAGGTGATCCCGGCAACCTCATCGCCATCGGCGGAGATGACGACATTGCGCCCCTTGGCGTGTCCGTGCGGTTGCGCGATGTCGTCCGTGACGGAAGACTTCCATGCGCCAACGCGGCAATCGAGGCCAAGCGGCACGAACACCTGCGAACGCATCAATTCTTCGTAGCTTGCGCCGCCCGCAGCGGCAGCGACTTCGCCGGCGACCACATAGAGCAGGTTGTCGTAGGCATAGCCGGCGCGAAAACTGTACTTTGGCTTGATGTGGCCGAGGCCGGCAAGGATGTCGGCGCGGGTGAACCGGTTGGGTTCCGGCCACAACATGAGGTCGCCGCCGCCTTCCGGCAGGCCGCTGTTGTGCACGAGCAGGTCGCGTACCTGCATGTTCCGCGTCACCCAGGGATCGAACATGCGGAAGGTCGGCAAGTGCTTTACCACCGGATCATCCCAGCGCAGCTTCCCGGCATCGACCAGGCGGGCGAGCAGGCTGGCGGTCATAGCTTTGCTGTTTGAGGCAATCTTGAACAGGGATTGGCGCGAGATCTTCTTGCCCGTGCCCGCTTCGCGTTCACCGAGCGTGCGCGTGTAGAGGACTTCGCCGTTGTCGACTACGCCCACCGCAATGCCCGGCAACTGGTAGCGCTGCACGGCATCGTCAACGATGCGGTCAAGGCGTTCCGGGCGTGGCGCAGCCAGTGTCCCGGTGGCCAGGAAGAACAGGGCGATGAGGACGATTCGATGCGTGCGCATGGCGTTCATTGCGCCTGCCAGTCGAGCGTCGTGGCTTCGCCAAGGCACATTTCGGCATGGCTCTGGCGGCGGCGCGCAATGGCCCAGCGGCCCTGGTCGAGAAGCACCTCGGCGGCAAGTGGCCGCGAATTGTAGGTTGATGCCATTGATGCGGCATATGCACCGGTCGTGCAGATCATCATCAATTCGCCGGTTCGACATTCGGGCAGGGTGCGGTCGCGAGCAAAGGTATCGGCGCTTTCGCAGACCGGGCCGACGATATCGTAGGTGACCTCGGCTCGGGGCTGCGGCGACACCGCGACGATGTCATGCCAGGCGTCGTAAAGGCTGGGTCGCGCAAGGTCGTTCATGGCGGCATCGAGGACGAGGAAGTGGCGCGAATCCGCTTGCTTTCTGCGCAGCACCCGGGTCAGCAGGATGCCCGCTTCGGCCACCAGCCAGCGGCCCGGCTCAAGCACAATGCGACCATGGTAATCATGCAAGGCATGGCGGATCGCAGCGACGTATTCGGCCGCTGTCGGTGCCGCATCGTCGCGGTCGCGATAGCGGACGCCGAGTCCGCCGCCGACATCGATCGAATGAATCACGTGGCCTGCGGCTTCGAGCTCGCGGCGCAGCGCGGCAACCCGTTCCAGCGCATCACGGAAGGGTCCAAGACCGAGGATCTGGGAGCCGATATGCACATGCAGGCCGTTGATGCGCAGGTTTTTCAAGTGCGGGCGATCGGCAAACCATTGCCGGGCCTGATCGACGTTGACGCCGAATTTGTTTGCGGCTTTTCCCGTCGAGATCTTTGCATGTGTTTGCGCATCGACATCGGGGTTGATGCGCACGGCGACATTGGCGATTTGATCGAGTTCGGCCGCGACTTGCTGCAGGGAATCGAGTTCGTCGCGCGATTCCACATTGAAGCGCGCGATGCCGGCTGCGAGTGCCATGCGCATCTCGTCGATGCTCTTGCCGACGCCGGAGAAGACGATGCGTTGCGGATCGATGCCGGCATCGAGCGCGCGCTGCAGTTCACCCGCCGAGACAATATCCGCACCGATTCCCGCGGCCGCCATCAAGCGCAGGACGGCACGCAACGGGTTCGCCTTCACGGCAAAACAGATCTGCGCGTCGAGGCCGCCGAGGGCGCGCTGCAGCTCGTGGATGCGCTGGCGGATCGCGCTGGCCGAGTAGACGTGGCATGGCGTGCCGACGCGACGGGCCAGCCATTCCAGGTCGATGCCATCCACCGTTGCGTTACGGGATTCCGCGAGCGTGCGGCCTTCCATCAGCAGATCCAAGTTGTCGGTGCGCTGGTTGGCGAAGCGACCCGCGTGAACGGATCGCTTCGCCGTGCCTTCAGAAATTTACCGAGACGGTCAACTGGGCGTAGCGCGGCGACTGGTAGCCGGTACCCTGGCGATAGCTTGGGTTGAGGAAGCCGATATCGGTTTCCCGCTCGTCATCCACTTCGGTGACGCGTTCCTGGTTGAGCAGGTTGTACACCGCCAGTTTCACGCGCATGTCGGCGGACCCGAACGAGTGGAAGTAGCTGACGTTGGCACCGAAATCATAGGTCCACGGCAGACGGCCACCGGCGCCGCGAAGACTCGCTTCATAAATCCGTTCCGAAGGAGTATCGGATGTGCAATTCGCTACGCAAATGAAGTTGCTGTGGTAGTTGGTGCCGTCGAAGGGATTGCCGACGCCGAACGCATTGACCGGTCGACCCGACTGCACAACCAGCGTTCCACCGACCGCCCAGTTCTCGTTGAACCCGTAGGCGCCGCGAAACTTGAACTGATGGCGCCGGTCATTCGGCAGGTATCCGGTGCCGCCGTAATTGACCCATGGATCGTCGAAGTTCTCGGTGCGGCCGGTGTCTGAGAAATCGGTATCCGAGTTGACCGGGCCTTCGGCATTGCCCTTGCTGTAGGAAAGCGTGTAGGAGGCATTGAAGGACCAATGCTCGTCCCAGGCGCGATCGATCTGCAGCTCGAGTGCCTTGTAGGTGCGTTCCGGCCTGGAGTAGCCGGTATCGCCGACATAGTTGCCATCATCGTCGTACAAGGCCCATCCGGCGACTGCCGTATCGATGGTGACGTAGGCATCATTCTCGCCGTCACAGTTGGTGTCGGTGTACACCGTGGCATCCTGGCCGGGGTTGCCCATGATGTAACCGATGTAACCCGGCTCGCCGTCGCAGAGGATGCCGTTGGAGGTCAGTTCCATGTCGTCGATGGCATTGGTCAGGTCGCGAAAGATGCCGCGCATGCCGATCGACCATTTGTCGTCGATCATGGACTGGAAGCCGAGGATCAACTCATCCTGGTAGACCGGATCCATGTTCTTGTCGACTTCGCCACGCAGATCGCCGACCGTGCCATCACCCTGTGAATCATCCACTGGCCCGATCTGCGCGCCGAGGATCGGGCGCTGATAGGTGCTGCCGTTGAACTCGAAGTCCTCGAGTCCGTTGAACGCATAGAACGTGCGCACGTCGGCAAAGCCACCGGCCTGCTTGATGTTGATGACATTCGCCACCGGCAGGAAGTAGCGCCCGAGCGTGCCGAAGATCTTGGTCCGCCCGTCGCCAACCGTATCCCAGGTGAAGCCGAGGCGGGGCGCGAGCATGTCGCTGATCTTGATGTAGCTGTCGCCGTCGGAGTTCTTGTTGTCGAACGCCTCCATGCGCAGGCCGGCATTGAGCACGAAGTTGGGCGTGACCGACCAGCTGTCTTCGAGGTAGTAGGCGCTGTTGATTGTCTCGAAGGTGCCATCGACTTCGTTGGTGCGCGTGCGCACATAGGCAGTGACGCCCTCGGGAACAACGCCGCCGTTGGCCAGCGTGGCACCCGGGCTGGTGCTGCGGATTTCATAGAGCAGGCGATCGGGGCCCGGATAGAACTGCGTGTGATCCGAAGTATTGGTCTCATGATCGAGGCCAAAGCGCAGCAGGTGATCGCCGAGCGACCATTCGAAATCCAGGCGCGCCGCCTCGCGATTGTCCAGGCGCCGGGCGACGGTCGAGGTGCTGGTGCAGCCGATATCGCCCTCACCGACCGGTCTCAGGTCACGAATGCGGCTGCAGTTGATGTCGTTGAGGCTCGATTGCGCGAACTCGCGTTCGTTTTCGCCGTACATGGCCTTCATCGAGAAATCATCGGTCAGGTATCCCGTGTAGGTCGCCGACCAGTTGCTGCCGCCATTGTCGAGGTAACGGGTGTTGTTGAAATCGTTGCGCTGGCCGTTGGCCAGATCGAACTGGTAGATGTCGGTGGCGGTGTTGTTGCCATCGCCGAAAGCGAGAAACTCGAGCAGGTGGTTGTCGCTGATCTGCCAATCCAGCTTGGTTCCCCAGAAGCCGTCGTCGGACTTGCCCTTGTTGATGAGGTTGCCGGACGTGGTCGTGTTGGTTGGCCGGTAGTCGCGCGCCTCGTACAGGGCGAAGAAGAACAGCTTGTCGCGGATGATCGGTCCGGAGGCATACACATTCACGTTGTGGCGATCGTATTCGTCGTAGCTGGAAATGTAGGTGGGATTGCCGTCGGCATCGTAATGGTCGTTGCCGCTGGTCTGTGCAAAACTCGGCTCCCATACGGCCTCGGCACCGAATTTGAACTCGTTGGTGCCCGATTGCGTCACCGCATTGATCACGCCACCCGTGGTGCGGCCGAATTCAACCGAGTAGCCGCCCGTCTTGACCTGGAACTCCTTGTAGAACGCAAACGGCACCGACGAGAAACCGACACGGTTGTAGAAATCCGTGACATTGAGGCCATTGATGTAAACCGTGTTTTCCGCCACCGACGAACCGCCAAACGAGATGCCGCCAAATTCGCCTTGCACCACGCCCGGCGCAAGCAGGGCAACCGCCAGCGGATCGCGCTCGACCGGCAGGCGCTTGAGCTCCTCGCGATCGATATTGGTCGCGCTTTCAACCGAGGTGACATCAACTGCCATGGGCAGGGCCGAGGCACTGACGACGATGGTGTCGAGCGTGCCGGTTGCTGTTCCCACGTTGACGGTGGTCGCGTTGCCCAGGCTTACCGTCACGTTCAACGGTTCTGCCAGCGACTGGCCATCCACCGTTGATTGCAGCTGGTAATTGCCGACCGGAAGGAACGGGAACCGGTAGTTTCCATTGGCATCGGCGGTTACCGTGCGCGAGAAGCCGGTGTCCGGGCTGGTCACGGTGATGACCGCTCCCGGGCGCGTGCGACCGACCAGCGAGCCGTCGGAATTTGCGGCCGACACCGCCGTCGGTGCGAGCATCGACAGGCAGGCACCCAAGGCCAGGCAAAGTGCCCGTTGTGCCATTGTTCTTTTGCCAATCACCTTGTTCATTTCCCCTCCAGGTCATGGTTGCCGCATGTATCCGCGGTTGATTTGAATCATTGCCCGGCAGGGGAAACCTGCCAGGTGAAGTCGTAGTCCCACTGGTCGAAATAGAGATTGCCGCCGCGCCACTCGGCTTCGCCGCGTTGCAGGTCGACGGTCTCGGAACGGAAGAATTGCTTGGCTGGGACAAGTTCGCGGCCGTAGTCGTCATTGAAGGCAATGCGATAGGCATCGAGGCCGCCGAGATAGAAACCGGCGATGCGCGGGTCCTCGCTGTGCAGGCGGCCCGTGGTCACGTCCATCGGGATCCAGCCGTAGGGCGCGATGTAGAGCTGGCCCCAGTCGTGCAGGTTCCAGTAATCATCACCATCGGAATAGACCATGCCCGATTGCCAGCGCGATGGAATGCCGTTGAGGCGCAGCAAGCTCATCAGCAACAAGGTCTGCTGGCCGCAATCGGCATGCCCGGCGTGCAGGGCGTAGTCACTGATGTTGTGGATCGTCGAGTATTCGCGCGCACCGGCCCATGGAATCTGATCGACTGCGGCATAGAGCTTCTGCGCGATGCGCCAGGGATTTTTCTCGTCGCCGACAATCTGCCGCGAGAACAGTCGCAGGGCTTCGTTGAAGACGATATGCGGCGGTCGTTCGGCCACGAAGGGTGCGAGTTCGGGCGTGATCTTCGCGGCGGTGACCTTGTCCGCATCGATCGCGTGCGATTGTGCCGAGACGGTCAGCGCGTAGCGGATCGAGAACTCGGTCGGCTTGCCCGCTTCGGCCTTTTTTTCCAGATAGACCGTGCGCTGCAGGGCCGATTCGGGTGCGATGACTCGCTTGGCTGGCGTGCTTTCGATGAAATGGATCTTGTCCTGCTGGCCGGGCAGCGCGCGCGGATAGGGAATCCAGGCGCGCACGACTTCGCCGGCCGGCACTGCATCGGCATGCACGCTGAGCGACTGGGTGACCTTGAGCGTGCGCGATGCGAGGCCGCGCACCTGGCCCGCGCGTGCGTCATCGAGGATTTCACGGTGATGCGCATTGGCCGTTTCCATCGGCCCGTCGCGCAACGGCGTCTGCTCGCTGCGTCGCTCCCGCGCCTCGGCGCTCAGGCGGAACAGGTTCGACGCCGCGCGGTTGAAGTACAACACGCGGCCATCGATTGTTTGCGATTCAAACAAGCCATGCGCCTGCCAGCGCGCAAACTCGGCATCGTCCAGGTCAGGAATCTTCTTGCGCAACTGCGCCTTGAGCGCATCTTCATCCAGCGTGAAGTCGAGCAGGATGCGGCGCATGCGCTCGCGCTCGTAGGTGAATGCGGCGCGCGTGGCGGCATTGGCTTGCGTGTCGGCCAGCGCCGTGGTGATCGCACGTTCTGCCCATTGATACTGACCCTGGTCGATACTGGTGATGATGGAATCGATCGATGGCGAGGCTGCCGCGCAAATGCCATGGCCCAGCAACACTGCCGCAAGCAGCATGCCGCACCGCAGGCACCCAAGGCGGGTGAGCGCGGCATGCGACAGGAATGTCGCTGGCTTGTGCATCGTCTCGGAGTTCCACCTGAAAGCATCTGTGGCGGCTGTGTAACACGGTTGCAATCGGTGGTCAATAATTTATGCTTCGCAACAGATTTCCGGGAATCATCTATTCCGTAATGCACCATTCAGCGCATGACAAGGCGGGGTCTCCATGATCCAGACGGTATGGCCATACCTTGCCGTGATGCTCCTGTGTGCGGGCATTTTTCCTGCGCTGGAGCGCCGCTTCGACTGGCGCTTTTTCAAGGTGATGCCGCCGATCGTGTTGACCTACCTGCTGGTCACCGCCCTCGCCGTCGGCGGACTGTGGCAAGTCAACGAGGCGATCCGCGGCGCACAGTCGAGCCTGATTGGGCGACTGGTCCCCGCCCTGCTGTTTCTGCTGATGATCAATTGCGACCTGCGCGCGATCTACCGGCTCGGGGCGCGCGTGCTCGCCGTATTCTTCTGCACATCATTATGTTTGTTTATTGCTTTCGTGGTCACGTTCCTGCTCTATCGCGGCTGGTTGGCGGGCGATGCCTGGCAACCACTGGCCGCACTAAGTGGCAGCTGGGTCGGCGGCTCGGCCAACATGATTGCCGTGAAGCAAGCCATCGGCATGTCCGATTCGCTGCTCGCCATGTCCTTGCTGACCGACGCGCTGGGCTATTCGATCTGGGTGGTCGTGCTGTTTGCAGTCGCGCCACTGGCACCCGCCTTCAACCGCTGGACGCGCGCGCGATCCAGCGCCGACATGGGCGTCGAGGAACTGCGCAGCAATGCACCGGCGACACCCGACAGCGTGCTGGTCTGGCTCGGCCTGGCCTTGCTGGTGGGCGCGGGCAGCGCGTCGTTGGCGTCGCTGTTGCCTGTGTCCAGCATGCTTTCGGCCACCACCTGGACCATTCTGCTTGCGACCGGATGCGGACTGATCGCCGCGCATACCCCGCTGGCACGCTATCCGGGCGCGAGTTCCATTTCCGGCGCGTTGCTGATCGGCGTGGTCGCGATACTCGCCTCGCAAAGCAATTTTGAAGGTATCGGCGAGGCACCGATGTACCTTTTGTGCGGGCTCACCGTCCTCGTCATCCACGCCGTTTTGCTGATCCTCGCGGCGCGCGTTTTCCATTTCGATCTTTATCTGTGCGGCATCGCCTCGCTGGCGCATGTCGGTGGCGTCGCCGCGACGCCACTGCTTGCGGCCAGCTACGCGCGTGCGCTGGTGCCGGTCGGAATCCTGCTTGCCCTGCTCGGATATATCCTCGGCACCGGCTTTGGTCTGCTGGTCGCCTCGATCCTGTCGGCGCTGGCACTTCCCTGAAGGCAACTCGATCATGAACCTGTTTCGACTCCTGCTTGCCGCCCTTTTCGTGCTTGGTACGCCGACGTCGTTCGCGCGCGAAACGCCGACCCCGGCAGTCGAACTTGGTGGCGTCGGCGTCAGCGACGCGCAGCTTGGTGCCGACTACTGGATTGCGCGCCAGACTGCTGCCGATCAGGTGATCCTCGGTCGCAGTGGGATTCTGGCGCAGAACGCGCAACTCATGCGCGAGGATGCGTCGATGCACGACCTGCGCGGCTTGTCGTCGACGCTGGATCGCAAGCAGGTCGCGACCTGGATCGAAGGACTTGCCGACGCGCCACAGTCGCCGCTCTACGACGTCGATGGAAAACCCGTCGCTGCAACCGTGCTCGAAGCCATCCTCGCCAACCGGCAACTGGATGGCATACCCGCGTCGCAAGCGACGCGCTATGGTCTGGTCGTGCAGCGCGCCGACCTGCGCACCTTTCCGACCCACTTGCGGGTGTTCCGTTCGGCCGACGACACCGATATCGACCGTTTCCAGGAAAGCGGCGTGTTTCCCGGCACACCCGTCGTGATTGCGCACGTGAGCGCCGATGGTCGCTGGTGGTTCGTGGTCAGCCCGAGCTACGCGGCATGGATCGAGGCCCGCTCCGTCGCCATCGGCACGGCCAAACAGGTGTTCGGCTATGTCGATAAGTCACCTTACCGCATCGTCACCGGTGCCAGCGTGCACACGGTCTTCACGCGCGAGGCACCGGCACTCTCGGAACTGCAACTCGACATGGGTGTGCGCGTTCCGTTGTGGACGGACTGGCCCGCCGAAACGCCGGTAAACGGCCAGCACGCGTATACAGCCCATGTCATCGAACTGCCGACCCGCGGCACCGACGGCAGCCTCGGCTTCGCGCCGGCCTTGTTGCAGAAGAATGCGGACACGGCCGCCGACTATCTGCCGCTGACCCGCAGCAACATCCTGCGCCAGGCCTTCAAGTTCCTCGGCGAACGCTACGGCTGGGGCCATGCCTACAACGGGCGCGATTGCAGCGGCTTCGTCGCCGAGGTCTATCGCAGCATGGGCGTCATGATGCCGCGCAACACCAGCGACCAGAGCGTGAGCCCGGCCTTCGCAAAACACATCTTCACGGAAGCCGACACGCCCGCGCAACGCAGCGAGGCCGCGCATGCGGCCGAGCTGGGCGACCTCGTCTATATCCCCGGGCATGTCATGTTGGTCATCGGCAGCATGAACGGTGATCCATGGGTCATCCACGACACCACCGGAGCCACCGTGCGCACTGCGGATGGCCGCCGGGTACGCGTGAAACTGAATGCCGTTTCGGTGACGCCCTTGGTTCCGCTGCAATTCAACGACAGCGAATCCTATATCGATCGCATGCGCAGCATCGTGCGCATCCGCCCCTTGCCAGCCACGGAAGCGCCAAACCATCCATGAAGATCACCGATATCCGCTTCGGCATGCTGCGCGTGCCCCTGAAGACGCCGTTCAAGACCGCATTGCGCACGGTCGAAGCGGTCGAAGACATCATCGTCATGATCAATACCGACAGCGGCCATGTCGGTTATGGCGAAGCGCCGGCAACGGCGGTGATCACCGGCGATACGCACGGCTCGATCATCGATGCGATCCGCCACTACATCTCGCCGCGTCTGCTCGGTGCCGAAATTGCGGATCTCAATCGCATCACCCATCTGATCCAGGGTTCGATGGAGAAGAATTCAAGCGCCAAGGCCGCCGTGGAGATTGCCGTCTACGATCTCTGGGGCCAGCTTTACCAGGCACCGCTGTATCGCCTGCTCGGCGGCGGCGATCCGGTCATCACCACCGATATCACCATCAGTGTCGACTACATCGACAAGATGGTGGCCGACTCGCTGGCAGCGGTCGAGCGCGGTTTCGAGTCGCTCAAGATCAAGGTCGGCAAGGACATCGGTGTCGACATCGAGCGGGTCAAGGCCATCTACGCGGCGGTCGAGGATCGCGCCTTGCTGCGCCTCGATGCCAACCAGGGCTGGACGGCCAAGCAGGCCGTGTATGCGCTGCAGACGCTGGAAGACGCCGGCGTGCGCCTCGAACTGGTCGAGCAACCAGTCAAGGCCAATGATCTGGACGGCATGAAATACGTCACCGAACGCGTGCACACGCCGATCATGGCGGATGAAAGCGTGTTCGGCCCGACCGAGGTGATCGAACTGATCCGCATGCGCGCCGCCGACATCATCAACATCAAGTTGATGAAAACCGGCGGCATTTCCAATGCCATCCGCATCGCCGACATTGCCGCAATGTACGAGGTGGAATGCATGATTGGCTGCATGCTTGAAACCAGCATCAGCGTCGCCGCCGCCGTGCACGTGGCGGTCGCCAAATCCAGCGCGATCACCAAGATCGATCTCGACGGGCCCTCGCTGTGCGCCTTCAATCCGGTGGATGGCGGGGTCATCTTCAACGAATCCGAGATCACCATAACGGATGCGCCGGGGCTGGGAATCCGGGATATTCGCGGACTGGAATTGATCCCCTGAGCGGAGCGAGTCGAGGCGAATGTCACCGCTGCTGAAAATCCGCGCCGAACGCGACCAGATGTCGGCGATCGAACGCCGCATTGCCGACTTCCTCCTGGAAGAGTCGCATCTGTTGCGCGACTACTCCTCGCAGCAGCTCGCCAATGCACTGAAGATCAGCCAGTCGAGCGTGGTCAAGTTCAGCCAGAAGCTCGGCTTCAAGGGCTATCCGGATCTCAAGTACTCGATTGGCGAAGCGGTCGCCCGTGGTGATGCCGCGGATGGCGGTGGCGCGCATGGCAATGGCGAACCGGTGGTCGACGACCCGCATGCGGCGCTGGCCGAAAATCTCTGGTACATCAAAACCCGCGCCGAACAGGAAACCCGCCTGATCAATCCGGCGAGTGGCATCGATGCGATTGCCAGACTGATCGGCAAGGCCGGCAAGGTCTTTCTCATCGGCCTTGGCGAAGACGGCATTCCGGCGCGCGCCTTCGCCATGCGCCTGTCCCTGCTCGACATCCTCACCGTGCATCATTTCGATGCGGTGCTGATGACGGCGAGCATCAGCACGGCGACCAAGGCCGACGTGCTGATGATCTTCTCCGAGCACGGCCAGCAGACCAACCTGTGCAAGATCAGCCGGCAGTTCCGCGAGCGCCATGGCAACGTGATCTCAGTGACCCGGCACTCGGCCAACCCCTTGCGCGCGCACGCCGATCATTCACTGCTTGTCTCCGCGCACGACGACCGCGCGCATATCGTGCCGCTGATCTATCACTCGGCCCTGCGCCATCTGCTCGACATGATCTTCGTGCTGCTCTGCGAAGGTGGCAAGAACCGCCTCGACCAGCTGGAGTCGAATCTCGAGCGCATCCGCAGCTTGATGGAGCCATGAGGGGCAGGGAATGGAGAGCGGGGAATTGGGTAACGGATAGCGGGAAGCGGGACCCATCGCTTCCCTCGGGTGGGCGATGCACTTTTCCAGGCGTCGGGGATAGTCATCTCGAAGCGGCGGCAAGAGGTTGAACGATGATTGAGCGAGCGGGGTGCATGTTTCGCGGCGTCGGTTTTGCGATCGCCTGCGCGGCCAGTCTGTTTTCCCCCGCGATCCCTGCGGCGGATGCGGCCGACAGCCTGACCGGTGCGCAGCAAATGATTCTTGTCATCACGCCGGATTGGGACAGCACGCAGGCAAGCTTGCGCCGGTTTGAACGACACGACGGGCAATGGCAGGCGGTTTCGCTGCCGCAGCCGGTGGTCATCGGCAAATCCGGTGCTGCCTGGGGGCTTGGCCTGCATGCGCCGCAGCCCGGCCCGCAGAAACGCGAGGGCGATGGGCGTGCGCCGGCCGGGATTTTCTCGATTGGCCCGGCCTTTGGCTACGCGTCATCGGTAGCGACCAAACTCGACTACCAGCCAATGACGGCAGCGGACTACTGCATCGATGTCAGCGACTCGCCGCTGTACAACCAGATCGTCGATGCCGGAAAAGTGGGCGCACAGGCGATCGCGGGTTCAACCGAGCCGATGCGCCGCGATTTGCACGCCGCTGGCGACCCGCGCTACAAGCTTGGCTTTGTCATCGCGCATAATGCGCAGCGCAAGCCTGGTGGCGGCAGTTGCATTTTTGCCCATTTGTGGAAAAGCGCGGATTCGGCCACTGCCGGATGCACAGCGATGGCCGAGCCGATCATGCGCGAACTGCTGGACTGGATTGACCCGACGCGACAGCCGGCGTTTGTCCTGCTGCCGCGTGCCGAATACCAGCGCTTGCGCCAGACATGGAAGCTTCCTCGCCTTGACGACAATGCTCCGCGATGATGCTGGCACGCGCCGCCCACAAACCTGATCCCGAGCCGAGTTCCTGCCCATGTCGATGACCACACGAATCCTGCTCGGCCTCGCCCTCGGTGCGATCCTTGGCCTCGGCCTTGCCTGGTTCGACCCGGCCCTGGCGAAGACCGCCGCGGCCATTGCGCAGCCGGTCGGTCGCCTCTGGCTGAATGCCTTGCAGATGACCGTGGTGCCTCTGGTGCTGGCCCTGGTCATCATTGGCGTGAGTGCCGCCAATGACGCTGCCGCATCCGGGCGCACGGCACGACGGGCGATGGTCGTCTTCGCCCTGCTGCTGGCGGCAGGTGCGATGTTCGCGGCAATTGCTGCACCGCTGCTGCTGTCCTTGCTGCCACGTGATCCGGTCCTCATCGAACATCTGCGCGCGGCCATTCCGGATGCCGGCACTACCACCAGCGCCGTCGGTCTCGGTGACTGGTTCACGGCGATCATTCCGGCCAATGCCATAGCCGCCGCGGCGCAAAGCGCGATGTTGCCGCTGGTTGTCTTCGCCCTGTTCTTCGGCTTTGCCCTGACCCGCATCGAGGCCATGCGCCGCGCGCGCATGGTCGAATTCTTCCAGACCATCGCCGACATCATGATCGTCATCGTGCACTGGGTGTTGTGGGCGGCACCGCTGGGCGTGTTCGCCCTCGTCCTCGCCGTCTGCGCCACTGCCGGCGGCAGTGTGATCAGTGCGCTGGGCTGGTACATCGCCTTGCTGTGCAGCCTCTACATCACCATCACCCTGCTGATGTATCCGCTTGCGGTGATTGCCGGTGGCGTGCGCCTGCGCCGGTTTGCGGCGGCCATCCTGCCGGCGCAGGTCGTTGCGGCGAGCACGCAATCCTCGCTCGCCTCGTTGCCGGCGATGATCGAAAGCGCGCGCGGGCGTCTCGATCATCCGCCCGCCGTGGCGGCCCTGGTATTGCCGATGGCGGTGTCCCTGTTTCGCATCACCAGCCCGGTGCAATACATCGGTGCGGCCTCGTTCATTGCCTGGATCCATGGCATCGACGTTCCAGCCGCACAGATTGCCGCCGCTGCGGCGCTGGCCGTGGTGATCAGTCTCGGCTCGGTGGGTTTGCCGGGCCAGGTCAGCTTCATGGCGACGACAATGCCGGTGACCTCGGCCATGGGCTTGCCGCTGGATCCGCTGGGCCTGTTGCTCGCGGTCGACACCATCCCCGATGTCTTTGCCACGGTCGGCAATGTCAGCGCCGACCTGACCGCGAACACCATTGTCGCGCGCCGCCACAGCGAGGATCCGTCCGTGGAAGGGGTTGCCGCGGACACCTGAGGCGGGGGCGGCGACAGTCCACTTCAGCGACGCCGGCATGCGATGCCAGCGCCACGATCGCAGCGCGCCCGGCGCACCTGCGGATTCAGCTGCGCTTGCCGAATGCGCCGAGCAAACCTGCGCCTGCCTGCAGCATTTCGCCCATGCTGATTTCGCCGTCACCGTCGCTGTCGAGCACGCCGCTGAGCAGTCCGCCGACGCCGCTCTGCTGCAGGCGATGGTTTTCCTGGCCGAGCATGCCGCTGAGGGCGTTCGCATCGAGGCCCTGCTTTTTCGTCATGTTGCCCAGCGCCGCCATGACGATCGGCGCAAGCATGGCCAGCAATTGCGCCGCACCGGCACCGCCGAGGCCACTGGTCTCGCCGAGTCCGCGTGCGGCCTGATCGCGGCGCGCACCGAAGATGTGGCCAAGGATGGCACCACCGATGCCGCCGCCGGCGCTGCCGCCGGAGGAGCCGCCGCCAAGAACCGAGCCGAGCACGTCGCCGATGCCGCCATCTGCGCCGGCCCTGCCGCCGCCGCCGAGGACGGAACCCAGCACATCCCCGATACCGCCGCCTTGCCTGTTGCCGCCACCACCAAGCACCGATCCCAGCAGTCCGCCGATATCGACGCCGGCGTGATCGCGTTCGAGTGCCGAATGCAGGGCGTTCGCGCCTTGCGGCGAGGTTGCATTGCGTGCCAGTCCGCCCATCAACAAGGGCAAGGCCTGCTGGATGGCGTCGCTGGCCTGCGCCGGATCGATGCCGAGTTGCCCGGCAATGGATTCAATATGGCCTTGATCCATTTGCGCAAAAATTGTTGAAGTCAGGTCACTCATGTCTGCAGTCCATTTCAGGGGGGGATGGCCACGCTACCATTGCCTCGCCTCGACTGCCCGGGGGAATGCGCCGGCATGCGTCAAAGATCGTGACGTAGGCGTTGCCCTGGGCTAACTATTGCCGAAGCCGCGTGCCGCAGGGATTCAGCCATGACAGACATCGATCCGCGATTCGCGGCCTTGCAGGCCCGCTATCGTGCCTCCCTTGCCGGCAAGCGCGCCGACATCGAGCAGGCATGGCAGGCCTTGGGCGCGGACTGCAGCGATACCGCCAGCCAGGCAGCCTTGCTTGCAGTGGTGCATCGCCTGGCCGGATCGGCCGAATCCTATGGCTTTGACGGGATCGGTCGCCTTGCCGCGCAGTTGGACAGGCAACTGGAACCGATTCGTGGCAACGCCAATCCGGCGCAGCGAAGCGCGGCCCTGTGCGCGATGCGCGATGCCCTTGCCCGCCCCATTGAGGATCTGCTGGCCGAACTCCAGCGTGGCGCGGCGTGATGCCCGGTGTACGACGGGTGGTTCGCCTTGCGCCGGGCTGAACGCTATCCTGCACGCCCGGATTGTGGATCAAGACCATGCAAGCAAAGTCCCTGGTATCCCTGATTGGCGCACCGACCGACATTGGTGCCGGTCATCGTGGCGCGTCGATGGGTCCTGAGGCCCTGCGTGTGGCCGGCATTGCCGAAGCCCTGACCCAGCGTGGCATCGAGGTGATCGATCGCGGCAACCTGACCGGCCCGATGAACCCCTGGAGCGGCCCGGTTTCGGGCTATCGCCACCTGGCCCAGGTGGCGGAATGGAATCGCCTGGTCATGCATGCGGTCAGCACTGAACTGGCCCAGGATCGCCTGCCGGTCCTGCTTGGCGGCGACCATTGCCTGGCCATCGGATCGATCACCGCCGTGGCCCGGCATTGCCGCGAGCGCGGCAAGCGCCTGCTGGTGCTCTGGCTTGATGCGCATGCCGACTACAACACCTGCGATGTCACCCCTTCGGGCAATATCCATGGCATGCCGGTGGCCTGCCTGTGCGGACTCGGCCCGCGCGAGCTGACCGAACTCGGTGGCAGCGCACCGGCGCTGTCGCCGGACTGCATCCGCCAGATCGGCATCCGCTCGGTCGACACCGGCGAGAAAAAGCTGGTCCGCGATGCCGGGCTGGACATCTACGACATGCGCTACATCGACGAGATCGGCATGAAGCGGGTGATGGAAGAGGCGCTGGCCGACATCGACGACAACACCCACGTGCATGTCAGTTTCGATGTCGACTTCCTTGATCCCGGCATTGCCCCGGGCGTCGGCACGACCATTCCGGGCGGGCCGAACTACCGCGAAGCGCAGTTGTGCATGGAGATGATCGCCGATCGCGGCGGCATGGGCTCGCTGGACATCATGGAGCTCAACCCCGCGTTCGATGACCACAATCGCACGGCCGTGCTCGCCGTTGACCTGGTCGAGAGCCTGTTTGGCAAGAGCACCTTGATGCGCGATTGATCGGCAGCGGCCGCTGGTCGGATCGTCCTGTGAGTGCAAATTCCTGACAGTTTGCGCCGCGCGCCAAGCGCACGCGCTGTCGCCGGAACGATCAGGCCGGCTGCCGCTTGGCGCTTGCAGCCTTCCGGGGTGGCACGCTGCTTGCTTGCATCTTGCTTGATACGTGACGGTGGGTTCGGCTGAACGCTGCGGGCCGGGTCTCGTCGATCGAGCGGGCGCCAGGTTGCGCCCGACAGCGGCGGCAAATCCCGGAACCGGGCCGTTGCTGTCCACGCACTTGGCCATGGGTGGCGCAATATGTTTCTTCGGAAAGACCCGGACGAAAGACTCCTGGCGGCGATGAATGCGCCGTTGCGATCTGCCGCGGTCGTTGGCAAATGCCTGGCGATACTCGCCCTGAGCAGCGCCCTGGTCGTCGTCATCGGCGGCACCAGCCACGTCTTCGGACGGCCCCTGATTGCCTTGCTGCTGACCGCGATCATCGCTGCGGTGCTGGTGTCACTGCGTCCGCGCCTGTTCCTCGCGCCACTTGGTGCCGCGGAACGCCTGGATGAGCGCAGTGCGCCGCCGGCCATCAATGTCGATCCACTGTTCCTGATGTCGCCGTCGCCAGCTTTGCTGGTCGACTGCGAATCGCGCGGGATCCTGGCTGCGAACCAGGCGGCCGCCGACCTGTATGGCTACGCGCTCGGCGATCTGGGGCACCTCTCGCTGGCAGCGTTGTTGCCGGTCGCCGCGACCCCCGACGAGGCGCAAGGCGACCTGCCCGCTGCCGGACTTGCCCGACACCAGCGCGCCGACGGTAGCTCGTTCTGGGGCGAACTGCAGTATTCCCGCATCGAACATGCGGCCCATGCCGCCTGGCTGGTGACGATCACCGATGTCAGTACGCGCATGAATCTCGCCCGCAACCTGGAAAACAGCGAGCGCCTTGCCGCCGACCTGATCGAGCTCAGCCTTGGCATCGTCTTCATCCACGACCTCAACGGCGACTTGCGCACGGTCAACCCCGCCTTTGCCCAGGCACTGGGCTACACTGCCGAGGAACTGGCAGGCCGCAACCTTGGCGAGTTCCTGCCGCCGGGCCAGTGCGGGGCGTTCGGCGGCTACCTGTCGAGCATCGATCAGGATGGCGTGAGCGATGGCGTGATCCGCCTGCGCACGCGCGATGGCGGCGAGTGCGTCTGGGAATACCGCAACCGCCTGCGCCTTGGCAGCGATGGCGGCAAATCCATACTCTGCTGCGCGATCGACATCAGCGAGCGCTCGCGCAACGAGCGTCGCCTGCTGGAAACCCGCAACAAGGATCCCCTCACCGGCTGCTACACGCGGCCGCACCTGCAGGTATTCGAGGAAGCCGCCGAGCCGGCTGCGTGCTGGGCGGCTATCGTCATCGAAATGGATCATTTCCAACGCTACACCGACAGCCACGATCATCGCGCTGGCGAGCAGGCCATCATCGGCACCGCACGCATGCTCGAAGGCATGGTGCGCAGTGACGATTCCGTGGTGCGCCTGGGTGCTGACGAATTCGTCATCCTCCTGCGCCGGTGCGATCAGGCCACGCTGGAATCATTTGTCGGCCGCCTGCAGCGTCTGCGTGACAATCAGGCCGGCGTGCCGTTCACCTTTGGCCTGGCCATGCGCAAGGATGGCGAGAACCTCACGGAAACCATCCACCGCGCCGATCGCCAGCTCGTCGAGCGCCGCGTCATCGAACGCAGCAGCATCCGCGTTGGCAACCCGCGGGAGGCGCGTTTGCTGGCGCATCGACGCTTGCCGAGTGCGCGCCTGGCGGAACTCGCTGCAGCCGAGGGCGAGATCCTCGTCCTGCGCGATGCCGGCAGTTCGGCCTGAGCGCTACTCGAAGCCGTTGGCGAAGATCAAATCACTGCCGAGGGTCAGGCAGCTTGGCGTATTCGCGGCGACCCGGTTGCGCAACAGCGTGATGTGGGGCGGGGCGAACTTCTGCACGTTCTGCCCGCAATTCGCAGTGCTGACATGGCAGTAGCTCATGGCCGTGCCTTTCGGTGAATCGGGAGTGCCGGTCGGGCAACTTACGGTTCCGGAATAGCAGCCGCTTTCGCCGTTGTAGCAGCGATCGATCGTGTTCGTGCCGGTTGGATAGACAGCCGTGCTCGCATTGGAGCAGTGGGTATGTGCAGCACCGAAATTGTGCCCCAGTTCGTGGCCGACGATAAACGCGCTTGAGGCAACGCCGATTCCCGAGTTGGTGAAGATCTGATTGACGCTGTAGCTGCCGCCGGAACCGCTGCTCCGGCAATAGAAATCGACCCAGGCGATGCCCGAGGCGGAATTGCCGGAATTTGAGTTTCCGGAAAGGAGCATGGCGAACGCCCGGCTGACTGCATTGCCGCCGCTGCTGTAATTCGCCTGCCAGTAATTGCCGAACTCGTTGAGCATGGCAGATGTGGCCGAGGTGTCGGCATTGGCGAACGGATCCGAACCCGGACGCAGGAAGGTCGTGCCTTGCTGCAGGTTCACGTCGAGGTCACGCTGGTACATCACATTCATCTGCGCGAACAGGTCGGCGATCCACGCGGTGGCCTGTGCGGAATTGTTCGAGAAGCGCTTGAGCATGAAGCTCGAATCCGTATCCACCGCGACCACGGCATTGCGCAGCACGCCGGCGGGCACTTGCGCATCGAGCAGATGATCGAGTGGCGAAGCCGTCGAGGAGGGATTGGGCAGGGAATCCTCATTGGCGGTGAACTCAAGTTTCACGCCGGGTGGCAAGGCCTGCTCGGCCTTGACCGCATGCATGCTCCAGCCATCCGCCACACGTTCGCTGCGCAGCTCGAACGGTCCGCTCGCCGCCGAGCCGGCGGCGTAGGGCTCGCCCTTCAGATCCGCATCAAAGGAAATGGCAACGCGGACAGTTCCATCCGGGCTGTAGCCCAGCAGATGGATGCGCTGGCTGCGTGGCAACTCATGCTCGCCTGCGGCATCGACGAGGATGATGCGCGCGTCCGCGGCATAGACATCGATGCGGCGAAAGCTCATGTCGCTGAACACGCCGGGCCCAGCGGGAAACCCGTTCACCTCGACGCTTGCGCCAACCGGTGTGTTGGCCATGTCGGAAATAACAGACCACTCAAGGGTGGTCGTGGCATTGCCAGCCGTGGCGGCCGCAGCGCCCGTGGACAGGCCGATGGCGAAGAAAAGCTGGAGCAAGATACGCATGTCCGGTTCCCGGCAATCATTTCCCGGGCCATTCTGCCAAAACTCGCCAGCGGCGATCGTGATCCGCGCCGCATGCCTTCCAATGCGCCTTTCCATGCGCGTCGCTTTCGCGCGGATCGGTTCGCAACAGGCGGAGCTTGCTGCCGCTCAAAAAGAAGGGCGCCTTTCGGCGCCCTTCGAATCAACTGCGCATCAGGGCGGATCAGGGAATGGTGATCGGCATGCCAGCGCGGTTGTAGGCGTAGCCGAGCACGGTGGCCGGATGGCCGGTCGTGCCGGTGGTCTGCAGATGCACGTAGCCGTAGGTGACGATGTTCGGCGTCACTGTCGTGTTCGTGAAGCGCACGCCCAGATAGCCATCCACGCCGCCGGCCTGGCGGAAGTTCGTGGTTGCGCTCACGGTCGAGAACTGCGATGTCGGCCCGACACTATTGCCCGATGTGAGAACGATGTAGTTGCCGCCAGCCGTCGCCGCGACGCCTGCAGGGGCCAGCGTTCCCGAATTCGGCCAGAAGAACGTGAGGTTGGTGGTGCCGTAGGGATTCCATGCCGATCCGGGTGTTTCCACCGTGCCGTGGGTGCCCGCCACGAAATCAAAGTAGACGCCGTCACCATTTGCAGGAACGAGGACGCTGAGCGGACCCGAGTCGACGATGAGGTTGCCGACGAACAAGGTCGCCGACGCAGCCGCGGCATTGCTGCCGTTGCTCGTCTGCAGTGCACCGACGGCAATCGTGTTGGCGTAGTCCTGGTTGGTTGCCGAGGCGACATTGACGGTCACTGTGCAGCCTCCCGGAGGTATCTGCGCGCCACTGCCCAGCGAAACCGAGCCACTGCCCGCTGCCGCGGTGACCACGCCACCAGTGCAGGTGGTCGAGGCATTCGGTGTTGCGGCCACAGCAAGACCAGCAGGGAAGGTGTCGGTCAGGGCGGACGTCAGCGTGGCAGCGCTCGCTGCGGAGTTGCCGAGCGAGATCGTCAGCGTACTCGGCGTATTGATCTCGACACCGACCGGTGAGAAGGACTTGGCAACGGTCGGCGGCGGCGGATTGCAGACCGGTGGCGTATTGCTGTCGCCAAAGATCAGATCGTCGACATCCATGGTGTTGCCGGCCGTGGTGCTGGTCGTCTGCGCCGTCTGCTTGGCGACGACATTGCCGATGTAGGGCGAAGACACCGCGTTGGCACCGCTGTAGATCGAAATGCCGTTGACGCAGACCTCGACGGTGTGCGCCGCCCGGTTGAAGATCATGCTGATGTCGAAATAGGTCGCCAGCGGCCAACTTGCGCCGGTTGGCTCATACAGGCCTGTCGTGAAGTTCGGCATCTGGATCTGCCGCGCAGCACCCTTGTCGAAGCGCACCAGCGTACTGACCACGCCCGCAACCGGATCCTGTGGATTGAAGTCGAACGTCGCGCCATTGGTATTGCGCGTGATGCGCAACTTGGCCGTCAGCACCGAGTAGTTGGCCGTGCCAACCACTTGTGTCGGCGAGATCGCCGACTGCGATGTCGCCGTCGACGTAGTCGAGGTGATGCGCAGATGCTGGGTGCCAGCCGCCGGCTGGGCCGCAGAGATTGTCGTATTCGTTGAGTTGCTGCCGAACCAGCCCTGCTGTCCGTTGACCGCGCCTACAGTGAACGGCGATTCGAAGCCGGTGCTGTAGGTCGTCGGCGTCGGTGCCAATGCGCGATAGACCGCCGAAGCCGCCGTAGGGCTGTTGCCCGCATCGGTCTGCAAGGACCCCGCTGCGATCGTGTTCGTGTAGTAGCCCGCCGTTGCCGAAACGACGTCGACCACGACCGTGCAGCCCGTGGTCGGGATCTGCGCACCAGTAGCAAGCGTGACAGAGCCCGAACCGGCTGCCGCCGTGACGGCACCCGAGGGGCAGGTGGTCGAGGCGTTGGGTGTCGATGCCACGACCAGGTTGGCCGGGAACGTGTCGACCAGATCCGCCGTCAACGTAGCCACCGAGGCCGGGTGGTTCAATGAAATCGTCAGCGTGCTTGGTGAGTTCGCCGTGGTCACTGCCGGCGCGAAGGCTTTCGTGACCGTGGGTGGCGCGACACCGCAGGTGATCGTGTCGACCCACCATCCGGATGTTCCCGATGCGGCACCCGAGCTGTCATCAGCCGAACGCCACCGCAGGCGGCTCGGCTGGTTGGCCGCTGCCGCCGGGAAGATCACCGAACTGGTGACGAATGCACCCGACGTCGTGCCCGTCCAGGCAAAGCGTCCACCGATCGGGCTCGAGAAGCCGGCCGAGATGGGCGTCGCGCCATAACCGCCGCTGATGAACGAACCGCCGGCTGCGATGATGTCCTGATAGGCACCGCCATTGATCGAGATTTCCAGCACGCCGCCATCGAAACCGCTCTCGAGGTTGTAGCGGTTGCGGAATGTCAATGTCGTTCCCGCTGCCGGGGCGAACTGCGGTGAGATCAGGTAAAGATCGGCGACCGTAGTCAGATTGGGAGCGAACCCCGAATTGGGTGCCGTATCCGACACGGTGCTGACCGTCGTCCACGCACCCGTGCTGCCGCCGATGCCGTCGACGAACGACCAGCCGGCAGGAAGTGCTGGAGCGGTGGCGCCATCAAACGCTTCGGTCGGACAAATGGGTAGCGGGGGAGTGGTGACCGTCAGGGTCGCATTCGCCGCCGCCGCGTTGTTGCCCGTGCTGGTTTGCAGGGCACCGGCGACGATCGTGTTGTTGTAGACACTGGCCGAAGCCGATGTGACATCAACCGAGACCGTGCAACTGCCTGCTGCGGGAATCTGCGCTCCAGTGGCCAAGGACACCGAACCCGATCCCGCTACGGCCGTAACCGTGCCACTGGGGCAGGTCGTCGAAGCGGCAGGAGTTGCCGCAACCACGAGGCCGCTGGGGAAGGTGTCGGTCAGATCCGCACTGAGGGTCGATGCGACCGGGCCGGCATTGTTCAAGGTGATGGTCAGCGTGCTGTTGACATTGGTCTCAACGCTGGTCGGGGCAAAGGCCTTGCTCAGCGTGGGTGCCTGCGAACCGCCGTTGGGGACGTTGAAGGTGAGCGGCACGGTGACGACAGGCAGGTTGGTCGCATTGCTGGCAATGCACAGGGTTGCCGTGTAGGTGCCGGCACTGAGGCCTGCGGCATCGAACACGACCGGAACCACCTGCGAGCCGGCAAAACCGAGCGAACCGGACGTCGGGGTCAGGCTGACCCAGGACGGCAGCACGCAACTGACCGTACCCTGCACGAAGGCCGACATGTTCACGGTGGCCGGATCCGACTGGAACTGCGTCGGATCATCGTACGGCGCGTAGATCACCGGCGGATTGCCGACTTGCGGGTCGGAGCTGACGCGCCATGCCCACAGCGGGTTGGCGGCAGTTCCGGCACCACTGCCATTCATGCTCGGGAACACCGTCAACCAGTAGCGTCCGCTCGATAGGTTGAGCGGCGGAACACCGGGTGCGCTGAGCACGAGTTGCGCGGCACCGGCCGTGCCGGTGATGCCCGTCGTGGCGGCGGTACCGATGGTGTTTGTATACGTCCACACGGGCGCGGCACCAAAGCCTTCCGGAGCGCCGGCAGGCAGACCCGCATTGTCGGCATAGATGCTGAAGGTTACCGAAGGCGTATTGGTGGTCGTCAGATTGCCGCTTGGCAGCAGGAATCCGTTTGCACGCAACGTGGTGACGCTGGTCGTGCCGCTGATGTCGAAATTCTGCGACCAGTAGTTGCCTTCGGACACGCCGAGATACAGGCCGCCCAACTGGCCACTGCCCGATGTCGTCGTGTTGAGTGGCGTGACCTGTGCGGTGCCGGTGCTGGTGACCGACCAGTCCAGCGTCGGGTTGCCGATGTTGGCGATCGTCAAGTCATTGCTGACCGTGGTGTCCGAGCTGCCGGACAGGCTGCCCGGGGTGACCTGGATGATCGGGCCGGCCGGGTTCAAGGCGATCGGCAGGTGCAAGGTCGGCTCGTCGCCGGCGCTTGGGGTGAGGACCAGTTCACCAAGATTCCATTGTGCGGAAGTCAACAGTGCGCCGTGCGCGGTGACCGTGATCGTGCGCGATCCGGTTGCATTGACCGTGAACGAGGCCGGCGAGAACTCGACTGCACCAGCCGGGAAGCCGACCGCTGACAGCGTGTAGGTCTGGCTGCCGGCGCGGGCGCGGCGGAACGTGCGCGTGAAGGTGGTGTCACCGACGAAGTTCGCCTTGGCCATGCTGGCCAGGTTCAAGGTCGAGATGTCACCGGCGGTAGCCGGGTTGGCGGCGAGGAAGTTGGCCGCGGTCTCGTCCATGATCAGGCCGACCTTGGAGGCGGCACTCAGATTGACGCGTCCGGAACCGTAGTCCCACAGGCGCACGGGCGAGCCGTCCGAGTTGATTGCGCCAAAGTTGTTCGAGCTCAGGTTGAGCGCGGACTTGACCTGGGTAGCCGACCACGTCGGGTTCAACGCGCGCATCAATGCCGCTGCGCCCGCCATGTGCGGACTCGACATCGACGTGCCGTTGCTGAGGTAGACGCCGTTCGGGCCGACCACATTGGCCGCACCGGCGGCGAGGATGTCCACGCCAGGCCCGGAGATGTCAGGCTTGACCATGCCCTGTCCGCTGACCAGACGCGGGCCGCGGAAACTGAAATCGGCGACGACGTCACCCTGGCTCGGGAAGGCCTGCGCGGCGATGTCGATGGAGACGGTTGCCGTGGCTGGATTCGAGCCGGCTTCGAGGTTGAGCCAGTCGCTCATCAACATCGACCACGAGGTATCCGCGGCACCGAGGTTGAGATATACCGCATCGACGAAGATGACGCCGACGGCACCGGCATTGATCGCTGCCGTGCGACGTGCGCCACTGCCGCAATTGCTGGCCGTGCCATCGAGGTGCAGAACGGCGATCGCGCCGGAGGCAACCGGTGGCGGCGCGGTGTCATCGAAGCCATCCGCAAAGATGCGATCGGCCGGCGCACCGCTGCGCACGAACGTGTTGGGTGGGTAGGCTGCACAACCGTCGGTCGAGCCGTTGGCGAAGCCGGGACTCTTGATCAGTGGCACATTGACTTGATTCTGCGTGGGCAACGGTGCGCCACCCGGGCGCATCGGGATGTCCTGCGTGTTTGCCGGCGGGCTCGCTTCGCTGGTCAGGTCGAGGCTGACGGCGATGATGCGGTCCTCGGTCGAGGCGGCCACGGTCTCCACCCACGGTTCCATGTGGTTGACCTGGCCTTGCGGGTTCGGCACCGAAGTGCTGGTGTTGCCGGCCGATGCGGCAACGAAGGTGCCGGCGGCAACCGCGTTGCGGAAGGCCGTCGAGGTTGCGTCGGTCCACGGCGAAGTACCACCGCTGATCGAATAGTTGATGACGTCAACGCCATCGGCCACCGCCTGGTTGGCGGCTTGCGCGGTTGCCGTGCTCGGGCAGGTCGACGGGCATGCCAGATAGGCGATCACGTTGGCGTGCGGCGCCACGCCGGAGATGGTGAACGCGCCACTGGAGAAGCTTGCATTCCAGGTGTTGCCGGCCACCGTGCTTGCCGTGTGCGAGCCGTGACCTTGCGTGTCGGTGCCGGTGGTGCCGGGTGCGGCGAAATTGTAGATGCCGATCAGCTTGTCGTTGCACTTGCCGGCATCGATGCCACCCGGCGCGCACTGGCCGAGATAGGTGCCATTGCCCTTCGGGTTCTGGTGGACGTATCCATCAACCGGTCCGACCGCGGCAAACGCCGGGCTTTCCCAGTTGATGCCGGTATCGATGTCGCCGATGAGGATGCCTTCACCCTTGGTGGCCACGCCGCTGGCGGTCATGCCGTCCCAGATCGAAGTGGCGCCAATGAATGCGGGACCGCGATCGGTGGCCAGCTCCAGTTCGTGTTCGCGCTCGA
This sequence comes from Lysobacterales bacterium 63-13, assembly GCA_001899855.1. Taxonomy (GTDB): domain Bacteria; phylum Pseudomonadota; class Gammaproteobacteria; order Xanthomonadales; family Rhodanobacteraceae; genus Dokdonella. The sequence continues at coordinate 244,863 of MKWR01000031.1, forward strand.
TGAACATCACGTCCGCGCGTTTCATGACTTCGGATGCTTCGGCATTGCTGAGGCGCACGATCACTGCATTCAATGCGTGCTGCATGCGTGCCATCACCTGCAGCGGACGCTGCAGGTTGCCGCTCATCTCATCGACAAAGGCTTGTTGCCGTGTTTCGAGGTAGCCCACGTAGGCGCGCGCGGCAGCGGAATCCATGTCGATCTTGGCGCTGCTGACACCGTTGCGCTCGATGTGCCCGGGAGCAGGCAGGCTGGCGACTTCGCCGGCGTAGGTTGCCAGCGGCGCTTCCTTGAAGACGACCGTGTACCAGGCGGGCCCTTCCACCGGCGACGCCAGCAAGGTGCTGGTCGACGCGATCTTTGGCAGGGTCGCCGAGAAATTGATGATCGGATTGTAGGTGGTGGCACCCACTGATGACGTGAGACCGGTCATCAGGGTCAATGCAAGCGCGCTTGCCAGTGGCGTTGTCCGCCGCTTGGCACCGCGTATTACGGTGGAAGTCCAATTCATGTCTATCCCCAGATTGAATGCGTAAAGCAATGCGCAACGAACCTGTCGCGATCGCGACAGGTCAGACAACAAACGGTGAAACCCCCTGTAGCTCACTCCCGATCAAGCCATGGCGCTTGACACGAGCCGATCTTGGCCCGAGTCAAGGCTTTTCGCAACCGGGATTTTCGGGGTCCCGGGGGATTGCGACGAAATCGCATTTCCGTTTGTCCGGAAGCGCCATTCAGGTTGCAGGAACCGGGTCGGACTTGCCTGCCTGGCCGGCAGCAAGGGGGTAGTGCGCGAGGCCGTCGGGCGCGGCTCGGACTTGTGCGATCACCTGCCGCGGAAAGCAGGTTTCGGCAAGGCAGCGGAGCTGCACGCGACTGGCCTGGGCCGGTGCCGAGGAGCCAGGCCTTGCATGCCGGGAAAGGCCGATCCCGCCTTGGCCGGGTTCGGCTTGGCGGGATCGGGTCGGGCGCTCATTCAGCGATAGCGGTAGCGTGCGGGCGGATCGGCGACAAAGCCGTTCGGAAACGGATTCGGTTCGCGACTGGCCAGCGGGCGGCGCGGGATGATGCCGCGCGCGGCGAGGTTGCGGTAGCTGTCATACCAGATGGCCAGGGTTTCCGCTGGCTGGCTGCTGGCGCGCTCGAAGCGGGTGGTGCCGACTTGCGACCATTCGCGCTCGCCGTGGCCGGTGCCGAGGCGCTCGCGTTTCGGCTCGCTGCGTCCCAGGGCCGCATCGGCTTGCACCGTGCTTTCCTGTGCCTTGCCGGCCGAGGCTGGCGGGGCAGCAGCAACTGCCTGGTCGGACGATGCTTCCGCATCCTTCGCCCACGGCCGTGCACTCGGCGCGGGTACGCGTTCGTTGCGTGGTTCGGCGATCCAGCGACGCGCGCGCTCGGTGAACACGGCGACCCCGATCACGCCGACATTGGCGGGCCGGCCGGTCTGCGCGGCATAGCTGTCGGACAACGTGGTGAAGTTGAACTGCGCGACCTCGTCGAGGCTCTTGCGCCAACCGTTGATCTCGGTTGATTCCCAGGCATCGAGCACATAGCCCCCCTGGTTGGCACTGGCGGTCTCGCCGCTGACGGCATTGACGCCATCGACCGAGAGCACGGCCAGCAGGCGTGCGCCAGTGCGGTTGCTGAGGCGTACGGCATAGCGGTGGCCCGGCGTGCCGGGCACGTAGAGCTTGCCGTTGTGCACATGGGTGGAAAGGGTCTGGCCGGTATCGCGGTCGACCACGGCCAGATCAAGCAGGTTGCCGGCACGCGCCGGCATGACGAGGATCAGGGCAAGCAGGACAGAGCAGAGCAGGGTACGCATGGGGCACCTCCGGGTGCGGTTGGCGGGAGGGTTCAACGCCTGTTGCCGCATGCCGGGGTTTGCCGGGCGGGTTTCGTTGTGCCGCCATTTATCCGCGCGGTGCGGGGATGCGATTCGTTAGACTGGCTGCTCAGGCCACGACGAAAAGACCATGACTGCAAAGATCCGCACGCTGACCGGTATCACCACCACCGGCACGCCCCACCTCGGCAACTATGTCGGTGCCATTCGCCCGGCGATCGAGGCCAGCCACCGCGACGATGTCGAATCCTTCTATTTCCTCGCCGATTACCACGCCCTGGTCAAATGCGAGGATCCGCAACGGATCGCGCAGTCGCGGCTGGAAATCGCGGCGACCTGGCTGGCCCTGGGCCTGGATACCGATCGCGCGTTCTTCTACCGGCAATCGGACATCACCGAGATTCCGGAACTGACCTGGCTGCTGACCTGCGTCACCTCGAAAGGCCTGCTCAATCGTGCGCATGCCTACAAGGCCGCCGTCGATCGCAACACGGCCGACAACGAGGATGGCGATGCCGGAATCAGCGCCGGCCTGTTCATGTACCCGGTGCTGATGGCCGCCGACATTCTCATCTTCAACGCGCAGCGCGTGCCGGTCGGTCGTGACCAGATCCAGCACATAGAAATGGCGCGCGATATCGGCCAGCGCTTCAATCACCTGTACGGCGCGGCATACCGCGCGGCGACCCGCGGCGACAGCGATCCGTTCGTCCTTCCCGAAGCGGTCACCGACGAGCACGTTGCCACCTTGCCGGGGCTGGATGGCCGCAAGATGTCAAAAAGCTACAACAACACGATTCCGCTGTGGTTGTCGGCAAAGGAAATGAAGAAGGCAGTCCTTGGCATCGTCACCGACTCGCGTGCACCGGGCGAAGCCAAGGACGCGGACACCTCGAACCTGTTTGCCATTTACCAGGCCTTCGCCAGCAGCGAGGAAACCGCCGCCATGCGCCAGGCATTTGCCGATGGCATTGCCTGGGGCGAGGCCAAGCAGATGCTGTTCGAGCGCATCGATGCCGAGCTGGCGGCACCACGTGAGCGCTACGGCGCGTTGATGAGCCGGCCCGCGGAGATCGAGGAACGCTTGCTCGCCGGCGCGAAGAAGGCGCGCGAGCGCAGCGCCCCGTTCATTGCCGCCTTGCGCGAATCAGTCGGGCTGTCCACGCGCACGGCAGCAAGGCCGGTCACGCCAGGCCGCGGCGCAGCGGCTGCGCATGGCAGCGCCTCCGCGCAATGGAAACGCTATCGCGAAAAGGACGGCAGGTTCTATTTCAAGCTGGTCGCTGCCGACGGCGGCTTGTTGCTGCAAAGCTCGGCATTCGAGCGTCCCGACGAAGTGGGCGTGGCCATCGACAGGCTGCTCGCCATGTCCGGGCAAGCCGCCATCGACAGCACGATGCTGGCACTGGATGGGCGCGTCGGCATTTGCGCCGAAGTGGCGACGGTGGCAAACGCCTTGGCAGTGCTTGCCGAGATCGAAAGGGAAAAGCGCGCCGCGAAGGCTGCGCAGGACTGAGCAGAGCCCCGACCGGTGGAACTGTGGCCGGCGTCACGCGGATACTGTGAAGGGCTGCTCCTCGACGATGGCCGCGCGTGTGCCAAGGTGCACGGGCATCGGCACGGGCCCAGGCCCTGGCCGGATGCCTCACCGGGTTGGGGCGCGCAGCATGAATACTCGCACGGCACGGCGAAACCGGAATTTCGCCGCCATCATCATCTGGACACTGTTTGCCTGTTTCAGCGTACAGGCTGGAGCGACCTCGACGGTGCAATTGCCGTCTTGGGTCTGCGCGCATCCCGATGCGATCTTCATCGACGGATTCCAGCCGGCCGCCGGCATCACGCGGCTGCCATCGAACGGCAGCGGTGGCGCGATCGGCAATGTCACGCGGGTCGTCAATGTGCCGGGATATGGCAGCCACACGATTCACCTGCGCGTGCCGCCTTCGTACTCGGCAAATCATCCGCTGCCGCTGGTGCTCGCCTTGCACGGCCAGGCGGGCAGCCCAACCGCAGCGAATACCGCAGCGCAAGCGGTGCGCAACGCCTGGGCACCGATTGCCGATGCCCAGGGCTTCATCGTCGTTGCGCCGGTGGCCACGGGCGGTTCCGGTGGCTGGATCGCGCCGCCGCCGAATCCGAGCGACTACAGCATCTTTGCCGCGGCCATTGCCGATGCCGAGGCGGCCTACAACATCGACACCTCGCGTCGGATCGGCTGGGGCTTCTCGGCCGGTGGCCATGTCATGCACGACATCATGTACAACGACTTCGGTGCACCGGTGTCGATCGACACGTTTGCCGCGTATTCGGTCAGCGCCGGGGCGCTGCAAGACCTGGCGTGCCAGGGACTGAATGCGAGCCAGTGCAATGCGCTGATCGCCGCCGCGTCACGGCACATACCGATCGACATCCACGTCGGCAGTTCCGATCCGCTGCTGCCGAACGCCACCAGTGATCGCAATTTCTTCCAGAACAATGGCTGGGTGCTTTCGAGCAATCTCTGGTTCACCACGTTCAGCGGCGGGCATACCTACGCGACCACCCAGCTTGGCGAAATCTGGTCGCACCTGTGTCCGTTCCAGGCCTTGCCCTGAGCAGTGTGATCAGGCGGCCAGCGGTTGCGAGTCGGCAAGTCGATCGAAATAATCGCGGGTCAGGCGCAGTTGCGTCTGTGCGCAATCGGTGCCGTTGACGACGCTGCGGAAGGCCGCGTTCTCGGCGCGATCCCTGGCGTACCAGCCGAGATGCTTGCGCGCGATGCGCACGCCAGCCAGCTCGCCATGAAACGAATAAAGATCTTCGAGATGGCCGACGAGGATGTCGCGCACGGCAAGCGCTGACGGCGCGGCGAGGATTTCGCCGCTTGCCAGATAGTGCGCGATCTCGCGGAAGATCCACGGTCGCCCCTGCGCGGCGCGACCGATCATGACGGCATCGGCACCGGTTGCCTTGAGCACCGCGGCGGCTTTCTGCGGCGAATCGATGTCGCCGTTGGCCAGCAATGGAATGCGGATCGCCTGGCGGATTGCGGCGATGGTTTCGTACTCGGCCTCGCCCTGGTAAAGATCGGCTCGGGTGCGCCCGTGCACGGCGAGCGCGGCGATGCCGGCATCCTCGGCAATGCGCGCGATGCGCACGCCGTTGCGATTGTTGCGATTCCAGCCGGTGCGGATCTTCAGCGTCACCGGCACCTCGACCGCGCCGACCACGGCTTCGACAATGCGCGCGACCAGGCCCTCATCCTGCAACAAGGCCGAGCCGGAATACACATTGCATACTTTTTTCATTCTACACAGATTAGTAGGCGGTGTATGGACATACCCAGAGAGCGCCTTCTGACAACGGTTTCCAGCGTTTCTCATGATGTCCATAGCAACGCCTCAAAAAACGCCTCAAATCACCTAATTCGTCCATACCTAGAAAGAGGCCCAATTGGAATCAATTGCTCGAAGGCACGAATGACTAGGCTATCAGGTTGGATCCGGTACGTCCGTGTCTCCCTCAAGATCCACGGGTCGCGCCCTATCCAACGCAGCCTCTGAAACCGGCACCGTCCAATAGCTACCTCCCAAGCGACTCGCCAGGAGGAACGTACCGAGAAGGGCGCTGAACGGAACTGCCGCATGACGACTAAATTGCATTACTAATTGCCCGTTCTGGCGAGCCCTGTCCGAGTAAATATGTATAGATAGAATCAACTCGCGATCTGCCGAACCCGTTCCTCCTCCGCCGAGGCGAAGGACCCACGATGCGATATGTTTTGCCGCGGTCCACATCATGGCGTTGAGTTGGCCGATGTAGTACTGGCCCAAGAGTGGCGCCAGCGAAGCTGCTGCGGATCGTGCGATGTTGGGATTGATATTGTGAGTGCGCAGACCAATGAAGTTGGTCTCTTGAACCAGCCATTCATGATCAGCCCTCCTACATTGCGATCACCCTCTTATCCAACGACTGGAATCGACCCGAAGCGGACATCCGCACCTGACTCAAGAAGCGATGCTTCTGCCAACAAAACGCAGGCCCACGCCGGGCTCGGTGGCGATCCAGCGCGGCGTGGCGGCATCGTCCCCCAGCTTCTGTCGCAGCTTGCCGGCCAGCACGCGCAGATAATGGGTGTCGTGATCGTGGTGGTCACCCCATATCGTGCGCAGCATCTGCGGTTGGGTAACCACGCGGCCGGAATGCTGCAGGAGCAAGGCCAGGAGCGCATATTCCTTGCGCGCCAGTTGCACCGGCTCGCCTTGCAGGAAAACCTCGCGCCGCGCCAAGTCCACCCGCAAGCGTCCGTCGTCGAAGACTGGTGGTGCTTCGCCCGCAGTCGCATGCGAACGCAGCAAGGCGCGCACCCGCGCCATCAGTTCCTGCACTCCGAAGGGTTTTGTCACGTAGTCGTTGGCTCCGGCATCCAGTGCGGCGACCTTCTCGCGTTCGTCGGCGCGCACGGTCAGCACTATCACCGGTGCCTGTGACCATTCCCGCAGCCTCGCGAGCACCGCATGCCCATCGAGATCCGGGAGACCGAGGTCGAGGATGACGAGATCGGCGCCATGCGTAGCAAGCGCCTGCAAGCCAGTTTCGCCATCCGCCGCGCTTTCGACGCGATAACCCTGCGCGCGCAGGCTGATGTCGAGGAACTTGCGGATCTGCGGCTCGTCGTCGACGACAAGGATGCGCGCGGGTGTCGATGCGGCGGTCTCGCTCATGCGCTGGCAGGTGCGGGCGTCATACGCGGCAGGTTAATGCGGATGGTGGTGCCTTTGCCATCGCGCCCGGGCAAGGCTTCGACACTGCCGCCATGCGCGCGAACCATGCCTTGGGTAATGGCAAGTCCAAGCCCGGTGCCTTGGCGCCCGCGGTCACCGCGCTCCACGCTAAAAAACATGTCGAAGATGCGCTTGCGTTCGTCCTCGGGAATGCCGAGGCCGCGGTCAACGACATCGATCAGCAACCCACCGTCGGCATCACGGGCCTCGACGAGGATCGCCTGGCCAAACGGGGAGAACTTCGCGGCGTTCTCGATCACATTGAACAGCGCCTGTTCGAGCAGGGCAGGATGCACCCAAAGCGGCTCCAGCCCGGGTGCGATGCGCAGGTCGAAGCGAGCGCCCGGCTGGTAGCGCTGCAGGCGCGACACGGCCGAACCAACCAGCTCGTCCACGCCGATCCAGTCACGATTGAGCGTAAGGCCGCCGTGACCAAGCCGGGTCATGTCGAGCAAGTTCTGGATATAGCGGTCCAGACGCTCACCTTCGAGGCGGATAGTCTCGATCAGGCCGTGGCGGTCCGTCTTGTCCATCGCCTCGCCGTAGTGTTCAAGACTCTCGGCGGCGCCGACCATCGCTGCCAGCGGAGAGCGCAGGTCGTGCGAGACCGAAGACAGCAGCGCGGAGCGCAGGCGCTCGGTTTCGCCGCTCACCCGTGCGTCCTCCAGGTCGGCCACCAGCCGCGTGCGCACGATGGCCTGCGAAATGTCATCCGCCATTGCTTCGATCAGGCGGCGTTGCTCCGCTCCCAATCGCGACGCGTGTTCGGGAAAGCGCAGACCAATCAGTCCGATGAGACCGCGTTCGCCCACCAGCGGCGCGAACCACCAATCAGCGCCACCCAGCGTATCGGTGAAGCGACCGGCGGTTTGCCGGTGTTTGAGCGTCCAGTCGGCAGCGGCGCGATCTTTGTCGGACAGCGGATACGGTCCGTCGATGGCGAGCGGTGCATCGCCAGCCTGCACCAGCGCATCGGCGCCGGTGGCCTGTTTCAGTGCATGGCGGCCGGCTTCCACCACCTGGCCGAGGTCAGCGGAGGTCGCCAATTGCTGGCCCAGCACCTGCAAGGCGGTCGCGTGCGCATTCGCGGCGCGCAGGGCCAGCACCTGCGCACGCAGGCGGGAGGCGAGGCGACCTGCGACCAGCGCCGCGGCCAGGAACAGGAACACGGTGACCACGCCCTGGCGCGCGCCGATGAAGAACGTGAAGCGCGGGCCGATGAAGAAGAAGTTGTAGGACAGGAAGCACAGCGCGGCCGCCAGCACCGCTGCCGCCATCCGCGTCCTTGAGGCGACAACCACCACGGCGACGATGAAGATCATCGACAGGTCGTCCAGCCCAAGCCACCGTTCGGTCAGCGCTGCGGCGCCGGTGGCCAGCAGTGCCGCCAGCACTGCAAGACCGACGTCGCTCCGACTCAACCAACCACCGATGCGTCGCTCGGACTGTCGCGACTTTGCGCGCGCTTCCGGCGTACTGAAGATGGTGAGCTCGTAATGCGCGCCGCGTTGCAGCAGTTGCTGGGTCAGGGTGCGGTTGAACATGCGCGCGATCGGGCGCTCGCGCGTGCGCCCGAGCACGATTGTCGATATGCCGCTGCGGGCGGCATGGTCGAGGATGGCATCGACGATGTTGCCGCCGTGCAGGATTTCGGTATCGCCGCCGAGGCGGCGGGCGAGTGCGAACGCGCGATCGAGTTCCAGTTGCTGCTGTTCGTCGATCGCGCCACCGGTCTGCACGGTGACCACCGTCCACGGTGCATCGCGGCGTTCGGCAAGGCGGCGCGAGACCCGCACGAGGTACTCGGATTGTCCACGCCCGTCGATGGCGACCAGTACGCGCCGCCGCAACGCCGTGCCGGGCAGGCCGCGCGCCAGTTGTGATTCGCGAAGATCACTGTCCACGCGGTCGGCGGCGGTCTGCATCGCCAGTTCGCGCAACGCGGTGAGGTTGGACGGCGAGAAGAACGCTTGTAGCGCATGCGCCGCCTGCTCCGGCATGTAGACCTTGCCCTGCTGCAGACGCTCGATCAGCTCGCGCGGCGGCAGGTCGATCAGCTTGATGTCGCGCAGTCGGTCGAACACGAGGTCCGGCACGGTCTCGCTGACGCGCACGCCGGTGATCCGGTGCACCACGTCGTTGAGGCTTTCCAGGTGCTGGATGTTGATCGTGGTGTAGACGTCGATGCCGGCATCCAGTAATTCGACTACGTCTTGCCAGCGCCGCTCGTGGCGGCTGCCGGGCACGTTGCGGTGCGCCAGTTCGTCCACCAGCGCGACCCTCGGCTTGCGCGCAAGCAGGGCATCGAGGTCGAGTTCATTCAGCGTTCGGTCTTGGTATTCGACGCGCAGGCGTGGCAATACTTCTAGGCCTTCCAGTAATGCCTGCGTCTCGACGCGCCCATGCGTTTCGACCAGGCCGACCACCACGTCGATGCCCTGTTTCCTCAGCTCGCGTCCGCGCGAGAGCATCGCGTAGGTCTTACCAACCCCGGGCGCGGCGCCGAGGAAGATGGTCAGGCGGCCGCTGCCCTGGCGCTGCAGCTCACCGAGCAAGGCGTCGGCATGCTCCTGTCTCAGGACATCGTGGCGATCCGCATTCATGCGCGAATTGTGCGCCGGTTCAGCGTTGCCGTGCATCCAGCGCGAGGTTCAGGTGGAGCACGTTGACCCGCGGCTGGCCCATCAGGCCGAACTGCGGCGTTTCGGTGGCGGCATCGACGGCCTGTTGGACGATGGCCGGATCGAGGCCGCGCGCCTTCGCCACCCGCGCCACCTGCACGCGCGCGCCGGCCGGCGTGAGGTGCGGATCGAGGCCGCCGCCGGATTGGGTGACGAGTTCCATCGGCACTGCGGATGGCGCGATGCCATCGCGCGCGGCGACCGCGGCGATGGCCGCGTCGACGCGCTTGCGCAGGTCGGGATTGCTGCGCGCCAGGTTGCTGCCGGCGGCCGCCATCGGGTCGTAGTTGGCGGCGGATGGGCGCGGCTGGAAGTAGCGCGCATCGGCGAAGGGTTGCGCGACCAGCGCGGAGCCGACGACGCGGCCGTCGTGCTCAATGAGGCTGCCGGTCGCCTGCGCGGGAAACAGCACGCGCCCCATCGCCGTGCCCGCCAACGAATACAGCAAGCCGAACACGACGAGGATCACGACGACGAACAGCAGCGGCGCGCGCAGGCCGATGCGGTCCTGCAAGGCTTGGGTAGGCATAGGATCGTTCATGGCAATGTTCCTCAGGTGCCGATCGTCGCGTCCAGCGCGAGGTCGACCAGCTTGATGGCGACGAAGGGCAGCAACACGCCGCCGACGCCGTACAGCAGCATGTTCCGGCGCAGCAGCACGGTGGCGCTGGCCGGCTTGAAGCGCACGCCGCGCAGGGCGAGCGGGATCAGCGCGGGGATCACCAGCGCGTTGAAGATCAATGCAGCGAGCACGGCGTTCTTCGGGCTGGACAGGCCCATCACGTTCAATGCGGCCATCGAGGGGATCGCGGCGGCGAACAAGGCCGGAAGGATCGCGAAATACTTCGACACGTCGTTGGCCAGCGAGAAGGTGGTCAGTGCGCCGCGGGTGATCAATTGCTGCTTGCCGACTTCGACCACCGCCAGCAACTTCGTCGGATCGCTGTCGAGATCGACCATATTGCCGGCTTCCTTCGCAGCCTGGGTGCCGGAGTTCATCGCCAGGCCGACGTCGGCCTGCGCCAGTGCGGGCGCATCGTTGGTGCCGTCGCCGACCATAGCCACCAGCCGACCACTGGCCTGCTCGCTGCGGATGCGCGCCAGCTTGTCTTCGGGGCGCGCCTCGGCGATGTAGTCGTCCACGCCGGCCTCGGCGGCGATGGCGGCGGCGGTGAGCGGGTTGTCGCCGGTAATCATCACCGTCTTGATCCCCATCGCGCGCAGGCGAGCGAACTTATCCTTGACCCCGTGCTTGACCACGTCGGACAACTCGATCACGCCGAGCACGTAGCGGCCTTCGCTGACCACCAGAGGCGTGGCGCCGCCACGCGCGACCTGTTCGACGCGCGCCTTCAGTTCCGCCGGCACCTCGCCGCCCAGCGCCAGTACGTGACGTTCGATGGTATCGCCCGCGCCCTTGCGGATCAGGCGCGCGCCAGCGTCAAGGTCGACGCCAGACATGCGGGTCTGCGCGGTGAACTGGATGTAGTGGGCGTGCGCCGGGTCCTGCATCGCCGCGCCCTGTTCGCGCGCAAGGCGGACGACGGACTTGCCTTCAGGGGTCGGGTCGGCCAGCGAGGACAGCAACGCGGCATCGCGCAACTGTTCGACATTGATGCCGGTAAGCGCATGGAACGCAGTGGCCTGGCGGTCGCCATGGGTGATGGTGCCGGTCTTGTCGAGCAACAGCACGTCGACATCGCCGGCGACTTCCACCGCCTTGCCGGATTTCGCCAGGACGTTTGCCGATAGCGCGCGATTCATGCCGGCGATGCCGATGGCTGGCAGCAGACCGCCGATGGTGGTCGGGATCAGGCACACCAGCAGCGCGATCAGCAGCAGCGGATCGACATGCACCCCGACGAAGGCTCCGATCGCGGACAGGGTGGCGACCACGATCAGGAAGGTCAGGGTCATCGCCGCCAGCAGCATGGTCAATGCGATCTCGTTCGGCGTCTTCTGCCGGTTGGCGCCTTCCACCAGTGCGATCATCCGGTCGAGGAAGCTATGGCCGGGTTCGGCGGTGACGCGCACCACGATCTCGTCGGACAGCACCTTGGTGCCGCCGATCACGCCGCTGCGGTCGGTGCCGGCCTCGCGCAGCACCGGCGCAGATTCGCCGGTGACCGCGGATTCGTTGATGGTGGCGAGGCCGTGGACGATCTCGCCGTCGGCGGGGATCAGTTCGCCTTCGGAGACCACGACATGGTCGCCCGGGCGCAGATCCGCCGCGGGCAGTTGCGTTTCGTTGCCGCGCATGCCGGGGCGGAAACCCTTGACGTCGTCAACGCGGCGCGCCACCAGGTCCTTGCGCGCGCGACGCAGCGAAGACGCCTGGCCGCGCCCACGCGCTTCCGCAACCGCTTCGGCGAAATTGCCAAACAGCACGGTGACCAGCAGGATCGCGGTCACCGCCCAACCGAAGCCGGCAGGCGCCGCGCCGGCGAGGGTGATCGATGCGGCAAGCAAGGTGCCGCCGAGCACGATGGCCATCACCGGGCTCTTTACGATGTGCCGCGGCGCGAGTTTCAGGAAGGCATCGCGGACCGATGCGCGCAAGGACGCGGCATCGATCGATGCGGGATGACCGTGCTGCGTCTTCGTTTGATGGGATTGCTGGATCATCGTTGGTGTCCTCAATGCGCCGCCAGGCTCAGGTGTTCGGCGACGGGGCCGAGCACCAGCACGGGCATGAACTGCAGCAGGGTCAGGATCACGATCACCGCGATGGTGGTGAGCGCAAAGGTCGGGGTTTCGATATGCAGGCTGCCGGGGCCTTCGGGCGCGTGGCGCTTGCGGGCCAGGCTGGCGGCGACGGCGAGCGGCACGATCAGCGCGGGATACCGTCCCAGCGCCAGCACCAGCGAGCAGGTGAGATTCCACCAGTAGGTCGCATCGCCTAGTCCCTCGAAACCGGAACCGTTGTTGGCGAAGGCCGAGGTGTACTCGTAGAACACCTGGCTGATGCCATGGAAGCCGGGATTCGAATTGTCGGTGAACTGCGGCAGCGCCAGCGTCAGTGCGGTGAAGCCCAGCAGCGCCAGCGGCTGCAGCAGGATCAGCAGCGAGAGCAAACGCACTTCACGCGCCTCGATCTTGCGGCCGAACAGTTCCGGCGTGCGTCCGGTCATCAGGCCGGCCAGGAACACCGCCAGCAGCAGGTAGACGATGAACTGCTGCAGGCCGCAGCCGATGCCGCCCCAGATCGCGTTGACCAGCATATTGCCCAACGTCACCAACCCGGTCAGCGGCGCCAGCGAGTCGTGCATCGCGTTGACCGAGCCGTTGCTGGTCTGGGTGGTCAGCGTCGCCCACAGCGCGGAGGCATTCGCGCCGAAGCGCACTTCCTTGCCTTCCATCAGCAGCGGCGCCGCCGCGCTCGCCGTGTGGCCTTCCAGCACGATCCCGGTGCCGGTGGACAGCACCGACATCAACAGCATGCTGCCGAAAACCAGTGCGGTGAACTTCCGGCGCCCGGTGAACGGGCCGACCATGAAGGCAACCGCGACCGGGATCAGGATGAGGGCAAGGGTTTCCAGCAGGTTGGAGAATGGCGTCGGGTTTTCCAGCGGCACCGAGCTGTTCGGGCCGTACCAGCCGCCGCCATTGGTGCCGAGTTGCTTGATCGCGACCATCGGTGCTACCGGACCCAGCGGCAGTTTCTGCTGCGTCATCCCGGCGCTGGCATCGACCGGCGTTGCGATCGGGCCGCCCTGCAAGGTCGAAGGCACGCCCTGCGAGGTCAGCAGCACGCTCCACAGCAGGCACAGCGGCAGCAGGAAGCGCAGGCCACCGCGCACCACGTCGGCCCAGTAATTGCCGACATCGGCTTCGCTGCCGGCCGTGCTCGCCGGGTCGCTGCCGTGCTGCATCGCCTGGCGCCCGCCCATCAATGCGCGCAAGGTCGCGACAACCAGCGCCAGCCCCATCATCGGCGTGGCCATCTGCAAGCCGACGATGCCGACCATCTGCGACAGGTAGGACAATTGCGCCTGGCCGGAGTAGTGCTGCTGGTTGGTATTGGTCAGGAAGGAGACCATCGTGTGCAGCGCGGTGTCCCAGCGAAGGTTGGGAATCGCGTCGGGGTTCAGCGGCAGCCAGGCCTGGGTCATGAACAGCCCCCATACCAGCCCGCCAACGACCAGGTTGCTGAGCGCGAACGCCTTCGCGTAGCCGCGCCAGCTCATGCCGCGTCGCGGATCGGTGCCGAGCAACCGGTAAAATGGCCGTTCGATCCAGTCGAACAGGCGGTCGCCGCGCATCGGCGCGCCGCGCATCACCGCGGCGAGGTAGCGCCCCAGCGGCCAACCGAGGCCGATGGCGAGCGCGAGTACAAGCAATGCTTCGATCATTGCCGTGTCTCCTCAGAAGCGCTCGGGGCGCAGGATCACATAGAGCAGGTAGGCGGCGGCGACGAGCACCGCGACCGCGCACAGCAGGGCAAGCCAACCAGGCATCGTCATGTCTCCTAGAAAGACGCTTGCAGCGCCGCTTCGATGCGGCTGCCGGCGTAGGCGTCGCCGAAGATCGCCTTGGCATCGGAATCGGTGGCATGCGCGGTCACGCGCAGCTCGAACGGGTCCTTGAACGCCCATACGCCGCTGAACTGCGCATGCGAATAGCCGCTCCTGGCCACGACCTCGTCGCTGAGGAAGTAATGAGCGACACTCACTTCGATGCGGAAGGCGTCGTTGATCGGGAACTTGGCACCGGCCTGCACATAGGTGCCGGCGGCGTCATAACCCAGGGCTTCGTTCGAATGGCCGACCGCGGCCCAGTAGTGGTCCTTGTAGGTCAGCGTGCCGTTGAATTCGATCCAGTTGAGGTCGAGCGCAGTGGCCGGGTACTGGTAGCGCAGGACGTTGACGTCCACCGCCCAGTCATCGTTCAGGGCCTTGCCCCAGCCGACGGTGAAGTCCAGTTCGGCATTGGCCCGCGTTTCCGCGGCGAACTTGACGTTCGAGCTCCAGACGGAGGCATACAGTCCGGACTTGCCCGCGACCTTGAAGCCGGCCTGCACGGCAGGTTCGCCCTGCGTCTGCGTGCTGCCGCGCCAGACGTAATCGGTGGTGAGGGCGGCATTGCCGCTGAAGTCGGCGGCCTTGGTGTTCGAGCCCAGGCTCATGGCGCCTACAATCGCCGACAAAAACGCAATCAAGGGCGCGCGTGCTTCGCGCTGCCGGAATAGGGTCTGTTTCATTGCCTGCCTGAGAATGGTCCGCGAGGCCTTCTGGCCACGCGGAAAATTCTCGGCAGATAGGGCGTAAAGCTTCTATTCGGCAGAGGTGACGTTACGTAAATTCGGCGTGAATTCTTAGTGCGCGAACGTCCGCTCATGGCCGGCATGTGACCGTCAGTCAGCTGGACACAGGGCAAACTGCTGCACTCCATCAGCGCAAAAATGCCGCTTAGATCTTCTGGCAGAGCTTGAATGGCGCGTCGATCAAGCACGCTGCGCGATTTGCGCTCGTCGATCCCGGAATCGAGTCAACGCGCCGGACAAGGCCTCCGCCCGATCCCTGAGCATCTGCATGCGATGGCGTGTGAGCAGTACGCTGTGAATCAGCTTCGCTCGCTGCAACCGTTGCTCGTCGGTCATGGGCATGTGGAGCGGAATGAGATCGTTGCAGATCGCACGGACAGTGTGCAGGGAATCGACTGCTGCGCGTGCGGCGATCGAGGCTTCGTGCATGTTAGGCATACCACTCTCCTGAATAGGAGCTCGCGACGTCGGCTTAAAGGACAATCCCAGGGGAAGGAATGTGTGCGCCAGGACATCGCGAGCTGATGACAGAGTGCCGGAAGCGGAGCCGATTGGATGCAGCATTTTGTCGCGGTGTTTTGTAGGAAATCTCCTACAGCGGGTGTGCGATTCGGGTGCCAGAGACGCCGGACTGTTTGCAGGAATCACAGCCAAAGCCATGGCACGTTGGGCAGGTCGCATACCGCCACTCGCGCCGGTGGATGAACGTCCCGACCGTGCAGTGGTAGCAAGGTCTTCCTGCCTGGTGCAGCCCTTGGCAGGATCGCGCGCACCGATCGCACAACCCTGGTGGTCCCATGAAGTTCGTATTGCGTGTCATGTGGCAAGGGTCGCCGGACTGGATCTCACGACTTGATTCGCGCAATCGGATTCAGACTCGCATCGAATGACCGCTCAGTGTCACCGGATCGAAGCTATGGACATGCTCGAGTGGTCTGTCCGCGCAACGGCCGACCAACCGCCCTGGGAATGAATTCTTCGTCTTCTAAGTCAGCACGCTTCCGGCCAGTGATTTGGTCGACTTGCTGCCTCGGCCGTCGTTTAGTGCCGTTGAGGCTGTATGTGCGGCCGTCGCCGACGATTGCTTGCGCTGTCGCCAGCCGCCGGGGGCCTTGTTGTCCGGCGGCGTGCCCGGCTCGCCGGATGGGATGGCGACTTCGGCGGTCACAGTCTTCGGTCGGGATTCGTCACCGAGGCGGGGCGACAGGGCATCGCGCTGGCCAGGATGAGAGCTATTACCGAGCATCGCTCGGTAGCGCGCGTGGTCGGGTACTTTCAAGCCGGCGCGCCGGAACTCAATCCTGCGGTCAAGTTGTTGCAATAGCCCGCGCTGAACCGCCCCGGGTTTCGTGGAGGCTGTTTGGTTTAAGTCACGCCGCCATTGCGACGGGACTGGCGAGATGCCGGTAGTAGTTTGCCTCGGCTTCTGCCGGCGGGA
>MKWR01000032.1 GCA_001899855.1 Lysobacterales bacterium 63-13
CGTTCACGTGCGGCTTCTTGCGCTCGAATTTCTCTTTGGCCATGGCAGTGTTCTTCTCGGGAAATCGTTTGGGGGTAGATGGAAAACTGGTGCTCACGAATGGAATCGAACCATCGACCTCTTCCTTACCAAGGAAGTGCTCTACCGACTGAGCTACGTGAGCGGTGTATTTCAGAACCGCATTTCAGCCGACTTCCTGCCGGCGAACCCAGGATCGGCATCCAGCCGACCCGGTAACAAAAGCTTTTTCTCTTCAACCTGCTGCTGTGCGGCCTGATTCTTTGGAGCGGGAGAAGGGAATCGAACCCTCGTAATCAGTTTGGAAAACTGATGTTCTACCATTGAACTACTCCCGCTTTTGCGGGAATGGGGAATAGGGAATCGGGAATCGAAAAAGCGGGTGCATACTGCTTCTTTACCGATTCCCCATTCCCTGTTCACTACTCCCGGCAATTTGGTGGAGGGAGGTGGATTCGAACCACCGAAGGCGTAAGCCAGCAGATTTACAGTCTGCCCCCGTTGGCCGCTTGGGTATCCCTCCAGATTCTTTTCTACGTCGTTGCAGCAGCCTCTTGAATCATGTTGTCCGGGAGTTGGATGACGTCCGGCATTCCGACAACCGCTCCTGCGTTGTTCCACCTCCGGCATCCATGCCGTCGCCTGCCATGCGTCAATCCGGCCGCGCCGCCTGCGCGTCGCGTTGACTCCTGGCGAACCTGGCCGAACCGTCGAAGGTGCAAGCAGGTATGCCGTTGACCCCCGTTGGCCGCCCGGGTGTCCCTCTTGACACGGAGCCGCGCATTTTCACGGAGAGCGCCTTGGGTGTCAACAGCAAAAGTTGTGCCGAGAGCTGCAATCGAGTGACTTTGTCGAAACAAGTGCGATGCCGGCGTGGCTGAACAAGCCGCCGCCTGACCTTGCTGCCGCCGGCAATCGAAACGGCTTCGCTCCATTGCCGAGATGCGCCAGCGGGAAAAACAGTCAGCTGCTGCCCCTGGCAGGCCGAATCAATGGCCTGGACGCAGGGTCGCAGCCTCTTCCTTGATCCTTCGACCAACCTCCATGACCTTGAGGGCATATTGGCCAAGGGCGATATCCTCCTCGGTCAGCGGAGTCCATCGCGGCACCGGGCTTGGCTTTCCGTCCGGCGCATCCAGGGCCACGAAGGTCATCACGTAATGCGTGGCCAGCCGTTGCCTGGCGGTTTTCAGGTCGCGCGCGATGACATCGACGGTGATCTGCATGCTGGAAGTCCCGGTATGCACGAGCTTGCAGCGAACCTGAACGAGATCGCCGATCAGGATCGGGGCAACGAACTCGATGCCACCGACCGCCGCCGTGACGCAGTACCTGCCGCTCCAGGCCACGGCACAGGCATAGCCCGCCTGGTCGATCCAGCGCAACACCGCCCCGCCGTGCATCTTGCCGCCGAAATTGACATCGGTCGGCTCGGCCAGAAACTGCAGTTCAAGTTCGCGCTGAGTGCCCGGCATGGCATTGCCCCGATCGGTCAGACATTGAAGCGGAAATGCAGGATGTCACCCTCCTTGACGATGTAGTCCTTGCCTTCCAGGCGCAGGCGACCCGCCTCCTTGGCGCCGGATTCGCCACGATACTTGATGAAATCGTCGTAGGCGATGGTTTCGGCCCGGATGAAGCCGCGTTCGAAATCCGTGTGGATGACGGCAGCCGCCTGCGGCGCGGTGGCACCGACCTTCACCTGCCAGGCACGTACTTCCTTCACCCCGGCGGTGAAATAGGTCTGCAGGCCGAGCAGCTTGTAACCGGCACGGATAACCCGATGCAGGCCCGGCTCGTCGAATCCCATGTCGGCCAGGAACGCATCGCGATCCTCATCCTCAAGCTGGGACAACTCTTCTTCGATGGCCGCACAGACCGGCACGACCTCGGCACCCTCGATTGCCGCGCGCTGGCGAACCTGCTCGAGCAAGGGGTTGTCCTTGAACCCGTCCTCGAGAACATTCGCGATATACATCAAGGGCTTGAGGGTGAGCAGGAAGAGATCGCGAACCAGTGCCAGCTCGTCATCCGCAAGCGCCACCGCACGCGCGGGCTTGCCCTCGTTGAGGGCAGCGGCGAGTTTCTGCAACACCGGCCGCTTGGCCAGCGCTTCCTTGTCATTGGCCTTGGCCGCGCGCTCAACCTTGTTCAGCGCCTTTTCCACGGACTCCAGATCGGCCAGGGCCAATTCGGTGTCGATCGTCTCGATATCGGAAATCGGATCGATCCTGTTGGCGACATGGACGATGTCGGGATGCTCGAAACAGCGCACGACATGCGCGATCGCATCGACTTCGCGGATATGGGCAAGGAACTTGTTGCCAAGGCCCTCGCCTTTCGAGGCACCAGCGACCAGCCCGGCAATGTCGACGAACTCCATCGAGGTCGGGATGGTCCTCTGCGGCTTGACGATTTCCGCCAGCGCCTCGAGCCGGGGATCCGGCACGGGCACGACACCCACGTTCGGATCGATCGTGCAGAACGGGAAATTCGCCGCCGCGATACCCGCCTTGGTCAGCGCATTGAATAGGGTCGACTTGCCCACGTTGGGCAGGCCGACGATGCCGCATTTGATACCCATGGCTCTTGTCCGGGATTCGGGATTCGGGATTCGGGATTCGAAATTCGGGATTCGGGATTCGCAAAGGCCGCACGATGCGCGTGCCTGCTTTTACGAATCCCGAATCCCCAATCTCTAATCCCTGCTTGTGTGCAACTGCTTCATCGCCTCATTGAAATCGCCGCGAACGGCGAGCGGAAGCACGTCGATGGCGGCACCAATGGCGCCGAGGATGGCCTGTTCGTCATTCGCCCTCGCACGACCCAGCACCCACGAGGTCACGCGATCCTTGTGTCCCGGATGGCCGATGCCGATGCGCAGGCGATGGAAGCGGCCATGTCCGAGATGGGCAAAAATGTCACGCAAGCCGTTCTGCCCACCGTGGCCGCCATCGAACTTGAGGCGAGCCACACCCGGCGGCAGGTCAAGGTCATCGTGGACGACCAGCATCTCCTCCGGAGCAATCTTGTAGTAGCGCAATGCCGCGGCCACGGCGATGCCGCTCTTGTTCATGAAGGTGATCGGTTTCTGCAGCCACAACGGATCACCCTCGACCGCGCATTTCGCCGTCTCGGCATGCAACCGGGACTCGATGCCGAAGCGCACCCGCTGACGATCGGCGAGGGCATCGACAAACCAGAACCCGACGTTGTGGCGGGTTCTGAGATGCTCGGCCCCGGGGTTGCCGAGGCCGACGATCAAGCGCAGACAGCTCATCGGGATGCGTTTGCTCCCTGCGTCGAACAATCAGGAGACAAGCGACTTACTTGTCGCCATCTGCCTTCTTTTCGCCCGCTGCAGCGGTGCCTTCGACAGCTTCGGTCGCCTCGGCCTCGACGCGTCCCAGCTTGGCGATGACGACGGCGATATCGTGCTCCTTGCCAAGCTTGAGTTCGACAATCTCCGTGCCCTTCGGCAACTTCAATCCGGACAGGTGGATGATGTCGTCGACCTTCAGCTCGGCCAGATCGACTTCAATGAACTCGGGCAGGTCCTTCGGCAAGCAGGAGATTTCGACCTCGGTCATCTCATGCATGATGATGGCACCGCCGGTCTTGCCGGCTGGCGAGGATTCCTGGTTGATGAAGTGCAGCGGCACGCGCACGCGGATTGCCTCGTCCTCGTTGATGCGCAGGAAATCCAGATGCAGGATCTGCTGCTTGAACGGATGGCGCTGCATGTCGCGCAACAGCACTTTCTGCACGTCGCCGCCGAGGCTCAGGTCAAGGATCGCCGAGTAGAACCACTCGTTCTGCGACGCCATGTAGACGTCCTTGTGCGCGATCTGGATGCTGACCGGATCGAGTTTTCCACCACCGTAGACGATGGCCGGCACGCTGCCCGCGCGACGCAGGCGGCGGCTCGCACCCTTCCCCTCGTCCTTGCGCAGCGTTACCGCTAGTTGATGTGTCTTTGCCATTTTCGTGTTGCCTTTTCTTTAGATGATCCGCCTCGCGGCGAATTGGATACTCCCCCGCGACCAGGGGAGTGGTTTGGAACCGGGATTCGGGATTTGGGATTCGGGATTCGCCAGAGCGAGCAGTCAGCTTCCACGAATCCCCAATCCCCAATCCCCGCCCCTAGTCCACATACAACGAACTCACCGACTCGCCAAATGCGATGCGGCGAATCGTTTCGGCCAGCAGCTCGGCGACCGAGAGCTGACGGATGGTCGTGCAGGCACGCGCCTCGTCCGACAACGGGATCGAATCGGTGACCACCAGCTCGTCGAGCTGGGAGCCTTCCAGATTCCGCAGCGCCGGCCCGGAAAGCACCGCGTGCGTGCAGTAGGCGACGACCTTGCGCGCACCCTGGCGCTTCAATGCCGCGGCCGCTGCGCACAAGGTGCCTGCGGTATCGACAATGTCGTCGACAAGCACGCAGACCTTGTCCTTGACCTCGCCGATGATGTTCATCACGGTCGCCTCGTTCGGTCGCGGACGGCGCTTGTCGATGATCGCCAGATCGGCATCATCGAGGCGCTTGGCGATCGCGCGGGCGCGCACCACGCCGCCGACATCCGGACTGACCACGATCAGGTCTTCCCGGGCGTAGTAGCGCCAGATGTCCGCCAGCAACACCGGCGAGGCGTACACGTTGTCGAGCGGAATATCGAAAAAACCCTGGATCTGGTCGGCGTGCAGATCGACCGTCAGGACCCGATCCGTGCCCACCGCGCCAATCATTTTCGCGGCCACCTTGGCGGTGATCGCGACACGCGCCGAGCGCGGGCGCCGATCCTGGCGCGCATAACCGAAATACGGCAGCACTGCAGTCACGCTGGCCGCCGAAGCACGCTTCAGGGCATCGACGAGGACCAGCAACTCCATGAAATTGTCGGCTGTCGGCGCACAGGTCGGCTGCACGACAAAGACTTCCTGGCGGCGCACGTTTTCCTCGATCTCGACCTGCACCTCGCCGTCACTGAAGCGGCCGACCTGGGCCTTGCCGAGCGGCACGCCGAGCTCGCCGCAAATGGCCTGGGTCAGCGGCCGATTGGCGTTGCCGCTGAACACGAGGATGCTGGTTGAATTCGCTGACGTGCTCACGGCGCCACTCCATGCAACTGATTGTGGCTGCCTGCACGGCAGCATGGATCCAATGCCGCGCCCGGAATCCGGGAGTGGCTGGGGCGGCAGGATTCGAACCTGCGCATGCCAGGATCAAAACCTGGTGCCTTACCGCTTGGCGACGCCCCAACAACATAACCGCAATCGCAGCGGATCAACCGATCGAAAACTGGCGTATCCGCTTCGCCTCACTCAATTGCCGTCGCGATGCAGCGCCAGCAAAGGTGAAACATTGATACCGCGCACGATCCAGGCACGCATACCGGCAGGGCAAGCCGCAACGATCGCCTCCGCGTCGTGCATGCCTGCAGGCACGAAAACCACGCCTCCGGTTCCGCTCAGTCGCGCATCGCCGAATGCCGAGAGCCAATCCAGCGCCCTGGCGACAGCCGCGTAGCGCGTCCGAACTGCCGGTTCGAACACGTTTTCGGTCTTCGCCCCGCAAATGAAGCCCGCAATTGTCAGGGGTGCGCTATCGCGTGTCAATTCAGGCGCTTGAAAAAGCGCAGCGGTCGAGACACTGACACCGGGGTCGACGACGACGTAGTTGCGCTCGGCCAGATCGATCGGCACCAGGCGATCGCCGACGCCCTCGGCAAACGCACTGCGCCCGTGGATGAATATCGGCACGTCGGCACCCAGTTGCAGGCCCAGGCCGGCAAGCGCGGCAAGGCCCAGGCCGCAGTTCCACAGGCGGTTGAGGGCAACCAGGGTTGCTGCCGCATCGGAACTGCCGCCACCCATGCCGCCGCCGACCGGGATGCGCTTGTCGATGCGCAGGTCGGCGCCAAGGCGGGATCCGCTTGCCGATTGCAGCAGCCTGGCAGCGCGCACGACCAGGTCGTCGGACTCGGGGCCATGCGCGTGTTCGCCGAGGCGGTGTATGGCGCCATCAGTGCGAACCCGGCAATGCAGCGTGTCGCCCCAGTCGAGCAACTGGAACACCGTCTGCAGGTCGTGATAGCCATCGGCGCGGCGCCCGGTGATGTGCAGGAACAGGTTCAGCTTGGCCGGGGCGGGCCAGGCGCTCCATTCCGACTGCAGCGGTCCCTCGCTCACGGCACGCCCCAGTGCTGGATGACCAGACGCACCCTGTAATCGCCGTTGCGGGCAAAGATTCGCCGCGGCATGACCGGCTGGTTCGTCCGCTCATAATCGCGAAACTCGATGGTCCAGCCGGACTGGCGGATTTCCGCAGGCAGGCCATCCGCCGCGAAAACCACCTCGGCGCGTCCCGGTGCGCGCATCCCGCGGACCCAGTAGGCGAGTTCCGCCACGGGCACCTTCCAGCCGAGTTCCCGGCCAAGCACCTCGGCCGCACTGCTGCCAAGCACCGGCTGCGCATGCAAGCCGCTCAGTTGCGCGTGGCTGTCGTCGCCAATCAAGGTCCACGTCTTGCCGCTGACCGGCGCACTCAGGGCAAACCGGAATGCATCGCCTCGCTGGCTCCAGTCAAGCGAGCCGCTGCCGGAATCCGCGGGTCCGGAAATGGCCATGCGCCCATGCAGCGACCAGTCGCGCTCGGCCAGCAAGGCACGCTCACGTTGCTCCTGGATGCCCAAGCGTTGCGCGTCCGGACGCAGGCGTGGTGCCGCACACGCGGCCAGCAGCACCGCGACCGTGGCCAGCCAAGCCGCGCGCATCAACACGCCTTTGCCCGCCGTGCGACTCACGATGCCAGGCGCTTGATGGTCTCGATCAGCACCTTGTTGTCGGCATCCTTCTTGCGGCCCTGCTCCCAGATCTGGCGTGCCTCGTCGCGATCGCCACTGACCCAGAGCACTTCACCAAGATGTGCCGCAACCTCGCTGTCGGGCTGCTTGGCGTAGGCCTGCCGCAACAGCTTCAGCGCTTCCTCCAGGTTGCCGAGCCGGTACTGGGCCCAGCCGTAGCTGTCGATGATGGCGGCCTCGTCGGGCTTGATCTTGATGGCCTTCTCGATCAGCTCGACGGCCTCGCTCAAGCGATCCGTGCGATCGGCCAGGGTATAACCGAGCGCGTTCAGGGCATCGGCACTGTCCGGGTCGCTCGCCAGCACCTTGCGCAGGTCCTCTTCGCCAGCGGCGAGATTCTCCATTTCAATCGACAACATGGCCCGCGCATAGAGCAGGCGCGGTTCATCCGGATCCAGCGAAAGGGCCCGCGAATAAGTCGCCAGCGCCGCCTCCTTGTTGCCTTTGGCAAGCAGCATTTCGGCTTCGAGCAAGCTCAGGTCGACGCTCTCGCCGGATGCCGGCACGGCGGCAAGACGCAGTTCGCCGAGCTTGCCTGCAGCCAGAGTCGGGTCACCGTTCTTGTCGCTCAACACGACCATGCGCATGCCCGCGGCAAACCAGCGCTCGTCGCCTTCGGGCACTTGCCGGTACCATTCAATCGCCGCCAGGTTCTTCTTCAGCAATTCGGCAAGCTGGCCGAGCAGGTAAATGCGTTTTCCGCCGCGCGGACTCTTGTCCGCCTCGATTTCCCGATACAGCACGGCCATCTGCGCCTTGTCATCACTGCGTGCCAGATAGGCAGCGCGCGCTCCGTAGACCACATCGGACTGCTTGCCGATGGCAAGCGTCCGTGCCGCGGCGGCGTTGTCGCCGCTCTCGCCAAGCAGGGCGGCGTAACCGGTACGCAGGCGCAGGCTGTCCGGATCGCGCTTGAGGGCCTCGGCAAAGCGCTGCCGGGCGAGGGCCTTGTCCTTGCGATCGAGGGCCAGTTGGGCGCTCCAAGCCAGGGCATCACCGGAGTTGAAGCGTTTGACGGATTCAACCGAAAGGCGCTCGGCAAGGGCCTTGTCGTCCAGCTTGAAGGCAAGCTGGCTCATGGCGACCCAATCCTGGTCGTTGTCGCCAAGGCGCTGCGGAGTGGCCAGTCGCGCCAGCAGGCCAGCCGCGACCTGCTTGTCCTTGGCCGCGATCAGGGCCTGCGCAATCGGTCGCCAGCGGTCTGCGCCACCGCGGGCGGCGAGTTCGGCGAGGGCCGCATGGGCTGCTTCCACATCATTTTCGGCAAGGGCAATCCAGGCCCGGGCCTGCAGGATGCCGACGGCCTGCGGATCGAGCTGCTGCCAGCGCTGCAGGATCCCGCCGGCAAGCTGCCACTGCGAACTGGCCAGGGCGAGGCGGGTCGCCTGCTCGGCAATCGAGGCATCCGCGCTCAACGCCGAGGCCTCGGCATAACCTTTTGCGGCTGTCGCCAGATCTCCGCGCTGCAGGGCATATTCGGCAGCGATCAGCTTCAGTGGCAGGTCGTCGGATTCAGCAACGGCGTGGACGCTTTGCACGGCGGCGGCCTGGCGTGGGGTCTCGCGCACCGGCGTCGCGCATGCGCTGAGCAGGGCCGCCATCGTGGCCACTGCGACGATTGCGCCACGGCGGCCCGCAGGCAACCCGGATCCATGCTTGATGACTTGCTTTGGCACGCGTTTGCATCCTCGCGAATCAAGTAACTGCTTGAACTTGCACCATGTCGCCCGCACAATCCCGACACCTCCGGGCACTGGTCGGATCCAGCAGATACGGTCGGAAACAGCATGACTCAGACCGCTCGGCAACACATTTTGTTCAGCGCCGGACCGTTGGCACCGCATCGCAATTCTACGCAGTCGCCTGCGCGCTTGCCTTCGACCCGACGCATTGACCGGCCGCGGACCGGATTGTTGCACGCATGGCCCTGATCACTCTCGGACTCAATCACGTTTGCGCACCTGTCGCCTTGCGCGAGCGCGCGGCTTTTTCGGCGGACGCCACCGGCGGTGCCCTGATCGAGCTGATTGCGCAACCGGGCGTGCGTGAAGCGGCCATCCTCTCGACCTGCAACCGCACCGAGCTGTATTGCAATGTCGAAGCCGGCGCCGAGTCCTCGCCATTCAACTGGTTGCATCGGCATCGGCAACTGCATGGCGCGAACATCGAGGAATTCCTCTACCGGTACCACGATGCCGACGCCGTGCGCCACCTGTTCCGGGTGGCCACCGGGCTCGAATCGATGATTCTCGGCGAGCCGCAGATTCTCGGCCAGGTCAAGGATGCCTATTCGATCGCACGCAATGCCCGCGCCCTCGATGCACCGCTTGAGCGCCTGTTCCAGAACACGTTTTCGGTCGCCAAGCGGGTCCGCTCGGATACGCGCATCGGTGCCAGCACGGTATCCGTCGCCTTCACCGCGGTGCGTCTCGCCGAAACCGTGTTCACCGACCTTGCCGAGGCCTGCGTCCTGCTCATTGGCGCCGGCGAGACCATTGAACTGGCCGCCCGTCACCTGACCGAAGCCAAGGTGCGTCGCCTGATCGTCGCCAATCGCACGCTCGACCATGCCCAAGCGCTGGCCAGTCGCTTCGGCGGCTACGCCATCGCCCTCGGCGATCTCGAAAAACACCTGGCCGAGGCGGACATCGTCATTTCCTCGACCGCCTCCCGCGAGCCGATCCTGACCACGGCCATGGTCAAGCGCGCCATTGCCGCGCGTCGACGCCGGCCCATGTTCCTTGTCGATATCGCCGTGCCGCGCGACATCGAGGCGGATGTCGCCAAGCTTGCCGATGTCTTCCTCTACACGATCGACGACCTGCGCGAAGTCATCGACGAGAACCTGCGCTCGCGCCAGCAGGCCGCGCGTGAAGCCGAGGCCATGATCGAGCTTTCCGTCGAGCATTTCATGGGCTGGTGGCGATCGCTGGAATTGCGCAATCCGATTGCCGACGTGCGCGGCGTGGCCGAAGCGAATCGCGACGAGATCCTGCTCAAGGCACGCGGCATGCTCGCCCGCGGCAGAAGCCCCGAGGAAGCCCTGGAATACCTTGCGCACACGCTGACCAACAAGCTGTTGCACGCGCCCAGTGCCAATCTGCGGGCCGCCGCCCTGCGCGGCGACAGCGAACTCCTGCAGGCCGCCGAACGCCTGTTCGATACCGGCCTGCCGGCGACTTCGTCGAACAGCAGCGACGACAAGCGCGAGGATTGAATCCCGCGACGCCCCTGCGCAGGGGCGGATTCGGCAAGCGTGCCATCACGTATCATGCGCGCCGCTGCCGCTCGATTGGACGGCCACCAGGACATTCATGACACCCTCGATCCGGCGCAAGCTCGAACAGCTTGCCGAACGCCACCAGGAGCTCGAACTCGTGCTTGCCAGCGCGGAAGTGGCGGGCGACGCCAAGCGCCTGCGCGAGCTCTCGCGCGAACATGCCCGGCTCGCCCCCCTGAGCGCGTCGCTGGCCGCCTACGATGCCAACCTCAAGGCGCTGACCGCGGCGCGTGCACTGCTCGACGATCCGGAAATGGCCGAGCTGGCCATGGAGGAAATTGCCGCGCTGCAAGCCCGCGAAGCCGAACTCGACGAACAACTCAATCTGCTCTTGTTGCCCAGCGATCCACGCGACGACGGCAACCTGTTCCTGGAAATCCGCGCCGGCACCGGCGGCGACGAAGCGGCGATCTTTGCCGGCGACCTGCTGCGCATGTATCTGCGTTACGCCGAACAGCGCCGCTGGCAGGTTGAAATCCTCAGCGAGAGTGATGGCGAACACGGCGGCTACAAGGAAGTCATCGCCCGCATCGAGGGCAAGGGCGCGTATTCGCGGCTGAAGTTCGAATCCGGCACCCATCGCGTGCAGCGCGTACCGGAAACCGAATCGCAGGGGCGCATCCACACCTCGGCGGCAACCGTGGCCATCCTCCCCGAACTCAGCGAGATCGATGACGTCGAGATCAACCCCGCCGACCTGAAGACGGATACCTTCCGCGCCTCGGGTGCCGGTGGCCAGCACGTCAACAAGACCGATTCGGCGATCCGCATCACCCATCTGCCGACCGGCATTGTCGTGGAATGCCAGGATGAGCGTTCGCAACACAAGAACCGCGCGCGCGCCCTGTCCCTGCTCAAGGCCCGGCTGCTCGACGAGCAACGCAGCAAGCAGAATGCCGAACAGGCCGAATCACGGCGTTTGCAGGTGGGCTCCGGCGACCGCAGCCAACGCATCCGCACCTACAACTTCCCGCAAGGTCGGATCACCGACCACCGCATCAACCTGACCCTCTACCGCCTGCCCGAGATCATGCAGGGCGAGCTCGACGAGTTGATCGACACGCTCATCCGCGAAGACCAGACCGACCAGTTGGCCGGCCTGGTTGATCCGCACTAGGCGGGATCCGCGGCAGGCCGAGCACTCGACGGAACCACCCACCTGCCCGCACAGCACCCGCGGTCGATCATTGCGCGTCCTTCGAGGTCCAGCGCTTGAGCCAGGCGTTGACCGTGTCGTGCCATTGCACGCTGTTGTGCGGCTTGAGCACCCAGTGGTTTTCGTCCTTGAAGACCAGCAGCTCGCTGGGGATGCCGCGACGCTGGGCGGCATTGAACGCGGCCAGCCCCTGCGAGGTCGGGATGCGGAAATCCTTGTCGCCCTGGATGATCAGCATCGGCACCTTCCAGTCCTTGACGTGATTGAGTGGATTGAACTTCTCGTAGGCTTCGGGGTTGTCGTAGACGGTGCCGCCGTTTTCCCACTCGGAGAACCACAATTCCTCGGTCTCGTAGCCCATCGCGCGGGTATCGAAGACGCCGTCATGGGTGATCAGGCACTTCCACGGGTCGTTCCAGTTGCCGGCAATCCAGTTGACCATGTAGCCGCCGTACGACGCGCCGAGCGCGCAGGCGCGATTGCCATCGAGGAACGGATATTTCTTCAGCGCCGCCGCCCAGCCGAGCTGCAGGTCTTGCAGCGGCTTGCCGCCCCAATCCTGCGAAATGGCGTCGGTAAAGGCCTGGCCATAGCCGGTGGAGCCGTGGAAGTTGATGGTGACCACGGCGAAGCCTTGTCCGGCATAGGTCTGCGGATTCCACCGGTAATGGAAATCGTTGCCCATCGCCCCCTGCGGACCACCGTGGATGATGAAGGCGACCGGGTATTTGCGGTTCGATTTGAAGCCTACCGGCTTGACCACATAGCCCTGCACGCTCGCACCTTCGGCACCCTTGAAGGTGAAGAACTCGTAATCGCCCATGCGCACATCCTGCAGGCGTGCGGCATTGAAGCGGGTGATCTGCTTGAGGTTGCGACCGCGCAGATCCGCCGCGTACAGATCGGTCGGACGCTTGAGGTCATTGCGCGCAACCAGCAAGGCGCGGGCACCGACATCGAAACCGGCGACCTGGCCATCGCCGACCAGCTTGCTCACCTTGCCTCTGGCGACATCCACGGCAAACAGCGGATGCTCGCCGTTGTCATCGCTGGTCGTGAACAGGGTCTTGCCATCGGCGGATTCCTTGAGCGCGCCGGCGGAACGATCCCAGCCCGGGGCAATCTCGCGCTTGTCGCCGCTGGCCAGATCGAGCGCCATGATGGCAAAGCGATCCGCCTCGAAACCAGGACGCTGCATGGCCAGGTAGTACAAGGTCCTGCCATCCCGCGAGGGCAGCGGGTTGGCATCCCAGGCCGGATTGTCGGCGGTCAGGTTGACCGGTTTGGCGGAGCCATCCGCGGCCACCGAGTAGATGTCGAAATTGGTCGACCACGGCTCGCCGGCATTGACATTGCGCACGTCGAAATACACGGTCGATCCATCCGGCGAAAACGCATATTCGCCGTCATCGCCAAACGGTTTGGAAGGCACGTCACCGTCAATGCTGCCGCTCAGCAGCCTTGGCTCGCCGAGCTTGCCATCCGCATCGAAGCTGGCAATCAGCAATTGCGACCGACGTCCATCCATCCATTGATCCCAATGGCGCACAAAGCCTTGCTGATAGAGCATGCCACTGGCCTTGTCGTCGGCCGGTTTGTCGAGGCGTTTCTTCGTGCAGGCGATCGGCGCGGCATCGGTCGCGCACTCAAGGAAAAGATCCACCGAGAACGCTACCGACTGGCCATCCGGCGACAGCTTGTAGCTGCCGATGTCCAGGGCCAGGGTTGCCACGGCCTCGGCTTCGCCACCGTCGGCATCGACCCGCCAGAGCTGGTTCACGTCATCCTTGGCGGCGAGGAAATACAGGCTCTTGCCATCCACCGACCAGCGCGGCGTGTTGGCATTCAACGCGGCATCGGTGAGCCGGGTTGGCTTGCCGCCGCTCATCGGCACGGTCCAGATGCTCGACTTGCCCTTGTTCGCCGCATAGTCGGTCTCGCGCAACTGCATGGCGGCCGCGCGGCCATCCGGCGACAGTTGCGGATCGCCGACCCGGTCCATCATGACCAGATCCTTGACCTCAAACGCATGCGGCGCGGCAATGAGCGTCGCCGGCAGAATCAGCAAGAAGACTGCAATCAACGATTTCATTGGCATCAATCCCCGAAGTTGAGCACCCGATGTTAAGGCGACCGGGGACTTCGCGAAAGCATCACGCGTCACGAACCGGCACGCTCGCAGCCGGCCACGCGCCGTGCCAGGCAGGTCGAAAGTCATGGCTCGGGGAATCCGCCTGCCTGCTACCATCGATAGCTTGCCCGAACGAGGAACCCAGCCGATGAAAACCCTGCTTGCCAGCGCCATGGCGCTTTCCCTGCCGCTGCTGGCGCATGCTGCCGACACACCCCGTTTCGATGGCAAGCGCCTGTCGGAGCAAGTGAAAACCCTTTCCTCTGATGCCTTCGAGGGCCGTGGCCCGGCGACCGCAGGCGAGGAGAAAACCATTGCCTACGTGGTTGCCCAGATGCAGGAAGCCGGACTGCAGCCGGGCGGTGACCTCAAGGACGGCAAGCGCCAGTGGACCCAGGCCGTGCCGCTGTTGCGCGCCGAGATCAAGGGCACGCCAAAGCTGTCGCTGACCGTGGGCGGGAAATCGGAAGCACTGAGCCAGGGCGAACAGGTTGCGATCCGCGCCGCCACCGATGGCTCGACCGCCGTCGATGTGAAGAATGTCCCATTGGTCTTCGTCGGCTATGGCGTGCATGCGCCGGAACGCAAGTGGAACGATTTCGATGGTGTCGACCTGAAAGGCAAGATCGCGATCGCCTTGATCAACGATCCGGATTTCGAAACCGGCGAGGGCGATTTCGGCGGCAAGGCAATGACCTATTACGGACGCTGGACCTACAAGTACGAGGAAGCCGCGCGACAAGGCGCGATCGGCCTGCTTGTCGTGCACGAGACCGCACCGGCGTCGTATGGCTGGGCAACCGTGAAGAACTCGAACACCAACACCATGTTCGATGTCGTCCGCGACAATCCGCGCAGCGTGCATCCGCAAATCGAAGGCTGGATCCAGCGCGATGCGGCGGCAAGCCTGTTCAAGCAGGCCGGGCTCGATTTCGATGCGCTGAAGGCGCAAGCGCAAAAGCGCGGCTTCAAGGCCGTGCCGCTCAAGGATGCGACGTTCTCGGCCAGCTATGCGGTCGATGCCAAGGTCATCACCTCGCACAACATCGTGGCGCGCATCGAGGGCAGCAAGCGTCCGGATGAAACCATCATCTACAGTGCGCACTGGGATCATCTCGGCATTGGCCTGGCCGATGCCGAGGGCGACACCATCTACAACGGCGCCGTCGACAATGCCACAGGCACCGCGGCGCTGATCGAGATCGGCCGTGCGTTCGCCAAGGCACCACCGCCGCAACGCTCGGTTGTCTTCCTCAATGTGACCGCCGAGGAAAAAGGTCTGCTCGGTTCCGAGTATTACTCCTCGAAACCACTCTATCCGCTGGCCAGGACCGTTGCCGTGATCAACATGGATGCGCTTGATCCGTTCGGCGAATCGCGCAACTTCACCACCTCCGGCAGCGCACAATCCGAGCTGCTCGACGCCCTTGTCGCCGAAGGCAAGGCAGCCGGCATGACCTACGTCAGCGATCGCCACCCGGAAGCCGGTTATTTCTTCCGCTCCGATCACTTCCCGTTCGCCAAGCGCGGCGTGCCAGCGCTGTCCTGGGGCTCGGGCAATGACTGGGTCGACGGCGGCACCGAGGCTGGCGAAGCGGCTGGCAAGGACTACGTGGCGAAGCGCTACCACCAGCCCGCCGACGAATGGGATGCCAACTGGACCTTTGCCGGCATGGTCCACGACCTGCCGATCCTCTACCGGCTCGGCAATGACCTGGCCAATTCCACGCGCTGGCCACATTGGGGCGCCGATTCCGAGTTCCGCGCAATTCGCGAGGCAACGGCGGCACAACGCAAGTAGTCATTGATGTTTCCGGCTTCGACCGCGAGGCATGCCACGCGGTCGAAGTTGCTGGCGCAGGCACGGCGACTGCGCTGTCCCGTCAACAACGGCCGATGCGCGCGGCCATGGCCTGCGCGGCCTTGATTGTCGGCGCCGCTGTCCCGAACTCCGAGCCATTGATTGCAGAAGAGGATTTCGCGTGCCCGAACTTTCCCCTACCGCCAGCGCGGTCGTCGACATCACCCCGGCAAACTTTGAAACCGGACTGCTGCAGCCCTCGCTGACGCAGCCGGTGCTGGTGCTTTTCTGGACGCCGCGCAGCGAGACAAGCATCAGCCTCGGCAGCATTCTCGAAACCATCACGGCTGATTACCGCGGTGCCCTGACCCTGGCGCGGGTCGATGTCGACGCGCAGGCGCAGGTTGCCGCCATGTTTGGTGTGCGCAGCATTCCGACGGTGATCCTGATGCGTGAGGGCCAACCGGCCGACGGCTTTGCCGGTGCCCTGCCCGAGGCCGAGATCCGCGAAATGCTTGGCCGTCATGTGGCGCCGCCGAGCATCGAGGAAGTGGCCGACGACGAAGCAGCGAAGCTGGCCGAAACGCCCGAGCAAGCCATTGCACGCCTGCAACAGGAGATCGCGGCCACGCCGGAGCGGGCCGAACTGAAACTCGATCTTGCCGTTGCCTTCATGCAGGCCGGCAATGCGAAGGCCGCCGCAGCGGAGCTGGATGCCTTGCCGGCGAACCTGGAAACCGACGATCGCGCCAAGCGCGTGCGTGGTCAGCTCGAGTTCGCCGCCGCTCTGCGCGACGCCCCGCCCATGGCCGAACTGCAAGCGCGCCTTGCCAGGGATGCCAACGATCATGCCGCACGCGACCTGCTAGGCCTGCGCCTGCTTGTCGATGGCCAGACCGAGGCAGCACTCGAACAATTCCTCGACATCCTCAAGGCGGATCGAAACTGGAATGAAGGCCTCGCCCGCAAGCGCCTGATCGCCGCCTTCCTCGGCATCGATGACGCGGATCTCGTCGCCACCTGGCGGCGTCGCATGTCCTCGTTGTTGTTCTGATCGGACGCCTCGATGAGCAAGGCGCGGCGACTGCGCAGGCTGCTGAACATCTGGCCGCCATTCCTGTTCAGTGGCATCCGCGTGCTCGAAATCGGCGAGGACTGGCGTCATGCGCGCGTCGTCCTGCGCCGACGCTGGTACAACACCAATTACGTCGGCACGCATTTTGGCGGCAGCCTGTTCGCGATGACCGATCCGTACTGGATGATCCTGGTCATGGAATGCCTCGGCCGCGAGTACATCGTCTGGGACAAGGCAGCCGAGATTGAATTCGTCGCCCCCGGCAAGGAGGACGTGTTTGCCGAGTTCCACGTCGAGGACACGCTGCTGGATGAAATCCGCGCAGCCACCGCAAGCGGCGACAAATACCTGCGCTGGCTGCCCATCGAAGTGAAGACCGCATCCGGCGAGCTGATTGCCCGCATCAGCAAGCAGATCTACGTGCGGCGCAAACCTGAAAAACCGGCAAGCCCGGCCTGAGCCATACCGGTGCCAGAATGCCGGCAGCGGATCCAGGCGCGTCGCCAGGCGGCTTCACTGATCCGGATCAAGACAAAGCGGCCAGGCTTGTCGAACAATCAAGGACCCGCTCCATCAAGATCAGCAGAAACGGCATGTCCCATTCCATTCCGCTCGAAGAACCGCAAATCGCCCGATTGATCGACCGCTTCTACGACAAGGTCAGCGCCGATCCGCTGCTTGGCGCGGTTTTCAATCCCGTGGTCCACGACTGGCTCGCCCACAAGCGCCTGTTGACATCATTCTGGTGCTCGGTGGTTCTGCGCGCGGGCACCTATCGTGGCAACCCGATGGCCATGCACCGGGGCCATGCCATCGGCAGCCAGCACTTTGCACGCTGGCTGCAATTGTGGGGCGAAACCAATCGCGAAATGCTCGATGCCGAGGCTGCCGACCTGATGATCGAGTTCGCAGGACGCATAGGCCAGGGGCTGCAGCTCGGGCTTGGCATCCAGCCGCAGCCTGCCGGGGCGAATCCATTCGCCATTCCAGTGGTCTCCGCCGCTGCGCGGGATTGACTGTCGCCCTGCTCAGCGCGCCGGAACGACGTACCCGTTGTCGATGTAGACACGATCACCGCGGCGCATGCGGAAATCATCGGGCTGCTCGAAGGAATACGTGCGCCCGCCACGATCCATGCGCACGGTGATGCGGTAGTAGGTGCGCGAATAGCGACGTTCCTTCTCGATATCATGGCCGACGGCACCGCCTGCCAGGGCACCAACGATGGTTGCGGCCTTGCGTCCATCGCCCTTGCCAACCTGGTTGCCAAGCGCACCGCCGACGATGGCGCCCAGCACGGTGCCGCCACCGAGGTGATTGCTGCCACGCTGACCTATCGACTCGATACGGATGATGCGCCCGCAATCCTCGCAGCCGCGCTCGTAGTAATTGCCACGCGCCTGCACGTTCTGCACCGGTACGCAACTGGCGATCAGAAACAGGGACACGGCTGTCAGCAGGATTCGATTCAACATGGTCATTGCTCCTTGGAATGTCCGATCGCCAAAGGACATGACGGCGATCTCTGGGCGCAGAGTGTCAATGCCATGATGAACTCAGGCGGAACCCGCGAGCGCTGGTGCGCCGGTGCCGCCACCCTCGCCCGGCTCAGCCTTGCAGATGGCGTTCCTGCCGCGACGGTGTCGCCTTCTTGCGCCGCGGACGCGGGCTTTCACGAGCACCATCCCCGCCCTCGAAGCGCAGGCGGCTGCGCCCGCCAGTCGCCTGGTAGTCGGCGATCAAGGCCGCGCTGACCGCAGCCTCGTTCGCCGCATCCACCGCGCACAGGTACTCGTGCACCAAGTGCACGAGGCGCTCGTGGGCAAGCGCGTGGGTCTGTCCGGTCCGCTCATACAACCAGTCGCTGAAGGCGAGGAAGCACGCAAACGGCTGCTCGGCGAGCAGCAATGCAAGGGTTCGCGAAAAGCGCCCGGAATTGGCAACGATGTCCCAGTAACGGGAAAACCGCGACAGCCTCTGCATCGTGGCAAAGTCGACCGCGTTGGTGGCGAGGATGTTGTACGGCGGATCAGGATTGAAGCGCAGCCCGTATTCGATCGTGTGCCGCGAGATGGGCGCACCACGCAGGCGCTTGAGGATGCCGAACTGGATCTCGTGCGGAGCAAGGCCAACGAGGCGGTCGAAACCGGCGGCGAACGTGGCCATGTCCTCGCCGGGCAGGCCGGCAATCAGGTCGACATGCAGGTGCGCATGGGTCTGCTTGCGCAGCCACTCGATGTTTGCCGCAGCGACATCGTTTTTCTGCCGGCGCGAGACGCGTGCCTGCACGGCCGGATCGAAGCTCTGGATGCCGATCTCGAACTGCAGGGTGCCTTGCGGAAACAGGAGGATTTTCTCCTTGAGGCGCTCGGGCAGGTGATCGGGGATCAGCTCCAGATGCACGAACACCGGATCCTGCGGGGTACGGGCGAGCTTGTCGAGGAAGAAATCGAGGATGGCCCGCGACGTGTCGATCTTCAGGTTGAACGTGCGATCGACGAACTTGAACTGCCGCGCGCCAAGTGCATGCAGCGCATCCAGATCGGCAAGGAAGCGATCAAGCGGAAACGGCCACGCGGTCTTGTCCAGCGAGGAAAGGCAAAACTCGCATTTGAACGGACAGCCGCGTGACGCCTCCACATAGACATTGCGCTGGCGCACGTCTTCCTCGCTGTACTCGGAATACGGGGGGACAATCGCCGGCAGCGGTGCCTGCACTCCGGCGATGACCTTGTCCAGCGGACGCTGGCCAGCCATCAATTGCGCGACCAGGCTGGCGAAACTGACATCGCCCCAGCCGGTGATCACGTAATCGGCGAGTGCGCAGATGCGTTGCTCATCGACTTCGTGGCTGACCTCGGGCCCGCCAAGGACGATGACGATGTCGGGTGCCAGCGCCTTGAGCTGGGCCACCAGGCGCGTCGATTCCTCGACATTCCATATGTACACGCCAATGCCGATCACCTGCGGCCCTTCGGCCAGCAGCTTCTCGACGATTTCCTCGGTCTTCTGGCCAATGACGAACTCGCGGATCGCCGAGGACGCGCGCCAGTCGCCAAGGTTGGCACGCAGGTAACGCAGGCCCAGCGACGCATGCGCGTAGCGGGCATTCAAGGTGGCAAGCAGGATCTCGGTCATCTCGGCATTATCGCCGCTAACCGGCTTGTGCGCCGGCAGAAGACGCTCAGGTACTTTCCGTCAGGGCTGCAGCGATGCTATCGCAGATCGCCGCAATCGCCGCGCTGCACATTTCCGCCTCGGGCAAGGTCGCATCGACGA
Organism: Lysobacterales bacterium 63-13; assembly: GCA_001899855.1. Lineage (GTDB taxonomy): Bacteria > Pseudomonadota > Gammaproteobacteria > Xanthomonadales > Rhodanobacteraceae > Dokdonella. Next base: position 19,607 of record MKWR01000032.1, read on the forward strand.
TCAGGGTTCCCTCGGGGGCCGGCTCTCGCCGGGCAATGACATCATTGACCGTTTCCGGCGTGCGGTCGGCAGCCACATGGCGTCGTGTCGCCAGGTCGTGGGCAACCCGCCTGCGCGCCAGCTCCGGCGGGCACTCGATCAACAGCGGAATCGTCACGATGCCGTGTTTCGCGGCCACATCGGCGACGCGATCAAGCTCGCCGCGGCGCGAGAAGGTCATGCCATCGATGACGCTGCCGACGCCAAGCATGCAATTGATGTCAAGAGCCAGCAACAGGCTTCGATAGGCTGCGCGCTTTTCCAGGAATGTGTATTTGCATTGCGGAAACATCGCCGCGCGGATCTGGTCGCGGCAGATCCGGCGCAGGCCGAGCTGCTCCTCGATGGCTTTCGCCACGACGCTTTTGCCGGCACCCGGCAAGCCCATCGTGGCGACCACGAATGGCCTTGGCACCAACTCGCGACGAAGCGGGAAGGCATCACCGCTTGGCGGAGATCGCGAGGGAACAACCGGGCTGTGTTCGACCGCCATGCCTGAGCGCCTTCGAAATCGGTGCACATTGGTGACGAGGAGACTGCTCGATCCGCTCGCTTCGATCAAGCGGCAGCGTTCTGGCCGCCCCGGCCGATTGAGGCGATAATCGCGCAACTGCAACCGGAAACGACATGGCCAAGCGGCAACTCCATATCAAGCGATACCTGCTTACCGGCCTGCTCACGATTGTCCCGCTGTGGCTGACCTGGATGGTGTTCAAGTTCGTCTTCGGCCTGCTTTCCGAAGTCAGCGCACCGCTGGTCGCCGGATTCGTCTCCGTGCTTGGCAGCACCTGGCCGACAACCGGGGAACTGCTGGGCCAACCGTGGCTGATCTCGCTGATTGCCTTCGTCATCACCCTGGTATCGCTGTACCTGGTCGGCTTCGCCGCCAATTTCGTCATCGGCCGGCGCCTCATCGAGGGCATGGAAAACCTGATCCAGCGCATCCCCGTCGTGCACTCGATCTATGGCGGCACGAAAAAGCTGATGTCGGTCCTGCAGAACAAGCCGAGCGGCACGCAGCGGGTCGTGCTGATCAACTTTCCCTCACCCGAGATGAAATCGATCGGCTTCGTCACCCGGGTCATGCAGGATGCCTCCGGCCGCGAACTGGCGGCCGTCTACGTGCCGACCACGCCGAATCCAACCGGCGGCTATCTCGAGATCGTTCCCGTCGAGCAACTCACCGCCACCGACTGGAGCGTCGACCAGGCCATGGCCTTCCTGCTTTCCGCAGGCGCAGTAGGTGCCGAAACCCTGCCTTTCGCCGCCGAATGGCCCGGCGCGCAGGCAAATGACCTTCGACACTGACAAATTCCGTTCAGTTTGCCTAGGATGCCCGGCTGAAACCTCGATCCGGCTGCATCGGCGCCGCTTCCTGGCCATTCACTTTCCATAGCGCTGCGGCTCGCGTCCTGCGCCCCGTTCCTGACAGGAGTTTCCATGAAATCCGATTCACTCAAACCGCTGGCGCTGGCCCTCGGCATCGCCTTCGCACTCACCGCCTGCGGCGCAAAGGAAGCAGCTACCGATGCCGGCGCACCCACCGCCTCGGCACCGGCCGCAGCCGTCGAGACGCCGAAGCATGTCGCCTTCGACACCAGCGACATCGATACCGGCATCAACGCTTGCACCGACTTCAACGCCTACGTCAACAGCAAGTGGCTTGCCGCCAATCCGATTCCGGATGACAAGACGCGCTGGGGCGCTTTCGACCAGCTGCGCGAAACCAGCCTGAATACCCAGCACGAGATCGTCGAGGCTGCAGCCAAGTCGAATGCCGCTGCCGGCTCGATCGAGCAGAAGATCGGCGCGCTGTACAAGGCCGGCATGGACGAAGCCGCCATCGACGCGCTGGGCCATGCGCCGATCAATCCGGAACTGGCAAAGATCGACGCGTTGAAGACCAGCAAGGATGTGGTTGCCTATCTCAACGACAGTTTCGCGCGTGGCCAGGGCAGCTTGTTCGCCTTTGGCGCGGAAGCCGATTTCAAGAATTCCAGCCGCAAGATCGCCTACGCCTTCCAGGCCGGCCTTGGCCTGCCGACGCGCGATTACTACGACAAGCCCGACCATGCGGCACTGCGTGACGCCTACGTTGCGCACATCGCCAAGACCCTGGAACTGATCGGTGTCGAGGCCAACGAAGCGAAGAAGCAGGCAGCCAGCGTGCTTGCCTTCGAGAGCCGCCTCGCCAAGGCCTCGCTGGCCCCGGTCGACCTGCGCGTGCCGGAAAACCAGTATCACTTCGTCAGCATCGAGGAGGCCAACAAGGTCACCCCGCATTTTGACTGGAACACCTTCTTCGCCGCGCAGAAGGCGGATGTCAGCGATGGCTTCTCGCTGTCGCAGCCGAAGTTCTTTGCCGAAGTCGACAAGATGCTGGAGAAGACGCCAGTCGCCGATTGGCAGGCCTACCTGCGTTACCAGTTCGTCGATGCTGCTTCGCCGTACCTGTCCAAGCCGTTCCAGGAAGAGTATTTCGCCTTCCACAAGGCCACCCTCAATGGCCAGAAGGAAGACGAGCCGCGCTGGAAGCGCGTGCTCGGCACGGTCAACAGCCAGCTCGGCATGGCCCTTGGCGAACTCTACGTGGCCAAGGCATTCCCGCCGGAATCCAAGGCCCGCGCCCAGGAACTCGTCGACAACGTGCAGGCGGCGCTCAAGGCACGCATCGAGAAGCTCGACTGGATGAGCGACACCACGCGCGCCAAGGCGCTGGAAAAGTGGTCCACCTTCCTGCCGAAGATCGGCTACCCGGAGAAATGGCGTGACTGGTCGGGGCTGAACCTGAGTGGCGACAATTATTTCGCCGATGTCGCCGCCGCCATGCAGTTCAACTACGACTACGACATTGCCAAGATCGGCAAGCCGACCGATCGCAAGGAATGGGGCATGACCCCGCAGACGGTGAATGCCTATTACAACCCGACCGACAACACCATCAACTTCCCGGCGGCAATCCTGCAGCCACCGTTCTTCGATGCCAAGGCCGACGATGCGATCAACTACGGCGGCATTGGTGGCGTGATCGGCCACGAGGCCAGCCACGGCTTCGACGACCAGGGCAGCCAGTTCGATGCCGTGGGCAACAACACCAACTGGTGGTCCGACGAGGACAAGAAGGCGTTTGAAGCACGCACGGCGAAGCTGGTCGAGCAGTTCAACGCCTACGAGCCGCTGCCGGGCAAGCACATCAACGGCCAGCTCACACTCGGCGAGAACATTGCCGATCTTGGCGGCCTGGCAATCGCCTACGATGCCTTGCAGGTTGCCATGGCCAAGGATCCTGGCGAGGCCGGCGAGAAGATCGACGGCTACACGCAAGACCAGCGCTTCTTCCTCAACTGGGCACGCATCTGGCGCGGCCACATGCGCGACAAGCGCCTCGAGGTGATGCTCAACACCGATCCGCACTCGCCGACGACCTATCGCGCCATCGGTGCGCCGTCGAACCTGGACGCGTTCGCCAGCGCGTTTGCCTGCAAACCCGGCGATGCCATGGTCCGCACCGGCGACACCCAGGTGAAAATCTGGTAACAATCAGCGCTCGACCCGCCCCGCACAATCGGGGCGGGTCACGCGCGAGGATGCATGCGGCACCTGCCTGCCAGACCTCGACAATGCAGGAGCCGAGCGTCTTGATCGCCGATACACGCCTCTTCACGGCCAGCGCGACATGAGCGTCGACGCTGTCATCACCTGGGTTGACGGTGCGGATCCCGCGCACCGGCAAAAGCTCGATGCCTGGCTTGCCCAATCCGGCATGCCCCGCCCGGCCACGGCCGAACCCACGCGCTTCAACGATGCCGGCGAAATCGACTGGTGCATCCGCTCGATCCTGCGCTTCGCCCCGTGGTTCCGCAAAATCCATATCGTCGTCGATGCTCAGACGCCAGCCATCCTGCAGCGCTTGCGCGAGGGCGGGCTTGCCGATCGCTTCAATATCGTCGATCACCGCGAGATCTTCGCCGGATTCGAGCAGCACCTGCCAACCTTCAACAGCCGTTCGATCATCAGCATGCTCTGGCGCATCGATGGCCTCGCCGAGAACTTCGTCTACTTCAACGACGACATGTTCCTCTTGCGCGATGTGCAAGCGGAGGATTTCTTTCGCGATGGTCGCGTCGTCCAGCGCGGTGAGTGGCGCAGGCAGGCAGGCAACGGCTGGCCAGCCCGCATCATGCGCCAGCTCAAGCGCCTGCGCGGGGCGCGTGCCGACAAGGTCGGCAATCTCGATGCACAGCAACTCAGCGCACGCATTGCCGGCTTCGAGGATCGCTACTACCGCCTTTACCACAACCCGTATCCAATGCGCCGCTCGACCCTGCAAGCGTTTTTCGCCGAGCACCCGGACCTGCTCGTCAGCAACTGCAGCCACCGGCTGCGCTCCAATGCCCAGTTCAAGACCGAGGCGCTCGCCACGCACCTCGAATTCCTTCACCACAACGCCATCGCCGACAACCGCCTGCACGTCGTCCAGCTCAAGCCGAGCGAACAACATTCCAGCCGCGTTCATCGCAAGATCGCCAGGGCTGATGCCAGCAACAGCTCCGCCTTTGTCTGCGTGCAGAGCCTCGAACTGGCACCCGCAGCCGTGCAACAGGCGATCATCGAGTGGCTGGATCGGCGGATCGGTCGATGACCCGAATCGTGAACTGGCGGCTGGATTGCGCAGCCGTCATGAATGAAGATGCCGTGGAGCTTCGCCCTGCCTGGACCCTCCAGCGCCTCGCCACGCGGGATTCCGCTTCGATACTGGCAGGTCTGACCCGACATTGGAGATCACGCGCATGCTTCATCCGGAATTCTTCTGCGGCCTCTTCCTTGCGACAGCCATCGGATGCAGCGATGCGCGTGCCGCGATTCCCGACTACACGCACATCGAGCTGCAGGCGCGCAGCAACCTGCTGGTCAATGACGATGGCTGGAACCTGCCGCCGGGGTCCTCGTTCAACAGCATTTCCGCGAGCATCAACAACGCCGGCAAGGTTGCGTTTCCGGTGCAGATCGTGCCGATCAACGGCGACCAGTCAAACACCGGCGTCGGCCTCTGGTTCGGCACGCATGGCGTCGGCGGGATCGTCGCCCTGCACGAGGCACCGGTCGATGGCATCTCCGATCGCGTCAGCATCAACGCCAGCGGCCAGGTTGCCTATTACACCTACGATGATGGCACCAACTATCGACTGCGCCGCTTCGATGAGCTGACATCGACATCAACCCTCGTCAGCACCCTGCCACTGACGCCGACGTCGTTCGGCGGACATGTCATCAACGTTGCCGGCGTGATCGGCTACCGCGCCGGGCTCGGATCCGGCTACGGGCTGGCCTCGACCGGTGCAGGCAGCTCCGTGCTGCATATTGTCGACAGCAATGTCGAAGCCGGTCCGTACGCATACATCTACACCCCGGCGATGAATGCACAGCGCCTGATCGCCAGCAAGGTCAGCATCGGCGACTTCAACCACAACGAGATTCGCAGCTTTGCCAGCAATGGCAGCTACACGACGCTGGCTGTCGATTCGGCAACCGACGGCAGCTCGCCGTACAACCGCTTCGACAATGGACTTGCCTACAACGATGCCGGCCAGGTTGCGGTGGCGTTGCGCCTGCAGGCCGGCAATGTGCGCGCGATCTACCGGTTCACCCCCAACGGCAGCAGTGTCGATGCGGTGGAAATTGCACGAGTCGAAGCCAGCGGAACGATTCGCGACATCGAATCGTTTGCGCCCTCGATGAACAACAATGGCCTCGTCGTATTCCGTGCGCGAGATGCCAACGGCCAGGCGATCTATGCCGGCGACGGCACGAGCCTCGTGCGGGTCATCGGCAAGGAAGACGCGGTAGCCACCGACCTGGGGCCGGGGCGGATCGGCCAGCATATCGATGATCCATCTGCCTGGCCGATCTTCAGCGGCGCGCCGGCGATCAACGATGCCGGCGACATCGCCTTCATCGCGGCGCTGCATCCGGATGGCGACAGCCAAATCGAGTGGGGTACCGGCGTGTTTGTCGCCTCCGCGGCGGCCGACTCGATCTTCAGCAATGGTTTTGACTCGCCATGATGCTTGACATGTACGGCTGCGGCGCTGCGTTAACGGACAATCGCGCCGGATCGGACAATTCGTGTTTATGCCTGCAGCCGGACAGGGGATAATCGCCGACTCCCCTGAATGCACTGAACACTGATGGCTCTGGTTCCTGGTCAACGCTACATCTCGAATGCCGAACCCGAACTCGGACTCGGCACGCTGATCCGCATCGAAGGACGCAGCGTGCAGCTGCTCTATGCGACTGCGGGCGTCCTGCGCCAGTACGCGGTGCACAGCGCGCCGATCGCGCGCGCCGAATTCAGGGTCGGGCAGAAAGTCTCCGGCAAGGGATTCAGCCTGGTCATCGAGAGCGTCGCCGAGGACGACGGCCTGCTGGTCTATCGCGGCAGCGGCAAGACCCTCAACGAAACCGAGCTGGACGACAGCCAGTCGATTTCCAGGGCCGATGAACGCCTCGTTTCCGGCCGCGTCGATCGCGCCGACCATTTCGATTTCCGCCAGGAAGCACTGTTGCGCCGTGCCGATGCCTTGCGCTCGCCGGCCTGGGGCCTGGAATCCGCACGCATCGACCTGATTGCGCACCAGTTGCGCGTGGCCGAAATCGCCGCCGCGCGGCAACCCTTGCGCATCCTGTTGGCCGATGAGGTTGGCCTCGGCAAGACCATCGAAGCCGGCATGATCCTCGCCCGACTGCTCGCCAGCGGCCGCGTCGGACGCGTCCTCGTGCTGCTTCCGGAGACACTTGTCTACCAGTGGTTTGTCGAGCTGCTGCGCCGCTTCAACCTGCAATTCTCGTTGTTCGACGAGGAACGCTGCGAATCGATCGAGACCAGTGACCCGACGCGCAACCCGTTCCAGGACGAGCAACTGGTCATGGCCAGCATCGGCTTCCTCAGCGACTCGGCCAAGCGCACAGCGCAAGTCACCGAGGCCGGCTGGGACCTGGTCATTGTCGATGAGGCCCATCACCTGGCCTGGACCGAGGAAACGGCAAGCGCCCAATACACGCTGGTGGAAAACCTCGCCGCGCGCACGCCGGGTTTGATCCTGCTCACGGCGACGCCGGAACAACTCGGTCGCAGCGGCCACTTCGCGCGCCTGCGCCTGCTCGATCCGGCGCGCTACCACGACCTTCGCAGCTACGTGGCCGAAGCCGACAGTTTTACCGGCTTGTCGGAAATCGCCGGCCGTCTCAACGACGGCGAACCGCTGTCGGGCAACGACGTGAAGGCTCTTGCCGAGCGTTTCGGCGACGACGAGCAGCTCACCAGCCTGCTGGCCAGGCCGCTGGATGCCGCGGCGACGAACACCGTGCTTGATGCCCTGATCGATCGCCACGGCACCGGCCGGGTCATGTTCCGCAATCGCCGTGCCCAGGTTGGCGGTTTCCCCCGCCGTATCGCGCAGCTGGTCACCCTCGATGGCAGCGAGCTCGACGACGCGCAACGCCAGCACCTGCTTGCCGAGTTCCATGCCGACCTGCAGGCCACCGCGCCCGAGATCGAGCTGCCCTACGCGAATGATCCGCGCCTGAACTGGCTGCTTGGCATGATCGACCAGCTTGCCACGGAAAAATTCCTGTTGATCTGCCGCAGCCAGGCCAAGGTACTCGCACTCGAGGAGATCCTGCGCACGCGCAGCGGGGTCAAGGTCGCGCGCTTCCACGAGGGCATGAGCCTGCTGCAGCGGGATCGCAATGCCGCGTACTTTGCCGAAGCGGATGGCGCACGCCTGCTGTTGTGCTCGGAAATCGGATCGGAAGGGCGCAATTTCCAGTTTGCCCACCATCTCGTGCTGTGGGACTTACCGCTTGATCCGGACCTGCTCGAACAGCGCATCGGCCGGCTTGATCGAATTGGCCAGAAGCACGACATCCTCATCCATGCCTGTGCCTTTTCCGGTACCGCGCAGCACGCCCTGATGCGTTGGTTCGAGCTTGGCCTCGACGCGTTTCGCAGCAGCCCGTCCGATGGTCGCGAGCTGCTCAAGCGCTATGGCCAGCGCCTCGTCGAGGTCGCCGAACAGCATGCCCATGGCGGCGAGGATGCCGATTCCGAACTCGATGCGTTGATCGGCGCAACCCGGGCCAGCCACGAGGAGTTGTCGGCCCTGGTCAACAGCGGGCGCGATCGCCTGCTGGAACTGGCCAGCGCGCGGCAGAGCCACGCCGATCGCCTGCAGCGTGCGCTCGCCGCGGCCGACGCCAATCATGGCAATGACGAATTCATCCTGCGCCTATTCGAGCAGTTCGGCATCGAGAACGAGGAACTGGCACCGCGAACGGTCGTGCTCGATCCGGAATATCTCAGCACCGATGGTTTTCCCGGTCTCAAGGACGGCCCGCAGCAAGTCACCTTCGATCGCGGCATCGCCCTCGCCCGCGAGGACCTGCCGCTCTTGCGCATGGATCATCCCATGGTCAGCGGTGCCATCGACCTGCTGCTTGAAGGCGAACATGGCAACGCTTCGTTCCTGGTCGACGACACCCTGCCCGCGCGCAGCGCCATGCTCGAATGCATCTTCGTGCTGACCTGCGTCGCCGATCGCGAGCTGGCCGTCGATGGCTACCTGCCGCCGCTGCCGATCCGCATCGTCGTGGATTCGCGCCTGCTGCCTCGTCACGACTACCAACCCGCTGCGGACGCCGTGAAACGCTCGGCCGAGCGCGCCATCGAGTATTCACGCTATCGGAAACTGCTGGCCAAGCTGGTCAAGCCAATGCTCGCGCATGCCGAAACCCTGGCCCGAGAACGCGCACAGGTCGAAATCGGCGCGGCACTGACCACGATCGAGCATGAACTCGGTGACGAACATGCGCGCCTGGTTGCTCTGGCCCGGGTCAATCCGGCCGTGCGCGCAGAGGAAATCGAGGCCATCGATGCCGAACTGGAGGCCTTGCGCACCGCGATTCCGCAAGCGGCACCCCGCCTCGACGCGGTCCGCTTCATCTGCAGCACGGATTTCCTCAACCTCGCCTGAGGCAAGACCCGGCTTCGCGGAGGAAGCGCCTCCAGGCGCGATGCCTTTCAGGGCATCGCAAAGCACGCCGTGACATGGTCGCCAAACCCGGCCAGCCTTCTGCCAGAGGCTGCAGCGCTCAGGCAGCTCTCGATTGGCGCATCATCAAGGCGAGCATGTCGGCGAGCTTGTCGCGCATGGCGCGGCGATCGACGATCATGTCGATCGCACCATGATCGAGGAGGAATTCCGAACGCTGGAAACCTTCCGGCAGCGATTCGCGCACGGTCTGTTCGATCACGCGGGCACCGGCAAAACCGATCAGCGCCTTCGGCTCGGCAATGATGATGTCGCCAAGCATGGCGAAACTGGCCGAGACACCGCCCGTGGTCGGATCGGTCAACACCGAGATGAATGGCAGGCCGGCCGCGCGCAGGCGCCCAAGCGCAGCCGAAGTCTTGGCCATCTGCATCAGCGAGAACAGGCCTTCCTGCATGCGTGCTCCGCCAGTGGCGCTGAAGCAGACCATCGGCTGGCGCTCGGCCAGGGCAAGCTCGGCACAGCGGGTGAACTTTTCGCCAACGACCGAGCCCATCGATCCGCCCAAGAAGGCGAAATCGAATGCGCAGGCGACCAGCGGTCGGCCTTTCAGGCTGCCCTGCATGGCAACCATGGCGTCCCTCTCGCCGGTTGCTTTCTGCGAGGCGACAATGCGGTCCTTGTACTTCTTCGAATCACGGAACTTGAGTGGATCGAGCGGTTCGAGATTGCCGAACACTTCCTCGGCCGTGCCGGAATCGAACAGGGCGAGCAGGCGCTTGCGCGCGCGAATCTTGTGGTGATGGCCGCATTGCGGGCAAACCATCAGGTTGTTCTCGAGCTCGGGCCCGTACAACACGGCACCGCAACCGTCACATTTTTCCCACAGGCCTTCGGGGACCTTGCCCTTGCCGGTACTGATGGTGCGAATGCGTGGGGCCATCAATTTCTGCAACCAGTTCATGTCTTGCTGTCTCCGCTTTCCGCGCGCTGGCGATCGATGAGGGCTTCGCTGCGCGGTCGATGTCTGAATATGTCTATCGTCGAACGGCCTGGTCGAGCGCAGCCCGAATCGGCGCGAGAAATGCATGCGCCGCTGCCAGTGCCGCACCACGGTCGTTCGCCTCGGCGAGCTTCGCGACGAGTGCGCTGCCAATGACCACCGCATCGGCACTCTCGGCGACCTGCACCGCGCTGGCCGCATCGCGCACGCCAAAACCAACCGCCACAGGAATCGAACCGCCCTGCTTGATGTGCTCGACGCGCGCGCGCACGGCAACGGGATCGAGTTGGCTGGCGCCGGTGATGCCGGCAAAGGAAACGTAGTAGATGAATCCCTCGGCCCGTGCGCGAATCGCCGCAAGGCGGCGATCGGTCGTCGTCGGTGCGACGAGGAAGATTTCGCGCACGCCTTTTTCACGCAGCAGGGTGACGGTCTCGGCCTCCTCGACCGGCACATCGACGATCAGCACGCCATCGACGCCGGCGGCACTCGCGTCATCGGCAAAGCGTGCGTGGCCGTAGATCTCGATTGGGTTCAAGTAGCCCATGAGGACGACCGGCGTGGTCGAATCGGTCAAGCGGAATTCGCTGACCCAGGCAAGGATCTGCGCGATGCCGACACCGCGCGCAATCGCCCGTTCGCTTGAATGCTGGATGGTCGGTCCGTCGGCAACCGGATCGGAATACGGCACACCGAGCTCGATCAGGTCGGCACCGGCGGCAACCAGTGCATGCATGATGGCGACCGTCGCCTCCGGCAGCGGATCGCCGGCGCTGATGAACGGGATCAGGCCCTTGCGCCCGGCTTGTGCGAGATCGGCAAAGCGTTGTTCGATGCGCTGGCTCACAATTCGATGCCCTCGCGCGCCGCGATCGTGTGCACATCCTTGTCGCCGCGCCCGGAAAGATTGCACAGGATCAGCTGATCCTTCGGCAGCTCGCGCGCGAGCTTCATCGCCTGGGCCACGGCATGGCTGGATTCAAGCGCGGCAAGAATGCCTTCGGTGCGCGCCAGCTCGTGGAATGCGGCCAGCGCCTCGTCATCGGTGATGCCGACGTAGCGGGCGCGACCGCTGTCCTTGAGCAAGGCGTGCTCGGGGCCGACGCCGGGATAATCAAGCCCGGCCGAGATTGAATGGGTTTCTGTGATCTGGCCGTTGTCATCACAGATCACATAGGTGCGGTTGCCGTGCAACACGCCGCGCCGACCGGCACTCAAGGATGCCGCGTGGCGACCGCTGGCGATGCCCTCACCCGCCGCCTCGGCGCCGACCATGGCCACCTCGCGATCATTGAGAAAGGCGTGGAACAGGCCGATCGCATTGGAGCCGCCACCCACGCACGCGGTCAGCACATCGGGCAGGCGACCATATTCTTCGAGCATCTGCGCGCGTGCCTCGCGGCCGACCACGGCATTGAAATCACGCACCATCATCGGATACGGATGCGGGCCGGCGACCGTGCCGATGATGTAGAAGGTGTCGGCAACGTTGGTCACCCAGTCGCGCATGGCTTCGTTGAGCGCATCCTTGAGCGTCTTCGAGCCCGAGACGACGGGGACGACCTTGGCGCCAAGCAGCTTCATGCGATAGACATTGATTTTCTGTCGCTCGATGTCGACCGCGCCCATGTAGACGATGCAGTCGAGGCCGAAACGCGCGCATACCGTGGCGGTGGCCACGCCGTGCTGGCCGGCGCCGGTTTCGGCAATGATGCGGCGTTTGCCCATGCGTCGCGCGACCAGGGCCTGGCCGATGGTGTTGTTGATCTTGTGTGCGCCAGTGTGGTTCAGGTCCTCGCGTTTGAGCAGGATCTGCGCGCCACCGATCCGCCTGGACAGGCGTTCGGCGTGATAGATCGGCGAGGGCCGCCCGACGTAATGCTTGAGATCGCGCTCGAATTCGGCGATGAATGCCGGATCCTCGCGCATGGCCAGATAGGCCGCAGTGAGTTCTTCAAGCGGCGGCATCAGCGTTTCCGGCATGAAGATGCCGCCGTAATCGGCAAAGCGCCCGTGCGCATCCGGGTAGGCGTGGAAATCACTGACGGAAATGCGATTGCTCATGTTCGTTGCTTGCTCATTCGTGTTGGCTGACGCGTACCGCATCGATGAAGGCCTGCATGCGCGTCGCATCCTTGATCCCGGGTGCCGATTCGATGCCGCTGGACACATCCACCGCATAGGGCTGCATGCGCCGGATCGCCTCGCCGACATTCTGCGCATGCAGGCCACCGGCAAGGATAAGCGGGCGGGCAAGCTGCGGCCGTCTCGACCAGTCAAATGGCACGCCCTGGCCACCCGCTTCACCGCTGCCATGCGCATCGAGCAGAAATCCCGCCGCACCCGGAAATCCAGCCGCATAGCTTGCCACATCCGTGACCGTCGCCATCGGCACCGCCTTCAGGTATGGCAAGCCGTGACTGGCGCAATCGGCAAGGATCTCGTTGCCATGAAACTGCAGGATCTGCGGCCGGGCAATGGCGATCACCTGGCGGATCCAGGCGGGCTCATCGTCCATGAACAAGGCCACCGCGCTCAGCAACGGCGGCAGCTCACGGATGATCCGGGCTGCGGCCTGCGGTTCGACGAAGCGCCGGCTTTGCCGGCTGAACACGAAGCCCAGCGCATCGACGCCAATCGCGGCGGCGAATTGCGCATCCTCGCTCCGCGTGATGCCGCAGAACTTGGTGCGCACGCGGTTCATCGACTGACCTCGGCCGGCAGTCCGTGGCGGGCCGGATAGATTGGCGCAAGAAAGCACAAACCCGCGGCCGAAGCCGTCGGCCCCGCCTTGCTGCGATCGCGCCCCGCCAGCAGTTCGCCGATCCAGGCTTCCGCCTGCTCGCCGCGCCCCACCGGCAACAGCGAGCCGACGATGTTGCGCACCATGTGATGCAGGAACGCATTGGCCTCGATGTCGATGACGACGCGATCAGCATCACGCGCCACGCGGATCGAATGCACATTGCGATGCGGCGTGCGCGCCTGACAGGCGAGCGTGCGGAATGCGCTGAAATCGTTTTCGCCGATCAGTGCCTGGCTGGCGCGCTGCATCGCCGCCGCATCCAGCGGCTGCCGCTCCCAGGCGACATAGCGCGAATCCAGCGCCGGCCGCGCGGCGCGATTGAGGATCGAATAGCGATAGCGGCGCCCGAGCGCGCCATAGCGCGCATGGAAGTCGTCCTCCACGCGTACCGCCCAGCGCACGGCCACCGACGATGGCAGGCGCGAATTGGCTCCAAGCATCCAGCCACGTTCGCTGCGCAGCGCCTCGCTGTCGAAATGCACGACCTGGCAGAGCGCATGCACGCCGGAATCGGTGCGCCCGGCACAGGTTACGGTGACCGCATGATCGGCGACAAAACCCAGCGCCTGCTCGACCACGCCCTGCACGGTCGCACCGTGCGACAGGCGCTGCCAGCCGAGAAAGTCGGTGCCGTCGTATTCAATGCCGAGCGCGATGCGCACCGCGGTCTCCGTGGCCGGGGATGAACCGACAATTATAGGCGGTGCCGCACAAACAAGGAGGCCGGGAAAATCCCGGCCTCGGTGTGGCATGAACCTGGTGGATCAGCCGATTTCAGCGATCAGCTTGCGCGCCTCGTCCTGCTGCGCCGGCGCACCTTCGGCGATCACTTCCTCAAGCATCGAGCGCGCGCCATCCGGATCGCCCATGTCGAGATAGGCCTTGGCCAGATCGAGCTTGGTGCCGATGGCGTCCTCGCCGGCAAAGAACTCGTCGTCGGAAACCTCGGCGACCGGCACCTCGACGGTTGTGGTATCGCGGGCATGGAAATCCGGCAAGGGCGCGGGTGCAAACGATGGTTCGGGCCTGCTGATGCTTGCTGCCGGCGACGGCTCTTCGAGCGGAGGCAGATCGATGAGGAAATCGGTATCCACGCTCGGAGCAGGTGCGGGAGCCGGGGGCTGGCTGTCGCCGGAGCCGAAATCAAGTGCATCAAATGTGGGCATGCTTGCCGTCTCGAAGCTTTCCGGTGCCTTGGGCGCCAGCAATTCGCTCTCGCTCTCGTCGGCAAAATCCGGATAGTCCGGGAATTCCGCAGGCGCGCCCGGCTCGGCGTCATCAAAGTGGTATGGCTCTGCTTCAGTCCGCTGCGAAAAGTCGTCGACAATCGAGTCCTGATCGCTGAACAAGGGATTGTGCGGTGCCAGCTCCTCGCCCATCTTGCGTACTTCGCGCCAACTTGCCTGGTTCGGATCGGCCACATACGCATACATCTCTTCGGCACCCGCCTCGAATTTCGCGGCAGCGCCCTGCGCGTAGTACAGGCTCAACAACTCCAGATGGGCATTTGCATTGCCCGGATCCGCCTTGACCTGGGCGATCAACTCCTGCTCTTCGGCATCATCGTGCCCGGCAACAGCGGCAGCACCGGCCAGCGGTGAATCACCGAAAGACGCTGCAATCGACTGCCGCGCGGGCTTGGCGACCGGCTTGCGCTTGCGCAATCCAAGCATGCCGAGCACGACGAGAAGCAGGCCGCCGATACCGGCGACAGCAAGCGCCCAGGGTTGCAGATACCAGGGTGTCGTATCCACCGGTGCGGGCGGAGTGGCGATCGCCGGCGCGGGTTTCGGTGTCGGTTTCTTGGCTTCCACCGGCTTGGTCGGTGCCGGCTTGACCGGTTCGACCGCGGCGGGCTCCGGCTTGATCTGGGTCGTGCTCGAATCCAGGGCGGGCGGCGTCGGGGTGGCTTCCGCCGCGGTTGCCGAGGACGGCGGAGCCGCCGCGTCCGCCACCTTCGGCTTTTCGCCTGTCGCGCTGGCATCTCCCCAGATGTCGTCCTTGCTGACCGTCACTTCGGGCTTGCCGGTGTCGGCCTTGCCTGCGGCCGGGGTCGGCGGGGCAACCGCCGTGCTCAGCGTGGGGGCGGCGGCCGGCGTGGTCACCGTGGCCGCCAACCCGTCCTTCTCGTCCTGCAGCTTCTTCAGCTTGTCACGCAATTCGGCAAGCTCGGTACTTTGCAGGTTGATCAGCTTTTCGTTCTTGCCCTTGATCTCCTCAAGGTCCTTGACCCGCGACTTGAGTTCGCCGGATTCCTGCTCCTTGCTGGTCAGCGCCTCCTTGACGCGCGCAAGTTCCGCTTTCGAGGCGGCATCGCCGGTTCCGCCGGCGCGACCGCCAGTCGGGCGATCGGCAGATCCCTCGTCGGCCTTGCCCTCGCGCGGCGGCACCAGAGCCAGGCGCTCGCCGGATGAGGTCGAAGTACTTGCACTCGTCGACGCGCGCGGCGTCGACGCCGTGGTATCGGCAACAAGGGTGGGTGCGCTGCTCACGCTGCCACGCCATTCATCGATCTGCGATCGCACCGCGGCGGCGGCTTCCCGCGCCGAGCCGCTGGCCGCGATCTCCTCGGCAGACGGAATGCGCAACACCGCGCCGCGCTTGAGCGCATTGACGTTGTCCTTGAAGAACGCCTGCGGATTGTTCTTCAGCAGCGCCACCATCATCTGGTTGATGCTGACCGCATCGTCGGGGCGCGTGGCGCGGGCGATCTGGCCCAGCGTTTCGCCGGCTGCGACCGGTCCATACTCGCTGCCAGTTGCAGCCCTGGACGGGGCTGGCGGCGGTGGCGATGACGGTTTGCCGGCAGCCACTGCCGGTTTCGCCGGAGCCGATGCAGCCGGTGCCGGTCGTGGGGTCGCCGGTTTCGATGGCGGCAGGGCCTCGGTCGAACTGCGCTCCGGCTCCTTGGCGGCAACCGCGACAGCACTTGAGCCCTTGATTGCCGGTGCCATCACTGGCGGATCCAGCAGGATCGTGTATTCGCGCAGCAAGCGTCCCTTCGGCCAGTTGGCTTCCAGCAGCATGCCGATGAACGGCTCGCGCACTATTTCCTTGCTGGTGACCTTGATGACCGGTTCGCCGCGCGCATTCTTGCCGAGGTTGAAGTCGACCGGCACGCCAATCGTCGCGCGATTCATGCCGACCCGCTCGAAATCCTCGGCAGAAGCCAACTGGACGATCAGGCCCTCGGCTTCGCCGGGTGAACTCTGGATGATCGGAATCTCCGCAAGCAGCGGCTGATTGAGTCCGGACTGGACCTGGATCGCACCCAATCCCAGGGCAAACGCATTGGTCGCCCCCAGCGCGAGCGCAATTGCCAGCGACAGTTGCAGCGGTCGTTTCATGAAAAGGGCTCCCCAAATACGTTGTCGGTGAGCCTCGGCCGGCATCCTGCCTGGATGCCCTTCAAAGCTCGAAAATGCCTTATAACACAACCGTAACTATAGATCACAGATACGATTTCACCAATAGTTCGCCGACCTGAACGGCATTCAGGGCGGCCCCTTTGCGGATGTTGTCGGATACGACCCAGAGATTTATCCCCCGCGGGTGGGAAATATCCTCGCGAATCCGGCCTACAAATACCGCATCCTGGCCCGCCGCATCACCCGCCGGCGTGGGATAGCCGCCTGACTTGCGTTCATCGATGACGCACACCCCGGGCGCATCTTCCAGCAGTTCGCGCACCCTTTCGGCCGTGATCTTTTCGCGTGTCTCGATATGCACCGCCTCGGCATGACCGAGGAACACCGGCACCCTGACCGCAGTCGGGTTCACCTGGATCGACTCGTCGCCGAGGATCTTGCGCGTTTCCCAGACCATCTTCATCTCTTCCCGCGTGTAGCCATTGTCCTGGAACTCGTCGATGTGCGGAATGACGTTGAAGGCGATCTGCTTGCTGAACTTCTTCGGTGTTGCCGGCTGGAGGTTGATCAAGGCCGTGGTTTGCACGCCCAATTCCTCGATGCCCGAGCGGCCAGCCCCGGAAACCGACTGGTAGGTGGCGACATTGATGCGCTCGATGCCGACCGCACGATGGATCGGTGCCAGCGCCACCAGCATCTGCATGGTCGAACAATTCGGATTGGCGATGATGCCGCGCCGCCTGTAGCCGGCAATCGCTTCGGGATTGACCTCGCTGACAACCAGCGGGATCTCCGCAACGTTGCGGAACTCCGAAGTGTTGTCGATGACCACCGCGCCTGCCGCCGCCGCGCGCGGGGCATGCTCGCGGCTGACGCTGCCGCCAGCCGAGAAGAATGCAATATCCACACCCGCAAAATCGTAACGGGCAAGATCCTGCACAACCACCTTGCGCCCGCCGAAGTCGATGGTCTCGCCGGCGCTTCGCGCGCTGGCCAGCGGCACGAATTCAGTGATCGGGAACTTGCGCTCGACGAGGATGCCGATCAGGGCATCGCCAACGGTGCCGGTGGCACCGACCATGGCCACCTTGAATCTGTCTTTCTTGCTCATTTCGGGAACCTGGGAAGGAGTGGGCTCAAGCGTGGCAAACACCGCAGCGAACCGGGAACGGGTTGCCTGACCCCATCATCATTGAACAAGACGCCTGCGCGGGAATGTGACGAAATCGCATCAGCTCATCAATCGGCTGCGCCCGGCAGCAGCGGTTTCGGCGCAGCGACATCGGCGCACTGGGCACGATGGCGCAAGGCATGATCCATCAGGACCAGGGCAAGCATGGCCTCGACAATCGGCGTCGCGCGGATGCCGACGCAGGGATCGTGGCGACCCTTGGTGCGCACCTCGACCGCCTCGCCGGCGAGATTCACGCTGCGCCCCGGGATGAGGATACTCGAGGTCGGCTTGAACGCGGCACTGGCCAGGATCGTCTGGCCGCTGCTGATGCCGCCGAGGATTCCACCGGCATGGTTGCTGAGGAAGCCCTGCGGCGTCATCTCGTCGCGATGCTCGCTGCCATGCTGGCCGACCACGGCAAAGCCATCGCCAATCTCGACGCCCTTGACCGCGTTGATCGACATCAGCGCGGCGGCCACGTCGCCATCGAGCTTGCCGTAAACCGGCTCACCCCAACCCGGCGGTACGCCCTCGGCAAGCACGTTGACCCTTGCCCCGATTGAATCGCCCGACTTGCGCAGGGCATTGATGAAATCCTCCAGTTCGCCAAGCATCGAGGCATCCGGCCAGAAGAACGGATTCTGCTCGACCGCCTGCCAATCAAAAGCGCGTGGGCGCAGATCGCCCATCGCCGCCAGGTATCCGCGCACGCGGATGCCGAAGTGTTCGGCCAGCCATTTGCGCGCGATGACAGCGGCGGCGACCCGCATGGTCGTCTCGCGCGCCGAGGCACGCCCGCCACCGCGCGGATCGCGAATGCCGTATTTCTGCCAGTAGGTGTAATCGGCATGGCCGGGGCGGAAGCTGTCGAGGATCTCGCCGTAGTCCTTCGAGCGCTGATCGGTGTTGCGGATAAGCAAGGCTATTGGCGTCCCCGTCGTGCGCCCGGCAAAGGTACCGGAGAGGATCTCGACCTCATCGGCCTCGTGGCGTTGCGAGGTGAACTTCGAGCGTCCGCTTGCGCGCCGCTCGAGATCGTGGCGGAAATCCTCGGCGGCGATTGCCAGACCGGGCGGACAGCCATCGATGACGCAACCAATCGCCGGCCCATGGCTCTCGCCAAAAGTGGTGACCGTGAACAGCTTTCCGAATGCGTTGCTCGACATGGCGGTTTGAGGATTCCCGGTCTGCAATCAGCGCTGCGCGGCCGCGCGGATCGCGTCGGCATGTTCGACAAGGTCGCCGCGATCGATGACGAAGACGCCCATCTGGCCAACCGCGAACTCGACCCAGTTGAACGGCACCTCGGGCAACAATTCAACCAGGGCGCGCTCGCTCTCGCCAACCTCGACAATCAACACCCCATCCTCGGTCAACACCTCGGGCGCTTCTCGCAGGATGCGCAGGGCCAGGTCCAGCCCGTCGTTGCCGGCAGTCAAGCCAAGCTTTGGCTCATGCGCATATTCGGCCGGCATGGCCGCGTATTCGTCCTCGGTCACATACGGCGGATTGCTGACAATGAGGTCGTAGCGCTCGCCGCGCACACCGTCGAACAAGTCCGAGCTGATCGCGCGCACGCGATCGCCGACATTCTGGTACTCGATGTTCTCGCGCGCGAGGGCGAGGGCGTCGTCGCTGACATCGACCAGATCGACCAGCCAATCCGGGTAGTGCGAGGCCATGGCAATGCCGATGCAGCCGGAACCCGTGCACAGGTCCAGCGCGCGAAACACCTCGCGGTCATCCAGCCACGGCGAGAATCCACCGAGTATCAATTCGGCAATCGGCGAACGCGGCACCAGCGCCCGCCTGTCGGAAATGAACTCGAGTCCGGCAAACCAGGCCTTGCCGGTCAGGTACGCGATTGGCGTGCGTTCCTTGATGCGTCGCTCGATCAAGGCCAGCACGGCGAGCTTCTCTTCGGCGACCAGCCGCGCCTGTCCGTAGGCCGGCGACAGGTCATGCGGCAGGTGCAGGGTCTGCAGGACCAGATGCGTAGCCTCGTCGAGCGCATTGTCGTAGCTGTGGCCGAAAGTCAGTCCGGCCGCGGAGAACCGGCTGGCAGCGTAACGGATGAAGTCGATGATCGTGGCGAGTTCGGCGGTCATTGAGTATGCGGATCCAGACGTGGTCGGCAATTATAGGCGGGTCGAACGACTTGTCAGAACTGGTGATCTCCACGCAGGAATCGGCCTCGGCAAATCGCGGCCACCAAGCCCTGCGGCTCCCACGATCTGGCATGAACGGCTCTTCTGCGCCGGATTGGCAGCAGCCTGCGAGAAGGGTCTGCAGGCCGTTGCGCATCCACCTGTGCGGCCTCATTGCCCACTTGATACCTCGCCAGCGACCAAAATTTCATGTTATGTTCGGGGGTCGGCCCCGCTTTACGAATCAAAACAAAGACGCGCCGAGCGTTACCTTGATATTTTTTTCGCGACCAGACATTTGGGGATCCAAGAGAATGAACAAGAAGATTATCGCTGCATCCTGCGCCATCGCCTTGAGTATCGCGGGAATCTCCGCAGTCCAGGCCAAGGGTGGCCCGGGATTCGGCCTGTCCAACGCTACGGGTAATTTCATCAGCGCGTCCGCGGCGACACCACGACCGGCCGGAGTGGCACCGGTATGCCTTTCCGTGGCTGGCCTGACCGGCAATGGCGACTGGGGCAGCGGCGATCCGAACAACTCGGTCATCGAGATCAACATCGGTGCCGGCAATGAAATGACCGGTGCCGCCGCAGACGCCTCGATCACCGCATTCAGCCCAAGCTGGCTCTCCGAGGCAGGCGTGACTTTTTCCTCATCGACCGCTTTGGATCCGAACGCGATCAATCTCACCATGTCCGCCACCGACGCATCGGGCACCGAGGAGACATCCACCGGTGGCGTGCTTCTGTTCGGCGACTTCATGCTTCCGAACATCCCGGTGAATGCCGATGGCATCCTGCGCCTCGAGTTCAACGAAGGTTTTGACGATGGCAGTGTCAACCCGGATTCCCAATGGAATGACGCCGCTGCTCCGACCACCTGCCAGGGTATCTATCTGACCTGCACGGATCAGGCTGCATGCGACGCAGCTGTTGCGGCCATTGGCGGCGGCGGTGGCACACCGCTTGGTGAAACCCAGGAATTGCCGACCTTGAGCCAGTGGGCAATGGGTCTCCTCGCACTCGGCCTCGGCATGCTCGCATTCCGTTCGCGCAAGCGCCTGTTCCCGATGCATTGATCCCAGCACGATCGGATGTTGTGCATTCCTGCGGCCGGGCATGTCCCGGCCGCATTGCTTTCAGGCCTCCCCGCAGAATCCGGGATCCGGCACTGAACATGGCGAGTTGCGCGCAGCCCGGAAACCTTCGGTGCCGTTATACTGCAGCCATGAAATTCGCCCTGATTCGTGGACGCGTCAGCACCACCTCCCTGTTTGTCATCGCCGCCCTGGGCGTCGCCATCGGCCTCTGGGCGGGAGCACGCTGGATGTCGTCGGATGCCACGCCAAAGACAAACATTGCCGTCATGTATCCGGCTCCGCTGGGCATCCCGGACTTCACCTTGCAGCGTGCCGACGGACAGGCATTCACGGCCGCCGACCTGCGCGGACACTGGACGATCGCGTTTTTCGGCTTCACGCATTGCCCGGATGTGTGCCCGACCACGCTGGCGGCGTTCAAGCAGGTCTGGGCCAGGCTGGCCGAGCACGGCAAGACCGAAAAGGTGCAGTTCCTCTTCATCTCGGTCGATCCGCAGCGCGACACGCCGGAGCAACTCGCGCGCTACATCGCGTTCTTCAACAAGGATTTCATTGCGGCGACTGCTGCCGACGAGGAGTTGACCCGCTTGACCCGCGCCCTTGGCATCCTCTATCTGCGTGTCCCCGATCAAGCTGGCGGCTACAGCATCGATCACAGCGCTTCAGCCATGATCATTGATCCTGAAGGTCGCCGCGCCGGCATGTTCCGCCCGCCGTTCGCGGTGGAGCCGATCAGTGCCGACATCCTCGCCCTGGTCGAAGCATCCCGATGACTCCCGGCATCCTGCTGCAATACCTGCTGCCGCACCGCTTGCTGTCGCGAATCGTCTTCCACGCCACGCGCTGGACATGGACACCATGGAAGAACCTGCTGATCCGCCAGATCTCGCAGCGCTTCAAGGTTGATCTCGGCGAAGCAGCCGAACCCGACATCAACGCATATGCGCATTTCAATGCGTTCTTCACGCGCGCCCTGAAGCCTGGCGCGCGGCCGATGAGTGCCGATGCAAACGTGCTCGTTTGTCCGGCGGACGGCCATGTCAGCCAGTCCGGGGCAATCCATGGAGACCGCATCTTCCAGGCCAAGGGCCGGGAATTCAGCGCAGCCGAGCTGCTCGGCGATGCGCAAGCCGCCGCTGCCTACGCGGATGGCCAGTTCATCACCATTTACCTGTCGCCACGTGACTACCATCGCGTGCACATGCCGATGAGCGGGACTTTGGTCGCCACCACGCACATTCCCGGGCGGATTTTCAGCGTGGCACCGAAAGCCGTCGAGTCGATTCCTCGCCTGTTTGCGCGCAATGAACGCCTCGTCTGTCATTTCGAGGGTGCGCACGGGCCGTTTGCGGTTGTCCTGGTTGGCGCCTTGCTTGTGTCCAGCGTATCGACAGTCTGGGGCAATCTCGAAATTCCCCCGTATGCCTCCCGCGTGAACAAACGTGACTACCGCGGCCAGTCGATCCAGCTCGAACGCGGGGCGGAGATGGGTCGCTTCAACATGGGTTCGACGGTCATCCTTTTGCTGCCGGCAGCGGGGCCGTGCCTGGATCCAGGCCTGGTGCCCGAACAGGCGGTACGCGTCCGCCAGGACATGGGTGCGCTCGGTCCGGGCGCAGAAGACAGAATCGATCAGGCTTGAGGATTTCGTTGAAAGTGTGAATCAGGCATGGCTTTACCCCCCGGAATCCGACTAGAATTGTCAGAACATTACACTCCGCGTCACTTGGGCGGCTGTCGAATACCAGGGGGAACATCCATGCAACTGATTACTCGCTTGATTGCACTTACCCGCGGCGTGCAGCTTCGTCGCCAGTTCAAGGAAATCGAGAAGGTGCTGGAGCAACTGCCAGCCAACTCGCGGCGCCAGCTGGCCGCACTCTCGATGCGCGAGTTCTCGAATGCGACGAAATGCGAATACCCGCATCTCTACGCGACGCCACCGGAAGAGAAATATTCGCCGTGGGGCAGCGGTACCGCGATCGGCTACGAGCGAATGAAATCCGACAGCTTGCAGGTGCGCCTGCGTGGCCTTGCCCTCTGGCTTACGGTGACCTTCCATGAAACCAAGGATTCCCCGTACGCCGATCAGCGCGAACTGCACCGCCAGGTCATGCGCACATTGCGCACCTTGAAGGAATCGGTGCCAGCCAGCGAGATGTCGCAACTGCTGGCAAATCATCCCCAGGCAGCCTGAGTCGACACCACTCGCAATCAGCAGATTGCAGACAGAAAAAGCGCGGCCAAAGCCGCGCTTTTTTTATGGCCATGGATGGCCTGTATGCCTGCAACGCAGGACGACTGCACGGATGCAGGAGGTACGCATCCATGGATGGATGCGGTAGAACGGCGTCGGGAACGGCCGTCGAGAGCAACGCAGGAGCAGTTGCCGAGCAGTTGCAGGCGTCATGGAGGGCTGGCAAGCCAGCGTCGTACCACCCCGATCCATATTGCCCTGCCCTAGCGCCCGCAAGCTGGCAGACGCAGCCGCTGGCCGGCCTTGATCGGATAATGCGGCGCGCGGATGTGGTTCAGCTGTGCGATCTCGCGAATCTGGCCCGCGCCGCAGCCGCTCTTGCGTGCAATGGCCGCAAGATTGTCGCCGCGCCGCACGACATACACATTTGCCGTGGCCGCCGCCTTCCTGGCAACAGCACCTTGCGCCGGTCGCACCGCCGCCGTTGCCGCATTCAGTGTTTTCGCCAGATCGACCCATGCTCCGGTGCCGCACTTGCCCGCATAGGCCAGTTGCAGCGGTGCCGGGACTTCCAGGCGTGTTCCAACCGGTAGCTTCGCCTGCGGGTCGAGCGCTGGATTCAGGTTGCGCAATGCGCGGAACCAGCCATCGTAGAGATTTCCTTCGCTGCCGAAACAGACCGTCAGCTCGGTCAGCGTCGCCGGCACGGTCAATTCGATGCTTGCAGGGCGGCCGTCAATCTTCGGGAACTCGAGGTTGTAGCGCTCCGGGTGCAGGAACAACCAGGCCGCCGCAAGCACCATCGGCACATAGTCGCGGGTTTCATCGGGCAGGATCGAGTAGATCTTCGGATCCCAGAAACTTGTCGATCCGCCTTGTGCGGCGAGTCGGCGCATGCGCCCCTCGCCGCCGTTGTAGGCGGCAATGACGAGCTCCAGGTTGCCATTGAATACTTTCAGTTGTTCATTGATATAGGCTGCGTTGGCTCGCGCCGACAGGCCTGGATCGAAGCGCTGGTCGAACCCGTCGCGGGAGCTGAGGCCGAAGCGCAAGCCTGTGGCATACATGAACTGCAACGGCCCCGATGCCCCCGCCCGCGAGACCGCATGGACGCGACCATTCGACTCCTTGGCCAGCATGCCGAACAGCAAGGCCTCGGGCAGGCCGGCCTTGTGATATTCCGGCCACATGCGGTAGCGCATGATCTCGTAGTTGACATAGGTGGTGATGAGGTTGGGCCGGTACTGCGTGAGCCACTGCTCGATGCCGGCGTTGACCGCATCGTTGATGGTCAGGATGTCGGCCAGTTCGCGCCCATTGAGGAGGGTGATGGTGCGTTTCATCTCCGGCAGGCTGCCGATCACCGGCGAGGTTTCGCCGGCTTCGGTCTTGTCTTCCTCGACAATCCGATCCGGATCCTCGGCACTTTCGAGCAAGGGGGCATCCACGCCGAGACGCAAAAGGCGATCGTAGGCCGAGAAAAAGCGCGCCTGATCACAGCCCGCGACCGTCCCGCAAAGGATCGCCTTGGCCTGCAGATCATCGAGTGCGGCCTTGATCTCCATAGCGGCGCGGTCGCGCTCGCCACTTCGGGCGAGGATCAAACCGGCTTCAAAGCGCTTGCTGATGCCGTCGAGCTGCGCAAACAGGGCATTGACTGCGGCCTCGTCGACCTTTCCCGTCGCCGTCGGTCGGCTGCCAGTGGTGACGCCGGCACATGCCGCCAGCATGGCAGCGCACAAGGTCAGGGTGAATCGAAAAAGCAGCGACATCGGCAAGCGTCCCGGTCAACAAACACGTCACGGTAACCGAGGATCGCATCGGCGGCAACGCGCGGACGACTGCTCGTCTACAATCCCTGCATCTGTATTCGGCGAATGACCAAGGAGCCCACCGGTGAACGAGATTCTTGTCGGCAAGAGCGATCAGGACGTCTGGCTGCATGCGAAATACGCCAATCGCCACGGCCTCATCGCCGGCGCCACCGGCACCGGCAAGTCGGTCAGCCTGATGGTTCTCGCCGAAGGCTTCTCGAAGCTCGGCGTGCCGGTATTCCTCGCCGACGTGAAGGGCGATCTGGCCGGCCTGGCGCAAGCCGGGACGATGGGCAAGAAGTTGAAGGAGCGCATCGACAGGCTCGGCATCGACTGGGCACCGAATGCGAATCCCGTCGTGTTCTGGGATATCTACGGCAAGCTCGGCCATCCGGTGCGCACGACGATCTCGGAGATGGGGCCGCAACTGCTGGGCCGCCTGCTCGAACTCAACGATACCCAGCAGGGCGTCCTCGAAGTCGTGTTCAAGGCGGCCGATGAGGATGGCCTGTTGATCCTCGATCTGAAAGACCTGCGCGCGATGCTCAATTTCGCCTCGGAGAATGCCAAGGCGATCTCGAAACAATACGGCTTGATCAGCCCGGCCTCGATCGCCGCGATCCAGCGTGGCCTGCTTTCGCTGGAGCAATCCGGTGCCGATCATTTTTTCGGCGAGCCGGCACTCGACCTCGCGGACTTCATGCGCCAGGACATGTCCGGTCGCGGCATCGTCAACATCCTCGCCGCCGACCAGCTCATCCTCAAGCCAAGGCTGTATTCGACCTTCCTGCTGTGGATGCTGTCGGAGCTGTTTGAAAGCCTGCCCGAGGCGGGCGATCTCGACAAACCCAAGCTAGTGTTCTTCTTCGACGAGGCGCACCTGCTCTTCGACGATGCACCACCCGCATTGATCCAGCGCATCGAGCAGGTCGTGCGCCTGATCCGCTCGAAGGCGGTCGGTGTCTATTTCTGTTCGCAGAATCCCGACGACGTGCCGCAAGTGGTGCTTGGCCAGTTGGGCAATCGTGTCCAGCATGCCTTGCGCGCCTTTACGCCGCGCGACCAGAAGGCCGTGCGCGCGGCAGCGGAGACTTTCCCGCCAAACCCGAAAGTCGATGTGGTCGCAGTGATCACCCAACTCGGCGTCGGCGAGGCCCTGGTGACCACGCTGCAGGATCGCGGCATTCCCTTGCCGGTGCAGCGAACACTGATCGCGTCCCCGGGCTGCCGCATCGGCACGATCACGGACGAGGAGCGGGCAACCATTCGTTCCCGATCCCCGGTTGGCGGAAAGTACGACACCGAAATCGACCGCGAATCCGCATTCGAGAAACTCGCGGCGCGCACCGAGGCAGAGGCCGCCGCAGCGCCGGCACCGGCAAGCCGGGGCGCGGGCCAGGCTCCGGCGGAAGCAGGTGGCGGACTCATGGACAAGGTCAGTGGCATGCTCTTCGGCACCGGTCGTCGCCAGGGCATGCTGGAAGCCATGGCCAAATCGGCCGCACGCAATGCCGGTGGACAGATCAGCCGCTCGATCATGCGCGGCGTGCTGGGCGGCATCTTCAAGGGCCGCTGAATCCGGCCCGCATGAGCCGCTGGCGTCCCCCGGCAGAAGCATCCTCGCCGCTGATCACGGCGGCGGGACTCGAGCGCCTGCAAGCCGAGCTTGACGAACTCTGGAATGTGCGTCGCCCCGAGGTGGTGGCTGCGTTGAGCGCGGCCGCGGCAGAAGGCGATCGCTCGGAAAATGCCGAGTACATCTATCGCAAGAAGCAGTTGGCGGAAATTGATCGCCGCGTGCGTTACCTCAGCAAGCGCATTCCCGCCCTGCGCCCCGCACATGCGCTGCCGACGGATGCCTCGGCGGTGTATTTCGGGGCCTGGTTCTCGGTCGAGGACGAGGACGGCAGCACGCATGACTACCGTATCGTCGGTGCCGATGAAACGGACGCGGCACGTGGCTGGATCAGCATTGACGCACCATTCGCGCGTGCCGCACTCAAGCGCCGTGTCGATGACGAATTCGAGGTGCAGACTCCACAGGGCCTGCGCCGCTGCGTGATCACCCGCGTCGAGTACAGCGAGCCGGCCCACGCGCGGTAGTCGTGGCTGCCGGGCACCCATGCCTGCGCGTTGCCGGCATGGTGTCATCCATGGCAATGCCAGCAACTGCTCGACAACTGCTCCTGCGTTGCTCTCGACGGCCGTTCCCGACGCCGTTCTACCGCATCCATCCATGGATGCGTACCTCCTGCATCCGTGCAGTCGTCCTGCATTGCAGGCATGCAGGCCATCCATGCCATCGCCTGCAACTGCTCGGCAACTGCTCCTGCGTTGCTCTCGACGGCCGTTCCCGACGCCGTTCTACCGCATCCATCCATGGATGCGTACCTCCTG
>MKWR01000033.1 GCA_001899855.1 Lysobacterales bacterium 63-13
TAAGCCAATGATTATTTTAGGAATATTCGAGGCTATGGGGCATTTTTACACGTATCTCGGCTGAACCCCAAGTAGGTTGTTGCCATGGGTTGCTCGTGTCCCGGATGCGTGCGCGGCTATGGTCGCTGGTTGCAGATGGACGGGGCAACCAGGTTGCCGACTGACTTGCGAAGATCCAACGCGCATTACTCGATCTGCCTTTGCTGCTCGCGCCCCCAGTCCTCCAGCGCATCGAGCAGGGGCAGCCTGGTCGGATCAACTTCGCTGCGTTTCTGCGCGATCAAGGCAAAGTATTGCTCGAGGGTGAGCGTGGTCAGCGCGGTTTCCGTGGTCAGGCGGCGTTGACGGAAGGCTTGCCATCGAAGTGCCTCCGCATGGCTCAAGGAATGCGGCCAGTTGCGCGCGCGGTAGCGGAACAGCAGTTCGGCATAACGCGGGTCGGTGAAAACCAGCGATGGTGATCCGAGCAATTCACTCGGGGTCCGACGCACCTCGCGCAAGCGGTTTTTGTCGGCATCGGGCAGGAATCCGGAATACAGCGCCAACTCGGGATCGGCGGGCGGCTCGCGCGAAACTTGCGCCGCAAACACCGCCTGCATCTTCGCCGCCAGGCCTTCCGCGCCGTTGAGCATGTCGAGATGACGCAATGCACGCCCAAGATCGAGGCCGATGCGTGCGTGGTCGATATCCTTGAGCACGCTCAACGGTGCCAGCGCCGGCGAGCGGTTCGAATGCACGAGCTTGAGCGGGATGCGCTCGACATCCTCGGGCAGGTCGGCGCGGGCGACAAAGACGCGATCGGCAATCTCATCGGCATCGAGTTCAAGCAGCGCAGTCGGATCGACATCGAGGTCATAGACGATCACGCCATTCGCCTGCTGCGGGTGGATCGCCAGCGGCACGACAATGGCCAGGCAGCCACGGCTGGCGGGATAGCGCGAGGACACATGCACGACTGGCGTGCGGTGCGCGACATCGAGCAACTGGAATGCGCGCTGCTTGCGGCGCAGGTCGAAATGGAAATCGAACAGGCGCGGCTGCTGCGTGCGGATCAAGCGGGCAAGGCCGATCAAGGCCTCGACATCCGACAGCGCATCGTGCGCGCGATCCTGCATGAGGCGGTTGGCCGCGGCGAGGTGCTCCAGGCGAAAACTCGGCGTGCCATCGTCGCGCAGCGGCCACTCGATGCCCTGCGGGCGCAAGGCGTAACACATGCGCGCGAGGTCGATCAGGTCCCAGCGCGAGTTGCCGGCTTTCCATTCGCGCTCATACGGATCATGGAAATTGCGATACAGCAGATGCCGCGTGAACTCGTCATCGAAACGCAAGGAGTTGTAGCCGACGCCGCAGGTTCCCGGCGCGGCGAGTTCCTCATGCACGATCGCCGCAAACTCGGCCTCGATGCGGCCCTCGCGTTCGGCAAGCTGGGGCGTGATGCCGGTGATCAGGCAGGCCTCGGGATGCGGCAGGACATCGGGTGCGGGCTTGCAATAAAGCATGACTGGATCGCCGATGACCTCCAGATCGAGGTTTGTGCGGATTCCGGCGAATTGCGCGGGCCGGTCGCGGCGCGGATCGGCACCGGTGGTCTCGTAGTCGTGCCAGAAAAACGTCGTTGCGGCCATGGCGATCGTGCAGGGCAGGGGTGCGCCATGCTAACGCCGATGCGCGAAAACTTGGCCTGCGCCGCGCAACGCGGCAATAATCACTTCATTCATTCACGCGGAGAGCACCATGGCGTCGATTCACGAGGACAACCTGATCTGGATCGATCTGGAAATGACCGGGCTCGATACCGATCACGATTCCATCCTCGAAATCGCCACGGCGGTCACCGACAAGGATCTGAACCTGCTTGCCGAAGGCCCGGCGTTTGCCATCCGCCATGACGAGGCAACCCTGCTCGCCATGGATGACTGGAACCGCAACCAGCATGGCAAGTCCGGACTCTGGCAGCGCGTCCTCGATTCGGAGATCGACATGGCGCTTGCCGAAGTGCGCACGGTCGAATTCCTCCTGCAATGGGTGCCGGCAGGCAAGTCGCCGATGTGCGGCAATTCGATCTGCCAGGATCGTCGCTTCATGCATCGGCTGATGCCGCGCCTGGAACGGTTCTTCCACTACCGCAACCTCGATATCTCCACGGTCAAGGAACTCGTCCGGCGCTGGGCACCCGAGGTCGGCAAGGGTTTCAACAAGGAAGCCGCGCATACCGCACTCAGCGATGTGCATGATTCCATTGCCGAGCTGGCGTATTACCGGCCTTTGCTCGGGCGCCTGGCCGAGTCGACGCCGGCTCCCCGGGGCTGAATCGCCGATCCCGGGATACGCGAGGCGACGGCAACCCGGATCAAGCCATGCGTGCGATCATGCGCGGCTGATTGTTCCTGAATGCCGTGCCGTGACCACTGAAAATCCGAAAACCGCCGCTGCCGACGAAGCGTCGGATCTGCTCGAACGCCTGCGTGCGGCGACTGCCGCGCTGCTGGAAGTTGCCGAGGACTGGAGCCTGCTCGACCGCTTGCCCGATGCCGACCGCAAGCTGCTGCACCAGGCGGTTGCCCGCGTCTACCATCCGGACCCGGTTTCACGCCGCCAGCGCATGAAGGCTGCCGAGCGTGCGCGCATCAATACGAAACTCAGCCAGGACGATGCCCTGCTCAACGCAACCGGCATCCGCCAGTTGCGCAACAAGCCGGTATTCACCACGCAGAACTATTTCCCGCCGCAGAGCGATGCAGTCGTCGATACCGATGACGAAAGCGTGGCCCGGCGTGAATCGATCGAGCTGCAGCATTGTTATGTGTGCAAGCAGAAATACACGCTGATCCATCATTTCTACGATCAGTTGTGCCCGGCCTGTGCCGCTTTCAATTTCGCCAAGCGCACCGAGTTGGCGGATTTGCGCGGGCGCGTCGCCCTGCTCACTGGCGGGCGCGTGAAGATCGGCTATCAAGCAGGATTGAAACTGCTGCGTGCGGGTGCAGGATTGATCGTGACGACGCGATTCCCGCGCGATTCGGCAGCGCGTTATGCGGCAGAAGCGGATTTCGCCGATTGGGGGCACCGTCTGGAGATCTTCGGGCTCGACCTGCGCCACACGCCGAGCGTCGAGGCGTTCTGCGACGAGCTGCTGAAGACCCGCCCGCGCCTTGATTTCATCATCAACAACGCCTGCCAGACCGTACGCCGCCCGCCCGAGTTCTATGCGCACATGATGCAAGGCGAGGCGGCCGCGCTCGATGACTTGCCCGAGCACGTGCGCCACCTGCTTGGCCGCTACGAAGGCCTGCGCAGCGCCGACATGCTGGCCGGCGGCAGCGGGCCGAACATGCTTGCCGCGGAACCGGCGGCGGGCGCGCTGCCGGGTCTGACCCGCGCCGCCGAGCTGTCGCAACTGAAACTGCTGCCGGACGAACTGCTCGCCCAGCAGCATCTCTTTCCGGAAGGCAAGCTCGACCAGGACCTGCAGCAGGTCGACCTGCGCGGGCGCAATTCCTGGCGCCTGCTGATGGCCGAGGTGCCCTCGGTCGAGTTGCTCGAAGTGCAACTGGTCAATGCCATTGCGCCGTTCATCATCAATGCGCGCCTGAAGCCGCTGATGCTGCGCACGGCGGAGCGCGACAAGCACATCGTCAATGTCTCCGCCGTGGAAGGCCAGTTCTACCGCAACTTCAAGACCACCAAGCATCCGCACACGAACATGGCCAAGGCCGCGCTCAACATGATGACGCGCACCTCGGCGACCGATTACCACAACGACGGCATCCACATGAACAGCGTCGACACCGGTTGGGTGACCGACGAGGATCCCGTCGAGATTGCCGCGCGCAAGGTGGTCGAGGAGCGCTTCCATCCGCCGCTGGACATCGTCGACGGTGCTGCCCGCATCGTCGATCCGATCATGCATGGCATCAATACCGGCGAACACGTCTGGGGCCAGTTCCTCAAGGACTACAAGCCGACCGATTGGTAAAGACAGCGCGGTCGGCCTGTCGCGCTAGAAAGTGACGTTGAGCTTGCTCCAGAAAGTGCGGCCCGGTTCGTTGATGCGCACCGGGTCGGCCGGATAGCCGAACGCGGCATTGCCACCGAGGTTCAAGTGCTCGGCAAAGGCGCGATCCAGCAGGTTGTCGACGCCGGCGCTCAACTGCAGCGACTCGCTCCAGCGATAACCGCCATTCACGGCCAGCGTGCCGAAACCCTTGCTCGGTCCGAGATCGCGGCCGACCACGTTGCCTTCGTTGGGCGACACGCGATCCTGGCGTGCCACCAGTCGCCAGAGCCCACCAAACGACCAGGAGCGGTTGTCGTAATTGATGCCCAGGCGCGCTTCAAGCGGCGGCATCTGCGGCAACGCCCGTGAATTGCTGGTGTTCTCGCCCCAGGCATAAGCCAGCGAGGCATCCGCATTCCAGTGCTCGGCGAAGCGCCATTGCGTACCGAGCTCACCGCCGCGCGTGCGCGCACTGATGTTCAAGGCCTGCGAGCTCGGACCCATCATGCCGCCGCTGCTGTAGCGGAAGAGGATGAAATCATCGACCTTGCCGGCATACAGCGAAACCCAACTGCGCACGCGCTCGCCGTTGTACTGCGCGCCGAAGTCGAGCTGGGTGGTGCGCTCGGGTTTCACCGACGAGAATGCATTGATCGAGCCCATCGGGGCCGAGGACGCCGAGAACAGTTCCCAGAAATCGGGGAAGCGCTCGACATGGCCGAGTCCCGCATACAGCGTGGTCGGCGAACCGGCCAGATCACGCTCGTAGCGGACGAAGCCGGAATCCAGCGTATCGCGACGGCTGACGCCGGCGGTTGGATTCGGCATCGGCATCATGCCGCCGGTTTTCAGTCGCTTGTCCTTGGCCGTGGCACGATCGATGCGCGCACCGGCAATCAGGCGATCACGCGCGGCCAGTTTCCAGGTCAACTCGGCGAACGCGCCGGCTGTGGAAAAGCGTGCGTCGGCGACCCAGGGTTTGCCCTTGTAGGCGTCGCGGCCCGTCGCGCTGCGTGCGCGATGCGTATTCGCCTGCTGATCGAGGCCGGTGACCAGGCTGAAGGAATCACCCCAGCGCCAGGTGGTCGCGACTCGGCCGCCGGTCGTGCGCCGATCGACGTTCGAGGCCATCGGCATCGGCATCGAGCCATTCGGATCAGGATCGCGCAAGGAGTAGTTGTCCATGACATGGTCAGCGTAGTTGCTGAAAGCACTGGCCTCGATGGCATCGAGCACGCCGCCCATGCGGACTTTCTCGAAGCGCAGCAGGCCGCTTTCGCGCTTGAATTGCGAACCATCCATGCCGCGTCCGGCATAGCGCGCCTCGCCGTCGCCGGCACCGATCGTCGCCAGCAGGCGCGTGTCGGCATCGGGCGTCCAGCCGGCCTCGACATCGGCATTCCATTTCATCCACCGCGAAGGCACGCGACGGCCATCGCCATCCTCGTAGTCTTCCTGGGCGGAGCGATTCGCGGTCATGCGCACATGGCCCTCCGGCGCGCCTGCAGCGACATCGACAACCTGGTCATTGCGTCCCCAGGAACCGCCGAGCAAACCCGCATAGCTGCGCCAGCCGGCTTCCTCAAAACGTTCGGCATCGCGTTCGAAGCGCACCGTGCCAGCCGATGAGCCGGGGCCCCAGATGACCGTCTGCGGGCCCTTGATGACGATGAGCTTGTCGTAGGTTTCCGGCGAAACATAGGACATCGGGTTGTCCATGCGCATCGGACAGGCGCCGAGCATCTCGCTGTCATTGGTCAGCAACTTGAGGCGCGAGCCGAACATGCCACGCAAGACCGGATCGCCATTGGTGCCGCCATTGCGGATCGCGCTGAATCCCGGGATCGTCTTCAGGTAATCCGCGCCGTCACTGGCCGGGACCGGCTGGCGCGGCGTCTTCGGATCAATCTCGAAAGTCAGCGGCGAAGTCTGCGCGGCCGAAGTGACGACAACGGTGTCAAAACGCGTGTCGACATCGGCATCCGGCACCGGCGCGGGCAGAGTGGCACATACGGGGGCACTGGCAAGCATCGAGGCCAGGCCAAGACTGAGGGCATTGCGCTTCAAAACGGGATCTCCCTGGATCAAAGCGTGCAATTGACCATGCGCGGAACCGCTGCGGATGTGACCGACGGTCGCAGTGCGACGCCGTGTCCGCTTGCATGGCCCACCCGGCAGCGCCGGGTGGGCGAGGGCGCAGCGCTCAGGCGTCCACGACGCGGGCGTGCGGGGCAGCGTGCAGGAGTTGCCGGCGCTTGATCAGCGCGTACAGGGCCGGGATGACCGCCAGCGTCAGCACCGTCGAGGACACCATGCCACCGACCATCGGCGCGGCGATGCGGCGCATCACTTCCGAGCCGGTGCCGGTGCTCCACATGATCGGCAGCAGTCCGGCCATGATCGCCACCACGGTCATCATCTTTGGCCGCACGCGTTCCACCGCGCCTTCGATGATCGCCTCGCGCAGGTCGCGATCGCTGAGGACGCCGCCCTCGGCCTGGCGTCGCGCCGCGCGTGCCTCCAGCGCGTGGTCGAGATAGATCAGCATGACCACGCCCGTCTCCGCGGCCACGCCGGCAAGGGCGATGAAGCCGACCGCCACCGCAACGCTCAGGTTGTAGTCGAGCAGCCACATCAGCCAGACGCCGCCGACCAGTGCGAACGGCACCGAGAGCATGACGATCAGCGATTCGGTGACACGCCGGAAGTTGAGATACAGCAGCATGAAGATGATCGCCAGGGTCACCGGGATGACCACCCGCATCTTTGCCGCGGCCCGCTGCATGTACTCGAACTGGCCGCTCCACGTGGCGTAGTAGCCCGGCGGGAAACCGACTTCCCGCACCACCGCTGCCTGCGCCTGCTCCACGAAGTGGCCGATGTCGCTCTCGCGCGTATCGACGTAGATGTAGGCGGCGAGCATCGCGTGTTCGGTACGGATGCTGGGTGCGCCCATGCGTACCTGCACACCCGCCACTTCGCCCAGCGGCACCTGGGCACCGTCCGCGGTGGGAACCAGTACCTGTGTGGCGATCCGCTGCGGATCGTCGCGCAGGTCACGCGGATAGCGCACGATGACGCCGAAGCGTTCACGCCCGTCGAGCAGGGTGGTGATGCGCTCGCCTCCCAGCGCCATCGACACCACGTCCTGCACCTCGCCGACCGTGAGGCCGTACTGGGCAAGCCGGTCCAGGTCCGGGTCGATGTCCAGGTAGTAGCCGCCCGTCAGGCGCTCGGCGAAGGCGCTGGTGGTGCCCGGCACCTTGCGCACCGCAGCCTCGATTTCCAGCGCGACCTTCTCCAGCTCGGCGAGATTGTTGCCGAAGACCTTGACGCCGATCGGGGTGCGGATGCCGGTGGCGAGCATGTCGGTGCGCGCCTTGATCGGCATGGTCCAGGAGTTGGCGATACCTGGGAATTTCAACGCCACATCCATCTCGGCGATCAGCCTGTCGGTGGTCATGCCCTCGCGCCACTGCTCCTCCGGCTTGAGGTTGATCACCGTCTCGAACATCTCCAGCGGTGCCGGATCAGTCGCGGTCAGCGCACGCCCGGCCTTGCCGAACACCGATGCCACCTCGGGGAAGCTCTTGATGATGCGGTCCTGCTGCTGCAACAGTTCGGCGGCCTTGGTCACCGACATGCCGGGCAGGGAGGCTGGCATGTACAAGAGGGTGCCCTCGTTGAGCGTGGGCATGAATTCGCTGCCCAGCCGCGACGCCGGCCAGGCGCTGGCCAGCAGCACGACCACGGCGATCACCAGCGTTGGCCACTTGTGGCGCAGCACCACGTCGATGATCGGCCGGTAGCCGGCGATCAGTAGCCGGTTCACCGGGTTCCTGTGTTCGGGCACGATGCGACCGCGCACGAACAGCAGCATCAGCACCGGCACCAGGGTGATCGAAAGCAGCGCCGCGCCGGCCATGGCAAAGGTCTTGGTGAAGGCCAGCGGATGGAACATGCGTCCCTCCTGTGCCTCCAGCGAGAACACCGGCAGGAACGAGACGGTGATGATCATCAGGCTGAAGAACAGTGCCGGGCCGACTTCGCGGCAGGCGTCGATGATCAGTTGTGCGCGACTGCGCGAGCCGTCATCGCGCTCGATGTGCTTGTGCGCGTTCTCGATCATCACGATCGCCGCGTCGACCATTGCGCCAATCGCGATGGCGATGCCGCCCAGGCTCATGATGTTGGAGTTCATTCCCAGCACGCGCATGGCGATGATGGCGATCAGCACGCCGACCGGCAGCATGACGATCGCCACCAGCGCGCTGCGGGCATGGAACAGGAAGATCAGGCACACCAGCGCCACGATGATGCTTTCCTCAAGCAGTGTGTTGCGCAGGGTCTTGATGGCGCGCTCGATCAGCTCCGAGCGATCGTAGACAGCCTCGATGCTGACGCCTTCGGGCAGGCCATGGCTGATTTCGGAAATCTTGCTCTTCAGTCCTTCGATGACGGCCAATGCATTCTCGCCATAACGGGCCACCGCGATGCCGGCGACCACGTCGCCCTCGCCATCCAGGTCGGCAATGCCGCGCCGCTCATCGGGCACGAGTTCGACGCGACCGACATCGCCGATACGGACCGGGGCTCCGCCTTCGGCGCGCAGCACCAGGTTCTCGAGGTCACCAGTGCCCCGCAGGTAGCCGCGCCCGCGCACCATGTACTCGGTCTCGGCCATCTCGATGACGCGGCCGCCAACGTCGCGATTGCTTTCGGCGATGACCTGGGAAATCCGCGAGAGCGGGATGCCGAACTCGCGCAAGCGCAGCGGATCCACGGTGACCGAATACTGGCGGACGAAGCCACCGACGCTGGCGACTTCGGCCACGCCAGGCGCCGTCGTCAGCTGGAAGCGGACATACCAGTCCTGGATCGCGCGCAGCTCGTCGAGCGTATGCCGGGCACTCTTGATCACGTACTGGTACACCCAGCCCACGCCGGTCGCATCAGGCCCGAGCGTGGGCGTGATCCCGGCCGGCAGGTCCCTGGATGCAACATTGAGGCTTTCCAGCACGCGCGAGCGCGCCCAGTAGATATCCGTTCCATCTTCGAAAATGACGTAGACGAAGGAGGCACCGAAGAACGAAAACCCGCGCACCACGGTGGACTTGGGCACCGTCAGCAGCGCACTGGTCAGCGGGTAGGTGACCTGGTCCTCGACCACCTGCGGAGCCTGCCCGGGCACGTCGGTGAAAACGATGACCTGCACGTCCGACAAGTCCGGCTGCGCATCCAGCGGGGTATGCGCCACGGCGTAAATGCCGCCCGCCACCACCGCTGTCGTCATGACCAGCACGAGGAAGATGTTGCGGACCGACCATTCGATGATGCGACCGAGCATGTCAGTGCCCCCTGTGCGGATCTTCCGCCGGCACTTGCGGACCACCTTGACCGGTCGGCATCACGTGTCCCGCGTGCGGATCGTCCATCGGCATCTGGTGACCCGCATGCGGATCCTCGGCCGGGATTGCGGAACCGGCACGCGGTTTCTCCGCCGGCATTTGATGACCGGCGTGCGGGTCCGCTGCCGGCGTCTGGCCGGTGGTGGGTGGAGCCTGTGTCTGCATCTGATGACCCGCATGCGGGTCCTCGGTCGGCATCTGGTGACCGGCGTGGGGATCTTCCGCGGGCGTCGCATGGCCTTCGTGCGTAGTCTCGGCCGCCGCTCCGAGACCTTCCAGCGCCGCCTTGAGGTTGCTCTCGGCATCGATCAGGAAGTTCGCGGAAACCACCACCTCCTCGCCCTGGGTCAGTCCATCGAGGATCTCCACGCGATCGCCGGCACGGCGTCCGATGGTCACCTCGCGCGGGGCAAAGCGGCCGGGAGCGATCTGCACCAGCACGGTCTGGCTGCTGCCACCGAAGAGCACGGCCGAACGCGGGACGCTCAACACCGGCTGATTCGAGGGCTGTTCAAGCAACACCGTGCCGAACAGACCGGGGCGCAGTTCGCCATCCGCATTGGGCAGGGCGATGCGCACGTCGACGGTTCGCGACGCGGCATCCACCACCGGTTGCACGAAGGCGACATCACCGGCGAAGCTTCGGCCGGGCAGGGTGGCGCTCTCGAAGCGGGCGGGCTGGCCGACGGCAATGTCCGTCGCCTGCATCACCGGCACCTTGGCCATGATCCAGACCGTTGACAGGTCCGCCAGGCGCAGGATGGTTTCACCCGGCTGGAAACGGGCACCCTGCACGATCGACTTCTCGATGACCACGGCATTGGCAGGGGAGGTCAGGATCATGCTGTCCTTGCCGCCGCGGTCCGCCAGGCGCGCGTCGCCGATCTCCCAGTTGCGCAGCCGAGTGCGTGCGGCATCGCGCAGGCGTTGCATCGATGCCGCACTGGCCGGATCGGACTTGGCAAGCCGGTGCGCCGCCTCATCGGCCAATTGGTACTCCTGCCGCGCCGCCGCGAGTTGCGGGCTGTAAACCGACATCAAGGGCTGGCCGGCATGTACCTGCATCCCGGTCTGGTTGACATACAGGCGCTCGACCCAACCCTCGAAGCGCGGTGCGACGACGTATTGCCGGGTTTCGTCGATTTCGACCGTGCCGCTGGCGCGGACGAGGCTGGCCAAAGCCGTGCTGCGCACTGCTTCGGTGCGCACGCCGAGGGTCTGCATCCGGCCCGGCGAAACCGTGACCGTGCCGACATCACCTGCCGGCTCGTCACCGGCATGGACGGGGATGTAATCCATCCCCATCGAATCCTTCTTCGGCACCGGCGAGGTATCCGCCAGCCCCATCGGATTGCGGTAGTAGAGGATCTTCGGCTCACCGTTCGTCGCCGGGGTTTCGGACACGGCAGGCGTGTCGTGAGGACGCGTCGTCCAGCCGCCGATCCAGCCGAGCGCCAGTGCGCCGAGCAGGGCGATGACCAGGAACAAGGTCTTGTGCATCTTCATGGCAGGTTTCCTTCGATGGCGCGCACATCCGCAGCGCTCAAGAGTTCGTCGCGCAAGGTGTCCAGACGCGCCAGGTCGGTGCCTTGCCAGGCCTGCAATGCGGCAAGCAAGGTCGCGAAATCGACTTCACCGACTTGATAGCTGGCCAGCGCCGATTTGAAGTTCGCGTCCGACTGCGGCAGCAAGGTGTTCTCGATGAGTTGACGCTGCTCGCGGGCGCTGCTCCAGCGCACCCATGCCGTGCCGAGACGCCCTTGCAGTTCGATACGCGATGCCTCGGCGCGCGCAAGCGCCGCATCTTCAAGCAGGCGTGAGCGTCGTTCGCGCTCGCGGCGGGCATGCTGCTGAAAGGGAATCTCCACTTCCAGCATGACTTCGTAGCTGTCCAGCGCCGTGCCGCGCTGCATGGCACCGAGTCCCAGCGAGATGTCCGGAAATCGATTGCGCGATTCCAGTTCAACATTGCTGCGCGCGGCACCAGCCAGTGCCTGGTCCGCACGCAACAGCGGGTGATCGCCGTGTTCAAGATTGCGCAAGGCTTCGGCCAGCGAGGCTTGCCTGATCGCGAGGACCGGCTGCATCGCCGGCTCGGTCAACGGCGCGTCGGCCGAACGCCCGAGCACGGCGTTCAAGGATGCGGTTTCCTGCTGCTGCAGGGACAGGCGCTCGATGCGCTCGCGTTGCGTCGTGGTGCGCTCGACCTGGGCGCGGATGGAATCCTGCTGGGCAGCCACGCCAAGGCCATAGCGGACACTGGCAATGTCTTCGACCTGTTCAAGCAAGGTGATGATGCGATCGACCACCTTGACCGATTCACCGGCGTGCCAATAGCGCACGTAGGATCGTTCTGCCTGCGACAGCAGGTCGAGCGCAACGGCATCGCGTTCAAAATCAATGGCCTGCACTTCCTGCTGCGCTGCCTCACGGGCAAGCCTGCGCTTGCCCCAGAGCGGGAAACTCTGGCGCACTTGATAGACCGTCGATCCCACGTTCCCGGGCAACAGTGATGGATGGTCGCGATCAATGCCGAGCAGGGAGACCGAGGCAACGGGGTCAGGCAATGCACCAGCGGGATAGACACCCGCTTGCGCGGCATCGGTCTGCAACTGCATGGCCTGGAGTTGCGGGTTGTTGGCGATCAACCAGTCACGCAGCGATTCGACTGTCGCGCCGGGAATCGGCTCAAGCGGCGCTGCAAGCGCGTGCGTGACTGGCGCGATCGCCAGCATTGCGCCAAGCACACTTGCCATAAGTACATTTTTATTGGAGGGCGAACGCTGCTGCCCGGGATGGCACGCGATCGCTTGCCTTCGCGCCCGGCGCGAAGTCTTGCGGGAAAACAGGATCATGATCTTTGCCTTGCGACACCACGTGGCCGGAGCCAGGTGAGAGGGGCGAGGGCAACGTGCCGCCAGGAGACAGCCGTGCCGGTGGATTTCCGGTCCGACGCGCCAATGGCGCCGGACCAGGCATCAACCGGGTATCAGATCAACAGGAGACTGGCAGGATGGCGTGTGGGTCGATGCCAGGAAACAGGAACGCGTGCGTCCGGCCGTACAGCCCGAATGATGACATCGGTGGTCGTGAAGGACGTCGACAAGGCCGCCACAGGGAGGCAAGGCAGGTCAGGAACGTGCCCGACCACGTCACTTTGGCCCCCTTGGCTGCAGTGCACCTTGCAGACCGGGGACTGCTCGATGGGTGCTTGCTCGCCGCACGCATCATGCAAGGTCGCAATCGACTGGACCGCCGCCGACTCGGCTGGATTCTCCATCGCCGACATCGGGTGAACCGCGAGCACGAACTGCGACCACAGCAAGACCACCGTCGCCAGAATGGCGAGGCGAAACTGCAGGCGGTGGCGTCGGAAAGGTTTCATTTGAGTCTGAAAGCCCGCAGGACAGCGGCCTTGATCCGGATCCATCTCATCACAAGTCGCTGATCATACGCAACTTTGAGGATCGGGAATGTCCGATACTCATCCTCCGCCATTGATGGGTAGACTCGACGGCAGCAAAACAGGGGAGCCGAAATGGCAAGCGTTGAAAGCAAGATTGCCAGTGCGATTACAGGCGTGGCAGCCGCCATCGTTTTCGCATTTGTTGTAGTTCCGGAAATCAAGGAGCGTCGCGCTGCTGCAGCAATGAACAAGGCGATGACGGAATTCCAGGCCGAAATGGAACGAGAAACTGCGCGCCTAAGCCGTCAACAGGAAGAAGCCATGCGCCAGGCGCAGCGGGCACGGGCTGCTCACGAAGCGTCGATGCAGTTGCGCCCCGGCGAGAAGTGCCTTGGCGGATAGTCCTTCGAAGTGAAAAGGTAATTTTGTCAGTTGCATTTGTCTCGTGTTTTTGGGGCTCCTGATCGGGATCCCTTAGCAAAGTGACATCGTCTCGGGAACCAAATGTGTCATGCGTGTAGCTACACGAAGTGAAATTGTCAGGCGAGGAACGGTTCAGAATACTCGCGAATCAATTTTGTCAGCCAGGGTGCTGGTCGGTTAAATAGCCTGTCCGAAAAATCGGGGGTGATCCAGCGGCCAAATTGGCGCGGTGGAGCGCTATTTAAACCATGTATTTGAGCACCCTTGCTCCGATGCCAATATGAAGTGCATAGCTTGGGTCCTCTTGCGCACCCCTTGACTGGCGATGTACTGCAATCGCAATAGTGCTATCTATGCTGTCTGGAGCAAGGGGATTGGTCTGAAGTGGCTTCAGATAGCGCACCCCGGATGTATCACGTGTCGGCGCTCCCTTGAGGGTGGCCAAGAGAATCGACGCAACTGCAGTCGTAAAGTCACACATAAGTGGGTTGGGCACTTCAATAGGCTGATAGAGCGCTTTGCGATCGAGCACCGGAAGACCCAACGAGACGCTACGCAAGAGGCGCGCGAAGGCATACACCCGCTGAATCAGGCTGTTGGCTGAAAAAGGAGCCACAATTCCAAGCCGGTCAAAAGACGTACCGTACCGAATTGCATGCTCCTCACTAGGCAAATATTGCTCGACAATCCAACACCAAAGCTGTTCAGCATTTTCTTTAAGCGGCGGAATATCCTCAATACATTCAAGCAGTGCGAGCGCAACATACCAGCCTTGTTCGAGCGAATCGGCGAACGGGGCGCTATTGACTAGCCGCCTAAGGGTAACTACCTCTAGTACGAAGAGGCTCAAATGATCGCAAGCGGCTTGTGACCTGAAGACTCCACGATCAAAGATGAGATCCTTCTTCTTTGCTTGTTCTACAATGATGTGCGGGAAACTCAGTTTACCCAATGCTTGGGCAAACGGTTCGCGGAGCGCCTGGAGTGGAACTTGGGGATTCAGAACGTGTATCCACTCCTCAAAGATTCGAATTGCTCGAGGACTTACTTGCCGGATGCCCGAGAGTACGCGTCGGGATTGAGGCACGGTCTGCCGGTCCATGGATTGCTTGATTTCACCAGGGTGCGGTCGGTCGTAGAAGAGCACTGCAAGATCTGTCAGGGACAAATCTTTCTGCCGCGCAACATCAAGGCTAAGAACCTGGTGTGCGGTTCTAGCTAGTTCGCGCAATGGTAGCGGCAGCTTGCGTCGGCTCATCGTTATCTGAATGAGCGAAATAAACTACTTGAAGTCTACTACGTATTTGCCCTATTCGTGAAAGTCGGAAATCCGGCGAATAGGCTCCTTGACAGGAGGAAAGCCGGATTGTTGCCGCACTAGCAAGCTAGCTGTGCGGCTCACGTGACGGAGGCAAAAGCGACGTAGCCCAGAAACGACGAAGGCCACCCGATGCTGCGAGCGGCCTATCAGTATGTTAAATAAAAGTGTTTATAGGTTAACGCATTAGTACACTTGATGGCCGCTGTCAATAGCAAAGGTGGTCCATTGATTTTCCGTTTCAACGGCTGCGTTCACCCTTGCCTCCGAGTTCCCGGAGGACAACATCATGGCTAAAGCAACTACCAAGAAGTCACCGATGGCCAAGCTTCGCCGCAATTTGTTTGTTGCGTGCAGGCAGCGAGAACAGAATGCCCACAACATTTGGTTGGTCTATAGCGCTCGAACCAAACGCGAGTGGGTCTTGCGCAGCGACCTTCAGTACCTACACTTTCTAGATATCGAGTTCGCGCCGGACGTGCGGCAGTTTGACCTGGCTCCCATCCCCCAGAAGACGACGCTCCTCGGTACCACTGAAACCATTGAGTTTGACGCGATTGTCGAATTCCGGGACGGGCATACCGAATGCCGCGAAGTCTCGGGCCGCAATGCGGAAGATGAGAACGAAGACAGCGTCCGCATCGGCCGCCTGCACGCCGCAGCTGAAACGCTCCATGCGAGCTACGTTCGCATTACTGCGGAGACGCTCGAGGCGAACCGACAGCGCATCCAAAACTCGCTGCGCATGTTGCGCTTCTTGAGCGCTGCTCGATGCTCATCCCTGACGGAGGCGCGCAACGCGGTGCTCACGTGTCTTTCGACGCAACGATACGGCTTGGCATTGCACGAACTTTCTGCGCGGATTAGCGAAGTGCCGGAAGCGCTTGTTTGCGCGGCTGCCTTTCAACTCCTTCAGCACGGACGCGTGGCAATGGACGTCAATGAATCGCCGCTGACCGGCATGACAAGCGTGAGTCGTGTGTCGT
The DNA here is from genome assembly GCA_001899855.1 of Lysobacterales bacterium 63-13. GTDB lineage: Bacteria > Pseudomonadota > Gammaproteobacteria > Xanthomonadales > Rhodanobacteraceae > Dokdonella. The sequence goes on from MKWR01000033.1 coordinate 15,539, forward strand.
GACAATGAACCCTCCACTTACCCGTAAAAGCGCACCAAGTGGACTCTTGGACACGTCGATCTGGCCGACAATTTCAACCGAAGGGCTGGCTGACAAATTGAGCAACACTATCGGTCAGTGGCACAACGTGATATCGGCCTACACTCGCGGCACTCCTGTCGCTTCGCTGCTCGAGGAGTACGGCTACTCGCATCGCGAGCTCCTGCGCAAGTTCAACAAGTGCATCCAGGTTGCCGATGACGGCAGACTAGCCGGTTGGCGGGGCATCTTACCAAACGCAATGCGTAAACCCTATGTGCGCCAAACTGAAGTCACTGGAAGCGGTAATGGCGCAGGCGCCTTGCACCAACTCTTCAAGCGATTTGACGGTCTGGAGAAGTACCTCCAAGCACTCGTCACGAAGACGCCGATTCCCGGACACATACATGAGCCGCGCATTTCGAACAAAGCGCTACACGCGGCTTTCCTCGAGAAATGCAGTGAGCTTGGCGTCGAAGCCACTCAGTGGCCATTCAATGCTCGCTGGAAAGGTCGGCGCACAATCGATTCGTTTGTTGCAAATACAATTGCCACGCACGGCCCCCGCGCAGTCGCGGCGCGATATGGCGAGCTTGTTGCGTCGAAGATGTGCACAGGCACTGGAAAAGATCGCATTTTGCTGGCCATGGCGCCGCTGGACGTTGCGGAGATGGATGCGCACCGAATTGACCTTATTGGTGTAATCGGCTTGCCTACACCAGAAGGTGTCGCGTGGATTCCGATTGAACGATTGATGATTCTACTCATTTGCGACGGAAGGGAAGGTACTGTTCTTGGATACTACGTGGTTGTGCGTCGCGAGTGCAGTAGTGACGACATCTTGGCAGCGGCAATGCCGCTGGTGAAGCCATGGAAGCAGCGGGAACTCGTGAAGGGAATGGAGTACGCCGCTGGTAGCGGCCTACCGCTGGGCGCTATTGATGGATTCTGTCCGTATGGTTTTTGTGCCCTTCTCGTCGACAACGCGTTAATCAACTACTCGTGGGCCGTCACTGATCGCCTGGTGAGGCGCATCGGCTGCGCCGTCAACTGGGGCCCAGTCAGGAAGTGGATGCGCCGCCCGCTAGTCGAGCGCATTTTTGGAGCACTTGAGCAAGCGGGGTTTCAACGTGTTGTCTCAAGCACCGGTTCCCATCCAAAGGATTCTCGTCGCTCTGATCCCGTTGCTGCGGCTGTAAAGCATCGTGTGCACTTGAACCTTGTGCTTGATCTCATTGACTTAGTGATCGCGGGGTACAACGCGAAATCTTCCGAGGGTCGCTTCGGCATGTCGCCACTCGACACCATGAGGGATCTCATCGATCCACGAAACGGGCGAACACTATTTCCGGTGTTACCACCCGTGACTCCACTCGCCCCGGAACTCGACACCCATGTGTTCTACGCGCACATCCGGGGTTCGTCGGCAACGGGGAGGCGACCTCGAATTAAGTTTCAACGCGCGAACTACACGAACCCGACTATCGCGCAAAATCCGAAGCTATCGGGTGAGGAGGTTCTCCTTCACGTGCGGCCGGACGACATCCGTACCATCGATGTATTTGCAAAGTCCAGTGGCGCCTCGCTCGGCACGGCAACGGCCCAGGGCAAATGGCGCCACCATGCGCATAGCCTTGAGATGCGCCGTCAAATCAACCGATATATCGATGACGGTCGACTGGTTCTCGACGGTTCCACCGACCCTGTTACAGCGATGCATCAGGTTCTGCACAAGGAGGCAACCCAACGTAAGAAGAAAGGGTCACGCCAAACAGTTTCCAAGGCCGCGACGCAGTTAGCACGGGAGGCGCAAGTCACGGGTGTTGCCGCTGGATCGCTCGCCAAAAAGAATCCACATGCACCACCGGATCACAGCGTCGTATCACGGCGAGCGCCGCCCTTGGTGCATCGTGTAGGAGGAAACCGTCGTGTTTGAACCTCGCCAAGAAATTTCCTTTTCTGAAGCCTTGCTTGCCCCCGACAGTCTTGATGCGTTTATCGCGTGGCGCGAAGAGATATGGGATTTGCACCCAGTCGTCGTTTGGGATCGGTCGTTCCTTTTGCCTACGCCGGTGATTACGGAGAGCGGGAAACTCGTGAGCAGCGATGTATACAACAAACGGACGGGTACTGGGTTCGTGAGCCCACCGCGAATGGGCAAAACCAGCTGCCTCTTGAGCATGGTTGAGAGCATCCGAGAGGCCTTCCCGGCGACTGCCGTCCTGTTCATGGAAGCGTATTTGAGCAGCAACCCAACCGAGAATGCGTTCTATGCGGATATGTTAAAGGGCGCTAAATTTCCTTTGCGACACGGACGGACGGGTGCGGAACGACGTGAGCAAGCGAAGGACTTGTACCTCGCGCTCGGGAAGGATGGAGACAACCGTCGAGTAGTTCTCTTCGTCGATGAGGCCCAGAACTGGGGTGAGTGCGAATGGACATGGCTCAAGGCTGTCCAAACGCATCTGTGGAGAAATGGCATCGCTCTCGTGGTCATTTCATTTGGGCAGCCGCAACTCATCGAACGCCGCAACTCGCTCATCCAAACGGGCCGTAGAGATTTAACGGATCGATTCCTGCGTCGCCTACGGGCATTTCGCGCCATCCGAACTCTCAGTGACGCCGAAGCGATCTTCAAACTGTTTGATGAAACGCGCTTCCCGGAATCTACCGGGGTTTCGTACAGCGAGTTCTTTTTCCCTCAGGCGTTTCGCGCAGGGTGGCGGTTCAAACACGAAAGCAAACTCGCACTCCAGGCCTTCATCGGTAACGGTCCGAAAGAGAAGATCAATATTGGCATGGAGTGGATGGCGCTCGCGATCAAACATTTCTTAACAGAATTCACAGACTGCGACAGCGCCGGCTGGAAAGGAACAGTCGAGCAATGGCAGGAAGCAGTCGCTTCGAGCGACTGGTTTGATAATGACGATATCGACGATGAAAAAGACCTTCTTTGAGCGACATGAAACGTGGAATCGCCTCGTAACGGCACGCGGCCACATCGGATGGTCCCGCCACTACGTGAGTCCATTCATGTCCGCGTGGTGCATTCACCAGCAGTACTGCCATGTTAATCAAGTGAGCGGCGCGGAGCTTCTAGAGCCCTTCGACATGCAGGATGTCTCGTCGCGAATGAAAAATCCTCGGCTCACGAAAAGTTTCCTCGCAACAGATACTTGGATGCCGCAGATGAGCGCCCTCGGGCAGGCCGAAGGATCGGCATTCGGCGAGTTGTTGAAGGCCATTCACGGAGCCTCGTTGAAATGCAGGGTCGGCGCCTGGCTTCGGCAGGTGGCGGACGATAGCCAGATACGGTTGTGCTCTATGTGCCGTGAAAAGGGGTATCAGTCGATTTTCGATCAGGTGCTCGGCTTAGATCGTTGTCCAATACATGGGGAACGCTACCTGACAGAATGCTTGCACTGTGGCAGTGCATTGCCATCGTATAGTTTCGAACGGACGCGCGATGGCCTTGCATGCGGACAGTGCAAAGCGTATCTGATGCCTTTTTCCGACCGTGCTCTTGTGAACATATCGGCTTCTGATCGTGCGGATCAGGAAAGAGCATGGGCACCCTTTGCGGCCTGGTGCCGGCGCGTCTCGCAGCTTACCTCTAACTCGAGCATTCCAGGCTTTCCGTATCGGACGGAAGAAACGGAGTCCGTCCCGCCACCCGTGCGGTTTCTATGGGTGCTGGATGCGATTGAGCCGCTGCCAAAGGAGATTCATAAATGTGTTACACCGCGAATCACATCATTGCGGCACGTTCGCATTTCAATGCGAGCTCATGGTGCAGAAGACAGCGCTTCCCACCACCTCCCGCTAGATGATGAGGCCGCACGCGAACGCAGAGCTGTCTTCAAGTCTATCGCTCGCCATCTCCGTCGCCGGTACCTAGTTGGGCACGGCGAATGTTTGCTGCGAATGGAGCGAGACTTTTTTGTTATGAACTTCGGCGATGGCAAATTCGCGTCAAGACTCGTGGACGGATGTCATGTGGCTCAAGCGTATCTCTACTGGTGCTACTCGCTCTGTCGCAACCACGCACCGAGGGGCCACAGGCCAATTCTGGAGATGTTCTTGCCATCGGCGATGGGTAGTGACATTCGAGTGTGGGCTCATCAAATATTGAGCGCATTCTGCGAACGATTCGCGGCTATGCGCATCGCTTACCGGATGGAGGCTGACGCGAGCAGCAAATGCCTGTTCGCCGGACAGGAGGGTGTGCGGGATGTCATTGAACGCCTAGAACTTTCTGACGCGCAACTGCGACTAGGCAGCATAGTCATCGAGACTCCTTCGGCAGACGTGGTCGTTGTTGGACGTGGACCACTGCCCGATCTGATAGCGCCCAGTTGTTCGACTTGCTGCACACCGAAGGCACTTCGCTCGGCAGTGAGACCTCTATCGCCCCGTACCTCAGTGGACACAGGCTCATGATGAGCATCGAGTCCCGACGATTGGCTGAAGCACGACGTAGCCATAGCTTGGGGAAATTCCCGGAATAATCATTTCGACGGCTGGGCCCGATCAACCAGTGAGGACTAGCTGAGTTCCTTTTTACTTCTGGTTTGAGATTTTGGGATGGCCTTCTTGCTGCGCTTGGACAAGTAGGTCCGCATCATGTCCACGGGGTCCGCGCCGAAGGCGTCGCAGATTTCCACGAACTCGACGACGTCGATTCTGCGCTCACCGCGTTCACATTTTGAAACAAAGGTTTGACTATTGCCCAGCCTGTCACCCAATTGCTCCTGAGTGATGCCGGCGCGCAGCCGAGTGCGGCGCAGCAGCGACAATAAGCACTGATAGTTCTCGTTGTGTGTTGAGCTTGCCATCAATCTTGCCGGTGACCAGCTCACACGCAAAAGTCGATTTTCGAATAGTCCAAAATCGACTATTTTTGAAGTCTTGGGCAAGGCCAATATGGCCGCTTCTGGGCGGCCCAACTACGAGGTGATTCCCGTGCTCTCCAGCCCGGAAGAATTGGGACTGTTTGGTGCCATGGCCCTTCAGGCCGTCATTCTGGCTGGGTCAGACCCTGGATACCGCTCTCTGCGCACGCATCCAGGATTCGGATCTCGCCTTGCCCCCCATCGTGCACTGCGCCATCGCGTTCTGATGTCGCTCCTCGATGCCGGCGTTCTGGCCCCGGTTGGCTCGAAAAGACGACTGGATGACGCTCTGAGTGAGGCTTCGTGGGAGGATTCCAGTCTTGAGGACTCGAACTGGACTGTTGTTTGGAATGACGTTACACGGGGAAGCCTGGGGGAACGACTGGCGGCCTATTTAGATGCATTCGAGAGTACCCCTGGAACCAGAGCGGTGTTGTTGGATACTTGGCAGGCTTTAGGAGTAGGAGAGTGCATCTCATTTGGCGAGTACGCGCTCTCTGTGCACAACCTAAATCCCGCACTCGCTCGCACGGCTGCTCCCTCGCTTAGACCCTTGCTGGGTCAGCATTCAATTGGACAGGGTTGTGCCCTGATGTGGACGGGAGCAAAAAGTGTTGCTTCCTGGTTTCTTCGTAATGGGGGTGGGGCGAGTGGTTTGGCTGACCGAGAACTCGTCAGGTCGATTCATGGCTACGCTGATCGTGCACGCCAAAACGGCCAATCTGTCACGCAATTCTCCCGTCATTTGGCAGTTCCGTTTAGCACTCTCGCGGGAAGCTTTCTCTTGGCCAGTCGATTAGGAGAAAGCTATTGGACCACTCCCATTTCAGAGACCGCTCTAGATCGGGCGCGTCCGGTAGACGTTGCGGGTGACTCGGAACTGACTGAAGCCGGGGCATGAAAGGAAGGTCGCTTGAGGTGACGGAAGCTGACGCTATTAAGCATGAGCGCATGTTGCCTTCTCACTGCAACGAAGGCGGACTATAGAAAATGTCTCCAAACCGCATCTTCTGACAGGCATGCACCTGCTCGCATCAACTTTGGCCACTGCCTGGCTTTGAACCATCAAGCAGAGTCTTGAGCGCCTCAGAACGATTTTTGCCAGAGCGCCTGACCAATACCCTCTCGGCGTAACGGGCCGGCATCCTAGGGGATTTCCAACGACCTGTTTGCATAATAGTGTGTAATTCCATGTCAACGCGTGTCATGTCCTGTGCACCTCCGACCCTGGCTGAGTGACCAGACAAATGCTTCGTTGTGCCAGACCGTCTTGCGATTCGCTCGAAAGTTCTCGAAACCTCGCGAATCGATAGGGCTTTCGTCTTGCTTCCCACTTGGCTTGCATGGCGTGGCAGGGCATGGAATACAAAGGGGTTTCCGGGAACGGCATGCTGCTGCCACGCGCGCAGTCGATTGGCCGTTTCCGGCGTTAGGTAGAGATCAACGCCATCGCCAGTCACGTCCGATTTGGAGCGTAGCAATTTGACGTTGGCGCCGCCCTCGGCGTCAGCTTCGAATGTGATGGTCTCCCAACGCATCGCGACTAACTCGGAAGCGCGGGCCATGGCATCGTAGGCCACCGCAGCGAAGGCCAGATCACGCAGAGCCCGGGGATCGTCGTCGGGCGTGGATGCTGCGAGTGCCTCTAAGTCTTCCACGTTTAGAGGGGGCGCCTGATACTGCGACTTCACGAGCTCTTCGCGGCTCACCCGTTTCCAGTAACTGCGAAATACCAGAGATTCTATGGGGCAGGGACACCCCCAAACCTCACAGGCGATTTTGAGAGTGAACAACAGGTGCTCCAAGCTGGCGCGTTTATAGCCTGCCGCGATCAGTGCATCGAGAAAATCCTTTAGATCAGCCAAATTGACCGGCATAACAACCCGGTCCTCTACGATGCAATACGCCAGCCAATGACTCCAATCAGTGCGCATCGATTTGCGGCTGTTGTGAGCGTAGGCGATGGTGCCGACCTTCCGGACTTCAATTAGATTATTGTTGGCATTTTTGACATGCTCAGCCGTCAGCTCTGTCCGCACGGAGGGCAAGTTGATTGGGAAATCAGTCAGATCGAGCGCACCATGAAACTTGTCTGACACGAGAGGCGGAGCGTCGAAAACCATGTGCAGCGGTGAGGTCTCCGGGAGATCCTTGCGCTGCATTTCAGTAAGCAGAAACGGAGATTGCGCACGCTCGCGGTGCGGCACCTTGGACTTGCGAATCTTCCTTGGCCGGCCGCGGGGCAAAAGGTCTTCTGGGCGCTTCTTTTTGGTCATCGGAAGGATCCCTTCAATACGACCATATGCAAAAGGATGCCATACAAGGCGCTAAGTTTAGCTCTCAATCACACGATTTGAAAAGGAAACTATCGCGACGCTCCATCTATCACACGGCGCTTGGTCGCCTCCATCCGCGGATGCGATTGTGTGTGATGTAAGCCGAGTGAATGACAGGGTTTCGAATATATCGAAACCTCAATGAATCTGTGCCTGAACGCACTGAGATGCGCGCTGGAGTGGGTCTCCTCGCGCCTTCTCTTGGCACGATGACTCACGAGGAGGGAATCTGCAGCTATCGATGGTCTGTAGGGCAGATCATGCGTCGCCGCGATGTTTGGCACTTTGATCGTCTTTGAAGTGAGACTGAAAAGATGGGCCGATTGAGCCGGACCCGACTTTCGATTAGATAACTTTATCGTGGGTGAATTTTGCCAGCTTGCTGACCAACCATTGCCAGCAGAATTGACCAGGATAGGCAACTGACTTGCCCGGCATCGGCAACTGGCATACCAGCTGGGCGACGGTTAATTGTCGTGCCGTTGTTGTTATTGAAAATGCCCGCAATCTGAATGCGATTCACCGGCGCGTATGAGCAGTCTCGCAACAACCTCGCAGAACCTCCTACAGAGTCACCGGCTGAAGGCTGTGCGTGCTACTTCGAATTTGAGCCAAGGTGCTTCTGCAGATTCACTTGTCTTGTCGGTTAGCGCCTATGGAATGCCAGCTATGAACGTGGCGCGCGGGAAATGCCTGTCGCTTCGTTCCGCGCGCTATACGTGGTTCACGGCATTGAGCCGGTCTGGATGCCGGGTGGCCCTGGCGAGCAGCCGGTGAAAGCGGCTATGCACACCATCTATCTGGTGCTAGCCGATCGCGTCGGCATTGGGCTCGATACCGACCCAGCCTCAATGGGTAGGACGCTCAGCCAAGCGGAGCGCCTGCGCGTGCTCAAAGCCGCCTTTGCACTGAGTGCCGAGAGGGGGGGCGGCTGGACATCGTGGGGATAAAGCAATAACTGGAGATCGTGCTGCGACGGTAGCAAGATCCTTGCAGGAATCGGCCGACTAAACCGGAACGGTAAGGTTCTGATGCGTGTTCTTGTACGGCAATATGCCGTATGCTTGCGTCAGGAGGACAAGACCATGCCCACATCCATTTCTACCGCCCGTCTCGAAGCCCGGATCAGTACCGATCTGCATTCGATGCTCAAACGTGCCGCCGAGCTTCAAGGCCGGACCATGACGGATTTCGTGATCGATGCCGTGCAGGTTGCTGCGCAACGTGCCATCGAGCGAGCCGAAGTCGTCCGCTTGTCGCTGACTGATCAGCAGTGCTTTGCACAGGCGTTGTTGTCACCACCCCGGCCGTCCCCGGCTCTGAAACGTGCTTTTGCTCGTCGCAAAAAACTTTTGCGCGTTGAATGAACGACCCGCCGTTCCTGCTTGTGCCGCTCGATCAAGCGCATGACCGAACCCGGTTCAATAGCGGCTCGGAAGCGCTCGATCGCTACTTTCGAGAGCAGGTCACCCAGGATATGCGTCGTCGCGTCGCTGCCTGTTTTGTGGCGCTGGATGGAAAGCAGCAGATAGCGGGCTACTACACCTTGGCATCAGCCAGCATTCTGCTGGCCGATCTTCCGGCCAGCAGCGGCAAGAAGCTGCCGCGCTATCCGACCGTGCCTGCGGTTCGCATGGGTCGCTTGGCTGTCGATCAGGCATTCAAGGATCGGGGTTTGGGCGGTGCCTTGCTGGCCGATGCGCTCAACCGCGCCACCCACTCCGAGATCGCCGCCCACGCCTTGATGGTGTATGCCAAGGACGCTTCAGCAGCTGCCTTCTACGTGCATCACGGTTTCATTGTTCTGCCCAACTCCCCATTGACACTCTTCATGCCGTTGGCGACGGTGCTCGCGCTTCGGAAAGCCGAAAAAACACCACGATAGGTGCCGACTAGCGAATCTAGCCGGGACCGCTTGCGATGGTGGTCAGGTTTGATGCCAGGAATGAGCGAGGCATGGGCAACGTGGTCGCCGGCTGTAGTCAGTTCCGCCGGCGAAGATAGTCAGTTGCTGTGGCGAAGGTGAGCAGGTCGACGGCGTTTTGCAATCACCTTGGCAAGGATGACCAGCGCGGTCTTGGTCGCTTTATTGCGGATGCTTGTGTTGTAGGACCTGTGTCTGCGAGGCCCTCTTCGTTTGATACACATTGAAGAAATGCGCACTTTCGTGTGCGCATAGGTCCTGTCCGGACGTTGAAACGAAATTTTGTAACACCGCAAGTCCCCTGTATCGTTACCCGATGCGACTCCGCTCCTCACCCGCCATACTGACAACATTGCGCCAATCCTCGCGATTGCCGGTGCTGCTGTTGCTGGTGTTTGCGCTGAAGCTGATGGGGTTTGTCGCCTGCACGGCGCATGACATGTTGGATCTTGCCCAAGGCGCTGGAGCGTCCATCGACGGAGTCACTCTTGTCGCAGAGTCCAGTGAGCCCACAGGTGAGAACCCGTTTGATCTGAACGGTGCCTGCGAGCATTGCGGCTGTCACCAGGCGGCTGCCGTGTTACCCGTGCAACCGATCATGCCGTCCATCGTTGCTTGCTCTGGACCGGAACGGGTCACCAGTACGAGCAGCAATATTCCTCTCGCCAGAGAGCTGCGCCCACCGATCGTCTGAACAAGTCACTGCTTCCTTTTGGCGGTATTCGCCGAAAGCTGACTTGTATTCAGAGGATTGTTTCATGCCTTCATTTCGTTCAACGCGACAGTGCACGGTCGCGTGTCTGGCGGTCGCCATTTGTTTCTCAAATGTTGCACAGGGCGCTTCGTCATCGGCGGAGCGCGACGGCTCCTTGGCCCCGCTCGCACTCCGTAGCGCCCTTCAAGCGGCCTGGCAGCAGCATCCCCGCTTTCGCGTCACGGAGGCCGAGTTGTCTGCGGCCAATGCGCGTCGAGATGCCGCCGGTCAACCGCTCTACAACCCCGAGCTTGAGTTCAATTCCAACAAGGAAGGTCCGGATCGCACCAGCACGGCTGGCGTCAGCCTAACTCTGGACCTGAGCGGCAAGCGCAGGGCTCGCAGCGAAGCAGCAGAATCCCGGGTCGATCAGGCCGTCGCCGAGGCCCGGGTGCGGCGTCGCGAGTTCGCTCGTCAATGGTTCAATGGCTGGGCGGACCTTCTCACCGCCACTCAGCGCGTCGGGATTGGCGAGCGCCGAATGGCGCTGGTCACGCGCTTTGCAACCTTGGCTGACAAGCAATATTCCGCCGATGACATTTCAGGTCTGGAACGCGACCTCGCCGCACTGGCGCGTGATGAGGCGCAAGTTCAGCAGTCCCAACTGGAGTCCGAGCGGTCCGACGCCGAGGCGCGCTTCCGCGCGGTGGGCGGAGCCGGAGATACGGTGACAGCCACCGTACTTCCGACCGATACCCTTCCCGAACCAACGGCAACGGCCGCTGATATTGAGCAACTACCGGATTGGCAGGTGGCGCATGCTGCCGCATCGGCGGCTGAGCGCGAAGTCGTCGTCGCCCGACGCAACCGGATCGCCGATCCCACGCTCGGCGTCAACGGTGGACGCATCGACTATGGCAGTTTCAGCGACAACGTCATCGGCGTCACGCTGCGCGTACCGCTCTTTGTGCGCAACTCCTACGGCGCCGAGGTGATCGCGGCGCAGGCCGAGGCGGATGCGGCCGAGGCCGAATCCGAGCGCGTAACGCTGGAACTCAGTACCGAAAACCGTCGCGTCATCGAAAGCTACGCCATCTCGCGGACCGCCTGGGATCGCTGGCAATCCAGCCGCGGCACCGATGTGGACCGACGTGCCGACCTGCTCGAACGCCTGTGGCGCGAGGGGGAGTTATCGACCGCCGACTATCTTTTGCAGCTTAAGCAGACCCTCGACACGGCCCTGGCCGGTGCCGAACTCGAAGCACGCGTCTGGCGCAATTACACCGACTATCTCGCCGCCATCGGTCAGCTCGAACGCTGGTCCGGACTGGAGGCCACGCCATGAGCACTATTCCCATGAAAGTTTGCACACTGTTCTGCCCGCTACTGTTGTCGACTCTAGTGCTTTCTCTGTCCGCCTGCTCAAAGTCAGCCGATGAATCGGGTCCGGCCGGCCCGGCCGAGCACGCGCAAGTCAAACTGGATAAGTCCGCAACATCCGGACATCAAGGTGAGGAAGGCAAGCATGCGGAGGAAGAAGCCTCCGAATCCGGCATACGCATGGACGAGGCAGCATTGGCCGCCGCCGGTGTCCAATCGCAGACCCTCCGACCCAGTTTGCTGACCGAGGAGCTGCGCGCCCCTGGCGAAGTGATCGACAACGCCTATGGCACCACACTGATCACGCCTCGCGTCGAAGCGCTCGTTGTCCGTCGCCATGCGCGGATCGGTGATGAAGTTGAAGCCGGCGCCGCGCTTGTGACCTTGTCCAGTGTTGAAGTTGCCAATGCCCAGGCCGATTTGCGCATTGCCGAAGAGGAGTGGCGTCGGGTGTCGGCCTTGGGCCGCGAGGCCGTCTCGGGTCGCCGTATCAAGGAGGCCCAGGTGGCTGTAGACCGAGCGCGGGCTGCGGCACGCGCCTATGGCCTGCCCGGGGCTGCTGCGGGACGCAGCAACGGTGAATTCACATTGACTGCACCGCACGCCGGACGCCTGACGGAAGATGATTTTGTCGTCGGTCAGCGCATCGAACCCGGCAAGCCGCTGTTTCGTCTCGTTGATGAATCGACCGTCTGGGTTGACGCCAAGCTGCCTTCGGACGCGGTGTCTCGCGTGCAGGCGGGAGCGCCGGCAACCGTTATCGCCGGTGGCCAACGCATGCCCGGGACGGTCATGCACAGCGCGCACCGGACCTCCGAAGCCACACGCAATGCATCTGTTCGTGTGGAGGTGCCAAACCCGGACGATCGACTGCATGGAGGTGATTACGTCGATGTGTATTTCGAGGCCGGCAGATTGGCTTCCGCGCAATCGCAAACGTCAGACTCGCTGTCGGTTCCGAACGGTGCGTTGGTGCAGATTGAAGGGGAGACGGTCGTCTTTCGCCGTGATGAACACGGCGCATTTGCCCCTGTGCCGGTTCGCGTCGGCGATGTCATCGGTGACCACACGGTCATCCGCGAGGGATTGAAAACGGGCGACACCGTCGTCGTGACCGGCGCATTCACCTTGAAATCCCAGATTCTCAAAGCGCAAATGGGAGAAGGACATGGTCACTGATTCCTTCCCGTCACTGGGCGGAGGTCCGTCATGTTGAACGGTCTGGTTGAATTTTCCCTGCGCTACAAATTTCTGATCATCATCGTCTTTGCCGTGGTCGCCTTTCTCGGTTTGCGCGCCGTGCACGACGTGCCGATTGATGCGTTCCCGGACGTCACCCCGGCACAAGTTAATGTGTACACGGAGTCGCCCGGCTTGGCCGCTGAGGACGTCGAACTGCTTTTGACAACGCCGATCGAGTCCGCATTGGCCGGCTTGCCGAAGGTGCAGGAGATCCGCTCGGTTAGCCTGTTCGGACTGTCTTATGTCTCGGTCTATTTCGAAGATGACATGGACATTTATTTCGCACGCCAACTGGTCAACGAACGCCTGCAGGAAATCGGTGATCGTTTGCCGCCCGGCTACGGAAAACCCGGCATGGGTCCAAACACCTCGGGCCTCGGTCAGGTGTTCTGGTACACGGTCGAGCGCGCGCCCGGTGTCGACCCGGCGCAGGTCAGTGATATGGATCTGCGTACCTGGCAGGAGTGGATGGTGCGACTCGTCCTGCGCACCGCGCCGGGCGTCGACGATGTCTCGTCCTGGGGCGGAGGCGAGCGTGAATATCAGATTCTGGTCGATCCGCAACGCCTCTATGCGCGTGGGCTTGGATTCAGCGATGTGATCAATGCGATCCCGGCCAACAACGGTCAGGTCGGTGGCAACGTCATGGATGTCGGACGTGAGCAGTTCCTCGTGCGCGGCCTGGGTCTGCTCATATCGACCGCCGATATCGGCGGGATCGTGCTCAAGGCCGAGGATGGCGTGCCGGTGTACCTGCGTGACGTCGCCACCGTGGTGGAAGCCCCCGCGCCGCGATTCGGTGCGGTGACGCGCGATGGCCAGGAAGTCGTCCTCGGCATGGCCCTGGCCCGTATTGGCGAAAATGCGAAAGCGGTGGTCGAGGCGGTCAAGGGCAAACTCGACGTCGTACGCGACGCCCTGCCCAAAACCATGGTGCTCAAGCCGATCTACGAGCGCACCGATCTCGTCAACAAGGCGGTAGGAACCGCTGTGCGCGCGCTGATCGAGGGCTCCATCCTGGTCGCAATTATCCTGTTCCTGTTTCTGGGCGAACTACGCTCGGCCTTGGTCGTGATCGTCACCTTGCCACTGGCCATGCTGATCGCCTTCATCGGCATGGGCCAAGCCGGGCTCTCCGCCAACTTGATGTCGCTGGCGGGGCTCGCGATCGGTATTGGCATGATGGTCGACGGTGCTGTGGTCATGGTCGAGAATGCTTTTCGGGTCATGGCCGAACGTCTTGAACATGGCGAAAAGGTCAATCGCACGGCTGCCGTTCTGACCGCGGCCCGCGAGGTCGCCAATCCGATTGCCTTCGCGATCATCATCATCATCGTTGTGTTCCTGCCCTTGTTCGCACTGGAAGGACTGGAAGGCAAGATGTTCAAACCGATGGCCTTCAACATCGCCTTCGCCATGGCAGGCTCGCTGGTCCTGAGTCTGACCCTGATCCCCGTGCTCGCTTCCTTGATCCTCAAGCCGAAGCCGGAGCGCGATACCTGGCTGGTGGCACGAATCAAGCGGGGCTACCGGCCCCTGCTCGACAAGGCGCTCGCCAGCAAACGGATCGTCGTCGTCAGTGCGGTGTTGGCGCTGCTGGTCAGCCTTGCCTTGTTCCCGTTTCTCGGCAAGGAATTCATGCCGCAGTTGCAGGAGGGTTCAATCATGTGGCGCGTGACCGGCATCCCATCCACTTCGCTCAACGAATCCATCGCCACCAGCAACACGATCTCGGAGGCGTTCAAGAAGTTTCCTGAAGTGGAAACCACGCTGGCGATGATCGGTCGCGCGGAAAAGGGCGAGACGGCCGACGTCAACTACATGGAAATCTATACCGCACTGAAACCGGAGGACGAGTGGATCAGCGGGCGCGACATCAAGCAGTTGGAAGAAGCCATGCAGGAAACGCTCGAGGAAGTGGTGCCCAACGTTGTGCCCGGTTACACCCAGCCGATCCAAATGCGCGTCGAGGAACTGATCTCAGGTGTGCGGGCAACGCTGGCCCTCAAGCTCTATGGTGAGGATCTGCAGCAACTCGACCGTATCAGTGCCCAGTTGAAAGATGTACTCGCGAACGTCGAGGGTGTTGCCGATCTCTCGCTGGAGGCGAATGTCGGCAAGCCGCAGATCCGCATCCAGGTCGATCGCGACGAGCTCGCCCGCCACGGGATGAACGCTGATGACGTTTTGACCATCGTGCGCAACGGTCTCGGTGGCGAACCGGTCAGCGTGCTGCTCGATGGCGTTCGGCGCTTCGATATCGCGGTGCGTCTGAGTGAGGCAACCCGCGACAGCGTCGAGGCCTTGCGCCGAATTCCATTGCGCTCGGCCACCGGCGCCCTGGTGGCGTTGTCAGAAGTCGCCGACATCAGTGTGGCCGAAGGCTATTCCTTCGTACGTCGCGAGCAACTGCAGCGTTATGCCGTCATCCAGATGGATGTGCGTGGCCGCGACGTCGACAGCTTCGTCAAGGATGCCGAAGCGGCGATCGGCCAGCAGGTGACCTTGCCGTCCGGTTACTGGATCGAATGGGGTGGCGCGTTCGAGAATCAGCAGCGTGCCTTGGCCCGACTCGCCTTGATCGTGCCGATCACGATCTTCTTCATCTTTGTCCTGCTCTACACCGCCTTCAATTCGGTGAAATACGCGGTGCTCATCCTAGCCAATGTGCCATTCGCCACCATTGGCGGGCTGCTCGCCTTGTTCGTCACCGGGCAGTACCTCTCTGTGCCCTCGGCGATCGGATTCATCGCGGTGTTCGGCGTGGCCATGCTTAATGGCATCGTGCTGGTGAGCTTTCTCAATGAACTGCGCGACAAAGGGCTCGCGGTGCGCGAGGCGGTTCTCCAAGGCACAGCCCTTCGCCTGCGCCCGGTGCTGATGACAGCAAGCGTGGCGATTCTTGGCCTGGTTCCGATGCTGCTGTCGCGCGGTGTCGGCGCAGAAACCCAGCGGCCGCTGGCGACAGTCGTGGTCGGCGGTTTGATCACTTCGACCCTGCTTACCCTCGTGCTGCTACCGGTTCTCTACGAATGGTTGGAGAACCGCGCAGAACAGCGATCACTCAAGGCAAGAACCGAGGAGGAAACGCCATGAAGCAGATCAAGGCATTCGTGCATCGCAACCGGGCGTCGGATCTGGTCCGCGCCCTGGAGGATGCGGGCTTTCGGAAATTGAGCCTTTTCGACGTCAAAGGATTACTCCGCGCACTACGTGCGCGGGAACAGGAGTACTCGGTGGACTTCGGTGATCGTGTCATCAGCGAAATGCAGATGGAGCTGTTCTGCGAGGACGAGGAAGTCAGTCGCGCGGTGGAGATCTTCCTCCGTGTCGGTCGGACCGGACAGGCCGCTGCCGGCTGGGTCTATGTCGCCGCCGTGGAGCAGGCCTTTGCCATTGGTGCGACCGAACCGCCGAGCTGAAGGATTCTGCGAACCGCTGCTCAACCGGCGACGCGGGGTACGCGGACGCCTCTGGACAAATCACACAACTCGTTCCGAGGAGACCCACATGGGTGCAGGACATGATCATGGCGTAACAGAATCCAGTCACGAGCGCCCGTTGTGGTGGGCGCTCGGCCTGACGGCGATTTTTCTCGTGGCGGAAATCGTCGGCGGTCTGCTTACCAACAGTCTCGCGCTGCTCTCTGACGCGGCCCATATGGGCACGGACGTCCTCGCACTGGGCATATCCCTGTTCGCAGTGCGATTGAGCCGCCGTCCCGCCGACGCCAAACGCACCTATGGCTATGCGCGCATGGAAGCGCTCGGAGCGATGGTCAATGGCGGACTCCTGTTCGTGGTCGCCGGCTACATTCTCTGGGAGGCGGTGGGGCGGTTTCGCGATCCGCCCGAGGTGGCTTCCATGGGAATGCTCGTGGTGGCCGTCGTCGGTCTGATCGTCAACCTGATCTCAATGCGATTGCTCAAGGCGGGAAGTGGCGAGAGCCTGAATGTCAAAGGCGCGTATCTGGAGGTTTGGGCGGACATGCTCGGATCGGTCGGTGTCATCGTCGGCGCGATCGTCATCCAGTTCACTGGATTCGCGATGGTCGATCCCATCGTCGCGGTGTTGATCGGACTATGGGTATTGCCCAGAAGCGCATCCTTGATGCGAGATGCCGGGCATATCTTGATGCAAGGCGTGCCAAAGGGCATCGATCTCGACAAAGTTCGTTCGGCGATTGGATCGATTCCCGGCGTTCGTTCGATTCATGATTTGCATGTCTGGGCACTTGGCTCCACCGTGCCCGTTCTTACGGTGCATATCGTCTACGGGCCCGACGGCGGAACGGCCGAAGCCATGCGCGAATCAATTGCCAGTCGATTGAACGAGCGATTCGGAATTCGCAAGGCCACGCTTCAGCTTGAAGCATCCTCGTGCGAGCAAACGGTGACTCATGACGCGCCGCCTTGACTCGGCGCAGCATCGAGGACCCGAGATCGAATCAGACCGATAAATCTGTTTTGGAATCCGAACCCAGATACCCGGAAATCGAGATTGAGAAGTCCTCACTTGGTCCATTCAATCGTTGATTCAGAGCATGAGTTTCAGGCGTCGTGCCGTTGAAGGGGTTTCCGAGTGTTTCGACAACACGCAGAGCGCGTCGTGCCATGCCACTTCTATGCAGCACGGACTTGTCACGTGGGGACGTCGACGTGTTTCAGAAAATCGAGCGTGGGACAGCAATCTCCCTCGCCGACCTGTGCGCATTCAGCGACCAGATCGACCAGATCGTTCTCCAGTGTGCGGAGCTCCACCAGGCGTCGCCGAACATCGACTAATTTGAGTTCGGTCAATTGGCGAGTTTGTTCGCACGCTCGCTGGCCTGTGACTGCCAATAGCCCGGAAATTTCTTCCAGGCTAAAGCCCATCGCTTGAGCACGTCGAATGAATAGCAACTGTGTTAGGTCTTGCTGTCCGTAGCGGCGGATACCGCCGATCGGGCGACGGGGTTCTTTCATCAGTCCGCGGCGTTGGTAGTAGCGCACCGTTTCGACATGGACATCCGCAGTGGCAGCCAAACGACTGATGGTGAGCGAAACATCGGACATGGGTTGACTCCGTACCTTGGTACGGAGGTTAGTATGCGCGCATGACCAGCCCAAACGCCAAATCACCGATCCCCGCCTTGTGGGTGGCGGCGCTGGCTGCCATCGGTGCTTCGGTATGTTGCGTCGTGCCGCTAGTTTTGGTTGTTCTTGGTATCAGTGGTGCCTGGATCGCCAACCTGACGGCACTCGACGCCTGGCGGCCCTGGTTCAGCGGGGCCACAGTGATGTGTTTGGCATATGCGTTCTGGGCGCTGTATGGACCAACTTCGGCTTGCCGCACAGCCGGTGCGTGTGTGGAACCGAAAGTTGTGCGCCGCCGGCGGCGGTGGCTGTGGCTTGCTACGGTACTGATCGCAGTATTGCTTTCCTTTCCTTATTACGTTGTCTGGTTTTTCTAGGAGTCGATCGATGCGCAAATTTATTCTGGCTTTAGTGGCCCTCGCGGCGACGGGACTAGCGGCTGCGGCCAGTCCCCAAAACGTCGTGCTCGACGTCCAGAACATGACGTGCCCCGCATGCACCCTTACCATTGAAAAAGCGCTGGAAAAAATACCCGGCGTAACGACTCGTCGAGTTGATGCCAAGGCCGCAACCGTAACGGTGGATTTCGACTCGGAACGCGCAAGCATAGGGGACATAGCCCGTGTGATAACCGAGGCAGGATTCCCTGCCAAAGCGAGGCCGAGCGGTGGTTGAGCCTCAGTTGCAAAGCACTTTGACGTGTCCGTGCTGCGGGCATCAAAGCACGGAGACGATGCCGACCAACGCCTGCCAGTTCTTTTATGACTGCGCAGGCTGCGGGGAACTGTTACGCCCCAAACAAGGTGATTGCTGTGTGTTCTGCTCTTACGGCACGGTCGCTTGTCCGCCCATTCAGCAACAGAAATCCTGCTGCGGTTAGGGGGTCCCATTCCTCACCTCCATGAAACGCAATTCTTCCAAGAGTTCGCGCCGTGTAAGTGCGACGGGCTCTTACCCCACCACACGATGATTTATTCGCGGTTGTGACGCCTTATCTCTCGACGAAGAACTTTTGATGAGATCCAAGGTCGATTGCTCTACGCATGCGACCGCGACGAGAGGCGAATAGCGCGCCCGTCTGTCAGCGGGGCGCAACGTGACACTATGGGTGTATTCTAAGGAAATGGGATTTCGATCGACATTGCTGCGGGTCGTTTTAGGTCTTGGCGTGATCCTCAACGGATCGCCTTTTGCCATGGCCGCACCATCATTTGGCATGCACGACCACTCGCAAACGCAAACGCTCGCGCAGGAAGCTGAGGGCGATCACTTGGCGTTGCCTTCATGCCA
The DNA here is from genome assembly GCA_001899855.1 of Lysobacterales bacterium 63-13. Classification (GTDB taxonomy): domain Bacteria; phylum Pseudomonadota; class Gammaproteobacteria; order Xanthomonadales; family Rhodanobacteraceae; genus Dokdonella. The sequence continues at coordinate 34,390 of MKWR01000033.1, forward strand.
CGAAACCGCGGCATCGAATTCAAGCAAGGCCAACGGTCACTCTCCTCTGGGCAAGGGTGCGGCGCTTTCGAAGTCCTCCGCACCAAGTCCCGACTGTTGCAAGTCCGGGCGCTGCAGCTGCGCCTGCGTTCATGCAGCTGCCACTTTGCCGTCTTTTCTGTGGGTCGTGGTCGCCGAAATCCATGGGTCGGTTATATCCCCCATCGAAGCCGGGCTTCCTGCGCCGATCCTCCCGCACCTGAGGCGCCCTCCTATCGCTTGAGTGTCTGATGGTGCCTTCGGGCACCCCGTCTGCATTCGCTTCGCGTACGCGCGAGGTAAACCGCAGTCTTCGCCTGCGCGTGGTGCGCAGTCGAACCATCAACACTCCATGGTGATAATGATGAATTCCCGTTTTTCCGATTCCCATGTTGTCGCGCCGATGACGGCCTCCCGACGACGATTTCTGCAAGGCCTTCTGGCCGGTGGCGCGGTCGCCACATTGGGGCATAGACAATCATTGGCTTGGGCGCTCGATCCGTCCACCACGGCCCAGTCTCTATCCGGCAAACAATTCGATCTGAGCATCGGTGAAACGCCTTCCGGCATCACCGGCGCTCATCGTTCTGCCACGACCGTCAACGGGTCGATTCCGGCCCCAACCTTGCGTTGGCGCGAAGGCGACACGGTCACCTTGCGCGTGACCAATCGGTTGCGCGTGCCGACCTCGATCCATTGGCACGGCATCTTGTTGCCCACCGGCATGGACGGCGTGCCCGGCCTGAGTTTTGACGGTATCGCTCCGGGCGAAACATTCCAGTATCAGTTCGCTGTCAATCAGACAGGAACCTACTGGTATCACAGCCACTCGCGTTTTCAGGAACAGACCGGAATCTACGGCCCCATCGTGATCACGCCCAAGGAAGGCGAGCGGTTTCCTACCCAGCAGGACCATGTGGTGATGCTGTCGGACTGGACCGATGAGGATCCGGAAGTTCTTTTCGCCAATCTCAAGAAGATGAGCGACTACTACAACTTCAATGAACCGACGGCGGTCGACTTTGCCAACGATGCATTGAAGATGGGCTTTCGCCAGGCCCTGGCCAAACGCAAGATGTGGAATCAGATGCGCATGAGCCCCACCGATCTCGGTGATGTGACCGCGCATACCTATACCTACCTGATGAATGGCGCCACTGCGGCTGACAACTGGACCGGGCTGTTCAAGCGAGGCGAGAAAGTACGCTTGCGCTTCATCAACGGCTCGGCCATGAGTATTTTCGACGTCCGCATTCCGGGCCTGAAGATGACCGTGGTTGCCGCTGACGGCCAGGATGTCGAGCCGGTCAGCGTGGACGAGTTCCGCATCGCCGTCGCGGAGACCTATGACGTGATCGTCGAGCCGAGCGAAGAGCAGGCGTACACGCTGTTTGCGCAGTCGATTGATCGCACCGGCTACGTACGGGGCACGCTTGCTCCGCGAGCGGGCATGCAGGCCGAGGTGCCTGCGGTTGATCCCCCGCAATGGCTGAGCATGACAGACATGATGGGCGCCATGGCCATGGGTAGTGGCATGCAGCATGGAAGCGGCGGCATGGCGGACATGCAGGGAATGAACCACATGGATGGCATGCAAGGCATGGCGGGCATGCAGCACGGATCTGCCGAGGGCGGCATGGCAGGGATGGCGACGGCCCATCATGCCCGAACCGAGTACGGACCCGGTGTCGACATGCGTGTCGACATGCCAAGGACCAATCTCGATGATCCCGGCATTGGTCTTCGCAACAACGGTCGCAAGGTCCTGACTTACTCCGATCTGCACACGATTGGAGGTTCCATTGACCCTCGCGAACCCGGCAGGGACATCGAACTGCATCTGACCGGCAATATGGAACGCTACATGTGGTCGTTCGACGGTGAAAAATTCAGCGATGCCAAGCCGCTGCATTTCCGCTACGGCGAGCACCTGCGCATCATCCTGGTCAACGACACGATGATGCCGCATCCGATCCATCTGCACGGCATGTGGAGCGAGCTCGAAAGTGCCGAGGGCGAATTCCAGGTTCGCAAGCACACGATCATGGTGCAGCCCGCGCAACGCATCAGCTATCGGGTCAGCGCGGATGCGCCGGGAAGGTGGGCCTACCACTGCCATCTGCTCTACCACATGGAAGCGGGCATGTTCCGCCAGGTGGTGGTGTCATGAAGATCACCATGCAAAATCGATCGAAACGGACCTCACGCGCGGGGGCTTGTCACACCCTGCGGATAGGCATCGCCGTACTTCTTGTTTCGCCGTTCGCAAGCTGGGCACAAGCGCAAACGCCAACCGGAGAAGACAGGAAAGAGTCGAGCACTCACCAAGCACACGCCGCAACCAAGGCACACCACGACACCAGGGCTGCCGAAGCCAAGCGCGAGGCAAAATACGCTGACGCGAAGAAGGACAGCTCAAAGGCCATGGATCCGATGCAGGGTATGGACCATAGCAAGATGGAAGGTATGGATCACAGCCAGATGGAAGGTATGGATCACAGCCAGATGCAGGGTATGGACCATAGCAAGATGGAGGGCATGGATCACGGCCAGATGCAGGGCATGGATCACAGCAAGATGGATGGCATGGACCATAGCCAGATGCAGGGCAACGATCCCAGCAAGATGGAAGGTATGGATCACAGCCAGATGCAGGGCATGGACCCCAGCAAGATGGAAGGTATGGATCACAGCCAGATGCAGGGCATGGACCACAGCAAGATGGATGGCATGGATCCCAGCAAGAAACCGGCCATGGATATGGGCTCCATGAACATGCAGGGTGGGTCCGCACCGCCCGATGCGCGGGACCCTGACTATTCCGATGGCGTGGACGCCGGAGCGATGTCCGGCATGGGTGGAATGCATGGTCATTCGTTGCTCGGAAGCGTCATCGTCGACCGTCTGGAGCAATTCCACGGCGATGACGCAAACGGTCAGGCCATTGATGCCCAGGCCTGGTACGGCTCGGACCTCAACAAGCTGTGGTTCAAACTCGATGGCGAGCGCAGCGATGGACGTCTCGGTGCAACGCGCAGCGAATTGCTGTGGAATCGAGCATTCGCAACCTACTGGGGATGGCAGGCTGGCGCGCGACACGATTTCGGCGAAGGCCCCGGTAGAAACTGGGCAGCATTCGGATTGCAGGGATTGGCGCCGTATTGGTTTGACGTCCAGGCCACGGCCTATATCGGCGAGGCAGGTCGAACGGCGTTGCGTGTTGAGGCCGAGTACGAGCTGCTGTTGACGCAACGACTGATTTTGCAGCCCGATGTCGAAGTGAATGTCTACGGAAAGAACGATGCTGCTCGCGGCATCGGCTCGGGCTTTTCCGATATCGATGTCGGCTTGCGCTTGCGCTACGAAATCACCCGGAAGTTCGCGCCGTATGTCGGCGTCGTCTGGTCGCGCAAGTTCGGCAAGACCGCCGACTTCGCGCGAGCCGATTTTGGTCAGGTCGAGGACACCCAGCTTGTCGCTGGCGTGCGCCTGTGGTTCTAACTCAAGGAACAACTCATGAAGTCCCACACACGAAAATTTATCGGCGTCATCGTCGGTCTCTCCGTCCTGGCGTTGGCCGCTGGCGTGTTTGTTTGGTCGGGCCTCTACAACATCGGCGCCGATGATCCGCACTTCCGCCCCACCTACGCGATCCTCGAAACCTTGCGCGATCGCTCGATCGAGACGCGTGCCGCCAAGCTGGAAATACCCGACCTTTCCGACCCGGCAAAAATCACCCAAGGCGCCGGTAACTACAACGCCATGTGCATCGGCTGCCATCTCTCGCCCGGCATGGCGGATTCGGAATTGAGCAAGGGCTTGTATCCGGCGCCGCCCAATCTGTCCACGGAAGTGGTCAAACCGGAACATGCGTTCTGGGTCATCAAGCACGGCATCAAGGCCTCCGGCATGCCGGCCTGGGGCAAGAGCATGGGTGATGACTACATCTGGAACATGGCGGCATTTCTTCAGAAGCTGCCGTCACTGGATGCCGCTGAGTACAAGGCGATGATCGCGCAGAGTAGCGGTCACTCACACGGCGGTGGTGAAACCGGAGCGCATGAACACTCCCATTCGGAAGGTGAGGCACAACACGACGACGATGGGCAAGACGGCGGCCATGCTGGGTCAGGATTGGATGAGCATGCCGACAAACACGAAATGCATCCGCAATCCGATGAGGGAAAGTCGTCAGGGGACACTGATGCAATGCCTTCAGCTCCGGAGGCCCACGAGCAATCGGAGGTGGCGGCCAGTGAATCCGATAAAACGGGCGAAGAGCTAATGACCAAGCATCGGCACGCGGACGGTACGTTGGAGAGTCATCCGGTCAAGCCGACCGACCCGGCCAATGACGGTCACAAGCACTAAAGATTGAAACAGGGAAACCGACAATGAGTACAAGATATTTGATCATTTCGCCAATTCTCGTGGTCCTGCTTTTTGCGGCCACACTTGCCAGCGCACAAGGGACGCCCAAGCTGCCATCGCACGCGCACGCCGCCGCAGACACCGCCGCATCACAGAATGTGCCAGTCGAAGCACAGGCGGCCGCAACGGTTGTTGATCAGTTTGGCACTGCGCTCCAGGCTGGTGACTTGAAAGCCGTCGAGCTGCTGCTCGATCCCGAAGTCCTGATCCTTGAAAGTGGTGGTGCCGAGCGCAGTAGGCAGGAATATTTGTCTCATCACGCAGTCGGCGACGCCAAGTTTCTGAAGGAAGCGCATGTCCAACTTCTACGTCGAACAGCCGGGCGCAGCGGCGATCTGGTCTGGGTCGGCAGTGAAAGCGAAATCCATTTCCAGAAAGAAGGTAAGCCCATCACCTTGCTCAGCACGGAGACCATGGTTCTCAAGAACGTCAGCAGGAGTTGGAGGATCGTCCATATCCACTGGTCGTCTCGACCTCAAAAGTGACTGCGCGTGTTGACGCGGCTTGACTCTGGACTCGCATCCAGGGTTGAGACTTTGTGGAAGCCCGGGAGCGATGGCTCCCGGCGCAGTCGTCAAGGACATCTCATGAGCCAAGAAAAGCATTCTCATCCTTCGCCAACGTCGAACGCATCCAATCCAGCGTGTTGCGCGATCAAGAATTCCGGAGCCGCCAATTCCCGCATCGATCCGGTGTGCCGCATGACGGTGGATCCGGCGACCGCTTCTCACCACCTGGAACATGCTCGCGAGGACCACTATTTCTGCTCGGCGCGCTGTCTTGAGAAATTCACCGCGGACCCGGACAAGTATCTGCATACAGGGACGACCTTGGTTGAAGTGGACGCATCCGTTGATGCCATCTACACCTGCCCGATGCATCCCGAGATTCGCCAGACCGGTCCCGGTTCCTGCCCCATTTGCGGTATGGCGCTGGAGCCGGAAATGCCCCGCCTGGACGAAGAAGAGAATCCGGAACTTCGCGATTTTTCGCGCCGCTTCTGGTGGACGCTGCCGCTCAGTGTGAGCGTCCTGGTTCTGGCCATGTTCGGGCACTACCTACTGTGGATGTCCACCACGACAAGGACATGGCTCGAATTGATTCTGAGCACGCCGGTCGTGTTATGGGCTGGATGGCCCTTTTTTGAGCGCTGGCTGCAATCGATCGGCAATCGCAGTCCGAACATGTGGACCCTGATCGGCACCGGCGTCATCGCGGCGTTTGGCTACAGTCTGGTGGCGACGCTGGCACCCGGTCTGTTTCCCGCCTCGTTCGAGGAGCACGGACGCATCGGCGTCTACTTCGAAGCCGCCGCCGTGATCGTCTCCTTGACCCTCGTGGGTCAGTTGCTTGAACTCAAAGCGCGCAGCAAGACCTCCGCTGCGATCAAGGCCTTGCTCAATCTGGCGCCCAAGACCGCGCGGCGAATCGACGACTCAGGCAACGACGATGATGTTCCGCTCGAAGAGATCAAGGCAGGTGATCGCCTGCGCGTGCGACCGGGCGAGAAAGTGCCAGTCGATGGAATCGTTCTGGAAGGACGCAGCAGCATCGACGAATCGATGCTGACCGGCGAACCCATCCCGGTTGAAAAGGAAGTTGACGACAAAGTCATCGGTGCCACCCAGAACGGCAGCGGAAGTCTCGTTATCAGCGCCGAGAAGGTGGGTTCGGACTCGATGCTCGCGCAGATTGTGCAACTCGTGGCGCAGGCGCAGCGCTCGCGTGCACCAATGCAGAAGATGGCGGACAAAGTGGCATTCTGGTTCGTCTTGGCCGTGATCGGTACAGCGGTTGCTACGTTCCTGTTCTGGGGATTGTTCGGTCCCGATCCAGCGTGGACATTCGCAGTTCTCAACGCGGTGTCGGTTCTCATCATTGCCTGTCCGTGCGCGCTGGGATTGGCAACACCGATGTCAATCATGGTGGCCACAGGTCGCGCTGCTCAGGCCGGTGTTCTGTTTCGTGATGCCGAAGCGATCGAGCACCTGCGCAAGATCGATACGTTGATCGTCGACAAGACCGGGACGCTGACTGAGGGGAGGCCATCATTCAGAGAAGCTTGGGTCGCGAAAGGGTTTTCGGCTGACGAGATCGTGGGATTCGCCGCCAGTCTGGAGCGAGGTAGCGAACATCCACTCGCAGCAGCGATTCTCGCCGAAGCCAAGACACGTGGGCTTACGCTCGCTGAGGCGAAGGATTTTGAATCACACGCCGGCAAGGGCGTGACCGGACGCGTTGGCGATCAGCGAATCGCCTTGGGCAACCAAGCGCTGATGGCCGAGTACGATATCGACATCGCCATTGCGACGTCCCAAGTGGCGGCCTTCAGAGCCAACGGCGGCAGTGTCATGTATCTGGAAGTTGACGGCCGTCTCGCCGGCGCGATCGCGGTGGCGGACGCGATCAAGGCCTCGACGCAGCCCGCACTCGATGCGCTACGTGAAGCGGGCGTCCACGTGATCATGGCCTCGGGTGACGCGCAACGCACGGCCGACGCGGTGGGACGTACCTTGGGCATACAAGATGTCCGCGGCGATGTCCGTCCGAAAGACAAGGCCGATCTGGTGACGTCGCTGCAGAAGAAGGGGCACCTCGTTGCGATGGCGGGCGATGGCGTCAACGACGCGCCGGCTTTGGCTGCGGCCAATATCGGTATTGCTATGGGAACCGGCACCGATGTCGCCATGTCGAGTGCGCAGGTAACCCTGGTCAAGGGTGATCTCGGCGCGATCCTTCGCGCTCGCACGATTTCTGACGCGACGGTTCGCAACATGAAACAGAACCTCGGCTTTGCGTTCCTCTACAACGCACTCGGCGTGCCCATTGCGGCTGGCGTGCTGTATCCGGTTTTTGGTCTGCTGCTGAGTCCGATGATTGCTGCCGTGGCCATGAGCCTGAGTTCGGTGTCGGTAGTCACCAGCGCGCTTCGTTTGTCGAAGTCCCGAGAACAAAGCGAAAGCTGAGCGTCTAATAGTTCAATGCTAAATGAACAACAAGCGCTTTGAGCGTTAGGCTCATGGCTCAGTCATATGCCACCGGCATAATGGAAAGCAGTGAGTGAATTGAACAACACTGCGGCACGAGTGGGTATAGCCGCGGTAAGGCCTCTGGGAGGAATCTTGCCATGTCAAAGTATCTGAAATTCGGTTCCATGATTGCCACCTCGACCGTTGTGATGTTCGGTCTGATGTATCTGAATACCTACGCGTTCGATCACATCTTCTTCAGCGAGACGCGAGCCTACATGGCGCTGGTCATGGGCGCGACGATGGCCGTTGTCATGCTGCTCTTCATGCTCGGCATGTACGACAACAAGAAGCTCAATGTGGGCATCTTGCTGGGCAGTGTCATCGTTTTCGCCGGCTCGCTCTGGCTGGTTCGCAGCCAGGAAACGGTGGATGATGTTTCCTACATGAGGGCGATGATTCCACATCATTCGATCGCCATCCTGACCAGCAAGCGTGCGCATATCTCGGATCCTCGCGTGCGCGAATTGGCTGACGGCATTATTGAGGCTCAGGTTCGCGAAATCGATGAAATGAAGACGTTGATAAAGGACATTGAGGGCAGTGGACAATAGACGCTCTGACCTGCCCCCAAGTTTCAGTACCAGCCTGATCTAAGTAGAGTCCGTTTTCTAG
>MKWR01000034.1 GCA_001899855.1 Lysobacterales bacterium 63-13
TGCACCTCGTCTCCCTGCCGGTCCAAAAGGTCGGCAGGTTAGGTCAGAACACCCTGGTCAATTTTCAGCGAGCAGAACCCTCGTTTTCTGGTCAATTTTCAACGGGCAGCAACACAGTGGCGCTCAATGTGAGTGCGAGGGAGCATCGGGCCATCCCCGACGCAAGGATTCTTGAACACCGTGCACCAGTCCTTCGCTTGGAGGCCAAACGCTGTCTTCGAAAATCAGAAGCCCTTGGTCGGCCCAAATTTTGACTTTGCTGTATGCCAGGCCGATTGGTATTTCAGCGGCATTCGCCAAAGTTTCAAGTCGTTCGCTAGCGGTTCTGTCCGGCAGTGCGCGTCGGAGTCGCTCAATCGCTTCGGGGGCTGAAGGATCGGTTGCGGTCCACGTGAAATCGAGGCCGGCCGCAGTCGGCGAGCAGCTCCAGCCGCCCGAAAATTCCGCGACCACTATCCATCCATTCTCTTCTAGCCACCGCACGCTACTAATGATTTTTGCGCTGGAGGCACCTAAAGCTGACTCAAGATCGCCTGATTCGAAGTGTTGGAACGGCCCTTCGTCGCTCGCGCGATCAAACATGTACAACATCAGCGCTCGGTCTAAGTTCTGTAGTTTGGCAATTGTCACTGAGGGATGCGGAGTCACTACAGCCGCATAGATCAAATGAACCTTGTTCAACAGTTCTTGCAGCTGCTCGTGCTGATCTGCCTTCATTGAAATTACAGAAGCTAGCGTTTGATCTGCCTGCTTAAGCAGCAATGGGAAGGCTTCATGCTCAAGCCAGTCTCGGAACGTGGCGGCATCCAGCGCTTCCCCTCTGCTTTCCTTTCCAGTGAGATATGTCGCGGCCAGGGAAAGTAGGGTGCTGGTCAATTCGAAAGAGTAAGGGTCTATCATTGAACCGTACAGGTTTTGATCTGTTAGCGTGGGGGCGGCCTAGGTGTCCGAAAGCCGAAAAAGGTCGGCGCACGAATTCCTACGCCACCCATAATCATTACTCAATAATAGTCACTTTAGCCGAATCAAGGCATAGCCGCCGTCAGAGAGGTTGGCGAATAGGTCTCGATCTAATTCGATGATGTCTGGAAGCGGTCGATGCGGCGGTGCCAGCTCTCGAAGCCAGATCTCAACAGCTGCGATGGCGGCTAGGTGCTCGGGCAATTGAGGATTTGCTGGATCCAGATTGAATGAAATAGCAGACCTCAGAGGTGGTGCTTGGGTGTCGGAAGGCGTGCTCGCGATTGTAAGCAAAAGCAACAAAGACGTGCCAAAAGTTATGTGCTAATTTTTGGGAATTTCCTCAAGCAGCGAGTATGCGTTTACGCTCATCTGCCAGCGTGGCCGGCAGGATGAAAAATCCAGTGACGCGGCCGCGGTATTTCGTTGCGAGACGCTCGGCCAATGCGTCCGCCGGACGGACGTTGAGGTCGGCACGCTGGGCGGCGCGGGTGGCCAATTCGGACATCAGGGGTCTCCTAAAGAAGGGCCTTGTGGCGCGTCGACTTCTCATTCCGTGCGACATGTGGTGTCGAATCTCTGCAGCGACGCAGTTAAGCCGGGGAATTCGCTGGCCCCACAGTGACTTGTGCATAGTCCCCGTGTTGTGATTATTATTAGTCATCATGAGCCTCACTGCACAACAGCGCGCCATCCTGATCTTCATTGAAGACCGCTTGCGCCTCGACGGCTTTCCGCCGACGCAGCTGGAGATCTGTGCGGCGTTCGGGTTCGCGCAGAACGCGACGGCGGCATACCACTTACGCGCGTTGGAAGAGGCAGGGGAAATCACGCGGGTGCCAAGGGCGGCGCGCAGCATCCGTCTCAGTCGGTTACCGCCCTCGGCGAAGATCGATGTGCTGCGGCTTCCGATCTTCGGGCGTGTCGCGGCGGGCAATCCCATCGGGCCAGGCGTCGAGGCTGACGAGGCGATCGAGGTAGGGCGCGGGGTGTTTTCGCCCGTGCCGGACTACCTGCTGCGCGTGCGCGGCGACTCCATGGTGGACGACGGCATCTTCGACGGAGATCTCGTGGCCATCCGCCGCAGCACCACCGCGCGCAACGGGCAAATCGTCGTCGCCCGAATCGACGACGAAGTCACCATCAAGCGCCTGAAGACGCGGGGCCGCGACATCCAGTTGTTACCGCGAAATTCGGCGTTCGAACCCATCAGCGTGCCCCGCGGCGCCGACTTCGCCATCGAGGGTATCTTCTGTGGCCTCATCCGGTCGGGCGACTGATGGGCGCCGTCGTGGCTCTGGACCAGTTGCTCGCCGAGCGCACCATTTGGCGCGGAAAGGCACCCGCGCGAGCGTCGTCCCGCGCGCAACCGACGGGACTCGCCGCGCTCGATGCGGCCCTCCCCTTCGCGGGATGGCCTCCAGCAAGCCTCAGTGAGGTGCTCGTGGCCTGCGATGGCTTGGGAGAGCTGTCGCTGCTGTGGCCGACGCTCGCGCGCCTCACGGCAGAGGGTCGCCCCGTCGTGGTCATTGGGCCGCCGTACCTGCCATACGCACCGGCTTGGCACCTCGCTGGAGTGGCCCTCGACAAAGTGACAGTCGTCCACGCCGATGCCACCCGTGCGATGTGGGCAGCCGAGCAGTGCCTGCGTTCGTCCGCATGCGGTGCGGTGCTATGTTGGCCCAAGAATCCGACCGACCAGGCATTACGCCGCCTCCAGGTGGCCTCGGAAACCGGGCACGCCCTAGGTTTCGTGTTCCGTCCGGAGCGCGCGGCGGACAACCCCTCGCCGGCTGCGTTGCGGCTTCACGTCCAGGCGCACCCACGCCGCGTCCGTGTGTTGAAGTGCCGCGGCGCGAACCCGCCTCCGCACAGCATCCCCATGCCCGCATTCGCGCTCGCCTGATACCGATGCCATGCACTGGGCCTGTATTTTGTTTCCCCATTTTGCCGTCGATGGCGTGCAGAGGCAGCGCCCGCCGTCCGCGCGACCACTGGCTATGCTCACGGGCCCCGCGCACCGGCGCGTGGTTCACGCGGTCAACGACGCGGCCGCTGCGCGCGGATTGAAGGCCCGGCTCTCGGTCCAGGCCGCGCAGGCGTTGACATCGGACTGCGACTGGGTCGAGTTCGACGCGAGCGCCATGGAGCGCGACCGGCAGCTCTTGGCAGCTTGGGCCTACGGTTTCAGCTCGCAGGTGTCTCTCGCCTTCGACGACGCCCTGGTACTCGAGATCGGGCAGAGCATCGCGCTATTCGGGCCGTGGCCGGACTTTGAGCGGCGACTGCGTCTTGAACTTGACGACCTCGGTTTCCGGCACCGCATCGTTGCGGCGCCGAACGCGTGGGCCGCGCGAACCCTGGCGAACGTTCACGACGGCCTGGGCGTCGATGCACCGCAACTTTCCGGGGCCATCGGTCGTTTGCCGGTGGCCGCCGCAGGCTTCGCTCCTGATGTGACAGAGGCATTCACGCGCATGGGTCTGAGACGCCTCAACCAAGTAATGGCCGCGCCGCGCGAAGGCATCGCGCGCCGGTTTCCGCCGCACGTGCTCGATTGGGTCGATGCGCTGTGCGGACGAGTGGTGCCGCTGCGCATGTACCGGCCGCCGTCAACGTTCCAACGGCGCATGGAGTTCGACCATGAAATCGAACTGACGAGCGGACTGCTGTTTCCGCTGCGTCGACTCGTTGGCGATCTCGCGACGTTCGTCCGCGCGCGAGACGGGGGCGTTCAACGGTTCCAAGTCGTCTTCGAGCACGACCGCTTCGAATCCACCGTGCTCGACGTGGGGATGCTGGCGCCGGAGCGTGACGCCTTGCGCTTGCTCGACGTCGCCTGCCATCGCTTGGATCGCCTTACGTTGAAGGCCCCCGTACGTGCGGTGTCCATCGTGGCCGATGACCTGCCGCCATTCGTGCCGCCGTCGGGCGATCTCTTTGAGGAGCACCCGCAAGGCGCACTGTCGTTCGACCAGCTTCGCGAGCGCCTTCGCGCGCGACTCGGGGATACCGAAGTCCACGGGATGGCCACCGACTTTGACCATCGGCCCGAACGGGCATGGCGACGTCAACGCGAACGCAACGAACCGCTGGCAGCGCTCGCGGATGCGCGTCCCGCCTGGATGCTGGAGAAACCCATTCTCTTCCGGGCGCGCCATCGCGTCCTCTTCGGACCGGAGCGCGTGGAAAGCGGCTGGTGGGACGGCGACGACGTGCGCCGCGACTACTACATCGTTGAAACCGACGCCGGCCAAGTCGCTTGGGTGTACGCGGCATCGGGTGAGCGGGGGCCGTTCATGCTTCACGGGTTTTTCGCGTGAGCCTGTCCGGGTACGCCGAACTTCATTGCCTGTCGGCGTTCTCGTTCCAGCGCGGCGCGTCTATCGCGAAGGAGTTGTTCCACCGCGCCGCACACGTCGGCTACGAAGCGCTCGCCATCACCGACGAATGCTCGCTCGCGGGCATCGTGCGCGCGCACGAAGCGGCGCAAGAAATGGGCGTGCGCCTCATCATCGGCAGCGAGTTCCAACTGCACGACGGACCAAAGGTTGTTTTGTTGGTCGTCGACCACGACGGCTACACCGCGCTGTGCCGCCTCATCACCGTCGCTCGGCGCGCGGCGGAAAAGGGGAGCTACCGACTGACGCGGGCGGACGTTCGCGATGTGCCGGACGGACTGCTGGCGCTGTGGGTGCCGGCGAAGGAACCCGATGCGGAACACGGACGCTGGTTGAGCGCGGTGTTTCCGCAGCGGTGCTGGCTGGCCATCGAACTTCACCGCGGCATCGACGACGAAGGGCGTTGCCGCCGCTTGCGGGCGCTCGCTGAGACGCTCGGCTTGCGCGCGGTCGCGGCCGGCGATGTCCACTACCACGTGCGACAACGGCGCGCGCTTCACGACGTGATGACAGCCATTCGCCACCGCACCACCGTTGCCCGGGCCGGCGCATTTCGGTTTCCGAACGCCGAGCGCCATTTGCGGAGCCGCCGCGCGCTTTCGGCGATCTACCCGGCTGACTTGCTCGACGAAACGCGCCGCATCGCGGAGCGCTGTCAGTTCTCACTCAAGGAACTGCGTTACACGTACCCGCGCGAACTGGTACCCGATGGGCACACGCCGACGACCTGGCTCAGGCATCTCACAGAGGAGGGGGCGCGCTGGCGATGGCCGGACGGCCCGTCGGAAAAGGCACGCACGCTCATCGAAAAGGAGCTCGCCCTCATTGCGGACCTCAATTACGAGTCGTACTTTTTGACGGTGCACGACATCGTTCGCTTCGCGCGCAGACAAGGCATCCTCTGCCAGGGCCGCGGGTCAGCGGCGAACTCGGCGGTCTGCTTTGCGCTGGGCGTGACCGAGATTGCGCCCGACCTCATCGGGATGCTGTTCGAACGATTCATCTCCAAGGAACGCAACGAGCCGCCCGACATCGATATCGATTTCGAGCACGAGCGGCGCGAGGAAGTGCTTCAGTACGTCTTCAACCGCTACGGCCGAGACCGTGCGGCCCTGACCTGTGTTGCGACGAGCTACCGCGGTCGCAGTGCCGTTCGCGACGTCGCCAAGGCGCTGGGCTTGGCAGCCGACCAGGTCGGCGCGCTGGCGAGCATCCTCGATGCCTGGAGCGTCGAAACCCCGGCCGATGCGCTTTTGCGCGAGGCGGGTTTTGACCCCGACGCGCCGATCATCCGGCGCGTTACCGCAATGACGGCGGAACTGACGAGGTTGAGGGTCGGCAGGGATTCATGTAAAAAACAGCCAAAAGCGAACTAAGTGGTTGTTATTGTTGGCCGGAATCGCTTGGTACAGCGCCGTCAGCGCTGATTTTAGTTTTGCGTCAGAACCCCGCTTGGAACCCAACGCAACTGCAAGCGAGCTCGCCTTCGGCAAATAGCGCTTGACCTTGGAGTATTGTCCAAGGTGTAGCCTCACTCCGTGCAAAACGGAATAAGAGGCTATCCATGCAGGCACTGACTGTCGGCGAAGTGGCGAAGCGCGCTGGCGTTGGCTCCGATACGGTTCGGTTCTACGAACGCGAAGGCTTGATCGACAAGCCTCCGCGCCGTCCGTCGGGCTACCGGCAATACCCCGAGGAGACGGTCTCCCTGATCCGTTTCATCCGGCGGGCGCAGGACTTGGGCTTCACGCTCAAGGAAGTCGATGAGCTGATCAGCCTCCGCGACGGCGCCAATCGGCACCGGGGCGAGGTTCGCGCGCTCGCGACCTCCAAGCTCCAGGACATCGACCGCAAGCTCACCCGGCTCCAGGCCATGCGCAGTGCGCTCGCCGGGATGCTGGAGGACTGCGAATGCGGGGCGCGGCCGAGCTGCCCCATCCTCGCGGTGCTCAACGATCCCGACGACGAATTACCCACTCAAGCGAGGCCATCTCATGACCAGCAGTAAACGCGCATCCTCCCGTCCCGTCATCTCGGCCCTGTTTGCCGGGCTGATTGGCGTGTTCACCCTCACGGCCGCCGCTTGCAGCGAGCCCACACCGCAACCCACCAAGGCAACACAGGAAGCCGGCATGAAGACCGTTCTGATCCCGATCGAAGGCATGGCCTGCATGTCATGTGCGGCAAAGGTTACGAAGGCCATCGAATCCCTCAAGGGCGTGTCCGACGCCGAAGTCAATCTGGCTGACCGCAATGCGCGCGTGCAATTTGCGCCTAACGAAATTGCGGTGAGTCAGATCGCCGCCGCGGTCAACGGTCTGGGTTACAAAGCGGGTGCGCCGGTGGAGGCGAAGTGACCCTCGACGCCTTCCTGCGTCAGTTCGGCGGTGGCCTGAGCGACGAGCTCTCGATCATCGGGCTGGGGATCGTGTTTCTGGCCGGCGTCGTGGCCAGCGCGGTCTGCCCGTGCACGGTGCCCGTGGGGTTGGGCGTTGCCGGCGCCGCCGGCGCCACCGAGACCGAATCCAAGCGCGGCGGGCTGGCGATCGCTGCTGCGTTCTTCACCGGCATCGTTGTCAATCTGACGGTGCTCGGAATGCTCGCGGGCCGGCTCGGTGCGTTCGCGACCGCACAGTTCGGGCGTTACTGGTCCCTGGGCATGGCCCTCATGTTTTTCGCCGGCGCTGTTTTCGTGTTCCTGGCGCCGCGATTGAAGGTAAGCCAGTTGGCGGGATGGCGGCGGCCGGGCGTAACCGGCGCGTTCGGTTACGGATTCGTCTTCAGCCTGGGCACCTCCGTCGCGCCGCTGTTGCTGTTGCTTTCCGTCTCGGCGGCCGCGGCCAGCCCGATGCAAGGGCTGGTGCTCGCGTTTGTCTTCGGGTTGGGCCGAGGGCTGCCTTTTTTGCTCGCCGGCCTGGCGGCGGGCGCATTGACTGGCTTCACTCGCCTGAGCGCGTGGAGCCGCCCCCTGCATGTCATCAGCGGGCTCGCCCTACTCGGGGTGAGCCTGTACTACGCGAACACGTTCGCAATCCTGCTTTAAGAGATCACCGACATGGCAACCGAAACCGTCCAGATCAAAGCCTCGGGCATGATGTGCTCGTTCTGCACCATGAGCGTGGAGAAGTCACTCAAGAAATTGCCCGGCGTCAACAGCGTGCTCGTCAACCTGGTGCACGGCGTCGTGCTCGTGGAAGCCGACACCGCCAAAACCAGCAAGCAGGTGCTGGCCGAGGCGGTCAACGCGCTCGGCTACCCCGTCTCGGAGACCGAGGCGCAACAGCTGGCCAAGGATCAGGCGTTCTATCAACTGGTGCGCCAGCGCGGCCTGTTGGGCTTGGCGCTGTCCGCCGTCGACGTGATCGTCGACCCGCTGAACCTGTTCGGCTTGCCTGAGACGGTACGGGCGATCTTCAGCTTGCTGCTGGCGCTGTTCGTGCTGATCTGGGTCGGCAAGCCGGTGCTGGTGCGCACGCTGATGGCGATCCGCAAGGGCGTGGTCAACGCCAACGTCCTGCTGTCGCTGGCCGCCTGGGGTTCGCTGGTCGTGGGCGCGTTGTCGATCGTCAGTCCGCAATGGCCGAACTTCCTGCCGGTCGCGATCTGGCTGATGTCGCTCCACATCTTCTCGAACTATTTCAAGCTCGGCACCAATCTGAAAGCGGCCGAAGCCGTGCGCAGCATGCTGTCGCTGCAACCGCCGCGGGCGCGCGTCCTGCGCGGCGGCACCGAGGTCGAGGTCGCGGTCGAGCAGGTGTCGAAGGGCGAGACGATCATCGTGCGTCCCGGCGAGCGGATCGCGTTGGATGGCGAAGTCGTGCGCGGCCTGGCCAGCGTCGACGAGTCGAGTTTCACCGGCGAGTCGGTGCCTGTCGGCAAAGAGCCCGGCAGTAGCGTGATCGGCGGCACCCTCAATGTCGACGGGGCGCTGGAGATCCTGGTCACCAAGGTCGGACAGGAGAGCTTCCTGAGTCAGCTGGTCCGGCTGATGAGCCAGATTTCCGATCGCAAGGTGCCGCTGGAGCTGCTCGCCGACCGTCTGATGAACTACTACGGCCCGGTCGTGCTGGTGCTCAGCGGTCTGGCTTTCCTCGGCTGGGGTTTGGCGACCCAGGACCTGGTGCTGGCGACGGTCATTGCACTGGCCACGCTGATCATGGGCTACCCGTGCGCGCTGGGCATGACCACGCCGATGCTCGCGGCGATCGCCGGCGGCAAGGGCATCACCATCGGCCTGCTGGTCAAGTCGGGCGAGGTGTTCCACCAGTTGGCGCACGTGGACACCGTGGTGTTCGACAAGACCGGCACGCTGACCTACGGGCGCCCGACCGTGACCGACGTGGCGACGTTTGGCATCGACCAGCGCGAACTGCTGGCGTTGGCCGCCAGTGTCGAGGTCAAGTCCGAGCATCCGCTCGGACGCGCGATCGCGTTCTATGCGCAGGCCCAGGGCATCCAGCCGAACGAAGTCACGAACTTCCGCTCGACCGCGGGCCAGGGCGTGATCGGCACGGTGGGCACGAGCGAGCTGCGCATCGGTAATCCGCGCTTCATGGATCGGGAAGGCATCGAGCTGTCATCCGAGGCGCGGCAGGCGGTCGATGCGTTCACCGTCGCCGGCAAGACGGCCGTGCTTGCAGCTCGCGATCGGCAGATTGTCGGCGTGATCGCGATGCAGGACACGCCGCGCCCGGGCACCCGCGAGCTGATGGCGGACCTCAAGCGGTTGGGCATTCGCACGACGCTGCTGACGGGCGACGCCGAGCCCGTCGCGCGCAGCGTTGCCGACGCGATCGGCATCGACGATGTGCGTGCGCAGCTGCTGCCGGCCGAGAAGGTCGCCCAGGTCGAGGCCTTGCAGAAGGCCGGCCGGCACGTCGCCATGGTCGGCGACGGCGTCAACGACGCCCCCGCGCTGCTGCAGTCGAATGTCGGCATCGCGGTCGGAGCCGGCACCGATGTCGCCATTGAATCGGCGGGCGTCATCATGCTCGGCGACCGTATTCGCGACATCGCCGGCGCGCTGGTTCTCGGCAAGGCCAGCTACCGCACCATGCAGACGAACGTGGGATTGGCCGTCGCCGCAAACGTGGTCGGCATCGTGCTGGCGGCGACCGGCTTCATCACCCCGGTGCTGGCGATCGCTTTCATCCTCGCCAGCATCGTCGCCATCATGTTGAACACGTTGCGCATCCGCGCGATCGACCTGCGCCAGCACGACAGCGCCGATGCGCCCGCCGTGGCGCTGGCCGAGACGGAGTTCCGCATTCCCACGATGGTGTGCGGCGGTTGCGCCGAGAAGATCACCGACGTGCTCAAGCCGCTGCCGGGCGTGCGTGAAATCAAGCCGAAGATCGCCCAGAAGCACGTGATCGTGCGCTACGAACCGGCCCGGATCGAGCGCGATCAGATCCGCGATGCGTTGGGCAAAGCGGGCTACGACGCGGTGGAGATCTGACATGTCGCGCGCGCCCCTTCCCCCGTCGCCACAACGCCGCACGGATGACGGCATCGAGCGCGGCGACGCAATCGAGATCGTCGTCGACGGTGATCCGGTGTGCGCCTATGAAGGCGAGAGCGTCGCCGCGGCTTTGCTGGCGATCGGTCAACGGACCCTGCGAACGACCAGCCGTCGCAACGCGCCGCGCGGACTCTACTGCGGCATCGGCAGCTGCTTCGAGTGCGTGATGGTCATCGATGGCCGACCGGGGATTCGGGCCTGCCAAACCCCCGTCCGCGACGGGATGCATATCGAAACACAGCAAGGAGAGGGCCAATGGGCATTCGCTACGCCATCGAAGTCTTCACCCAGGACTGCTGCGCCTGCGCCGGCTTCATCGCCTATGCGCGAGAACTGGCCGCCTCGCGACCCGGAAGCACCGTGCGGGTGTGGGACGTGACCCAGCAGGCAACCCGAACGCGCATGCGCGCACTGCACCTCGCCGAGTTGCCGGCCATCGTCGTTGACGGCGTGCCGCTGCCCTGCTGCAGCCCAGCGCCGGACGGGAACGCACCGACATGACGGCACCGCTGGTCATCATCGGCGGCGGGCCAGCTGGCATGGCGACCGCCATCGAGGCGGCCAAGGCCGGACTTGCGTGCACGCTGCTCGACGAAGCGCCGCGCTTGGGTGGACAGATCTATCGGCAGCCGCCGCGCGAGTTTCGACTGACCGAGCAACAGATGCACAACCGCGATTATCGCCGCGGCGCCGCGCTGCGCGCCGAGTTCGCGGCCGTGGGTGACCGGATCGAACTGCGTTCCGAGACCGCGGTGGTGGGGCTGGAAGGCGGTCGCGAAGTCGTCTGGACCTCGCGCGAGGCGTCCGGCACGTTGCGTGCCGAGCAGCTGGTGATCGCGACCGGCGCCTACGAGCGGCCGCTGCCGTTTCCGGGCTGGACGCTGCCCGGCGTCATGACCGCCGGTGGCGCGCAGTCCCTGGTCAAGACCATGCACGTCCAGCCCGGTCGCCGAGCACTGGTCGCCGGCACCGGGCCGCTGCTACTGGTCGCAGCGAACCAGCTGCACCAGGCCGGTGTAGAGATCGTTGCCGTGCTCGAAGCCGGGCGGCCCACGTGGTCGCCCCGCGTCCTGCCGAAGGTCTGGGGCGAGTGGCAGTTGCTGCATGATGCGTGGACGTACTGGCGCGGCCTGCGCCGGGCGCGGATTCCGGTGCATTTCAATCACACGGTGTTCGAGGCGCACGGTCGCGGCGAAATCGAAGCCGTGAGCTACGGACCGATCGATCCCGTGTCCTGGCGTCCACGTCGCGCTCAGACCCAGCGGGTCGAGGTCGACCTGCTGGTCGTCGGCTTTGGGCTGGTACCGAACACGGCCCTCGCCGATCTGGCCGGATGCCGACACGATTACGTGCACGAGGTCGGCGGCTGGATTCCCGTCCGCACCCCGCACATGGAGACGACCGTACCGGACGTGTTCGCGGTCGGCGATGGCGCCGGAGTGGCCGGGGCGCTGGTGTCGATCCAGGAAGGGCGGATCGCAGGCATAACCGCCGCCGAACGCGCCGGCGTGCTGTCGACCGTGGAGGCCGATCGCCGACGAGCCCCCGCGCTCCAACGGCTGCATTCGCTCGCGCGTGTGCGCGGCCTGCTTGACGAGATGTCTCGGCTGCGTCCGGGCTTGAGCGAGCTCGCCACGCCATCCACGCTCGCCTGCCGCTGCGAAGAGGTCTCGCTGTCGGAGGTGGACAGCGCGTTCCAGCAAGGCGCGCAGGACCTGCAGGCGGTCAAGCTGCTGACGCGCCTCGGCATGGGGCCGTGCCAGGGACGCAATTGCGGGCCCTCGATGGCGATGCACCTGGCGAACAAGCTCGGATGTGGGCCCGCCGACACTGGACGCATCAACCCACGTCCGCCGCTCAAGCCGGTCACGCTTGGCGCGATGGCCCAATTGAATGTCAGCGCGACGGCGGATGCCGATCTGGCCGCGCTCGCGCATGGAGGCCCCCGATGAGTCGCGCTACCGACATCGTAGTAATCGGCGGCGGTGCCATCGGCGGCGCGGTGGCGTACTACGCCGCCCGCAAGGGCCTGCATGTCACCCTGATCGACCAGCCCAAGCGCGGGCGCGCCACCTCGGCCTCTGCCGGCGGCTTGTGGTCGCTGGGCGAGTCGGTGGGCCTGGGCTGCGGCGTCATCTTTCACAAGGCCCAGCTCGATGCCGGCACCGCGATACCCGGAAACGGTCCCGCGCAGCTGCCGCCTGCGTTCCTCGATTTCGCGATGCAGTCCAATGCGATGTTCCCGCAACTCGCGCAGGAACTGCGCGACGACGTCGGCATCGACATCGAGCTGGAGCGCACTTCGCTGCTCTTCCTGATCTTTGACGAGGGCGACGAAGCGTTCGCGCGAACGCTCTGGAAAGATTGCCCGTGCGGTCGTCAGCTGATCGACTGGCTGACCCCGGAAGAAGTCGCGGCCAGCGAGCCGGCGCTCACGCGCGAGCTGCGCGGCGCGCTGCGGTTTAACGGTGACGACCAGGTCAACCCTTACAAGCTGGCCGACGCCTTGCGTGCCGGTGCGATCCACCACGGCGCGAAGCTGCTGTCGCATACCGAGGTCGTCGGCATCGAAGTGTTCGAGGGCCGCGTTCAGGCCGTGCAGACCAGCACCGACCGCCTGCCGTGTTCGATCGTCATCAATGCCGCCGGCGCATGGGCGGGCCAGGTCGGGCGCATGGCCGGGCTCGATGTGCCGGTGTACCCGGTCCGCGGCCAGATCGTCGGCACGCAAACGCTGCCGCACCTGACCACGGCCTGCATTTCCACGAGCGACTGCTATCTCGCCCAGAAGCACCACGGCGAAGTCATCATCGGCAGCACGACCGAGCACGTCGGTTTCGATGTCGGCGTGACCACGTCCGCGATCCAGACGCTCTGCGCCGGCGCGATACGTGCCGTGCCCGCGCTCGCCGATGTCGACATCAAGCGCGTCTGGTCGGGGCTGCGTCCCGGCTCGCCCGACGAGCTGCCGATTCTCGGTCCGGTCGACGGGCTGCGCGGGTACTTGAACGCTGCCGGCCTGTTCCGCACCGGCATCGTCAATGCGCCGCTGACCGGCCTGGTCGTCGCCGACGTGGCGGCGGGTGACCCGGTGTCGCATCCGATCGAGCCGTTTCTTATGGCTCGCTTCCAGAACGGTACGCAGACCGTAGTCGACGAGGCGACATCGATGCGGCAGCACGGTATGGCCAGCGCGAAATGAACACAGTCACTGAGAAGGCGCGAAGCGTTAGCTCTTCGCCGAGGAGGTCACGATGAAAGACACAACGGGGATCCTGATGGTGCTGGATCGGCGGATCCAGGCGTTGCAGCAAAGCCGTCCCGAGTTCAGCCCCGAACTGCAAGACCTGCTTGGAGCCCGCGCGACCATCGCCGAGCTGATGGCAGTGGTTGAAGCCTTTTTGGAACTGCCGCTACAACCCGATGAGCTAGAGGAACGTGCAATCTGCGCCTTAGGGCGCGCGCACGGTGCTCCGTCTGACGATTACTGATCGAACTCTTACTTGGGGGCGGCGTCGCGGGCGCGTCGATTTTTCGTCCGCTATGAAGAGTAGGAGAACTACGATGAACCAGCACCAAAACCAAGGCAGCGTTTCGCAAAATATGGAGGCCTTCGGCGAAATATTGCAGGGTTGTGCGACCTGCTGCGACGGAACGCTTCGAGCGGCCCAGTCTTCTGGTGCGGATGCAGAAGTCACCAGAATGATTGAACAGGCCCGAGACCTGTGCAATCAAGCTGCGCAGCGGGCCAAATCGGCTACCCACTAGTTGATGGACAACGGCCCCGCCTCCGGAAAAGGTGGCGGGGCCTCATTTGGGGCGGCGTCGCGGACGCGTCGAATCTCGTCCGTACCCAGCAAGGAGTCATCCTCATGAGCCAACACCTGACCCAGGCCGTCAAGGAATGCATCGCAGCTTGTAACGATTGCGCCACCGAGTGCGGTAATTGTTTCAGCCAGCTGGTCGGCATGGAAAGCAAGAACGACTGCCCGGCTTGCTGCATCGAGTGTGCGGCGATCTGCCGTTTGTGCGCCGATGCCATGGCGCGCAACAGCCCCTTCGCCAAAGAGATCTGCGCGCTATGCGCGAAGATCTGCGAGTGGTGCGCCGAGCAATGCGCCGCGCACGACGGCGAGCATTGCCAACGCTGCGCCGAGGCGTGCCGGCGCTGTGCGGAAGCCTGCCGCCGCATGGCTGCTTGACGTCACTGGAGCGCCGCCGTCAGGCGGCGCTCTCTTACCGAATGCCGCGGGTGACTTCGTCGGCCATGCCGGTTAGTCATGCTGCAACCAGGACCACCTGCGAGGAAGAGGATATGGACCGGACTGAGAAGCGTAGCGCAAGGGAAGTTCTTGACGACCACCTGAAGGAAAGCCAGACCGGTTCGGTCGAAGCTGACTTGGCGCGCAACTACGCTGAGGATGTGGTCGTGTTGATGCGTGGCGAGGCTCACCATGGACACGAGGGCGTTCGCGGGCTGGCGCGCTTGCTTCGCCAGGAACTTCCGGATGCAAGCTTTGAATACGGCAGCTGCGTGGTAGCAAGCGAGTTTGGATTTCTCGAGTGGAGCGGTCGCGGTGGCCAGGCATATGTCAAGGACGGCGCGGACAGCTATGTCATTCGGGAAGGAAAGATCGTTGCGCAGACCATTCACTACACCGTCCAGCGGTCGTCAGCTTCCTGAGGCAATCTGCAAGCAGCGGCGCCCTGCGGCCCCTCGGTCACGCCGGTCAAAAAGCGCTGGGGCCGTCCGGGCTTCGATCCCTGTGCCGCA
Organism: Lysobacterales bacterium 63-13; assembly: GCA_001899855.1. GTDB lineage: Bacteria > Pseudomonadota > Gammaproteobacteria > Xanthomonadales > Rhodanobacteraceae > Dokdonella. Next base: position 14,657 of record MKWR01000034.1, read on the forward strand.
TAGACCTCTAAACCATGTCCGATACACCACGCCAAGGCGCGGAATCAGCGGCGCGCGCCCTAGTGCTTGCTGCCTGACCGGGTCGAACTTGCCCGCGGGCCGAATAACGATATCGAGGCGAAGCGTCGCCAAAGGAAGCGTATGCAAACCCCAGACAAGCCAAGCGGTGTGACCGAAGGCAATCGCCATCGAGTGCTGCTGCTCACGCTGCTGCTGGGCGGCTACACGATGCTTGGGCCGTTCTCGATCTCAACGTACATGCCGTTCTTCCCGGAGCTGGCCGAAGGTCTGGCAGCCTCGCCCGATGCGGTGCAGCAGTCATTGAGCGCATATCTGGCCGCCTTCGGATTCATGTTGCTATTCCATGGGCCGCTGTCAGATGCTTTCGGGCGGCGCCCTGTCATCCTGATCGGCCTGCTCGTGTTTGTGGTCGCGTCGTTCGGCGCGGCTCTCTCCACGTCGATCGAGGTTTTGGTCGCGTTCCGCGTACTGCAGGGATTGTCAGCCGGGGCCGGGTCGATTGCAGGGCGGGCCGTGGCACGGGACCTGTTCGAAGGCGCCCAAGCCCAGCGCCTGTTCTCCCACATCACCATGATCTTCGCGATCGCTCCGGCCGTCGCGCCCGTGTTCGGCGGCTGGCTGCACCAGGCCTTCCCATGGCAATCCGTCTTTACGTTCCTGGCCGTGTTCGCCTTGATCCAGCTGATAGCGAGCTACTTTTTCCTGCCCGAATCGCTTGCGCGCGACCAGCGTGATTCACTCCGTCCGGCAGGGCTCATCAAGCGCTACCTCTCTGTCGGTCGCAACGCGCGGTTCTGGCTCCTGACCCTCGCGCTCAGCGGCAACTTCGCTGCGTTCTTTCTCTATATCGCAGCGGCTCCCGAGTTCGTCCGTACGACACTTGGACTTGGGCCGAATCAGTTCGGCTGGTTGTTCATCCCAGCCATGTCCGGGGTGATGCTCGGAGCCTTCCTGTCCGGTCGCGCTGCCAAGCGGTTTGGGCCGCAACGCACAGTGCGTATGGGCTATGCGGTCATGGCTGTGGCAGTCGCGCTGAGCGTGGGCTACAACCTCACCCAGCCGCCGAATGTGCCGTGGGCGATAGCCCCGATCGCAATCTACACCACTGGCATGGCGATGGCGACGCCCAGCATTACGCTGCTAACGCTGGATCTGTTTAGTTCGATGCGCGGGCTGGTCTCGTCCATGCAAGGCTTTGCACAGACAATGCTGATGACGATCGTCTCGGCGTTCCTGGCGCCCGCCCTGGCGGGTAGCGGGGCCGCGCTTGCGTGGGGCAACCTCGGCTTGATGGTCGTCGGGGCGGCTGGCTGGATCGCCTACGAGTTCGCGAAGCGGCGCCAAGAGCGTGCGTGAAGCCAACGATTGGCCGCACGTACGCATCGCGGCTCGATCAACTAAAGACAGAAGAATGGCGCGTCATCGCGCGCCCTCTTCATAATTGCTCGAACAATCAGTGCGTGGCAGCCATTCGGCAGATTTCCCGCAGCGCCTCACTTCGTCGCTCGGGTGTGCGGCGTGCTTTCCTGTGCCCGGCCTTCGGCCGCGTCGACCTCTGCGCGGGGATGTAGGCGGGCGAACACCGCTTCGGTCGCCTCCAGTCGGGCGCGCAGCGTGAGCGCCTCGGTTTCGGCTTGCTGTCGCTGCCCACGCTCTTGCACCAATACCTCATTCGCGCTTGCCATTTCGACCTGCAGCGCGTCCAACCGATGGGTGTCGTCGGCCCAGCGTGCCTGCAAGGCGGTGTGTTCGGCGGCCACTAGCCGCAATCCATCCAGCTCCTGCTGCTGCCCTGCAGTGTCTTCGCGAGCCTGGCGCAGGTCCTGCTCCAGCCGTCCGTTGAGTTCAAGCAGCCGCCCGGCATCACGGTTGAGCTGCAGCAGCTCGTGGTTCTTGGCGGTCAGCGCCTCGTTGGCCTGGCGCAGGGCGACCTGCAGCTCTTGCAGCTGCTGCTCGTGCCGACGCTGCTCCTGCTCACGCTGATCCTTGACCGAGGTCCGGTAGTGCTCCAGTGCCTCGCGCGCGTGTTGGTGCTTCTCCTCCAGCGAGCGGGCGTGGGCCTCGTGCTCGGCCACGCGGATGGTTAGCCCGGCAATGCGTTCCTCCAGCTGCCGCACCGTGGTGTTCGCCTCGGTGAGGGTTTGCCGCACCTGTGCGTGCTCCTCGGTTTCGGCCTGCAGAGCGGTTTCGGTTCGTTGCAGCTGTGTGCTCAATGCGGCGGCCTCCTGGCGCGAAGCCTCCAGTGCTGTCTCGCGCTCCTGCAGCTGCGCTTGGAAGCGCTCCCGCGCATCGGCAATGGCGGCTTCGGCCTCCTCATGCAGGCGGGCCGCGAGCCGGCCGACCAGGTCCTGCAGCGCGTCGCTGACGGCGATCTTGGCACCCACGCTTTGGCCGTCCTCTTCCTCCAGCTCCTTGAGGTAGCGGTGGATCGTGGTCTTCGAGCCGGTGTTACCCAGCGCCACCCGCAAGGCGTCAACAGATGGGTGTTTTCCCTGTGCAAGCAAGCTGCTGCGGGCCTTCTGAACATCGGATTTGTACAAGCCGCCTCGCGCCATGACTGTCTCCCGGTTATTTCGTAACGTATTACATACCACGTAATTACATACTACAAACAACGCGAGCATAATTGAAAAAGGCCGATTTGTTAGGCGGGATAATATTGAATTATCCCGCCTTAACCCCAAAATTGGGGTAGAGTCGGCCCGAAGCGGTACGAAACCGCCATCGCAGGCGATTCGTCGGTCCGCAGCGCTGGCAAGCGGGAGCACCACCGTGAACACGGTCGAGCAGTACCTGGATGCGGCCACCCGCGCCAACACCGAGCGCGCGTACGCCGGCGCGACCCGTCACTTCGAGGTCGACTGGGGCGGTCATCTGCCGGCGACCGCCGATCAGGTGGCCCGCTACCTGGCCGCCTACGCGGGGCAACTCGCACTCAACACGCTCAAGCACCGGCTCGCAGCCTTGGCGCAGTGGCACCACGCACACGGTTTTGCCGACCCCACGCGGGCTCCGGTCGTGCGCAAGGTGCTCAAGGGCATCCAGACCTTGCACCCGAGCCAGGAGAAGCGGGCCACACCGCTGCAGCTCACGCAGCTGGGCCAGGTGGTGGATTGGCTCGATGACGCCGCGGCCACGGCCGGCACGCGCGGCGATCCGGCCGGCCGGCTCCGGCACCTGCGCGATCGAGCCCTGGTGCTGCTGGGCTTCTGGCGCGGCTTCCGCGGCGACGAACTGGTCCGTCTGCAGGTGCAGGACCTGCGCCTGGTACCCGGCGAAGGCATGACCTGCTTCCTGCCGCACAGCAAGGGCGACCGCCAGCACGTCGGCCGGACCTACAAGGTGCCGGCGCTGTCGCGCTGGTGCCCGGTCGCTGCGACTTCGGCCTGGATCGCGGCGGCCGACCTCCACGAGGGTTCGCTGTTCCGCGCGGTCGACCAGTGGGCCGGAATCGCCGCCACGCCGCTGCACCCCAACAGCCTGGTGCGCCTGCTGCGGCGGATCTTCCGCGAGGCCGGGCTGGCCTCGCCGGATGACTACAGCAGCCACTCGCTGCGCCGGGGTTTCGCCGGCTGGGCCAACGCCAACGGCTGGGACGTGAAGGCGCTGATGGAGTACGTCGGCTGGCGCGACGTGAATTCGGCGATGCGCTACCTCGACGGCACCGATCCGTTTGCCCGTCAGCGCATCGAAGCCAGTCTGCCGCCGATCGCGCCCCCGCGCCTGGCGCTGCCGGCGCCGACGGTCGCACCGGTGCCGAGCACGACAGTAGAAGCGACCATCACACTGACGCGGTTCACCCCGCGCGTGCGCGGCCTGACCAAGGCCCATCGGTTGATCGAGCAGATTTGCCTGCACCCCCACCAAGCGCAGCGGCTCGACGCCGATGGCACCCGCTACCGCCTGGCGATCGCCGCACCCGACGAAGCGGCGCTGGAAGAAACCATCGCGATGCTGCTCGACGAGATGCACCGGATCGCCGACAACCACCAGTGCTTCCTCGTCGTCGCCTTGCGCGACGAAGCGGGCGGCCGCCATTGGGACTGAGTTGCGCATGACGACGTTGCACGAAACCGCCTACCCGCGCCTCAAACCCGATCCCACCGCCAAAGAACTGCAGGAGATCTACACGCCCACTGAGGCGGAGCGGCTGTGCGTGGCCGCCATTGCCACCGGCTCGGCCACGCGGTTGGCGCTGCTGCTGCACCTGAAGCTGTTCCAGCGCCTGGGTTACTTCGCAACGTTGGCCGAGGTGCCCGAACGCATCGTGCAGCACGTCGCTCAGGCGGTGGGAATACGTCGCGTGCCGGCCGATCGATTGGCGAGCTACGACGCCTCGGGTAGTCAGCGCAAGCACCTGGCCCAGCTGCGCACGTTTCTCAACGTCCGTCCGCTCGATGCCGGCGGTCGCGAGTGGCTCAGCACCGTGGCCGAAACGGCGGCGCAGACCAAACACATCGTGCCCGACATCGTGAACGTGATGCTCGAAGAGCTGGTGCATCACCGCTTTGAGCTGCCGGCGTTCAGCACGCTCGAACGCCTCGCAATCGCCGCCCGCGAACAGGTTCACGACATGCACTACCGCCAGATCGCCGACGCGCTGACGCCGGCGATGCGGGCACTGATCGACGAGTTGCTGCTGACCCCGCCGGGCAGCCACCATAGCGGCTGGCACGCGCTCAAGCGCGAACCCAAGCGGCCGACCAACAAGGAAGTGCGCCATTACCTGCAGCACATCCAGCGGCTACGCACCTTGGCCGAGCAACTGCCGCCGATCAATGTCTCGGTGCCCAAGCTCAAGCAGTTCCGCGCGATGGCCCGCGCGCTCGATGCCAGCGAGCTGGCCGAACTGGTCCCGGTCAAACGCTACGCACTGGCCGCGATCTTTATCCGTTCGCAATACCGCAAGACGCTCGACGATGCCGCTGACCTGTTCATCCGGCTGATCCAGAACCTGGAGAACACCGCGCAGCAGAAGCTGATCGCCTATCAGCTCGAACACAGCAAGCGCGCCGATGCGTTGATTGGCCAGCTCCGGGAGATCCTGCAGGCCTACCAGGTCGAGGGCACCGACACCCAACGCGTCGACGCGATCGAGGGCGTGCTGGTCGCCGACATCGGCCTGCTGATGTCCGAGTGCGATGAACACATGGCCTACGCCGGCCGCAACTACCTGCCGTTCCTGCTGGCGCCGTACGGGACATTGCGCCCGCTGCTGTTCAACTGCCTGGAGATCATGGGCCTGCGGGCCGCCAGCCAGGACCCGGGCATGGAGCGCATGATCGGCGCCGTACTCGCGCTGCGCAGCCAGCGTCGCGAGGCGATCGACGCGGCCGGGCTGGGGCTGGACCTGACCACCGACCTGACCTGGCTGTCGGCCGCCTGGCGCAAGCACGTGCTGCCCAAGGCCTTGGCTGCGGCCAGCCCCGGCTGGATCCACCGCAAGTACTTTGAGCTGGCGGTGCTGGCGCAGGTCAAGGACGAACTCAAATCCGGCGACCTGTACATTCCGCACGGCGAGCGCTACGACGACTATCGCGAGCAGCTGGTCGACGAGGCGACGTTCCGGCAGGAACTGGGCGCCTACGGCGAGGTGTCGGGGATCGCCACCGACGCGACGGACTTTGTGCAGGGCCTGCGCACGGAGCTGACGACGTTGGCCGATGCCGTCGATGCCCGGTTCCCGGACAACTTGCACGCCAGCGTGGTCGACGGGCGGCTGGTGCTCAGGCGCCTGCAGGGTGCCCAGGTGACGCAGGCGATTGCCGCGGTGGACAGCGCGATCACCGAACGCCTGCCGCCGACCAGCATCGTCGATGTGCTGGTTGACACCACCCGCTGGCTGGACCTGCACGTGCACTTCCGCCCGATCGCGGGCACTGACGCGCGGGTCGACGATCTGATGCGGCGAGTGATCACCACGCTGTTCTGCTACGGCTGCAATCTGGGGCCGACCCAGACCGCACGCTCGGTCAAAGGCTTCAGCCGGCGCCAGATTTCCTGGTTGAACCTGAAGTACGTCACCGATGAAACGCTCGACAAGGCGATCGTCGAGGTGATCAACCTGTACAACAAGTTCGAGCTGCCCGGCTATTGGGGCAGCGGCAAGAGCGCCTCGGCCGACGGCACCAAGTGGAGCGTGTACGAGCAGAACCTGTTGTCGGAGTACCACATCCGCTACGGCGGCTATGGCGGCATCGGTTATTACCACGTGTCGGACAAGTACATCGCGTTGTTCAGCCACTTCATCCCGTGCGGCGTGCACGAGGCGGTCTACATCCTCGACGGGCTGCTGGCCAACCGGTCCGACATCCAGCCCGACACCGTGCACGGCGACACCCAGGCGCAGAGCTTCCCGGTGTTCGGCTTGGCGCACCTGCTGGGCATCAATCTCATGCCGCGGATCCGCAACATCAAGGACCTGGTGTTCTCCCGGCCGGAGCCGGGAAGAACCTACCAGAACATCCAGGCGCTATTCGGCGACAGCATCGACTGGAAGCTGATCGAGACCCACCTGCACGACATGCTGCGGGTCGCGATCTCGATCAAAGTGGGCAAGATCACCGCCTCGACGATCCTGCGCCGGCTCGGCACCTACAGCCGCAAGAACAAGCTGTATTGGGCCTTCCGCGAACTGGGGAAGGCGGTGCGCACGTTGTTCCTGCTGCGCTATATCGACGATGTCGAAGTGCGCAAAACCATCCACGCCGCCACCAACAAGAGCGAGGAGTTCAACGGCTTCGTCAAGTGGGCGTTCTTCGGCGGCGAGGGCATCATCGCCGAGAACGTCCAGCACGAGCAGCGCAAGATCGTGCGTTACAACCAACTGGTGGCCAACCTGGTCATCCTGCACAACGTGGAGCAGATGACCCGCGTGCTGGCGGAGCTGCGGCAGGGCGGCTCTAACATCAGCCCGGAAGTGCTGGCTGGACTGTCACCGTACCGGACCAGCCATATCAACCGGTTCGGCGACTACACACTGGACCTCAAGCGCGAAGTCGCGCCGATCGATTTCTCTAGGCGGATTCTGGAGAGCATGGACAGCTAGGGGAAACAGTCGTTTGAAAACATCAGCTTAGGTAGGATTCGGCCCGTTTTTACACGAATCCCTGCCGACCCTCAGGTTTCCTCGCCACCTGTCTCAACATCCCGGCGGTTTCGTCATCTCCGAGCATCCGCTAAGCACCCTCGTGCCCGTCGAGAACGCAGCGATGGAAGATCGGACGGTCATCCAATGGGACAAGGACGATCTGGATACCTTGGGTTTGCTGAAGGTCGACTGCCTTGCCCTCGGCATGCTCACCGCCGTACGCAAAACTCTGGAGATGCTCAAACGTACGGGGCGTCGCGACCTCACGCTGGCCACCATCCCGGCCGAGGATGCGGCCACGTACGAAATGATTGGCCGCGCCGATACGCTGGGCGTGTTCCAGATCGAATCGCGCGCGCAAATGTCGATGCTGCCGCGCCTTCGGCCCACGTGCTTCTACGATCTCGTCATCGAGGTCGCCATCGTTCGTCCGGGGCCCATCCAGGGAGAGATGGTCCATCCGTACCTGCGTCGGCGCCAAGGCTTGGAGCCGGTGGATTACCCGCCGGCCCTGAAGAGCATCTTCGAGCGCACGCTGGGCGTCCCGCTCTTTCAAGAGCAGGTCATGCAAATCGCCATCGACGCGGCCGGTTACTCCCCGGGCGATGCCGACCAGCTGCGCCGCTCGATGGCCGCATGGAAGCGACGCGGCGGACTTGAACCGCATCGGGAACGCCTGACGCAAGGAATGTTGCTGCGCGGCTATTCCGCGGAGTTCGCCGAGAAACTGTTTCAACAAATCCTTGGATTCGGCAGCTACGGGTTTCCGGAGAGCCACGCGGCGAGCTTCGCGCTCATCACGTACGCTTCCTGCTGGTTGAAGCGGCATGAGCCGGCCGCATTCACAGCAAGCCTCATCAACAGTCAGCCGCTCGGTTTTTACACGCCCGACCAAATCCTGCAGGACGCCCGCCGCCACGGCATCCAGGTGCTCCCAGTGGACGTGCGCTACAGCGACTGGGATTGCGCGCTCCAAGCCGACACGCGCGGCGGGAATGAACCCGCCATCCGTCTCGGGTTGCGTCTCATCGCGGGGTTCGTGGAAGAGGTCGCAAGCGCCATTACCGTGGCGCGCACCGCATCGACGTTCTTCGACGTCGAAGACCTGTGCCGACGCGGCGATCTGGACAAACGTCACCGCGACCTGCTAGCCGATGCCGGCGCGTTGCGTGGACTGGTCGGCCACCGGCACCGCGCGCGTTGGGCCATTCAGGGCGTCGAAGCGCAGCGGCCTCTGTTCGAAGACGTCGCGCCGACGGTGGAAGCACGGGTGACGCTGCCCCCACCGACCGTTGCGGAGGACATGCGCACCGACTACGCGACCACCGGGACGACGCTGGGGCCGCATCCCCTGAAGCTGTTGCGCGCGCAGCTTCGCGCGCGCCACTGCCGCAGTTCCGCGGATCTCGCACGCCTGCCGCACGGAACAATGGTTCGCTACGCCGGACTCGTACGTTTGCGTCAGCGTCCGGAGACGGCGAGCGGCGTTACGTTCGTGACTCTGGAAGACGAGGGCGGCATGGTTAACGCCATCGTTTGGCGGGATGTCGCCGATCGGCAGCGTCGCGTGATGCTTGAAAGCCAGCTCATGTGCATCCAGGGGAAGGTCGAACGCAAACAGGGCGTCCAGCACCTCATCGCGCAGCGTCTGGAGAACTGGAACGAACTGCTCTCCGGGATGAGAACGCCGTCACGCGATTTTCGATGAAACTTCGTAGCCAGCGCTTCGGCGCGGAACCAATTCAGAGCGGACAATAGTTGGTTTCCCGCCGCCTCCGCTGAGGTCGATGGAGTTGAATGCAAACTTGGCACAATACGGCGTTCGATGCCCGAGCGGTCGAGGCGCAGCGTCCATCAAATTTTAGCAACCGCTGCTCTTCACAGCCGCGCTGGGCTACTCGAACGCGATCTTTGCTTACGCCACGCCTGACCAGAGTAAGCCCTGCTCACTTTACTCGGCCAGCCGATCATGTTGTATGGGTGCGCGGATCACTGTGTTCCGGTGTGCGGACGAATTTTGGGGGTTCGTCGAAACACCTAGTAAGGAAGTTTCCCAAGCTTGCGGTCTTAAGACCTTTTACCGCTAAGCGGCCATCGACACTCACCCGATCATAGGCGTGTTGGTAGCACTCTGCAGATGCTGGAGAATAGTCCGCAACTACGTTGGGCATCGCGCGACGAAGTCCGTTCCCACGTGCATCAGCAATCGCTTGAAGCGCGTGTTCGATTACCAAGTGTTCCATTCCAGGCGGCACGTCAAGCAACACGGGCGACAACATCGATGCTTCACTAGGACGGCGCTCGATTTCGATCCAGTACGCTGCGCGACCGTTCAAAGTGAGCTGCAGAACGAGTGCGGCACGGGGAATGCGTAAGGCGCTGGCGGTTTGGCTTCCCTTTGGATGGAGGGCGACCCATCCGCGACCGGGAACACGCCCAATCGAACGCATATTTTCGTCAAGAAAATTCCAGCAATGTAGGCCTTTTCGGTCGGTGCGCAGTGAAGACTGCAGTGGCCCAAACAGGCTGTAGTCATCAATCACGTCCTCCAATGCTAATTGTTCAAACGCAGCGAACAGGTGGTCAAAATGAACCTGCCCAGGAATCAAAAGGCTTTCTATCAGTGCCTTCCTATCCGCATCGTTCTTGGACGAACTCGCACCGGTGGAAGCGCTTTGTTCTTCCGAGGAATCGGAAGATTGCCTTGGTGATGCGGTGTAGCGCTGGTGACTATGTTTTTCAAGTTTTCTCATTTTTGGTTGGCGAAGGTAACTGATATTCATGCCTTCAAATGCCAGCGCCGAATATTGCGAAGAGGCATCGTGCTGCGCCGACACTTGAGCCCCTTCGTGCGCTCGTTGATTCGAACTTGAAGCCGAATACGGGCGTGGGCCGTCATTCTCACGCGGTTGATCTGAGCCTGCACCACTATTGAGGCGTTCCCATGCGATCATCGGAACGTTATCCGGCCAATCAAATGCAGCAATATGAGTTGCTAGGAAAGTTCGCGAGCCTTTTCGAGCAACGTCCGCGAGCCAGTAGCCACGGAGCTGCATTTGTAGCGATCGATCCTCTGGCGGGAGCGGGATATGGCCGCTCGCATACCATGGTGCATGTGAATGGCTTCCTCCGCGATCTTGCAAAGACTGGGAGTAAATGGCCTCTGCGCATCGACTAGCGTGAGGGTCAAACTGAAAGAGCGCCATCAGCGGCGCATAGGCGTCTGGCACCTTCGTTTCGAGAATTACCTGCCACTCTCCCGTTATGGAATCAACTTGGGTCTTGAGACCCGATTCCAAGTCGCCGAAGAAGATCAGTTCTCGCTTGATCTTGGACCATGGGCCCATTGCGAACGCGTTCGCGATGGCCGTATGCGGAAAGTAAAATGTCTGCTCAATGAGCGTGCGGGGAATCACGATGTCCGCAGGAGCTCGATCATCTCGATATATCCAGCATCGGGATGGGGAAAAATCTTTGGGTAGATGGAACTGGACCGGATTTAGCACACGAAAGGGTGTGTCCCAATTCTCTGGGCGGGGCAATTCTTCGCCGCAAGTCACCGACGTTCCGGATGACTCACCTGTTGCCAACGAAATCGACTGGGCCTGGGTGGGGAGCGTGCCGACCAATTTCTTGGTTCGAAAAACCTGCCCTATGCGCAAAGCGGACAGTGATCCGACATGTACGCGTCCACGTTTGTATGTCGGATACGTATCGCGAGGGAGTCTCAGGAAAGCGGTAACTTGGTCTGTTCGGAACCGGGCAACCTCAGACTTGGAAGAAATTGGCAGCTCTTGGAACAAGATCTCGATCGAGTTGGTTCGACTCAGCGCATGTGCTTGTCGGTAGCCGTCAATCCATTTGATGCACCAGAATGCATCTCCTTCGGGAAACTCTAAAAACTCCATCGACCTCGTGCCCAGTACCTTTCTGCCACTACCCTACCTGAGTCGCGTCTATAAGTGGAGGGTCGTCTAATTAGGCGGAATTGACAACCGCCACCAACCAGGGCGACCGCCGAGGCGGTGTGATGCGGGGCACGAAAGCCGCGACGCATCCAGTCATCCAGTTCATTGACGCAGCCGGCGACCGAGCGCACGGCGGCGAGTTCGAGCGCCTCGTGTTCGGCGAGCGGCGGCAGGATGCCGGGCAAGCGGCTGGCCAGCATGGTCTTGCCGGTACCGGGCGGCCCGACCAGGAGCAGGTTGTGCGCGCCGGCGGCGGCGACTTCCAGGGCTCGCCGGGTCTGTTGCTGGCCGCGCACTTCGCTGAGATCCGGTGCGTGCTGAGCGGGTGCCATGGGCGCGCCGCGTTCGACCCTGGGTAATTCCTCGCGGCCGCAAAGATGCGCGCAGACTTCGAGCAGGCTGCCGGCGCTGCGCACGTCGGCGGCACTTGCCAGCGCTGCTTCGGCGGCGTTCTGGCGCGGAACGATGACGCTGCGGCCGGTGCGCGCGGCGCGCAGCACGGCAGGCAAGACGCCGTGCACGGCACGCAGTTCGCCGGAGAGGGCAAGCTCGCCAAGAAACTCGAACTTGTCCAGGCGCTCACGCGGAATGCTGCCGTTGGCGGCGAGGATGCCGACCGCGATCGGCAGGTCGAAGCGCCCGCCATCCTTGGGCAGGTCGGCCGGGGCCAGGCCGACGGTGATCTTGCGTTGCGGATAATCGAGCTGGCAATTGAGGATCGCCGCACGCACGCGATCACGCGCCTCGCGCACCGCGGTTTCCGGCAAGCCGACGATGGAGGTGGACGGCAAGCCGCCGGAGAGATGCACTTCGCAGGTGACCAGCGGCGCGCTGACGCCTTCCTGGGCGCGGCTGTAGACGACGGCGAGACTCATCTGCGGCGGGCCATGGTCGCGACGAGTCGGTGCTGCGGGCCGCTGTGTCGACGGCCGCCGCGATCAGTGTCGCGGTTGCGCGGAAAGCGAAGCTTCGAGTGCGGCGAGCTGGCGCTCGAGCTGCTCGATCTTCTCGCGCGTGCGCAGCAGCACGCAGCGCTGCACATCGAACTCCTCGCGGGTGACCAGGTCGAGCTTGCCAAGCCCCGATTGCAGGATCGCGCGGAAATTCTTGCCCAGGTCTTCACGGGCATCCTTGAGGCCGGGCGGAACAACCGCGGCGAGGCGCTGGCTCAATTCGTCGATGGTGCTGGCACTGATCATGGTGGACCCCGAAGCAGACAGAAAGGGCAATGGTACGCGGCCACGCCGGCAAAGGATCCAGTTGGCTTTCCTCGCCCGGCAGTTGCTGCGGCAGGTGCCGGCTGCGCTGACGCGAAGGTCAACACAGCCGGCTGCAATTCCCTGCGTGCATCCGTGCCTGCCTCCATGCTCGCGTCCCAGCGCCTGCGTCAGCGGTGTTGCCGACGGGCCATCCCTTGGACACAGAGTCTAGGCAGTGGCGGGGCAAAGCACAGTGGGCGTTTTCTGATTCTCGTGTAGGAAATTTCCTACACGCCGCACGTTGGTTGTGCGGGCCGGGCGCAGTGCCGGTTATAGTCATGCCTGCTGCGGATGCGAGGAAGAGCCCGATGAAAATGGTCATGGCGATCATCAAGCCGTTCAAGCTCGACGATGTGCGCGAGGCCCTCGCCGAAGTCGGTGTGCAGGGCATCACCGTCAGCGAGGTCAAGGGCTTTGGCCGACAGAAGGGACATACCGAGCTCTATCGCGGCGCCGAGTACGTGGTCGATTTCCTGCCCAAGATCAAGATTGAGATCGCCGTCGCCGAGGAGCAGCTCGAACGCGTCATCGAAACCCTGCGCGAAAGCGCCAACACCGGCAAGATCGGCGACGGCAAGATCTTCGTCTGGCAGCTGGACCAGGTCATGCGCATCCGCACCGGCGAGCTCGACAACGACGCCCTGTAAAAAGAGTCTGGAGTCTGCCCGTTGACATGCAAATGCGAATCGTTATCATCTGAGACCTGTTCCGCTCGGAGGATTCGCCATGTTGAGCCTTGATTCGCATTCATCCATCGACACGCCGCTTGCCGAGGCACACACGCCTCCACGTGCGCGCCTGCCCATGGGTCGCCAACAGACTCGCATCGACAGCGCCAGCCTGCTGCAGGGCACGCGTGAGCTGCTCATTGCCCACGCCGGCGAGGAATACCGCCTGCGCCTGACGCGCAACGACAAGCTCATCCTGACCAAATAGGCACGTACCTGCAGCAAGCGCTCGGACGCCGCGCTGCGGTAAACGACGCTGGAAGCGCACGTGCTCCATCGCAACAGCCAGCCTGCGGCCGTCCCGCCATCCACGGTCCTTCGCCAGCCACCACCCGCCCGGCACGCCGTGCCGCGAGTGCTCACCGGAAAGCCAACCCGGGCCCTGCCGGCCCGACCGCATGACCCGACCTGAGGGACGACGATGAGCGATGGAAGTGGCTTCAATGATTTGACGGGCGTCCTCGACCTGCTCGCCGACGAAGGCGATGGTGGTCATTTCGCGCATGCCTCGCGCGTGCCGCGCAAGCCGCCGGCGGCAGTACCCACGCTGCGCGACTTTGCCGAGTGGCTGCCGCGTCTCGGGCCGGTACTCTGGCTGGAGCGCCAGACCTCCAGCGGTCCGGCGCAGATCTGCCCGGACGCGCGATCCGGACCGCTGCTGCTCGATCATCCGGCCCTGGTCACCTTGTGCAATGCGCGCAAGCTGTGCGTGCACCATGCCGTCACCGCGCACGGCCCGCGTGAATGGGTGAGTTTCCATTCCGCCAGTGGCAGCGTCGATGCGCGCCTGTACCTGTTGCCCGATTCCGACGTGCTGGCCTGGGACGAGATGATCCCGGGCCTGCGCATGGCCTGCGCCGGGGCGCAGCAGGACGAGGCACCGACGCACGCGAATTTCCTGCGCCGCGCGCTGGCCCGGTTTGGCCAACGCTGGCAGGCGCGCCTGCTCGAGTTCCGCAGTTCGCCGCGGCCATGGTTGAACGTGCTCGATGCGCAGGCGCCGCTGAAGATCTCGCTGCTGGGCATCGAGCTGGCCGGGCACATCGTGCGCGACCAGAACGCCGAATGGATCTCGCCCCTGCATCGCTAGCAACCGCAAGGCGGACAAGCGCAGCGCATCCACATGTTCCCGGTCGGATCGGTGGATGTGCTGCGCTGATCCATCCACGCACTGGCGTACCCGGAGGGCATAAAGGAGAACCCGGCAAGGGCACAGGCAGCCAGCAATGGCCGGGAATCGTGGGTCAGCGCTGTGCGCCCACACTTCTCCTCCAACCGGCCATGAATGTTCGATCACAGATCGAACCCACCCAGGGGAGAAGCATTCAATGACGACTATTCGCGGGCCGTATCAATGAATCCGCGTTGCCCTAGTACCACTCGATCAGCGACAGGCCGATGCCGGCATACCAGGCGCGATGGTTATAGTCGATCAGGCTTTCACCGTAGCCGTTGAAGATCTGCACATGGCCACGCAGCGGCGGTGCAATCGGAAAGGCCCAGTCGAATTGAACGGCACCGTGGCTGCGTGCGCCGCCGCGCAGGGAGTGGCGCAGCATCAAGGCGTACTGCGAATCACCGGCAACCTTGATGATCTGCATGTCGCCGCGACCCATGTAGTCGCTGATGTCGGGATTGTCGTCCTCGCCGATCTCGAACATGCGCCACCACGGCCGCAGCAGCAGCGTCCAGTTTTCACGCTCCAGGCCGAGCGTGGCGGTAGCGCGGTTCCAGCTGCGCGACAACGGATCGCTGCGGCCGTTGGACTGATGCACCAGGCCAAGGCCGAGCATGCGCGCCTTCCAGCCCAGCACATCGAAGTCGGTGCGGAAGACCAGCTGCGCCTCCGGCTCGTAATTGGTTTCGCGAAACGGCCGCGAGCGATCACCGTTGAAGATCTGCCAGTGCGAAACCTGGGTGTAGCCCATCCACAAGTCGCCGTTGTCGCCAAACAGGTCGTTGGCCAGCTTGGTCTTCAGGCTGATCTGGTATTTCAGTTCACCGCGATTGATGCCTTGCGGGCCGGACACGTTGTTTTCCGGCGTCGGCGAGCTTGGCGTCTGGTTGGTGCGCGAGGTGTAGAACGGCATCAGGTAGATCGGCCGGAACGGGCGGATGCAGAACGTGGCGGGCTTGGGATCCTCGGCCGTGTCGGCATCCAGTTCCCAACGCGCATCGAGCAGCGAACTGGGCGCGCCCTTGTCGCAGCGATTGACGTCGCCGAGTGTCTCGTTGGAAAACACGTCGGCTGGCCGCGTCGCCGCGATCGTGCGCTCGGCCGGCGTCTCGCGGCCTACCGCGCGGTCATAGCAGGCCAGGCGGGCAGCGGCCTCGTCGATGCCCGCGCAAGCGCTCGGACCGGCACCCGGCTCAACGGCATGGATGAGCGGCGACGCGCCTGCGAGGAGCACCAGCAACAAGGTTTGCAGCGTGCGCGCCATCGGCGGAACCCGGATCGTGATGAGGGCGCATGGTAGCGGATCGACGCACCCGGCAGGACATGCGCAGCCGGTTCCAGCCGCTGGTTCCGGTCAACGGCGAAGGCGTCGTGAACCGCGCAACTGGTCGATGGGAAAGCTGGCGATGTCCTGGTTGCCGGAACGCCGTGGCTGCCCGGCATCGGGTGCCCAGGCCTGGGCGTAGACGACTTCATAGGTTGCCGGCAAGAGGCCGTTGGCGCGCAAGGGTTCATAGGCATCGACCACGCGTTGCAGGTGCGCCTTGCCGGTCAGGCTGCGCGAGCGTTGCGGGTCGGCATTGGTCGCGCCAATGGCGCGCAACTCGTGCATCAGGCTGCGCAGGTCCGGGTAGGTCAGGACAAAGGTGTCGCGCTCAAGCACCGGATCGCGGAAGCCGGCGGCGAGCATGGCATCGCCAATCTGCTGGATGTCGAGGAAGCGGCTGACATGCGCCGTCGCATCGACCTCGGCAAACGCGTTGCGCAACTCGTGCAGGGTCTGCGGACCGAAGCTGCTGAACAGGAGCATGCCTTGCGGGCGCATGACCCGACGCATGCCGTCGAACACGGCATCCAGGGATCCGCACCATTGCAGGCACAGGTTCGAGTGCAGCAGGTCGATGCTGGCATCGGCCAGGGGCAGGGCCTCGGCATCGCCGCAGACCCGCGCGAAAGGGCGCAGCCAGGTGCGATGCCGGCGCGCCGCCTGCAGCATCGGCAGGGCCAGGTCCAGGGCGATGGTCTGCGCCTGCGGATAGCGTTGGCGCAGGCTCGCCGTGCCGCGACCGGTGCCGGCACCGAGATCGAGGATGCGTGCAGGTGCCAGCGCGGCATCGTCGAGGCGTTCCTGCAGGCGCAGGCGCACTTCGTCCTGCAGGGTGGCATGTGCGTCATAGGTAGGCGCAGCACGACCAAACGCGCGGCGCACCTTGGCCGTGTCGAAGATGCCGCTCATGCCGCCAATGTCTCGGCAAACGCCTCGATCGCCGTGGCGACCTCATCGACGTGACTGAGGAACGGCGCATGCCCGGCGGAAATCTCGAGGAAACTGCCGTGTGCCGATTGCCCTGCCGCCCACTGCATCGCCGCCGCCGGGATGAGGCGATCACGGCGTCCGGCAATCCACAGGCTGGGTGCGCGCAAGGCGGCAAGCTCATGCCGATAGTCGGCATGATCGAGGATGGCCAGGCCATCGAGCAGGGCTGCTTCCACCGGCTCGCCGCGTTCGTAGACATGCGCCTTCAACTCGCGCAGTTCTTCCTGGGCATTGGCCGAACCCAGTGTTTCCAGGGCGAGGAAGCGTTCGATGGCGGGACGGAACGCGGCCACCAGGCCGGCGCCGAACTCGCGAAAGATTGTCGCCGGCACCGCGTGTGGCCAGTCATTGGCGCGCACGAAGCGCGGACTGGCGGCAATCTCTACCAGACCGTGCACGTGCGCGGGATGATCGAGCGCCGCGCGCAGGGCAATCAGGCCGCCAAGCGACCAACCCATCCAGATTGCCGGCGGTGTGGCTTCGACAATCGCCCTGGCCACGGCCGCCGGTTGCAGCGAGCCGGCGACGTAGTCGTGGCTGTCGCCGTGGCCAGGCAAATCGACCAGGTGCAGGCGGAATCGCCGCGCCAGGCGCTCGCTGAGCGGAGCGAAGATTCCGCCATGCATGGCCCAGCCGTGGATGAGGACAAGATCGGGACCTTGCCCGAGCGTGCGCAGGGAGATCTTCATGGTTCCCTCATCGCGCTGGACAAGGCCACCAGCAGGCGCTCGACGTCGGACTCCTCGTGGCCGGCGGAAATGGTCACGCGCAAGCGCGCCGAGTGTTCCGGCACGGTTGGCGGGCGGATGGCGGGGACGAGGAATCCGCTCGCCTCCAGTCGCGCCGAGATGACCAGCGCCCGCGCGCTGTTACCAATCAGCACCGGCTGGATCGGCGTGCGCGAAGCGGCAAGGGCAATGCCGCGCTGCGCGGCACCGTCGCGGAATGCGGCGACAAGGCGGACGAGCTTTTCGCGCCGCCACAGCTCGTCGCGGGCAAGGCGCAGGGCGACGCGGCTTGCCGCGGCCAGTGCCGGTGGCATGGCGGTGGTGTAAATCTGGCTGCGCGCAAACTGCACCAGGCCCTCGATCAGGCTGGCCGGGCCGGCGACAAAGGCGCCGGCCACGCCCAGCGCCTTGCCGAGCGTGGCCATGAGCACCGGCACCTGCGTTTCGTCGAGGCCGGCTTCGACCACGCTGCCGGCACCGTCGCGACCGAGCACGCCAATGCCGTGCGCGTCATCGACCATCATGGTCGCCTGCTGCTGGCGACAGAGTTCCGCCAGTTCCGGCAACGGAGCGACATCGCCATCCATGCTGAACACCGCATCGCTGGCAAGCAGGGCGGCGGCCTCCGGGTCACTCTGCAGTTGCCGCCGCGCACTGTCGACGTCGGCATGCACGTAACGCTTCAAGCGCGCCCCGGACAGGCGCGCGCCGTCCAGCAGGCAGGCGTGGTTGAGGCGATCCTGCACGCAGATCGAGCGCGCATCGAGCAGGGTCTGGATGACGCCGAGATTGGCCATGTAGCCGGTTGAAAAGAGCAGCGCGCGTTCGCGGCCGGTCCATGCCGCCAGCTCGCTTTCCAGTTGCGCATGCTCGTCACGATGGCCGCCAAGCAAGTGTGCGGCGCTGGCACCGACGCCCCATTGCCTGGCCGCGCGCATCATCGCCTCGGCCAATTCGGGATGCTGGGCCAGGCCCAGGTAATCATTGCTGGAGAAGCTGAGCAGACGCTGCCCCGCGCTTTCGACGTGGCAACCGTCGACGGCGCTGATCGTGCGCATGCGCCGCAGCAGGGAATCGTGCGCGCGCTGCTCGCAGGCAGCGGCAAGCCGCGCCAGCAGTTGCGGGCGGCTCATCGGATTGCTGCTGGCGCGGATTGCGGCACGAGCGGCGAGCTGTTCAGGCCGGCATGGCCGCGATACTGACTTCATCCGCACACGCACCCTCGGTGATGTCGGCATGCACGGTGTTGGCATGCGCCGCATCGGCTTCGACATCGATCTGCAAGGCGTGGATGCCGAGGCGGGCAAACAGTTGCTGGTCGGCGTGCACGTCGGGATTGCCGGTGGTCAGCAGTTTCTCGCCGTAGAAGATCGAATTGGCCCCGGCGAAGAAACACAGGGCCTGCAATTCGTCGCTCATCTCGGCGCGACCGGCGGAGAGGCGCACCATCGAGCGCGGCATGATGATGCGGGCAACTGCCACCGTGCGCACGAACTCGAAGGGATCAAGCAGGGCGGTGCCGGCCAGCGGCGTGCCCTCGACCTGCACCAGGCGATTGATTGGCACCGACTGCGGGTGCTCGGGCAGGTTGGCCAGCGCCTGCAACAGGCCGGCGCGCTGCGCGCGCGACTCGCCCATGCCGACGATGCCGCCGCAGCAGGTTTTCATGCCGGCCTTGCGCACGTGGCCGAGGGTGTCGAGGCGATCCTGGAACTCGCGGGTCTTGATGACATCGGCATAGAACTCGGGCGCGGTGTCGATGTTGTGGTTGTAGTAGTCGAGTCCGGCCTCGCGCAGCGACTCGGCCTGGCTCTCCGACAACATGCCGAGGGTGGCGCAGGTTTCCATGCCGAGCGCGTGCACGGCGCGGATCATCGCGGCAACCTTGGGCACATCGCGATCCTTTGGCGAGCGCCAGGCAGCGCCCATGCAGAAGCGTGTCGCACCGGCGGCCTTGGCCTGGCTGGCGCGCTCGATCACGGTTTCCAGCGGCAGCAGCTTTTCCGCCTCGACCCCGGTCGAATAGCGCGCCGCCTGCGGGCAGTAGGCGCAATCCTCGGGGCAGCCGCCGGTCTTGATCGAAAGCAGGGTCGAGACCTGCACGGCATTGGCGTCGTGGTGCGCGCGGTGCACGCCGTGGGCGCGCTGCAGGAGGTCGGCGAACGGCAGATCGAGCAAGGCGAGCACGTCACTGCGCGCCCAGTCATGGCGAAGAGAAGACATCGGGGCATCCGGCTTTCGGTAGAGTTGGAGAGTCTGGGTTGGGCACCGGAGGCTGTCAACTTGGAATGGAGGCAAAAGGTTGACACGGCCGTCGGCGCGCTGATTGCTGCAGTGCTGCCGCCGCGCTGCCTGCTCTGCGGAGCGGACGGCGCGCACGGGCGCGACCTGTGCGCGGGCTGCCATGCCGATCTGCCGAGGAATCATTGCCGTTGCGCGCGCTGCGCCCTGCCGCTGGAGCACGCGGCCGAGCGCTGCGGCATCTGTCTCAAGCACGAACCACCGTTTGCCGCGGCCTGGGCACCTTTTCGCTACGCGCATCCACTGGACCTGCTCGAAGCGCGCTTCAAGTTCCAGCGCAACCTGGCGGCCGGGCGACTGCTTTCCTCCTTGATGATCGACGCATTTGCCGAACGGCCGCCGGCGGCGCTGCCCGAGCGATTGCTCTGCGTGCCCCTGCACGACGAGCGCTTGCGCGAGCGTGGCTACAACCAGGCACTTGAACTGGCCAGGCCGCTGGCCCGTGCCTTGGGCATTCCGCTGGATGCCGAGGCCTTGCTGCGGCTGCGCAACACGCGCGCGCAAACCGGCCTCGACGCCAACGCGCGCCGGCGCAACCTGCATGCCGCCTTTGCCGTCGCCGATCCTGCCCGGCTGCCGGCGCATGTCGCCATCATCGATGACGTCATGACCACCGGCACCACCCTGCGCGAATGTGCCCGCGTGTTGCGGCGTGCCGGCGTCGCACGCGTCGATGTCTGGGCCCTGGCGCGGGCACCGGCACGACGTTAGCAGCGAGCGCACCCGACGCGGTGATGGCGCCTCGGGGATCCAGCATGGAATCCCCGTGCATGTTCGCGGAAACCTTCGTCGAACATGGCGCAGCAAACTGCCGGCGCACTACAGCAACCAGCCGTGCGCGCCAGCCACCGCGCCGAGGATCGTGACCAGGCTGATCAGCAGCAGGAACACATGCACGCCGTGCAGGAAGGCAAACGCACGCTGCGGATCGTGTCGCGCCCAGGCCGGGAAGAATCGGTGCAGGACAAACGGCTCGCCGACAAACAACAGCAGCATGAAGATGGCCCAGACGCCGAGCATGGCATGCATCCACCAGAATTCGGCGTGGGCGAAACGCGGCCACAGGTCGAGCTTCTCGATCATGTAGAAGCCGCTCAGGCCGACCACGAGCACGGCGGCGCGGGCAATCCAGACAAAGCGGCTTTCCACGGCATGGAAGGCAGCCAGCTTGTCCGCGCCCAATGCACCGCGTTGCACGGCCGGCAGGACCACGACGGTGGCCATGAACACGCCACCGATCCAGATCACCACGCCGAGCACATGCAGGGCGCGCGCAAGCAGCAATTCATTCATCGCATGACTCCGATTGGATGGCCCGTCCAGGACGGTGCATGAAAGCGCAAAGGCGCCTGCGCCCGGTTTGTGCCAGCGCAACATCGTCGCCTGCGCCGGCGGATGGGCGAGGTTTCATTGCCTGCCCGGAGTGCCGCATCACGCCGCATCGCCGTGGGCAATCCGCACCAGCGCCGGCATGTCGTGGATCAGCAGCTGTTGCTCGCAGGTCGCCAGCAGGCCGCATTTCTCCCAGGCGGCGAGTGCGCGGCTGGCGGTGTGCAGGGTCGTGCCGGCGGTTTCGGCGACATCGCGACGGCGCAGCGGAATGGTGATGGCGCGATGGCCGGCGGCGTCGCGTCCGGCCTGTCCGGCAAGGCGCAGCAGGGTATGCGCGATACGTTGCTCGCAGCGCTGCGTGGCCAGTTCGCGGACGCGATTGTGGCTCTCGACGAGGCAGTGGCCGACGCTGCCGATGAGATTGATCGCGATGCGCGGAGAGGCTTCGATCAGGTCGAGCAGTTGCGCCTTGCTCCAACTGGCGATGGTGCAGGGTTGCACTGCAATGGCATCTCCGGAATGGCGCGCGTCGTTGAACATCGCGGCGATGCCGAAACTTTCCCCGCGTGCGGCGAAACAGCAGATGATCTGGCCCCCGTCGCAGCCAGTCTGCACGATGCGCACGCTGCCGGTGACGACGGCACAGGCGCGCCGGGCAAGGCTCCCCTGGGCAAAGATGCGCGCGTCTCGCGGCAGCTGCTCGATGCGTGCCGAGGCCGCGGCTGCGGCGATCGTCGCCAGCGTCGCACCGGCAAGCATGTGCAGGGCGTGCAGTGATGCCGCGCCGGCTTCGGCGAACGCGAGCGCGGCCGCGTGCGAGCAGGTGACCGTGCCGGCCTCGATGGCGCTGGGCGGGGCTGCCGCAGGCAACGGATTGGCGGATGCGCCCGATCCGGCACGGTGCGCGCCGGTCGGACAGGATTCGGGTTGCGCTGGAACAAACACGGGAAACTCCGGCGTCTCTATGATGCGAATGATTCGCAATTACATTATAGGACGAAGATGAACGGAAATCCCGGAATGGTCGCGCGACCGCCTGCGACAACTGCGCGCAGATTGCCGGGGCGGCTGCCTCGGGCCATTGCCGCGACGTTGGCCTGGCTAGGGGCAGGCGCGGGTGCGGCCCTGGCGCAATCGGCAGCGCCCGGAGCGACCGAGCTCGAGCTGATTGTCGTCGGCGCACCGGCAAACCTGCTGGCGCAACGCATCGATGCACTGGCCGGCGGTGCCGACCTGGTCTCGACCGCGGAGCTGGTCGATGTTGCCAATCCGACCTTGTCGCGGGCGCTGGCGGCAACACCTGGCGTGGTCGTGCAGAACTTTTTCGGCGGCAACGACCAGCCACGCATGCAGATCCGCGGCTCGGGCCTGCAGCAAAATCCGGTCGAGCGTGGCGTGCTTGCTCTGCACGATGGCTTGCCGATCAATCGCGCCGATGGCTCGTACGTGATCGGTTTTGCCAATCCGGCGCAGGCTGAATCGATCGAGATCTACCGCGGCTACCTGGCCAACCGGCTGGGCGCGAGCGTGCTCGGCGGTGCCCTCAACTTCATCTCGCCAACGGGTGCCAGCGCGCCGGGAACGCGCCTGAATGTCGGCGCGGGCAGCTTCGGCCAGGTCGGCACGCGCGGCCAGTTCGGCTGGGATGGCGGCGACCGCGACCTCCTCGTGCAGGCGGATCTGGCCGAGCGCGACGGCTTCCGCGACTACAACTCCTCGCGCCGCACGCATGCCGGCGGCAATCTCGGCTTTCGCCAAGGCGAGCATTTCATTTTGCGTATTTTTTCCGATTACACCGATCTGGGTTTCGATGTCAGCGGGCCGCTGACTGCCGAAGGCCTGCGCCGTGATCCGAGGGCGGTGTTTGCCGGGCCGACCATCACCCCCGGCGGCGCAATCAATCCCGGGCCGAACGTGATCCGCGACCGCCCGCGTCGCGACGCCGAGCAAAGCCTGCTGGGTGCGCGCTTGAGCGGCAGTTTTGCCGCGCATGTGCTGGATCTTGCCGTCGGTCATTCGCGCAGCGACGACAGCTTCCGCTTTCCGGTTTCATCCGGTATCCGCACCACGGTCGGCGATGACAACACCGGGGTCCTGCGCTACGCCTGGAAAGCCGACGCCGAGCGCGCCCTGCCGTTGTTCGAGGGCACCGCGCAGTACGTGCGCGGCGCGGCCGATCGCGACTATTTCCTCAATCGCGCGGGCCGCAAGGGTGAACGCTTTGCCGCCAACCAGCTCGATGCGGCAACCTTGTCGGTCAATGCCGGGTTCAATATCCCGCTGGGCGATCTTGTCCTGTCACCGTCGATCGCCTGGTCCAGGGCAAGCCGCGACAATGCCGATGTCTACGGCCTGGCAACCCGCCCGACGCTGGCCTGGAACCCGGCGCAGCCGAGCGTGGCCTTGCCCGATGGCGCGGTGCCCACGGTTTCCACCAGCTACGCGCGCGATTACCAGGGCTGGAGCCCGGCGCTGGGCCTGAGCTGGCAGGTCGATGCGCGCAACCTGCTGTTTGTCGCCCTCAGTCGCAGCTTCGAACCGCCCACTCACGATGACTTGCTGGCCACGGTCAACGGCACGCCGAACAGCAGCGCCGGACGCCCGAACCCGGGCAATCCCGGCCAGCCCGCGGCGGTGTTCGCGACACCGGATCTCGCCGCGCAACGGGCGAGTACGCTCGAACTCGGCTGGCGTGGACAAAGTGATATCTGGAACTGGGATGTCACCGGCTATGCCTCGCGCATCGACGACGAACTGCTCAGCCTGCGCGATGAAAGTGGTGCCTCGCTGGGCGCGATGAATGCCGAGCGCACCCGCCACCTCGGCGTCGAGTTGGGCCTCGGCGTGGAGTTCGGCAGCAACCTCTCCAGCCGCCTCGCCTGGACCTGGCAGGATTTCCGTTTTGTCGATGATCCGCAGCGTGGCAACAACCGCCTTGCCGGTGCGCCACCGCAATCGTTGTACGCGACGCTCGATTACCGCTTGAATCCACGCTGGTCGGCTCAGGCAGCCGTGCGCTGGATCCCGACGCGGACTCCGGTCGACAACCACAACACCCTGTATGCCGATGCCTGGGCCGTGTTCGACCTGCGCAGCCGCTGGCGTCTCAACGACACCGTCTCGGTATTCGCCGAAGTGAGCAACCTGTTCGACACGCACCATGCGTCCTCGACCCTGATCGTCGACCAGGCCCGCGCCGACCAGGCAGCCTTCATGCCCGGTGACGGGCGTGGCGTGCATGCCGGAGTGAATGTGGATTTCTGAGTGGCTTGATTCAGCGGATTGCCAGTGCCAGCAGCACGCCGATCCACAAGGCGAAGCCTACCCAGTTGTTGTTGCGGAAGGCGGCAAAGCAGGCTTCACGTTCGCGTCGGCGGATCAGCCATTGCTGCCAGCCGAACAGGCCGGCGGCAATGCCGAGCGAAGCGAAGTACGGCCAGGTCAGTTGCGCGCGCGTGCCCGCCAGCAGCATCGCCAGCAGGAACGTGAGCATGAGCACGCCGATGATCGGCCGGTCGGCATCGGCAAAAAGTATTGCGGTGGATTTCGCGCCGACGCGGATATCGTCGTCGCGATCGACCATCGCATACTCGGTGTCGTAGATCGTCGAGAACAGCACGTTGGCGAGGAACAACAGCCAGCCCAGCGCCGGCACCTCGCCAGTCACCGCGGCAAAGGCCATCGGGATGGACCAGCCAAAGGCCGCGCCGAGGACAACCTGGGCCAGGTGCGTGTAGCGCTTGCAGAATGGATACAGCGCCGCCAGCGCGGCGCCGGCAAACGACAGCTTTATCGTCAGCGCATTGGTGAACAGCACCAGCACAAAGGCAAACGCGAGCAGGCCGGCAAACAGCAGCATGGCCTCCTTCCGCGAAACCCGCCCCGCCGCCATCGGCCGGTTGCGCGTGCGTTCGACATGCGCATCGAGCCAGGCATGATCGGCGTAATCGTTGATCACGCAACCCGCCGAGCGCATGACAAAAACGCCGAGCGTGAAGATCACCAGCAGGCCGATCGGCGGAAAATCATTTGCCGCAAACCAGAGTCCCCAGAGCGTCGGCCAGAGCAGGAGCAGCGCGCCGACCGGGCGGTCCATGCGCATCAGCACAAGGTATTCGCGGATGCGTTCGCGCCAGGGATCACGCAGGGCCGAGGTCAGCCAGTTGATCACCGCCATCGAGCGCGTCGAGGCATCGGCCGGATGCGACGCGGCGGCGCGCTGGCCGGTCGCCTTCTTGTTTGCTGCGGCAGCCGGGATCGGCACTGCGGCGACTGCCCACGGTGGCGGCGCGGCGCTTTCGGTGGCGTCGCGCACGGAGCCTGCTGATGCTGATGCTGATGCTGATGCTGATGCTGGTGCTGGTGCTGGTGCTGGCGCGGCGCGGCGCTCACGGGGCGGCGGGGTTGCGACGCCTTTGCCAACCGGTGTTGGTGGTGGCGCGGCAGCCGGTCTCGCCGGGGTCGGAGCAACCGCCGCCGGTGCGCGCGCAACCGTCGGTGGCCTGGCCGGGGTTGTGGCTACGGAAGCCGGTGGGCGTGAAGCTGCCGCAGGCTTGCCCACGGCGGCAGTGCTGGCGCCAGTGCGCGGTGGCGACGTTCGCGGCCGAGGCGCTGCTGGCGAGGACGGAGGCACAGGCGCAGGCGCAGGCGACGCCGCAGCCGGATCCCCGGGGGTCTTTGCGGCAACCGTCTTGCGCACCGCCGTCTTGCGCGGGGCAGGCGCAGCGGGCGATGCGTCCGTCGGTTTCAGGGTGCGCGGGCGCGCTGCAGGGGGTTTGCCCGAAGGCGGAACATCGCTCATGCCGCCCAGTGTAATCGGCGGCGCGACAAACCACGATTACGAGAAGGCTCTCTTCGTCCTTGGTACAACTCGGGGGGCCAGGTCAGGGGGCCGGGTTTGGCCATGATGAGGACTCCTGAAAGTTGGTTCAGGGTGTCCACTAAACCGAAGGAACCGTCCCGTCCGCTTGACCGCCCAGTTAGGCGCCGGTTTTTACGCGATGCAGCGCGCAAAGCTTGTTGCCATCGGGGTCTCGCACATAGGCTAAGTACATTGGCCCGAGGCTGCCTTCACGGAGGCCGGGTGGCTGCTCGATTGACATCCCGCCAATGGCAACGGCCGTGTCGTGAAATGCACGCACTTGCTCAGGCGACGTGCATGCGAAGCCGATTGTTCCGCCGTTGGCGAAGGTCGCTGGCTCACCGTTGATTGGTTCAATCACGCCGAAAGTATTGCCGCCGTGGCGATAGAAGAGCCTCGTTTGACCTGTGGCATTTTTATTGCGCAGCGCTTCTGTGGCGCCAAGAACGGAGAGAACCGCGTCGTAGAAACGCTTTGAGCGCTCAATGTCGTTAGAGCCAACCATGATGTGACTGAACATCGAATCTCCTGATCAAGCTGAATGCTGAATGTGCAGCATATCAAGGGAGCACCAGGCACGGCCGAAGAGGGACCTAACGCCAGAATTGAGCCGCGTGCGTCAGCACGTCGACTCGAATGATTGGTTAGCCGCCAACCACGCTCGCGGCAGGGACCTTCCAGTCCAAGATTTTGAAGCTGTAGTTGGCTCTTGGAATACTGTGGAGGATAAATGAAACCTTAGCGGGCCATCCGCAAGCCATGACTGGCTGCCCAGGCAAGTAGTCGGTGAGATCCACCTCAAGGGTCAGTGCCAGCTCATTGCCTGCTAGTACAGCTACAGAACCGCTTCTTCTGACCGTTCGATTGGAATTCTCCAACTGCCAGAATGAAACTTTCAAATCGCTGTCGGTCAACCATTCGATTGAGACCGTTCGCATTTCGGTTGTGAACCGCCCCGGGTTTCGTGGAGGCTGTTTGGTTTAAGTCACGCCGCCATTGCGACGGGACTGGCGAGATGCCGGTAGTAGTTTGCCTCGGCTTCTGCCGGCGGGATATAGCC
>MKWR01000035.1 GCA_001899855.1 Lysobacterales bacterium 63-13
GTACCAGCCTGATCTAAGTAGAGTCCGTTTTCTAGGAGAACGGACATGAAGAAGCGATACACCGACGAGCAGATCATCGGATTCCTGAAGCAGGCGGAAGCCGGCGCACCGATCAAGGAGCTGTGCCGCAAGCATGGCTTCAGTGATGCCTCGTTCTATTTGTGGCGCCGGCGCTTTGGCGGGATGAACATTCCCGACGCCAAACGGCTGCGCGAGCTGGAGTCCGAGAACGCCAAGCTCAAGAAGCTGCTGGCCGAGGCGATGCTGGATGCAGACGCGTTGCGGGTCGTCGCGCGGGGAAAATTCTAAGCCCGCGGGCGCGACGCGAAGCCGTCACGATCATGCGGGCAAAGACATCGATATCCGAACGCCGGGCGTGTGCCTTATTGGGTCTGTCTCGATCCGTGCTGCACTACAGACCTCGTCCCACGGACGACAGCCTGCAAGAGCGTCTGATCGAGCTGGCGGGCGAACGTCGACGCTTCGGCTATCGCCGCCTTCACATCCTGCTCGAGCGCGAAGGATTTGAGGCCAATCACAAACGCGTGCATCGTTTGTATCGGAAGGCAGGCTTGGCCGTTCGCCGTCGCCGCAAGCGAGACCGGGTAGCCGTAGAGCGCAAGCCTCTGCAGATTCCCTCGGGTCCCAACCACACCTGGTCCATGGACTTCGTGTTTGATGCACTGGCCAACGGAAAGCCCATCAAGTGCCTCACCGTCGTCGATGACTGTACCAAGGAGGCTGTCGAGATTGCGGTGGCACGGCGCATCAATGGCCAGGGCGTTGCCGACCTCCTCGAAGCGGTTTGTCGCTTCCGTGGCTACCCGACGACGATACGAACCGACCAAGGCCCCGAGTTCACGGGCAAGTCACTGGATCAGTGGGCACATGCCAACGGCGTCACGCTGCAACTGACGCAACCGGGCAAGCCAACCCAGAACGCCTATATCGAAAGCTTCAACGGCAAGTTCCGTGACGAATGCCTCAACGAGCATTGGTTCGTGTCACTGGACCAGGCAAAGGCAGAGATCGCAATCTGGCGACGCGACTACAACGAGGTCAGACCACACAGTTCACTTGATCAACAAACCCCAGCGGCATTCGCAGAGACCCTGCGCGAGCAAGGATTGCTCTACCCAAACCCATCACCGAGCGATAGGCTCGAAACCAAGGACTCTGCTTAAGCCATGTTGGTACTGAAGTTGGGGGCAGGTCAGCCCTGCGCTACTTCACGGGCAATTCTGCGTTTTCCCCAAAGTGGAAAGCGCTGACGTACCTGATAGACGGCCGATCCCACGTTGCCCGGAAGGAGTGATGGGCTGCTGCGATCAATACCCCGCAGCGCGATCGAAGCCACGGGATCGGGCAATGCACCCCTGGGATAGACGCTTGCTTCCGCGGCGTCGGTTTCTAACTGCAATGCCTGGAGTTGCGGGTTGTTGGCAATCAACCAACTGCGAACCGATTCGATCGTAGCGCCAGGAGCCGTTTCCGTCGGCGCTGCGAAAACCGGGGTGAATGGCGAGAGCACTATGCATGTGGCAAGCACAGTTCCCAGTAGGGCACTATTGAGAGGGATGAACGGTTGCTCTCTAGGCTGACACGCGATCGACCGCGTTCGCGCCCAGCGCGAAGCCTTGCGAAGAAATGAGATCATGTTTCTTGCCTTGCGACACCACACGGCTGACGCCATGTGAAGGGGGTGCGAGGGCAACGTGCTGCCGTGAGACAGTCGCGCCGATGTGCTTCTCGTCAGGCGCACGGACGCGCCGGACAGACATCAGCCAAATATCAGATCAGCAAAAGACTGGCGGGATGGCGTGTAGGTCGGTGCCAGGAAACAGGAGACCATTGGCTTGGAAGCACAAACCCGATGCCGCCGCCTTTGGTCGCGAAGGACGGAAATACAGCCGCAGCGGGAATGTAAGGTAGATGGGGAACGTGCCCAACTACATCGCTTTGATCACCTTGGCTGCAATGTACCTTGCAGACGGGGGACTGTTGAGTTGGCGCTTCTTCGTGGCAAGTCGCGTGTGTCCTCGCATTCGACTGGATGGTCGTGAAAGCCCCAAGATTTTCCAATGCGTATGCCGGGTGAATCGCGAGGACAAACTGCGACCACAGCAGCATCAGGCCTACAAGAATGGCGAGGCGAGACTGCAATCGGTGGCGGCGGAAGCGATGCATGATGTTCGCACTTTAGAGCCGGGCAGGACGGGAGCTCTTGATCCAGATCAATTGCATTCAATTTGACGAGGGATCCCGTCGGAATCCTGATGTAGAGTGTTCGCGTACTCGTTCTGGTCTTTAGCAATGGATAAATCGCCTGACTCCATGATGGCTGATCTCGCCTGCTTGCCGTGTGTGCCGTACATAACCGCCGAGGCGCTGAATGAGGCCTGCTTTTGCGTTGCCGTCGAACCCGAGGTGCTCCGGGCAGAGCTTGGTCGTTTGGTAGAACCGCGAGGAGTTTCACGACCACTGGCGCTATCACACGAACATTTGTTTGCGTCGCATCCTATCTACGTTCCCCACCCCGCAATTGGGCAGATTGAGTCAGTGCTGACGGCAATCGAAGAGGTGACAGCGCTATCCGCGTACAGATCGGCAGCCATGGGCTGGGCGCCAGACTTAGCAAAGATGGACCCGGGTTCGCCGGGTGGCCTCCTGGGTTTCGACTTTCATCTCAGCGCCGACGGTGCCCGGCTGATTGAGATCAATACCAACCCGGGTGGTGTTCTGCTCAATGCCATGCTGGCTCGGGCGCAACGAATCTGCGTGCCGAAGCACATGAGTTCAGCCACTGACATGTCGAGCATCGAACTAGAGGTCATGAAGGTTATTGAGGTGGAATGGCAACGGCAACGTGGGACGCTGCCTCTCAAGTCAATTGCCATTGTCGATGACTCGCCGACCGAGCAGTATCTGTATCCCGAGTTCCTGCTTTTTCAGGAGCTTTTTCAAAAGCACGGCTACCACGCGCAAATTTGTGCCCCGGATGCGCTGGACTACAGGGACGGTCAAGTCTGGCTGCAGGGCGTTCCGGTGGATATGGTCTACAACCGGCTCACCGACTTCGCCTTGGAGGAGCCTGGAAACAGCAAACTCCACGCTGCCTATGTTGCGAGCGAGGTAGTGCTTTCGCCCCACCCCCGTGCGCACGCTCTGTACGCCGACAAACGCAATCTGATACTGCTTTGCGATAGCAAATTCCTTACTCAAGCAGGAGCGGATTCTCGTTCGGTGGCCGTGTTGTCGAAGGCCATTCCTTCCACGCAACTCGTTACCTTGGCGAATCGCGAATTTCTATGGACAAATCGTCGCCAGTTCTTCTTCAAACCCGCCGCTGGATATGGCAGCAAGGCTGCCTATCGTGGCGACAAGCTGACGCGCGGGGTGTGGGCAGCCATCGCAGAGGGCAAGTTCATCGCGCAAGAACTCGTGAGGCCGAGTGAACGTCAATTGTCGCCGGACTCGCAGCCGCTCAAGGTCGATATCCGCTGTTATGCCTACCAAGGTAGGCCGTTGTTGTACACGGCTAGGATGTACCAGGGGCAAACCACGAACTTTCGTACACCCTTTGGAGGGTTTGCACCGGTTCTGACCGTCGCCTAGCGCCCAATGGGATTGAGCAGCGGCTGGTGAACCGGTGCGGTCAGCCCCAAATGACACGGATAGCTCGCTGTATGCGAACGACCCGGTTGGCAGGGGACCAGGCCACTGCTGCTGGTCAGCAATTTCCAAGAAGGAGCAATCGTGAATCAACCGCTGGTTTCGACCACGGACGTACGCATTGGTCGATGTCGGATCATCGTATTTCTCGGGCTGATGATCTTGATCGGATTCGGCCTGAACGTACTGTGGGAAATGGGGCAGATGGCAGCATACGTCGAGACGGCTGGCCAGCCCTGGTCTGAGACGCTCGCGCTTTGTACGCGCGCTGCGGCAGGCGATGTGGTCATCCTTCTCGGAATCCATGCCGGGGCTGCGCTTGCGGCAGCCGATCCGTTCTGGAGCCTTCGAGGCAAGTGGAATCACTACGCGATTGCCATGGTGTTGGGGATCGGAACGGCTGCACTGATCGAGCATGCAGCGGTGGCCGAGGGTCGCTGGACTTACAGCAGCCAAATGCCCATGGTTCCCTACCTAGCGGCCGGACTGTGGCCACTCCTCCAGATGGTGATCCTGCCATCCTTGACCTTCTTCATGGCTGTGCGTCTATCGAGTCGGCGATAGACTAGAAAGCGTGCATATTCTGACCGAACTCGATTTCTCGTGGCGAATGTGTCTGACAACCCCACAAGAAGTCCCTGATTCGGGTAGCACCGAATCCTTGAAAGCTATGGCTGCCAATCAACCCTTTGAATTCGGGTCCGCCGCTTTTCCATGCGGCAATGGTCGCCTTCGGCTCATTGTGCCCAGAACGAATCACATCGCGAATTCGTACTCCAGCTGAAATCGCAAGGTCGTATCGGGCGTCTCGCCCGTGGTGCCCAGCAGGATCGCCCCATCGTATTTGAACTTCTGTCCCGACGGCAGCTTGGCGCTGCCGAAAATCGCCGGGCCCAGTTTGAACTCGTGTACCTGGCCAAGCTCACCGAGTGCACCGACGCCACCGAATCCCTGCAAGCCGAATTCGACTGCAGGGTTGCCTCGGTGCTTCCATTGCCAAGCGTAACCGAGCTGGGTTTTCGCGCCATCGACCAGTTCGCGCGAAAACTCGAAATTCAGATTGAACTGTTCCCGTCCGATCTGCTTTTGAAAGAGCGGACCGAATTCGAGTTCATTGAGTCCCTCGGCGCGATTGCGCACGAACTCGGCAAGAAATCCGACATCCAGCCAATGCTCTCCCGGCTCGGTCAAAAGAAAAATGTTCTCGGACTTGAATTCATCGACTTGGCCGCCCGCGTTGGGCGACTTGCTATAGAACACCGCGAATTCGCTGAACCAGCGCGGCGTGATTCCATAGCCGATGTCAAACACGTACTGCTGGCCGTCGCCATCCCGGGTGCCGTTGAAATTCTCCCAGCCACCGCGCAGCTCGAGTTCCAGTTCGCGATAGTCGACCTGTGGCATATAGATCTTGTCGGCGGGACCGGCGTGGGCAAATTTTGCGCCCACCAAGGCAGGTGCAATCGCTAGGATGGCAATCAGTGTGGCGCGGGTGCAGGCGAAGCGTGGGAGCGTCCCCATGTTTTCATTCCAATCAGGATAAGGATGGCGGTGCTGGCATAGAACAAAAGTTGCATGCCGCTCGGTCGGGCGTCGTAACCCAGCAGTGTCTTCAAGGTTTGACCCGGCAGTGATTCGTTGGAAAGAATCCATGAGCTGTCCCAGACCCTTGTACCCAGGGCGGGCAGCCAGTCGGCCTGAATCAGAAAGTGCGCGGCTTGGGAGGCCAGCCCGGCGGCAAGCAGAAGCACCATCCAGTTGGTTACGGTGAAGAAGTGGCGTATTGGAATACCCAGCATTCCGAGGTAAAGACCGACGCCGATGGCGCTACCGGCTAGCAAGCCAAGCACGCCGCCGAGCAGCATGGCTTCACTACTGGATCCGCCGGCACCAAGGCCGAACAGGAAGAGCACCACCTCCGAACCTTCCCGCAACACGGCCAGCGCCACCACGAACATCAGCGCACGCAGCGGCTTCGATCCGCCGACAACCGCAGCGCCGACCGATTTCATCTGATGAGCAAGCTCGCGCCCGTGGCGTGCCATCCAGATGGCGTGCCAGGCCAACATCAGCACCGCCGCGATCAGCACGCCAGCATTCAACAGCTCCTGACCCACGCCTTCCATCGATGAGGCGACGCGATCGGCACCAAAGGCGAGCAGGATGGCTCCAGCGACGCCCAAACCGACGCCCAGCGATACCCAAAAACCACGACCCCACAAGCCTCGGGTCGCCGCGCAGACAATGCTGATGATCAAGGCGGCTTCGAGGACTTCGCGGAAGACCAGAATGGCGGTGGCCAGCATGGCGGACAGGGTTCCTATTCGGCGATCAAAACGCCTTTGGCGGTTTCCATATGAAACTCGCCAAAGAACGGATAGCGACCCGGCTTCAACGGGCCGATGAATACGACGATTTGACCGTTGCCGACGACGATTTTTTCCCGGTTGAGCTCATAGCTCTCAAACTCTTCCGGGGTATTGTCCTTGTTCACCACCGTCAGCTTTACCTTCCGATCAGCGGGCACCACGAGTTCTGCTGGAGCGAAGCGATGGTCCTCAATGACGATCGTCGCCTCGTGGGTGTCGGCCGCCAACGAAACGTGGCAGGCAAGGGCAAGACAGGTAGCTGAAAACCATTTCATCCGGCATCTCCAATATATGCGGATGATAATGACTCGCAATACCATCCGCAAGCTAAATCAATGATGGAAAGCCTTGATCCATGAGCCACCATTTCCACCCTTGGCGATCGACTATCGCGTGAATGAGCGAAGCAACGAGACAACGTGGGCGACTTCTTTTTCTCGTAGTTCACTGTTTGCTTCCTCAGCAACGTGCTCACGCAAATGCTCGCCCAGCACCTCAAGCAGCAATCCCTGGACAGCGCCGCGCACGGCAGCGATCTGGGTCAGCACCGCAGAGCATTCCGCACCATCGGTGAGTGACTTTTCGATGGCGGAAACTTGACCGCCAATGCGACGGGTTCGCGCCAGCAGCTTTGCTTGATTGGTGGAAACATGCGACATGGACAGCTCCTTGCTATACCCTATGGGGGTATATTCTCACGAGTTGCCCATGATGACAATTCAGGACGTCGCTGCCGCGCGCACGCACTCCCATGCTTTCGATGAAGGCAATCCGCTGGCCGAACGAAACACGGGCCGGGCCATGTGGCTGACGATCATCATGATGGTGGTCGAAATCAGCGGCGGCTGGATCTACAACTCAATGGCCTTGCTCGCCGACGGCTGGCACATGAGTTCGCATGCCCTGGCTTTGGGCCTCTCGGCGTTCGCCTACGCCTGTGCGCGCCGCTACGCAACGGATCATCGATTCGCATTCGGTACCTGGAAAATCGAGATCCTCGGCGGGTACACCAGTGCCATCCTGCTGCTCTGCGTCGCAGCGCTGATGGCGTTCCAGTCGATCGAACGCTTGATCAGCCCGCTACCGATTCACTATTCGCAGGCCATCGTGCTGGCGGTAGTTGGTCTCGCGATCAACCTGATTTGTGCCTGGTTGCTACGCGGTCATCACGATCACGATCATGGCCACGCGCATGGATCCAACCACCACGCCGGTAACGATCACGGTCACGCACATCACCACGATCTGAATCTGCGCTCGGCCTATCTGCACGTTCTTGCCGATGCTGCAACATCGGTGTTCGCCATTATCGCCCTCGTCGGTGGCATGCTCTGGGGAGCGCGCTGGCTTGACCCGCTCATGGGCATCGTCGGTGCAATTCTGGTGACCGTCTGGGCCATTGGGCTATTGCGTGACACGGGAAAAGTCCTTCTCGACGCCGAGATGGATGCTCCGGTCGTCGAGGAGGTTCGCGAGGTGATCGCCGAGTGCGACCCGACAGCGATCATCACCGATCTGCATGTCTGGCGGGTTGGCAAAGGCAAGTTTGCGTGCGTGCTGAGTATCGTGACGCATAGCCGCATGAGAGCCGACGACTTCCGAAAGCATTTGTCCATACACGAAGAACTGGTGCATGTAACGGTCGAAACGACATCGATTCCCCCTGACGAATTGATCCCAAGCAATTCAGGGTTAAAGCCCCCTGTTTGAAATCAATTTGCTACAGGCTTTTTGGTTCAAATCATACGGGCACTTTTCGAATGCGAAAACGCGGTGGATCGACAGTTCATCGAGTTTCCCAGCAGGTCCGAGTGACTGGGATGATCTAACCGCTTCCGATCGCAGTGTCACGACACTGATTTGGAGCATTGTCTGTCAAAGCCCCATGTACGTGCTGAAATAGTAAAAGCGGATCCGGGCTTCCTTTTGGCGTTGGAAAATCTTGCATCATTATCCACATGACGAAATGGTTGAAACAGATTCCGGGGATTGGTCCCGCGTTGCTTGCGGCGGTGTTTTTTGGCGCAAGCACACCGTTGGCCAAGTTACTCGTGGCCGATGTCTCGCCGATCCTGTTGGCCGGATTGCTATACGCAGGCTCTGGCCTCGGGTTGGGCACTTGGCTGCTGCTGCGGCGACTGCGCCCGCGAGATGCGAGTTCTGAGGCAGGCCTGCAGCGTCGCGACTTGCCTTGGCTCGCGGGTGCGGTGCTCTTCGGCGGCGTATTGGGGCCCGTGCTGTTGATGCTCGGGTTGGCATATACCCCTGCGTCGACGGCATCCCTGCTGCTCAATACCGAGAGTGTCCTGACCGCCCTGATTGCGTGGATCGTGTTTCGCGAGAATGTTGACGTCCGCATCTTCCTGGGGATGCTCGCCATTGTTGCCGGCGGCGTGATCCTGTCATGGTCCCAGGCGCCCTCGACAGGTTTGCCTTGGGGCGCGTTCGCCATTGCCGGTGCATGCGCGTGCTGGGCCATCGACAACAACCTGACTCGCGTGGTGTCGGGCGGTGATCCCGTTCAGATCGCCGCGATCAAGGGTGGCGTCGCAGGCACGATCAACATTGCCATCGCGCTGATCATCGGGCAGCGCTTTCCGGGTCCGCTGCATGTGTTATCGGCCGGAACCATCGGGCTGATCGGCTACGGCGTCAGTCTGGCCGCCTTCGTTTTGGCTTTGCGCCATCTGGGTGCTGCGCGCACGGGCGCCTATTTTTCCACTGCACCCTTTGTCGGCGCAGCGTCGTCCCTGCTGTTGTTGAGCGAAACTCCCGGACTGAGCTTCTGGATCGCTGGTGCGCTGATGGCTTTGGGCGTCTGGCTGCATGTCAGTGAGCAGCATGTGCATGAACACGAACATGAGGCGCTCGACCATGAGCACCTGCACACCCATGATGACCACCATCGACATGCACATGAATTCGAGTGGAATGGGGGCGAACCGCATTCTCACCCGCACAAGCACGAACCCATGATCCACTCGCATCCCCACTACCCGGATCTCCACCATCGGCACGAACACAACTAGGCGCTGCATGCTTTTGACAACGTTTGCACTTCAGCGTCGGAACGATTCATTGGTCGTGCGATGAGAAGGGTGCAGCAGTCCCCTTGGACTGCTGCACCTCAGGGCATTCGGGCAACGCTGAATAAGTCCGAGGAATGCGTTATACGTCTCCACAACACAGCATGATGATAAAGTGGCGATGAAGCAGCAGACGTTGGCGTTGGCCGGTGACCAGAATCAGGGATTTGAGCAGTATCGTCGCCCGACACGACGCGATCTGTTTCTCACGGAGATGGAGAAGCTGGTGCCTTGGTCGGCCTTGTGCGCCGTGATTGAACCTTTTTATCCCAAGCGCGGCAATGGGCGTCCGCCGGTTGGACTTGAACGGATGCTTCGCATGTATTTCGTGCAGCACTGGTTCAATCTGGCCGACGTGGCCAGCGAGGACGCATTGCTGGACAGCACAGCGCTGCGTCAGTTTGTGGGCATTGACTTGGGCCGCGAGCGCGTACCTGACGGAACGACGCTGTTGAAGTTTCGACGGCTTCTGGAGAAGCATGAGCTGGGCGCCGCATTGTTTGCGCAGGTGAACGAGACGCTTGCGTTGCGGGGTCTGAAAGTAGGGACAGGAACCATCGTAGACGCCACGATAATCGGCGCACCGAGTTCAACGAAGAACGCCGACAAGGCGCGGGATCCGGACATGTGCCAAACCCGCAAGGGCCAACAGTGGTACTTCGGCATGAAGCTGCATATTGGTGTCGACAGCCGAACAGGGTTGACCCATAGCGCAGCTGTAACGGCAGCCAATGTGCACGACAAGCACCCGTTGGAAGATCTGCTGCATGGCGAGGAGCGCCGGGTCTATGGTGACAGTGCGTACGCCAGTCAAAAGGCGCTGATCGCGGAGCATGCGCCGCAGGCAAAAGACTTCACCAACCAACGAACCCGCAAAGGCGGCGAAGTCGATGAGGCCGAGCGCTCACGCAACCGGAACAAATCACGCATTCGCGCCCGCGTCGAGCATGTCTTTGGCGTCGTGAAACGACTATGGGGCTTCAGCAAAGTGCGCTATCGAGGCTTGGAGAAAAACGCGAACCGCAGCTTCGTGATGCTGGGCTTGGCCAATCTGTACCTGGCACGCAGGAAATTGGCGGTTTGATGCTCACTGGGCATCCATTGGATGCCCAGTGAGGAAAAAGTTACCCGCCAATGATCGACAATCCGATCAAAAATTGACGAATGAAAGCCGTTTTTTCATGTTGACGCACGTTGCGTCGCCAGCTCGCACTTGTTCAGCATATCCTTAGCTGTTTTTGCGCGGCACCGTCTCGCCGGCGGCTTTCTTCTCGGCATCGCATTTCGCTTGCAGTGCCTTGATGTCCACGTCCCCCATATTGTTTGAATAGTGCTCGTTGTCCGCCAGCTGATCGCAGTTCACCGGCTTGGCCTTTGTTACCGGCGGAACATAGTCATCGTGCAAGCTGGGGTCGTGGGCATGCGCGCTGGCGGCAAGCAATAGGGTGGAGGTGGCAATGGCAGAAACGAATACGGAACGTAGATCCATGATGATGCTCCAGTTGAGTGGCGCATGGCGCGCCACGGTTGTTGTGACTATGGGTGGCAAGGGTGACCAGCACTACGGCCGGTGCAGGTCGGGTTGAAATCCGACGGCTTCAACTTCCACGGTGACCGGCTCGGCACCATGGTTTTTCCAGTACCAGCCGTGGCTGCCCTCGAAGGGGGCCACGAAGGTGCCAGAGGATTCGTGCTGAGCGGCTTCGACCGCATAGCTCGTCCAGGCGTTTTTCACGTTCAAACGCTCACCGTGCATGTCGACAGCCACATCGGCGCTCGCGGTCCAGTGGAACACCAGGCCTTCACCGGTTTTGAGCTGCGCCTTGACCTCGGCACCCTTGCCCGGTTCCAGGATCACCGTGAGCGTACTGCGACGGAGTGGTCCCGCAACCAAGGAAACAGCACTGGCATCCAGGGACTGGCCATCCGATTTTCCGAACGCAGCTTCGGCCCTCGCTGCGAGGGCGGCATTCGCAGCATCCGAACCGTCGGTAGCAGAAGTTACCGGCACCTGCCCGGGTGGTGGCGGGGACGAGGGCGCTTCGGAATTTGCACCGAGCACATCGAGCCCGAGGTGGCCGCCGATTCCGGTGGGGTCGATGCCGTATTCCGCCGGCATGACAACCGTTATCAGTAAGAGAGCCGCCAAGGCCATGGACAGGCCGGTGGCCTTGAGTAGGCGCTGAGTGCTGGGAAGATTCTGATTCTGGGAAATGTTCATGCAAGCCTCGATCAGGAAACGAAATAACCAGTGAGTTGATAGCCGATCAGCACGAAGCCGGCGGTCATAAGCAGGGTATTGGCCGCGAAGGCCTGGCGGGCGAAGGCCGCACGGCGGCGCCAGAAGCCCATCGCGATCAAGATGCCGCCGAGCGCCAGCAACTGTCCCAGCTCAACCCCAACATTGAAGGCCAGGATGTTGGACACCAGACCATCGGGAGAGAGCTGGAATTCTTGCAGCTTGGTGGCCAGGCCGAAGCCGTGGAAGAAGCCGAAAACCAAAACGGCAAGCTTAGTGTTGGGCTGGAAGCCGAACCATCGCTGGAATGCGCCGAGGTTATCCAGTGCCTTGTAGACGACCGAAATGCCGATGATCCCATCGACCAGGTAGGCGTTGACGTGAACCCCGCCAAGCACACCGAATAGCAACGTCGCACTATGGCCGAGCGCGAACAGGGTCACGTAGGCGGCGACCTCGCGCATGTGATACAGAAAGAACACCACGCCAAACAGGAAAAGTAAGTGGTCGTAGCCAGTGACCATGTGCTTGGCGCCTAGATACATGAACACGATCAAGTTTTGGCCGCTGCTTTGTTCGAGGAAGACTTTGTCTCCACCGGCGACCCCGTGGGCAAATGCGGCAGAAGCAACAAAGAGCAGCGTGATCGCGACCCATCCCTGCCAGAAGGGCGAAGTTCGTGTGGGCATTGCGGGAAATTTGAATGTCATTGATGGTTCCGTTGTGGCGAAAGGATCGAAGCCTCCCTAGCGTGCAGGTCAGCGCGTAGGTAGGTCGTCCAGCACGAGCACGAGGACGTGGGCGAGCTGTCCATTGCAGAGGTTTTCGGCCAGATAAGTGCGCGGCGAGAGTCCCCGTCACGGCACCGAGTCAGCCGAGGACCGGATGGGCAAGCAACCCGCACGCACCAGTGAAAACTGCGATGCGAATACGCATGCGACGGCGAGGGCAAGGGGGAGTAGTTGCAAAGGCGTCACTCGTGTTCGAGTCCCCAGATGAGGTGGGCATCGACCAGCAAGGTGTAGTACGAGCGCAAGGCCAACACTCGGGCATCGAGCGCAGAATCTGCCGCATTCACTGCCTGCCGACGTGACAGCAGCAGAGTCTGCAAATCGACCTCGCCCAGCGAATAGGCGCGCTGGGTCAGACGAGCATTTTCACTTGTCTTGGTCCCACTTTGTTCGGCCAACTGCCAACGTTCGAAGCTACCTTTTGCATCGCTATAGGCCTGCGCAACTTCAATTTCGAGCAGTCGCAATTGCCGATCTCGCGCCGCCAGTGCCATGTCAACCTGACTCAGCGCTTGTTGCAGTCGCTGATTGCGGTGGCGCCCTGGAATCGGGATGGTCAGGCTCACGCCGATGACCCTCTCGTTGGAGAACGCCTCAGAAGCGCTATAGACCCCGATGGTCGGATCCGGGATGCGGTCCGCCCGAGCACGTGACGCCGCGAGCTCGGCCTTCTCGAACTCCACTTGGGCGATCCGGAGAGGATCGCTGGTACCCAGGATACGTTCCTTCCACACGGACTCAGCCTGAGTAACGGCCTGCGGGTCAGCCAACGTCAATGCGGCCCCATCGGCGCCCGGAAAGCGGATCCGCAATTTTGCCAGCGCCTTCTCCTCATCTGAAATCGCCAGGCTGAGCTGGCGACTGATCTCGGCGGTATCGGCCTCGATCACATTCAACTCCAGCGTGGCGGCATCGCCGGCCCGTCTACGCACTCCCACCACCCGCACGCTTTCCTCACCAAATTTGACCTGTTCCCGCATCAGTTCACGGGCGCGTACTGCGCCCTGCCAATCCATCCAGAGACCGACAAAGTCTCGGGCTGTCTCATGCATTGCTTCATCAACGCGCGTTTGCGCCAGGTCGATTTCCGCGTTGCCCAGCCGACGATCGATTGCGCGCTTTCCGGGAAGGCGCACTGTGCGGTCCACGTCCATCGCCCATTCGTTGGATGTCCGGCCACCGCCTTCATAGCGCCTGCGCTGCGACGACAGTTTGGCGGTGAACTCATAGGGCGATGCGCTGAGCATACCGGCGGCATGGCGGGCGGCTTGCAGGCCGGCATCGGCTTCTTGAACCGAAGGGTCTTGTCGCAACCACGCTTGCACTAACTCAGTCGGCGGCAACCCTGGGGGCGTCGTGACGTCCAGTACTTCGGCGCGCAGTCCCGGTGAAAGCGCCAAGAGTACGGCGACCATCAAAACCTTCATGCGATTTCTCCTTCAACAGCCAGCGCCGTCATCCAGAAACGGATACCGGTGCCGGCGAAGTCGCGTCGCAACAGTTCATTGAGCGCGCCAGATTCGTCTTCAGTCACGATGATTTGCACAAACACCATTCGGCTGCGCCCCATCACTTGCTCGCCCGCGCTCAAACGGCCGTGCGCAGTGCCGTGGCTGGAGACCGGCGTACTCGTGAAGACCTCGTCGTCGAATGTGGTCAACAACGCGTCGAGGAGTTTTTCTTCCACGTCCGGGGAACAGATCAACGAGAAGCAATATTTAGACATGACGCGCCTCCGATTTGGCGTGTGCGAAGCGTAGATAAAGAATGGGAAGCAGAATCAGCGTCAGCGCGGTTGCAGTGACCAGTCCGCCGATGACAACGATGGCGAGGGGGCGCTGGATTTCTGAGCCAGGGCCGGTCGCGAATAGCAACGGCACCAAGCCAAACGCGGTGATCGAGGCGGTCATCATCACCGGTCGCAATCGCCGCTTGGCCCCTTGGGTGACGCATGTCAGCAAGTCGTAGCCCTCTGCATGCAATTGGTTGAAGTAGCTGACCAGCACCACACCGTTCAATACCGCAATACCCAACAACGCAATGAATCCCACCGAAGCCGGCACCGACAGGTACTCGCCGGTGACCCACAACGCCACGATGCCGCCGACCAACGCGAACGGGATGTTGCTGAGCACCAACAAGGATTGACGGACCGATCCGAACGTCGAGAACAGGATCAGGAAGATCAGTCCGATCGACAGGGGAACGACCAGGGTCAACCGTGCTGCGGCGCGCTGTTGATTCTCGAACTGGCCGCCCCAGGTGATGCGGTAGCCGATCGGCAACGTCACTGCGCTGGCAATTTTTTGCTTGGCTTCCTCAACGAAGCCGACGAGGTCGCGGCCGGTCACGTTGGCAATGACCACGCTGTATCGGCTGCCCATCTCACGATCGATCTTGACCGGACCGCTTTCGCGCTTCAGTTCCGCCACACTTTCCAGCGGCACGTTGCCACCATCGGGCGTGGCGATCTGCAATGCGGAGAACTCTGCGGGC
Source organism: Lysobacterales bacterium 63-13 (assembly GCA_001899855.1). Classification (GTDB taxonomy): domain Bacteria; phylum Pseudomonadota; class Gammaproteobacteria; order Xanthomonadales; family Rhodanobacteraceae; genus Dokdonella. Next base: position 14,654 of record MKWR01000035.1, read on the forward strand.
GACAGCCGCACGCGGTCCGGGCCGCGAATCAATATCGGCACGCGCCGATTGCCCTCGATCACGGTACCCGCACGTTGTCCTTCAATCTGGATGCGCAATGCATCCTGCACTTCCTCCACCGACAGGCCAAACCGGCCGGCTGCCAGGCGATCGACAATCACTCGCAGGTACTGCACACCGTCGTTCTGAACGGTGTACACGTCCTGGTTGCCTGGAACGGTCTTCATGATTCCTTCGATACGCGTCGCCAGCTCATTGAGCGTGTCGAGGTCCGGACCGAACACCTTGATCGCGATATCGCCGCGCACGCCGATGATCATTTCCGATACGCGCATGTCGATCGGCTGAGTGAAGCTGTACTTGATGCCCGGCAACTGATCGAGCACTTCGCGGATCTTGACGATCAGCGCCTCCTTGTTGGCGAATTTCCATTCCTCGCGCGGCTTCAGCACCAGAAATGTATCGGTCTGGTTGAGGCCCATCGGGTCCAAACCAATCTCGTCCGAGCCTGCGCGTGCGACCACCCCGACGATCTCGGGAATGTTCTGCATTAGCGCCTGGTGAATCTTCAAATCCAGCGCCGCGGTTTCCTCCAGGCTGACCGAGGGCAGTTTCTCGATACCCACGATGATGTCGCCCTCATCCATGGTCGGCATGAAGGTCTTGCCGACCTGGGTGTACACCAGCCCGGCAACCACCAGCAGCGCACCGGCAACGATGAAGACGACCTTGTGCCGTGCCATCGCCCAATCGAGCGCGGGCGAATAGAGGCCAAGCAGCCTGCGCGGCAACCAAGGCTCCTCTTGCGATACGTTCTTGATCAGGAACGAGCTGATTACCGGGATCGCGGTGAGAGAAAGCACCAGCGAGCCTGCCAGCGCAAAGGCGATGGTCAACGCGACGGGCACGAAGAACTTTCCTTCCAGACCCTGCAGGGTCATCAAGGGCAAAAAGACCGTGATAATAATCAGGATGCCGGCGGTAACCGGAACCGCCACTTCGCGAACGGCGCGAAACACGATGTGCAGGCGAGGCACCTTGCCTTTGGTGGGGTCGTGGGCCAGATGTTCCACGACATTTTCGACCACCACGACCGCCGCATCGACCAACATGCCCAAGGCAATGGCCAAACCGCCGAGGCTCATCAGATTGGCCGACATGCCGGCACCGCGCATCAGGATAAACGTCGACAGGGCAGCCAGCGGCAGCACCAACGCGACCGTCACCGCGGCACGCACGTTGCCGAGGAATAAGCCAAGCAGAACCAGCACGATCAACGTCGCTTCCAGTAGCGCCTTGGAGACCGTACCCACCGCTTTCCCGACCAGCTCGGCGCGGTTGTAGAAGACTTTGAGTTCAACGCCCTTGGGCAAGCTGGGCATGATCTCGTCGATCTTCGCGGTGACGCCATTGACCACTTCGCGCGCATTCGCACCAGCCAAACCCAGCACCAGCCCTTGCACCGCTTCGGCCTTGCCGTCCATCGTCACCACGCCGTAGCGCGTGGTCGACCCGAGGCGGATTTCGGCGACATCCGCCAGGCGAATCGGCGCCCCGGCCTTGCTGCCGACGACCACGGCGCGCAAGTCGTCCTGGTCGCGGATGTTGCCTTCGGTGCGAATGAGTAAGACTTCATCGCCCTCGCCAAGGCGTCCGGCACCGTCGTTACGATTGTTGCGCTCGATTCGCTCCTTGAGGTCGGCCGTGGACAGTCCGACGGCGGCGAGCTTTACCGGGTCCGGGATCACCTCGAAGCTGCGAACGGTACCGCCCAGCGCATTGACGTCGGCCACGCCCGGCACCGAACGCAACGCGGGACGGACTACCCAATCGAGCAAGCTACGCTTCTCATCGAGCGACATGTCCTTCGCCTCGATGGTAAACATGAACATCTCACCCAGTGGCGTGGTGATCGGCGCCATGCCGCCGCTTATTCCGTTCGGCAGGTCGGCCATGATGCCGTTGAGCCGTTCGCCCACTTGCTGGCGAGCCCAGTAGATATCGGTGCCATCCTGGAAGTCGACGGTGACATCGACCAGGCCGTACTTGGCGACCGAACGCAACATGCGCTGACGCGGAATACCCAGCATTTCTACTTCGATCGGGATCGAGATACGTGTTTCGATTTCTTCCGGCGTCATGCCGGGAGCTTTCATGATGATCTTGACCTGGGTGCTCGATACGTCCGGGAATGCATCGATCGGCAGGTTGCGGAACGCATACCAGCCGAATCCGGCCAGTAATACCGTGGCCAACAGAATGAACAAGCGCTGCGCGAGCGCGAACTGGATCAGTCGCTGCAGCATGTTATTCGCCTCCGCTCTCGCCAAGCCAGGCGGCCTTGAGCGCAATCACGCTGGTGATGGCGACTTCATCATCCGCCTCGAGAGGACCGCTGAAGGTGACGGTCTGACCGGCGCTGCTCACAACCGTCACCGCCTTGGCTGTGAAGCCGTCGCCGCTGCGCACGAACACATAGTCTTCCTTGCCCTGTCGCACCACCGCGCCTATCGGCACCGTCCAAGCAGCCGCAGTCACCGCGTTGGGCACCAGTGCTTGCACGAACTCCCCGGGGCGCAATTGATCGGCACCCTCGATCACATCGGCACGCAGGGTCACCGTCTGGCCCGCGCTGACGGTGGAACCCACGCTGAGTGGCACCGCAACAACGGCACGCTCAGGCACGGTGATTTTCCGCGTCGTCGCCCCACTCGATGCCCGCGACGCGGGTACCTGTATATCGAGCCACAAGTGCCCGAGCGTCGCCATATGCAACAAGGGCTCGGCGCGATTAATGCGCTCGCCGGGTTTGATCTGTATCGACAGCACCGTTGCAGTTGTCTGCGCGAGCAGGGTCAGCCCATCCTGCAAGCTGCCACCGCTCGCGATGCGGTTGATGCTGTCAATGTCGAGGCCTGCCAGTCGCAAGGCGGCGCGTGTTTGTCGATCGCGGGCCCCACCACTGTTCGCCGCCGCTTCTGCTTCAAGCACGCGGCGCCTTGGAATGATGCCTTCGGCGAAGAGTTCGCGCTCGCGCTTCAGTGTCTGTTGAGCGAGCCGGCTGGCGCTCGCTGCCTCCATCAGTTGCAGTTGCAGCTCGCCAAACTCGGGGCTGGCCAATCGCAACAGCGGATCGCCCGCACGCACGGTCTGGTTCTCGCCGACCAGGATCCTGTCCACCATGCCGGCAACCGGCGCGCTGACTACCTGTTCGTTTTGTGGGGGCAACACCACCCGCGCCGGATAGGTCATGCCACCCGGTAGCGTGTTGCTGTCCAAACGCTGCACCGTGATGTCCAGTGACTTCATCTGGGCGGCCGACACTTTGAAGCTATCGGCGGCGTAGGCCACCGGCAGGGCGAGCAACAGTGCAGAGCAAAGTACTGTCTTGGAGAGGACAGTTCCAAAAAGGCGATTCATGAGTGTAAAACTCCGAGATTGCAAAAGAAATATATATGAACGAGGCGCTGCATCGAGCGGAGCCACGGCTTCGCCCAGCGACTGCGGATGCAGGTGCGCGATCAGGGCAAATCGAGGCGTGGCCGTGGGCAGAACGCCAGCGACGTACTCGCAGGCCAACCCATGTACAGCGAGGTCCCGTCGTGCGTTTTTAGTTGGATTGGACGTCAGCTCATACGCAGTCGGGATGGCCTTTGCTGGCGATGTTCCTGCAGCAGGTAGCCAGACGATGGTTGAGCTGTTCGCTGAGTTGGGCGTAGGCGCACGTGCCAGCAAGTGATCTCGCCAACAAGCCACGCACGCAGAAGCACACAACGATTGCATGGCGCGCCTGAAAGAGACGGCACCACGCGCCCCGGCAAATGCCAAGGCGAGAAACCTAAGCGGAAACAGACCTCACCTCCAGATCGAGACCAACGCAGAAGCAAGCCACCCTGAAACAGGCAGCGCTACGACGGCATCAGGCGATCGGAGGTCGGAAAAGTGAGGCGAGCTGCGGGGGCCTCGTCGAGGGAAAATCCACCACAGGCAATTTGGAAGCGGCGGGTACTACCGGCGAAGAAACCCACGCCGTCCAGATGTTGGCCGAAGAACCCGTATCAACCTGGTGCATCAGCCCATGGGCACCCGTAAAGTGATCGGGATCAGGAGTTGGGGCGCGGTTGTCAGGTTGGTCATGGCCATGATCGTTGGCACCAGCCAGCGTCGCATGCTCGACATCATGCAGCGTGCTCAACTGGTTGAGCATCGGCCGGACCATCACTCCCAGCATCAACAGCACCAGAAAACTGGTGCGCACGGTTGATCGCAGAAGTGAGGAAATGCGGGGCATCCAAATAGAGTACGACACGAGCATGACGTCCACAACCGTAATGCGCAAAGCCCCTCCTTTGCGGAGGCGGCTACTCCCCAGTGACGGGGGTCAAAATAGCAATGTAGGATCCTCGTGTCGACGCCCCGGGGGGCGACACAAGTTCGCGCGCGTTGAACTGACACAATGTTTGGCGCGTCAATTTTGACTTTCATTGAAAGGAATTTGCGGGAATGGCTTTCTTCTCTCACTGACCGCACCCGCATTCGCGACTGCCAGACGAAGCCTTCGATGAACCTGTGCGTACTAATGCGGTCACATATGGGCGACTACTCTGCCGGAACCTTCATGTCATTCGCTAAAATGCCGATCAGATCTGGAAGCCCGAAATCGCTGTGATGACCCGCAGAGGCCATCGACGCTTGCGAGTAGCCATTGTGGTGACGATCTGTCTGTTGATCCAGCAGATTACCCTGGCCGCCTATGCCTGCACGATGACGATGGCCCCGATCGCTTCCGTCGCCATGACCGAGAACTGTGCGGCCATGGAGAATCAACGGAACCATCCGCCAACGGCGCTGTGCCAGAAGCACTGCTCGCCTGACCCGACCTCCGAGATCCACCAAAGCCTTCCGAGCGTGCCGGCGCTGGCATTGCCGCCGGTGACATTTGGCCCCGTGATCTCTCGAATCTCCACCGGTGAGTCTTTCGCGCCGGACAGCTCACTTGCCCGGTCGCATCCGCCGCCGCGCCTGCGCTACTGCCGCCTGCTGATCTAGATCTCCGTCCCGTACCTGCCATTCGTCGCACCGCTTCTGCGATAGCGATGCTCTTGCGCTTGTGTGTTCGGAGTTCCCATGAATGTTTTAAAGCTGAGTGCGTGTGTGCCCGTTTTGGTACGCACGCAATGCCCGTCCCTTATTCTTCGCATCGCCGCCCTGGTGATGGTGATCGTGGCCCCGTTTTCCCGCACGATGGCGGCTGACAACGCACTTACGATCAACGAAGCCGTCCGGCTCGCCGCTGAACGTGCTCCGATGCTCCTTGCGAGGCAGTCCTCTCGCGTCGCTGCCTCGGAAGACTTGGTGCGTTCCGATGCCTTGCCGGATCCAACGCTCACCTTAGGCGTGCAGAACCTGCCCATTGGTGGGCAGGACGCGTTTACCGTTTCACGCGATCGAATGACGATGCGGCGGATCGGTCTTTCGCAAGCGTTGCCTTCCCGTAGCAAACGCGATGCGAGACGCGAATTCGCACACGCTCGGCTTGAACAAGCGGACGCCGAGGCGCTGGCCACTGCACTGGATATCAAGCGCGCCACGGCGAGAGCGTGGGTACATCGGTGGGCGGCGGAAAAGGAGCGAGATCTACTCGGCGAGCTTCGTGAACAAGCAGGACTATCGGTTCAGGCGACGCAGGCGCGATTGCGCGGCGGCAGCGGTTCCGCCAGCGATGCATTGGCTGCGCGCAGCGCTGAACTGGAGCTGCAGAACCGGATCGACGAAGCCGATGTCCGCATCGAGCAGGCTCACGCCGGCCTGGAGCGCTGGTTGGGCGAGCTGCCAGAAAGGGCCCTGGCGCCGCCTCCGGATTTTTCCCGCGCCCCTTTCCAGGAAGCCGAGTTGCTGGCCGATCTGGATCGTCAAGGCCCGCTGCTGAGCTGGGATGCCCGGGAAGCTGCCGCCGCCGCCGCAGTGGCCCTGGCTCGCGCCGAGAAGCGGCCCGACTGGAGTGTCAGCGCCGGCGTGGCGCGCCGCGGCGCTGGCGCATCGAATGTGATCTGGCTGGAAGTCGGAGTGGGACTGCCGCTGTTCTCCGGCAACCGTCAGGATCGCGGTGTCAGCGCACGCACGGCGGATCTCGATGCCATCCGCGCGACACGCGAGGATGCCCGTCGCATGCAAGCCGAATCCATACGCAAGGATTTTGCGCTTTGGGAAGGCTTGATTCGCCAAGAGGTTCGCTTGCGCGACACGTTGCTGCCGTTGTCCCGCGATCGCAGTCGCACCGCACTGGCCGCCTACGCCGGTGGTGCCTCACTGCAGGACTGGCTGGATGCGCGACGCGACGAGATCGACACCCGCATTGACTATGCCGAGGTCCTCGCTCGATGGGGTCAAGCCTGGGTCGAACTGGCCTATCTGCTGCCGGATACCGATGTGGATTCGGCGCACTCCCCAATCACCCAGGAGTCGACACGATGAACCGTTCACTCAAGCGTCCTGCCCTCTGGGTCAGTGCCATTCTGGTCATTCTGACGTTGCTCGAAGGGGCCAACTACTGGTTCGGGTTTCGACGGGCTGCCGACATGGATTCCGGCACGAGCGGCGAAAAGACCGTTCTGTATTGGTACGACCCGATGGTTCCCGACAAGCACTTCGAGAAATCCGGGAAGTCGCCCTTCATGGACATGCAACTCGTGCCCAAATACGCGCAAACCACTGCCGCCGCCAAGGCCGAACCGATGTACTGGTACGACCCGATGATCCCCGACAAGCATTTTGACAAGCCCGGCAAATCACCCTTCATGGACATGCAGTTGGTGCCCAAATATCCCGATGGAGCGGGTGACGATGGCGGGTCGATTCGGATAAGTCCCGCCACCTTGCAAAATCTTGGCGTGCGAACCAGCCAGGTTGAATCGGGCACCTTATCGGCCGCGGCGCACGTTCCCGGCAGCGTTGCCTGGGACCAACGATCGGCCTTCGAGATCAACGCACGCGTCGATGGTGTGGTCGATATCCTTGGCATTCGAGCGCCCTATGAAACCGTGCGCAAAGGCCAGGCGCTGGCCGAGCTGATTGCACCGGAATGGAGCGCGGCTGCGCAGGAATATCTCGAACTTGGGCGCGCCGAATCTGCCGATGCCCGTGCGTTGCGAAGCGCCGCACGCCATCGGCTGCTGGTACTGGGCATGGACGAGGGGCAGATCCGCCATTTGCGTGGAGGAAATCCTCGCGTGGTAGTGCGTGCGCCAGCCGATGGTGTCGTAAGCTCGTTACAGGTGCGCCAAGGTCAGCGGGTTCAGGCAGGCATGCCATTGATGACGATCCATGGGCTCGATACGGTCTGGGTCGAGGCGGCCATCCCGCAAGCCCAGGCGGCCGGTATCGTGCCGGGCACAGAGGTTATCGCTGAGGTTAGCGCGTTCCCTGGCGAATCGTTCCGGGGTTCGGTCGAGTCCTTGCTTCCCGATCTTGATGCGGGCACGCGAACCCAGATGGCGCGCATCGTCCTCGACAATCCCGGACACCGGCTCGCACCGGGCATGTTTGCGGACTTGCAGTTCGCAAGCGACACGCGTGATTCCCATCTCTTGATTCCTGACGGCGCTTTGATCGCTACCGGCACCGATGCGCGCGTGATTGTGGTCGTGGACGATGGAACGTTCCGTCCCGTGCGTGTGATCGCAGGCCACTCCGCCGCCGGCAAGACGGAAATCCTCAAGGGACTGAACGTCGGTGATCGCGTGGTCGTCTCGGGACAGTTTCTGATCGACTCGGAGGCAAGCCTGTCCGGCGCGCTGGACCGCTTGTCCACACCCGACGGAGACATGGGAGGCAGCGGCAACGCCGACGACGGCGGCATGCCCGGCATGGACATGCCGGCACCACAACAACCGCCGGCGATGGACGCGGACATGCGCAATGACGCCGACGCCATGAAGGACATGGCTGCTGATCGGAACATGCCTGGGACGTCGCAATCACAGGAGCACCCACGATGATTGCGCGCATCATCCACTGGTCGATCGGCAATCGTTTCCTCGTCTTGCTGGCTGCCGCCGCCCTGGCCGTCGCTGGCGTCCTTGCCATCGAACGTACGCCCCTGGATGCACTGCCGGATCTGTCGGACACCCAGGTGATCCTGCGCACCAGTTGGCCCGGACAAGCGCCGCAGATCGTCGAGGATCAGGTCACCTATCCGCTGGCGACCACCATGATGTCGGTACCGGGAGCGACCACGGTGCGCGCCTTCTCGTTCTTCGGCGATTCGTACGTCTACGTGTTGTTCGCCGATGGCACCGATCCCTACTGGGCGCGCTCACGCGTGCTCGAATATCTGAGCCAGGTCCGCGACAAGCTGCCCGAGGGCGTGAGCCCCACGCTCGGACCGGATGCCACGGGCGTCGGCTGGATCTACGAATATGCCTTGGTCGATCGCAGCGGCCAACATGATCTCGGTGAACTGCGTGGCTTGCAGGACTGGTTCCTGCGCTATCGGCTCAAGACCGTTCCTGACGTCGCCGAAGTCGCCAGCATCGGCGGCATGGTGCGGGCCTGGCAAGTCGTCGTCGATCCGCAGGCGCTCGCGGCGCGAGGACTGACAGTTCAGCAGGTCAAGACCGCGATCCGCGACGCCAATGGAGCCAGCGGGGGTTCGGTGATCGAGCAAGGCGAGGCCGAACTGATGGTGCGCAGTGTGGGCTACCTGGCCTCACAAGTGGAATTTGAGAGCATCCCCCTGCAGACCGGAAGAGACGGAGTGCCGGTGTTGTTGCGCGATGTCGCCCAGATTCGGCGCGGACCGACACTGCGGCGCGGGATTTCCGAGCTTGACGGTCAGGGCGAAGTCGCCGGCGGCGTCGTCATCTTGCGCTCGGGCAAGAACGCACTCACAGCGATCGATGCGGTCAAGGCGCGCCTGCAGGAGCTCAAAGCCAGTTTGCCTGAGGGCGTCGAGATCGTTCCGACCTACGACCGATCGGTCCTGATCCGCGCCGCGGTCGACAACCTGTCGCACAAGCTGATCGAGGAATTCCTGGTTGTGGCCTTGGTCTGCGCGCTGTTCCTCTGGCACCTGCGTTCATCGCTGGTCGCGGTGATCACATTGCCGCTCGGCGTGCTGGCCGCGTTCATCGTCATGCAATGGCAAGGCGTGAGTGCCAACCTGATGTCTCTGGGCGGCATCGCGATCGCCATCGGCGCGATGGTCGATGCGGCCGTGGTGATGATCGAGAACACGCACAAGCACATCGAGGCCTGGCAGTTGGCCCATGAAGATCGCGATGAGCCCAGCGCATCGGAACGCTGGGGCCTTGTTGGTGCGGCGGTGGCTGAAGTGGGCCCAGCCCTCTTTGTCAGCCTGCTCGTGATCACGCTTTCGTTCCTGCCGGTGTTTGCATTGGGTGCGCAGGAGGGACGGCTGTTCAAGCCCTTGGCCTACACCAAGACCTACGCCATGGCTGCCGCCGCGGGGCTGTCGATCACCTTGATCCCGGTTTTGATGGGTTATCTGGTGCGTGGCCGCATTCGGTCCGAGCACGCCAATCCGGTCAATCGTGCGTTGACCGCGGTGTATCGGCCTGCACTAGGCTGGGTCTTGAAAGCACCAAAAATGGTGCTGTTGGCCGCCGGGATCGTGCTGGTTTCGGCGGTGTTGCCATGGAGCCGCTTGGGCAGTGAATTCATGCCGCCGTTGAATGAAGGGACGCTCCTGTACATGCCCACCGCGCTGCCCAGTCTCTCTGCAGGCAAGGCTTCCCAGCTTCTGCAACTGACCGACCGGATGCTCAAGACCGTACCCGAAGTCGAGCATGTCTTCGGCAAGGCTGGGCGCGCCGATTCGGCCACCGATCCCGCACCCTTGACCATGTTCGAAACCACGATCACTTTCAAACCAAAGGCGCAGTGGCGTGCCGGGATGACGATCGAAAAGCTCAAAGGTGAGCTTGATGCCGCTGTGAGGGTGCCCGGTCTGACCAATCTGTTTGTCTACCCGATCCGCAACCGCATCGACATGCTCGCGACCGGCATCAAGAGTCCAATCGGCATCAAGGTACTGGGTCCGGATACCCGCCGACTGGAGCAATTGGCATCGCAGATCGAAGCGGTGGCCAAGGCGGTCCCCGGGGTGAGTTCGGTGATCTCGGATCGCGCTGCAGGGGGACGATACGTCGATATCACCGTGCGGCGAGACGCTGCGGCCCGATATGGCCTGACACAGGCCGCCGTGCAGTCCTTGCTGGCCATGACCGTAGGCGGGGCACCGATCGACCAGACGGTCGAGGGCCTTGAGCGCTACCCGATTGTGTTGCGTTATCCACGAATCCAACGCGATTCACTGTCTGCGCTTCGCGAGATGCCGATCGTCACCGCCAATGGCAGCCAGATCACCCTTGGGCAGGTAGCGGATATCGGTCTCAGCGGAGGTCCGCCGATGCTTAAGAGCGAAAACGGGCAGCTGGCGACGTATGTCTACGTCGATACGTCGAACTCCGATCTTGTCGCACAAGTCGAAGCGATCCGGCAGGCGGTGGCTGCAAAACTTGACCTGCCCGCTGGCTACACGTTGGCCTGGTCGGGCCAGTTCGAGTATCTGCAACATGCCTTGGAGCGATTGCGCCTTGTGGTGCCGGCAACGCTTGGCATCGTTTTCCTGCTGATTTATCTGGTGTTCCGCCGGGTCGACGATGCATTGATCATCATGCTCAGCCTCCCGCTTGCGCTGGTGGGCGGGCTTTGGCTGATCTGGCTGCTCGGGCATTCGATCTCGGTGGCGACCCTGATCGGATTTATCGCGCTTGCCGGCGTGGCAGCGGAATTCGGCATCATCATGCTGCTGTACTTGTGGCACGCGTGGGAAAGACAACTCGCGATAAACCCCGCTGCGGGCGATGCAGAACTCGATATCGCAATTCGCGAAGGTGCTCTCCAGCGTGTGCGGCCCAAAGCCATGACGATCGCTGTCATCCTGGCAGGCCTGCTTCCAATCATGATCGGGACCGGAGCAGGCTCGGAAGTCATGCAGCGCATTGCCGCACCCATGGTCGGTGGCATGATCACGGCTCCCCTGTTGTCGATGCTCGTTATTCCAGCGGCGTTCCGGCTATCGCGCCGCCGCGACCTTGCGCGACGTGCCCAACACAATTTGAAAGCCATGACATGAGCAAGATCGGACTTCTTCTTCCAAAGGAGTGCTGGCACATCGGCAGGACGAAAATTCGTTGCCAAACGTGAAGGACCCACTGCGGTGGTGGTGTGGATCGGTGGTGTTGGACTCCAGAACCAGGGGGTCAATGCCGCCGATCCGACCGACAGCGCATGTTTTCGAGATGCCGACAGGTTCTCTGGCGATGGTCATACGAAGTGTTCTTTGAGTGGCTAGGTCAGCCGTGGTGCGTTTCTCACCTAAAACGCACACTACTAGAGATCCTCATCGCAAAAGTTCAATACCAAAACTTAGGAGCAGTCACTCGTTTCTCCGAACCACGCCACCTCATGGAAAGTGACCTCGCGCAAGATTGCCCAGCCAAATTTCGAATTCCGCCACAGTGTCGAACGGAAAATCCGCGATCTGTGTCGCCCGAAATGTGGCCAGTTGCGCGGTATTTCGTTCGAGGCCGTTGTAGCCGAACTCCCTCGTCCCGGTGGCGGCTAGCGCGGACATCCACGCGATCACGTGGCCAACATCTGCTTCGAGGTGAGCCGCGGTGAGCTTCTGTCCTGTGAGCTGCCCATGCAGGATCTTATTTCGGTACCGATGGATGCGACTGATCTCCGGGGATAACTGCGCATGTGCGACACCGATAAGGTCGGCCTCAGTACATCGTGCGAGGCGCACGATGCCTGATAGGAACGTGCTGGGGTAGAGCTGGCGGTTGGCGAGGATCGCTCTGTTGATCGCGCTCTGCGCTAGCATGTCCAGACCGAAATGTTGCTGGACGAGAAAGCTAAAAAGTCGACGGGTCTGCTTTTCGTACTTCACCCAGGTAAGGATCAGCGCGTCGACGCGGCGGGTCGACGCCTGTAACTCCCAGATAGCTTGTACGGTTGCGAATTCGCCTTTTAAGGGATCAGGAATGGTGAGTGTGCCCATTGGGTCTCCTCATGTAGTTCAAGCGTTGCCAGGCACGTGCTTGAAAGATTGCTGGGGGTCACTATTGCATCGTCAACGAAATACGACCGTGGCGGCAGCGCTTGCGATTTCAAGTGATGCCCAAGCAGGAGGGGTAGCAACCTGGACGCCTCCAATTGGAAATTTCGTGCAAGGCGATCACTTGTTCCAATCTACTTCATTTGTTGACATCAATGAACGCACATCGCGTGCTTGGAGATGTCGTCGGCGCACCCAGCCGATGTGACAGAGATTGCATCTGGAGGTCGAGGCTGACGTGTGTGCCACCCCCGTGCAGGGGTCGTACGAGCTCCGCAATGACCAAGCTCGCGGCGACTGCGCCCACGAACGGCGTGGCCACCGCCTTGGTGGCGAGCATCGTCACTCCGCACAAATCGCCGCTGTCGTGCGCGAGCTGTTGGTAGGCCTCATTGAGCGTGGCGACCCCTTGGCTTGCCGCCTGTGCAGGCCACAGCTCGCTGGCCGGCCGCGGTCCGGGCAAGGTATGCATCCGCAGGCTGCGGAAGTCGCGGTAACCGCTGCCCAAACCGGCCTCGATCACCAGCGCGAATGCGGCCGTGTCGAGGTCGCGCCTCGCGGCGATGTTGTCTACGCCAAACAAGGCGACCGTCGGTTCACCTTGCTGCAGGCGGTGGTGTGCGCCGAACCGGCGTTCAACGAGCTCGATGTCAAAGCCGATCGCCTCCAGGCGGCGCGCCACCACGCGGGTCTTGCGCACCTTGAGATCGTCGGCACCCACCAGAAGGCAGGTACTCAGGTTCGACGTGGTAACCCGGTCCACGTCTTGGAGCACGAGGCGGGGGCGTCGATCCTGCGGATACGGCAGCATTCCTAGGACCCATGCGTAGGCTTGGCCTAGATGTCCTACCCCGACCAGCCACAGGTCGTTGGGCAAGTACGCAAGTCGAGGACCTCGCCATTCGGGCGACTGCCAGTCGGCGACCGCCAACGGATTCCACAAGGACAGGCCGATTCGGCGGTGGCCTGCCTCGAGTGAGTCTCCGCGTACGTGCGAGAACGCTTCGCTCACCGCTAATGCGCCGGCGCAAACGCCCGCCAGGGGATTGTCATCGCTCGTGGTCAGATGGCCGCCGCTGCCGACGGGGGCGATTTGCGCGCACCAGCCATCCCACGTCGGTCGAATGGCGAACGTGGCGCTGGACGGAACCGCACCGTCCCCGATGAGCAGCGACGGAACGTGCGGGGTCGGGGCGTCGACCACCGTGCCGCCCAGTTGCTGCACAACCTGCGCCGTGGGCAGGCCGGCGAACAGGGGCAACCGAAGGAGGGGGGCGAGGTCGCCATCCACCTCCACGCGGCCAAGGAATGCTCGGGACGCGGTGCTAAGCGCCGTTACGAAGCACGCTTGGCCGGCAAGGGTGTCCGCCCAGCCCGTGCCCAAGTGGATTCGCACGCGATACTGCTGGAAGAGGGCAAGCGCCGCTTCGGGCGTAGTGGCTTCGCCGGCATCGAGCGCCAGCTTGGCCAGGCGGTGCATCGAGTCGGAATCGAACTGGTTCATGCAGTGTCCTCTGCCGCAGCGAACGTAATGAGCGTGGTGACAGGCGGGCCGCGAAAGCGCTGCCAGCGATGAGCACCCTGGTACAGATACAGGCCGACATCTTCGAGGTGCACGGGCCCTTGGGCGAAGTGGGGAACGATGAGTGCAAGGTGACCGGCGATTGCGAGCATCGGGTTCTCGCTGTCGCTGCGGCTCTGTCCGGCCCCGTAACGATGGGTGTGCACGTCGGCCACCACATCGAGGTCGTGGTCGGCGCAGTAGGCCCACAGCCGACCGAAACTGGCGGCGGACAAGTGCACGAAGTCCGCCTGCAGGGCGTCGTGCTGCAGCTGTTCGTACGGAAGGAAGTGGGTCGCGACACGCCGATCGCGCTGCACCTTGCCCAGCAGAAAGCCGCCGCTCTCGCGCACCCCCGCACCCTGCTGGCGAAGATGCGCGAGGGTCGCTTGCCACAACGCAGGGGAGAGCTCAAGCAGCGGCGCTGACATGGTCGTGGCCTTGCAAGAGGTCGTGGACGACTTCCAGGTAGTGCGAGATCCCCTTCGCCGGTTTCCAGATGAGCTGGGGATACTGAGACAGCCATGCATCGTGACCGACCAGGCTCTCCCGGTCGCAGGGCAGGTACAGGGCATGTCCGTTCTTCCACTCAGGCCTGAAGGCCAGGCGCATGCACTCGCCACCGGTGGGCCAGCGTGCAGCGGCCAGGTGACAATCGCCTTCGAGGTCCCAGAAGCCGCCGGTCGGCGCAATAGCCGGGAAGCCTTTGCAGTTGAGCCGGAGCACGAACTCCTGCCCGTCGGGTGCGAAGACGCCCACGAAGACAAACGGCCAGTCGACCCGGTGAAATCGCCAGCGCCCCCGATCCTGGCCCGACAGGAAGCGCGCCGACGCGAGGTCGGCGCGCAAGGACAGCTCATCCGGCGATACCTGCGCGGCCATCAGCCGTTGATCCGGTGTGCAGGCACCAGGTCGAACACGATGGAGCAGTTGGGGTGCTGCACCAGGGCACCAACGTGGGTGTCCATGTCCGGCTGCTCGTTGGAGCCGGCGATCTGCAAGACGTGCTCAGCGATGTCGCCGGCCTTCATGCCGAACTGGCGCCCAGCCCACTGACGAATGCGACCGATCGTCGTCGCAGGGCGGAAGCGGTGTTCCTCCGTGCGCCCCCCAAAACGAACCCCGACCGTCACGTGCTTGCAGCGATGCAAGTGGACGCGCACGCCGTGGCCCTGGTTCAGGTCCTTGACACGTCGAGGCGACGGGGCGTCCTCGTCGTCCGCGTCATCGTCCTCGACGGAAAGCGAAAGCTCTAAGGCGTCGGTGCCAGGCGGCAGCAGGGCAAGGGCGGCGCGCTTGAGATCGGCGATGGTGGCGTGGCCGTCGATCTCGACCAGCTTGATGTCGGAAAAGTGCTCCGACTGCACATAGACACGGGTACTGGACATGCGGTGTTACTCCTTTGGGTTGGAGCCGCGCGTTTTTGCGTGGCTCTTAAGGAGTAAGTCGCAGTGAATCCCAAAAATCGGAAACCAATCCGCCGCGTGACGCTACGCAGGGCAGTACAGGAAGTGCCGGCATCCCGGGCACACCCACGAACTGGGCGCCGCGCTGAACTGACCGACCGATAGTGCCTGCGCGAAGTGCGTCAAGTTGAAGTCCGGAACCAGATGCCCATACGCCACGACGGGCTCAGTCTGGCGTGTGCTCAGAACATGCAAGCTGCCTTGGAAGCGCAGCGGCGGGTACGCCTCATTGAGATGTTTGAGCACCCATCGGATGGCCTTGTGCTGCTTGGCCAGTGGGCTGGACGGCTGCGCGCGCACAAAGTGCAAGGTAACCGCATTGCCTTGGCGCGTGATGCGGTGTGAAATCACACGAATGGGTAGCCCGTCGCACACCACGTCAACCGGGGGCGCCACCGCCACGCGGTCGGCGCCGGACCAGGCGCGTCCGGCCTGCAAGAGCTGGTCGGCGTACGCCCGAAGGTGCGGCCTGGTCACCTCATAGTCCTCGGGAAGCCTGCTCAGTTCGAGTTTCACGTCGTTCACCGGCGTCGAAACCTCGCCTCCGTGCGGCACGAAAAGCTCGCGCAAGACCGCGGACTCGATGCGTACGGCCGGATGCAATCCCGCCGCTGGCGTCAGCTGCCTCACTTCGTCGTAGTAGTAGCGACGAGGACACGTGCGGTACGTCACGAACTCCTTCAAGCCCACGGGCAAGGAGGGCCCTTGTGCGGTCCGGTGCGTGGTGCTGGTGGTGTCGGCCTGGACCCGCGTGCCGACGACACGATCAAGCAAGTGAGAGGCGCGCTGCACCGTAGGCGTGCACGCCGCCTTGTAGTAGCTCTTCTCCTCGTACAAGGTCAGATGCGAGCGCGCACGCGACAGGGCGACATAGAGCTTGTTTGACGCCTCGGACTTGGCTTCGTCCACGCCGCCGGCCGTCTGCGTAAACGCAGCGGGAAGCCAGGCTGCGTCGTCGGACCGCTCGAAGTGGCGGGCGTCGACGTCCATCAGGTGAACGGCTTCAAACTCCAGTCCTTTGCTCTGGTGGATCGTCATCACGGCCACCGCCTCCAGCCGCTCGGCTTCCGGCGGCGGAATGCGCAGATCGCGGTCCTCCGCCAGACGCAAGCGCCGGCGCAGCCGGGTCAGGAATGTGCCCACGGTCTGGTAGGCGCGGCCACCGTCAGGAACGCGCAAGTAGTAGATGATCTGCCAAAGCGCGAGTCGTCGCGTCACCGCTTGCAAGTCGTCGCCCGCTTCGTATGCCCCGAGCCATCCGGTGCGATCGAACAGCACCGTGCACGCGACGTCCCAAGGCGAGTCGCGTGCGCTCAATCCAGCAAAGGTTTCGCGCCACCGCTGCAACGCAACTACGCCCGCGACGGACAGGCCGATCGGCGGAGCGGTGAGCCAAGATAAGGGCTCGGGGCGGGTACGTCGAAGATGGGCAAGCAGAAGGTCCAGGTCTTCGGCGGGCAGGGCCAATCCCGGCAATTGCGCGATCCGCACGAGCGCACTTCCCGAGCGATCGACAAACAATTGCAGCAGCGCCAGCAGGTCTTTCACCTCCGGGCGTTGAAAGATGTCGCCCAGATGCAACACCGGAATGCCGGCGGCCACCAAGGCCGCCGCCGCGGCATCGCAGGTGTCGTGCCTGCTGGCCAGGATCACCTGGTCGCGATAGGCGACGCCTTGGGCCTGCAGCCCGCGCACACGCGAGACCAGCTCGCCATGGGCGATGCTCGGGTCATCGCAGCTCACAAGTGTCGGACGCAGCCCGCCTTGGCCCCTGATCGGCGCGACGCCGTCCAGCGGAAGCACGCCCTGCAGCGGATTGTCGTCGCGGCCAGTGTGCTCCACGAGCCGAACGATCTCCTCGAAGCTGCGCCAGTTGCCGTTGAGTCGAAACACGCGGTGCTTGGGAAAATCATCCTCGAAGCGAACGATGTTGCGCATTGATGCGCCGCGAAAGCGGTAGATCGCCTGGCGCGGATCGCCCACCACCCACAGGCTGTCGGCGTTGGCCGCGAGCGCCTTCACCAGCTCGGCGCTGGCGCGGTTCACGTCCTGGTATTCATCGACCAACATGTGTCGGAATCGTCCGACACTGGGCAAGAATTCGCCCATCCCCGCGCCCAGCGCTCGGGCGGGCAGCATGATGAGGTCACCAAAGTCGACGAGCCCGCCATGGGCCCGCAACAGTGACTCGTAGTGGCGGTAAAGCGTGGCTACGTCGCGCTCTCTGGCGAGCCGGTCCGCGTCACTGCGAGCGGCGCTGTCTTCCACCATCGTGCCGAACGCCTCGGCATCCAGCAGTTCGTCCTTGGCGCGCTGGGTCGTCTTGACCACCTGATCCAGCCAGGGCAGCGGATCGCCCAATGGGTTGAACGACCGCAGGGGCAGGCCGTAGATATGCGGTTCGAGGAGGGCGATCTGCGCCATCTTGTCCGCCACGCCGAACTCGGGGCGCAGCCCGAATCGTTCATGGTTCTTGCGGAGGAATTCCAGCCCGAAGGCGTGAAAGGTCCCCACCCACATTTCATGCGCGCCAGGCACCCCTGCGGCCTCGAGGCGGTCGACCAACTCTCGCGCGGCGCGGTTGGAAAACGTCAGGACCAGCAGTTCTGCTGGCATGGTGCCGTTAGCCAGCAGGTGCTCAATGCGCATGAGCAAGGTGGCGGTTTTGCCGGTACCCGGTCCGGCGACGACAAGGGAGGTCCGCGCATCCGAGCGCGCGGCATCGCGTTGCTCGATCGTCGGGGACAGCGCTGGCTCCGGCGATTCCTCCGAGATGGCGTCGTGCGGCAGTAGGACAGCATCCAACAGCTGCTGGCGAACCAGTTCGAGTGGCAGTTCGAGCTCCGCGGCAATTTGGCCCGCCGTCCGACCGGCATCGAACAGGGCGCGCGCCAGAGCGTGGGGCAACAGAAGGTCCCGCGCGAAGAGGTTGGCTTGCAGCTCGGCCCGCTCACGAGCGCCGTACGCTTCGACGCGCTTGGCGCCGAGGGTGTCGTCCTCGGCCGGATTCAGGTGGCTGACGATGACTTTCCGGCAGCCCTCCTGCTCTTCAGGGTGCAGCACCCAGTGCCCGAACTCGTGCGCCACCAGAAAGGCCCGCTCTGGTACGTCCACGTCATCGCGGACAATGATTTGGCGAAAGGCGCGGACCAGCACTGCGTCGGCTCCGCTCAACGCTGAATCGTCCGGCCGCGCCAGCGTGATATCAAAATCCTCGGCGTCCACCGCGGCAATGCACGCGATCAGGTCGCTGGAGCGAATGCCGGTTGGCGTGGCTTCGCCGCAGTGCCGCTCGCGCAACTGCTGCGCCGCTAGCCGCGCTTGCCGAAACGGTGTCAAGACGGGCGGCCCCGATCCTGCATCGCGCGCAGCCGGGCCTTTTCTGCCTCGTCAACGGCGAGCGCACTGATCGCGTCCTCCCACGACTCGCCGGCGGTCATGGTCGGCTTGTCCGCAGCTTTGTAGCTGCGATGCAACGCCACCTGGGGCCCCAGTTCTTCCGAAAGCAATGTCACTGTGACATTCAAGAACTGCGCGAGTCGGTCCAGCACCGCCCGAGGCGGATCGATGATCATCCGCGTCAGAATTTTGCTTAGAAGCACCGTCGAGCCCACACCAGTCGCCTGTGCGGCCGACCTGAGGCGTTGCCCGGCCAGCGCCCCAATCGCCTTGCGAACCGCGTCAGCGCCCTCCAGGACGGGCGGGGCATACAGTTGATTGAGCACGCGGCTCTGCAGGCGCATGACGGAAGCGTCGGAAACCTCCAGTTCGGACTCGGCCGGTTCGGGCAGGGCGTCTTGCGCCATCCAGAGCGCGGAGAACTCCAAGATCTCCTCGCGATACTCCGCGTGCGCTTGACAGGCTTGGACGATCATCTCGGGCGTCGGCGCGTTGTCTTGCTGAAACAACGCGTCCAACACGTCCTCGAGCGAGGGATTACGGTTGGGCGAAGTCATATGTTGAACTCCTTGTTAATCTTGTCTTTGATGCTTCTTTCGTAGTTGTTGATGGTGCGCGGGTTGACGCCGAGTGCTGCGGCGATGTCCTTGATCTTCATCTGTTGGCGCCACAACATCACGAAGACCGAATACTCCTTGCGCGTGAGCAGGGTCTGCAGGAGAGCATGGAACTGCTCGAACTCCCGCGAGTGGCCAAGGGCCACATCCGGCGTCCATTCGTCCTGCAAAGCGGTGTCCCCGTCGCCGCCGTCCTCGTCGCTGCCTTCGTATTCGCGCTCCGCTTGGTGCCATTCTTCGAGGCTTTCCATCCGCGAGCGACATTGCGCCAGGATCGAGCGCAAGAACGAGATCGACTGGTTCTTGAAAAAGACGCCGAACCGGCGCGCGGCGAACTGCGCGTTCTTGTCCTTGAGCAGGCGTTCCCATACGTACGCGGACAACTCGTGGGCGGCCTCGTCGATGTGGGAAAAATGCTGGGGGACCAAGCTGTTCTTGAGTGCGAACGACCGGGAGCGCCGCAATATCCGCCGCGATAGCGCGCTGCTGAACAGCCCAACGCGGGTCGTGCTCCCCGCGGCCCGAGCGACCTGGAACTGTCGTACGAGCTGCTCCTCGCGGATGAAAAGCGGATCGTCCCAGTCTGCGCAACTCAGGCGCTCGACCAGTTCCCGGTCCGCCAAGTTGTCCAGATTTTCTGTTTCAGATGTGTCCATCGCGTCGTCCATCTTGTTAGCAGGGTCCCCACCGCCACCGTGGCGTACATCCCCTAGTACGTAAGTCGCAGGCCGCGACACAAATCGGAAATCGGGTCTTCACCGACGGCGAGGGCACTGAAAGCGGTTTCGAGGCACGCTTCCGGGATCGCCGGGCCAGAGTGGGGTCGACGCAATGGGCGGGCGGCTACTTGCGCTCCCCAGGATGCTGCGTGAGCACGCTGCCGGCCAAGGTCTTGGTGCTAGCGTTGGTCCGGCCGTCGTTGAGCGCCTTCGCTGCGGTTCGGACCGTGGTCGCCGTGGATGACTTCGTCGTGCGCGCCGGGGCGAGGGCGCTGCCCGCCAGACTCTTGGAGGTCTTGCTGGCGCCACTGTTTCGCAGCACCAAGGACGCCGTGCGCATCACCTTGTGACCTGGGCACTCGTTCTTTTTGGTCATATCGCGTCTCCGTAGGGGCGAACGGAGCGCGACGGGCTGCCCTTGGGCCCGCCGTGAGATCGAACTAGTGAGGCTCATGGGCTGCCACCCACAGGAACCTGCACCTCGACAGGCAAGGTCTGGAGGACCGGGAATTCCGTCTGGATCCGCGTCATGAGATCGACGACCCCTGGGGCCTGCAGCGTCACGATCAGCGCGTAGGGCATAGGCACGGCGTCTTCCGTGCGGACCGCTTCACTCTCGTCGCGCACCTGGTAGTTGATGTGGAAGTAGGGCGATTCCAGCTCGTCGGCATTGACCGTGCAAGAGTTGTTCAACACGGTGTCCCAGCGCATGGCGTCGCGACGCAGTTCTTCTTCGGACTTGTACATGCCGGTGCCGAACAGGGGCAGGCTGTTGCCCGGCGCCTTGTAGCAGCGCACCCACAGTCCCGCCCGCGTGTAATTGATTGCGTGGGCCGAATCGACCGGCGCGCGGTAACAGAACGTCGCGCCAATGCGCACCTTGGTGCCGGGAGGCAGACCTTTTGGCACGGGGATCAACGCCTTTTGCGGATGACCAGGACGCGTGATGCCCTGGTATACCACGCGCACGACATCGAGCGGTGTATACAAAATCCCCTCCGGATCGAGAGGAATTCGCCCCCAGCCCACATCCGCTCGCTTGTGACTGCGCCGGTACTCGGCCGCGTTGATCAGCAGGGCCTGCAGCGTGATCGGGGCAAAGCGCGACTGACTGAGAACGTCGATTCCCACCGCAGTGCGCAGGGCCAAGGGGCTCGCAAAGCTGGTGCCACCCACGGCAACGACGCCACCGGCCAACGGGCTGTACACCGGCAAGGGCTCCCCGTTGGATCCTCCGAAGGCAACCACATCAGGTTTCACAAAGCCCGGACTGCGCCCGGGTCCGGTGGCGCTGTACGGGGCGCGATTCCATTTCTTTCGGCGGGTGTCAGCTGCGCCGATCGCAAACACGTTCACGGCGTCGCCCGGGGGCTGGATGCGGCCGAGCTCTCCGCCCAGCGCACCGTTGTTACCGATGGCCGCCGTACACAACGTGCTCCCATCAGCGAGTTCGGTGTCCAGTCGCGAAGTCCACTCGTGGATGTCGTCATCAAAGAAGGTAGCCACAGGGCCGAGGCTGATGTTGGCGAAGCGGTAGGGGCGACCCGCGGTGCGGGCACTGCGCAAGGCAGTGACGATGCGATCGAGCACGTCGAGGGCCTGCTCCGGGCTGTCCGTCGTGGGCAGCACGCGATGGTGCTCGACCGCCCACGGTGGCGTGGGCAATATCCCTTGCTTTGGGTCGACCGGACCAAACAGCAGCGCGGAGGTGACGTTGACTCCATGGGTCAGGTCGCCGACGGCGGCCGGTGGCAAACCTGAAGCGGCCAGTTCGACCACGTGACTACCAAACGCTTGCGCGGTACCGCCGTCGAACACCGCCACGCGCGGCCCGTGCGGGGTCGGCATCGGCGCCGGCAAGCTCAACTTGGGATACGAACGGCCCAAGGCTGCCGTTAGATCGAGTTCCTCGCGCAGGCGCGGCATCGAGCGCACCAGCCGGATGCGTTCGAAACGAGCGAGCTCCGGCACCTGCGCTGCGGGCAACTGCACGGCCACGAAGGCCAGCCCGGGGACGAAGCGGAAGCCCCTCAGACTGATTTCACCGCCGAGCTGCAGCACCAGCGTCTGGAACGCGGCGAGGATGTCGGCGTCGTTTTCTCCTGCGTGCAAGGTGACGTGCACGAAATTCGGCCATGGAGTTTCGGTGTCCAGCCGCAGCTTGGCGTTGCTTGCATAGGCGTGAATCGACTCGATGTGGGTGAACTCTTCCTGGCGGCCTTTACCGATCGCCGGATCCTGGAGGTAGCGATCCATCACCTCAAACTCCTCTGGCGTTCCTGCCACCAGAATTTCGGCGGTGTCCTGCGCCCCCGGCTTGCCACCTTGGCTGATCCGTGGCGTGACGCGGGTCGTTCGCGAACCCAGGATGGTCAAACCCGCGTCGCGGAGGATGTGGGCGGGGAAGTGGGTTTTCGCAAGAAAGGTGGGATGAAGGGTTAGTTGCGCCGTAATCTCACCACGGGGGGAAAATCTACGGGACACTGCTCGCGCCGCGCCGGCGACGGCGGCCAACTGAGGATGCAATGTCTCGCGCGCATCTGCGATTGAGTAGGGGTGCCACTTCGGTCCGCCCCCCTGGGGCCACGACAAGGAACCGATGAGTTCTTGCCCGTTGGCTATCAGCACGTTCCGAGGGGTTGCGGCCATGCGAATTCTCCTACTTGTGCAGCCAGCGTGAGACGGTGGCGGCGCTCACGCCAACATGCTTAGCGATTGCGCGTGTAGACAAGCCATCGGCATGTAGGCGTTTGACCAGCAGCCATCGCTCACTTTCGGCTGGATCGGTCGCACTAGGCAGTGCCAATCGAATCAATACGTCGTCCAGCTCGCCGCCGTTGATGGCGATTTCGCGCCGCGCCCGGGTCACCAGCCGACTCGCGTCTGAGAGCGGCTTTCCGGCGAATGCCGGCGCGATCTGCCGGGAGACTGCGTGGCCGGCCCCCAAGTTGGAAAGCAAAGCCTCAACCTGACGGGTCGTGCTGTCGGGGAAGCGCAGCCAGATATCAAAACGGCGAAAGACGGCGCGATCTAGCAGTTCCTCGTGATTGGTGGCCGCCACAAGCAACGATGTCCCTGGCCATTCGTCGATGGCTTGCAGCAGCACGTTGACGACGCGCTTGAGCTCGCCAACGTCTTGGCCGTCGTCCCGTCGCTTGGCCAAGGCGTCGAATTCATCTAACAACAAGACGCACGGCTGAACCTTGGCATGAACCAGCACGCGGGTGAGGTTGGTGCCGGTCTTGCCAAGCAGACTGTTGACGGCGGCCGCAAGGTTGAGCGTGATCAAGGGGAAGTTCAGCTGTTCGGCAAGATAGGTCGCGGCGAGGGTTTTGCCGACGCCAGGTGGTCCGGATAGCAAGACGGTGCGAGAGGGCGACAGGCCCGCTTCACGCAGACGATCGGCATGCCGCCATTCATTCACCAGGCCGCCCAGGATTTCGTCGACCTTTGGAGGCCACACGGGCTCGTGCTCAAGAAAGGCGGGAAACTGTATTGAGGTCAAGGCGAGGTTGCTGTCGGAGTCGACGGGGCTGACCAATGCTTGCTGAGCCGCGCCGTCGCGTGCGAGCGTCAGGCGAGAACTGTTTGCCTCGGTTAGCGCTCTAGCTAGCAAAGGTGTCAAGGCAGACTTCTCTCGCCGCAAGCGGGCAATCAATCGGCTCAAGCGCAACTGGAACGCAGCAGCGTTGCCGGCGCAACCCTCCCGGACAAGCGCCAACCATTCGGCCTCGGAAGATGGTATCGACATGGGAGCCTTCTGTTTCATGTGTTGCACAGTGTTGCATGTCATTATGAAACAGCGCAAGAGCCCCTCGAGGTGCCTACCGGGCTAGGGTTCGAGCAAGCGCGCCGCTGGGTTGTCTGCTGCTCCACCGGTTTGAAAATACCCAATCACACTCGAAACGGCCCGATGTTCCGTCATAGCCATCACCGCGCCCAATGCAATGCCTTGCCGCCCGGCCTCGGTCACAAACCCCGACCGAAGACTGTGTCCCGCAAAGTCACCCTCCAAACCGGCGAGTCGCGCACGCCGCTGGACGATTTCGCCAACGGCGGCCGGTGAGAGAGAAGGGCCAACGCGAGTCTTCCAGAGCCGCCGAAATATCGCCCCCTCAGTGATCGCGGCCCGTTCCAGCCAGGCGGCAAGTGCATGCGCACTACGATCAAGAATGGGCTTGTCGGGCGTCGACGCCGATGTTGGCCCGGCCTGCTGTGTCTTGCTGTGTTCAAGTCGGAAGATGAACGAATCTAGCCCAGTGCGTCGCAGATCGTGCATTTGCGCCGCCGCAATCTCGCTGCGCCGGCGGCCGCCACTGGCAAACCCAAAATGGAGCAAGGCGCAATCGCGGAGGCCTTCAAGAGATTCATCGCACGTGGCCAGCATCGCTTCGAGTTCGGTCTTGGTGATCGCGGTTTTCTTGGCCGGCCGCTCACCGCGCTTGACGGCGGCTCGTCGGGCGCGGCTCAGCACCGTGCGTACTGCTGGCTGTTCGCACGGATTGGCTAGGCGCTTGAGTTTGTGGGCCGTCGACAGCACCGCCACGCGATGGACCACGCTGGTCAGCTTCCAAGGGCCGACCTTTACCTTCAGGCCGGCGGTGACCAGGGCCCGATCGATTTCGGATGGCAGCTCCCACGTCAAACCGGTTTTGCCGCGGCGAGCGACGTGATCGACGACAAATTGGATGACGATCGCCTCGTCGAGGGGCAGGGCGAGTTCGACGCCATAGCGAGCACGGTGCCAGCCCGCCCAGTAGCGCAAAGCGGTGGCGTAACTCCGCGTCGTATTGGCAGCTGCGGCTTCGGCGAGCAACTCGCGCACCGCCTCGGCCGCACTGGCAGCCAGTTGTGCCGGCAGGATCATCGCGTGACTGGGCGAGGCGAGGGC
>MKWR01000036.1 GCA_001899855.1 Lysobacterales bacterium 63-13
GCACTGACATCGCAGCATGCAACAAAGGAACAATTCCATGACCAGCAAAGGCCTGAATGCTCAGGGCCAAGGCATCACTCGCCCGGGGTTGACGGGAAGTCTCTTGAGGAATTGTTAGACGGCAGCTGTGTCACTGGCACGTCATTGTTTCCGATTCTGGCAAGGACGCGAAATCCGATAGTCTCAACTCGGAGATTGCGTGCGGCCAGTGCTCGATGCCTAAGCGTTTTGAGAGGACCGGACAACTGCTGGTGTACTCGTAGTTAGCGGAACCGGGACGAAGCATGTGCGCCCTGTACCTAAAGAATGTGCCCAAAGGGTTGTGTACCGTAAGGACCATGTTAGTGGTGCCTGGTTCCTGCCAGAACTTGAGAATTAGCGTGTTCTCTGGATTTGCAGTAGCCACAACGGCAGTAGGAACCACTGATTTGTCCTTAGTTTTAATGGTCAAGCAAATGGTTTCACCGGGTCGGATGGTGACGGAGGCTCCTGTGAGTGAGCTCTCGTGACCACGCTCACAGGTTGGAGGTGCCTCGCCAGCCTCTCGCAGCCCAATCTGCTCAAACGTAGCGGGGGCTGAAGCGCACCCCGTGAGTAGTGACAGTGAAAGTATTGCTAGGAGTCTCATGAATACATCCTCTGCCGTCTAACTACTATTCGGTCCCGATATGGGATGTATTCCATCAGCCTAACATGTCTGCTTGGGGAAAATCTGTAGGAAATTTTTTACGCGAATCAACGCTCTTCGCCGATATTGCGGTGTAGTCCTTCGGTCTAATCTTGGGATAAATCCCGGGGTGGAGCGGCGTATGGATGCGAAGGTGCCGATTGCGGAAGTGGCACCGATCGGCGCGATCATCAGGCCACGGCTTCATCCTTGTACGCATCGATCGGGATGCACGCGCACATGATGTTCTTGTCGCCGTAGACGTTGTCGACGCGGGCGACCGGCGGCCAGTATTTCTGCTGCTTGAGCACGGCCAGCGGGAAGGCGGCCAGTTCGCGCGGATAGGCGTGCGTCCATGTGCTGCCAGCCACCATCGTCGCCGTATGCGGGGCGTGCTTGAGGGGATTGTCCTCGCGATCGAGCTTGCCTTCCTCGATGGCGCGGATCTCGTCGCGGATCTGGATCATGGCATCGATGAAGCGATCGAGTTCGTGCAGTGATTCGCTCTCGGTCGGTTCGACCATGAGCGTGCCGGAAACCGGAAAGCTCAAGGTCGGCGCGTGGAAGCCGAAATCGATCAGGCGCTTGGCGACGTCTTCCGCGCCAATGCCGGTGGCGTCCTTGAGCGGACGCAGGTCGAGGATGCACTCATGCGCGACGAGTCCGTTGCGCCCGGTGTACAGGGTTGCGTAATGCGGCGCCAGGCGGCGGGCAATGTAGTTGGCATTGAGCAGGGCGACCTGGGTTGCCTTGCGCAGGCCGGCGCTGCCCATCAGGGTGATGTACATCCACGAGATCGGCAGGATGCTGGCGCTGCCGAAGCTGGCTGCCGAAACCATGCCGACATCACCCTTGCCGCCCAAGGTGCGCGGCAGGAATTCGGCGAGATGCGCCTTGACCGCACACGGGCCGACACCGGGGCCGCCACCGCCATGCGGGATGCAGAAGGTCTTGTGCAGGTTCAGGTGCGAGACATCCGAGCCCCACTTGCCGGGCCTGGCCAACCCGACCAGGGCGTTGAGATTGGCACCATCGGTATAGACCTGGCCGCCATGCTGGTGCACGGCTTCGCAGATGGCGACGACATCTTCCTCGAACACGCCGTGCGTGGACGGATAGGTGATCATCAGTGCGGCGAGGCGATCGGAATACTTCTGCGCCTTTTCGCGGATGTCATCGACATCGACGTTGCCGTCCTTGTCGCAGCGCGTGACGACCACGGTCATGCCGCACATTTGCGCCGAGGCGGGATTGGTGCCGTGCGCGGATTCCGGGATCAGGCACACATCGCGGTGGCCTTCGCCGCGCGAGCGGTGATAGGCGCGGATGGCAAGCAGGCCGGAGAATTCGCCCTGCGCGCCGGAATTCGGTTGCAGGCTGACCGCGTCGTAGCCGGTGATCTCGACCAGCATCGCTTCAAGCTCGTCGATGAGCTGCTTGTAGCCACTGGCTTGATCGGCCGGTGCCAGCGGATGGATGTTGGCGAACTCGGGCCAGGTCACCGGGATCATCTCGGCGGTGGCGTTGAGTTTCATCGTGCACGAGCCGAGCGGGATCATCGTGCGATCCATGGCCAGGTCCTTGTCGGCCAGCGCGCGCATGTAGCGCAGCAACTCGTGCTCGCTGTGATGCGTGTTGAACACTGGATGCTGCATGAACGGTGATTGGCGCTGCAGCTTGCCGGGCAGGGCATCGGGCGTTTCACGATCGAGCGCGTCGATGTCCTCGACCGTCGCACCGAACAGCTTTGCCAAGGCATCGATGTCGGCGCGCGTGGTGGTCTCGTCAACGCTGAGTGCAACGCTGCGCGCATCCATCGTGCGCAGGTTGATGCGTGCCGCGCGTGCCCGTGCATGCACGGCGGCGGCATCGATGTCGCTGACATGCAGGGTGTCGAAGAAATCCGGGGCGACGCTCAAGCCAGCCTTGCGCAACGCGCCGGCGAGGATCGTCGCCATGCGATGCGTGCGCATGGCTATGCGCTTGAGACCATCGGGGCCGTGGTAGACCGCGTACATGCTGGCCATCACCGCCAGCAACACCTGCGCCGTGCAGATGTTCGAGGTCGCCTTCTCGCGACGGATATGCTGCTCGCGGGTCTGCAGGGTCAGCCGATAGGCGGGTTTGCCCTCGGCGTCGATCGACACGCCGATCAGGCGCCCGGGCATCGAGCGCTTGTAGGCATCGCGGCAACTCATGAAGGCTGCATGCGGGCCGCCAAAGCCGAATGGCACGCCAAAGCGCTGGCTGTTGCCGATGACGATATCCGCACCCCATTCGCCCGGCGCGCGGATCAGGGTCAGGGCAAGCAGGTCGGTGGCGACCGCGACCAGGGCACCGCGCGCGTGCGCGGCTTCGGCGAGCGCGGCGTAATCGTTGATCCGGCCAAACGTGTTCGGGTATTGCAGCAGCACGCCGAAGCTGTCGACGCTCGCCGCTTCGGCGTCTTCGCCAATGTGCAGTTCGATGTCGAGGCCGTCGGCGCGCGTGTGCAGCACTTCGAGGGTCTGCGGGTGCACGGCGTTGGAGACAAAAAAGACGTTTGATTTCGATTTTGCCGAGCGTTTTGCCAGGGTCATGGCTTCGGCCGCGGCGGTGGCCTCGTCAAGCAGGGAGGCGTTGGCGATTTCCATGCCGGTCAAGTCGGCGACCATGGTCTGGAAATTGATCAGTGCTTCCATGCGGCCTTGTGAAATCTCGGCCTGATAAGGCGTGTAGGCGGTGTACCAGGCCGGATTCTCGAACAGGTTGCGCAGGATGACGTTTGGCGTATGCGTGCCGTAATAGCCCTGGCCGATGAAGCTGCGGAACACTTCGTTGCGATCCGCGATCGCGCGGATGCGCGCCAGCGCGTCGACCTCGCTGATCGCCGCAGGCAGGTTCAACGGCGCGGGCGACTTGATCTTGCCCGGCACGATGGCATCGGTCATCGCTTCGAGCGAGGCATGGCCGAGGAGGCCGAGCATCGTCGCGATCTCGGCATCATTGGGGCCGATATGCCGCTCGACAAAGGCGGAATGATTTTCAAGGTCGCTCAGGAAAGGCGAATGGATCGGGTTCATGGTGGGGGCGTCCAGTAGTCGCGTGCGAAGCCGCACGCCGGGCGCCCCTCTGTCCTTTTGCCTGAGAGTTTGGAGGCAGGAACCTGCCTCTTGCCCCTTCGGCGCCGGTGCTTGCCGATCGTGGCAGCCGGTCTCTCCAGAGTTGTCTGCGCGCGGAGGTATCGGGGCCTGAGCGATTACGGGCGTTGCGCCTTCGGCAGCAGGCTGGCCTGCTTCTCCCACCGCGTATAACGGGGCGCATGATACCCGCGAACGTGGCCATTTTGGAGATCCGGCGGGCGAGGACGCGGCAAGGTTCGTGCAGGCGGGGCAGCCGCGGTTTTGTGAACCGTCGCATGATGCACATGCCGGATTGCGCGGACTATGCGAGCATTGGTCGCTTGCATTGCTGCCGGGGGGACAGGATGACCGCTACGCCCATGGAAGCCGACAGCTATCGTCGTGCCCGGCGGCGTCTGGTCACGCAGGTCGCCGATACCTATTCGCGCTCGGCCAATGGCGGCTTCCTGTACCTGGTTGCGTTGCCGCCGCTGGCGCAGGTCACCGGCCTCTCCGTGCGTTATCCGCTGACGATGATCCTGGTGGTGCTGGTCCTGGTGCTGGCAGCCGTCGTGCGCCGGCGCATGGTGCCACCCGCGGCAGCGGCGGATGTCGACGTGCAGCGGCGCTGGATCACGCGCTACTGCCTGGTCGCCCTGTCCAGCATCCTGACATGGGCGATCGTGCAGGCCTGGATCCTCGTCGATGCCGGCATCGAGCCGTTGCTGAAATGCGTTTCACTGTTTTCCACGCTGGCTTTCTCGACCGTGCTGGCCCACCTCTATACCTCGCTGATGCGCCTTTCGATCAGCGGCATCCTGATTCTGCTGGTGCCGACCCTGCTGCTGCTCTGGCTGGATCCGGCCATGCAGGTGCCGGCATTGGCGATGGCGTTCTATGCTGGCTATCTGGCCACGGCGACCGCGCGTTCCTGCCGCGAATACCAGCGTCGCCTCGATCTCGATGAAGCCTTGCGCAACCAGCGCGACAAGTACGAGTTGCTCAGCCGCACCGACTCCCTCACCGGGCTCTGCAACCGGCGCACGTTCACCGAGACGCTCAACGCCCAGGTGCGCGAGGCACAGTGGCTTGACGGTGCCGGCGTCTCGCTGGCCCTGCTCGATATCGACCATTTCAAGGCAATCAACGATCGCCACGGCCACGTCATTGGCGATGAGGTGCTCAGGCATCTTGCGCGCCGCCTCGAAGCCGCGTTCGAGGGTGACGAGGTCATGGTCGCGCGCACCGGTGGCGAGGAGTTCGGCCTGATCCTGCGCGATGTCGACGAGGTGGAAGCGATGATCCGTGTCGAGGCCTTCCGTGAAGCCCTGCACGCAATGCCGATCGTCTGCGCCGGCATCGAGGTGCCGGTCACGGTCAGCATCGGCGTCGGCCGCTTCGATGCCGATCGCCATCGTGACGACGATGGCCTGTATGGCGCGGTCGATGTCGCCATGTATGCCGCCAAGCAGCAAGGACGCAATCGGGTGGTCACCGATTCAATGCTGGCATCGAGCCTGGCGACCGACCGACCGGCAGGGCCTGGCAGGGCTGCCGGCACTGGCGCCGATTCCGGGAGC
The DNA here is from genome assembly GCA_001899855.1 of Lysobacterales bacterium 63-13. GTDB lineage: Bacteria > Pseudomonadota > Gammaproteobacteria > Xanthomonadales > Rhodanobacteraceae > Dokdonella. Next base: position 5,349 of record MKWR01000036.1, read on the forward strand.
GCGCGATGACCATTGAGCTGATCGGCTTCGATGGCGATGACACGCTGTGGAAGAGCCAGGATTTCTACGACGCCGCGCAGGCCGAGTTCGAGCGCATCGTCGGTCGCTATGTCGATCTCGCCGATGCGCGCGTGCACGAGCGCCTGCTCGCGATCGAGGCCAGCAATATCCACGTCTTCGGTTATGGCGCCAAGGGCATGACCTTGTCGATGATCGAGGCGGCTTTCGATATCACCGGTGGCTTGATCAGTTCCGGCGACCTGCATCGACTGGTCGGCATCGGCAAGGAAGTGCTGGCCCATCCGGTCGAATTGCTGCCGGGTATCCGCGAGGCGGTCGAGTCACTCGCCGCGGATTACCGCATCGTGCTCATCACCAAGGGCGACCTGATCCACCAGCAGGCCAAGGTCGAGCGCTCGCGCCTTGGCGACCTGTTCCAGCGCATCGAGATTGTCTCGGAAAAGGATCCGCCGGCCTATGCGCGCGTGCTCGCCGAGTTCGGCATTGCTGCCGCATCGTTTGTCATGGTCGGCAACTCGCTGGTGTCGGATATCGCGCCGGTGCTCGAACTTGGTGGCCGCGGCGTGTACATGCCCTACCACTCGACCTGGCTGCTGGAGACCAATCCGCAATTCGCCCTCGAAGATCCGCGCATCGTGCAGGTCGGCGAGGCCAGCCAGATTCCACCGGCAATTGCCCGGCTTGGCGCTGGTTGAACGAGAGTCGCGGCGGCGCGGGTGTCATCGCGCTTCCGCCCGCTGTCGCTACTTGCCGCGTTTGCCCGTGGTTTTCGTCTGGCCCGCCTGGGTGCGGTTGCCGCGACGCTTGTCGATCGGTGTCGCCCTCGTGGCTTCCGCGGCCGGCAGTCGCGGGCGCGCGATCGAATGCTCCGTGGCAGGATCCTCGGGCAGGTTGAGCAGCGCGCCGAGCAATTGTTCATCGGCGCAGGTGCAGATGCCAAGCAGCAGGGCTTCGTCATGGCCGGCGGCCACGGTGTAGGCATGGCCCATGTTCGAGTCGATGTACACCGACTCGCCGACATTGAGCACGACCGGTTCGTAGAACTCGGTATGCACCTCGGCCGCGCCTTCGAGGATGTGGATGTATTCCTCGCCAGAATGGCGGACGAGGTCGCCAAATTCGGCAAGGCTGCGCGCACGCACGCGCGTCATCACCGGAGTCATGTGCTTGCGGCGCAACTCCGGGCACAGGTAGTAATAATCGTAGTTTGGCGTGTTGACGCGGATCGAATCCTTGATGCGGCCGATGCTGCGTCGCGCGGTGATCGGGTGCTCGTCCCCGGCAGCGGTTTCGGCGAACAGCTCCGACATGCGCAGGCCAAGGCGCTGGCTGATCTGCAGCAGCTTGTCGTAGGTCAGGGTCAGGCGATCATGTTCGATTTTCGACAAGGTCGACAGCGGAATCGCGCAGCGCCCGCTCATCTCCTTCAAGGTCCAGTCGTTGCGCGCGCGCAGAGCACGCAGCAGGCTGCCAATGGTTGGCTGGTTCGAGATCATCGGCGTACGGGCTCCGGCGACGTTTCGATCTGCGCGGGCAATGGCCGGCGGCAGTGTCAGCCGCAATGATCCCGCGTTATCGGGGAAATCACCAGCGCGGGCAGCTGGCGTGACCCGCTCATCCTCAGGACGGAGCAGGAATGTCGCTTCCCGACCAGCAATGGTGCTGCCGATCGTCCGTGTTCTTCTTGTCGGCGCGCTGCCCACTCGGGGCTACGGGACGAGCAGGGGCCTCATCGTCGTCGTCATCGTGTTGTTGTTGCAGATGGGGCGAATCCGATTGCCGATGCAGCTCGGATTCCGCGTGCCCGATTTCGCCTGGAGGGGATCGCTGCTCGGTCGAAGCACGTGCCGGATGCGGCCCTCGTTGGATCAGCGCGGTATCAAGCAGTGCATCAGGGGATCGCGCGCCGATGCGCGGCCTCGCCAACATCCTCGATCCCTGAATTCATCGGGTTTGCCTTGAACGGCCTCGCCCACGCGTCCATGCCTCAAGCGGCCCACGCCTCAATTGAGCGCGCTGCTGGGCTCGAAGGTCATGCTGCCGAGTTGCTCGGCGATGGACTCGACGCGTTCCTTGGCCCCCCGCAGCGAGGAGTGGAATTCGAGCACCGGCAAGACGGCGAAGCGCTGCGTGGACCACCAGGTCAGGGCAAAGCTGCCATCCGGCCACGGCCCGGAAATGCCGGCGACCGATGCGCCATCCATCTTCGCCACAGACAGGGCACCGCTGTAGCGCGACTCCCACGTGACCGGGGATGTCGACTTTTCAATTGCATGCGGTGCGAAACTGAACATGACACCCATGATGAATATCTCCTTTTTTCGGTTTGTTGCTTGTCGGCGGGGTTTGTTGCTTGCAAGGCAGTGAGAGCAAGCGCCATGCCAGAAACGGCGATTTCCAGTTGGCCCTGCGACCCTGAACCACGATTTGGGACAGGGGTCACATTCGCGCCCCTGATGAGGGCGGCGTCATGTGAGCTGCGTCACACTTGGCGCGGGGCCGACGCGGCTGTTCCTCGATCAGCCCGAAGATTTTTTTGCCGATTGCTGACATTTTTGTCTGCCGGCCTTGCGTGAAAGGCACCACGCTTGGCGTACGCGAAACGCCGGGCATTGTCCCGGGGTGACCTGGCAATGCGGATTCGGCGGGCAAGCTGTCCCTGTCGCCCGCATGTCGAGGGCCTGATGGGCGCTCGCAGGTTGCTGGCGCTGACCGATTCCGCAACGGAACTGTTCGATAGCGAACACGATGTCCGTCCCTTGCGTGCATTTGGAAGTGGAAAACACATATGAATCAGATGGTTGCGATTTTCGCGGACGTTGGCACAAGTCCTGCTCCATCTGCCCATGGATATCGCACGCCCCGAACTCAAGAAACGCAAACGCCGCCGCCAGATCGCGCTCGGTACCGCGCTCGGCATCGTCGTCATCGCCACCGGCGCAGGCATCATGGCCTTGGGTCCGGCCATGCCCTCGGTCGAGCGCAGCAGCGTGCTGGTCGATACGGTCAAGCGCGGCGAGTTGCTGCGCGAAGTGCGCGGACCCGGAACCCTTGTACCCAAGGAGATCCGCTGGATTGCCGCGGAAACCTCGGCGCGTGTCGAGCGCATCCTGGTCAAGCCCGGTGCAGCGGTCGACGCCGACACGGTCATCCTCGAGTTGAGCAATGCCGAGGTCGACGATCAGCTGCTTGCGGCAAAGACCGCGTTCACCGCCGCACAATCGGATCTCGCCGCCAAGCGCACCGAACTGCAATCGCGCCTGCTCGACCAGCAAGCCGCCGAGGCCCAGGCCAGGACCGACTACGAAACCGCGCGCATGCAGGCCGAGTCGGAAAGAAGCGTCGCCGAGAAAGGCATCATTCCGGCCGTGCAATACAAGAAGAGTCTCGTGGTACTGGAACAGCTCAAGTATCGCGTCGACATCGAGCAGCAACGCGTCAACGAATTCCGCCGCAACATCAGCGCGCAACTGGCCGCCGAGAAGGCGCGCCTGGACCAGTTGGCGAATACTCGTGATCTGCGCCAGCGCCAGGCCGACGGCCTCAAGGTGCGCGCCGGCATTTCCGGAGTGCTGCAGCGCGTTCCGGTCGAGGAGGGCCAGCAGGTCGATGCCGGCGGCAATCTGGCCCGCGTCGCCCGCCCCGGTGAGCTGATGGCCGAGTTGCGCATCGCCGAAACCCAGGCCAAGGACATCCTCATCGGCCAGCCTGCGCGCATCGATACGCGCAACGGCATCGTCGAGGGCAAGGTGTTGCGCGTCGATCCAGCCGTGCAGAACGGCACGGTGCAGGTCGATGTCGAGCTGGAAGGCAAATTGCCCGCCGGGGCGCGACCGGATCTCTCCGTCGATGGCACGATCGAGATCGAGCGCCTCGCCGATGTGCTCCATGTCGGTCGCCCGGCGTTCGGCCAAGCGGATTCGGAGGTGCGCTTGTTCAAGGTCGATGCCGATGGCGTTGCCGCACGCGTGCCGGTGCAACTCGGGCGCAGCTCGGTCAATGTGATCGAGATCCGCAAGGGCCTGGCCGTCGGCGATCGGGTGATCCTTTCCGATACCAGCGCCTGGGACCAGAGCGACCGGATTCGCTTGAATTGAAAATCCGACCCACTTCGACAGGAAGCGACCTCGCGGGACACGCTTTCACCACGCGTACTGAAATTGCAGGATGGAAACCCATGAATGCCGGCAACAACACCCTGATCCATCTCGACAACATCCAGAAAGTATTCCTCACCGACGAGGTCGAGACGCATGCGCTGGCTGGCGTGCACATCGATATTGCCAAGGGCGAATACGTGTCGATCACCGGGCCTTCCGGTTGCGGCAAGTCGACCTTGCTGGCGATCCTCGGTTTGCTTGATACGCCGACCGAGGGCCGCTACACGCTGAACAATCGCGAAGTCGCCGACATCGGCGCGAGCGAACGCGCGGCGATCCGCAACCAGGAAATCGGCTTCGTCTTCCAGGCGTTCAACCTGATCGGCGATCTCAGCGTGTTCGAGAATGTCGAACTGCCGCTGACCTATCGTGACGGCGTGGCCAAGGCCGAACGCCGCGAGCGCGCCATTTCCGCGCTTGAACGCGTCGGCATGGCGCATCGGGTCAAGCACTATCCGGCGCAACTATCGGGCGGCCAGCAGCAGCGTGTCGCGGTGGCGCGCGCCCTGGTCGGCGCGCCCTCGATCCTGCTCGCCGACGAACCGACCGGCAACCTCGATTCGAAGAATGGCGAGGCGGTCATGGTCTTGCTTGATGAACTGCACAAGGCCGGTTCGACCATCTGCATGGTCACCCACGATCCGCGCTACGCCGATTTTGCCCAGCGCAAGATCTTCATGTTCGACGGCCGCGTGGTCGACGAGGAAACCATGCACCGCCTGCGCCACGAGGAAGACCAGCGCCTCATGCGTCCGCGCGAGCGTGCGTGATGCGTGGCGTTCTCGCATTTGCATGCGCACATCGCTGCCACGCCAAGGGAGCGCATCGTCCGTGAATGCCATCCTCCACGAAATGCGCGATGCCGGTCGCGGCTTGCTGGCGAAGCCCGGGTTTTCGATCCTGGTCGTCGCCGTGCTCGCCTCCGGGCTGGCCTGCGTGTTGTTCATGATGGTGATCATCCAGGGACTGGTGATCCGGCCGTTGCCGTTCCCTGCGCCCGAGCAGTTGCTGCACATTGGTTTCCTGAAGACAGACCGGGCGGGCCGCCTGAGTGGGGTCGGCACGCATGACCTGCTCGCCTGGCAGCAGCGACTTCACGAAGTCGCCGACGTCGCCGCCTACCAGCAACAGACGATCAACCTGAGCGACGGGAATCGCGCGGAGCGTTACGCCGGTGCCTCGATCAGCAGCAACCTGCTGCGCGTGCTCGGTGTGCCGGCGCAGCTCGGCCGCACCTTTGCCGATGCCGATGGCAAGCCCGGTGCGGAAACCACGGTGATCCTCTCCGATGCGGTGTGGCGCCAGCGTTACAACGCGGATCCCGCCATCATCGGCCGCTTGATCCGCATGAATGCCGAGAGCGCACGGATCATTGGCGTGATGCCGGCGGATTTCAGTTATCCGAGCAGGGAAATGCTGTGGACGCCGGCGCGTCTCGATCCTGGGGAGGCGCGCGAAGGCGACGATGACTGGGTGGTTGTCGCGCGCCTGCACGCCGCGGCGGGCATGCCTTTGCTGCGTACTGCGCTGGATTCCTGGTACGCCGATGCCAAGGCCGCGGCACCACGCTATTTCGAGATGCGCAGCGTCGGGATCGAACCGCTGGCGGAACAGATCATCAGTCGCAACACGCGCAAGACCTTCAAGGTGATGATGATTGCCGTCGTGCTGGTCCTGCTCGTCGCCTGCGCGAACGCGGCCAACCTGATCCTCAGTCGCACGCTGGCGCGACGCCAGGAGCTTGCCGTGCGTTCGGCGCTGGGCGCGAGTCGCATGCGCCTGGCCGTGCATCTGCTCAGCCAGAGCCTGCTGCTCTCGCTGATTGCCGCCGCCGTCGCCTTGCCGTTGGGCTGGGCCGCCGCGGATTGGGTGGATCGGGTGTTTCGTGGCAGCGAAGAGGGGCCGCCGCACTGGATGCACTTCGGCGTCGATGCACAACTGCTCGGATTCACCGTGCTCGCCGCGCTGCTGACCGGCCTGCTCACCGGAATCCTGCCGGCCTTGCGCGCGGGAAGCGATGTCAACACGACCTTGCGCGATGACAGTCGCTCCGTTGCCGGCGGCGCATTCGCGCGCGTCAGTCGCGGCCTGGTTGTCGGCGAGGTCGCCGTATCCTGCGTCCTGCTGGTTGCCGCCGCGGTCATGCTGCGCGGCATCGATCAGTTTGAATCCGCTGATTTCGGTATCCGCACCGGCAACCTGCTGACCGCGCGCGTGGGCTTGTCCGAGAGCAAGTTTCCTGGCGCCGATGCACAACTCGCCGTATTTGATCGCCTGGTGGACAAGCTGCGCAGCGAGCCGGGCATCATCGATGCCGCCGTTGGCACGACCTTGCCGGGCCTGCTGGCATCGGATCGACGCGTGCTTCGCGACGGTGCGAGCCCCGATGATGCGCAGACCGTCGTCTACTCGGGCAGCATCGACGATCGCTTCGCCTCGACCTATGAACTCACCCTCGAGGAGGGGCGTTTCTTCGACGCTTCCGATCGCGCCGATTCGCCGCCGGTCGCCGTGGTCGATCGCACGTTCGCCGAGAAACTCGGCAATGGCGAATCGGTGCTCGGTCGCCGCTTCCGCCTGGATCCGGACAATGCCGAGGGAGCCCTGGTCACCGTCGTTGGCGTGATCCGGCGGCTGCAGCTCGATGATCTCGACGATCCCGTGCGCCCGGCCCTGTTGCGGCCCTTGCGCCAACAACCCGAACGCTTCGTCAGCCTGGCCATGCGTACCGAGGCGGATCCGCTGTCCTTTGCGCCACGCTTCAGCGAAATCCTGCGCGAGGTCGAGCCCGATACGCCGGCCTACTGGGTGCGCTCCTACGATCAGGTGATGCGCGAAGCCACGTTTGGCGAGCACATCCTCGCCCGGTTGTTCCTCGTCTTTGCCGCGATTTCGCTGTTTCTCGCCGGTGCCGGCTTGTATGGCGTGATCGCCTTCAGCGTGCGCCAGCGCACCCGCGAAATCGGCGTTCGCCGCGCCCTTGGTGCGCCCACGCGCCGTGTCCTGCTTGACCTTCTCGCACGCAGCGCCTGGCAAATCTGCCTCGGCCTGGTGATCGGCCTCGTCCTGGCCTGGCCATTCGCGCGGGCGCTGATCAGCAGCCTGAACGGCTTCAGTGCCGATGATCCGCAGGTCTATTTGCTGGTGCTCGGCATTCTCGTCCTCGCCGCGCTGATCGCCATCCTCATTCCCGCCCGCCGCGCCCTGCGCGTCGATCCGCTGGTCGCGCTGCGTCATGAATAATGGAGTGACCCATGCTTGCTGATTTGCGTTTTGCCTTGCGCGCCCTGCGCTCGCGGTTGGGTTTGACCTTGTTTGCCGCCGCGTCGCTGGCGCTGGGCATGGCGGCGGCAATCGCGATCTACTGCGTGATCGATGCGGTGATGCTGCGCAGCCTGCCGTATCCCGATGCCGATCGCCTCGTGCAGATCCGTGAATTGTCCGACGAGGGCCATGCGATGAATGTCGCCGGCCCGAACTACACCGACCTGGCCGCCGCCATCGGCGAGTTTGATGCGATGGCAATCTACGGCGGCAGTTCCGGCACCGTGCAGGTTGGCGACAACAGCGTGCGCGGCGGCATTGCCCTGACCGCCGGGGGATTCTTCCAGGTGCTCGGCAGCACGCCGGCACTGGGCCGTGCCTACGCCGGCGAGGACCGCGAACCGCTTGCGGTCATCAGCCATGCCTTGTGGCAATCGATGTTCCAGGGCCGCGCCGATGTGCTTGGCGAGCGCATCATCGTCGATGGCGTGCGCTATTCGGTGGCGGCGGTGATGGCTGCGGATTTCGCCTATCCCGCGGGTACCGCAGTCTGGGTTCCGTATCGCGACGACATCGGCAGCTCGCGCACGGCGCACAACTGGCGCGTGCTCGGTCGACTCGGTCGCGCCGAAGGTCTCGATCAGGCGCGACTTGCGGCAAGCGCACTCGCCACGCGCCTCAAGGCGGCGCATGGCAGCCAGACCGATGCGGCGAATTTCGAGTTGTTGCCACTGGCCCAGGCGATCGCCGCACCGGTGCGCAGCGGCCTGCTCCTGCTTGCCGTGGGCACGGCGTTCCTGCTGTTGATCGCGATCACCAACACGACCCACCTGCTGCTTGCCTTGAACGCCTCGCGCGCCCGCGAGTTTGCCGTGCGTGCGGCACTCGGCGCGAGTGAACTGCGCCTGGCGCTGCAGGTGTTTCTCGAAGGCTTGCTGATCGTGATTCTGGCGGCGCTTGCAGCACTTGGAATTGCCGCGTCCGCGCTGCGCGTTCTCGTGCATGCCGCCGGCGACAGCTTGCCGCGCGTGCAGGAGATCCATCTGCAAGGTTCGAGCATTGCACTGAGCATCGTCGCCGCGCTGGGCATTGCGCTTGTTGCGACGGCGACCGTGCACTGGAGCATGCGACGCACAAGCACGCTTGCGACCCTGCGCGAGAGCGGTCGCGGGCAATCGCCTGGCCGTCGCCAGCTGCGCACGCGCGGTCTGCTGCTCGTCGCGCAAACCGCGCTGACCACGGTGCTGTTGATCGGCACCGCCTTGCTGGGCCGCGGCTTCCTCGCCTTGCTCGATGTCGATCCCGGTTTCAAGACCTCTGGCGCGATCGCCGTGCAGGTGTCGCAGCCGTGGACGCAGGATGCCGAGCTCGCCGCTGGCACGGCGCGTCGCTATGCCGGATTGATGCAGGATTTTGCGGCCATCCCCGGCGTCGCGGTCGTTGGTGGCGTGAGCAGCTTGCCGCTGACTTCCGATGGCGCCAACGGCGGTTTCTGGGATGGCTCGGTGACGAATTTCGAGCAACCACCGCCGCCACCCATCGGCAATGCGGAATTTCGCGTTGCCAGTCCCGGCTATTTCGATGCCGCCGGCATTCCGCTGCTGTGCGGTCGTGCCTTTGCGGATTCCGATCGCCGCGACAGCGCCCAGGTCGCCGTGATCAGTGCGAGCGCCGCCAAGGCAACCTGGGGCGAGGCGGATCCGATCGGCAAGCAGATCCAGTTCGGCAACATGGACGGCGACCTGCATCTGCTGACGATCGTCGGTGTCGTCGGCGACGTGCGCCAGCACGGCCTTGATCGCGAAGCGCCCGGCACGGTCTATGTCGCGCTCGCCCAGCGTCCGATGGTCGCCGCCGAGTTCAATGTCATCGCGCGCACGAACTTGCCGATTGCCAGCGTGATGCCGTCACTGCGCCGCATGCTGGAAAGCAACGCGAAGGGCATTCCGTACAGCCTGCGTCCGCTTGCCGATGTCCGCGCAAGCGCGCTGGCCGATCGGCGTTTCAGCCTGATCCTGCTCGGCAGCTTTGCCGGCGTCGCCTTCACTCTCGCCATCAGCGGCTTGTATGGCTTGATGGCCTTTGCGGTCGGCCAGCGCCAGGGCGAATTCGCCCTGCGCCAGGCACTCGGTTCCACGCGCAAGCGCATTGCCCGGCTGGTCGTAGAAGGCGGCATGCGCATCGGCATCGCGGGCGTCGTCCTCGGCATGATCGGCGCGATCGCCGTGGCGCGCCTGGCGGGCAATCGAGTGCAAGGCGTTCCAGCCATCGATGTGCCGATCCTGCTCGGTGTCTGCATCGTGCTGCTGATCACATTGCTGCTTGCTTGCCTTTTGCCCGCACGCCGCGCCAGCGCTGTCGCCCCGCGAGATGCGCTGGCATGAGCGCGACCGCGGATGCTCGCCGCCACCTTCCGATATGCGCGAGTCCCCGCATCGACGTTTTTCTCGAGTTCCTGCACGCGCATCAACAATGAAGATTCCTTCACCATCTGCATTCGAACAAGGGGAGCGCCATGCTCGCTGATTTCCGCTTTGCCCTGCGCGCCTTGCTGCGTTCGCCAGTTTTCACTTCTGTTTCCGTGCTGATGCTGGGCTGCGGGATCGGCCTGTCGATCTTCATGTTCAGCAGCATCAATGCCTTCGTGCTGAAGCCACTGCCGTTTCCCGATCCGGACCGGCTGGTGCATTTCGAGTACACCGACAGCCAGGCGACTTCGCGCAACCTGGCGGTGCCCGCGCGCGATTGGCTGGATCTGCGCGAGCGCCAGAAAACCCTGCAGTCACTGGCCGCCTACACGGTCGGCACGGCCAATTTCGGCGGCATCGATGGCCCGGCCGAGCGACTTTCCGGGGCATGGATCAGTGCCGATGCCTTGTCGACGCTTGGCATCGCGCCAATCCTCGGTCGCGATCTTGCCGCGTCCGACCAGATCGAAGGCGCGGAGCCAGTGGCGGTGATCGGTTTTTCGTTGTGGCAGCAGCATCTGAATGCCGATCCGGCGGTCATCGGTCGATCCTTGCGCATAAATGGCAAGGTGACGCGCGTGGTCGGCGTGATGCCGCGGGATTTCGCCTTTCCCATGGCCGAATCGGTATGGCTGCCGTTGTCGAGCCAGCGTGATGCGACGCCGGGCGACGACCAGCGTCTGGTCAAGGCCTTCGGCCGCCTGCTGCCCGGCACGTCGCTGGCCCAGGCGCAGTCCGATTTCGCCAATCTGATGAGCGGCCTTGCCGCCGAACGCGGCGAGCCTTTGCGCGGCGATCAAGCCAAGGCCGAAGCGTTTGCCGATGAGTTCATCCTGCCGCAGATTCTTGCTGCGACCCAGACCATGTTCGTCGCCGTGCTGCTGGTCTTGCTGATCGCCTGTGCGAATGTCGCCAGCCTGGTCATGGCGCGTTTCTCGGCGCGCGCGCGCGAGCTCTCGGTACGCGCCGCGCTCGGCGCGAACCGGCGTCGCCTGATCATGCAGGTGCTCGGCGAATCGATGATCATCGCCGCGCTGGCAGGCATCCTCGGTTACGCCGGTGCCGGACTCGCCGGCGAGTTGATGACGCGATCGATGACGGCAGGCGATGGCTTCATGCCGTACTGGGTCAACTACGCAACCGACTGGCACGATCTCGCCTTCAGTGGCGGCATTGCCTTTGCCGCGGCCTTGCTCGCGGGGCTGGTGCCGGCCTTGCGCGCGGGTCGCGTCGATATCCAATCCGGATTGCGCCAGGGCAGTGCTGGCAGCATCGGCGAAGGCGGCAGGCTCGGACGCTCGCTGGTTGCCGCCGAAGTGGCCTTGAGTGTCGTCCTGCTGGTCTGCGCCGGGGTCGCCATCCGCAGCGCCTTGCAGGCGCAGGATGCGCCGCTGGGCATCGATACCGATCCGGTGCTGAGCGGACGCATCGCGATGTTCGATGCCGACTACCCGGATGCCGCCGCGCGCCTGCGCTTCACCGAAAACCTCGCGCCGCGGCTGCGCGCCTTGCCCGGCGTCAGTGCCGTGGCGTTTGCCAGCACCTTGCCGCTGATGGGTTACGAGCGGCAGAAATACGCGCGCGTCGGTGATGATGCGACCGAAGACAAGGATCGGCCGCAGGCCTGGTCATCGAGTGTCAGCGACGATTTCTTCAAGGTGTTCGGCATTGCCCTGCGCGAAGGGCGCAGCTTCGATGCACGCGATCGCGCCGACAGTCCGCTGGTCGCCGTGGTCAGCGCCGGATTCGCGGCGAAAGCCTGGCCGCAAGCGAGCGCGATCGGTCAGCGCGTGCAGTTGAATCCGAAGGATCCGGGAAGCCCGTGGCTCGAGGTCGTCGGTGTCGTCGCCGACAGTCTGCAAGCCGATTACCTGGTCACTTCGGCCACGCTTGCAGCCCATCGCGGCGATGGCAACGTGTTCCGCCCGATCAGCCAGAACCCGCCGGGAATCGTCAGCTTCGCCGTGCGCGCCGATGGCGATGTCGCAGCCCTGGGCGAATCAGTACGCGATGCGGTCAGCGCCGTCGATGCCAACCTGCCGGTGTACTGGTTGCAGGGCATGAACCAGTGGCGCGAGAAGATGCTATGGGGCAGCAACATCATGGCCGACCTGTTCGGCGTGTTCGCCGTGTTCGCGCTGTTGCTTGCGGTCGCCGGCATCTACGCCGTGCTCGCCTTCGACGTCAACGCCCGCACGCGCGAGATCGGCCTGCGCCGCGCCCTCGGCGCGGGAACGCGTGGCGTCCTCGGCATGGTGCTCAAGCGTGGCGCACGCCAGGTCGTCATCGGGCTGGTCATCGGCATCCCGCTGGCACTGGCCTTTTCGCGCTTGCTTGGCGAAATGGTGATGCCCGGTGCAGCGAACGATCCACTGGTCTATGCAATGGTGATCGCCGCGCTCGCCGTCGCCTTGCTGTTCGCCGCCCTGATCCCCGCCCGTCGCGCCCTGCGCGTTGATCCGATGGTGGCCTTGCGCAATGAGTGAGTGCACCTCGGCACGCGGCTTCGTGTCCTCGCGATATCTGATGGAGACCGATCGATGATTGCTCATCCCTTGCTCCGCTCGTTCCAGCGTGCGCCGATGTTTGCCCTGGTGGTGATTGTGCTGGTGGCGAGCGTGGTGGCGATCAATGCAAGCACGTTTTCGGCGATCCACGCCTTGCGCTGGAAGGCCTTGCCGTATGCCAATGGCGAGGCCTTGATGGAAATGCGCGGAGACATGCGGAAATTCGGTTTCATCGCCGGACTGAACGCACGCATCCGCGATGCGTTGGCCGCCGATCACGCCCATTTCTCCGGCGTCGCGGGATTCACCGGGGCAGGGCAGGAGCGCATTGATGCGAACGGGCAGAGCTGGCGGCTGGCCCAGGTGACGCCGGGGTTCGAGCAGGTGCTCGGCGTCGCTCCGATGATCGGGCGCAGCATCGTCGACGAGGATGCCGTCGAGGGTGCGGATCAGGTTGCGGTGATCTCGGATCGCGCCTGGCGTCAGCGCTTCGATGCCGACCCCGCCGTGGTCGGTAGGATTGTCGATTTCGGGAAAATGAAATTGGGCGTTATTGGCGTCATGCCGCCCGGATTCGCCTTCCCGGATAACCAGATCGATGCCTGGCGACCCTACATTGCCGGGAGCAATCAACGATCCTTCGGCGATCTCGAAGTCGTGGCAAGGGCGGCACCCGGGACATCCGTCGAACAGGCGCGAGCGGTGCTCGCCGGGTTGATCGCCCATGACAAGCCATTGGCCGAGCTTGCGGTCTCGGCAGGCATCCAGGCCAACGTGCGGCCGTGGCGGGAGCGCTATGCATCGACCCATGTGCAAGCGCTGGGTTTGCTGCAATTGGCGGCCCTGGCCCTGCTTGTCGTCGTCGTCGCCAATCTCGTCAATCTCCATCTCGATCAACTGCTGGCGCGTCGGAGAGAATTCGGCATCCGCCGCGCGCTCGGTGCCAGTGAACGCGCCATTGCCGGTGATGTCGCCGCTGGCGTGATGCCGCCGGCCATCATTGGTCTCGCCTTAGGCCTGGCCCTGACGCCGTCTGGGTTGCGTGCGATCGTCGATCATGGCTTGTTGCCGGATCTGTTGCCGCAAGGTGCCGCATTCGGACCCGCCACCGTCATCGGCGGCAGCGTTGCCATGGCCTTGATCGTGGTGGCGGTACTGTTCGCCGCCTGGTTTGCACAACGCAGGCACGATCTGTCGAGTCGCAGCGGCGTGGCCGGCATGGGCAGGCTGCGCCCCGCGTTGCTGGTCGGGCAAGTGATGTTGACGACCATCCTGCTTGGCGGCAGCGCCTTGTTGTTGCGCAGCGCGATCAATCTGCTTTCGACCGACCGCGGGTTCAATGAGCAAGGCGTCCTCATGACGATGATCGATCCGCTCGGGGTCAGTGTCGACAACGCGACATACGATGCGGGTTTCGATCGCCAGCGGATCCGCACGATGATGGAGGGGATCCGCGATGCGGTGGCAGGTTTGCCTGGAGTGGACCACGTCGCCTTTGCCGACGCGCCACCCTTCAGCCATAGCGAAGCGGTCTCGACCATCCGCGTGCCCGGTATGGCCGAGACGCAGAATGCGCGCTCACGGGTCGTCAGCCCCGGCTACTTCGCGACCCTTGGCATCGGCCTGCTGGCCGGGCGGGAATTCACGAATGCGGATCCTGGCGAAGCTGCGCCCGTCATCGTCGATGTCGCTTACCAGCAACGCTATCTGCAAGGAATCGATCCGCTGCATGCGTTCGTCGAAGTGAATGAGGGCGGAGACAGCTACCGCAAGGCACGGATCATTGCGGTTGCGCGCACGATCAAGCACGAGGCGCTGGATGAAGCGGCTGGATTGCCGATCGTCTACGAGCCGGTCGAGGCGCCGGCTCCGGTTGCGTTCCTGCTGACCCACACATCGGGCGATCCTCGCCAGCTCGTCGAGAGCGTGCGCCAACGCGTTCTCGCCACGCAACCGGGCACGGTGATCATGTTCAACAAGCCACTCGCCGACAGTGTCGCCGAAACGCTCGCTCCAAGGCGTGCCCTGCTCGAAGCAATCGGTGGATTCGGCCTGGCCACGTTGTTGCTGGCCGGTATCGGCCTCGCTGCAGTACTGAGTTTCTCGATTCGGCGGCGAACCGCCGAACTCGGGTTGCGCCTGGCAATCGGCGCGACACCGGCACGGGTGCGCAACCTGGTGCTGCGTCAGGGCGCAGTCCTGATTGCCATGGGCGGCGTGCTCGGTTTGGTGGTCGGCATGCCGCTGGCGCGATTGTTGAGTGATCGCCTTTACCGGATCGCGTTCACCGACACGACGAGCTGGCTGGCCGCCATCGTGGTTGTGTTGCTGGTTGCCTCCATCGCCTGCTGGCTGCCCGCGCGGCGAGCGGCGGCAACCGATCCGATGGTGGCCTTGCGCAATGAGTGAGTGCCCGTCCGCACGCACTCGACATTGAAGAAAGCCGCTTCCTGCGAGGTCGCGGCAAATTCCTGGTCCAAGGGAGCATCCATGATTCATCTGCAGAAAATTGAAAAATCCTTTGCCCTGGAAGGTGGCCGCAGCTGGGTGCTGCGCAATGTCGATCTGCATGTCGGCGAGGGCGAGTTCGTCAGCGTCATGGGCCCATCCGGTGCGGGCAAGAGTTCGCTGCTCAATGTGCTCGGCTTGATGGATCACGACTGGCAGGGCAGCTATGCGCTCGATGGCGTTGTCGTCGATGCGCTCAACGGCAAGCAACGCCAGGCCTTGCAGCGCGAGAAGATCGGCTTCATCTTCCAGCACTATCACCTGATCGACGACCTGAAGGTCTGGGAAAACCTCGATCTGCCCTTGCGGTATCGCGATGTGCCGGCCAGGGAGCGCGCGTCGCGCGTCGCCGATCTGCTGGATCGCTTCCAGATCGTCGGCAAGAAGGATCTCTATCCAGGCCAGCTTTCCGGTGGCCAGCAGCAACTGGTCGCCGTGGCCCGTGCAGTGATCACGCGGCCGAAAATCCTGCTCGCCGATGAGCCGACCGGTGCCCTGCATTCCAGCCAGGCGCGCATCATCATGGATCTGCTGGCCGAGCTGCATGGCGAGGGCATGACCATCGTCCAGGTCACCCACAACGAAGGCTACGCGGCCGAAGCGCAGCGCATCGTGCGGTTGCGCGATGGCTGGATCGAGAAAGTCGAGTTATGATGCAATCTGGCTAGACTGGCTAGACAGGAGATGGCAATGAACTGGCAACTGCAGGAGGCGAAGAACCGCCTCAGTGAAGTGGTCAAGGCAGCCAAGACCAAGGGCCCGCAGATCATTACCGTGCGCGGCAAGGAGGAGGTGGCGGTCGTCTCGATCGAAGAGCTGCACCGTCTCAAGCGCGGCGGCAAGCGACCCGGCAAGAACTGGTGGGACAGCGCGCCGAAGGTCAGTCTGGAAATCGAGCGTTCGCGCGATGTTGGCCGTGAAGTGGAGCTTGGATGATGGGCGGCTATCTGCTCGATACCTGCGTGATCTCCGAAGCGACCCGGCCGCACGCGTCGGCAAAAGTCAGTGCCTGGATTCGCGCGACCTTGCCGGAGCGCATGTTTCTCAGCGTCGCCAATCTCGCCGAGATCGAACAAGGTATTGCCACGCTCGATGACGTCGGCAAGGCGAAGAAACTGAAAGCCTGGTTGCGTGACGAAGTCCTTCCGAATTTCGACGCTCGGATCATCAATGTCGATCCGAGCGTGGCCACTCGTTGGGGACGCTTGCTGGGCGAAGGCAGGCGCAGCGGTCAGCCAAGGCCGCTGATGGACGCGCTGCTCGCCGCCACTGCGATCGAGCACGGATTGTCCCTGGTAACCCGCAACGTCAAGGATTTTGCTGGTTTCGACATCAAGATCGTCAACCCATGGATCTGAGCAAACCCCACATCCTCATCGCCGACGACCAGCGTGATGTGCGCGAGGCCTTGCGCCTGCTGCTGAAAAGCGAGGGCTGGAATTGCACGGCCGTGGAAGGCCCGGCCCAGGCACTCGAAGCGGCGCAGAAGAAACGCTTCGATGTCGCCCTGATCGATCTCAACTACACGCGCGATACGACGTCCGGTGCCGAGGGGCTTGAACTGTTGCGCGAGTTGAAGAAGATCGATGAGGAAATTCCGGTCGTGGTGATGACGGCGTGGGGCACGATCAATGTCGCCGTCGAGGCGATGCGTTGCGGTGCCGGCGATTTCATCGAAAAGCCCTGGGACAACCCGCGCCTGATGAGCGTGCTCGGCAACCAGCGCGCGCTCGGTCGTGCGCGTCGTCGTGGCCAGCGCCTGCAGGCCGAGAACACCTTGCTGCGCGGTCCTGCCGCCGAAGGATTCGTCGCCGAGGCACCATCCATGCGACGCCTGCTTGAACGCCTTGCACGGGTCGCGCCATCGGATGCAAACGTGTTGATCCTCGGCGAGAACGGCACCGGCAAGGGCGTCATCGCGCGCCTGCTGCACGATGCCTCCCGGCGTGCCGAGGCAAGCTTCGTCAAGGTCAACATGGGCGGCATCCCGCAATCGGTGTTCGAGGCGGAGATGTTCGGCCATGTGCGCGGCGCCTTCACCGACGCCAAGAGTGATCGCATCGGTCGCTTCGAGCTGGCCGATGGCGGCAGCTTGTTTCTCGACGAGATTGCCAACATCCCGCTTGCCCAGCAGCCGAAGTTGTTGCGCGTGCTGGAGGATGGCGAGCTCGAGCGCGTGGGCTCCTCGCGCACGCTCAAGGTGGACGTGCGGCTGATCTCGGCGACCAATGCCGACTTGTCGGCCGAAGTGGCGAACGGCACGTTCCGCAAGGATCTGCTGTTTCGCCTCAACACCGTTGAACTGCATTTGCCGCCGCTGCGCGAGCGTGGCGAGGATATTCCGCTGCTCGCCGGATCCTTCCTCGAACGCTTCGGCAAGCGTTACCAGCGCGAGGGCATGCGCTTTTCGCCCTCGGCGATGAATGCGCTGTGCGCCTATGCCTGGCCGGGCAATGTGCGTGAACTGTCGCATGCGATCGAGCGCGCGGTGTTGATGGCGACCGCCGATGTCCTCGATGCGTCGTCACTCAATCTCGATTCGGGCGCGGTCGCGGTCGGGGCAGGGGCGATGGCGCAGCTTTCGGGCAATGGCACGGTCACGGTCGAGGAGTCGGAAAAACAGCTCGTGCGCCAGGCGCTGGAGAAAACCGGCGGCAATATCCAGCGCGCCGCCGCACTGCTTGGCTTGAGTCGGCCGGCCTTGTATCGGCGCATGGAAAAGTACGGCATTGAATGGCCATGAGCGCTGCGGCAGTGCATTTCCCTCTCCCGAGTAGAGATGGAGCAGGCATGAAGCATGTCGCCTGACCTGAATCAGCATCGGGCGCGCGCAAGGCGTTGGGGCTACGAGTCGCGCCTGTTGCTCGGTGCCTTGCTGGTGGCGATGCCGGCCTTGTTGACCCTGCTTGTCGTGCTGTGGAGCCAGGCACACGCATACGCCTTGCCGATCTCGATCGTCGTCAGCCTGGTCACCCTGGTGTTTGCACTGGAACTGCGCCGCCGCGCGATTTATCCCTTGCGCACCTTGTCGAACCTGCTTGAAGCCCTGCGCGAGGGCGACTACAGCTTACGCGGCTCGGCGGCGCGTCGTGGCGACGCCATCGGCGAGGTCGTCATCGAGATCAACACGCTGGCGCAGACCCTGCGCGAGCAACGCCTCGCCGTCGAGGAAAAGAGTGCCCTGCTGGCCAAGGTCATCGCCGCGCTTGACATCGCCGTACTTGCCTTCGATGCGCAGAGTCTGCTCAAACTCGCCAATCCCGCTGCCGAGCGTTTGCTCGGTTCACCCTTCGCAGCCTTGAACGGCCGTTCGGCGGATGCGCTCGGCCTCGGTGACTGGCTCTCGCTGACTGAATCGCGCATCTGCGAACGCAGCTTTCCCGGCGGCAACGGGCGCTGGGAAGTGCGCCGTGCAAGCTTTCGCGAAGATGGCCGGCCGCACGATCTTCTCGTCATCACGGACCTCAGTCGCACCTTGCGCGAAGAGGAACGCCTGGCCTGGCAACGCCTGCTGCGCGTGCTTGGCCATGAACTCAACAACTCGCTGGCACCAATCCGTTCGATGACGGCGACCCTGGCCAAGGTGCTCGCCATCGAACCGCTGGCCGCTGACTGGCGTGAAGATGCCGGCAGCGCACTCGGCGTGATCGGCGATCGTGCCGAAGCGCTGGCGCGGTTCATGGCGCGCTACACCGCATTCGCCCGCCTGCCACCACCGAAACCGCGGCGGTTTGCCTTTGCCGAGCTGGTCCAGCGCGTCGCCCATCTTGAGCAGCGCATGGCGGTCGTGGTCGAAGCCGGGGTTGCTGTCGATGTCGATGCCGACCCGGACCAGATCGAACAGGCATTGATCAACCTGCTCAAGAATGCGGTTGACGCGACCTTGCCAGGCGGCGGCGATGTGCGCATCCGCTGGCAATGCAATGACAGCGAATTGAGCATTGAAATCATCGATGCGGGCAGCGGCCTGCCGCACACGGAAAACCTCTTCGTGCCGTTCTTCACGACCAAGCCCGGCGGTTCCGGCATCGGCCTTGTGTTGGCGCGACAGATTTTCGAAGCGCACGGCGGCAGCCTGAACCTGGAGAATCGCATCGATGCGCAAGGCTGCGTCGCACGTGGCATCCTGCCGCGCTGAAACACGCTCACTGACGGGTTCTTGCAATGGATGCAGCGGCACAATCGAGTGAATCACCGATGACCGAATCACCGCGACCCGGCCGCCACGATGCCCGCTTCGCCCTGGCCTTGCTGGGCGCATTCCTGCTCGTCTTTGCCGTGCTTGCCGTCAACCCGGAAACACGCGAAGACTGGCTGCTGGAAAACGCGCTCGTCGTCGCCGCCCTGGCCTGGCTGATCCCCTCGTATCGACGCCTGCCCTTGTCGAATCTCGCCTGCGGCCTGCTTTTCGTGTTTGGCGTGCTGCACGAAATTGGCGCGCATTACCAGTATTCCAACGTGCCCTACGATCGCTGGTTTGCGGCCATCAGCGGCGGCCATTCGCGGGATGCGCTGTTTGGCTTCGAGCGCAACCAGTACGACCGGCTCGTGCATTTCCTCTACGGCCTGCTGATCACCCCGGTGTCCGCCGAAGTGATTTCCGCGCGGGTTCGCCTGCACGGAGCCTGGTTGTTCCTGCTGCCGGTCACCTTCGTCATGTCGCACTCGCTGATCTATGAATTGATCGAATGGTTTGCCGCCAGCCTGTTTGGTGGCGAACTCGGCCAGGCCTATCTCGGCACCCAGGGCGATATCTGGGATGCGCAGAAGGACATGGCCCTCGCCACGCTTGGCTCGCTGATCGCGCAACCGCTGTGGATGTGGCACCGCACCCGGCGGTGAACGCGGGCATTGCGACGGCGGGATGATCCGCACTTGAACCTGCTTGCGCTCTCGCGTATCACGGCAGGATCCCCATTCACGGTGATCCGCTCATGCGATTGATTTGCGCAACATGTTTCTTCCTCGCCACCGCCGCGAGCCTGCAGGCAGCCGAGCGGCGCGTCATCACCCACGAAGACCTGTGGCTGATGCCGCGTATCGGCGCACCGGTGATCAGTCCCGACGGCAAGCATGTCGTGTTTCCGCTGAGCGAGCCTTCCTACAAGAAGGAAGAGCAGGTTGCGGATCTCTGGCTGGTGCCAAGCGACGGCAGTCAGCCACCGCGACGCTTCACCTCGGTCAAGGGCACGGAATCCGATCCTGCCTGGAGCGATGACAGCCGCCGCCTTGCCTTTTCCGCCAAGCGTGGCGACGACAAGGAAAACCAGATCTACATCATCGACATGGACCGGGCCGGCGAGGCGCAGCGGACGACGCGGATTTCCACGGGTGCCGCGGCGCCGCAGTTCTCGCCGGATGGCTCGCACATCATCTTCACCAGCAGCGTGCATGCCGCCGCCCTCAACGATGCCGACAGCGAGCGCCTCGACAAGGAGGAAAAGGACCGCAAGTTCAAGGCGCGCACCTACACCTCGTATCCGATTCGTGATTGGGACAAGTGGATCGATGGCAAGCAGACCCATCTTTTCGTGCAGAAGGTCGGCGCGCAGGATGCGCGGGACCTGCTCGCCGGCACTGCCTTGGTCAAGCTGCCCGGCTTCGCCCTGGCCAAGGGCTCGGCGCGCTGGACTCCCGATGGCAAGGCGATCGTGTTCGCGGCCAGTCGCAACCGCAATCGCGCCGCCTTTTCCTTCATCAATGATGATCTGTGGATGGTTTCCATCAACGGTGGCGAGCCGCGTCGGCTGACCGGAAACGAGGCGCTCGATGGCGGCGATTCATGGTCATCGCCGCGTTACAGCCACGATGGACGACACTTGTTCGCCATCGTCGAGCCGCGGACCGACAAGGTCTACAACGCCCGCCAGCTTGCCATGTTCGATTGGCCATCGATGCGCGATGCCGGGCGCATCCACCTTCCCGATGGCCGCGAGATCACCGATTTCGCCATTTCGCCGGATGGCAAGAGCGTGGAAATGCTGGGCGAGGATGTGGGGCAGGTGAAGCTTTACCGCTCACCGCTCCACGCCGGCGAGGCAGCCCTGGTTGGCGCACCGGCGCGTGGCATGTATTCGAATCTGGAAATCGGCGGCGGCCGTTCGCCGGTCAGGATCGCCGCCTATCAAAGTGCAACCGAACCCCCGGAAATCGTGCGCCTGCATGCGGATGGCCGCGGGTTCCAGCGCCTGACCTCCTTCGCCAGTGCCAAAGCCGCCGCCCTGGATCTGCCGGCAGTCGAGAATTTCTGGTTCAGCAACCAGCGCGGCCAGCGCATCCACAACATGATCGTGCGTCCGCCGGCGATCGATCCCGCAAAAAAGTATCCCTTGCTCGTGCTGATGCATGGCGGGCCGTATTCGCAATGGCAGGATGCCTGGGTGCTGCGCTGGAACTACCACCTGCTTTCAGCGGATGGCTATGTCTTGCTGCTGACCAATTACGTCGGCTCGACCAGCCAGGGCGAGGCATTCGCGCAGGCCATCCAGGGTGATCCGCTGAAAGGCCCGGCCGATGACATCAACCAGGCGGCCGATGAGGCGATCAAGCGCTATGCATTCATCGATGGCAGCCGCCAGTGCGCAGCCGGCGCGAGTTATGGCGGGCACCTGGCGAACTGGATGCAAGGCACGACCACGCGTTACCGCTGCCTGGTCAGCCACGCCGGCCTGGTCAATCTCGAAACGCAATGGGGCACCAGCGACAATTCCTATGATCGCGAAATCTCCTCGGGCGGCCCGGTCTGGCAACAGGGTGCGGTCTGGCGCGAACAGAATCCGATCCGCTTGGCGGCGCATTTCAAGACACCGGTGCTGGTCAGTTTCGGCGAGAACGATTTCCGGGTGCCGCTCAACAACGGACTCGAATACTGGACTGCGCTGCAGCGCCAGCAGGTCGAAGGCAAGCTGATCATCTTTCCGGACGAGAACCACTGGATCATGAGTGGCGAAAACAGCCGCTACTACTACGACCAGGTTCGCGACTGGCTCAGGCACTATCTGTCGGCGGATGCGCAGGGCGGCAATACGGCACCTGCAGCGGCGAAGACGCAATAGCCTGCAACTGCTCGGCAACTGCTCCTGCGTTGTCGGCATACAGGCCATCCCTGGCATATACCGACAACTGCTCGGCAACTGCTCCTGCGTTGCTCTACCTCCTGCATCCATGCAGTCGTCCTGCGTTCTCGGTATACAGGCCATCCATGACCATAAAAGAAAGCCCCGCGATGCGGGGCTTTTCTCCACAGGGGAGAGCAAGCAGGTTACTTCGCCTTCAGTGCCGAAGCATCGACGTCGACGACGCCCTTGATGCCCTTGGCCACGGCAATGGCCTTGTCGACGGCGGTCCTGGAATCAAGCACGCCAATCAAGGTCACCACGCCATTGACGGTTTCCACCGAGATGTCGGTGCTCTTGATGCCTTCGGTCGTGGCCAGGTCAGCCTTGACCTTGGTCGTGATCCAGGTGTCGGTCACCGGCTGCTCGGAATCCATGTCGGCGGCATTTTCCGCCGGCATCGCCTGCTCGGCGGCGAGGACGAGGCTGGAACCGCCAAGCAGGAAGGCCATGCCAAGGACGATGCTGCCGAAACGCTTGCTGGTATTTTTCATGGGAATTCTCCAAATGTGGGTTCGACTCCGCGAGGCGGAGCGAGATCCGCTGATGGCAATCGACTTGCAGCGACACGATCAGCGAACTCGGCGGCGAGTCTCGCCATGTGCAAACGTATCGGCACTGAACAACGGGGATTTAAGGCGATTGCAGGGGGGCTGGCGTTCAGCCTCGCGGCACTTCAGGCAGGCACTGCAAACTCGCGTGCGAGCAACCCGTAGATTGCGCTGTCCTGGATTTCGCCTTCGACATGCCAGCGTTCGCGCAATCGTCCTTCCAGGCGGAAGCCGAGTTTTTCCAGCAAGCGACACGAGGCCGTGTTGCGTGGATCGACATCGGCCTCGATGCGCTGGCAGTCGAGTGCATCGAACGCGTGCCTGAGCGCAGTCGTCAACGCCTCACCGCCGATGCCGCGCCGCCAGTGCGCACTGGCCAGGGCATAACCGATCTCGGCGCGATGATGCCGGGGATTGAGCGAGAACAGCGTCGTCGTGCCGATCACCCGGTCGTCCTCACGCAAGGCGATGCCCCATTGCAGGTGCGTGCCGTTGATGCGACCGGCATCGATGTTGCGCAGATAGGCTTCGGCCTCGGCCATGTCGACAAACGGCGCATGGCTCCAGTAGCGCATGGTCTGCGGATCGGAAAAGATCGCAAACAAGTCCGCAATGTCGGCAACCTGGATCTGGCGCAGGCGCAAGCGTGGTGATTCGAGGGTCGGCAGGGCTTTGCGGGATTTCATGGGTGTGAAGGGCCGGGAATTTGGAATTGTGAGTAGGGAATCGGGAATTGCACTGCTCAGTCGACGAGCGTGGCTTTCCCTTCTCCCCTCGCGGGAGAAGGTGCCCAGAGGGCGGATGAGGGGGTAGCGGAGAAGCAGAGAGTCGCCTGTGTCGTGGGAAGCGGCGTCAGTCACGATTCCTTTTCTTCAAGGCTTTGCCGAATCATCGTGGCTGAAGCCGCTTTTCACAATCGATTTCCGCTTCCGTATTCCCAATTTCCTTCCTGATTATCATCGAGCTCAGTGGGGCAACGGTTCCTCACCTGCGCCGTTGGCGTCCCCCTCATCCGCCCTCTGGGCACCTTCTCCCGCGAGGGGAGAAGGGAGCATCAACTGAGCGGTGCGATTCCCTGCACGCCGAACGGCTGGTTATCTTCTTTTCCCGCCCTCGGCTGGCTTCGCGACGGCTCGCTGTTGGCGTATGGTTGCCAATCTTGTCTGTCGGAGTTTCGCTGATGATCGCCACATCCCGTCTGGCCCTGGCCTGCGCCCTGATGCTCGCGACGCAACCGCTGCTCGCGGCCGATCTGCTGATCGACAACGTCAATGGCTACACGCTGGACAGCGCCGGCAAGCTGCAGCGCTTTGAAGCCCTGCTCATCGACGCCGGCAAGGTGGTCGCCACGGGCAAGCATGCCGAGTTGGCGAAGCGCGCCGGCGACGCCAGGGTTGTCGACGGCAAGGGCCGCACCGCGCTGCCGGGCCTGATCGATGCCCACGGTCATGTCATGGGGCTCGGCATCATGTCGCTGCAGGCGGATCTGACCGCGACCACGTCGCTTGATGCAGCACTGGCGCGGATCCGGTCGTTCGCCAACAGCCACAAGGATGATCGCTGGATCATCGGCCGCGGCTGGAACCAGGTGGTATGGAAACTCGGTCGATTCCCGACCGCGCAAGAACTCGATGCGGTGGTTGCCGATCGACCGGTCTGGATGGAGCGCATCGATGGCCATGCCGCCTGGGCGAATTCCGCCGCACTCAAACTTGCCGGCATCGATCGCAACACGAAGGATCCAGTCGGCGGACGCATCGAGCGCGATGCCGAAGGCAATCCGACGGGTGTCCTTGTCGATGCCGCGATGGAACTGGTCGGCAGCAGGATTCCGCCGGCCAGCGAAGCGCAGCTTGACAAGGCGCTGGCCTCGGCACTGCAGATCATGGCAGGCGTCGGCATGACCGGCGTCAGCGATGCCGGCATCGACGTGGCGACCTTCAATCGCTACAGGCGCTTCGCCGACGCCGGCAACCTCACGACGCGCATCAACGCCATGATTGGCGGCACCGGCAAGGATTTCGATGCGATCGGCAAGGATGGCCCGCTGCTCGGCTACGGCCATGATTTCCTCAGCGTGCGCAGCGTCAAGCTCTACGCCGATGGCGCGCTCGGCAGCCGCGGTGCAGCCATGTTGATGCCGTATTCCGACGATGCGAAGAACTCCGGCCTGTTGTTCAGCAAGCCGGACGAAATGACCGCGATGATCAGCAAGGCATTCGCGCATGGCTACCAGGTCTGCGTGCATGCCATCGGCGACAAGGGCAATCGTGAAGTGCTCGACAGCTTTGCCGCCGCGTACACGAAATACCCGGCGGCAAAGGCGCTGCGCAATCGCATCGAACATGCCCAGGTTGTCAGTCTCGATGACATTCCGCGCTTCGTCGATCTCGACCTGATCGCCTCGATGCAACCGACCCATGCCACCTCGGACATGAACATGGCCGAGGATCGCGTCGGCCATGAACGCATCAAGGGCGCCTATGCCTGGCGCAGCTTCCTCAAGCAAGGCACGCGCATTGCCGGCGGCTCGGATTTCCCGGTCGAATCACCCAATCCGTTCTTCGGCCTGCATGCCGCCGTCACCCGCCAGGATCACGACGGCCATCCACCCGGCGGCTGGTATCCAAAGCAGGCGATGACCGTCACCGAAGCGTTGCGCGCCTTCACGCTGGATGCTGCCTATGCCGCCCATCAGGAAGCCACGCAAGGCACGCTGGAACCCGGCAAGTGGGCCGACTTCATCCTCATCGATCAGGACATCTTCAAGATCGATCCCGCAAGGATCTGGAAGACCAGGGTGCTGCAGACATGGGTGGCCGGAAAGTCCGTGTATCAACCCGAGAGCGCCACGCAAACGAATTCGCTTCAGGTATCCCAGGCGGACTGAGCCCTGGATGGAATCGCTTTCTCGGCTCGCCGGAAAACATCCAAGGATCATACGGCAGGATCAGGCCGCTCAATCAGCGGAGCCCGCTGATTTTCCCAGAAAAAACCTTGCGGCATTACGATGAAAAGTCATGTTAGGCTTCCGGAATAGATCCCATTGTGGGGTCGAATAGTAGTTAGGTGCCCATGCCAATCGCAGCGCTTATTGCATTCTCAGTGTCAATCGCGGTCACCGCATCCGACACAAGCAGAAATTCCCCTGACCAAACTACTGACGTTTCTGAAATGGCCAAAGCGTGTGCTTTTTCAGTTCATGCGCTTGATGCAAGTGGCAAACCACTTCCTCCGCCCCTAATTGAGCCAAAAGATGTCGCAACGATCGTACCCGCGGAAGAGTATTTTCCAGGAGAGAAAGCAATGTTCGTTACTCTGACCGTTGATGGCGGAAAACGGATGCTTCAACAAACACAGGATCGCGTAGGCTCAACTGTTGTTGCCTATTGCGGCACAAAAAAAATATCGACAATTAGGCTCATGGGGCCCGTTTCCGGGCCTTTTCGGGTTTCCATCGATGACCAACCGAGTACCTAACTCCTCCTCAAGAGACTTCCCGTCAACCCCGGGCGAGTGATGCCTTGGCCCTGAGCATTCAGGCCTTTGCTGGTCATGGAATTGTTCCTTTGTTGCATGCTGC